>NZ_CAXUPK020000003.1:0-768608 GCF_964252865.1 Devosia sp. LjRoot3
TCACTTCTCGGCGGAAATCAACACGTCTTCGCTCTAAAGTCATCTACGCCCCAATCGAACCTTAACTGCAGAAGTTTTCGCGCACTACGAACATCGCCGATCCGTAGGGCTTCCCCCTGTCCAGGATGGTGAACCCACAAATTCAATACCAAGCGCACCAAAAAACAAATACTTAACCTTTACCCTTGATGGGTATTTTATGAACTTGAGCTGCCAACGCTTCCCCCGTATGCCCTCCGCCGTTGGACAAAAATTCTTTCGTCCTCGGTAGTTTACTAAGTTGGGTTGAGTATGGACCGCGGTTTTATAGGCGCAGGCATGATTGGCGTCAGCGACACGAATGGGCTTGGCGAGATCAGTCCGGGCGCTCACATTGAGCATGACATCAAACCGAAAAGTGGAGCGAAAGTCCCACGGAACATCCGCTTTCCGGACCAGGCAGTGCAGGGTCGATCTTTGCGCTGGAAACGGGAGCATGCTGAACTGCAGGTCGCACTGGGCATCGTCGTGCGATCGCAAATCACTCTAATCAATTGCGGTCCAGACTCGTGCCTCGAAATTCCGGCAAAGCAACTTGGCTTTGGTCGATTCGATATCGCCACGTTGCGGGTGCTTTGCGGAAACCGCATCTTCAGCGTCATCTGCGCACCGTCCAGGGTCTGGAAAAAGAAAAGGCTCTTTAACAAACTTCTCGCGCTCAAGGCAGAAGCTGCTCAGAACGGCCATCGCGTTTTACTTATTCCGTCCCACTCGATCCTCAACGAGCAGCGGCTCGCCAAGGCGACAGCCTTGGCCTCGGCGAGGGCGTTAAAACCCAGCCGTAGTGAGCGGCAGAAAATAATCGAACATGTTGTGAAGCGTCAGGGCAGTTCAGTCGAGAATTGCGCAAACCTGATTTCACATCACCAAGACCCGGTAGGTGTGATACTGAACCTGGTCGTGCATCGTTGGCTTCAACTCTCGCCCGGCCCTGTGGGGCCTGACTCCTTGGTCACTGCAGGAGGCTGAAGCGCCTTGAGCATAATGCCACGGGCGCCGTCTCGCTCAAGAAACTCAACACCGAGTTTTTCCAACGCCAACTTAATCTTGAGCCGCGTCGAGTCAAATGGCTGGGCATCGCCATTTTCTGCGCCGGCTAAAGTCTTGCGGGTGATGCGCGCCTTTTTCGCAAGCTGTTCTTGTTGCAGTCCGAGCATCGCTCGAGCTGCACGAATTTGCGCCGATGTTATCGATTCTGGTGACATCGAGCGAAGAACACCACGGCTAACCGTAAAATGCAAACTACCCACCATGAGTAAAGTGGCTTGACATGCGGGTATTTTTCGTATAGGGAAGCCATCGTCAGCGACTAGACCCGCCTGACCGAGGGCCCTGCCCCTCCTGGCGCTTAGCGCCCTACCCTACATTTCGCACCACCCGGTGACGTTCTTCAATTCCTCAACAGCGAGGAAACATGAACGCTTTTACTCCCTTTACTCCCGCCGACACCCTCGATCTTGAGCGGCGCAAGCGCTACCGCATCGACATGGACCGTCTTCGCCGTAGCGCAGAAGCTTTGCTCTTGAGCCACCGTTCTATCCACTTCGTTGGTGAGCACGACGAAGTCTCCGAGCTCTGCATAGCGCTCGGGCTTGAACGCCATGACTTTTGTGCTCTTGAAGTTCGCATCAAAAGCCGTCGTGCGGTCCTGATATGCGTTCCCGGTCGCTTATGGCAGCGATCAGACGATATGTCCGTTTTTCACGATGTGAAATTGGTGAGCGCTACGCACGGATACCAAGTCATCCTGGTCCCTGAAAATTTCATCCGCCGTCAGCCCCGCCTCGATAACGCGATGCTCATCAGTGGCACAGCAAAGGTCCACGTCAGCCCGACGGATCGGATGTCGATACTTGGCCACCTCATCGAGCACGGTGATGCTTCGATCTATGACCTCGCCGGCTTGGTGAAGCACGGAGATCCGATATCGGCGGTATTGCACCTCGTCACCACTGGGGCGCTGTATCTCGATCTCAATTCGCGCATCACGCCGCACTCGATCATCAATCTCACTCCAGAGCTCTGAGGTCGAAATGAGTATCGATTTTCTTGGCTATGATCCGCTGGCAACAGCGGATCAATTGGCTCGTGCTGCCTACGATTTAGCCGAACTTGCCGCTGGGCATCCTCCCGACCCACTGTCTATGTCCGAGGCTCCGCTTTTGCGGCGCTGGGGAGCGATCAGAGCAGCCCGCCCCGCTTTGACTGGGGTCATCTACGGGCATCCGGAGCTTGAGGACGGCAAGACCGTGGTCACATCCGGACTTCTGGCGATTAATCGCCAAGCGGGCTGGGCCCGAACCCACTCGCGCTTCTATCTACTCGGTGCAGCATCACTTTTCGGACTGGATGCATAATGGCAAATATCGAAGACGAAGTCCCACGCCGCATGATGAAGCGCCTGTATCCGGCGAACCGTAAGCACGATGCCGAAGTCAGCGTCCAAATCTTGGTCGCAGAACAAGCACTCAAAAATGTCCTGTCAGTGGATTTGAGGAAGGCCTGGTCAGGCGGTGGCGGGGGTGCAACCGCGGTCCTTGTTCCGTCTTCGGAATGGGTACCGCATATCGCAACTGCGGTGGAGGATATTTGCGGCGAACTCTGCGTTCACATGAAAGTAGATGGCAAGAAGCGTGACGAGCACGGCTCGGCGATCGCACGTGCATTGGGCCAGGGTAAAGGCGTGGTTGCGATCAGCCCATCGCCGGATTTTCTGCCAAAGATGTTCCACACCGTCGTTGATCATACCCTGCAGATTGCGGTCACTCCGGCCACGATCGCAGCGGTCGTTCGCACGGTCGCAATTGGACGACTTCCCCGGTCCTTCAGCGAGCTGAATCTCGGGCTGCTTGATTTCGATGAGATTTGTGGACTGATCGTGCCGGGAAACTCGGCTTCGGACATTCACGGACGGTTCGAGCGAGCAATCGCGGGCAAGCGGAGCTTGGCTCGAAACGGCGAGAATCTTCCAAATATGGAGGAGGCCATCGAATTCGGACAGGCACAACGCTGGGCACTGGATCTTAAGCAGGATCTCTCCGATTTCTTGGCAGGGAAAATTGGTATCGAAGAGGTCGACAAAGGAATTATCCTTCACGGCCCGCCGGGAACTGGCAAAACGCTATTTGCTCGTAGTCTTGGACAGTATTTGGGAATTCCCGTCATTGTCTCAAGTATGGCGGAGTTTTTTGCAAGTAGTGCCGGATACCTTGATAGTGTCGTGAAGGCTCAGAGGGATCTCTTCGAGAAGGCACGTCAACAGAAGCCATGCCTGATTTTTCTAGATGAGCTGGATGCCACCCCGGATTTGGATAAGATTGACCGAAATACGTCATGGTGGTCTCCGGTTGTAAACGATTTCCTCGCTCTTCTCGATGGAGCCACTTCCGATCGCAGCGGCGTAATCGTGATCGGTGCAACGAACCGTCTTCATGCGATCTCACCCGCTCTTCGTCGTCCGGGCCGTTTCGAAAGGGAAGTTTTTCTTGGCCTTCCAGACTCCTTGGGCACGCTCCGTGTCTTGAGGCATCATCTTGCCGATCAACTCGCAGATAAAGATCTGACCGAAATTGTTGATCGCTGCACTGCACGCTCCATGAGTCCTGCAGTGATCATGGAAAAGGTTAGATCTGCGAAACGAATATCGCGGAGAGCCAAACGCGACATGACACTGGACGATTTACGGGCGTCGATCGTCCCGGTTGATGAGCGGGATCATTGGGAAAGGTTTCGAGTGGCAAGTCACGAGGCCGGACATGCCCTGCTCGCTGCTCTGTATTGCCCTGAACTTTTGGTATCAGTCGACATCGAACAAGATGGCGGAAGCAGTGGTGGCTCAACGCATTTTCGACCACTGAGAACGGCGGCATTGACTAGGGAATCTCTGATAAAACAGGTCAAGGTGTTGCTCGGTGGAAGAGGCGCGGAGACGCTGATGATGAGAGAGCCGTCGGCTGGATCAGGGGGAGGCCTGCAAAGCGACCTCCACCAAGCCACATCACTTCTTGCGATGGCTGCGATGTCATTCGGTCTCGATGCCCGCGTTCGGTGGCGATGCACACCAGAGCAGGCCGTGGATAGCCTTCTGATCGATCCTGAGCTTAGACTGCAAATCGAGGATGATTTAGAAAGCCTGGCTGTCGAAGTTGAAGTTGAACTGCGAAAGCATCGCCCAGCCTTGGAAGCGCTTGTCAAAACCTTGATGAATGAGCGTCGTTTGAATGCCGACCGAGTGCTCCATATCCTCTCTGAATACAAGCCCGGCTCTGTGCGAGCTGTAAATCATTGAAGGCGCAATCCGGCACAACGCTCAGCCAACTGCTAAAAAGTCGATCTGTGCAGGGTCTGCCGATTATTCCAACCCTTGCACTCGTAGGAGAAAAAATCACAAGAATTCGAACCAGCGAATCTGCATTTTAGAAAGCGGTTCACTACCACTTTAAAATAGTCGCGTTGGCGTTCGAAAAACGATTCAAGACGTCATTTTGGATCAACAGACCATTGAAATCCGAAATTTTCTTTTCGACAAGACGAATCAAATTTTTCGACTCTGCGTTTCGTCTCGCAATTTAAAAATCCGCTTAAGGATTTAAAGACGTCATCACGGACGCGCCCCTATGGCACATGCCATTGTCATGCATTTGATGCACGACATTCAGCCCGCCAGGCAGTTAATGTAAAACATTAAGAAACGCCAATAGCGGACTCGAAAGACTCAACTTCCGGGGACAAGAACGACAAAAAAATGGGGTGAGTCGCTGGACAGATGCGTAAAATATAGCATCATCAACAGCGTCGACGGCACAAGTCGTAGTCAAAGAAACTGAAGAAATGAAAAACGCCCCGGACGAGTCCGAGGCGTTTTTAAAACCGACATTTCCCAACAAGCTTGGCAGCACCGGGGAATGTCTCAACACGAAACTGAAAGGCCTCATGCAGGCCCGACTATCCTTGATAACCTCCACGGTGTCAATGGTCGGGCGGCATGAGCAGGAGAACTCATGTCTTTTTCACCCTCCTCTCCGTTCATTCCCCCAGAACGCAGCCGCGCCACCCGCCCCATATCGCTTACGGGCCGTAACAGCTTCCGTGGTGCCCTCGTGGCAAAGTTCGGCGGCATCGACCAAATAATTGCGTATGAATCCCTTCTTGAGCGCGGTTGCCTCCATATGCTGTTGGCGGATCCCAACGTGAATTACGTGTGGGAGCAACCGCCAGCGATCTCATTTCTCGACATCGAAGGCACTCCCCGCAAACACACGCTCGACTTCCTGGCGACATATTCCGACGGTCGGCAGATCGGATTCGCATGCAAGCCACACAAGAAGGTTTGGAACGACGACGGTTCCCCGACCAAGTTTCGGCGTGACATGGCCCGTGTTGCTGCAATCGCCGGCTTTCCGATCAAGATCGTCACGGAGAAGAGCTTCAGCCGCATTCAGCTTCAGGATGCTCAACTCATGCATATCTGCAACAGCGACACGGATGAGGAAGCTGACGCAGCGGTCTTGTCAGTCATGCAAGGTCTCAAGGGAACCTTTCCCGTTCGCACGCTTGCCGACATCACCAGTCTTGAGGGCCGTGCATTTCGATCCGCAGTGCGACTTTTTCGAGCCGGGCGCTTGGTAAAGTGCCAGAAGCGCCGTTTTGCCATCGACACCCTGGTGGAGGCGCGCCTCGATGGCTAAGACACCTTGGCAGCGCTTAGGCGATCACGACGGGCTAACCATCGACGGTGTCGAATACACGGTTCAAACCAGCGATGCGAATGGCCAAAAACTCCGCGAGGTCGCTCGACCTGGCGTTACGGCCATGTTCAATCATGATCAATGGCGCGCATTGCAAAGTAAACCCGGCTTTCAGCACAAGCCGGGTTTACATGATCGGCTGCAGGCCGAGCTACGCTCGAAAGTGGGCGTTGCATTCGCATCTGACATTCCGTTCAAACAATTCACGCGGATGCAATACTACGAGGACCTAGTTCTCGAACTGATCACGAAACATGCTGCCGGCAGCTTCACGCTCGATCCCGTCGAGGTGCAACGGCAGATGGATGAGAACGGCCTTGGTGCTATCGCAGATGAAAAGATGCGCCAACGACAGCTTCACAAATCCGGTGGGCTCGGCGGCACGGAGTATTCCCTCTTCAAACGCCCGTGCGGCAGCGTGTTGCTCGAAAAGCGTCGGGTTTATCTCAAGTATGGCCTTGAAGGTCTGAGAGACGGCCGCTTCCGTGCTGGGCCAGGTAGTCGACTAGATCCAGACGTTGCTGCCATCGTAGCGATTCATCTGGTCAAATACCGCGACAATCCTTCGGCCACCAAGCAATCGACCTTCCGGGATATCGTTGACGCAATCGACGAGCGCAACGAGCGACTATTGGCGCAGCAGCTCACGGCAATAAAGCCGTCAGACCAAATCGCGCTTTTGCAGGCGCCGGATCGCAAAACGGTTTCGAAGGCTATCGATGGCCTTGACCCGTTCCAGGTCGCGGTTGGGCGCAACGGCCTAGATGTTGCAATCCGAATGTTTCCTGCCGTGAGGGGCACTTCGGACCGCCTCGGCCCAATGGACCGTATTGAGTACGACGAGAGCAAAGTTGATCTGCTCAATTTGTTCGCAGAGACAGGCGTCTGGTCACTTTTGACGGCCGAGCAAAAGTCAGAGGTCAAAAAAGCCCGCATGATGATCGGCATCGCGATCGATGTCGTCACAAAGTGCATTCTTGCAATGAGAATCTACCAGGTCAGTAATGGAGATAATACAACTTACACACTGAAGATGATTATGCAGGATAAGACCCACCATCTTGGGTCCTTGGTCCGACATGGTCTCACCTGGCATCAGCATGGTGGCTCGCGCGTGTTCGTCATGGACCAGGGTTCGTCAAATATTGACCAATACACGCGAACGGCAATCAGCAATCTCGGAGCAGAAATCGTCTACGCACCCGCGGCGGACCCTGCCAAGCGAGGGGTCGGCGAGCGACTTTTTCGCACCTTTGGCAGTTTGATCTATGCCGAGTTCGATGACCGGACAGGATCGAACGTCATCGATCGCGAAAAGTACATGCCTGAAGATACGGCCCGTCTGACGCTGGACGAGTTATGCCACGTTATGGTTGCTGGCGCCGCCGGCCTCTATCACAACTCACCCCACCGCGATCTAGATGGTCGGACGCCGGCGGGCGAGTGGGAACGCCTCGTTCTTGTGCACGGGGTTCCTCACCTGCCGGATGGTAATCGATGGCGTGTGACGTTCGGAATCCACCGTTCCCGTCCGGCCACTCGCTACGGCATCACGCACTGTGGCCAATGTTACACCAACGACCTGGTCGATAACCATTACCTTCATGGTCACGGCGAACTCGAAATCGCCGCTGACCCTGACGATCTGGGCTTCATATCAGTCAAATTTGGTACCGCGTGGCATGAGGCAGCTTGTCTTGACTCCGACATGAGGGGGAAGAGCGCAATGGAATATCTTGCTGCATGCCGACTCCAGAAGTCGATCGCTGACGACGACGTCAAAAAGCGAAGTGCCGCTCGCCGTGCAGCGAAGAAATACATGCGTGACGTTCAGGAACGGGCTCGGCAGCGCCTCAAGGAGACGGATGAGGACGAACTCCCGGACGATCACATCGGCAAACCCAAAGTCACTTTGGCGATGATTGAAGAAGGTGAACGTCAGATCTTCGGAAAGTACCAGCACGCCGAGGACGACATGGACGTCGCCGACGGTGCCCTGGGCTTCGAGATCGCGCCTGACAACTCCGACCCACTGCTGCTTGCAGCGCCTGTCCCCACCCCTGTTGAAACTCCCGCGGCCAAAAAACCCGGCGGCAAGAAGAATTGGTCAGTGAAAAATGGCTGAAAACGTACGCAATATTAGTCTTGATGCCTGGGATCCTGTTGACGACGAATACGAGGTCGAACAGGGCTCAAACGTTGCTCACCTGGCAGCCGTGAAGGCCAAGATTAGCGAGCTTCGCAAAATGTATATCAATACGTCTCGCGATGCATCTCTCAACGAACAATTCGAGCGACTCTTGGAGGAGAAGGAGTCCGGTGCACCCGAACGGCGCTGGGCCGGTTTGCTGGTTAAGGCACCGTCCGGCTTCGGCAAGTCCCGCATGCTTCGCGAGTTTTTCGAGACCCACCCGATGATCCACGAATATGGTTCCGAGACCAGCAACCTCCTCGCAATCCAGGTGCCCTCCCCAGTTACGAACCGCTCACTGGGCTTGGCAGTCGTCCGAACGATGTATCCCCAAAAAACGGACCGCGGGAATCGAGGAATCAATAAGGATTCCGCCCTCTCCGACATCTGGTCTGAGGCACGAAATCTCTCGGAAGAGCTCGGTGTCTTAGGGCTGTGGATCGACGAAAGTCATGATCTGGCCGTTGGCGGTGAGAAGACACTCAAACTGCTCCAGCTCACATTCAAACGCTGGATGGGGCACGCTCACCGACCGCTGCTGATCCTGTCCGGGACGCCGGAGATCGAGGGCATGTTCACGACCCGTGAACTTCGCCGGCGTTTCCTGGATGTGGACTGTCCTGACCTGTCGGCAGAAGCTGACCAAGACGACCTGAAACGCGTCATCGCAAAATACCTTCGCAAGGCCGAGCTCGGTATTGATGCCTCTCTTGAACACCTGATGGGGCGGCTCGTTCACGCCGGAACGCGCCAACTCGGCTGGACATGCGATCTCGTGATTGAAGCGATCCGGGAAGCCTTGCTCACCCGTTCCGATCAGCTCGCGATGAAGCACTTCGCAAGCAGCTACGAAGCAATCGTCAAATGTTCCGACAACGACAACCCTTTCATCGCCGGTGACTGGTCAGGCATCGACACTGTCCTCCAGCGTGTCCGGGTCATCACGTCTCCTCCACCCGCCCCAAAACGTCGCCTCCGCCGGGAGCTAACGCCATGGTAAAGCATCTCCGTATTTCCGCCCCGCTGCAGCCTGAACAGACGATGTTCAGCTATGTCGGCCAGCTTGCGGCTTTGAATTTCCAGCCTGATACAACAGATTTCTGCAATGACATGGGTGCGCCACTGCTTGAGCTCACCGGCGGCCATGTTGAATCGATCAAGAAGATCGCCGAACTTTCCGGCGAAGACCCTGAACGACTGCTGGAAGCCTCCATTTTACGACGTGGCCCGGACATGTTTATCGGCGACGAAAAGCTGAGCAAGGCCACTCGCGCTCGCCGGGAGACCAGGTTTTGCCCTCAGTGCTTGATGGAAGACATCGAGGAGGCAACCAAGCTCGGCAAAAGACGGCCACACCTGGCGATATACGGCCGCCGTGCATGGCTTGTGTCCCAGGTCTATAGCTGTGTGCATCACGACATCGAGCTGGCCAGCGTAGGGGTCGGCTTTGGTCCGCAGCAATATGACTTCTTTGGCCATGTGCTGCCCTTGGTGCCGCAACTTTCATCAATTGCGGCGACCCTGGAGCGACGTCCCGCGACCGACTTCGAGCGCTATGTTCACGGCCGGCTAAATTCGCGAGGCAGTTTATGGTTGGACGAGCTCGGCTTCAGCACAGCTCTTCGGCTCTGTGAAATTGTCGGCACCGTGATCCGTCTTGGCCGCGACAAGCCTTACGCGAGCCTCAGTCCAGGTGAGCTGCGCCTTTCAGGTCAGTCTGGCTTCGAGGTCCTCCAACACGGTGTACCAGCTTTCCGCGAACTTCTGAGCACTCTTCAAGACGATGCTGATCGGCATGCTCGGGACGGTGCGAACACTGATTTCGGCAATATCTACGTGTGGGCAACACATGTCGGCGATCCAGATGTCGAGGCGGTGCTGGATATCATGCGCGATCATGTCGAAGAGACAACGCCGGTGGGAGCCGGCGATCAGGTCATGCGCCGTATCGTCAAAAAACGGAAGGTCCATTCAGTATACACAGCTGCACGCGAATTCGGGATCCATAAGGATGTTCTGCGTGCCCAGTTGAGTGCCCTGGGTGTCATCAACGATGATGGATCGAAGTATCATCACCATCTGCTTTTTCCTGCCGAACCGAATCTACAACTCCTCGAACGACTCGGCCGGGCTTTGACAGCCAAGGACGGGATGAAACACATCAACTGCGAGCGGCAGGTCTGGCCACTGCTTCTCGGGAAAGGGCTCATCAAGCCAATTTGTGAGACAGCAGCCACGGCTTTGGTCTTTGATCCGGCCGACCTGGATGCCTTTGTCGGAAGCCTGACTGGTTGCGTCAACGAACTGCCAGCCGACGGCCTGCTACCGATCAATCGCGCCGCAAGAAGGGCTCAAGTCAGCCAAGGTGATGTCGTTGAATACATTCTGGCCGGGAAGCTGAAAACGATCGGCCAAATCCCGGGGCAAGAGGGGTATTCATCTATCCTGGTGGATCCGGCTGAGTTGCTGGCACTTACAGCTAAGCCCGAGATCGACGGAATGGTGATCACCAAGATAGGGAGTGATCTCGGTGTGCCACATGCGGGTTTGGTTCAAATGCTTGGGAAACAATTGCCCACCACGTGGCGGCCCTACCCGAAGATGCGCAACGAAATGCAGCGCGTGGTTGATCTCGATGTCTACCGGGCGTTCAAAGAGAAGTACGTCAGTCTGCGTGATCTATCTCGAGCAGCCGGGTTAAACGGCAGAATGATGGAGGCCCAACTCAAACGAAACGGCATTTTCTCCGAAGCAGGCTTTCCACCGAACGTGCACCTCTATCTGCGAAGTCGCTTCCCCTGACCTCACCAAATCGGTAATTAAAGCCCGGCACATGCCGGGCTTTTTTTATTCCCGGGACTCAGGATTCGGTGTCTTGGGCAGATATCCAGACTCGGAATGCCAACGGACATATGTCGGTTTTTTCGACGGATATATGTCGGGATTATCAGACTGCCATTGCGAAAAAGCCCGGATTTCCGGGGGGCCATCAGTGTCCCAGACTCGGGATTACGACGGACTCCTACATTTGGCGCGGCGACTGTCGCGGTGTGCGCAGCGGCCGGCCGCCAGTTGGCCTAGATCGATCTATGGAAAGTGAAGAGCGCTACCAACGCCGCCGACGACGCATGAATACTCTACCGAGCGGCACACCCAAAAGGACGGCAAGAGTAGTCGCGGACAAGAGGCTCATAAAAACCGGAAAATTCACGGGCGCACCTATAGATCAATATTGGAGCGCATACGCAGTACCCAGCGCAATATTGAGTCTGGGCTGATTTGGTGAATAAGCGATAAATGGCCTTTTGCCGAGCTTCGAAACCAGGGCCTATCAGTCGGCCTTCCCTCCCCCTTGTGGGGAGGGAACGAGGGTGGGGGTACTGACAAACTCAGAAGAAGACACTTCCCCCTACGAGCCGATGTTCTCCCAATCGAGCACGATCTTGCCGCCCGTCCCGGACGCAGCCTCTTCGAACGCCGCCGCATAGTCGCCCGCAGGACGACGCCCGGTTATCACCCGGCGCACATCCAGCCCGCTTTCAAGCATGGCCAGCATCTTGTGCCAGGTCTCGAACATTTCGCGCCCATAAATCCCCTTGAGCGTGATCATGCGGAACACGATCTTCCCGAGATCAAACGGAAACGGCCGCGCCGGAATACCCAGCAGCGCAATCTTCCCGCCCATCACCATATGGTCGATCATCTGGTCGAGCGCCGCGGGTGCACCGCTCATTTCGAGCCCAACGTCAAAACCCTCGCGCATGCCGAGCCGGTTCATGACCTCGCGCAGATCCTCCTGCGCCACATTGACCGGCACCACATCGGCGACCTTCGCCGCCAGTTCCAACCGCTGCGGACTGATGTCGGTAATCACCACATGCCGCGCCCCAACATGCCGCGCGACTGCTCCAGCCATGATCCCGATGGGACCAGCGCCCGTAATAAGAACATCCTCGCCGACAATGTCGAACGACAGCGCCGTATGCACCGCATTGCCCAGCGGATCGAGAATGGCCCCGATTTCGTCGTCAACACTGTCCGGCAGCGGCACGACGTTGAAGGCCGGAATACGCACGAACTCGGCAAACGCCCCCGGCAGGTTGACACCAATCCCCTTGGTATCGGGATCGAGATGATACTTCCCGCCCCGCGCCGCGCGACTATTGCCGCCGACCACATGGCCCTCGCCGGAAACACGCTGCCCGATCTTGAGCCCGCGCACATTGCCACCCACCGCGACGATCTCCCCGGCATATTCATGCCCGGTGATCATCGACACCGGCACGGTGCGGCTCGCCCATTCATCCCAATTGTAGATGTGGACGTCCGTGCCGCAGATGCCGGTCTTCTTGACCTTGATTAGCACGTCATCCGGCCCGATTTCCGGCACCGGACGATCTTCCATCCAGATGCCGCGTTCCGGCTTTGCCTTGACCAGCGCTTTCATCAAATCACCCCCAGCGCGCGGCCGGCGTCGCCAAAAGCCGCAATTGCAAAATCCACATCCTCATCGGTCAGCGCCGCCGACATCTGCGTGCGAATACGCGCCTTGCCCTGCGGCACCACCGGATAAAAGAACCCGGCGACATAAACGCCCCGAGCATCCAGTTCCTTGGCCATGCGCTGCGCCAGCACTGCATCACCCAGCATCACCGGAATGATCGGCGTCTGCCCATCGATCAGCGAAAAGCCCGCCTCGCTCAGCCCCTTGCGGAATTTTGCCGCGTGCCCCGCAAGCTTGGCCCGCAGGTCATCCGCATCCTCGGCAATATCAATCGCCTTCAGCGACCCGGCGGCCACGGCCGGCGCCAGGCTATTGGAAAAGAGATAGGGCCGCGCCCGCTGCCGCAAGAGATCGATGATCGGCTGCGCCGCCGCGATGAACCCACCCATCGAGCCGCCCAGCGTCTTACCCAGCGTACCCGTAACAATATCGACACCGCTCCCCGCGCCGGTCAGCGCCGGCGTGCCCCTGCCCTTTTCGCCCAGGTGCCCCGTGGCATGGCAATCATCCACGGCCACAAGCGCCCCAAACCGTTCGGCCAGCGCGCAGATTTCCCTAAGCTTGGCGACATGCCCATCCATCGAAAACACGCCATCGGTAATGATGAGCTTGAACCTGCAACCATCGGCCTCAGCCTGCTTGAGCTGGGTTTCGAGCGCATCCATGTCCGACGTGTCATAGCGATAGCGCTTCGCCTTGCTCAGCCGCACGCCATCGATGATGGAAGCATGGTTGAGCGAGTCGGAGATAACGGCATCTTCCGGCCCGAGCAGCGTCTCGAACAGCGCGCCATTTGCATCGAAGCATGCCGCAAAGAGAATAGCGTCGTCCTTGCCGAGATATCTAGCGATCCGCCGCTCCAGCTCCCGATGCAGATCCTGCGTGCCGCAGATGAAGCGCACCGAAGCCATGCCAAACCCATGGCTGTCCAGCGCCTCTGCCGCCGCGCGACGAATATCCGGATGGTTTGCCAGCCCAAGATAGTTGTTGGCGCAAAGGTTCAGCATCTCGCGCCCGCCGACAGCAATCCGCCCGCCCTGCGGCCCGGAAATCTCGCGCTCCGTCTTGCGCAGGCCCGCCGCTTCGATCTCGGCCAGAACCGAGGTCACATGATCAAGAAATCCGCTATCCACCGCCGCATCCTCCGCTATAATGGAAATTCCAATATATTGGATGTTGAAATCCGTTACAATGGAATTTCTATGAGTACCGAGTCCGCGCCTCAGCTAGGGCCCATCATTCAGGCCGAGCGAAAGGCCCGCCACCTGACACTGGAACAACTGGCTGCCCGCTCGGGAGTTTCAAAATCCATGCTGTCACAGATCGAACGCGGCGAGGCCAACCCGACCTTCGCCGTGCTCTGGGGCCTCACCCAGGCGCTCAAACTCGATCTGTCGGAACTAGTCGGCGGCGGCATCAGCCAAAAGCAGGCCGAAACCATCGAAGTGGTGAGCGTCGCCCACACCCCCGAAATCCGCTCGCCCAAAGGCGACTGGACCCTGCGGATCCTGAGCCCGCCGAACCTGGCGAGTCAGGTGGAGTGGTATGAAGTGGAAATCGCCGCCGGCAAGAGCCTTGCAAGCTCGCCGCATTCGGCCGGCACCACCGAACATCTGACCGCCTGGACCGATGGCCTGACTGTCATCAGCGGCGGCAGTAGCCAGAAACTGGCCAACGGCGAAACCGCCCGCTACCGAGCCGACCTGCCCCACGAAATCGTCAATGACTCCACCGCTCCCGCAAAAGCGCTGATGGTCGTGCACTATCGCGGCTAGAAGGCGTTGAACGCAAAAATCGCGTCCAACCACGGAACGTCATCCTCGGGCTTGACCCGAGGACGCTGCACTTGATGGTGGCGCGGTAGGTGTAGCCCCCTCGGGTCAAGCCCGAGGGTGACGATTGGTGGAGGCGGAGGCTATTGCGTTGCCAGCAGATCTGGCGACCGCCTCAAACCACCTCTGGTATCCAGACCACCATGCTCCCCTGCCCGCGATTGGCCCAGAGATAGTATGGAATAGCCGTCAGGTTCGCCTCGCGCTCGGCCGGCGGCTTGGTCCGATAGAGCCCCGACCATTCCCCCTCATCGATCGCCGTCGCTGCCGCCTTCAGCGTCACCACGCCATCGAACAGCCCCGCCTCGGTCTTCACCTCCAGCGCCGCATCTCGCTTGATTTTCAACCGCTGCACGCGCCCACCGGGATTGTCGACTTCCTCGACGCAATAAACCAGCGGCCCCCGCTTCAGCGCCACGCGCCCGGCATTCATGATCACGCCCGGATGCGAATAAAGCCGCTCCGCCGGCATCGGCAGGTCGAGCGCGATGGTATCGCCCTTGGCCCAGGTGCGGTGAATGGTGACATAACCATTCTCAGCCTTTGCCTCGACCTTCTGCCCGTTCACCGCGATGGTCGCCCCATGGCACCAGCCCGGAATGCGCAGCTTCACATCGAACGCCGCCGGCGTTTCCGGATCGACCGAAATCTTGATGTCGCCCGACCACGGATAGTTCGACACTTCCCTGAGCGCGACCTTCTGCCCGCCGATCTCCACCGTGGAGCCGATCCCACCATAAAGATGGAAGGCCACCCCGTCATTCGACGTCGAGATAAAATACCCACCAACCGAGGCCACCAGCCGCGACACATTCATCGTGCAGCACGGACAGGTATGCCAATCCCACCGCGTCGGCGTACCGTCGCTCTCGAGCGGATTGGCATAGAAGTAGTGCTCGCCATCCCGGCTCAGCCCCGAAAGCGCGCCGTTGAACATGGCGAGCTCGAGAATATCGCCGTACTTCCCATCGAGATCGAGATGCAGCATGCGCTGCGCCCAGAAGATCAGCGCCACAGAGGCACAAGTCTCGGCATAAGCCGTCTGGTTGGGCAGATCGAAGTCATGCGTAAAGCCCTCATTATGCGCCGAGGGGCCAAGGCCCGCCGTCACATACATCTTGGTTTCCATCACATCGTCCCACAGCACCTCGCAGGCCCGTTTCAGCGCCGGGTCGTTCAGCTCCGCCGCCAGGTCCGCCATGGCCGTATAGAGATACATGGCGCGCACGGCGTGGCCGACCACCTTTTCCTGCTCGCGCACCGGCTTGTGGCTCTGCGAATACTCGTAGTTCCCAAAGACATAGCGCTGCTTGGCGTCGCCACCTTCGCGAGCCTCGCGCTCGATATCAAAATAGTGCGGGTTCGTGCGCCCACGCTCGTTGATCATGTACGTCGCAAAATCGAGATGCTTCTTCTCCCCCGTGAGGTAGTAAAGCTTCATCAGCGCCAGCTCGATTTCCTCATGCCCGTCATAGCCCCGGCGTTTGCCGGCCTCGGTGCCAAAGGTCGAATAGATGTGGTCGAGATAGCGCTCCATCACATCGAGAAAGCGTCGCCTTCCGGTTACCTGAAAATAGGCCACCGCACCTTCCAGCAGATGCCCGGCATTATACATCTCGTGATTATCGCGGAGATTGGTCCAGCGGTTCTCCGGCTCGCGCCCGAGATACCAGCAATTGAGGTAGCCATCCGGGGCCTGCGCCTTCTCAAGATCGTCCACCGCAGCCTCGATCTTGGCTTCGATATCGGCATCGCGCCGATGCGCCAGCGCATAACTCGCCGCTTCGATCCATTTGCCCACATCGCTGTCCCAGAACACCTGCACGGTGAACCCGTTATTGTGGCGCGGAAAGCGCAGCGGCGGCGGCGGGTTCGGCAGTTTCAGCGAGTCGAGAATGCCATATTCACCCAGCTTCTTGTGCTGGCTGGGCACCGTGCGATCGAGCACCGTCTCCAGCCGTTCATGCCAGAATTTTCCTTCCAGCCGCACATCGGGAAAGGGAACGGGAGCATAACGAGACATGAGAAAACCTTTTCGCTTATAAAGCAAAGAGTTGGTTGGAGTTTGGGGTTCTGTCCCTCCCCGTTTGTCACCCCGGCGAAGGCCGGGGCCCATCCTGAGATTTCAAGATGGATACCGGCTCAAGGCCGGGATGACAGCCGGTGGGAGCAGCAAAACAAAAGCCTAAATCCGTGCCCCGCTCTGTGGGTCAAACAGGTGCACCAGCGCCGCATCGATATCGAGGCCCACCCGGTCCCCCACTGAAAAACCAAGCCGCTCAGTCTGCACCAGTTGCAGGGCACCATCTTTGGACGTCAGGTACGTCGCCGAGCCGGTCGACTCCACATTGCCGACCTCAAAGTGAAAGCTTGCCGCCCCTTTCGCTACGCGCAGATTTTCAGGGCGCACGCCGGCAACTACCTTACGATTTGGCTCGGCCTGCCGCGCCAGCGGAATGCGATCCCCCGCCCCCACGACAACGCCACGACCATCTTCGGAAATGACACCGTCGACAAAATTCATCGCCGGCGAACCGATAAACCCGGCAACAAACCGATTGACAGGATGGTCGTAGAGATCAAGCGGCCGCCCCTGTTGCTCGATGATCCCGTCGCGCATCACCACCACCCAATCGGCCATGGTCATCGCTTCGATCTGGTCATGCGTCACGTAGACCGAGGTCGCCCCCAGCCGATCGTGTAGCGCGCGGATTTCCTTGCGCATCTGCACGCGCAGCGCCGCGTCGAGATTAGACAGCGGCTCGTCGAACAAAAACGCCTTGGGATTACGGATAATCGCCCGGCCCATGGCCACGCGCTGCCGCTGCCCACCCGAAAGCTGCCGCGGATAGCGCGACAACAGCGCCGAAAGCCCGGTCGTTGCCGCCACCTCGGCCGCCTTGGCCTTGGCTTCGGCCTTCCCCACGCCATGGAGGCGCAGCGAATAGGTCAGGTTCTCCTCCACCGTCATATGCGGATAGAGCGCGTAGGACTGAAACACCATGGCGATGTCGCGATGCCGCGGCGGCACGCCGGTCATCTCCTTGCCGGCAATATGCAGATCGCCCGAGGTGATGGTTTCGAGCCCCGCAATCGAGCGCAGCAACGTGGACTTGCCGCAACCCGAAGGCCCGACCAGCGCCACAAAACTCCCCTTCTCGATCGAGAGGCTGACATTCTTCAGCGCGTGGAAAGCGCCATAATGCTTGTCGATATTTTTCAGTTCGATCTGGGCAGTCATTTGAGTGCTCCCGAGGTGAGGCCGGAGACGATACGGCGCTGCAGCAGGACGAATACGGCAAGGATCGGCGTCACATAGATCGCCGAATAGGCCATGATGGCGTTCCAGTCGGTCGAGTTCGGTCCAAGGAAGCCCGAGAGACCAACGCTGGCTGGCTGCAAGGACGGGTCCTGGATGATCGACTTGGAATAGATGTACTCGCCGAACGAGCTCATGAAGGTGAGGATAGCGCAGACCAGAATGCCGTTCCGCGCCAGCGGCAGGACGATGGAGAAGAACGCCCCAACGCGCGAGTTGCCGTCCACCAGCGCCGCCTCTTCGAGTTCACGCGGCACGGTCATGAAGGTTGCGCGCACCAGCACGACGAAGAACGGCATGGCCTTGGCGGCCGCCGCCAGCACGACCGCAGTACGCGGATAGTTCAGCAACCCGAACTGGTTGAAGGCGACAAACAGCGGCGTCACCATCACCGAGGCCGGCAGCACCTGCAGCATCAGCACCGAGAAGAGGCCGATATCGACCCAAACGTTCCGGTAGCGTGCCAGTACATAGGCGCAGCCGGTTCCAAAGATCACGGTAATGGCCGTGACACCCGCTGCGATCAGCGTGGAGTTCCAGAGGAACACATGCATGGTCCGCCGCGTCCACACATTGGGATAGATCGACAGGTCGATCTCGCGCGGCCAGAAGGTGGGCGGATTGGCAAAAATCTCCGAGCCCGATTTGAAGCTCGTGACGTACATCCAGTAAAGCGGGAAGAGATAGACCGCGGCCAGCGCCAGGGCGACGACGACGAGCAGCCAGGGAATATAGGGCCGGGTCATCCGCGCACCTCATGGCGGGTGGAGCGCACATAGATGATGGACGCGATCAGCACGAGCACCAGCATCATCACCGAAATCGTGGCGCCCTTGGCGAAATCGTAAAGCTGGAAACTCATCTGCCAGGACCAGTATTGGGCAACCGTTGAGGTATTGGCCGGGCCGCCCTCGGTGATTGCGGGAAAGAGGTCGAACTGCTGCAAGGTGCCGATCAGCCCCAGCGACAGAACCGCGCCGATCGTCGAGCGCATCATCGGCAGCGTGATCGTCCAGAAGCGCTGGAAGGCATTGGCGCCATCGAGTTCGGCGGCCTCATAGAGATCGCGCGGAATGGCAGCGAGCCCAACCGAAAGCAGCAGCATGTTGAAGGCGAGACCCAGCCAGATATTGGCAATGACCACGGCCCAGATGGAAAAAGCCGGATCGGACTTCCAGAACACGTTCGACTGGATGATCCCGAGACCCTTGAGGATCGTATTGAGCACGCCGAAATCGCCCGCCAGGATCCAGCTCCAGATCGCGCCGACCACCAGGCCCGGCATCACCCATGAAACGAGGAACAGGCCGCGAATGGTCGAGGCGCCCGGAAAATTCTGCGCAAAGAACAGCGCCAGCGCGAAGCCGATGATGAACTGGCCGCCCATCGAGAAGAAGACGAAGATGAAGGTATTTTTCGTCACCAGCCAAAATGCCGGTTCGCGCACCACATCGATGTAGTTCTGGAAACCAGCCCACGGCCTGATCAGCGAGCCCAGGGTGAACATGTCCACCTGCTGAAAGCTCATCAGCACATTGTAGATCAGCGGCAATCCAGCCATGGCGATGAGAAACAGCATCGCCGCACCGACAAGCAAAATATCAAAACCCACGCCATCGCGCAGGGAAGCCAAAAATCGTCGCATAAGACCTCCAACGGTGGCCCCGGTTCCCCGGTCACCCCCACCCTCATTCCCTCCCCACAAGGGGGAGGGAGGCGCTCGCCTTGGCGTCAAAGTTCCATCGTCTCCCTCCCCCTTGTGGGGAGGGATCAAGGGTGGGGGTACGGCAGACGCAGCCCCACCCGACGGGTCCTTACTTCCCGAGAATGCCGTTGATGGTGGTCTGGGCCTGTGCCAGCGCATCCTTGGACGGCATCTGGCCGGTCAGTGCCTGCTGCATGGCGTCGTAGATTGCCTTGGAGATCTTCTGCCATTCCGGATGCGGACCACGCGGCTGGGCATACTGGAGCTGCTCCTTGAACACCTTGAGCGCGGCGTCCTTCGTCGCAATGCCGGTCACCGGCAATTCGATGTCGCTGCGCGCCGGAATGGAGCCGAATTCTTCAAAGATCCGGTGGTCCTGAGCAGCAAAATATTCAAGTGCGCGGAAGGCTTCATCCGGGTGCTTGGTGGTCGACATGATGCCCCAGTCGAACCCGCCCAGAGCCGAGGAGCGTTCTCCGCCTTCGGTGATCGTCGGCAGCAGTGCCACGCCCCAGTCGAACTTGGCGTCTTCCACCATGCGGTTGACTTCCCATGGGCCCGAAATCGCCATTGCGGCATTGCCCGAGTTGAACGTGCCGGTGGAGTCCCACTGGCCAAGGCTCAAAACGTCCTTGGAAGCCCAGCCGTTGTCGACCATCTTCTTCCACATATCGAGCACTTCGGCCGCGCCATCGGTCGCCACATTGTCATAGCCGCCGCCCGACATCTGGATGATCGGCAGGAACTGGAACGTCCCCTCTTCGCCCGCACGCGCCGAGAAGGTCGCGCCATAGACGTTGTTGGCCGGATCGGTCAGCTTTTCGGCATATTCAACCAGCTGCGCCCAGGTCGTGGGTGGCTCGGTGATCCCGGCCTTGGCGAACAGGTCCTTGTTGTAGAAAACGCCGATCGTGTCGGTGTACTTGGGAATGCCAAAATACTTGCCGTCCCACGAAACCGAGTTCAGCGGCCCCTGGAAATAGTTCTCGGCCTTGATCTCGGTCGAATTGGCGATCCGATCGGTAATGTCGAGCATCGCCCCACGCGACGAGAACAGTGCAAAGTCTGGATTGTCGAAGGACACGATGTCAGGCGCATTGCCCGTCGCGAAGGCGCGCAGCGTTTCGTTGACGAGATCGTCGAACGGAATGGCGCGGTATTCGACGACGATATCTTCGTTGGCCTCGTCGAATTCCTTGGAGAACGTATCGGCGATACCAACGCGGTCCACCCCGTCGATCGACCAGATTTTCAGCGTCACCTGCGCAAAGGCGGGCGTCGCCAGGCTCATCGCGCCAAGGCTGACAGCAGCCAGCAGTCCAAATGCGTTCAGTTTCATCAGGTTCTCCTCCCCTGAGCGGCACAATCGCCGCAAAAATGCTGCACAGGGCCCTCCTGCCCCAAAGCAGCGCTTAGTCGGCGGCGATGACTAGACCTCCGCGACGTTCCGTAACTGCAGCGTTACCGCCGCAAGATTCGTTGAGTGCCTTGAAGGTTGTCGCGACGCTCACGCCGGCGCGGCTTGCCACGTCATAAATGCGGACTCGACCTCCCCCAGCGCTCACGACAACCTCCACGAGAAACCGTTTTCTCATGCAGAGAAAACCTTTTCTTTTATCACGTCAAGTTAAGTATGACTTATGCGGAAACGAAATCCCCGCCGCGGCTCGCCTTGAGATAATTGAGGGCATGCACCTGCCCGGTGATCTCGAGATCGCCGCGATAGACCGGGTCATGCCAGCCCTCGATATCGATCGAGCCCTGGTATCCGGCGAGCCGCAGCTCCGAGATGACATCGGTCCAATTGGTGTCGCCAAAGCCCGGTGTGCGCATGAACACGAAGGGCACTTTTCCGAACACGCCATGCTCGCGAATGACGTCCCAGCGAATGGTCGCGTCCTTGCCGTGCACATGGAAGAACTTGTGTGCCCATTTGCGGATCTGCGGGATCGGCTCGATCAGATAGACCATCTGATGGCACGGCTCCCATTCGAGCCCGATATTGTCGTCCGGCGTCTCGTTGAACATCAGCTCCCAGGCGTCGGGATTGTGCGCGATATTCCAGTCGCCCGTCTGCCAATTGCCATCCATGGCGCAGTTTTCAAAGGCGATTTTGACGCCCTTGTCCGCCGCGCGCTTGGCCAGCTCGCTCCACACTTCCTTGTAGCGCGGCAGACTATCCGTAAGAACCTGGTTACGAATGCGCCCGGTAAAACCCGCCACGCAGGTCGCGCCAAAATGATGCGCATTGTCGATGCACTGCTTCCAGCCTTCGAGGGTAAGCAGATCCTTTTCCTGCGCCTCCAGCGGATTGCCGAACATGCCGATGGTCGAAATCGTGATGTCCCGATCCCCAATCGCATCGCGGCAGCGCTTCCCGAGTTCCGCCAGGTCCTGCCCATTGGTCGTCTGCCAGAAGAACGGCTCAAAGCTCTCAAAGCCGAGATCGGCAATCTTGGCGATATTCTCCGGCGCCTTGCCCTCGGTGGACTGGATCATGGTGCCGATGCGAATGGATTTGGCGGGATTAGTCACTGAACAAAAATCCTAGACAGAAATGGAAACACGTTGCTTGAGCTTGGCGCTCTCGATGGCCGCAAAGACCATGGCGAGGCTTTTTATGTTGTCGCTGCCCACCGTCTCCGGCCGCGCGCCGCTCTCGATGGCGTCGAGGAAGTCAGCAATGACGCTGGCATGCCCCTCGGTCTTGGAAGCATCAGGCATGTCGGGGATAGCGAGCGGCTCCAGCGGCCGGAAAAAGCCTTCCGTGCCTGCCACCTGATGGGCCTCAAACCTGTCATAGCCATCCCAGAGCAGCGTGCCTTTGGTCCCAACGATCCGCCAGGAAGCCTCCCAGCTCGTATTGGCGCCCTCGGCACTCCAACTGCCGCGATAGTTGAAGACGATATCGTCCTCGAACTCGTAGATCGCATTGGCCGCCGCGCCATGGGCATACCAGGAGCCCGGCGGATTGACCTCGAGGCAATAGACAGCCTTGGGCGCCGTCCCAGCCATGAACCGCGCCGCATCGAGCGTGTGGATCGCCATGTCGAGCAGCAGCACGTTTTCCATCTCTTCGCGAAACCCGCCGAAATGCGCGCCAACGAAGAAATCGCAATTGATTGATGTCAGCTGCCCCAGCGCCCCGCTTTCGATCAGCTGCCGGATGCGCCGCACGCCCGGCACATAACGCCGGTTCTGCACCACTGCGTGAATGCGCCCTGCCGCTTTGGCCTGCTCCACCATGGCGCGCGCGCTCTCCAGCGTCGGCGCCATCGGCTTTTCGGTAAGAACATGACAGCCATGGGCCAACCCCGTCGCCACCAAAGCCGGCCGCGCGCTGGGCACCACAACATCGAACAGCAAGTCCGGCTTGGTCTGGGCAAGAACGGTATCGAGATCGCTACCGATCACGACGTCAGTCAGCGCGAACTCCGCCGCACGCCCCTCGGCCACCTTGGGGTCAAGGTCGACAAGGCCGACGACCTTCACCCTGCCCTTGAGCAAGGGATGCTCGGTAAGGGCATTGAGCCAGCCTTTGGACATGGCTCCGCAACCCGCAAGAACGGCCTTAAACTGCACGCTGGAAATCCTCCCGCAAAGGACGTGCGCTGCTTCTACGCAGCTTGGCAGCCCTATTGCCGTAAACGTTTACGACGCTACAATTGAGACGAAATCCGTGTCAAGACACCTCCGTAAACGTTTTTGGTTCGCGTTTGGAAAAGTGAAATCGCCACCAGGGCGACCACGGAAGGCCTTGTGATCGCTGCGCGTTTCGGCGACACACTCAAGGCGAAGGTGCACATAGTGCCGGGGGAAAAATGAAGGGCATCAGGCGCCTGGCGCAGGAGTTGAATATCTCCATCGGCACGGTTTCCCGCGCCCTCAATGGCCGCGCCGATGTCAGCGACGAAACCCGCCAGCGCGTACTCGAAGCCGCGACCACCATGGGCTATGTCCCCAATCAGGCTGGCCGCAGTCTCCGCCAGGGCAGCACCAACGCCATCGGTTTCATGATCGAACTGGGCGCCGACATAAACGGCAATAGCGATACCTTCTTCATGGGCGTCTTTGACGGCGTGCAGTCGGTGCTCACCCGCCACCACCTCGATCTCGTGGCCCTACCCTGCCCAACCGACGAAAACCCGACCGCCTATCTCCAGCGCATGATCGGACGACGACTGGTCGATGGTCTCATCATTTCCGCCACACATCGCAAAGACCCGCGTATCGACCTTCTCACCAAGGCCCGCATCCCCTTCATCGCCCTCGGTCGCTCCCAGACACCGGGCGACTATCCCTGGATCGACCTCGATTTCGACGGCGTCGCCCGCCGCGGCATCGACCGCCTCGTCTCTGCCGGCCATAGCCGCATCGCGGCCGCTGTCCCCAGCAACGACATCAATCTCGGCTTCGTCTTTCTCGATGGCTACAAGGCGGCGCTAAAACGCCACGGCCTACCCTACGATCCATCTCTCGTGATGCGTGTCCCCTCGTCCGAGCTCGGCGGCTACCAATTGGGCCACGATATCCTGACGATGGAAAACCGCCCCACGGCGATCATACTCAACTATGAACTGCTGGCCCTCGGGCTCTATCGCCAGCTGGCCGAAGCCGGCCTCCAAGCCGGCCGCGACCTCGCCATTATCGGCTTCCGCGAAAACCCGGTCTCCCGCTTCATGTCCCCCCGCCTCACCTGCTTCCGCCTCTCCCTCAGAGACCTCGGCATCGCACTGGGTGAATCACTGCTTGCCAGCATGCCGGCCTATGCGGACGCCTATCCGCTGGGGACTGTGCAGAGGGTTTGGCCGATGGAACTGGTGCCGGGAGAGAGCGACGGGCTGTGAATCCAGTCCCCACCACTACCTCCACCCACCGACAGTCATCCTCGGGCTTGACCCGAGGACACTTCACTTGACGATGCCGGCTTAAGTGCAAAGCCCGGGGGTGACGATCCGGTGGCCCTACCCCAACCACTTCCCAAAAAACGCCAACACTGCCTCCCGCATCCGTGGCGTCTCCTGATGCCCAATCCCCGGCTCGCTGACCTTCTCCAGCTTCCCCGGCGCCCCGGCATAGGCTGGCGCCAGTTCCGCCCAGGCCCGCTCCACGGCCAATGGCGGGCTCAAATGATCCGCCTCACCGACGCAAATTAATTGCGGCCTTGGCGCAATCAGCGCCGCAATCGTCCCACCATCGGCCTCGCGCAGCAGCCCCGGCACGGTAAGATAAATCCCGTGCCCGTCATGCGCGCCCAATTGGATCATCGTCCTGAAATCGGCAAAGCAACAAAGATGCGCGACGGCTGAAATCCGGTCATCCAGCGCCGCCAGCCAATAGCTCAGCACGCAGCCCATCGAGAGCCCGAACGCCCCGATCCGCGCGGGATCGACATCATCACGACTCTCAAGATAGGTCAGCGCCGCCGCATGATCCGACAGCATCTGCCCGAATAGCGATTTGCCATGCCAGAGCAGTGCCTTGGCCGCAAAATCCTCGCTGACGGTCGCCCGCTCGCCAAAGATCGGCATATCGATGCAGAGCGTCACATAGCCCGCCCGCGCAAAAACCGGTCCTAGTGGCCCCACCAGATATTCCCGCCCATCGAGCAGTTCCCGCGCGCCAATCGCGTAACCACCGCCATGCGAATGCCCGTAGAGGATCGCTGGCAGACGTCCAGTCGCCCCACGAGGCTTGGTCAGGATGCCGCGCACATCCTCTTCCCCGATCCGCAGCCGCAAATGCTCGACCACATAGTCTTCGACATGCTCCTCCCGGCTGGAAATCAGCCCAATTTCGGGCGGCGCAAAGCCAAGCAGTTCGGCAAAACGAGAACGGGTAATCGACACGGTTTCCTCCCGGTGCAGTCGTCGGGAACCTAACGGAGGAGCAAGCGCTAGAGCAACCATCCACCAGCCCCCACGCCTCCGCATTGCTGCATTGCTTCACGACAAATCCATCCATCGGCACTTGCCGATGGAGTGACGCATATGCATCTATGCGCTCGTTGGCCGGTTCCGGCCGGCCACCGCTGGCCTAGGCCGCGCCTAACGAGAGACTTTCATGACCGATCTATTCTCCCCCATCGCCCTGCGTGATCTCACCTTGCGCAATCGGACAGTCGTTGCGCCCATGTGCCAGTATTCGGCCATCGACGGTTTTGCCAACGATTGGCACTTTGCCCATCTCGCGCGCTTCGGCATTGGCGGTTTCGGTCTCGTCATTCTCGAAGCAACCGGCGTGGTTCCCGAAGGCCGGATTTCCTACGGCGATCTCGGCCTGTGGAAGGACGAGCAGATCGCTCCCCTCGCCCGCATCGTCGATTTCCTCCACAGCCAGGGTGCTGCTGTCGGCATTCAGCTCGCCCATGCCGGCCGCAAGGCTTCTACCCCGGTTTCCTGGCGCAAGCCTGAAGACCTCGTGACCGAAGAGCAGCGCAAGGCCGCCGGTTATGAGCACTGGCAGCCCGTCGCTCCATCGGCCGAATCCAACAATCCCGCCGACCCAACCTTCCAGGTTCCAATCGCCCTCGACAAAGCCGGCATCCAGCGCGTCATCGACGGTTTTGTCGACGCCACCAAGCGCGCCGACAAGGCCGGTTTCGACACCGTGGAAATCCACGCCGCCCACGGCTACCTGCTCAATCAGTTCCTCTCGCCGCTCGCCAATCACCGCACCGACGAATATGGCGGCTCCAGAGAAAACCGCATGCGCTTGCTTCTCGAGGTGACCGACGCCGTCCGCGCGGTCTGGCCGAGCCAGAAGCCGCTCATCGTCCGCATCTCCGTCAGCGACAATGCCGAGGGCGGCTGGACGGTCGAGGATAGCGTAGTCCTCGCCCGCGAGCTCAAGGCACACGGCGTCGACGCCATGCACGCCTCGAGCGGCGGCTTCGCCCAGGGCCGGATCACCTCTTCGGCGGCCTATCAGGTGCCCTTCGCCAGTGCCCTCAAGAAAGGCGCCGACATTCCCACTATCGCCGTTGGCCTTCTCGGCGACGTCGACTCGGCCAATGAAATCATCGCCAATGGCGATGCCGATTTCATCGCGCTCGCCCGC
This sequence comes from Devosia sp. LjRoot3, assembly GCF_964252865.1. NCBI lineage: Bacteria > Pseudomonadati > Pseudomonadota > Alphaproteobacteria > Hyphomicrobiales > Devosiaceae > Devosia > Devosia sp. LjRoot3. The sequence continues at coordinate 26,397 of NZ_CAXUPK020000003.1, forward strand.
GGCGCCCTGAACGATCCCAATTGGCCGGTCCACGCCCAGCGCCATCTCGGCAACAAGGACTATTCCCTCTGGCCCGTCCAGACCCGCCGCGTCTCCGAGCACGACCGCGTACTCGGCCTGCAGGCATCGTAAACACCTGGGGCGAGCGCAACATGCGCTCGCCCCAACAATTTCACCGCCCAATCGAAATTTCGCCGCAAGGCGAATACACCCTTGAGCTTGACGCTGCCGATACCCACCTCAGCGTCAATCGAGGGACAAGACATGGATACCAAGGCCGCCATCATCGCGCTTCTCAGCGTCTGGGGAGTTGGCACCGCAGCCTGCCTACCGGCCGTCGCTGAAGAGCCCGCAATTGCGGACGAAGGCGACAGCGACAATCCGCTGCTCAACAAGGTCTGGGTGCAGCAGGGCGAATCCCCCAGCCCCGGCACCATGCAGATCTTCCTTGCCGATGGCACCCTCGTCAGCGACAGCTGCTGGGAAACCTATCGCCTCTCCAAGTGGCAGCAGGTTTCCGACACCGCGATCTCGTGGGAAGAAGATGGCATGACCATCAATGCCGATATTTCGTCCCTCACGGCTGACGAACTTATCCTGTCGCTGAAACTGGGGAGTGACGTGGTCGAACAGCGCTTTTCGCCCGCGACCGTCCCAACCGTCTGCCCGGACATGCCGCGCTAACCTATTCGGCCAGGCGCGGCATTCGCGGGCAACAGTCTGCTAACCCAAGCGTGTCGCTACACGCCTAGATCACCACCTGAGTGCCGATTTCCACCACGCGTCCGGTGGGAATGTGGAAGTATTCCGTCGCATCGCTCGCATTGCGGGCGAGACGGATAAACAACCGATCCTGCCAGAAACGCAGCGGCCCGCTCTTCTTGCCGAGCTTGAGCGAACGCCGCGACAGGAAGAACGAAGTCGACATGATATCGAACTTCCATCCCAGCTTGCGCGCCAGCGCCAGAGCCGTCGGAATGTTCGGCGTTTCCATATAGCCGAACGTCACGACGACGCGGAAGAACAGCTCGTTGTAGGCGTCGATCGTCACCTTCTCATCGTCCGGCACGCGCGGCGAAGCCGAAGTGCGTACGGTCAGGATGACATTCTGCTCGTGCAAGACCTTGTAATGCTTGAGAGAATGGAGGAGTGCCGTCGGCGCGCCCTCGATATCGCTGGTCAGGAAAATGGCGGTACCCGGCACAGTGGTCGGCTTTTTCTTCGCCAGATTGTTGACGAGGAATTCCAGCGGAACTTCGTCGCGCCGGGTCTTTTCCGACAGGCGCCGACGTCCGGCCATCCAGCTCCACATGATCAGCGCCACGAACAGCGCCACCGCCGCCGGCACCCAGCCGCCCTGGAACAGCTTGGACGCATTGGCCGCGAAGAACCCGCCATCGATGCAAAGATAGACGACGCCGAAGAACACCACGGCAAGCGGGTGCCACTTCCAGTTGCGCCACATGACGACGACCAGCAGCATCAGCGTCACGATCATGACGCCCGATACAGCGATACCGTAAGCATTTGAAAGTGCAGAGGAACTGCCGAATGCTGCGACCAGGACCAGCACGCCGATCATCAGCATGGAATTGATCTGCGGCATGTAAATCTGGCCGCTCTGCGTCGCCGAAGTATGGTGCACCACCATGCGCGGCAGCATGTTGAGAGCGATCGCCTGCTGAGCGAGACTATAGGTGCCGGTGATCACGGCCTGGCTGGCGATGATGGTCGCCATCGTCGCCAGAATCACGAAGGGCAACAGGCCCCATTCGGGCACCATCTCGAAGAACGGGCTCGCGACATTGTCGACGCCATGGCTGATCACATAGGCGCCCTGCCCGAAGTAATTGAGCAGCAAACACGGGAACACGAGGCCGAACCAGGCCAGAACGATCGGCTTGCGCCCAAAGTGCCCGAGATCGACATAAAGCGCTTCCGCGCCGGTTACGGCGAGAAAGATAGCGCCGATGACCACGAAGGCGATGCCGAAATGGGTGACGAGAAACTCAACGCCCAGGAGCGGATTGACCGCCCAAAGAATCTCCGGGTGCTGAACGATGTTGGAAATGCCGGCGATCCCCAGCGTCAAAAACCAGATCGCGGTCACGGGCCCGAAGACGATGGACACCTTCGCTGTGCCGACTCTCTGCACCGCGAAAAGGCCCAGAATGAGAACGAGCGTTATTGGCACAACCCAGCGGGTCATGCCCGGCTGAACGAGCTCAATGCCTTCAACGGCTGAGAGAACCGAAACGGCTGGAGTGATGATGGCGTCGCCAAAGAACAGCGCCGCGCCGAGCACGCCCAAGGCGGTGATCCAGACCGGTGGATTGGTAAAAGTCTTGCGCGCCAGGGCCATAAGCGAAAGCGTGCCGCCTTCGCCATTGTTGTCTGCGCGGGTCACGAAGAACACATACTTCACCGCCACCGTCAGCGTCAGCGCCCAGACGATCAGCGAGAGAAGGCCCAATACCTCGATGTCAGAGGAAGCTGCCCCGGGCCGCACATACATGGCCTGCCGGAAGGCATAAATCGGGCTGGTACCAATGTCCCCGTAGACGACGCCGATAGCACCAAGGGTCAGGATAGGCAGATTGCTTTTCGCATGGCCGGCCTGATCGGCCGCTGCGATACCAGCCTGATGGCCGGTGGTTTCCGCTTGCGTCATGAGCTTTGGGGCTCTCTGTTTAAGGGCGGGCGCCGCTATACACCCGGCACCTTACACAAACAACACCATAAGCGTAACGGAATCAAAAAGGAGACAGGGGCCGTCCCTTGCGGAACGACCCCTGCTGCAAACGAGACCTGGAGGTCCTCGTAACTATTCGGCAGCCTTGGCGGCCGCAGCATCGTCTTCACGAGCGGCTTTGGCAGCCTCGCCCCACCAGATGAGCTGGTCGAGCATGTCCTTGGCCGAGTTGCCGATCGAACCTTCGATTTCGCTGATGGCCTTGGTGCCACCGAAGCCGGGGTGAACGGCCATAAAATCGGCGCCGGCAATGTGGACGGCCGAACGGGTCGAAGCCATCTGCAGTTCGATACCGATCGTGCGGAGGTTTTCGATGGCGCGGGCAGCGCCGACAGTGCCGTAGCCAACAGCGCCGAAGGCCTTCTTGTTCCAGTTCACATAGGCCTGGTCGAGAGCGTTCTTGAGGGCGCCGGTGATGGCACGGTTGTATTCGGCAACGACGAAGATGAAGCCGTCGAATTCGGAGATCTTGTTCTGCCAGCGAACAGCTTCGGCGTTCTGCGACGGCATCCAGGCGTTGGAAGCCATTTCGTCAAAGAACGGGAGCTGGAAATCGCGCAGGTCGACGATCTCGGCAGCAATTTCAGGGCGCTCGTTGGCCTTGTCGACAATCCACTTGGCCGGCAGTTCGCCGAAGCGGGTGGGACGGGTGGACGAGATGATGACGCCGATCTTGAGCTTGGACATTTGGGTGCCCTCCTTGGTAACAAAACGTAACTGAGGCGATATATGTGCCTGCCCCAGTTTTGCTCAAGAGGGCACCCGATTGTGTTCCGGCGACATCAGCGTGCCCCAGTTACATCGGTGTAAGTATAGGAAATCTAAGGTTTATCGCCGATTTCGTGGCTTTTGCAGGAAAGGACAGCAGACTTGTCTCTTCGGAGCCAACTCAGCGTTCGTCAAATAAGAACAACCAGCAGCTATTTTTCAGCGAGTACGGCGATGTAGCGCCGCGTGGCTTCGGCAAAGCCGAGCAGCAAAGCGTCGGCAGTGATTCCATGCCCGATTGAGGCTTCCGCCACGCCGGGCACGGCGAGCTGAAATGCCGGCAGGTTTTCGAGGGTCAGATCGTGGCCCGCATTGACTTCGAGACCGATCGAAAGCGCCGCAGCTGCCGTCTCGGCCAGCGCCGTCAATTCGGCTTGGGCCCGCATGGGGTCGGCATAGCAGGCGCCGTAGGGCCCGGTGAACAGTTCGACGCGGTCGGCGCCGGTGGCCTTTGCGGCCGTCACGCCCTCCAACCGGGCATCCGGATCGCAAAACAGCGAAATGCGGCGATCAGGGCGCTTCAGGCGCTGCACCACCGAGGTCAGAAAGTTGCCCTTGCCGACAAAGTCCCAGCCATGGTCCGACGTGGCTTGCGCGGGATCGTCCGGCACAAGGGTGACCTGGTGCGGGTTGACGTCCTCGATCAGCTCAAGGAAATCGTCACTCGGATAGCCTTCGATGTTGAATTCGGCTTCCGGATACTCTTCCCGGAGCAGCGCGCTGAGATCGTAAACGTCGGTGCGACGAATGTGCCGCTCGTCCGGCCGGGGATGCACCGTGATACCACTTGCGCCCGCATCCATCACCACGCGCGCTATGCCGGTGACGCTCGGCCAGGGAAGATCACGCCGATTGCGCAATTGGGCGACGGCATTGAGATTGACTGAAAGCAGGGTCATGGCGCGGACTCGGTAGGAACTTGGCCCTTCCTATACCGGATCGTCCGCGCCGCCCAATCGAACCTTGTGATAAGACTTATGAAGGTTGTGACGGGAGACCCGTCACATCCCCACAGGGCCGCGGCCAATGGCGGCAAGGCCGGTGCGAACCACTTCCACAAGACCAAGCGGCGTCATCAGCGCGATGAAGCTGTCGATCTTGTCGGGCTTGCCAGTGACTTCGAAGACGAAGCTTTCCACGGTCGCATCGATGATATGCGCGCGGAAGGCTTCGGCAAGGCGCAGCGTCTCGGCGCGGTGCTCACCCGTACCCTGAACCTTGATCAAAGCCAGCTCGCGCTCGACATAATTGCCCTCGGCCGTCAGGTCGTGCACACGGTGCACCGGCACCAGGCGCTCGAGCTGCAGCTTGATCTGCACCAGCGTCTTGGGCGTGGCGATGACGACAACCGTGATGCGACTAAGTCGCCTTCCGTGTTCGGTCTCGCTGACAGTGAGGCTCTCGATATTGTAGCCGCGGGCCGAGAACAGGCCCACAACACGGGCCAGGATTCCGGGCTCGTTGTCGACGAGCACGGAGAGCGTATGGCGCTCGGTCTGCTGGGTTTCCTGGGTCAGGAAATAGGCGGAGCCCGTGGGCTGGAGATGTGCGTTCATCTAAAAATCCTCCGCAACTGGCCGTTAGACCAGCTGCCGTCCCTTCTCGTCGATGATGGACCCGAGATTGGCGGTATCGGGCAGGATGATTTCATTATGTGGCTTGCCCGACGGGATCATCGGCAGGCAGTTCTCGTCCTTTTCGACGATCACGTCGAAAAGCACCGGGCCGTCATAGTCGAGCATTTCGGCAATGGCGGCGTCGAGCTCGGCCGGGTTCTCGCAGCGGATACCCCGCCCACCATAGGCTTCGGCCAGCTTGACGAAGTCAGGCAGCGATTCCGAATAGGAATGCGCATAGCGCGAACCATGCAGCAGATCCTGCCACTGGCGAACCATGCCCATGCGTTCGTTGTTGAGAATGAAGATCTTGATCGGCAGGCGATACTGCACCGCCGTCGACATCTCCTGCATGGTCATCTGCACCGAGGCTTCACCGGCAATGTCGATCACCAGTGCATCGGGATGGGCCACCTGCACACCCACGGCGGCCGGAAGGCCATAGCCCATGGTGCCGAGGCCGCCGGAGGTCATCCAGTGGTTCGGCTTGTCGAAGTGGAAGTGCTGGGCAGCCCACATCTGGTGCTGGCCGACTTCGGTGGTGATGTAGACTTCCTTGGACTGGTTCTTCGTCGCCTCATAGAGACGCTGAATGGCCCATTGCGGCTTGATCACCGTGTCGGAGTTCTTGAAGTTGAGCGAGCCAACGGCACGCCACTTGTCGATCTGGCTCCACCACGGAGCGATCGCCTCGGTGCGCGGCTGGTTGGTCTTGCTGCGCCAGATGCGGATCATCTCCTCGAGCACGCGATTGCAATCGCCCACGATCGGGACGTGAACCTGCACGACCTTGTTGATCGAGGACGGGTCGATATCGACGTGAATCTTGCGGCTATTGGGCGAGAACGCATCGATGCGACCAGTGATGCGGTCGTCGAAACGCGCGCCAATATTGATCATGACGTCGCAATCATGCATGGCGAGGTTCGCTTCGTAGGTGCCGTGCATGCCAAGCATGCCCAGCCACTGCGGGTTGGACGCCGGGAAGGCACCCAGACCCATCAAGGTCGAAGTAACCGGGAAACCTGTCAACTCGGCAAGCTCACGCAGGTTCTCAGAAGCCTCAGGGCCCGAATTGATCACGCCGCCACCGGTATAGAACACCGGGCGCTCGGCCTTGAGCATAAGGTCCACGGCCGCTTCGATAGCCTTGAGGTCGCCATCGACCTGCGGACGATAGGACTGGTGACGAAGGCTCTCGACCTCCGGCCGGTAATACTCGCCAACGGCAAACTGCACATCCTTGGGGATGTCAATGACCACCGGGCCCGGACGGCCGGTCGTCGCAATCAGGAAGGCCTCATGCAGAACACGCGGCAGGTCGTGAACCGACTTCACGAGGTAGTTGTGCTTAGTGCAGGAGCGCGTAATGCCGACCGTGTCGCATTCCTGGAAGGCGTCCGAGCCGATCAGGGTCGTCGGAACCTGGGCGGTGATGCAGATCAGCGGGATGGAGTCGAGCAGCGCGTCGGTCAGACCGGTCACCGCATTGGTTGCGCCCGGGCCCGAGGTCACCAGAACCACGCCCGGCTTGCCGGTCGAACGCGCATAGCCTTCGGCCATGTGGGTTGCGCCCTGTTCGTGACGAACCAGAATGTGCTGAACGACGTCCTGCTGGAACATCGCGTCATAAATCGGCAGGGCAGCACCGCCCGGGTAACCGAAGATATGTTCAACACCCTGATCCGCTAGCGCCTGGATCACCATTTCCGCGCCGGTCATTTTCTCGGCCATTTGCGCTTCCTACTCCTCGTGCCCGCCGTACCGGGCGTTACGTCCTTGACGCCTTCAAACCGCCTCGGCGGAAAAAAGGCAATAAAAAAGGCCCCATTCGGGACCTGTTTTCGGCGCACCAGCTATCGCGCGGGGTTTTACCCCACGTTGCCGATGCGCCTACCTACTACGAGAATGAGTGCCCGCACGGGACCTCTCCTAAAAATTAGTCGCGCATTGATAGGAGCATTGCGACAAAGCTGTCAAGGCTCGCTTTGCATCAGAAGCTTCGCCATAGTCCCCTCCTCTTTCAAATCGATCAGCCCGAAGACATGAACAGAAATCCGCTCGACAAGGAGCTGCAGCACATCTCTGGCATGAACACGGCCAGCCAGGCACTGGTTCAGCGCACTGCGGCACCGGGTCTGGCGATTCTGTTTCTCGCTCTTGTCGCCATGTGGGCCTCTGCCTCGGTTGGGCAGACACCGGCGGCCGTCGTCGTTGTCATCGGCGCTATCGTCGCGGGCTATATGGCGCTCAACATCGGCGCCAATGACGTGGCCAACAATATGGGCCCTGCAGTCGGCGCGCGCGCCCTGACCATGCCTGCGGCCCTGCTCATCGCTGCAATCTGCGAAGCTGCGGGCGCATTGCTCGCCGGCGGGGACGTCGTCGAAACGGTCGCATCGGATCTTTTGGTGGGATTGAACATCGCCCCGGCCAGCTTCGTGCTGGTGATGATTTCAGCGCTGCTGGCAGCGGCCATGTGGGTGCACCTGTCCACGTTCATCGGCGCCCCCGTTTCCACCACGCATTCCATCATCGGCGGCGTAACCGGCGCCGGCATCGCGGCAGCTGGCCTCAGCGCCGTGTCGTGGACCGATATCTTCATCATCGCCTTTGGCTGGGTCGTCTCGCCCATAGCCGGCGGTGCAATCGCGGCGCTGCTACTGTTCCTGACGCAGGTAGCCATCACCAGACGAATGGACAAACTGCGTGCGGCACGAACCTGGGTGCCCGTCTTTGTCGCCGTAATGGCCGGAACGTTTGCGATGTACCTGGCCGACAAGGGCCTACAGCGGGTGTGGACACCCAGCCCCTTTACCACCCTCACGATCGGATTGTTGGCCGCTCTGATCGGCTGGGCGATTGCGTTCTCGGGGGTGCGGCGTCGCTCCATTGAACTGGAGAACCGAAAAAAACACGTCGCAACACTGTTCCGGTTGCCGCTGATCCTTTCGGCGGGTTTGCTATCGTTTTCCCACGGAGCCAACGATGTCGCCAACGCCATCGGCCCCCTCGCCGCCATCGTCTCGACTTTGTCCCACGGCACGGCAGAGGTGGGGACAGATCTGCCATTCTGGGTTCTGTCTATCGGTGCATTCGGCATCTCGGTGGGTCTGGCCCTATTCGGCCCACGGCTGATCCGCACCGTCGGCGAGCAGATCACCAAGCTCAACGAAATCCGCGCCTTCTGCGCGGCTCTCTCGACCGGCCTCACGGTGCTGGTCGCCTCGGCCCTGGGCATGCCGGTGTCCACCACACATATCGCCATCGGCGCGGTCTTCGGCATCGGCTTCCTGCGCGAATATCGCTCGCGTCAGGAAATGATGCGCAAGTCAGTGCCCATCTACGCGCGCTTCGTCGATCCGCGCGAACTGAACGCCACGCCGGAAATGGCCTTTGCGAATGCGCGCGAGGCCGATCACCGCCGCCTGATCCGGCGCCGGAGCGTCTATGGCATTATGGGAGCCTGGATGGTCACCCTGCCCTGCTCCGCCATATTGGCGGCCTTGGTATTTTTCATCGTGAGCAAGTTCGCGCTTTAGGCGCGGCGCTTTTCGGCGCGGGCATCGTGAAAGCCGGCCACAAGATCGGCGAGATCGCGATGCGCCAAAAGGCGGCGGGACTCGCGCACCGTCACCCAGTGGCGCAGGCGCTGGCCTTTTTCCTTCCAGCTATCGAGTTGTTGGGTAACACGGAGTGGGTAGAGGTCAATGTCGATAAGCCTGGCGCCGGAACCGGCCGCGGCGCGGTAGCTTCCGATAGGCACTTGCTCGACCTCTCCAAGAACGCCGGCTTCCTCATAGGCTTCAAGGGCAGCACTATCCCAAGGTGTCAGATCGGGCTCGATCGCGCCCTTCGGGAAAATCCACCGACCACTGCGCCGGGACGTGACGAGCAGGAAGGCCATGCGTCCATCCACGACCGCGTAAGGCAGCGCACCCACTTGGCGGATCACACCAGTCGTCGGAGCTTCCGTGGTTTGCCAATCCTTGAACAGACGTCGCAGCATGGTCGTATTCGAACCTTCCTCAAGCGAGTTGAGACCGATTCCCAGTCAAAAGACAGAGGGGCCCCGAAGGGCCCCTCAAAATTCCGGTGCTGAAAGCGATTAGCTCAGCAGGGTCAGATCGGTCGCCGAGACCTTGCCATCACGGCCGGTCTGCAGTTCGAAGCTGACCTTGTCGCCTTCATAGAGGCCCTGCAGGCCCGAACGCTGTACGGCAGAAATGTGCACGAACGCATCCTTCTCGCCATTGTCAGGCGAGATAAAGCCGTAGCCCTTGGTCGTGTTGAAGAATTTCACGGTACCGGTAATGGCAGCCATGTTGAACCTCGTGGTCTGTAATACCGCAGCATGCGGTGGGAGGGTTTATTCGGCCCCCAGGAGGGATCCGAACTTACGATGCACCAGATCAGGAGGTAGCCTAGATTCCGGAAATACCGGTCGTTCAGGTAGCGCAAGTCGAGTGGCACGTATTTCGGGATTATTGCGATCCGCCGTGAAATTATCAAGGCAATATCGGCAGTTGGACGTAGAACACCCGGTCGGTGGGGGCGCCGGCCGGGTGTCTTCGCAGCATGATGGCGGTTGGGACGACTACCGCCTCAGCGAAACTTTAGCCCCGCGGGCAGGTGTCGATATACTGGCTGCCATCGCGACGCTGATAGACGCAGCGGTTGTTGCTGCCTTCGACGCGACCAAGTACGTCGCCGGCGGCCGCGCCAACAACGGTGCCCACACCGGCACCAACAACGGTTCCTAGAAGGCTGCCACCGGTTGCGCTGGCACCGACAACGGCACCACCAAGCGCACCAACCGTCGCGCCCTGCTGAGTTGACGTACAGGCTGCCAGCGACAGGGTAGCGGCAACGATAATCAGGAACTTATGCATGAGATCCTCCAGGACTGATCGGACGATTAATGTTCGGTCGGAATTTTAGTTCCAGCCGTCGCTCAAGAAATGTTGAATCATTCGTTAAGTAAACCCCGGAACATTCCTGCGACGGCCACACCGAGCCATCCGAGGATCATGCCGCCCCCGCCGATGGGTGCTGCGCCGGGAAACAGCGAGGTGCCGACCCAGTGCCGCATGGCAAGATCGGCCACGAAAATGGTGCAGCCGGCGGCCAGCACGAGGCCGGCGATGGCCAGCGGCCTGCTCCGCCCAATCAATCCGACGATGAGCAGAACCGGAGCATGAGCCAGCGCCATGGCGGAGATGGCTGCAAGATTTCGGACATCTTCGCCATGCGAAGCCATCGCGGCCGTAGCGACGCCGACTGCCCCAAGCAAGCCCGCAACGCCAACCAGAACACGCCGCACCCAATCCGCCATTTCCGTCCCCATCTTCCAAGCCAGACGCCTTTCGACTAGAGCATGGCGGTGTGTGTGGGAAACGAAAATGACTGAAACAGTCGCGCCGCCGTCGTCGACGACGGGTGCAAGCATCAGCGATTCATCGAGCTGGGCCACGGAGTTCCGGGCGACTTTCGCGCTCGCCTGGCCGCTCGTCATCGCCCAGCTCGCCCAAAACATGTTGCATACGACTGACGTGATTCTGCTCGGCTGGCTCGGTTCGACCTACCTGGCAGCCGGCACTTTGGCGTCGACCTTCATGATGCCTTTCCTCGTCGGCGGCGTTGGACTCGTTGGTGCCGTCGCTCCTCTCGTCGCACAGGCACGAGGGTCGCGGGATATCAAGGCCGTGCGCCGCGTCGTGCGGCAGGGATGCTGGGCGGCCATCGTCATGGCCGCACTACTGGTTCCGCTTGTCCTCCAGATCAGGCCGATCTTTCACGCGCTTGGACAGGATCCCCAGGCCACGGAAATGGCCTATCAGTTCATCCAGATCGCGGCCTGGTCGCTGTTCCCGGCCTTTGGGATAATTGCCTTTCGTTCGCTGCTCTCGGCCTATGACGCCACCCGCGCCATTCTGGTGATCACGGTGCTGGGCGTATTGTTCAACGCAGCGGCCGCCTATGTGCTGATCTTCGGCCATTTCGGCTTTCCCCGGCTTGAACTGCGCGGCGCCGCCATCGCGACGACGCTGACCAATGTGTTCATGCTCATCGCCATGGTGCTCTATGTGGTGCGCCATCCGAGGCTGAAGCGCTTCCATGTGCTGGTGCGCTTCTGGAAGCCCGACTGGCCGCGTTTCCGTGAAATTTTTCGCATCGGCACGCCGATCGGGCTGACCGTCGTTGCCGAGGTCGGCATGTTCACGGCCGCAGCGCTGCTCATGGGGCGCCTCGGTACTGACGAGGTGGCGGCCCATGCCATTGCCCTCCAATGCGCCTCCATCGCCTTCATGGTGCCACTGGGGCTTGGTGTCGCCGCAACGGTGCGCGTCGGCATGGCCTATGGCCGTGGCGATGCTGAGGGCATTCGCAAGGCTGGATGGACCTCCTTTGCCATGGGGACGGCGTTCATGACGCTCTCCTGCATCTCATTCCTGACCCTCGGCCCGCATATCGTGACGGTGTTCCTCGATCCCCACCTTGAGGCCAACGCCAATTCGCTGACCCTGGCCGCATCTTTCCTGATCGTCGCCGGCGTCTTCCAGCTCGTCGATGGCGCTCAGGTCGTTGCTGCCCATTCGCTGCGTGGCCTCAGCGACACCAAGGTGCCGATGGTGCTGGCCATTGTCGGGTACTGGATGGTCGGGCTGCCCGTTGCCTATGTCCTCGGCTTCATTGCCGATTGGAAGGGTATCGGCATCTGGATTGGCCTCGCCGCCGGGCTCGCTTTCGTGGCGGTGGTACTGGTGACGCGCTTCGTGCTGCGGGAACGGATCGGGCTTCTCGACAAGATGCGCCGGCCAGCCTGACGTCAGGCCTCGATCGGCTTGCCTTCCAGCCCGAGCCGGGGCCAATCGCCCATGCGGTTGCGGAACCAGGTACGCTGGCGCTTGGCATATTGGTGCGTGGCGATGATGGCCAGGGTGATCGCTTCGTCGCGCGTCTGCACGCCATCGAGCCAATCGCCGATTTCGCGCACGCCAATGGCCTTCATCACCGGCAGGGATGGATCGAGATTTTGCGCCCGCAGGGCCTCGACCTCCTCCACGGCTCCACTGGCGAACATCGCCTCAAAGCGCAGGGCGATGCGGGCACGGAGCACGTCGCGATCGGGAGAGAGGACGAAGCGTTCGATTTTCCAGTCGCCAAGCAGGCCGGATTGCGGATTGTCCTGAAAGGCGGAAAGCGGCTTGCCGGTGGCGCGCTTGACGGCGAGCGCGCGGGTGACGCGCTGCGGATCGGCAACTTTCAGGCGGCGTGCGGTTTCGGGATCCTCGTTGATAAGCAGCGCCATACGGCCCGCTTCATCCAGGTCCTCGATCTCGCGCTGAACCTGCAAGGTCAGCTCCTGGGAGATTTCCGGGACATCGGCGAATCCGTTTGTCAGGGCTTCGAAATAAAGCCCTGTTCCACCAACGAAAATCACCTCCCGTGCAGGATCGACTTCCGCCAAAATCGTGCGCACGGCTTCGAGCCATTGGCCGGTCGAAAACCGCTGCGATGCCGGAATGGCACCGTAAAGGTGGTGCTCGGCCAGGGATTCTTCCTCAATGGAAGGACGCGCCGTGACGACGCGCAGCGTGTCGTAGACCTGCATGGCGTCGGTATTGACGATGACGCCGCCATTGGCCTGCGCGCGCGCAAGCGCCATGCTCGACTTGCCGCTGGCAGTCGGACCCGCTATCAGGACGGCGCTTCTCTGGCGCGTCACCCTTGTCTCCCGAAAGTCATTTTCGCCATGCCGGTCCTCAGCCTCATCGCCAATCCCGCCGATTCCGACCTCGACGTCTCGCTTGCGGCCGCAGTGGTGCAGCAAACCGGCGGAGAACTCAACTGGCTGACCCATCAGGTTGCCTGCGATATTCTCGAGCCCAAGGCGACCGACGCACTGGCGATCGCCCGCGAGATCATCGGCACCAAGCGCGTTGACGCCAATGTCGTGCCCACCGAAGGCCGCCGCAAGCAATTGCTCATTGCCGACATGGATTCCACCATGATCGAGCAGGAATGCATCGACGAACTGGCGGCTGCGCTCGGGCTCAAGGCTCAGGTCGCCGAAATTACCGAGCGCGCCATGCGTGGCGAACTGGATTTCGGCCAGGCGCTCGATACCCGCGTTGCCCTGCTCAAGGGGCTCGAACGGGCCACCATCGAAGAAATTCGCCGCGAAGCGATCACGCTGACGCCCGGCGGTCGCGCACTGGTTCACACCATGAAGGCCTATGGTGCCTTCACCTCGCTGGTCTCGGGCGGTTTTACGTTCTTTGCCGACTATTTCGGCAAGCGGATCGGCTTCGACGAGGCCATCGCCAATGTGCTTCAGTTTGATGGCGACCAACTGACCGGCACGGTGCAGAAGCCGATCGTCGACAAGAACACCAAACGCATTCGTCTGGAAACACTGGCAAGCGAACGCGGTCTCGATCTGAGCCAGACGCTGGCCGTGGGCGATGGTGCCAATGACCTCGACATGATCGGTATCGCCGGCTTCGGTGTCGCTCTGCATGCCAAGCCGGCTGTGGCGGCTGCCGCGGGCTATCGGATCGATCATGGCGACCTGACGGCGCTCCTTTATCTGCAGGGTTATGCGGACGAGGAATTCGTTCGCTAGGGGCCGCATCGGGACCAGCTCTTGAACCACCGCGTCATTCCCGCGAAAGCAGGAATCTCCCCCTCGGTGGTATTGGGATTCCCGCTTTCGCGGGAATGACGCGGGGGAAATAATCGGAAATCGAGGCAGCTCACACCCGCCCAGCACGATGCGCCGCACTGCCTTTTGGCTTGCGGTTGCACGGTCGCGACGCCCTTCGGGCGCACGGTGGAAGCGGCTTTCGCCTCGAAATTTGGATGAAAGAAGAGGCGAAAGCCGCTTCGCACGTCCGGGATTTTTTGCGCATGCATCGAGCGGCCCCCTTTTGGGGTTTTGCGGTCCAGATCGCCGTCGGGAGCATCGCTGGGATGCAACGGGGGCTCTCTGCCGCTTGACCGGTGGTCAGCATCCACGCATTCGCCCAGGCGACCCCGAGCGACCCGACTTCCCGCCCGGCACTTCGTCGGTGCCGCGTGTTATCGGCGGGAACGAGGGCATATTGGCATGGGACGATGTGGGCGGGGATAAGTGGGATAGATTTGCTAACTCACACTCGATTCAGCGCCCTCGCCGCAACTACCCCAGCACGCTCCTACAGGCGACGAAAGATCTAGATTCCAGATGCCCAGAAGAAAGCAATTCAAAGGTATTTGCCACGACATCCTTGGAACATTTGTCAGTCGATACAATGATCTCAATGGCTACTGGGCGTTAGGTCAGTACGTTGCTTATCTTGAACGTCGCGGCAAACATCAACTGCAGCTAAAGCTGGGGAACGAAATTGGCGTTCCTGACAATAGCAGCGCAGTCGTCGCGGCAAGATACTATCGGGGCGCAGTTCTTCGAATGATGAACGCACAGGCGATGCCAGAGGCGTGGCTCGCGGATGGGACCATCACATTCTCCATTGTCGCCTCATCCCAAGCGGCTTGCGAAATTGAGATCGTTTGTGACCTCGGCAGGACGTACCGGAGCCAATGCACCATAGACGTTCGGCCCCATGACCCCGACGTTGAATGGCGCAGAAAAGACAAGTTCGGTCCTTCAAACCAGAAAGGGCACTAGACGTGCGAGGGGCCCCCACGCGCCCATCTCAAAACAAAAAAGCCCGGCACGAATGCCGGGCTTTCTGTTCTTGTCGACTGCCTTACTGGCCGGTCACCGGAGCCGGAGCTTCAGTGCCGACGGTCGGGGTGAGTTCCGAACCATCCTGCAGGGTCACGGCCGGAGGCGCCACGGTTTCTTCGATCCCAAGACCATCGAGGGCCGGCTCGTCGCTCGTTTCGGTGATCGGAGCAGCGGTCGGGGCGATGGGCGTGGCGAAGGTCGTGCTTGCTGCCGGCAGTTCGCCGTTCGACCCGAAGTAGCGGAAGAACGCGCTATCGGGCGAGAGGACCATAGTGGTGCCGGTATTGGCGAGAGCCGAACGGTAGGATTCCATCGAGCGGTAGAACTCGAAGAATTCAGCATCCTGGCCATAAGCGGCCGCGAAGATGCGGTTACGCTCGGCGTCACCGGTACCGCGGATGATTTCCGCGTCGCGGGTGGCGGCAGCCACGATTTCGACGGCCTGACGATCGGCGATAGCACGCAGGCTCTGGGCCTGTTCTTCACCGCGGGCGCGGAGGAGAGCGGCTTCAGCAAGACGTTCGGCGCGCATACGCTCGAAGGTCGTGGCCGAGACGTCTTCGTCAAGGTCGGTGCGCAGGATACGCACGTCGATGACGTCGATACCGAGGTTGGCCATTTCCGGACGGATCAGTTCGGCCGTTTCGCGCATCATCTGGGCGCGCTGGTCAGAGAGCGCCGCGCTGAACTCACGCAGACCATAAACTTCACGCAGCGCCGCATCGAGGCTGGCCCCGATACGAGCTTCGGCCACCGAGAGCTGGCCGGTTGCGCGTTCGCGGAAGAGACGCGCATCGGAGATGCGGTAGGTGAGGAAGGCGTCGACCTGGTAGAAGGCGTTGCCCGAAACCTGCACGCGCATATTGGCGATGTCATAGCGCAGGAGCCGATCTTCGATGATCTGCACGCTGTCCACGATATCGGTCGGGATCTTGAAGTAAATGCCCGGTTCGGTGCGCACGTCGGTGATGTCACCGAAGCGCGTGACGATGGCCTGTTCGCGCTCGTCTACGACATAGAGCGAGGAGAAGAGGACGTAGAGGGCCGCAACGATGACGGCGCCGATGATAAAGAGGCGGTTCGTCATGATCAGTTCCCCGTCGATGTCGTTGAGCCCGAGCGCAGCTCAGGCAGCGGCAGATAGGGTACGACACCGGAGCCAGCGGCACCGTTTTCGATCAGCACCTTTTCCGAGCCCCCCAGAACCTCTTCCATGGTTTCAAGGAACAGGCGCTTGCGGGTGACTTCCGGCGAGTTCACGTATTCGGCATAAACGGCGTTGAAGCGCTCGGCTTCACCGGTTGCTTCCTGCACGACGCGGTTCGTATAGGCCGCAGCGTCTTCGCGCAGCGCCGCGGCACGACCGCGGGCATCGCCGAGAAGCGTGTTGGCATAAGAGCGCGCTTCTTCCTGAAGACGGGTTTCGTCCTGGCGGGCACGCTGCACTTCGTTGAAGGCGTCGTAGACCTCGGACGGCGGACCGGCATTTTCGATCAGGATCTGATTGACCGAAACACCAAGGCCGTAACTTTCGAGCGTTGCCAGCGTAATGCGCTGCACGTCGGCAGCAATGCCGGAGCGGTCGTCGCTATAGATGTCCTGCGCCGGGCGGCGGCCGACCACTTCGCGCATGGCGCTTTCAGCGGCGTAGCGAACCATGGATTCGGGATCGCGAACATTGAAGAGATAGGAAACCGGGTCGTTGATCGCCCAGAAGACCGAGAACTGCACGTTGACGATGTTCTGGTCGCCGGACAGCATCAGGCCATCGCGGGCCGCAGCACGCGAGCCGCCGCTGGCATTGGCGACGCCGATCTGGGTCTGATTGACCGTGGTGGTGGCGCGCTCGACGGTTTCGACCGGCCAGAACAGGAAGTGCAGGCCCGGGCCGGACAGTTCCGGCTTGGGCTGGCCGAAGCGAAGCTCGACGCCGACTTCCTGCGGGTTGATGGTGTAGACGGAATTGACGCCCCAAAATGCCAGAAGCGCGATCACGCCACCGACAATGGCCCAGCGGCCGCCGGGGACACCACCGCGAAACTGGTCGCGTCCTCGATTGAGGATGTCTTCGAGATTGGGAGTATTTCCACCGGGACGGCGCGGGCCGCCGCCACCTCCACCGGGTGCCTGGCCCCAGGGGCCGCCGTTATTGCGGCCGCCTCCGCCTCCATTATTCTCCCAAGGCATCTCGTTCCTTTCGGTTCCTGCGTATTTTTGGTTGCAAACTTATATAGGCAAGGCGCCGACGCGATCAATGCGTGGACGTTCTGCTTTAAGGCGCTATTTGACGCGGGAAGAAAGTTAGGGCTTGGGAAACAAACTAAGCTGCTCCTGCTCGACTGCGTCTTCCATAGGATTCGACGTTTGCAGGGCCAGCCAATCGTTGAGTTTCGACAAAACCTCGCTGTCGGACGAGCGAAACTCATCGACGAAGCGCTCTCGGTGCTGGGGCTTACGCCGTACCCAACAGGTTATCCGGAAGGGATACTCATCCTGGTCAGTGGCGGGATAGTCCCGTTCTGAATGGGACCACCAATCATTGAGCGAAAACTCGAAATCGAACTTTGCATCACCATTAATTCGGCCAGAAAAGACCTCGGTTAGCCAAACTCTATTGATGACATCGGAGAATTCTCTGTAAATCCTCTCACCGCCAATCACAAAGAACTGACGCTGCAAGTTACAAATGGCGTAGATATCGGCCATTAGAAGCGCGGTACTCACATCCCTCGCCCATTGGACGTTGCTCTGCTCAGGAAATGGTTCTCGCGACAACACGATATTGAGCCGACCGGGAAGCGGACGCCCCAGCGATTCAAACGTTCTGCGCCCCATAATTATCGCGTGACCTACGGTCCTGCTCTTAAACAAGGCTAAGTCCGTGCGGAGGCGCCACGGGAGCCTGTTTTCAATACCGATGACGTGGTCCGGGTAGCTACGCGCGACAATGGACGTCGCCGAAGGCATTTTAACTCGCGCTGGCGTCGTCATCAGGCTCGGTCCGATAGGGTAGATGGCAGGCTGGGGCTTAATGACAAACCCTAGCCCCATCAGCAATACACAATACCTGTTAATTGGCTGCGAGTTTCAGCGTCGCTCCGGAAGGGATACGCAAGGCCACCAGCTACGAGTGGGGTCATCCCCTGCCCTTTCTGCCGGTTACTCGGCGTCGACCTTCTTGAGCAGCAAGATTTCCAGCTCGCGATCATAGGGCGGCCACCAGTCGGTCGCCGTCATCTGGAAGGTGGTCGGGCCGATCTTCTTGACGCCCTCGCCGCAGAAGGAGACGAAATTGTCGGTGCTGCCCTTGTCGACGGTCAGGGTAAACTTGCCGATGGAACCAGACCAGTTATTGCCGGTCGACCAGATGTAGGAAATCCAGTTTTCGTAGTAGGGATAGTTCGTCCAGCCGTCCTGGGTAATGCCCTGCTTGCGCACGGCCGAAACCAGATTGTCCTCGACACAATACTTCTTCACGTATTCGTCGTAGCGCTCCTGCGCGTAGTCGTCGCCTTCCTTGGGAATGAAGGTCGTGGCGACCGTGCCGCCGACGCTGGGGCGATAGGTGTGCACCACGTCCGAGATGCCCGGCTTGAAGGTCGCTTCCCAGCTATAGGTGGAGCGCAGGGTCCAGATCGGGACGACATCGACCTCCGTGCCGTTGCCGCCGTCGAATTCGTACGAAAAGACGAGTCCCAACCGGGTCAGGTTCTGGATGTCGTCGGCATCGAGCTTGGCCAGTGCGTCGGACGTCGCCTCACCGAAGGGCTCAAGCGGCACGCCGAGGTTTTTCAGGAGCTTGGTGTAGTCGATATTGTTGTTGAAGACATATTGATGCAGCTCGGCCTCGACCGGCACGCCATTGAAGGTTGTGGCGAAGCCGAAAAGATTGTCGGGGTCATCGATGGGATCGGCGCTGCCGTAGTTCGCGTTCTGGATCGGCACGTCGACCATGAAATCGCCGCTGCCCTGAATGTCGGGCATGGGGAAGGCTACCAGGATGTGCTGGTCTTCCTCGGACGTGTTCTCGAACTCGTAGGTCACCCGCACTTCGGTGGGCGAAATATAGAGGTCTTCCGAGGCCATCTTGATCTGGTCATTGGTGACAAAGACCAGACCACCCGTCCCCAACTGCGCCATCGTATCGTTGCCGACCACCGGCGCTGCAAGCATCAGTGCGATGGTCGCCGTTGCGAAAGCCCGCATGGCCTTACCCCCTATCCCTCAATGTCGCTATTTCTAGCCGTTCTCTTTGTCGGCGCGAAGATAGGAGAACCATTTCCGATCGAGCGCCGCTTCAAGGTCAATGCCGTTTTGCCGGGCATAGAGCAGCAGGAAGGCGAGCAGATCAGCCGCCTCGTCGTCCCGCGCTTTGACAATCTCGGCATCGGAAAAATTCTTGCGGCGGCCGCGGCCGGAGAGGCGCAGGTGCTCGGCGATCAGCTCGCCCAGCTCTTCCTGCATTTTGAGCGCATACCAGTCGTCATTTCGCAACACGCCGGTCTCGCGCTCGTACATGTCCGAGACTTCTGCGGCGAGAGCCGTGAGATCGGCAAGGGTCCGGCTCATACCGAGACTTCGGCCTTGATATGCGGGTGCGGGTCGTAGCCTTCGAAGGAAAAGTCTTCGAAGACGAAATCTTCGAGCCGCTTTCGCTCGGGATTCATGATGAGGCGCGGCAGCGGACGCGGCTCGCGGGTCAATTGCAGGCGAGCCTGCTCGAAATGATTGTTGTAGAGGTGCACGTCGCCAAAGGAGTGCACGAAGTCGCCGACTTCGAGGCCTGCTACCTGCGCCACCATGTGGGTGAGGAGCGCATAGGAGGCGATGTTGAAAGGCACGCCGAGGAACGTGTCCGCGGAACGCTGATAGAGTTGGCAGCTGAGCTTGCCGTTGGCGACGTAGAACTGGAAAAGGCAATGGCACGGCGGCAGGGCCATGTCGTCGACCTCAGCCGGGTTCCAGGCGGTGACGATATGGCGGCGGGAGTCGGGCTTGTTGCGGATGGATTCCACCACCGCCGCAAGCTGGTCGATATGGCGGCCATCGGGCGCGGGCCATGAGCGCCACTGCGAGCCGTAGACTGGGCCGAGGTCGCCGTTCTCGTCGGCCCATTCATCCCAGATCTTTACGCCGTGCTCCTGCAGCCAGTGCACATTGGTCTCGCCGCGGATGAACCAGAGCAGTTCATAGATGATCGACTTGCGATGCACCTTCTTCGTCGTCATCAGCGGGAAGCCCTTCGAAAGATCGAAGCGCATCTGATAGCCGAAAAGGCTGCGCGTGCCGGTACCGGTGCGGTCCGACTTGTCGGCGCCGTTTTCGAGAATATCGGAGAGAAGCTGAAGATAGGGCTGCATGGCCACACTCTATTCGATTCGCCGGCAAATTGCCGCTAGGCTCGATTCCGTCAACAGGCGAACACATGCGGTAATAGAATACCGACGGGCCTGCTGACAGGCGGCGGCAGCGGGTTCGCGTAGAACTGCGACATCACCAGTAGCGAGGAGAAACTCATGGCCATCGAATATGTGAACCCGCCGGGAATGTATCAAAGCCCCATCTTCTCTCAGGGCATCATCCTGCCGGCAAATGCACGCATCCTGCTCATTGGCGGGCAGAATAGTGTCAATGAAAAGGGAGAGGTCGTTCACAAGGGCGATGTCGTCAAGCAGACCGAACAGGCGCTGGCCAATATGCAGAAGGTGCTGGAAGCGGCCGGCGCGACGGTTGAAAACCTCGTGAAGACCACGATCATCATGCAGCAGGATATCGATTTGCGCGCCGCATTCGGCGCCTGGATGGCGGTCTGGGGCAATCGGCCCAATCCGCCGACGGTGACGGGCATGCGCGTTGCGGGCCTCGCCAATCCCGATTTCCTCATCGAAATCGAAGCCCAGGCCGTCTTGCCGTGAGCCCGGTCCTGCGTCCCTTGCGCAAGCGCGAGGACATGCCCGAATTCGTGAAGGCCGCGCTTGAGGAGCGCGGTCTTCGCGAACAGTATGACGCGCGCCCGCCCTATCAGCGCAACGACTACCTGATGTGGATCAACAACGCCAAACAGGAAGCGACCAAGCGCAAGCGCCTTGGTCAGATGCTTGAAGAGCTCGAAGATGGCTATGTCTATATGCGGATGAACTGGAACCGCTGAGGGCTAGCACCAGCTTTCCCGGCGACCGCGCCATTCATGTGCGAGACCTTCCGAGACGAGCATTTGTCCGACAGACCGCCCATCGCGCTCGACGATCCGCAGCTTGCGGCCATATTGGTCTTCGTCGCGGTCCGCAGCGCGCAGGTCGAGTGATGCGCCACTGAGGAGTTCGGCGAGGCGAAGTGAGGCCTTGCGGCCCAGGGTAGCCTCGGCGGAGCACTGGGGCTGGCTTACTTCGGGGGTGTTGATATCGGCAATGCGGATTTTGGCGCCATCGAGCCAAAACGTGTCGCCATCAACGACGCAGGTGTGGCGTACCGAACCGGAGCAGAGGTCGAAATTGCGAGGCGAAACGCTGCTGACGACGATGGCCGGCGCATCGAGCAGGAACGTCGACAGCCCGGTTTCCTTGACGCCAACGGTGGCAACGACAACCAGGATGCCGAACAGAAGCGGGGCCAGTGACCTGCTGCCAAGCCACGAACGCCTGCGGCGCCTGAGCTTGCCGCCCGTAAATTGCCTGCCAGTCCCCACGCCGAATCCATCCGCCATAGCCGGTGTCACGCTGTGGCAGATGACACCTGTGGCGTATATTCGGGGTTAATCCGGATGCTCGGGCTGGGAGGGTATCGAGGCGGAATTAATTCCGCTTGATGTTTGCATCTCGCCCCACCCTCACCTATATAGAACCTGCCCTTCGGGGCTATGGCGATAAACTGTCATTGTAATAAACCCATCGGACCCGGGGGCGGTACCCGGCGTCTCCACCATCTCCCCTTCAGGGGGGAGCCAATGGGGACGAAATAGGATCGACGAGGGCGTAAAGAGTGTGCTTTTGCTCGGTGAGGTACCACCGTTATCGGTCCAAAACTTATAGTTGCTAATGACAACCATAAGGCTCCGGTCGCTCTCGCCGCTTAAGCGGTGCTAGCACTGGGAATTAAAGTCCTCCGCTCCTAGCCGGGCGACAGGCGGGGTTCGCAGGCACCTGGCAACAGAAGCCTGCACTTTTCCTCTATTCCGCCCGACACTTGTGCCTTAGTCCTTGAAAAGTTCGGGAACGTAAGGCTGATATGGGCCGTTCGGGATTCTGCCGGGCAAAGCGACGACCAAGGAACTAAAATGGCCGAAGATCATCTGCGTTACGACATTCTCGCCCAGGAAGCCCTGCGCGGCGTCGTGCGCAAGGTTTTGGCCGAAGTGTCCCGCACTGGTCTTCCCGGCGAACATCACTTCTTCATTTCCTTCGCCACCCGCGCGCCCGGCGTGCGCCTGAGCGAGAAACTGCTGACGCAGTACGACAAGGAAATGACCATCGTGCTGCAGAACCAGTATTGGGACCTCAAGGTCAATGAGACCGGCTTCGAAGTCGGCCTCAGCTT
Source organism: Devosia sp. LjRoot3 (assembly GCF_964252865.1). Lineage (NCBI taxonomy): Bacteria > Pseudomonadati > Pseudomonadota > Alphaproteobacteria > Hyphomicrobiales > Devosiaceae > Devosia > Devosia sp. LjRoot3. The sequence goes on from NZ_CAXUPK020000003.1 coordinate 48,802, forward strand.
TGATGGCATACCCGAAACTCTGGTCATCCCCTTTGCCGCCATCAAGGGCTTTTTCGACCCCTCCGTGCAGTTCGGCCTGCAGTTCGACCCGGCCACCGCCCCGCGCGAGGATGGCTCGGAAGAAGAAGCGGCTGATGCCAAGGCAGAACGTACCGAAAAGGGCGAAACTGCTGCTGATGGCGAACAGAGCGGCGAAAAAGTCGTCAGCCTCGACGCCTTCCGCAAGAAGCCCTGATTTCCGGGCCGCGTGATGCAGAAGCGGTCCTTTTCGATCGCCGGCCACCGCACCTCCGTAGCCCTTGAGCCCGAATTCTGGCTTGCGCTCGAAGAGATCGCTTCAGCGCGTGCGCTAAGCCTTGCGGGTCTGGTGCGGGAAATCGATGAGACGCGGGAAGCGGCCAACCTCTCCTCCGCCATTCGCGTCTCGATCCTTGCCTGGTATCGGACGCAGGCGGCGAGACCTATCGAAAAAGCAGATTGACCGGACCCGTGGGCGAATTGTTCACCCCGGGCTGAAAGCCCAGGTTGAGCGGTACGGTCGGTGCTGTGGGTGCGGGCGTTTCCGGGGTCTCAACCGGCGGGGTCGTGCCGGTGCCTTGCTGTTGCTCCAGCGCCTGACGGGCAGCCTCTTCGGCAGCGGCGCGAGCGGCGGCCTCTTCAGCGGCCTTCCGGCGTTGCTCCTCGATCAACCTGTTGCGCTCGGCAGCGGCCGCACGTTGGCGTTCTTCATCTTCGATCCGCAGGGCTTCGAGCCTGTCGACCTCGAGTTCATTGGCGCGAACCTGGATGGCGGCGATCAGTTCGGTGGTGTCAAGCTCGACAACCGGCGCCAGGAACGTGCCACTGAGCCGCGCAACGATCCGCGCTGCGTCGTTTTCGATGAGGCCCGATGGATCGACATAGCTGAAGGGCGTCAGCACAAAGCTGCCATTGAGCCCCAGCGAGGAAAGGGCGAAATCAATGCCGCCGGCCAGCCGGGCGCCGCTGCCCTCGATGATCAGATTGGCCAGACGCAAGGTGCCGCCGGCTATGGCAAAGGCGCCATTCGCCTTGGACGCGTTGAAAGGTCCCTGCCCCAGCGACTGATCGATGAGAATATCGAGGGCCTCCGCATCGATATTGAGAACGTCCTGGAGCCCGGCAAGGGCGGGATAGACGCCGGGATTGAGCCGATCGAGCGACAGATCGGCAAGCGAGAAATTGCCTTCGCCCGCCAGGCTCGAAATGACCTCGGCAAGGGATGCGCCCGTACCCTCAAAGCTGCCGCTGCCGGTAAGGCTGGCCGAAAGGCCAGCGGATGCCTCGGCGGTCACGAGGGCGGAAACCTGCACATTGTCGAGCGACACGCGACCGGTAATCGTCCGATCGGTCAGTGGACCGGCGCAGCAATGGCTGAGCGTAGCATTGAGACTCCCCCCGCCTATCGAACCCTTGAAATTGGAAATGGCGAGGGATTGCTGGTCCCAAGTGAGATCAAAGGCTGCATCTGTGAGCGTGGACGCACCTATTGCGATCTCGCCTGCCGTGACCTCGATTGTGCCGCGAGTAGTTCGGGTCGTGCTGCTGGTGGCGAGAGGACCTTCCGGCCACACCCCGTCACCGGGAACAAGGGCTGCGGGAGAGAGCAAGGCGCCAGCCAGGCCTCGGCCGGGCAGACGGTCGAAATGCAGCGCCCCCTGGACACTCGGGCGCTGCGCCACCTGATCCACGGCAATGTCGCCGGAAAAGGCGGTGCCGGAAGACCTGCCGGCAATGCCGGTGATGGCGATGGACTGGAGCCCGTAAAATTCAACGCCGGCGCTGGCCTCCAGTGAACCAAGGCCGATGCCCGTGCCACCGGCCAATGCGGCAAGGCCGGACCCGTCATCGAGTGCGATATCGAGTGTGCCGGTGCCTGCCAGTTCGCCACTTTCGAGCACCGACAGTTCGCCACCGAAGGCCAGAAGCTCGTTGCCCTGGCCGATGGAGAGGCGCGCATCGAAGCCGGCTGCCGCGTCGCCTTCGGCAAACAGGCTCAGGAAGGCGGATTCATTGCCCGAGAACAGCGGCGTGTCCGACGCGTCCAACTGGCGGACGAGATCGCCGCCATTGGCGGATTCGAGTGAGCCGATTATCTGGACCCGGCCTTCTCCGACGCCGCTGAGGCCGCCTGCCATGTCGATCGCGAGGTCGAGATGCGCGATGCCCGCGGTGCCATTGAGGGTAAAGCGCTGCGATCCGGGACTGTCGCCACCGAGGAGAGAAAAATCGAGCGAAGCCGGCACAGACCGATCCAGAACCGGGCGCCAATTGGCGGGAACGCCAAGGAAGCCGTAGATCGCGCCGAGCGCCGGGGCGTTGGCGGCGCCGACATCGACATGGCCGGAGCCGGTGAGCGCGGGCTTTGCCAGCGTTCCCGCCAGATCGCCTGACGCATTGATGCCGATGCCACCCCAATTGCTGCTGACGAGCTTGGAAAAGCGCAGGCCGGAGCCGGACCAGCTGCCCTCGGCTATGAGGTCCTGCGCTTCGAGGCCCAGAATGCGGATCGTCTGGCTGTTGAAGGAAAAGCTGCCTTCGGGAAAACTGGTGCCAAAAGTGCGGTCGCTGTTCGGATCGGGGAACATGGCCGCGAGAATGGCGCTGTCGCCGGGGGCGAGATCGTCGAAGCGGCCGACGAGGTCGAGGCGCGGCTCTTCGCCAAAGCCGAGGCGCAGTTCGAGCACATGGACCTTGTCATTGAGGACGAGGCGGCCGTGGGAAAAGCCGAGAGCATCGCCGGCCAGCATCACCTGGCCGGAGAGCTCGGCGGGAACGTTGAACAGCGGGCTGTTTTCGCTCGTCTTGCGCCAGAGCTGGCTCAGCGCGTCTAGGCGTGTGGTGGTAATGCTGATGTCGCCGTTGAAACCGGCGACGCCGCTATCGTTGCGCAGGGCGCCGGAGAGGTTGACCTTGGTGCTGCCGGGCAATTCGGCCTCCGCGCGGGAAATCGTCCAGATATCGCCATTGGTGCTGGCATCGACGCGCACGTTTCGCAGCGCAGCGCCGCGCAGCCCGATTTCGGCGAGATCGATGCCGATCTCGCCCGGAATGGGCGGCAGCGGTGGCGCGGGCAATTCGCCCAGCAGGCGCACCAGTTCATAGGGCATCAGGCTCGCGTCTTCCTCGGCATCGCGCGGCGGCAGGGTGAAGACACCGCCTGACACCACCGCCTCGAAGGAGGTGCGCGCACCGAGTTGAATACTGGCCGCCCCGGTCAGGCGCATGCCGGCCCGGTTCTCGTCGGGCAGCAATGTGTAGCCATTGAGCACGATGCGGTCGGTCGAGGCCGTGACCTTGCTCTCGAGCACCAGATTGCCGCGGATCTGCTCGGCCCGCTCTGCGGGCGGCGGCGCCTGCTTCAGGATCATCGTGCCGTCGAATTTGGGCGCCTGCCCCGTGACAAGGGCGCCATCGAGGGTCAGCGAGCCACGGCCGCCGACCTCGGCGATGAAGGCAGAAACGCGAGCTGAGCCGACGTCGTCTACCACGCCGCTATTGAGCCGCAAACTGTAAGCCGTGCCGTCGCGGGTTGCGCTGCCCTGGAACTGGAACGGCCCGGCAAAACTGCCAAGCCGCAGGTCGCCATTGATCGCGGAGAGTTCGTAGGTCGAGCCCGAGCGGCGATCGGCCAGCGTCAGGCGACCGTTCTCGATGCGGGCCTGATCGAGTGCTACGCCCCCGCCGGCCCCCGAGAGATCGACGCCGCTCGTGAGAAGGCCGTTTTCGTCGAGTTCGAAGGCGATAACGGGCGATTTGAGGATGAGAGCCGAAAGATTGTACTGGTCGCGCAGGAAATCCATCAGCGCGAACTGCGCTTCAACGGCGCCAACCGTGGCGGCGGGTCTTTCGGCAGGACCGATCACGACATCGGAGAAGGCCAAACGTGGCGCGGGCAGCAGGGCAAAATCGATATCGCCGCGAATGGTGACTTCGGTGCCGAAGACGCCTTCGGCCAACAGCTCCATGCGATCGCGGTAGTCGCCCCATTGGATGAAGCGCGGCGCGATGAAGGCACCGGCGAGGGCCAGGATCGCGATAATACCGACGATGATGTAGATCCGATTGAGCACGGCTTCTCGAACTGCCTGTCAGATTCCTGGCGCGAGTGTAGGGACTTGCTGCCCCCGTGCAAGTGCGCCGGACACGAATCCTGCGCAAGATTCCGACATGAGAATCCAATCGGTTCAAATGATAACGGCCGGACTTTCGTCCGGCCGCTCATTATTCGTGTTGAGGCGTCTTATTCGAGGTCGATGGACCAGAAGAAGGTCTCGCCCGAGGAGTCATCAACGCCGTCATTGTCGGTGATGACATAGCCCTTGCCGCTGCTGTCCACGGCAAAACTTTCGACCTTGTCGACAACGTAGCCATTGTTGGAAGCAAGGTCCGGGATCAGGTCGCGGACCAGTTCCTTGGTCACGACTGGCAGCTCGCCGCCGAGTTCGGCACCGACGAGTTCGGCAACCGGCACGCGGTAGATGGCCTTGAGGCCGGCCTTGTCGGCGATCTGATTGTCGCGTTCGACGATATAGGCGTAGTCACCATGAACGGTGATTTCGCTGAGACCAACCCAGCCACCTTCCGGCGCGGCTTCGAGCGGGTAACGGACGGCAGCCCATTCCTTGGTCGACGGCTTGTAGGAGAGGAGCTTCACAAAGCCCTTCTCGTCATCGCCCCATTCGCGCTGCATGGCGACCCAGAGGGTCAGTTCGTCGCCCGAACCGATAGCGGCGACGCCTTCGGCGCCAAAGCGCTTCTGGCCAGCGAGGAGATCAACCGGGAAACCGACTTCGGCGAGGATCGCGCCTTCGGCATCAACATGGATCAGCGCGTGCGGCACGAGCTTGTCGCTGTCGCCTTCATTAGCGAGCCAGAAACCGCCTTCGCCATCGAGGGTAATGCCTTCGAGATCGAGCTTCTGTGCGGTTTCACCCTTGCGCGTGACGACGGTCTTCTTGACGATGCGAGCCGGGTGAGCGGTCGCGTCGATTTCGAAGATTGCCGGGGCGCCATAGAGGACGCTGTCGCTGACGGCATAGAGAATGCCGGGCTTTTCAGCATCGGCAACGGCGCCGGAAATGGCAGCCCAGCCGATCGGGTGACCGTCTTCGCCCAGCTCGGAGACGAGCTGCGGATAAGCGGCTTCGCCCTCGGAGAGTTCGTAGACCATGACATGCGAACCGGCGAGGCCGTCAGCACGAAGGTCGACTTCGTTGGCGGTGGCGAGAAGGTTACGCTCGGGAATGGCAACGAGGCCTTCCGGCGAGATGCCCGAGGGGATCGACTGGACGAATTCCGGCTCGGCGCCAGTGTCCTTGTAGACGGCGATCAGCGAGGCGCGTTCTTCGGCGATGAAGATGTACTGGGTGTCGCCAAAAGTCGCGACTTCGAGGCCTTCCGGCTCGACGCCCTTCTTGTTACGGAAGTCGGGATAGTGACCGAGCTGGGCAGCGTTCACATCGAGCGCATTGCCCGAGTCGAAGGCAACCGAACCATCGCGATTGAAGATGGTGAAGCCGCGCGAACCGCCGTTCCAGTCGCCTTCATTGGCAACCACGAGACGATCGTTGTCGAGCCACTTGACGGCGTCGGGCTCACGCGGAACGACCTTGTTCTCGCCCGAGAAATCGATCTTGCCGTCGTTCTTGGTGTCGACGCCGGCAACGCCGGTTTCGCCAGCTTCGAAGCCGCCGGTGACAGTGGCAGTCTTGGCGTCGATGATAGCGATGTAGTTGTTTTCCTGGAGGGTGACGGCAACTTCGTCATTGTCGTTGAAGGCGACGAATTCGGCTTCGGCATCTTCCGGAGCGATGGCGGCAATGCCGGTCAGGTCGACTTGTCTGATGCCTTCGGCAGTAACGGCACCATCGGTCAGCGTCACGATGGTCAGGAAACCGGTGGGAGCCTGCGGAATGGCGCCATCGTTGACCTCTTCATCGCGCTGGTTCTCGATGGCGATGGCAAGGATGGTGTTGTCCTTGTTGTGCGCGATCGAGTCAGGCTGGCCGCCGAGATCGAATTCACCATCGACCGACTTGCCGGCGATGTCGACTACCACGAGCTTGCCCGACGGCGCGGTGAGCTCTTCGGTGGTGTTGACGGCCACATAGGCCTTGCCGCCGATGACGGTGACGGAAGTGGGCTCGCCGCCCATATCCATGTAGCCACCTGCCTTGGGGGCCGAAACGTCGGTGATGTCGACGAAACCGATGCCACCATTGGGGCTATCGGAGTAGATCAGCGTCAGGCCGTCGTCTGTGGCAGTGATGATTTCCGAAGAGGTGCCTTCGGCTTCGGGCGCGTTGAGCGCAACCGGGAAACTGGAAACACGGTTGAAGTATTGGGCAGCATTGGCCGAAACAGTCGAGGCCAAAAGGGCAGCAGTCAGTGCACCCAGCAAACGTGGCGTATTCATGTGAGGTCCCCCTATGAATGGGCCCTCGCATAGAGGCGTGCCAAGACTCCTCAGTGACAGTCACATGACAGATCGGTGACGGCAGCGCGTCCTATACATCGCGGCGTCGGAACCCTATATTGCGAACGAGAACAAAATAAGATTCGTCAATCCCGCGCAGAGCGCCCCGCCCTGGCCCGCCGCGATGGAAAGGCCCTCAATGCCCGGTGAAACCCACCCCCTGCCCCGCCCCCAAGGCGGCCCGATCACGAGCCAGCTCAACCGGCGCGAGCAGGTCGACTATTTTCGCGGCCTCAATGCCGAGCAACGTGATGCAGTTGAGACGACAGAAGGACCTTTGCTGGTCCTTGCAGGAGCCGGCACAGGTAAGACCCGGGTCCTGACGACGCGGATCGCACATATTGTTCGGCAAAGACTTGCATGGCGTAACGAAATTCTCGCGGTGACCTTTACGAACAAGGCCGCCAACGAGATGAAGCAGCGCATAGAACACTTCGAACCCGACACGACCGGGATGAAATGGGTGGGCACTTTCCATTCAATTTCGGCTCGACTTCTACGACAGCACGCCGAACTGGTTGATCTTCAGCCATCGTTCTCGATCCTCGACACTGATGACCAGCAAAGAGTGATCAAGCAGTTGCTGGCGGTAGAGAACATCGACGAGAAACGTTGGACGGCTCGCGGCTTCGCCAGCATGCTCGACAACTGGAAAAATCGCGGCTGGCTGCCCAAGGATGTTCCCGACGCCGAAAAGCACGCGTTTGCCAACGGGAAGGTGCCCAACCTTTATGCCGACTACCAAGCACGCCTAAAGACCCTGAACGCTGTCGACTTCGGGGATCTTTTGCTCGAGTGCATTAGACTGTTCCGCGAAAACCCCGAGGTGCTCTCGAAGTATCACCAGCAATTCAAATACATCCTGGTCGATGAATATCAGGACAGCAACACGGCCCAGTATCTGTGGCTGCGCCTCCTAGCGCAGGGGAAGCCCGCTTCTGAAGCCAATATCTGCGTGGTGGGCGACGACGACCAATCGATCTACGGCTGGCGCGGCGCTGAGGTGGATAACATCCTCCGCTTCGAGAAGGATTTTCCCGGCGCCAAGGTCATCAAGCTCGAACGCAATTACCGTTCGACGGCCAATATCCTCAAGGCCGCATCGACACTGATCGCCCACAATGAAAGCCGGCTCGGTAAGACCCTGCACACCGACATCGCCGAGGCCGGCGAGCCGATCTCCTTCACGCAGGTCTATGACTCCGAGGAAGAGGCGCGCACGGTCGGCGAAGAGATCGAGCAATATCAGCGCCTCGGCGAGCCGCTGAACTCGATGGCAATTCTGGTGCGGGCCTCGTATCAGATGCGCGAACTGGAAGAGCGTTTCATTACTCTGGGGCTGAATTATCGCGTCGTCGGTGGCCCGCGCTTTTATGAGCGCAAGGAAATCCGCGATGCACTGGCCTATCTGCGACTCGTGGCGCAGCCGGCGGACGACCTGGCCTTCGAGCGCATCATCAATGTGCCGAAGCGCGGCCTCGGCGATTCCACCGTGAAGACGCTGATGGAAACAGCGCGCCATCAGCGCGTACCCCTGCTGTCGGCAACGAGCATGCTGATCGACACGGAAGAGCTAAAACCCAAGCAGCGCACGACCCTGCGCGGCCTTGTCGACCAATTCCACAACTGGGCATACCGGGCGGAGAGCCTGCCGCCCTATCAACTCGTCGAGCAAATTCTCGAAGAGAGCGGCTATATGGACATGCTGTCGGCCGACAAGTCAGCAGAATCCCAGGGTCGCAAGGAAAACCTCAAGGAACTCAGCCGCTCGATGGAAGAGTTCGAGACGCTTGGCGGTTTTCTCGAACACATATCGCTGGTGATGGACAGGGACAGCGCCGAGGCCAGCGACGCCGTCACAATCATGACGCTCCATTCCGCCAAGGGGCTGGAATTCAACACGGTTTTCCTGACTGGGTGGGAAGAAGGTTCTTTCCCGAGCCAGCGATCGATGGACGAAAGCGGTCGCGCCGGGCTCGAGGAAGAGCGGCGGCTTGCCTATGTGGGGATCACCCGCGGCCGGAAACGCGTCCGCATTTCGTCGGCGCAAAACCGACGCATCCATGGCCTCTGGCAGTCGGCGCTGACCTCGCGCTTTGTCGATGAACTTCCACCGGACGCAGTGGTCGTGACCGACCGTGGCTCGGCCTATGGTGGCTATGGCTATGGCGGTGGCGCCGCCAGCCGCTTCAACAAAGCCGATCCGTTCGAAAGCGTCTACGAAACGCCCGGCTGGCAGCGCGCTCGCGCCAATCAAGCCAATCGCAAGGGTGGCGGCCCCCTCACCATCGATGGCGAACTGGTGGCGCGCTCCGTTGACCTTGGCGGCCAGTCGAGCGGCTACAAGGTGGGCGAGCGCGTCTTCCACCTGAAATTCGGCTATGGCGATGTCATCAGCGTCGAGGGAAACAAGTTGACCATCGACTTTGAAAAGGCCGGCACAAAGAAGGTTTTGGAAAGCTTCGTGCAGAAAGGCTAGCGGCGACGGATTTGGGCCAAGTGTCGGATTGAATTAACCAATCGCGTTCACGCCTTATCAGAAGCACTCGTGCATTCATGGTCGGAATGCGTGGGGTTCGTCGTGTTCAAAATTCAGCACCTGCAATGGATGGGTATCGCAGCGGCCGCAATTGGCTGCCTGCTGCTCGGCGGCACTGCGGTCCTCAACAATCTGAATGATTATCGGCGCCACAGCCATGGCGCCCTTGAACTCGAGCGCTTCAGCGTCCTGCTCGAAGCGGTGAACGCCATTTCCGCCGAACGCGGGCCGGCCAACTCGGCTATGGGCGCAACCGACGAAGAGGCCGCGGCCCGCCGTGCCGAATTGGCCGCCAAGCGCGCTGAAACCGATGCCGCCGTGAGCCGCATGGAGGCTGTATTCAAGGGCACTCTCGGCGACGAAGAGTGCGGCGCCGCGCATGCGCGACTGCATTCCGACCTCGCCAATGGTCGCCAGAAGGTAGACTTCGCCGCGAACACGACCTTTGCCGAGCGTAACCCGCGCGAGATTGCGCGGGGCATTCTGGCCATGTTTACCGCGGCCGACGCTGCTACCACGCTGCGCGATCTGGTGAGCGGCCACATCATGGTCGAAACCCCGAGCCTTGCCGGCGAACTGATGCTGGCCAATAGCGCCAGCACGCTGCGCGATCAGGAAGGGCGGCTGGGTTCCTTCGTCGTCATGGCGCTGGTCGCTCCGCCGGAACGGGACCCGGTCTATCTGCAGCGCATGCAGGCGACCGATGGCATTATCCGCAGTCTCTGGTCCACCAGCGTCAGCCTGGCCGACAAACTCCTGCCCGATCCCGAAATCGCCGGTCTGGTTGAGGCGGTACAGCGCGACTTCTTTGATGGCGCGCTGATTCTGGCGCTCGATGCGGCCGAAAACCATACGGCCCACAATTCGCTCTCCCCTGCGGTGCTGACGGCTGACTACGTTCCCGGCATGCGCAGTTCGGAACTGCTGCGGACGGCCGTGGTTACGCATTCCGTTGCGGCCATGAACCGCAATGCCGAGATTTCGCTGAAGGCATTGATCAGTGCGGCGCTGTTGACTGCCGCCACCCTGGCGGTGCTGGTGATTGTCGCAGTCGTGTTCCGGCGCACGCTGTTTTCGCCGCTGATGCGTTTGCACGATGATGTGCTGGCCCTCGCCAGCGGAGACCATAGCGAGCCGGAACCGCTCAAGGGCATGGCCCGCGAAGTCGGTAACATCTTTACCGGCCTCGATGTTTTGCGCCAGAACCTGACGGAGAAGCGCGTTCTCGAAGAAGAGCAGCGCCGCCTCAATCGTCGTCTGCGCAGGCTCGCCGAGACCGATACGCTAACCGGCCTGCTCAACCGCCGCGCGCTACTGAGCCGCGTCGGCGCCATGTTCCGCCGGGCAGATCGCATTGGGGAATCCCTGGCTGTCGTGCTGTTCGACATCGACCATTTCAAGGTGGTCAACGATACCCATGGCCACGCGGTCGGCGACGAGGTGCTGTCGGGCGTGGCGCGGCTGATCGAAGGCACGCTGCGGACTGGCGATACATTGGCGCGCATTGGGGGCGAAGAGTTCGTGCTGATCCTCCGCCGCGCCGATCACATCACGGCCTATAACCTCCTGGAACGCATGCGGATTTTGCTGGGCGAGACGGCGGTGCAGGGCAAGCTCGGCCTGAAGGTCACAGCCAGCTTTGGTGTGGCCATGCGGTCGGCGGGTTCGGCACAGGACTGGGACGATATTTTCTCGCTGGCCGATCAGCGGCTCTATATGGCCAAGGGCGCGGGCCGCAACTGCATCGTCACCGAAGGCTTTTCGCCCCAGACGCGTCAGCGTGCCTGAAGCCATTTCCCTGATAAATCAATGTGATATGGCGTGGCATTGACTCATCGCGCCACCTGCCGCAACTAGGGCGGGAAATAACCTGGGATTACCTGCCATGTCCGTCGACCAGCTTTCCGCGACCCTCACCAAGGAACAGGCCTATGCCCTGGTCGATGCCGTCATGGAGCGCGACGACCTGGCCCTGACTGCCTCGGCGCATGAGATCGAGGAAACAGGCGAATGGGTGTTTGAAGCGACCTGCGACAGCCCTCCCAATATCGACGCCTTCAATGAACTGGCGAGCCAAGTGCTTGGCGGCGCTGTGGATTTCTCGGTCGAAGAGATCGACATGGAGATCAACTGGGTCGCCAAATCGCTCGAGGGTCTCGCGCCGGTGATCGCGGGCGGCTTTTATGTCTATGGCAGCCACGAGACCGGGCCGATCCCCGGCGGTCTGACGCCGATGAAAATCGATGCGGCTCAGGCATTTGGTACCGGGCACCATGAGACGACCACGGGCTGTCTCGAAGCCATCGAAATGCTGCTGGCCAAGAGGACGCCCAAGGCGGTTGTTGATATCGGGACTGGTACGGGTGTGCTGGCCATTGCTGTCGCCAAGCGGTTGGGTGGGAAGATCCTTGCGACCGATATCGACCCGATCGCGGTGACGACGACCATTGAAAACGCTGAGGAAAATGGCGTTGGTGAGAATATCGACTCCATCGAGGCGACGGGGTTGGATCATCCGGAGATCGCAGCGCGCGCGCCTTATGACCTGATCGTCGCCAATATTCTGGCCGGGCCGCTGACCGAGCTGGCGCCGGGTATGGGCGGGATTGCGCAATCGGGCGGAACGGCGATTCTGTCGGGGATTCTCAATACGCAGGCCGATGGCGTCATCGCCGCCTATGAGCTTGCCGGGTTCCGTCTGGTAGATCACCTCAAGCGCAAGGACTGGACAACACTGGTGCTGGAAAAGCGCTGAGTTCGTTAGCAGACTGGTAGCATCGAGGGGCGCGCAAGCGCCCCTTTCGTTATGGGTTTGCGGTCCCCAAAAAGCAAAATCCCCGAAGCAGGCTTCGGGGATCGAAAGATCGTCATCAGGTAACTAGCTGCCGTTTACGGGCGCTTGGTTACGGCGCCGATCAGCTGGTGCTGCATGCGGTAGCTGACCTGGCGAGACGCTTCGCGACCACGAGCGTCAATCAGACCACCCAGTGCGTTGCGGAAACCGTTCTTGCTCTCAGTCATCTCTTACTCCATGCGACGCTGGGTCTGTTGCCTAGCGTCTGGTTGTCTTTTAGCTAATTCATAAGGCTTGCGTTAGAGGCCTAGCGACAGACCTGCCATGCCAATTGCGCAGGGCGCGGTTAACGCTTGTTCACTTTCGATTCAGACGGCATGTGATCGCGCTCATATTGAGCGACATAACGTTCCGCCTGACGGGCACGGCCCTCGACCAGAGCGTTGAGGGCGCGCTGGAAGAAATTACTCTCTTTGCTCATTTTTCGTCTCCTGGTTCCGAACAATAAGATAGGTTCTCCCAGCGCTTTCACCAGCGCAGGAACCACAAGCCAGCCATGACGGCCACGCAGTCCGGCACCGGGATGATACTGATGACCAACGCCCCCTTCCCTCCCGCAAAATTCCAGAGCTTTGAGGAAAAGTCCGACCCCGCCCAGGTGGCCCCGCGCCTCGCTGCGCTGCGCAAGGCGATGAAGGCGACCGGCATCGACTATTTCCTCGTGCCGCGCGCCGACGCGCATCGCGGCGAATCCGTGCCGGCGAGTGAAGCGCGCTTGGCTTATGTGACCGGTTTCACCGGATCGGCCGGGCTGGCGCTGGTGGGCCTGAAGGAAGCGCACCTCTTCATCGACAGCCGCTATACGCTGCAGGCGCCCGCGCAGACGGACACCAAACTGGTGGACGTGCATGAAGTGGCAAGCCTTGCCATCGACCCAAAGCCCTATGTGAAGAAGGACACGGTCGTTGCTTATGATCCTTGGCTTCATACGCCGGGCGAAGTGCGCGACCTGACGGAGAAGCTCAAGGGCCATGCCAAGGTTGTGGCCCATGACAATCTCATCGACAGCGTCTGGAACGATCGCCCGGCGCCGCCGGCTGGCGCCATCGAGATCCTCGGCCACAACCGCGCCGGGCAGACCGCCGAGGACAAGATCGCGCAGTTGCAGCAGACGCTGGGCGATGACGGCGCCGATGCCGTTGTCTTCACCCTGCCCGAATCCATTTGCTGGCTATTCAACATTCGCGGCCGCGACGTGCCGAATACACCCTTCGTGCTCGGCTTTGCCGTGGTGCCGCAAAAGGGCAAGCCGACGCTGTTCCTTGATCCGGCCAAGGTGACGCCGGAACTGGAAACCGCGCTCGAGGGCATCGCCAAGATCGAAGCGGCGAAGAAGCTGACCAAGGCGCTCGAAAAACTGGGCAAGAACGGCAAGGCTGTGCTGGTCGATCCGGCCAGCGCGCCGATTGCCATTGCCGAGACGCTGACCGGCGCGGGCGCAAAGCTGATCGAAAAGCGCGATCCGGTGCTACTGCCCAAATCGCGCAAGAACGAGGCGGAACTGGCCGGCATGCGCGAGGCGCATCGGCTCGATGGCGTGGCGCTGGCAAAATTCCTGAGCTGGTTCGATAGTGAAGCGCCCAAGGGTGAGCTGACCGAGATCGGCATTGTCACGGCGCTGGAAGCCTTCCGCCGCGAGGAAGAAAGCTGCGTTGACGCCAGCTTCGATACGATTTCGGGCGCCGGGCCGAACGGGGCCATCGTCCACTATCGCGTTTCGACCAAGACGGACCGGAAGCTCAACGCCGGCGAGATCATGCTGGTCGACAGTGGCGCGCAGTATCTGTCAGGGACGACCGATATTACCCGGACGCTGGCGACGGGCGAGGCGACGGCCGAGCAGAAGGATCGCTATACGCGTGTGCTCAAAGGCATGATCGCCATTTCCATGGCGCGCTTCCCCAAGGGCACCAGCGGCGCGCAGATCGACGTGCTGGCACGGCAATTCCTTTGGGCCGATGGCATCACGTACAACCATGGTACGGGTCATGGCGTTGGCGCCTATCTCGGGGTTCATGAGGGCCCGATCGGCATTGCGCCGCGCTATCCGCTGCCGCTCGAACTGGGCAATGTGATTTCCAACGAGCCGGGTTTTTACAAGGCCGGCGAATATGGCATCCGCATCGAGAACCTGGTGGTGGTCAGGGAGGCCGAGGGCTTTCCGGGCTATTTCGAGTTTGAAACGCTGACGCTGGCGCCGATTGATGTCAGGTTGATCGACGGGGGGCTTCTTACGGAGGCCGAGCGCGGTTGGCTGAATGGCTTCCACGCCAAGGTGCGTTCGGAGATTGGGCCGAAGGTTAGTGGTGATGTGAAGGCCTGGCTGGAAGCTGCGACGGCGGCGATTTAGTCCCGTCCTCCCCATTCCACAAATCGTCACCCTCGGGCTTGACCCGAGGGCGTTACACTTACCTCAGCATCGCAAAGTGAAGTGTCCTCGGGTCAAGCCCGAGGATGACGTTCGGTGGTTGGGGCAATGGCGGAGACTGGCCCCTACATCGCGTAGGGATCGGCCGCCAGCGCCCAACTGAGTAGCCACGGCACATCACTGCCCATCGAGGCAACGTCGTCGACTTTCCAGCTGCCGTCTTCTTCCACCAGCGAAATAGCCAGCAATCGGGGCTGATCGAAATTGTGGTAGGTGACCGTCACCACGGCGCGGCCATCGAGCCGTGCCGGCTCGCCCACGCTGAGATCGAACAGCAGTGCACTGGCATCGGGCAGGAAGGGATTGAAGGTCGGGTCGGCGACCGGGTCGAGTTCGGAGCCCGCGGTCTTGGTGAAGTGGGCGTTTTCCTCGGCCAGCTGGGCAATGCCCTTGAGCCGGGCGGAATAGTGCACCGTGGGATCGCCATGTGGCGCGCCGGGCCGGTAGCCGTCGTAGATGGCCTGCACCAACGCCTTGGGATCGGAATAGGTCTCTGCGGCCAGAGCCGGGGCCAGCGGCATGGCCAGCAGGACCAGAGCGAGAATCGCTGATTTCATCGTGCCCTCATTGCAAGATTGCAGGCACGATTGCCGCACGGCAGGGCCGAATTGCGGCTGGTGGATTAATTCTTGGATAGGAAGACAGCGATAGTGGACGAAGCGAGTTACTCGCCGTCTCAGGTCGTCATCCTCGGGCTTGACCCGAGGACACTTCACTTACGATGGGCCAACAAGTGCAGAGCCCTCGGGTCAAGCCCGAGGGTGACGTTCAGAGAACTTCACTGCCAGCGCGTCGCGGCCTCGGCAAAAATCTCGCTGAGGCGATAGGTGAAATCGGGGTTTTCGCCCACGAGGTCATCGATGAGCCAGCCGCCGTTTTCGTAGACCAGCTCATAGGTGATGTGGCGCGGCTCGCCAAAGTTGGTGAACGTCACTTCCACCGTGGCGGCGCCGTCGCTCTCCACCGGCTCGCCGATGACGAATTCGGCAAGATCATAATCCTGGCCGTCGACATAGGGATCGAAATCGAGCGCGCCGATTTCGCCTTCGGGCGTGTTTTCGGCATCGGCCTCGTAAAGCGCATTGAGCGCCTCGGAGCGGTAGTCGGCTTCGAACTCGGGGAAATCGCCGGAGAAGTAGGGCTCGTAGAAAGCCTCAAGCAGCTCCTGCGGGGTCTCGAAAGGCTGGGCGAAGGAGGCTGGTGCACCAAGGACCGCCATGGCGGCAAGAACGAAGGCAAAACGGCGCATCGGAAAACTCCCTATCCGGCAAAGCGGCCGGATACTGCTTCATGTCCCCCTTCCTGTCCACGGCCTATTCGTAGTCCAGACTCCACGAAATCTTGCCAGAAAGATCAGCGGAAACCTGGCCGGAATTGTGCGAGGCGGAGCCGTATTCGATGCCGGTGGAGCCGGTCAGCACCTTGCCACCGGTCGTTGCCTGATTGAGCAATTCGAGCGGCCCCTCGCCCTCGGCAAAAGCGGTGCTGCTCTCATCGGTGAAGGCGCCGGGTCCGAGGGTGACCGGGACGGGCAGGCCCTGTAGCGAAAGGCGCAGGCTGACTTCATTGGTTGCGGTATCGACCGACACTTCCACGGCGCAGAGCGTGTCAGTGACCGCAGAATCGGTCTGCGGCAGGTCGAGCGCGCCATCGCGGGAGAAGCGATAGGCCACGGCTGGATTGGGCGGCGGTATGGTCACGCCCTGAAGCACATCCTGCACCGTGACCGCACCCTCGGCGCAGGTTCCGGTGCGATCGCCGGCGAAATTGCGATAGCGACCCGGCTGCATGCCGGTCATGGCGGCAAAGGGGTTGTCCCCGCCCTGCCCGCTCTGGGCGAAGGCCATCATCACCCCGGCAAGGCAGACCTGGCTTTCCCCGCAATCGGCAAGTTTCTTTTCAAGATCCTGCATGGCTGGCGGCACTGCCCCTGCCGGCACGCCGCCAACGATGGGGAGGCCATCGTTGGCGACATCGACCAGCTCATAGGAGAGATCGAGCCGGCGCACGGCAGCAATGGCGGCCCATTCGACACCATTGGGGAAATTTTCGCGGGCGCTGCCGGACAGCTCGATGCTGACGCGAAGCGTGGCCCGCGGATTGCCGGCGAACGGATCGGTCTGGGCGCTCGCCGGAGCGGCCAGGGCGAGAAGCAGACACAAAGCAAAACCAGGACGCACCGGACCCTCCCGCACTGAACGGAAGCGATCACTAAAGGCCGGGCATCCCTCGCGGAAGCCGCGTTGATTTATGACGGGCAGCCGGACGCTTTGCGCGCCGGTTTAGGGGAGAAGCGGATCGGCCAGATACTCGGACAGGGGCCAGGTGCCTTCGGAATCGCCATTGGGCAGCAGGATTTCGTCGATCTTCCAGCCGCGATCGGCGCCTTCGTTGACCATATGGAAAGTGATCGTATAGAGCGGATCGCCGGACTGCAGGATCTCCACATCGGTAACCGCGCGATCACCCTTCACCTTTGGATCGTGGATTACATAGGTCTGGCCGCCCGAATCCTGCCCATTGATGAAGGGCGAGAAATCGAGGGCGCCCATTTCGCTGCCGGTCGCGTGAACCTTTTCGTCGGCCTCCTGCAGCAGCGTGCCGAGATGGGTCGAGAAAGATTCTACGTCGTCGAAACTGGCGTCCGGGTCGAAGGTGCCGTTGGTGTAGGCCGCTTCGTAGCTTTCGATCTGGCCATAGATGGCCTCGAGCAGCGCCTTTGGCTCATCGAAGACGGGAATGGGGGCGGCCAGAGCCGGCAGGGCGGCGAGGGAAAGGCCGAGGATGGTGATGGTGCGCAGCATCAATTGAACCACAGGGCAAACATGGGCCACTCTTCGCCCATGACACGGTTGAGCTCGGCAAAAGCCTCGGCATCGGCGACCGGGCCATCGCTGAGATAGGGCAAGGCGTCGTGGCCGGTAAAGAGCATGACGAGGTCGGTTTCGGTAGCCGTCTCGAAGTATGTCTTGAGGTTAAAACCTTTGCTGAAGCGCCAATGCGGGATCAGCAGCTTGCCATCGATGATGAGATCGAGCTGGTCGAGCGTGGCCGACCAGGCTTTTACGACATCCTCGGTGATGGCCTGATCGGGCACCAGGGAGGTCTGGGTCGGAGACGGCAGCAGTTCTCTGTCATCGTCGGTTTCGGCCAGGATCATTTCCCAGTTCTGGCGGCTGAGTGCGGTGATGGCGTGGAGGCGCGCGGGCACCGCGGCGAGGCGGGCGCGGTCGACAACCGGGAAATCGGCCGTGTGGATGGCCGCGATGATATCGGCGATGAAGGCGTCGCTATCAGCATCCATCATCAAGGTGCCTTCGCCGCGCGAAAATTCCTGCATGAGCAGGCCGGCCTTGGGGAAGATGCGATGGAAATAGGCGTTGAAGAAGTCGGAAAAGTCATGCGCCAGCGTCATTTCGACCGGCGTGGCGCTGATATTGGCGTAGCCAGCAAACCAGATCGCGTCGGCATTGTCGAAGCCGATGATCGTGCTTGGAGGCTCGGGCTCCTTGGACTTGCTCTTGCCCGAGGGCGGCGCATCGGGCGCCGGGATGTCGATGAGGTCGCCGGCATCCCCGAGCAGCGCCCCGAGGGTTTCGGCGGCGCTTGCCTCGCCATTGCCATCGAGGTCGATGCGGACTTTTAGCGGGTCGATATGGATGACGAAGGGCGTGCCGACGCCGGCCTGTTTCATGTGGGCGGCGGCGGTGTCGAGGCTCTTGGAGAAAGTATCGAGGAGGTCGCGGAACTGCTCATAGGTGAGCGGTTCAGGGCTGGGATTGGTCGGCCCCGAGGGCGTATCGAGGCCCATGCCGAGGAGCATGCCCAAGGCGGGGGAATTTGGGGTGACCGCGCCGTGGCGATAAAGGCCTTGGGCGAAGGTTTCGTAGGCGGTGATGAAGCCATGAAGGCCCAGCGCGAAGCAGGCATCGCCCTCGCCCGCTTCACATGCGGCGGTTGAGCGAGCGGCGAGATCGGCGAGCGTGCCGTCGTAGAGACTTTGGGCGAGCTGGTCGCTCGCCTCGCCGGCTTGCGCCGCACCAGCACTCAAGGCGAGTGCGAAACACGCAGCGACCCCAAAAATCCTCATGCGACCCTCTCCCTCGAAAACTATCTGCCGACGCGTGCGAACCACTCGTCTTCGGTGATGACTTCGACGCCATGTTCCTGCGCCGTCTTCAGTTTCGAGCCGGCGCCGGGGCCGGCGACCAGAATGTCGGTTTTGGCCGAAACCGAGCCGGCGACCTTGGCGCCGAGCCGTTCGGCCATAGCCTTGGCTTCGGATCGTGACATTTTTTCGAGCGTACCGGTGAAAACCACCGTCTTGCCAGCAATTTGGCTATCGGCGGAAATGGTGACGACATAGTCCTTCGGCGTCACTTGTTTCAGCAGCGCGTCGAGCGCATCGACATTGCGCTGATTGCCGAAGAAGCTGACGAGCGCCTCCACCACCGTGCCGCCGATGCCGTCGGTAGAGGGGAAGACGGCCATGGGGTCTTCGGCGGCGACCATTTCCTTGCCGGCCTCTTCGAGCTTTTGGATCGAGCCAAAAGTGCGGGCGAGAACGGAGGCTGTGGTTTCCCCGATATGGCGGATGCCGAGGGCGAAGATGAAGCGGTCCAGCTCGGGATTGCGGCGCGCGTCTATCGCGGCGAAGAGCTTGTCGAGGCCTTCATAGTTGCGGTCTTCGACGCCGCGGACGTTTTTACGTGTCTTGCCGGAGGCGGCTTCGCGGGCCTTTGCCTGTTCCTCACGGCGTTCGGCCAGGGCTTTTTGCACCTCGGGGCGACGGTCCCTGAGGGTAAAAATGTCGGCGGCGGTGCGGATGAGGCCCGCATTGAAGAAAGTGTCGATGTTTTCCGCGCCAAGGCCTTCGATATCAAGGGCGCCGCGGGAAACGAAGTGGCGCAGGCCTTCGACGGCCTGAGCGGGGCAGATCATTTCGCCGGTGCAGCGGCGGCGGGAATCTTCCTTGCCGGTCTTTTCGTTGATTTCGCGCACGGCGGGCGAACCGCAGACCGGGCAGGTATCGCGCATCACATAGGGCTGCGCATCGGCCGGGCGCTTGTCGAGGATAACGTCGACGATCTGGGGGATGACGTCCCCTGCCCGCTGGATGATCACCGTATCCCCGATGCGGATATCCTTGCCCTCGCGGATCGGCAGGCCATTGCTGTCCCGCCCGGCGATATAGTCCTCGTTGTGGAGAGTAACGTTGACGACGGTGACGCCTCCAACGCCAACCGGATCAAGGCGGGCGACCGGCGCCAGCGTGCCGGTGCGGCCAACCTGGATTTCGATGTCGCGGACGACGGTCATGGCCTGTTCGGCGGGGAATTTGTGGGCGACGGCCCAACGGGGTTCGCCAGTGACAAAACCCCAGCGGCGCTGGAGTTCGAGCTGGTCGACCTTGTAGACGACGCCGTCGATATCGTAGCCAAGCGAGGAGCGCAGTTCCTCGATGTGGTGATATTGAGCGATCAGCTCTTCGACCGATTTGGCGCGCTGCATGAGCGGGCTGATGGCAAAGCCCCAGTCAGCGAATTTTTGTACGGCTTCGAACTGGGTCGGCGCCGGGTCTTCGGACGTGGCGCCCCAGGCATAGGCGAAGAACTTAAGGTTTCGGCTGGCGGTGACGCTGGGATCCTTTTGACGGAGGGAGCCGGCGGCGGTGTTGCGCGGATTGACGTAATCCTGCCCCCCGGCGGCGGCGGAGCGCTCCTTGAGGGCCTGGAACTCGGCATAGGTCATGTAGACTTCGCCGCGGATCTCGATGCTTTTGGGCCAGCCGGAGCCTTTGAGCTTGTGCGGGATATCGGCGATGGTGCGAAGATTGGCGGTGATGTCTTCGCCTACCGAGCCATCGCCGCGGGTGGCGCCGCGGACGAAGACGCCATCTTCGTAAAGCAGCGAGGCCGAGAGGCCGTCGATCTTGGGCTCAGCGGTGAAAGCGATTTCGAGGCCTTCATCCTGCTTGAAGAAGCGCCGGCCGCGCTCGATGAAATCGACGACGTCTTCGTCGGTATAGGCCTTGGCGAGGCTGAGCATGGGCACGGCGTGGCGCACCTTCGCAAAGCCTTCGGCAGGTGCGGCGCCGACGCGGCCGGTGGGACTGTCGGGGCGCACCAGCTCGGGAAAGACTTCTTCGAGCTCGGCATTGCGGATGACCAATGCGTCATAGGCTGCGTCGGTGATCTCGGGCGCGTCGTTCTGGTGATAGGCGATGTCGGCCGCGGCAATGGCGGCGGCAAGCCGTTCGAGCTCAAGCCGGGCTTCGTCTTCGGTGAGATCGGCGGCGGGCTTTTGGGACAGGTCGGACATAGCTCACTCGGCACAGGCGGGACAAAGATATTTAGCCACGGTGTCATTCCCGCGAAAGCGGGAATTCCGTGGCGCAAAACATAGATTCCCGCTTTCGCGGGAATGACATGGTGGCGGTGGACGCCTCGGCGACGAGGTGGGTTATTTCACCGCGGCGAGCAATTTCTTGGCAGCAGCGCGGGCTTCGCTGGTGATTTCAGCGCCCGCCAGCATGCGCGCGACTTCTTCCTGCCGGGAATCGGGTTCCAATGGGCGTACATGCGTGCGCATGAAGGCTCCCTCCTCCACCATCTGCTTTTCGATGAGCAGATGCCGGTTGGCGCGGGCGGCCACCTGCGGCGCATGGGTGACGGTGAGCACCTGCACGGTCTTGGCGAGGCGCGCAAGGCGGCGACCGATGGCGTCGGCCACGGCTCCACCGACACCGGTGTCGATCTCGTCAAAAATCAGGACCGGCGCAGAGCCGCGATCGGCAAGGACAACCTTCAGGGCCAGGAGGAAACGGCTCAACTCGCCGCCCGACGCGACCTTGAGCAAGGGACCGGCGGCCGTGCCCGGATTGGTCTGAACGTGGAAGGCGATCTGGTCAAGACCGGCGGCGGCGACGCGGTCAGTCTCGATCTGGTGATCGACGATGAATTTGGCGGCGCCGAGTTTCAGATCCGGCAGTTCCTCTTCGACGGCTTTGCTCAGTGCCTTGGCGGCTTTGGCGCGGCCCGAGGAGAGGGTTTCGGCGACTTCGCGATAGCGAGAGCGGGCGCGGGCTTCATCGGCCTCCAGCGCCTTGAGGCGGCTTTCCCCGCTCTGCAGGGTATCGAGGTCGCCCTGATATTTTTCCAGAATCGCGGGCAGTTCATCACAAGTAGCCTGATGCTTGCGGGCGGCCGCGCGCAGGGAGAAGAGGCGTTCCTCGACACCTTCGAGTTCGGCCGGGTCATAGGCCATCTGGCGCTGCAGGTCCTCGAGCGCTTCGCCGGCGCGGTCCAGCGTCACCAAAGACGCGTCAAGCGCGTCGACGATGGGTTGGAAGAGCTCGGCGCCGCCATCGATCTTGCGCAGGAGACGGCGCATCAGGCCGGACAGCGCCGGAGATGGCGCGCTGGGACCGTTGAGGATTTCGTCGATCTCGATGAGGTCGGAAGCCGACTTTTCGGCCTGCTGCAATTGCTGGCGGCGCTCGGCGAGTTCGGCCTCTTCGCCTACAACAGGCTTCAGCTTTTCCAGCTCTTCGACCGTGTGGCGGGCATAGTCCTCAGCCGCGAGGGCTTCGGCGACGCGGGCCTGCTGTTCCCTAACGGACTGCTGGATTTCGACGAGGTCGGCCCAGGCTTCGCGTACGGCGACGGCAGGCACAGCGAGTTCGCCAAAGGCATCGAGGGCCGCGCGATGGGTGGCGACATCGACGAGAGCCCGGTCATCGTGCTGGCCGTGGATTTCGATGATCTGGCTGCCGATCTTTTGCAGAAGGGCGGCGGAAACCGGCTGATCGTTGATGAAGGCGCGGGTGCGGCCATCGGCGAATTGCACGCGGCGGAGAATGACTTCTTCGTCGTCGGCAATGGCATTGTCGCGCAGATGGGCGCGGGCTGGGTGGGCGGACGGAAGCTGCACCATGGCAACCACCTGCCCGCTCTCCTGGCCCTGCCGGACGAGCGAAGCGTCGCCGCGGCCGCCAAGGGCCAGGGTAAGCGCATCGAGCAGAATGGATTTGCCGGCACCGGTCTCGCCGGTGAGGACGGTCATGCCCGTATCGAGAGCCAGATCGAGCTGGTCGATAAGGACAATGTTGCGAACCGAAAGCGCGTTCAGCATGCGGATCTATCCAAGGCCTGTCGGGCCTTCCTCATAGCATTTGAGGGCCGGCCCGGCGTCAGCGGCGAGTCACTTTCGCACAGCAATGCGAATGGGACGGCATGATAGAGAAAAAGAACAAAATGGCAACTAGGGTTGTTGCGAGTGAAGAGATGGATTGCCGGGACAAGCCCGGCAATGACGATGAAGGGGGTATTGCGGTTGAGCGGAGATTCCCGCTTTCGCGGGAATGACACCGCGGGTTGGGTAGCGGTCGGGCACGCCTACTCCGCGTAGGCCACCCAGCCGCGAAAACTGAAGGCGGCGTAGAAGAGGCTGATGTTGGAAAAACCGGCTTCGCTGAGCATGGCTTCTTCCTCTTCGGGCGCCAGAATCGTCAGGCGGGTGCCGATGGCCTCGCGGGCCTTGGCGGCGACTGCGGGATCGACATCGTCGGCCTGGCCATAGGCGACGTGGCGGGCGATCCAGGCCGAGCGCTCGGGTTCGGTCTGTGGGAAGCTGATATGGCCGAGGATGAAGGGTGCGCCGGGTTTCAGGCGGCGGCGGATTTGGCGAAGCGTTTCAAGGCGTTGGTCGCGCGGGATGAAATGGAAGGTGAGAAGGCTAGTGGCGGCGGCGAAGGGGCCTGCGGGAGCGGCGTCAATATAGCCTTCGGTGAGGTCGATGCGCGTGGCGTGCTCGGCGGTGATCTGGCGGGCGAGTTGCAGCATGTCGCCGGAGGGGTCGACGCCGGAGAAACGCCAGCCGGGGCGAAAATCGGCCATGGCCTTCAGTTCGAGCCCGCCCCCGGCGCCGAGGACGAGAACGTGCGCATCATCGGGCACCGTTTCGGCGAGGAGCAGGTTCATCATGCGATGGAGGCCGGTGAAGCCGGGCACCTGGCGCGGCGGGCCTTCGGCATAGTGGCGAGCGGCTTGGGCGTCGAAGGGGGATGAGGGCATTGGTCTGGCGCTCCGTTTCCCGGGAAATGGGGCTTGGGGTCGCGGATGTCAAACCCGGACGTACGGACGCTTGGCGCCGATCAGCACGCGGTAATTCTCGTAGGTTGCGAAGTCTTCGATAGCCCACTCGACGGGCAAGCCGACGGCGCGGGACAGGTGTATCGCCCTACCCTCGCCGACATGAACAGCCACATGGGCGCCGAAGGCATCGGAGGTTTTGCCGAAGAGGAGAAGATCCAGAGGTTGGAACTCGGTGACCACCCGCGAATGCTCTGTGTCGGCCCAGAGTTCGCTTGAGCGAAGAGGCGGAAAGGCAATGCCGAAATGGGCCAAGAGCTCGTAGGCGAAAACCTGGCAATTGGCGCCAGTCGACAGATCAGCAGGATGCGCCACTCCGGGATGGATGGCGGCGTTGTACGGGATGCCAACGAATTGCGCGGGGATGGTGAGCTTTGGAGCCATAAACGAAGCTTAGCGCCCCGCGTCGCTGGCAGATACCCTCCCTTCGTCATTGCCCGGCTCGTCCCGGCAATCCACCTCGCCTCAGCATGGACCACCGGGACAAGCCCGGTGGTGACGATCAAGGTAGACTTTTGCTGACCAGAAACTCAGGGGCCCTCACCGCGGGCGGGCGACCCCAAAAAAAGGGCCCCGAGGGGCCCTTTCAAAATTCCAGTGCTGAAAACTCAGCTCTTGTGGGCGGCTAGCCAGCTGCCGGAGTTGAGCTGGGGGGCAAGGCCCTGCTTGCCGAGAAGTTCGAAGGCGCGCTTGTACCAGTCGCTGGACGGGTAGTTGTGGCCGAGGACGGCGGCGGCGGACATGGCTTCGTTGGTGAGGCCAAGCAGCAGGTAACCTTCGGTCAGGCGATAGAGGGCTTCTTCGATATGCGTCGAGGTCTGCCACTTCTCCACGACTTCGCGGAAGCGGTTGATGGCGGCGGTATATTCGCCATTGCCGAGGTAGTAGCGGCCGACGGACATTTCCTTGCCCGCGAGCTGGTCATAGGCGACGAGGAGCTTTTCCTTGGCGTCCTTGGCGTACTCGGAGTTCGGATAGTTCGAAATCAGCAGGTTGTAGGTGTCGATGGCATCGCGCGACAGCTGCTGATCCCTGGTGATGTCCTTGATCTGACCGTAATAGGACGTGCCCTTGAGCCAGAGGACGTAAGGAACGTCCTTGCCGTTGGGATAGAGCGCCATGAAGCGGTCGGCGGCCAGGATCGCTTCGTTGAACTTGCCGATGCGATAGTGGGCATAGACCTGCATCAGCTTGCTCTTCTCGGTCAGCGCATCACGCGGATGCTGGCGATCGAGCTGCTCGAGCTTCTTGATGGCGGTCTGGTAATACTGGCGATCCATATCGTCCAGCGCACCCTGGTAAAGGGCGGCAGCCGGAACGATCGGCTCTTCCTTGAGCTTGGGGGGCCCGAACAGATTCATGCCGGCGCAAGCGGTGAGAAGGGTAGCGAACAAACCCATGGCGGCAAAACGGGCTACCCGGTTCGCCATCTGGCTTACAACTTTAACAGTCACGAAGTGCCCCGTTCTCAAACTTCCACAAGCGATTGCGGCGTAATTAGCAATTGGATCAAAACTGTGGCGTGGCCGCCGGCAAGGCCGGTCAGCGCACAGACCGAAGATAGTGGCGAACGCCCAAACCTTCCGGGTGGTCGTCGAAAGCCTCGACTTCCAGCGGCAGATCCTCGGCGTTGACTATCTCATAATTGGCTTCGCTGGCAAAGAGACCGGCCAGGACATGGGCATTGAGCGCATGTCCGCCCTTGTAGGACCGGAAGCGGCCCCAGATGGGCAGGCCACCAAGCGACAGATCGCCAATGGCGTCGAGCAGCTTGTGGCGCACGAATTCATCTTCGTAGCGCAGGCCGTTCGGATTGAGCACGCGGTCTTCATCGACCGTGATCGAATTATCGAGGCTGGAGCCGAGCGCGTAGCCGGCCTGGCGCAGTGCCTTGGCATCGCGGGCAAAGCCAAAGGTGCGGGCGCGGGAAACGTCGTCGAGATAACGGCGCGGCGTCCAGTCGAAAATCATGCGCTGGCGGCCGATGACCTTGGAGTCGAAGTCGATCTCGAGGTCGAGCGCGCGGCCGTTATAGGGCTCAAGCGCGGCGAAAGCGTCATTGTTGCGCACGGTGACGGCGCGAATGATCTTCAGGAATTTGCGCGGAGCCGGCTGGGATTCGAGGCCGATCTCCATGATGGCGGCAGCAAAAGGATGCGCGCTGCCATCGAGAATGGGGCATTCCGGGCCGTCGACGGTGATGAGCGCGTTATCGACGCCCATGCCGGACAGCGCGGAGGTGACGTGCTCGACAGTCGCGACGCTGACGCTGTCGCCGAGGTCGAGCGTGGTGCACAGGGTCGTGCGGCTGACGCGCGAGAAATGCACGGAAACGGGCTGGGTAATACGGCCCTCGCCCAGATCCCGGCGAATGAGGAAGCCACTATCGGCCGGAGCCGGGCTGATCGTGAGATTAACAGGCGCAGCAGAGTGCACGCCGTATCCAGAGAAAGTGACTTCGCCGGAAAGCGTGCGCTGGCGTGTGGACATTTTTTTCATACTTTACTTACTCCACCCCCAAGGGTCTCACGCTCGCGCAACTGTTAGCCAAAAAAAACTCGGCGCGGAAGCCGCGCCGAGTAACGTTTACAGAGTTCTCTTTAAGAGACTTTAACCGTGCTTGCGGAGGAAAGCCGGAATTTCGAGGCTGTCCTTCTGGGGAGCGGCCGGCTGGCTGCGACCCTGATTGTCGAGGTTGCCACGAGCGCCTTCGGCGGCCGGCGGAACGCGGGAAGTCCTTGCGCCGCCTGCTTCAATTGCACTGCGGGCAGCGGCGTCATCAGCCATGCTGGAGGCCGGTTCGCGACGCGGTTCGGACTGCGGCTGACCCAGGTTCAGACCCACATTGGAGGCAAGGCGCTTGAAGAGAGCGCGGGCATTGCGCGGCTCTTCGGCATGACGATCCTGCGCCTGCTGTGACTGCCGTGCAACAACCGGAAGCTCCTCGGTGCGCGGCATGCGGCGATAGCCATCGGGACGGGCTGCGTGCGAGGGCACGTAGACGCTCGGAACCGGCTTTTCTTCAACCATGGGAGCCTCTTCCGGCTCCGCATGCATTTCAGCAGCGGGGACGTAGGGCTCAACGACGATGCCGTCGTCTTCCATGTACTGCTGCTGGGGAGCGGCAGCGGGTCGTTCGGCAGCGAAAGCCTGGGCAACGGCTGATTCGACTTCGAAACCGATGTCTTCGATCAGTTCGGCAGTCGGCTCGGGTGCCGGAGCAGCAGCGCGGGTCGTTTCGACCGGCACGTGGCGGCGAACTGCCAGCGGCGTGCGCGAAGCATGCGGCTTTGCCGGCTCGAGAGCCTGGACCATGGTGGCATCGGTGCCGGTGGCAACGACGGACACGCGGATGGTGCCGGTGAGGTCCGGATCGTACGTAGCGCCGAGGATGATGTTGGCGTCGGAGTCGACTTCCTCACGGATGCGGCTCGCAGCTTCATCGACTTCGTAGAGGGTGAGGTCGGGACCGCCGGTGATGGAGATGAGGAGGCCACGGGCACCCTGCATCGAGACATCGTCGAGGAGCGGATTGGCAATGGCAGCTTCGGCGGCGTGGCGGGCACGATCTTCGCCGGAGGCTTCACCGGTACCCATCATCGCCTTGCCCATGCCACGCATGACGGCGCGGACGTCGGCGAAGTCGAGGTTGATCAGGCCCTCTTTGACCATCAGGTCAGTGATACAGGCAACGCCGGAGAACAGCACCTGGTCAGCCATCGCGAAAGCGTCGGCGAAGGTGGTCTTCTCGTTGGCAACGCGGAAGAGGTTCTGGTTCGGGATGACGATGAGCGTATCGACATGGCGGTGCAGCTCGTCGATGCCATCTTCGGCCAGACGCATGCGGCGGTTGCCTTCGAAATTGAACGGCTTGGTGACCACGCCAACCGTCAGAATGCCCTGCTCGCGAGCGGCGCGGGCAATAACCGGAGCAGAACCGGTACCGGTGCCACCACCCATGCCGGCGGTGATGAAGACCATGTGCGAGCCGGAGAGATGGTCGTTGATCTCATCCCAGCTTTCTTCGGCTGCTGCGCGACCCACTTCCGGGTGCGAACCTGCGCCGAGGCCTTCGGTGACGCCGACACCGAGCTGAATGATGCGCTGGGCCTTCGAGAGGGCCAGGGCCTGGGCGTCCGTATTCGCCACCACGAAATCGACGCCGCTAAGACCGGACTCGATCATGTTGTTGACGGCGTTACCCCCGGCGCCACCGGCACCAAAGACGGTAATGCGGGGCTTGAGTTCCTGGATATCGGGGATCGTGAGATTGATGGTCATTTATGGCTTGGCCCCATAGGTGGCGTGGTTAGGTAAAGATTTACCCGCCAATTCGTTAACCAGAGCCTAACAATTGTCCCAACCGCGTTAACTTCTACGCAAATTGCGAGACAACATGGTTACCCGTTCATGCCCTATTAACCGCAAGAGCACCCGCAAACCCGCTTGACAGCCGGGGTTTTATTTCATAACCAAATATGCATATAGCCTTTTGGTTATTTATTAAGAGAGGAGAATGTGATGACCAAGCTGACGCCCTGCCTGTGGTTCGATGACCGTATCGACGAGGCAATCAAGTTCTACACGACCACTTTCAAGGATTCGAAGGTGATCGAGCTCGTACGCAATTCCCCTGATTCTGCGGCCTTCACCGCCGTAATCGAGCTGGCGGGCCAGCAGATCTTCCTGCTTAACGGTGGCCCGCGATTCCCCTTCACCGAGGCCGTCAGCATAATGATCGAGTGTGACGGTCAGGAGGAGGTGGACCATTACTGGAACACCTTCGTCGACAATGGCGGCGAAGAGAGCATGTGCGGCTGGTGCAAGGACAAGTTCGGCTTCTCCTGGCAGGTGGTGCCAAAGCAGTTCCGCGACACCGTATTCGGCCCCGACAAGGCCGGCGCGGCACGCGCCATGCAGGCGATGATGGGCATGAAGAAGCTGATCCTGGCGGACCTCCAGAAGGCCTATGCCGGCGGCTGAGGCGGAACTGGCCAATGGGCAGGGGTGTGGCTAGGCTCCTCTGCGGAGGACAACATGAACCAGCAAGACATTATCGCCGCGGCAAAAACCGCGCTTGCAGATGACGAGGCCGTACGCGGCCTCTTTCTTTCCGGCAGTTTTGGGCGTGGGTCGGACGACGAATGGAGCGATGTCGACCTGTTGGCTGTTGTCGGCAAGGACGACCAGCGCGGTGTTGCGGATCGCTGGCACAAGGCACTGAACGCGCTGGCGCCTGTGGTCTACTGGAACGAGCTGGAGCGCGGCGGATTTCTGATCAATGCGGTGACCGAGGACTGGCTGCGCTGCGATCTCTATATGGTCGAGCCGGGCCATGTCGGACAGCGCGCCAAGAACACGGTCAGGCCGTTGATCGACCGAGACGGCATTTATGATGGCCTACCGGCCACCCTGCCCCTCAAAACGCCCAATCCGCACGCGCTGCGTTATCAGATCAACGAATTCATCCGTATCCTTGGGTTGACGCCGGTAGCGATGGGGCGTGGGGAATATCTGACGGCCGTGATGGGCAACGGGCTGCTTCGGGGGCTGTTGGCCGACCTTTTCATGCAGGATGTCAGCGACCCCGATACCGGCGGCATCCTGCACATGTCCAAGCTCTTGCCGGCCGAGCAGATCAAAATCATGAGCGACCTGCCCTTTCCGAACGCCACGGCAAATGCGGTGATCGAAGCCCATCTGGCGGTGGCGCGGGTATTCATGCCGCGGGCAAAGGCGATGGCTGAAAGGCTGGGCGTCGAATGGCCGGAGGCGTTCGAGGCGGCGACACGCAGGGTGTTGGAGGAGAAGCTTGGAGTAGAGGCGGACTGGTGAGGCCACGACAGGCCCCTCCTCTTGCTGCCCGTTCTATTTCCACCGTGTCATCCCCGTGAAAGCGAGATCTCTGTTTCGAAACAGGGATTCCCGCTTTCGCGGGAATGACACCGTGGGAGGTGTACAGAAGATCAGGCCGCCCGAGCGGTCTTCAATGCGCCAGCCCACCAGGCGAGGTCATCGAGCATGAGCTTGGCGGCATCGGCGAGATAGGGGAAATCGCCAAAATCCTTTTCGTCCTTCATCAGCGGCAGCATTTCGTTGGCGTTGATATGGACGGCGAACTTGAGGGTGGCGACCTGTAGCTCGGCGAGGATCAGGCGGAGCTGCTGAACGGCGCGGGCGCCGCCGACGCCGCCATAGCCGAGGAAGGCCGCGGGCTTCTTGGAATATTCAGGATAGGCGTGGTCGAGGGCATTCTTGAGCACGCCGGAGATCGAGTGATTGTATTCGGCCGTGATGAAGATGTAGCCATCAAGCGCGGCCATGGTCTTGGCCCAGGCCTGCGCCACGGGGTGATTGACCGGAGCATAGCCCGGAGACGACGCTTCTTCGAAAAACGGCATGGGATAATCGCGCAGGTCGACAATTTCGACCTCGATGTCATCGCGCGCCTCGGCAATGGCTTTGAGCCAATGGGTCGGCTTGTCGGCAAAGCGGGCAGCACGCGTCGTGCTGATGACAATGCCGATGCGGGGCTTGGTGGTCATAGTGAATTCCTGACTGGTGAAATAACCAGACCGGAAATGGTCCCTGCCCCATGGACCTCTCAAGATCGGGAGATTTTTGTTCGGAACGAACAAAAATGTACGCCGGTTACACGTTCCGATCATCGAAGGCGCGACGTGACGCCTCGATCCCGTCGCTGTGTTCCTCGGCCCAGAGATGGAGCGCAGTAAGCGGCGCCAGTGCACTGCGGCCGCGCGCGGTGAGTTCGTAATCCACCCGCGGCGGAATCGACGGCGTGACCTCCCGGGAAACGAGGCCATCGCGCTCAAGTGTACGCAAGGTCAGGGTAAGCATGCGCTGGGATATGCCGGGGATCGACTCTTCCAGCTCGGAAAACCGGCGGGGACCGCCATTCAGGTTTCCCATGACAAATATGGACCACTTGCCGCTGAACTGGGCGATGACGTCCACGGTCGGGCGGCAGAAATCGGGCACGTGGGCGGCCCGATCCTTGAAGATGTGTTTGCTCATGGCAGCAATCTAGGTGCCGCCGAGGACGATTAAAAGCTGTGACGCAGCCAGTTGCCGACGCGGGCGAGGTAGCCGTCGGTGCCGATGAGGCGACGGGAGTTGCGCGGCTCCACATATTCCTGGGCGCAGACCTGCGGATAGACCAGCATGCCGGCGACGGTCGAGAAGGCAGCGCTCTTGGCGATCTCAGGCAGGCCGGCAATGCCCATGGGGCGGCCGTTGCGGACGTTTCGCGCCAGAGTGCGGCGGGCAACTTCCGGCAGGCCGGTGAGCTCGCTGCCCCCGCCAGTGAGGACGAAGCGGCGGCCGCAGATATCCATCATGCCGGTGGCCTGCATGCGATCGCGAATGGCGGTGAGAATTTCTTCGATGCGAGGGCGCATGATGCGGGTGAGGACCGAACGAGCCACCTGCCCCGGCGCTTCGTCGAGCGCGGCGCCGACCGGCTGAATGGCGATCATGTCGCGCTCGTCGGCCTGACCGGGCAGCACGGAACCATAAAGGGTTTTCAGGCGCTCGGCATCGGACACGCTCACCGAAAGCTGGCGGGCGATGTCGAGGGTCAGGTGATGACCGCCAATGGCGATGGCATCGGCATAGACGAGGTGGCCGTCGTTGAAGACGGAAACGGTGGTGGTGGCACCGCCGAAATCGAGACAGGCGACGCCGAGCTGGGCTTCGTCGTCAACGAGGCTGGCGAGGCCCGAGGCATAGGGCGTGGCAACAAGCGCTTCGATCTGCAGGTGGCAGCGGTGCAGCACCAGTTCGAGATTGCGCATGGCGAGGGTCTCGGCGGAGATCACGGCGACATCGACGCCGAGCTTTTCGCCGACCATGCCCTTGGGATCGCGAATGCCCTTCTGGCCGTCCAAGGCGTAACCGATCGGTAGCGCGTGGATGATGGAGCGTTCGGGGCGCACGGAACGCGAATTGACGGCCTTCAGCACACGGACGATGTCGGTCTTCTCGACTTCCTGGCCATCGAGCGAGACGGCGGCGGAAAAGGTCTCCGAGCCGAGGCGGCCGGCGGTGACGTTGACCAGGACCGATTCAAGCGTCAGGCCAGCGGCGCGCTCGGCCATGCCGACGACATTGCGGATGGCCTGTTCGGCCTTTTCGATGTCGGTGACAACACCGCTTTTGACGCCCGAGGACGGCCCGTAACCAAAACCGATCACTTCAGCCTGGTGCGAGCGGCCGCGCAGGGATTTGCCTTCGGCGCGGGGCACGAGGCGGGCGATGACGCAGCAGATCTTGGTCGAGCCAATATCGAGCACCGCGACAAGGGTAGCCTTGCCGAGCTGAACGGGCCGCAACCGAGATGTCATCGCATCGGTCATCATGATTTTTTGGGGTCTTCGCGTTTGGTCGGCCGAACGGCAACGACGCTATCGACCCGCAGGTCGATGACGTCGAGGTCGCGCTGGAGCAGTTGATATTCGGATTGGTAAGCGGCGAGTTTTACGAGCGCCTGGGCGACGCCCTGCTCGGGAAGCTGGATGCGGAGGCCGGTCTCATAGATCATGTCCCAGCGCCGGTCGGCGATGCGGGACAGGGCGACGAGACCGTCCTGCAATTGCGGGACGTGGCCGAGGGCACGGATCATGACGAGGGCATCGTCGGCAGCGCCATCGCCGATGACGAGCGGCAGATCGCCATAGGCGCCGCTATCTTCGCCGATCTGTGCGCCGGTAGAATCGATCACGAAGGTGATGCCGTCGACGCGCCAGCGCGCGACGGGCACGTGTTCGGTTACGGCAACCGAGACATCAGCCGGATAGGTCTTGCGGACGGTGACGGTGTCGATGGCCGGAAGCTCGGAGATGCGCTCGCGCGCCGCCTCGACGTCGAAGGCCAGCGTTGACGTATCGGGCTGAATGCCGAGGGCGTCGAAGATCGCCTGTTCGGAGGTCAGGGTCTGGCCGGAAATGGAAATCTCGCCAACCGAGAGGCCAGCTTCGGCAAAACCGCCCTGGGCCAGGGTCGAGAGCGCGCCGATGCCGGTGCCGATGGGCTCATGGGCAGCATAGACCGCCGTGGCGCCAGCCAGCAGGCCGGCAACCAGGAAGGAGCGACGAATGGCAGCGCCATGAAGGACGAAGGCGCGATTGAAACGGTTATTGACGCGCTGCAGGGGGGAGCGGCGTGCGGGAACAGGTAGTGTGCGGGGATCGACGGGACGGGCCCCGGCGAAAAATGCCTCGCTCTTTACCTGTTGCAACTCGCATCCTCCACCAGCCAGGCACATAGCTCCGAATAGGAGTGGCCCGCATGAGCAGCCTGTTCGGGCGCCAGAGACACCTCGGTCATACCCGGCTGGGTGTTGATTTCGAGGAGTACCAGTTCACCATCCTCGCCTGCCGCATCATTGTAGCGGAAATCGCACCGCGTCAGTCCGCGACAGCCGAGTGCCGCATGGGCGGCTAGACTGAATTGTTGCACTTTGTCGTAAATTTTCGGTTTCAACTGAGCGGGCAGAACGTGGACGGCGCCACCTTCGCTGTACTTGGCCTCGTAGTTGAAGAAGGTTCGGTCGGTGACGATTTCGGTGACGCCAAGGGCCACGTCACCCATGACGGCGCAGGTGAGTTCGCGGCCGGGAATGAAACGTTCCACCATCATTTCTTCGCCCGAAGTCCAATCCTCGCGCAGCAGTTCCTGCGGCGGGTGGCTGGTTTCGGCCTTGACGATGAAGACGCCGAAGCTGGAGCCGTCGGCGATCGGCTTGATCACGTAGGGCGGCGCCATGACGTGCGCGCGGGCGGCTTCGGCGCGAGAGACGATGACGTGATCGGTGACCGGGATGCCAGCCGCCTTGAAGAGGATTTTGGCCTGGTGCTTGTTCATGGCGAGGGCAGAGGCCAGCACGCCCGAATGGGTATAGGGGATTTCGAGGAGTTCGAGCACGCCCTGGATATAGCCGCCCTCGCCGAAGGGGCCATGGAGAGCGTTGAAGGCTACGTCGGGTTTCAGGGCGGCAAGAACCTGGACGACGTCGCGGCCGACATCGACTTCGGTTACCTGATAGCCGGCCTGACGCAGTGCGGCGGCGCAGCCGGCGCCGGTGCGGAGGGAAACGGGACGCTCATTGTTCCATCCACCCATGAGGACGGCGACGTGCTTGGTCATTTCGTTTCCTCGCCGATGAGTGCGCCAAGTTCACCTGGCAAGGCGGCGGCCCATTGGGTGATGTTGCCGGCGCCGAGGCAGACGACGTAGTCGCCATCTTCGACACGCGAGGCGATCAGTGCGGCGAGATCTTCGGGCTTGTTCAGCACGCGGGCGTCGCGATGGCCGCGGGCGCGGATGCGGTTGACCAGTTCTTCGTGGGTCACGCCCGGCAGCGGCTGTTCGCCAGCGGCGTAGATCGGGGCGACGACTACGGTGTCGGCATCGTTGAAGCAGGCGGCGAAGTCGTCGAAGAGGTCGTGCACGCGGGAGAAGCGGTGCGGCTGGACCACGGCGACGACATCGCGGCGGGCGGATTGGCGCGCGGCCTTGAGCACGGCGGCGATTTCGACCGGGTGGTGACCATAGTCGTCGATGACGGTGACCCCACCGACTTCGCCGGTCTTGGTGAAGCGGCGCTTGACGCCGGTGAAGCCTTTCAGGCCCTTGCGGATGGCTTCGGCGGGAACGTGGAGCTGATCGGCCACGGCGATGGCGGCAGTGGCGTTGAGAGCGTTGTGGATGCCGGGCATGGGCAGTTCGAGGCCGTCGATGCGGAGCTGCGTCTGGCGGATGCGGTCGCGGATTTCGACGGAGAAATGCTGCACGCCGTCGCGGTTCTCGATATCGAGGAGGCGCACGTCGGCCTGCGGGTTGCGGCCATAGGTGATGACGCGGCGGTCGCGGATTTCACCGACCAGCGATTGCACCTCGGGGTGATCGAGGCACATGACGGCAAAGCCGTAGAAGGGAACGTTTTCGACGAATTGGTGGAAGGCCTTTTTCACGCCTTCGAAGTCGCCGTAATGGTCGAGGTGTTCGGGGTCGATATTGGTAACGACAGCAACGTCGGCCGGCAGCTTGATGAACGTGCCGTCGGACTCGTCCGCTTCCACGACCATCCATTCCCCTGCCCCGAGGCGCGCATTGGTGCCGTAGGCATTGATGATGCCGCCATTGATGACGGTGGGGTCGAGATTGCCGGCGTCGAGGAGCGTCGCGACCAACGTGGTCGTCGTGGT
This sequence comes from Devosia sp. LjRoot3, assembly GCF_964252865.1. NCBI lineage: Bacteria > Pseudomonadati > Pseudomonadota > Alphaproteobacteria > Hyphomicrobiales > Devosiaceae > Devosia > Devosia sp. LjRoot3. The sequence goes on from NZ_CAXUPK020000003.1 coordinate 83,496, forward strand.
CTTGCCGTGGGTGCCGCCGATGGCGATGGCGGTCTTGAAGCGCATGATCTCGGCCAGCATTTCGGCGCGACGCACGATGGGCAGCGCGCGGGCGCGGGCCGCGACCAGTTCGGGATTGTCTTTCTTAATCGCCGAGGAGACGACGACGACTTCGGCCTTGCCGAGGTTGTCACCGCTCTGGCCGATCTCGACCTTGATGCCCATGTCGCGCAGGCGCTGGACATTGGGATTGAGCGAGGCGTCGGAGCCCTGGACCGTATAACCCTGGTTGTGCAGGATTTCGGCGATGCCGCTCATGCCGATGCCGCCGATGCCGATGAAGTGGACCGGGCCGATATTGCGGGGCATTTTCATGAGGCGGATTCCAGTGTGTTTGTGCCCTGGCCGGCCAGGCTTTCAGCGAGGTCGGCGAGCTTTTCAACGGCGCGGGGCTGACCAAGGGCTTGCGCGGCCTTGGCTGCCTTGGCGAGGCTAGTGGGGTCGGTAAACAGTGCTTCGAGGCGAGTGGCAAGCGATTGCGGCGAAAGCGCGGCCTGTTCCATCACCCAGCCGCCGCCGCCCGCTTCAACCACAAGAGCATTGTTCTTCTGGTCGGCATCGAGCGCGCCAGGCAGCGGGATGAGGATAGAGGGGCGGCCGATGACGGTCAGTTCGGCAATGGTCGAGGCGCCGGAGCGGCCGATGACCAGATGGCCTTGCGCGATGCGCTCGGGCAGATCGGTGAAGAAGGGCGCGAGTTCGACGCTGGTGCGCGACTGGCGATAGGTTTTCGTCACGCGATCGAGGTCTTCCTGGCGGACCTGCTGCACGATGCGGAGGCGCGAGCGCAGGGTATCGGGCAGAAGCGAGATGGCTTCGGGCACGATATCCGAAATGGCCCGGGCGCCCTGGCTGCCGCCGAAGACGACGAGATTGATCGGGCTGGTTGCGGAAAGCTCGGGAAAGGGACTGGCGGCGATGGCGCGAACGCGGTCGCGGACGGGATTGCCGGTGAGGACTTTTTCGAGGCCCTGATCATCGGCGAAGCGGGTCTTGGCAAAGCTCAGGGCGAGTACGTCGGCAAAGCGGCTGAGGGCGCGGTTGGCGCGGCCCATGACGGCGTTTTGTTCGTGGAGAATGCCGGGCACGCTGAGGAGGCTGGCCGCAATGAAGGGCGGGAAGGTCGGATAGCCACCGAAGCCGATGACTGCGTCCGGCCGCAGCGCGCGCAGGATGCCGAAGGATTTGGCGACGCCCTTGGCAATCGTAAAACTGGCACCGGCGAACTTGAAGGGATTGGTGAGGCTCGGCGTGGCCGAGGGGACCATGTGGATGCGACGGGCCGGGAAATCCTGGCCGTAGCCTTCAACGCGATGGTCGGTCATCAGCTCGACGGCATGGCCGCGGCGGATCAGCTCCTGCGCGAGAGCCATGGCAGGGAAGAGATGGCCGCCGGTACCGCCGGCCATGAGTACAAAAGTCTTCATTCGGCGGGAGCGACCACGGCGCTGCGATAGGATGGGATGCCGGTGGTCATGCGTTCCTCTGGCTTTGTTCTTGTCATGGCCAGCATCAACCCCATGCCGAAGGCAACGGCAAGCATGGACGTGCCACCATAGGACACGAATGGCAGCGTCATGCCCTTGGGGGGAATCAGGTTGAGATTCACCGCGAGGTTGATGCCCGACTGCATGGCAAACTGGATGGCGATTGTGGAAGCGGCAAGGCGGGCAAAAAGGCTTTGCTGGCGCTGCGCACCCATCATGGCGCGGAGTACGATGAAGGCGATGAGGCCGACCAAGGCCATGCAGAACAGGATGCCGTATTCGCCGGCAGCGGCGGAGAAAACATAGTCGGCATGGGCGTCGGGGATGAGCTTCTTGGCCATCGACTCGCCCGGCCCCCGGCCGAACCAGCCGCCCTCGGCGAGCGACTGCAGGGCGCGGTCGATCTGGTAGGTATTGCCGCCGCCTTCGGGGTTGAGGAAGGTATCGATGCGGCGCGCGAAGTGCGGGAAGAAGGCATAAGCGCCGACGAGCAGGCCACCGGCAGCGCCGGCGAGGCCAATGATGATCCACCAGGAAATGCCGGAGAGGAACAGCAGCACGGCCCAGGTGGCGAGGATCAGTGCTGTCTGGCCGATGTCGGGCTGGAGCAAGAGGCCCGCGACGATGACCAGCATGAGCGCCGTGGCGATCAGACGGCCGGGCACGTTGCGGTGGATCATGTATTCGGAAAAGAGCCACGCGCCGATGACGGCGAAGGCGGGCTTTACGAATTCCGATGGCTGCACGGATTGGCCGGCAAAGGACATCCAGCGGCGGGCGCCCTTCACTTCGGTGCCGAAGCGGAGCGTGGCCCAAAGGAGGATCGTCATGACGATGAGCGTGCCGAGGGCAGCGAAACGGGCTTGCCGATGGCTGAGAAGCGAAGTGGCCAGCATGACCGGAACAGCAAGCGCGCAAAACATGGCGTGGCGAATGACGAAATGCCACTCGTTGAGCCCGATGCGCTCGGCGACCGGCGGGCTGGCGGCGAGGCTGAGGACCATGCCGCAAATGAGGAGCAAGATCAGGCCTGAAAGCAATTCGCGGTCAATCGACCACCACCATTCGGCGAGGGGCGTTTTTTCGGCGCGGGAGAACATCATGTGGCTGGGCCGGCTACTCGATACAAACTGTATTGGATTGTACCGAGTGGTGGTTACCGATTTGGTAAGGGATTTCGCGTTTTGCGAGTCAGGCGCCGGAAAGCCTGTGTGAGTTTTGTGGCTGGAAAATTGCCCCAGTTATCGTCACCACCGGGCTTGTCCCGGTGGTCCATGCGGAGGCGAGATGGATTGCCGGGACAAGCCTGGCAATGACGATGGGATGGGGAGAACGTGCGTCGTGTCTTAGCGCAGCTTCAGGCTCGAAAGGCCGATCAGCGCGAGGACGAAGGAGATAATCCAGAACCGTATGACCACCTGGCTTTCGGTCCAGCCGAGGTGCTCGAAATGGTGGTGGATGGGCGCCATTCGGAAGACGCGTTTGCCGGTCAGGCGGAACGACGCCACCTGGACGATCACCGAGACGGTTTCGAGCACGAACAGGCCGCCGATGATGGCGAGGACGATTTCGTGCTTGGTGGCAACGGCGATGGTGCCGAGGGCGCCGCCAAGGGCCAGGGAGCCGGTGTCGCCCATGAAAATCTGGGCCGGAGGGGCGTTGAACCAGAGGAAACCGAGGCCGGCACCAATCAGCGCGCCGCAGACGACGGCGAGTTCGGCGGTACCGGGCACGTTGTTGAGGAGCAGGTAGTCAGCATAGTTCACGCTGCCGACGAGATAGGCGATGAAGCCGAAGCAGGCGGCGGCGACCATGACCGGGACGATGGCTAGGCCATCGAGACCGTCGGTGAGATTGACCGAGTTACCGGCCGCAACGACGACGAAGCCGCCGAAAAGGATGTAGAAATAGCCGAGGTTTACGGCCAGATCTTTCACGAAGGGGAAGAGCAGAGAGGTGCCGTAGGAGCCGGCAGCGAGCTGGGAAATGGCGAAGGCGGCGATGCAGCCGATGGCGGCTTCGAGGAGCAGGCGCTGTTTCGAGCCAAACCCCTTGTGGCTCATACGCTTGACCTTGAGGTAGTCGTCGTAAAAGCCGATGGCGCCAAAACCGATGGTGACGAAAAGCACCACCCAGACATAGCCATTGCTCAGGTTTGACCAGAGCAGGATCGAAAAGACCGCGCCTGATAGGATCATCAGACCGCCCATGGTGGGCGTGCCCTTCTTGGTGAGAAGGTGGGTCTGCGGACCGTCTTCGCGGATCGGCTGGCCCCTGCCCTGCTTGAGGCGCAGAAGCGCGATCATGCCGGGGCCGAACATGAAGACGAAGAACAGCGCCGTAATCACGGCTCCCGCGGTACGGAAGGTGATGTAGCGGAAGACGTTGAACGCGGCGAGGGAGTCACCCAACTGGCCGAGAAAATAGAGCATGCTCTCTTAAAGTCCTGCTTGGGCGGCAAGACCAATCGACCTTCAGCTGATGCTGGCCTGCAAATGGAAGTCTTCTGCGCTTCCGATGCTCACGTACTCAAACGTACGCTCCGCTCCGGTTCTCGAAAACCGCCATTTTCGTCTCAGCCTGAGCTGAAGGTCGATTGGTCCTTAACGCTGTTCAAACTTGTCTTTGATGGCGGCAACAAGGCGGGAGAGCCCAATGCCGTTCGATCCTTTGACCATAACTGCATCACCATAGGCAAGCGCCGCAAGTAGTTCCGGCAGGCCTTGTTCTATGCCTGTGAAATGCCGGGAAAAGAGGGCTGCAGGCAGTGCTTCTGCGAGGCGCGCCATATTGGGGCCAACGAGATAAACCTTGTCCGCACCGCTCGCCCGCACGGTGTCGGCCAGCCCCGCATGGAGGGCAGGACCGGCTTCGCCCAATTCGAGCATGTCGCCGAGTACGACGACCTTCTTGCCATTGGGCGCGAAGACCGAACCGAAGACGTCGAGGGCAGCCGTCATCGAGGCGGTATTGGCGTTGTAGCTTTCGTCGATGAGGAGAAGCGGTTTTTCTTTTGGCCCCAGGTGGATGCGCTGGCCGCGCCCTGGCTGCGGACCGAAGCCAGCGAGCGCGCGGAGGGCCGTTTCTGGAGCGATACCGGCAAGGCTCGCGACAGCAAGCGCGGCGGTGGCATTGCTCAGCATATGCCGGCCGGCAACGCCAATGGTGAGGGCGTAGCGATCGCCGCCGTTGAGAACGGTCGCAAAGCTATGCTCGCCTGCCGTCTCGGCGTCGACAATCTGCCAATCGGTGCCGCGGGCAAAACCAAAGGTGACGACGCGCCCGACGCCTGCCGCCTGGGCGGCTTCGAGGAGGATGCCGATCTGGGGATGGTCGGCATTGATGACCGCAGTGCCGCCCGGTTCGAGCCCATCGAAGATTTCGGCCTTGGCGCCGGCGATGGCTTCGAGGCTCCCGAGCTTTTCGAGATGTGCGGCTGCAACGGTGGTGATGACCGCGATATGGGGGCGCACCAGCTGGCTGAGCGGGCGGATTTCGTCAGGGGCGTTCATGCCCATTTCGAAGACGCCGAACTGGGCTGTCTCGGGCATACGGGCGAGCATCAGCGGCACGCCCCAGTGGTTGTTGAAACTCTTGATGGAGGCGTGGGTCTCGCCCGCTGCCTCGAAGACAATGCGGAGGGCTTCCTTGGTGGTGGTCTTGCCGACGCTTCCGGTGACGCCGACGATGAGGGCGCGGCTGCGGGCGCGGGCGGCGCGGGCGAGGTCGACGAGACCGGCCAGCGCGTCCGGGACAGTAATGCGCCCTGCCCCGTTGCCGCGGCTGACGAGGGCGGCTGCGGCGCCATTGGCGAGAGCGGTGTCGACGAAATCGTGGCCATCGAAGCGATCGCCCTTGATGGCGACGAAGAGTGCATCGGGGCCGATTTCGCGGGAATCGATGGAGATGGAGCGGATAGCGTCGGCCCTGACGCCCTCGGCGCGGCCGCCGGTGGCTTCGAGGACGGCGTCGATTGTGTAGAGAGGTTGGGTCATGGCGTCTTCCGCGTTGGCACCGCGTCGAACTCGATGTGACACCTCCCCCTTGACGGGGGGAGGATGGGAGGGGGTGCCCACCACCCTATCGTTCAGGGCGCGCCATACCCCCTCCCCGACCCTCCCCGCAAGGGGGAGGTGGAAGAAGGGTCGAGCGCGCCGGGACGTCTCGTTAGCCCTTGATCGCTTCAGCGACGACTTCGTGGTCGGAGAAGTGGTGCTTGGTGGTGCCGATGATCTGGTAGGTTTCGTGGCCCTTGCCGGCGACGAGCAGGACGTCGCCCTTCTGCAGGGACTTGATGGCCGACTCGATAGCCTTCTTGCGATCGGCAATTTCCTTGGCCCCTTTTGCCTCGGCCAGGATCTGGGCGCGGATGGCAGCGGCGTCTTCGGTGCGCGGATTGTCGTCCGTCACGATGACGTCATCGGCAAGTTCGCTGGCAATTGCGCCCATTTGCGGGCGCTTGCCCTTGTCGCGGTCGCCGCCGCAGCCGAAGACGACGCGGAGCTTGCCCTTGACGTAGGGACGCAGGGTGCTGAGCGCGGTGCGCAGGGCTTCGGGCTTGTGCGAATAGTCGATGAAGATTGCAGCGCCCTTGTACTCGCCGACGAGTTCGAGGCGGCCGACGGCGCCCACGAGCTTGGGGAGCGCAGCAAAGGCGTCGTTCTTGTCGACGCCGGAAGACATGGCGAGAGCCGCAGCGATCAGGGCGTTCGAAACCTGGAATTCGCCGGGAATGTGCAGGTGGAAGTCCACCAGCTCGCCGATATGGCGGATCTGCACGCGCTGGCCGTAAGCCTCGGGCTTGATCGATATGATCTCGATATAGGCCCCTTCCCGGCCGACGGTGAGCAGGGTCGCGTTGGCCGAGAGCGCGGCAAACATGAAGGGCTCGTATTCGGGATCGTCGACATTGACGATGGCGGCGCCGCCATCGACCAGGAGATCGGAGAAGAGGCGCAACTTGGCGTTGCGGTACTCGTCCATGTCCTTGTGGTAGTCGAGATGGTCGCGGCTGAGATTGGTGAAGGCAACGGCTTCGAAATGGATGCCATCGAGCCGGCGCTGGTCGAGGCCATGGCTGGAAGCCTCGACGGCAACGTGGTCGACACCCTGGGCGCGGAGGGCGCGAAGCGCCTGGTGCAGCGTACGCGAATCCGGGGTCGTCAGCGCGCCTTCGATGGTGCGGGTGGCGGTCTGCACGCCAAGGGTGCCGACGCTGGCGCCGGGCACGCCGGCATGATCCCAGATCTGGCGCACGAAGGAGGCGACGGAGGTTTTGCCATTGGTGCCGGTGACGGCAACGGAGATTTCCGGCTGCGGTTCGAACACGCGCGAGGCAGCGCGGGCATAGGAGGCGCGCACGTCCTTGACCACGATCACCGGCACGCCGGGATCGCCCACGGGGGCCGTATCGGTCACGATAGCGAGGGCGCCGCGATGCACGGCGTCTTCGATGAACTCATTGCCGTGGACCTTCTGGCCCGGCAGAGCGAAGAAGATATCTCCCGGCTCGATGCGACGGCTGTCCGAGTTGAGGCCAAAGACCGTGCCCAACCCCTTCTTGGGGCGGGCGCCAGAACCTTCGAGCAGTTGCGAAACGCTAAGAGACACGAATCAATATCCTTCTGGAAAGATCCGCCTGACTTCTGGCGGAACGATCTGCTGATCAAGCAATCCCTGGAAATCCGGGGCAATACCAAGCATGGGTGCCACACGCTGCACAACCCGGCCGGTCAGCGTCCCGGCGTTCCAGCCGGCGGTGGTGCCGGACTGTGGGTTCTCCGCCTTTGGCTCGTCCACCATGATAACAAGCGCATAGCGCGGGTTATCGAGCGGGAAAGCCGAGGCAAAAAAGTTGGTGACCTTGTTGGACGAATAGCGGCCATCGACGACCTTTTCGGCCGTACCGGTCTTGCCGCCAACGCGATAGCCCTGTGCGGCCTTGTTCATCTGCGAACCGGAGCCGCCGGTCGAGATGGCGTTGAGGCGCATGAGGTAGCGCATATAGGCGCTGGTCTGGGGCTGGATGACCCGCTCATAGAGGGGTTCGGCGTCAGCCACGCTGCGCTTGTAGAGGGTCGGCGCGATGTAATTGCCGCCATTGACGAAGGCGGCATAGGCCGTGAGCATATGGAGCGGTGAAACCGAAAGGCCGTGCCCGAACGATGCCGTAGCGGCGCCGACTTCGGACAGTTCCTTGGGAACGCTAGGGACACGCATTTCCGGTAGTTCGAACTGCACGCGCTCATCGAACTTCATGCGGCTCAGGAAGGCACGATAATTGTCCTTACCCATCGCCTGCATGATGCGGATCGTGCCGATATTGGACGAGTACTTGTAGACCTCGGGCAGGCTCAGGATGCGGTGCTTGCCGTGGAAATCGTCAATGGTGTAGCGGCCGAAACGAACGCCATAGCGGGCGTCGAACTCGTCGGTGATCCCGACCATGCCGCTATCGAGCGCACCGGCCAGCGTCACCGTCTTGAAGATCGAGCCGGGCTCGAAAATGCCCGAGGTGACGCGATTGAAGGTGTCCTTGACCAGCGCGGAGGCCGGGTCGTTCGGATTGAAATCCGGCAATGATGCCAGGGCGACGATTTCGCCGGTATAGATGTCCATCATCGCGCCGGCGGCAGCGATCGCCTGATAACGGGTCATGGCGTCGGTAAGCTGGTCGTGCAGCACGTGCTGCACACGCATGTCGATGCTGAGTTCGACCGGAGTCAGCGCATTGCCGCGGGCCAGCCCCAGTTCCTGCAGCAGCGCGATGGATTCGGTGTCCATGTGGCGCTCGATGCCGGCAATGCCCTGGTTGTCGACATTGGTCGAGCCAAGGACGTGCGAGGCCTCGTTCATGGCCGGATAGAAGCGCTTGGATTCGGTGATGAAGTCGATGCCCGGAATGCCGAGGCGCATGACCTGCTCTTCGATGGCCGGGGTCAGCTCGCGCCTGAGCCAGACAAAGCCCTTATCGCCGGTCAGGCGGTTGCGCAGCCAGGCCTCGTCAAGATCGGGCAGAACGGTGCGGAGTTTTGTCACCGCCTCTTCGATATCGATGATGCGGCGCGGCTCGGCATAGAGCGAGGGCACGCGAATATCGACGGCCATTTCGAGACCGTTGCGATCAAGGATCGGCGGACGAGTGGCGGTGATGGCGTCGCGCGTCTGGCCTTCGATGGTGGTGTCGGTTTCGGCCATGCCGAGCTGGACAAGGCGCCCGCCAACAGCGGCAAAGCCAAGGACCAGCGCCAGGATCATCCAGCGGATGCGGGCCTGGGTAAGGTTGCCGCGCGCCTTGCGCACGCCGTCGAGCGAAATGGTGGGGGCAAGACCGTCTGCGGTGATGGTCATTCGATCCCCTCCAATTCGAGAATTGCGTCAATCGGATCGACACCTGCGTCGATGGCGAGGAACAGCGCATCCATGGCGGCCGTGTCGGGCTTGGCGGGGCGCATGGGCAGATCGGCAAACGAACCGAACTGTTTCTGCTGCACCTGGCTGACACCGAGTTCGGCCTCGTGGCGGCGCACGATGGGCTCGACATAGCCGGGCTGGTTGAGCACCGCCCAATCGGCCTTGAGCGTGGTCAGATCGTCTTCCTGCTCGGAAATATGGATCTGCAGTGCAGTGCGCTCGGCGGCGGTGCCTTCGATGGAGAATTTCAGCATATAGACGCCGACCAGCATGACGATGCTGGTGCAGATCAGGAAAATATTGAGGCGCCGGATCATGCAGCCCCCCTGATAACGGGCACACCGAGCTGGTCATGCGAGACTGCGCGCGCATCGATGCCGGTACGGACGGCGCTGCGCAGGACCGACGAGCGAGAGCGCGGGTTGCGATCGAGTTCGGCAGCACCGGGCTTGGTCGCCTTGGCGACGGGGTCCCAGCGACGCGGATCGAGCTTGACCTGCGGCAGGTGGCGCGACTGGGCGGGGCCACCCTTGTCGGGGTCGAAGAAGCGTTTGACGATGCGATCTTCGAGCGAATGGAAACTGACGACAGCGAGAATACCGCCCTCGCCCAGCAAGCGCTCGGCGGCAAAGAGGCCTTCGACGAGCTGATCGAACTCGCCATTGACCGCGATGCGCAGGGCCTGGAACGAGCGCGTGGCGGGATGCGCGTCACCCGGCTTGCGGCCGATGGCTTTTTCGATGATGCGGGCGAGTTCGAGCGTTGTCGCTATCGGGGCAGCTTCGCGGGCAGCAACAATGAACTGAGCGATGCGGCGCGACTTGCGCTCTTCGCCGAAGGCAAAGAGCAGGTTTGCCAGCTCTTCCTGTTCGAGATTGTTGACGAGATCGGCGGCGCTTTCGCCGGACTGGCTCATGCGCATGTCGAGCGGCCCTTCGCGCATGAAGGAGAAACCGCGCTCGCTTTCATCGAGCTGCATGGAGCTGACGCCGATATCGAGCACGACGCCGTGAATGGGCGCGTGGGGCGCGGCAAGCGTGTCGAGTTCAGAAAACGTGCCGGGAACGAACTGGAATCGACCGGGAAAATCGGCCGCCAGTTTGTCGGCATGCGACTTCACATTGGGATCGCGGTCGATGGCGACGACTTCAGCACCAGCTTCGAGCAAGGCGCGCGAATAGCCGCCTGCGCCAAAAGTGCCATCAACGACGCGCCGGCCAGCAAGCGGCGCAAATGCAGCCACAACCTCGTCCAGGAGGACGGGGATGTGAGGCGCATTCATCACCGGGGATTCGGGCAGGTGCCGCTTGCCCATACTGACCAAAACTCCACTTCAGGCCGCAGTAAAACGACCATGCAGACCATTCCCGACAATTGCATGGGGACGCTTAAGATTCTGTTTCCCATTGGCCGCCAGCGCCCGCGGCAAAGGAAAAATGGCCCGGCAAAACCGGGCCATTTCAGAGAGTTACTCAGGAAGCGCCCAACCGGGCTTTCTTCTGCTGGGGCAGTTTTTCGCCGGTAAAGCTGCGATCGCCCTTGGCGTCGCGCAGGCGAGTCGGCAGCCCCATGGTTTCGAGCAGGCCCAGGAACGGCACCGGCGGCAGCTCCTCGATATTGGCCATGTGGTGACAATCCCATTCGCCTTTGGCGATCAGCATGGCCGCCGCAACAGCAGGAACGCCGGCCGTATAGGAAATGGCCTGACTACCGGTCTCGGCAAAGGTCTCTTCGTGATCGCAGATGTTGTAGATCAACATCTCGGCGTCGGCGCCGTTGCGCTTGCCCTTGATCAGATTGCCGATGAAGGTTTTTCCCACATAGTTGGGGGCGAGCGAAGCGGGATCCGGGAGCACGGCTTTCACGACCTTGAGCGGCACGATCTCCTGGCCTTCGGCGGTGAGAACCGGCTTTTCGGAGAGCAGGCCTAGGTTTTTCAGGACCGTGAAGACGTTGATGTAGTGCTCGCCAAAACCCATCCAGAAGCGGATGTCGGGCACACCGAGATTGGCCGAAAGCGAATGCACCTCATCGTGGCCGGTGAGATAGGTCTTGTGCGAACCGACAACTGGAAGATCGTCCGTACGGCTGACTTCGAACATCTCGTTTGATGTCCACTGGCTGTTCTGCCAGCTCCAGACCGTGCCGGTAAACTCACGAAAATTGATCTCGGGATCGAAATTGGTCGCGAAATAGCGGCCGTGGCTGCCCGCGTTCACATCGATGATGTCGATGGAATCGATCCGGTCGAAATAGTGCTGCGATGCCAAGGCCGCATAGGCATTGACGACGCCGGGGTCGAAACCTGCACCCAAAACGGCGGTGATCCCTTTACGCTCGCACTCCTCGCGGTGCTTCCACTCGTAGTTGCCGTACCAGGGCGGCGTTTCGCAGATTTTTGACGGGTCTTCGTGGATGGCCGTGTCGATATAGGCAGCGCCCGTCTCGATGCAGGCGCGCAGCACCGACATGTTGAGGAAAGCCGAACCGGCATTGAGCACGATCTGGCTTTTGGTGCGCCGGATCAGAGCCTTGGTGGCTTCGATATCCATGGCATCGAGCCGATGGGCGGCGATGAGCCCCGGGCGCTTCAGCACCTTGCGCTCAAGGATGCCGGCAATGATGGATTCGCATTTTTCGACGGTGCGGGAGGCGATGTTGATGTCACCCAGGACATCATTGTGCATGGCAGCCTTAGCAGCTGCGACCTGCGCGACACCTCCGGCACCGATGATCAGAATGTTCTTTTTCAATTGGCACGAAACACCTTCTTGGTGGTGGACATTGCCCAGCCGGGATCAGGAGAGGCTGGAGACGTAATCGGCATAGTCGAACTCGCGCACGAGCTCGATTTCACCGTTTTTCCGACGGATGGCGATACCAGGCATGTTGACGCCGTTGAACCAGTTCTTCTTCACCATCGTGTAGCCGCCCGCATTGAGCAGCGATATGCGACTTCCAACGCTCAAAGGCTCCGGAAAGTCGAATTCCCCGAACACATCGCCCGCGAGACAAGACTTGCCGGCGATGAAGTAACGGTGTGGGCCAGCGTCGGGCGCAACAGCGGCGCTCTGCCGGTAGATCAGCAGATCGAGCATATGCGCTTCGACGGCGCTGTCGACGATCGCGACAGGTTTGCCGTTTTCGACGATGTCGAGAACGCTGACTTCCAGCGTGGTCGTGTCGGTAACGGCCGTGTCGCCGGGTTCGAGATAGACCTGCACGCCGAAGCGCTGGGCGAAGGTCTTCAGCCGCGCGGCAAGGCCTTCAATGGGATAGCCGGGCTTGGTGAAATGAATGCCGCCGCCAAGGCTGACCCAATCGAGACGCTCAAGCAGACGGCCGAGCTTGGTTTCGAACTGGTCGAGCAGAGCCGAAAAGGCTTCGAGCGAGTCGTTCTCGCAATTGCAGTGCAGCATGAAGCCCGAGACGCGATCCATCACGGATTCAACCCGATCAAGATTCCATTCGCCGAGGCGGCTGAAGGGACGTGCGGGATCAGCAAGATCGAAATGGGAGTGGCTGACGCCTGGATTGACACGGAGGCCTATGGGCAGATGCCCTGCCCTGTCGGCAAAGCGCTCGAGCTGACCAACCGAATTGAAAATGATCTTGTCGGCATTGGCGATGGTTTCGTCGATCTCGCCATCGGACCAGGCGACGGAATAGGCATGGGTCTCGCCGCCGAACTTTTCGCGGCCGAGTTTTACCTCGTTGAGCGACGAGGAGGTCGTGCCATCCATGCGGGGGGCCATCTGGGCGAAAGCGGACCAGGTGGCAAAGCATTTCAGGGCAAGCAGGCACTTGGCGCCCGACTGTTCCCGGAGCTGGTCGATAAGCGCTAGGTTCCGATCGAGGGCAGTTTCGTCGATCAGATAGTATGGTGTGGCCAGAGGCATCGCGCTCAAACTCCTACAGCGTGTGCCGCCGGTCTACGGCGGAAAAAAGCGAAGGGTTCGCCTTAAAGCCATGAGAGGGAGCGCGCAAGTGCGGGGCGCCGCGCATCACCTATGCCAGAAAAGGAAAAGCCCCGGGCCGGGAGGTCCAGGGGCTCAAACATTGGCGCTGACGCGCACTACGATCGATCAGACGACAGCCGGGGGAGTAGGCGTGTCTTGGTTCGTTGTCGGCGACAGCGATTCCGTCGCGCAGAGCGAGCTGTCCTTGAATACGCAGTCGTTCACGTCGGTCGTGGATGCTGCAAAGGTCGGGGCCGCAGTGGCCGAAATGAGGAATGCAGCGACAACGCCTGCAAGAAGGGCTTTCATAGGGGATGGCCTTTTTTTGGAAACGACGAGGCTTCTAGAGCCCTCGTCTTGCTCAAGCGTTACCGCAAAGAGCAAAATTGACCCGCGGCGGCTCTGATCGCGTAGCTCTGGATGGCTACTCTCAGGGCCGTCGCCGGATGTGCCAGACACTCAAGCGAAGGCTCGAGGGTCTCAGTGTTCAGGCCCTGGGGCCGAAGCGTTTAGACGGTCGGGACCAGCGACTCGGTCTTGCAGAGGGTCTTGTCCTTGAAAACGCAATTGTCGCCCGAGGTCTGGGCGAAGGACGGGGTAGCAACGCCGGCAACCATAACCGAGGCGACGACGAGAGCGATGATCTTCTTCACTTGATGTCTCCGTGTGTGTTGACGAACGGAGATTAGCTATCCCAGCATTGCAGCAACATTGCGTGTGGCTAAAATCAGACAATAAAATCATGAACTTACCGCAATGTACCGGCAATGTAGATTAACCCAAAGTCACGACTGTGGCGTGTCGCGGGCTTTTTTGTGGCGATATGATGACAGGAAGGAGGTCAGCGCCAGTTGACCTATAAGCCGGGTTCTGTAGGGCCGCGCCGAGGCGCGACGTGGTGACCATTCATCTGAGGCGCCTGTTGCCAGGACGCTCGTGCAACCAACCCGGATGATCTGGCCTCAAAACAGGCTGGGGCCGAAACCCCGCGTCATCCCTATTTGGTCTTGCTCCCGGTGGGGTTTACCGTGCGGTCCCTGTTGCCAGGCACCCGGTGCGCTCTTACCGCACCCTTTCACCCTTACCCCGGCAGGCCGAGGCGGTTTGCTTTCTGTGGCACTTTCCCTGGGGTCGCCCCCGGCGGCCGTTAGCCGTCACCGTGTTTCGAAGGAGCCCGGACTTTCCTCCGGCAGCAGGTTACCCCACTGCCAGCGGTCACCCGGTCAACTGGCGCGCCGATGTAGGGGCGCACCCCGCCCCGCGTCAAGCGCGAAGATCAGGTGAGGAGCGGCTGCGGGCGCGGCTTGGTAATGGCCTGATAGGCAAGGTTGATCGCTGCCATACGGGCGGTGGCGACGTCGATCAGCTCTTCGGGCACACCCTTGGCGATCAGGCGATCGGGGTGGTGTTCGGCAACGAGCAGGCGATAGACGCGGCGGACTTCCTCGGGCGGCGCTTCATGCGACAGGCCGAGAACCACGTATGGGTCGACGCCCTCTTCGAGCATGACATGCTGCGAGGCGATCTGCTCGAAGCGCACTTCGTCGAAGCCGAAAATCGTGCTCACGGAGCGCAGGTAGTCGAGCTCGGCTTCGTGCACCAGCCCATCGGCCGTGGCGATGAAGAACAGGCCATCGAGCACATGTTCCAGCGTTTCGGGCGTATCGGCAAAGAAACGCGCGACCTTGCGCGCATAGGCTTCGTAGCCGGCCACGTCCTGCTTGGCGAGATTGAACAGGCGCTCGACCTGGGGCTCCTGGCCCTTGGTGATTTCAACGGTCGCGTTGAAGGCGCGCACTTCGGAGGCGGTCACGGCGCCATCAGCCATGGCCATCTTGGCCGAAAGGGCGATCAGGGCGAGCGTGAACGCAGCCTCGCGCCCACCGGGCAGCCAGGTGTCGGGATCAAGGATATTGGCAATGTGGCCCGCGACGCCGGTGCGGCGCGAAAACGAGCCGAGGAAGCTCGAAAGCTTCTGCCAGACATCGCGATTTTCTTCCGCCTTGCGTACGCAGCACAACATCTGCTTGGCCCTCACGCCGGTCGAGTCAGCCCAAATGATAGGACGCGCAAGATTATCTGTGCATTGCGCCGCGGTCCATGCCCTCTCGTGCATGGGAGCCGCTCGCTCTTTGCCGATCAGAATGGCGTGTAATAGACGTCGTCCTCGCTATAGCGCCGGATGGGACGATCGTTTTGCGGGCCCTCGTCGAGCCAGAAGCCGTTGCTGTCATAGGCCGGCACATTCTGCTGCACCCGGTAGGTGGCACTGCTCTGCTGGCCGCGACGGGCGAGGAATTCGTTGAGAGGGCCTGATTCCCAATCTTCGAGATCTTCGGCGCTGACGAAATCGGCCGGCTGCTGTTGCGTCGGCATGATCGGTGCAGCTGTCGGCTGATCGATGATCAGCGGCTGGTTCGAGGCCAGCGGAACCGAAACGGGCTGCGGACGCATGGAAAGCGGCATCGGCATCGGTGCGGTCTTGGCCGGCAGGGCGGCAACCTGCTCGGTGGGGGCCGGAATTGTGGTGGCGGGCGTCGTCGTTACGACCTGCGCGGGCTGCTGGGCGGCTGGCGTGGTGACGGGCTTGGCGGGGGCCGCGGTCGCAGGAGCATCCGCGCCTGTAATGTAGCTCGGCAGCGGCTTACCCGATTGCAGGAAACCAGAAACTGGGTCTGAAGCGCTGGTAACTGCCTGCGGTTTGGCAGCAGGCGTCGGGGCGGCCTTTGGCGCGTCGGCAACCGCGGGCTTGGTCACGGCCGGCGGCACGACGGCAGCGACCTCCGCAGCAACGGGCGCCGCATCGACAACCGCAACGCTGGGCGTATCGGAACCAGCAAAGGTCCCGGTGAGATAATCGGCAACAGGAATGCCAATGACGAGCAGCGCCCCGGCCCAGGCGAGGCCATTGGTCAGGCGGCGATCCATCTTCATAGCTCTAGTCGGCTCCGCTTTGCGTCGCGAGTGATCCGCCCTTCAAGGCGAACTTGGTGGCCATTTTATGAACCACCAATTCACATTCTTTTGCCGCCAACAAGCTGAATGAAAGCTGAACGCCGGTTCAGTCAGGCCGGCGGCCCAGCAAACGCGCCAGTGCCAGAACCAGATTGGAGCGGTTGAGCGTGTAGAAGTGGAACTCGGTGACGCCTTCGTCGAGGAGTTCCGTTACCTGCTCGGCAGCGACGGCCGCGGCGACCAGCGCATGCGTGTCCGGGTCATTCTCGAGGCCCTCGAAACGCTCGGCCAGCCAATCGGGAATCGATGCGCCACAACGGGCCGCGAAACCGGAAATCTGCTTGAACGAGTGGATCGGCTGGATGCCGGGCACGATGGGCGCCTTGACGCCGGCCTTGCGGGCACGATCGACGAAACGCAGATAGTCCGAATTGCGGAAGAACATCTGTGTGATGGCGCGGTTGGCGCCGGCGTCGATCTTACGCTTGAGGTTGTCGATATCCTCGTCCCAGCTCCCGCTCTGGGGGTGCTTTTCGGGATAGGCGGCAACGGAAATATCGAAATCGCCGAGCTTGCGAATGCCGGCCACGAGGTCGGCGGCGTTCTGGTAGCCTTGGGGATGCGGCGAGAAGGGCTTGCCGATGCCTTCCGGCGGATCGCCACGCAAGGCGACGATGCTTTTCACGCCAACTTCGGCAAAGCCGCGGACGACCTCGTCGATTTCATCGCGAGTGGCGCCGACGCAAGTGAGGTGCGCAGCCGCCGGCACGCCTGTATCGGACGTGATGTGGCGCACCATGCGCAGGGTACGTTCGCGCGTGGAGCCCCCTGCCCCATAGGTTACGGAGACAAAGCGTGGCTTCAGCGGGGCGAGCTTGCCGATCGATTCCCAGAATTTTTCTTCCATCGCATCGGTCTTGGGCGGGAAGAATTCGAAGGAAATCTGCAATTCGGGGCGCTTGTCGGCGGTCAGGCGACTGGCGCGGAGGTCGTCGTCGATCATTGGTCTATTCCGTCTTTGCGCGGTCGCTGAGGCGCCAGAGGCATACCGTCAGCCCGCCATCCATGTTCTTGCTGGGGAATTCGCGCATGGACTGCACATGCAATCCCGCCGCTTCCGCCCAGCCGGTCATTTGCTCCTGCGAGAGACCAAGCCGGCGATGGGCATGTTCGGTGCGCAGGAATTCGAGGGCGTGCGGGGCAAAATCCACGATCAAGATTTCGCCGCCGCTTTTGAGCAGGCGTCGCGCCTGCCCCAGCATTCGGCCGGGATCGTCGAAATAGTGCAGCACCTGATGGATCACCACCACATCGGCAAGGCCGATGGCAGAATCGAGGGCAGCAATGTCGCCGAGACGCACTTGGGCCTGGTTGAGCCCGGCGGCAGCAAGGCGCGAGCGCGCGACTGCAAGCATTTCGCGGCTCGAATCGACGCCGATGGCGCGCTTGTAGACGGGCGCCAGAAGTTCGAGCATGCGGCCGGTGCCGGTGCCGAGATCGACGAGGAGGTCAACGACACGATCCCTGAGAGCTTCGAGAAGTGCCGCTTCGACGGCCTCCTCGGGCACATGCAGGGTTTTGAGCAGATCCCAGCTTTCTGCAACCTTGGCGAAATAGGCTGTGGCCAAAGCCTGCTGCGCGGCGAGCGCGGCGGCTTGCCGGTCGCGGTCGCGCTGGCGCTCGGGATTGTTGTGATCGATGCGGGCAACGAGCCAGCGGGCCAGTTCCGCGCCATGGCCGTGCGGGGCGAGACCATAATAGGCCCAGGCGCCTTCAGCGTGGCGCTGGATGAGGCCGGCATCGGCAAGAAGCTTGAGGTGGCGGGAGACGCGGGGTTGGCTCTGGTCGAGGATCTCGGTAAGATCCTTGACGGAATGATCGCCATCGGCGAGCAGCGCCAGAAGCCGCAAGCGCGTGCTCTCCCCCGCTGCCTTCAATACACCGACCAGTTCAGACACACTCTGCCTCGCGCACAAGATATAAAGATATCTTTATATCTAGCAGCAAAGCGAGGTCTAGTGTTTTTTCATCTCCGGCGCGCCGTGGAGGTTGATAGCAGCGTGAAGGCAGACAAAAACGCCGCGGCAAGAGCCGCGGCGATTGAAGCTAGGCCGTCATTGCCTGTGGCTCTTGGATATGAGCCGTCGCCGCTGCCGGGTTTTTGCGCCGGAAGGAATGGGCGCGCCACAGCTCGAAGATGTTCCGGGCCTCTTCCTCATCCAGCGCCTCGAAGCGGCTGACCATCATGGTTTGATGATCATCGGTGGGCAGATCGCGCCAGGGCAAGGTGGGGGCAATGGCCCCGAAAAGGTCGGACTGGAGACCCGCGGCGCGCAGGGCAACGGTAACTGCAGCGTAGTCCTGGCTGGCGAGCCACTTCACGACGATTTCCGGAGCGACGCGTAGCATGACTGCGATCGCGGCGGCGGCGTGGTGGCCATAGCCGAAGCGGGCAAAACGGGCCAGAGCGCGGTCGTCGAGCTGCTTGCGATCGGTCAGGGCGCGCACTTGGTTATAGGCGACCTTCCACTCCTGCGCATTGAAGCCAGCACGGTTGCGGATGCGCTTGTAAACGACGGCATTGACCTTGCCGGCCGTGATCGGATCGAAGCGGCCATCGACCTCGCCGAGGGTTTCGAGAACCTTGTCGGCCACCGAGTCGATTTCACCACGAAGCGATTTCCAGTCGATCTCGGCGCGATTGCGAAGATCTTCGGCAATGGCGGCATCGTGGCTTGCCCGTTCGACGAGCTTTTCAAGCGCGGTGCGGCCGATCTCGGCATTGGCATTGCGAACCAGCTTGATGACCGAGGTGGCGTCGCCGTGTTCGACAACAGCCTCGCTGACGCGTTCGGTAACCGCAGCGCGACCGGCAATGGCGGCGCGATGCGCTTCGGACTGTTTTTCGATGATGTCGATCAGATCGTCATCGCTGAGCACGTTGGAAAATTCCAACAACGGCCGAGCCACTTCGATGTCATCATTAGCGAGCTTCACCACCACCGTGCCGGGCGCTCGCTGCAGCGGCGCCAGGATTTTGGCGACATGGGCACGGGCCTCGACTTCGACCAGTTCGGCGAGGAGACAGAGCGCCTCGTCGTACTGCACAACTTGCTCATCGTCGCACCGGTCGGAGACAAAGCTGAAGAGCTTGGCCATGTTGCGGAACAGTTGATCCCGCTCCGAATGGCTATCTTCGCCATTCAGCACACGAAAGCTCGCAAATGCTCGGCGGCCTTCTTCAAATTCACTCATAACCTTCTCCGGGCGGGATGCCGCATAGATGGAGTCAAGGTGCTCGCAGAGTCGCTTGGGAGTGCTGAAGGCAGCGAAAGGCAATTGATTCAAATTGCTGGATTCACAGGGGCCAAGAAAAAGGGCCCCGGAGTTTACCCCCGAGGCCCAAACTGTTTTCGCCACTCGGAATTAGAGCAGGTCGAAGCGGTCCGCATTCATGACCTTGGTCCAGGCGGCCACAAAGTCAGTGACGAACTTGGTCTGGGCATCGCCGCTGGCATAGACTTCGGCCAGGGCGCGGAGCACCGAGTTGGAACCGAAGGCGAGGTCGACGCGCGTTGCGGTCCACTTGACTTCGCCGCTCTTGCGATCAGTGCCTTCGTAGAGCGTCTTGGCATCGGAAGTCGCCTTCCACTGCGTGCTCATGTCGAGGAGGTTGACGAAGAAGTCGTTGGTAAGAACGCCCGGACGCTTGGTGAAGACACCATGCTCGGTGCCGCCGACATTGATGTTGATGGCACGGAGGCCACCCACAAGCACGGTCAGTTCGGGCGCCGTGAGCGTCAGGAGCTGCGCGCGGTCGAGCAGCACGACTTCGGCAGGAGCCGCCAGAGCCGGGTTCTCGTAGTTGCGGAAGCCATCGGCGGGCGGCTCGAGGTAGTCGAAGCTCGCCGCATCGGTCTGCTCGGCAGACGCGTCGGTACGTCCGGGCGTGAAGGGCACGGTCACATCGTGTCCTGCAACGCGGGCGGCCTGTTCGATACCGGCGCTACCGGCCAAGACGATCAGGTCGGCGAGCGAGATCTGCTTACCGCCGCGAGCGTTCTGGTTGAACTCGGTGCGGATGGTTTCGAGGGCTTCGAGAATGCGGGCCAGTTCGAGCGGCTGGTTGACCGCCCAATCCTTCTGCGGGGCAAGGCGAATGCGGGCACCATTGGCGCCGCCACGCTTGTCGCCACCGCGGAAAGTCGAGGCGGAGGCCCAGGCGGTGCCGACGAGATCGGACACTGACAGGCCCGAGGCCAAAACCTTCTGCTTGAGGTCGGCGATGTCAGCGGCGTCGACGAGGACGCCAGTGGCGGCCGGGATCGGGTCCTGCCAGATCAGCTCTTCCTTCGGCACTTCCGGGCCGATGTAGCGTGTACGCGGGCCGAGATCGCGGTGGGTCAGCTTGAACCAGGCGCGAGCGAAGGCTTCGGCAAAGGCCTGCGGGTCTTCGAGGAAGCGACGCGAGATCTTTTCGTAGATCGGATCGAAGCGCAGCGACAAGTCCGTGGTCAGCATGGTCGGACGGTGCTTCTTGGCCGGATCGTGAGCATCCGGAATGACAGCATCAGCGTCCTTGGCTTCCCACTGGATGGCGCCAGCCGGGCTGCGCGTCTGCACCCATTCGAACTTGAAGAGGTTCTCGAAGAAGAAGTTGCTCCACTGGGCCGGGGTCTGGGTCCAGGTAACTTCGAGGCCGCTGCCGATGGTATCTGCGCCGTGGCCGGTGCCATAGGAGCTGGTCCAGCCAAAGCCCTGCTCTGCAAGGTCTGCGGCTTCCGGATTGACGCCCTTGTGCGATTCAGCCGAAGCGCCGTGGGTCTTGCCGAAGGTGTGGCCGCCGCCGATCAGGGCAACGGTCTCTTCGTCATTCATCGCCATGCGCTTAAAAGTTTCGCGGATGAATTTTGCGGCCGAAAGCGGATCGCCATTGGCGCCCGGACCTTCGGGATTGACGTAGATCAGGCCCATTTCGGTGGCGCCGAGACCGCGGTCGAACTTGTCGAGTGGGCGGTGCTGCAGCCACTCGGTTTCGGTGCCCCAGTTGACGTCTTCATCCGGTTCCCAAGTGTCTTCGCGACCACCGGCAAAGCCGAAGGTGCGGAAGCCCATGGTTTCGAGCGCGACATTGCCGGCGAGGATCATCAGGTCGGCCCAGGAAATGCTCTGGCCGTACTTCTGCTTGATCGGCCACAGGAGGCGACGCGACTTGTCGATATTGACGTTATCAGGCCAGCTATTGAGCGGGGCAAAACGCTGCTGACCACGACCACCGCCGCCGCGGCCATCGCCGAGGCGATAGGTGCCGGCGCTGTGCCAGGCCATGCGGACGAACTGCGGACCATAGTGGCCAAAATCTGCCGGCCACCAATCCTGCGAGTCGGTCATAAGCTTGCGCAGGTCATTCTTGAGCGCCGCATAGTCGAGCTTCTTGAACGCTTCGCGATAGCTGAAGCCGGAATCGAGCGGATTCGACTTGGACGAGTGCTGGTTCAGCAGGTCCGTACGCAGCTGATTGGGCCACCAGTCGCGGTTGGCGCGCACCTTGGCGGCGCCGTGATCCACCGGGCACTTGCCGGCGGGGGCCTCGCCGTGGGGAGAATTCGTCGTATCGGTCATATAGGGGCTCCTTTGCTGCTGAGGCGCGTTATATTCAGGTGACAACCATTAGGCCAATCGATAATTCTTTCTCCATCGATAGGAAGAAATTATCGTGACAATCACCCTCAGACAGATGCGCTATGCGCTGGCCGTCGCCCGGACGGGCCATTTTGGACAGGCGGCGGATGAATGCGCCGTTTCGCAACCGGCTTTGTCGCAGCAAATCCTGGCGCTGGAGACGCTTTGCGGTTCGACGATTTTCGACCGGCTGAAGACGGGCGTGCGGCTGACCCCGTTCGGGCGGGACTTTGTCGAACTGGCACGGCCCGTGGTGGCAGCATCCGAGGCGCTGGACAATTTCGCCATGCGCAGCGTCGGGAAGCCCAATCGCCCCATCCGCTTCGGCCTGATCCCAACCGTTGCGCCCTATCTGCTGCCCGAGATTTTTCCGGCGTTGACGCAGCACTTGCCGGCGCTGAAGTTCACCATCAGCGAAAGCCGGACCGAGGCCATGCTAGAAAGCCTTGCCGACGGGAGCCTCGATATTGCGCTCATCGCATCCGAGCCGCCGGCAGGTGGTCCCAAGCTGGTGGTGTCGCCGCTCTTCGAGGACCCATTCGTGCTGGCAACGCCGAGCAGCGAATTGACCGCCGAGCCGGTGTCGCTGGCAGCGCTCGAACCGGAACGCATCCTGCTGCTCGACGAGGGGCACTGCTTTCGGGATCAGACCATTTCCGCCTGCCGGCTGGAGGGGGAACGTTCGACGCGCACTTTTGCGGCGACGTCACTCTCCACCATCGTGGAGTTCGTCGCGAATGGGCAGGGCGTGACGCTGCTACCGCAGATTGCGCTCCGCAAGGAAGCGAGCGATCCGCGCATTGCGGTGCATCAGTTGGATGACCCCCGCGCAGGCCGTCACCTTGCCTTGGTTTGGCGCGAGGCCACCCCGCTCGGCCAGACCTTTGAAGAAATCGCTAGCGTGATCCGCAAGACCCGCGCGCAAGCCCCTGTTCACCCTGCAATTTAGGCAATATGAATTTGACGGATTGTAGCGTTCCGCCGGAGTTCGTTGCACATGGCGCGTGCCCCCGCCAAGCCTGCCGCGCGGCCGGCTCGCCGAAAGACCGCTACGAGCGGCACGCGAAAAACCGCCGCCCCGGCAACGCCGGCGGCCGAACCGGCACCACCGCCAAAACGCCGGCTCGCCCTGCCCTCGCTCGATACCGGCGCAACGCTGCTCCGAAACATCATCCTCAACGTGGTTTTTGTACTGGCGGCAGCGCTCTTCATCGCGGTGATGATCGGACAGTTTCTTTATGATCAGGTGGTGATCGAGCCCATCGCGGTGCCCAAGGCGCTGATCGAACAGGGCATCACGTCGGAAGTGGCCGCGAGCCGGTTGTGGGACGGGTTGCGCGATGCGCAAACGCAGGCGCGGACCTCCAAGGCCAGCGTCAGCGCCATCCCCGATAGCCAGCGCATCCAGTTCGCCCTGCCCGATGTCGGACTGTCGCTCGATTCCATCGTCCGGCAGACAAGGCAATTCTTCAACCTGCACCAGACCCGTATCAGCGGCGAGATCGTCTGCAAGACCGAGGCCTGCACGCCCGGCGAGATGCAATTGCGCCTGCGCGTGCTCAAGGGCACCAATGAGGTGATCGACCTGCCGCCCATGGAAGGGGTAGACCAGCGCGGCTATTTCACCAATGCCGCGGTGCAGGTGCTTTCGGTGCTCGACCCCTTCGTGGCCGTCGCCGCCATCGCCGATGCGCAGCCGGTGCGTGCCACGGCACTGGCGCGGCGGCTGGTGCGCCAGCGGCACAGCGATGCCAAATGGGCGCACAATCTCATAGGCAATGTCCACACCAATGCCGCGGACTACAACCGCGCCATCAGTGAATATCGCGCGGCGCTCGCGCTCGATCCGGAATTTCTGATCGCCCGGATCAACCTGGCGCGGGCGCTGTGGCAGGCCGGTGAGCTGGATGCCTCGCAAAGTGCGTATGACGCGCTATCGGCGGCCTATCCGGACAATCCTTCGGTGGTCGAAGGCCAGGCCGAACTTCGTAATGTGCGTGGCGATGTGGATGGTGCAATCGCCCTTTTGCAGCAGGCAGCCGTACTCGATCCGGCCAGCCCGCACTATTTTGCCCGGATGGGCCAGATCGAAGAGGCTCGGGGCAAGGGCGACGAAGCATTGGAGTGGTTCAAGCGGTCGCTGGAAATCGACCCGGCCTATGCTCTTGCCGTCGAACCGCTCTTCATCGCCCATGCCGGTCGCGGCGACCTGGCCGGTGCCGAGGCGCTGATGGGGGCCGCGGCGCGCTATCAACCGATGGATGCCAATTCTCAGGCCCTGCATGGCGCGGCGCTGGGCTTTCTTGGGCTGCAGGCTGAAGCGCTTGAGGCCTATGACCGGGCGCTGGCGATTACGCCCGATGACTTCGACCTCCTCTATCAGTCGGCAAGCATATTGCAGGAACTCGACCGGGTACCCGAGGCCATCGAGCGGTTTGGCCGGGCGATAGCGCTAAGACCCTATGACCCATCAGCACGCTTTGGGCGCGGCGCGGCCTATGCGATTTCCAGCCAGAATGACCTTGCGCGGGCCGACCTTGAACGCGTCCTGGAACTTGACACATCGGGCACGCAATACGGCAATCTCGCCACCGGTTTCCTCGACATTCTCGATGGGCTGGATGCCACGGCTGCCGAGGCCGGCAAGGCGGAGGAAACCAAGCCATGAGCGAGGATTCCGGAGGCCTTGGCCTGACGAAACTCGATGCCAGCCTTTCGACGCTGCGCACCATGATCGTCAATATCGGCTTCTTCATCGCCATGATCCTGCTCATTCCCACGATGGGCGCGCAGATCGTGCGCAATCCGATCGTCATCGAACCAATCGGCGTGCCGGAGGCATTGGCTGATCGCGGGCTCACTTCGGCCGTTGCTGCCAATCGCGTCTGGGACGGGCTGCAGGATTTTTCGCAGACGGCCGCCATCGCAAGGCAGAGTTTTGTCGCCGTGCCCGATAGCCAGCTCGTCGAATTCGCCCTGCCCGGCAGCGGCCTTTCGGTCGACGCCATCGTCAAGCAATTGCGCCAGTTCTTCGGCAGCCAGGAGACGCGCATCGCCGGGGAGATCATTTGCCAGACCAGCGACTGCGCCCCGGAGGGGCAGCGGCTGCGGCTGCGAGTGGTCGGGCGCAGTATCGAGATCATCGACCTGCCGCCTTTGGGTACGACGCCGGTTCCGGCCTATTTCCGCGAGGCAGCCGCGGGAATTTACGACGTGTTGGACCCACTGATCGGCGCGGCCGCGCGCGCCGTCACCGATCCAGAGGGCGCCATCGCCCGAGCCAGACGCATTGCCACAGCCGGCGGGCCCGATGCGCGATGGGCCCATGTTCTGCTCGGCGACATCGCCCTGTCGCAGGGCAATGGCGAGGATGCCAAGACCCATTATCTCGCGGCACTCGTGGACGACTCAGCCTTCCTTGAGGCGCGTATCGGCCTCGTCCGGGCCGCCCTTGCGCTTGGGCAGAACGAGGATGCGAGGACAACACTCAGCCAATTGCCCAGCGACGGCGACAAGGCGGCAGTGATCATCCGTCTTCAGGCCGACCTTGCAGCCGCCGAAGGTGATCTCGACGGCGCGAGGCAGTTGGCCCGCGCGGCGGCGGAAGCCGATCCGCTCTCGCCTGCGCCGCTTGTGCATCTTGGCACGCTGGCGCTTGAAGCAGGAGAGGTAGAGGACGCACGCGCGGCGCTTCGCGAGGCTTTGGCAATTGATCCTGGCTATGGCGCCGCCTTGCAGGCTCTGGGCGAAATGCACCGCGCTGAAGGTGATCTCGAAGCCGCCGAAGCGCTGGTGCGCGATTGGGCCGATTATGCCCCGGATGATAGCGAGGCCCTGCGCGCCCTGATCGCCGTGCGGCTCGAACGCGAGGATTTCGAAGGCGCGGCCGAGACCTATGGCAAGCTGACGGACCTGACCGTCCTGACCCCGAATGAAGCCATGGGGCGAGCGCAGGTGCTGCAAGAACTCAAGCGCTATGCCGAGGCCGGAGACGCCATCCTTGCCCTGACCGAAGCAACGCCGCCCCTACCCGAGGCCGTGCTGCTTTTGGCTCAGCTTCACGACGAGGCCGGCCGGGCCGCCAAGGCGCGACCGCTCTATGAACACTATCTCACGCTTGGCACAGAACTGCCGGGCATCGAGATGGCAAAGGCGGCGCTGGACCGCCTGGGCGACTAGGCCCGCGCCAGGCTGCGTTGCCTGAAACTGTCGTAGGAAAAAACCATCAGCGACAGCCAGATCAGCACGAAGCTGAAAAGGCGCATGCCATTGAGCTCTTCGCCAAAGAGGAAGACGGCGACGAGAAACTGAATGGACGGGGCCAGATACTGGAACATGCCTATCGTGGTAAGCCGCAGGCGGCGGACGGCATAGGCAAAGAGCAGTAGCGGCACGGCCGTGGCCGGTCCGGTCAGGACGAGCAGGAGCATGGTCTGCGGATCGGCATGCGGGCCAAGGCCGCGCGTGGCGAGGTCGAAAGCCACATAGGCCAGCGCGAAGGGTGCGGCGATGACTGTTTCGGCAAAGAGGCCGGTGGCCGGGCCCGATGGCGCCGTCTTGCGGAAGAAGCCGTAGAAGCCGAAGGAGAAGGCAAGGCTCAGCGCCACATAGGGAATGCTGCCGAGGCCGACCGCCTGAATGGCAATGGCAACAACGGCAATGGCGATGGCAATCGTCTGCAGCCGGTTTTGGCGCTCGCCGAGCAGGATCATGCCTATGGCGACATTGACCAGCGGATTGATGAAATAGCCGAAGCTCGCCTCAAGCACCTGCCCCGATTCCACAGCCCAGACATAGATCAGCCAGTTGACGACCAGCAGCGCCGTCGAGAGTGCCACAACGCGGAACGTCTTCCAGTTGCTCAGCAGCGCCTTGGCTTCCCGGAACCCGGCTCCGAACGCCAGGATGCCGATGAGCAGGACCAACGAGAACAGCGTCCGTTCCGCCACGATCAACACTGACCCGGCGGATTCGAGCAGGTGGAACAGGATCGGCAAAAAGCCCCAGAGCAGATAGGCACCGAGCGCAGCAACAACGCCGTTACGGGTTTGGCTGGGATCGGCTGGCAGCGAGGACGGTGCAGGCGCGACTGCGTCGGGCGCCTGTTCGGGCAAGGTCATGGACGGACTCCGCGCCACCGGGGCGCTAGGCCAGCACTAACAGCCCCGGCGTTTGCGGGCCAATCAGAGTTTGTGATCGCTTTGTCTTGCATTGCTGATCGAAAAGGCCAACCTTTCAGAGTGTTGGACGTTTGGCCTCAGGGAGCCGCACAACACTCGGTTCCAGCCAGACCAACTTGCAGGAGCAGCGAATGAAAAAGACCGTCACCTGGATCTTGATCGCCGATGGCACGCAGGCCCGAGTGCTGGAAAATACTGGCCCCGGAAAAGGGCTGGCCAGCGTCAAGGGGCTGGATTGGGCCATCGAGCCGCTCCAGAGCAAGGACATCAACTCTGATCGCCCCGGCCGCGGCTTTTCTTCTGCCGGTTCCGCACGCTCCGCGATGGAGCCCAAAACCGATCCCGCGCAGCACCGGGAAGCCGAATTCGTCCGCACGGTGGCCGCGGCCCTCGACCGCAAGGCCCAGGACGGCGCCTTCGACCGGCTCGTCATCGCCGCTGCGCCACTCGCCCTGGGCAATCTGCGCAAGGTGCTCTCCGACCATGTGAAGAAAACCATTGTCGCAGAGCTCGACAAGGACCTGACCAACCTGCCGACCCTCAGCATCGACAAGCACCTCGACGGCATCATCGCGGTGTAAAAGAAATCGGCCGGAGCGACACCCGCTCCGGCCGATCTTTGTTTTCAATAGCTTGGGACGAAAACCGGAATCAGTTTCGCACCTGACCTTCTATTCGTCGTCGTCCGGTTCCAGATCGTCACCCGCCAGCGCATCGAGGAATTCCTCGAGCATCCGATTGATGAGATCGGGCCGTTCGATGCTGGGGATATGAGCCACGCCTTCGAGTACGGCAGCGAAGGAATTGGGCATGGTCTCGGACAGATGCTCGTGCCGGTCGATGAGCGCAGAAAAGTCCTCGTCGCCCACGATCAGCATGGTCGGCGACGTCACTGCGTCTACACGGCTCCAGGCATCGGGCCGCGGCTCTTCCTGCGTGAGTTCGGGCTTCGCGAGAGCCTTGGCGTTCATATCGAGAAACAACTCGCGTACCGAACCGCCGACGCGGCCGCTCTGAGCGCGCGGACCATCGAGCCACTCGTGGGCCTGCACCTTGTTGAGCAGGTCGAGGTCGCCGCGCTCCCAGGCATCTTCCTCTGCCATTTCGATGGCGCTTTCCTCGGCCGTAGCGCTCCAGGGCGCTCCGGTGACCGAGGTGCCAATCAGCACGAGACCGATGACACGGCCAGGATGGCTCAAGGCAAAATCGATCGCCAACCCACCACCCATCGAGCAGCCGACAAAGATCGCCGCGTGAATGTCGAAGGCGTCAAGAATCGCTTCGAGATCTTCGAGATGGCTAAAGGGCTCGTCGGGGCTTTCGGCATCGCCATAACCGCGTCGGTCGTAGGCAATGGCGTGCCAGCCATTGTCGGCAGCAAGCCGCATCTGGTCGTGCCACATGCGATTATCGCAAACACCGGCATGGAGGAAAACGACCGGCAGGCCGTCGCCCATTTCGACACCCGTCAGCGTGGCGCCGTCGATATCAATCGTGAATTCGTCCATTACCACGCGCAGATTTCCGTTTCAGTCGCGTCGCTCTTCCAGCAGGCCTGGTCTTTCTTGGCCCTGAAATAGGTTCCCGGCAGGGGCACCGAGCGGCCGCCTTTTTCATAGGTGGCGCTAACCAAGCCCTGCCCGTCTGCCTCGATCCAAAGTTCGAAGGTCGGTTTGCCCGCCGCCGAAATGCGGAAGCTGCCAGCCTCGTCAAGCCGCTGGAAATCGCACGAATATTCGCCGTCGTCAGTGGTGAAACAACGCGCTTCCTTTGCCATCGTTGCCGACGACATCACCAGCATGGCCAGCAATGCGGCGAAAGTGGCACGAGCCGGTTTCATTCGAACACCAGGGCGCAGAACTTGGTGTCGTCCCGCTCCGCCTGCCAGCAGCCGGGCTCTTCCGGAAGTGGGGCGAATGCGCCCAGTTCCTCAGGGAGCTGACCGGGCTTGGCGTCGGCAGCAATGAGGTAGCCGAGCCCTTCATTTTCTTCGACAAGGGCGAAGGCGAAGGTCTGGCCGTCGGGCAAGGCAAAGGTCAGTCCGCCGCCATCGGTCTCCACATCGCATTCAAACTCATCGTAACCCGTCAACGAGCACTGGCCCGATACGGCCAATGCCGGAGCCGCGAGGGCAAGGCTGGCTGCCAGCATCGCCCCCGTGATCATAATCTTCATGCATTCCCCCAGAACGCCAGATAACCAAAGACCCTTGGGCCCTGGAAACCAAGCTTATGGCAGAAATCGCAGCAAACCCAATGTGTATTATTGCGCTTTGACGACGATGGTAAAGGCCGACTTCTTGGGAAAGCGGCCTATTCGTCGGGGCGGCCGGCAAGCAGCGGGGTCAGCGCACGCTCGATATCCTGCAGCGAATAGGGTTTGACGATAACGGCATGGCTCTGCCACTCGGGCGGCAGCCCCGCGCGGCCATAGCCAGTCGCAAAAATCAGCGGCACGCCGCGCTCTTTCAATATCTGCGCCACCGGAAATACCGTTGTGCCACCGATATTGACGTCGAGAATGGCGACATCGACCGGCCCCAGCGTCTCGGCCATGGCGACTGCCTGATCGAGGCGCATTGCCTGTGCCACCACTTCGCAGCCGAGATCGGTAAGGACATCTTCGAGACCGAAGAGAACCAGCGTTTCGTCCTCGACGACAAAGGCCCGGCTACCGGTAAACTTGGCCAAGAACGGCTCCTGTGCGCAATCGAAGGCCGACTCATCTGGCCGTCGCGAAACTAACTGGCAGGCACTTTAGGGCTCAAGACCCCGGGCGCAACGCGACAACGAATTCCGACGTGACTTCGAGCGCCCTATCCTCCCGCACCGCTATTCCGTCAGGCGGAACATGAGCGGCAAGCAGCGCATCACGAGCCCGGATCAAGTCGGCGATCTCGTTTTCGTAAGCCACAAAGATAGCGGTAAGCCAGCGATTGACCAGATAGGACGGCGACGGCATCTGCATATCGAAGCGAGTGATGAGGTCTATCGTCCTGTCCGCATCGGCCCAGTCATCGCCCACTACCCACTGATTGACCGTGAAAAGCCGCAGCAAGCGGCCGTTCGCGTCGACGCCAATGGCAACGAGATGGTGGATGGTGCCTTCAGGGCCATCGGGGCGCAGGAAGCAATGAAAATGGCCATGTTCGGCTGAGCCTTCGCTGGCCGGATGGCAGTGGTAGAACCACTGCGCATTGCTGGCCGGGTCGAAGACATCGCCGGCCGGGTAGTGCTCCCAGGCCTCGATATCGGAAACACCGCGAAACGTGTCGCTGAGGACGTTGAGACCACCCTTGGCGAGCACGGTCTCGCAAAAGGCGATTTCGTTGAGAGCGTGCTCGCGGGCTGTGGTCATCAGACGCCGTCCACCACCAGATCAGGCGCTTCTTGCCCGGCAGGTTTGGAAAGCGGTGGCGCCGGCGGCGCAGCCTTTGCGGGAGCAGCTTCCGCCGGACGCTGTGCCGGCGGTGGTGGTGGCGGTGCCTTTTGTGCCGGCGGCTTGGCAGGCGGCGGTGGCGGAGCCGCCTTGGCCGGCGCACCGGCGGCGCAGGGCGCAACAGGCGCTCCGGCGGCACAGGGAGCAACGACACCGGCAGCGCAAGGTGCAGCGCCGGCGGCGCAGGGTGCCGAGCCAGACGCAGCAGCAGTCTGAGCCGTCGGGCGCGGCGGCACAGGATTGGTCACATGGTCATAGGCGATAGCGGCAGTGGTGACCGCGAGTGCGGCGCCGAAAAGAAGAGTGTTGCGAGCGCTCATTTCTTGGCGAACCCATCAAGACCGAAGAAGGGACGCAGCCAGACGCCCACGAAAGAGCCGACAAAGGCGGCGGCGAACCAGAGCCAGCCATGGAGGCTCCCGGTGGCAATGCCAGAGAACAGCGCCCCGATATTGCAGCCGAAAGACAGGCGCGCGCCATAACCCATGAGCAGGCCGCCGACGACGGCCGCCAGCAGCGAGCCGAGCGGCAGCGCGGCCTTGGGCGCGAACTTGCCCGCAATTGCTGCGGCCAAAGCCGCGCCGAGCACGAGACCGAAATCCATCACCGAGACCGTATCGGCCAGCACGCTGGAATTCAGCGCCTGAGCCTGGGCCGGCCAGGTCCAGAACTCCCAGCTCGCCACCGGAATGCCGACCGCCGAAGCGATCTTGGCGCCCCAGAGACCAAAGCCATAGGTGATCGACCAGGGATGGCCCGCGAGCAGCAGCGTCGCGATGTTGAGAAGGGCAAGCACCAGCCCTGCCCCAACCAGCGGCCAGGGACCATAGAGAATCCAGGTCCAGCCCTGCCGCGCCGGAGCCGGTTCAGGTTCGATAGTGCCGTGCACGCGCTTTTCGATCACCGCCGTGATCAGCGCCACGATAGCGAGACCAGCAATGGTTGCCGCGATAGCAAAGCCGACGCCAAGTTCAGCGCCGAGGCTGATGGCCGGCAAAGCGGGCTGCAACAGCCAGAACGGCAGATGCGCCGTGCCGATAACAGCGCCGATGATGAAAAACACCAGCGTGACGAGCATGCGCGCGGAACCACCGCCGACGGTAAACAGCGTACCCGAACCACAGCCACCGCCCAATTGCATGCCGAGACCAAAGATGGCCGCACCCAGCAGAACCGAAACCCCGACTGGCGCCATGGCGCCGACCATGGCCTGACCGCCAATGTTGCCGGCGGCCACCAGCGGGATCATGGCGAGCGCCGCAACGCCGATCGTCAGCATCTGCGCCCGCATGCCGCGGCCGCGCTTTTCGACCACCATGCGCTTCCAGCCGCCCGTAAAGCCGAACGAGCCGTGGTAAAGCGCCACGCCCAGACCACCGCCGATTAGAAACAGCGTGCCCTGGCGCAAGTCGACCTGCCAGGTGATGAAAGCAAAGCCGGCCAGCAGCATGACGGCAGCAACGAAAAGCGGCGCCCTATCCGCCACGGCGGGCGGCAGGAATTTTGGCGCGGGTGCGGAAATATCGCTCATGATTCTCAAAATGCAGATGTTCTAAAAGGTTTGGATGCTGCAGCCTCGCGGCGCAACATCCAATCCAGATCAGTGATGAAGAGGCGCGATCTTACTGGATCGGGCGGGCCGGATCGGCAGCCCATTCAGCCATCGAGCCGTCATACATGGCTGTGTTCTTGTTGCCGCCGACTTCGTGCAGGGCGAACCAGGCGATCGAAGCCCAGTGGCCGGTATTGCAGAAGACGATGTTCTTTTCGCCTTCGGCCAGACCCGCCCCCTGCGCCAGCGCGGCAACGGTTTCGGGCAGCGCGAAGCTGGCATATTCGGCGCTGTAGAACTTCGAGTGCGGAATGTTCACGGCGCCAGGGATGGTGCCTTCAATGCGAACGACGGGGCTCTTGGACTGGCCGAGGAACTGCTCTTCCGGACGGCCGTCGACGAGCTTGGTGCCGGCGGCGAGTGCCGCTTCGACGTCGGGCGTCGTGGCGCGCAGTTCGGGGCGGACATTGACCGGGAACTCGGCCGCAGCCGGAACGGCCGCTTCGGCAACGCGCTCACCGCCAACGGCGTCATACTGGCGCCAGCCGCCATCGAGGATCGAAACGGCATCGTGGCCGAGATACTTGAAGGTCCAGTAGACGCGGGTCGCGCCACCGAATTCAGAGGAATCCGTGCCCCACGGCACGATGACGACATGGTCGTCAGCATCGACGCCAAGGCTGCTGATCAGTGCTGCGATCTGCTCGGTCGGCGGGATCTGGCCCGGCACGCCATCGACCTCGGTACGCCAGCCGGCGCTGGCATAGGGAGCCACGGCGGCATTGGCGATAAAGGGCAGATCGCCGAGTTCGGTCTCGTCGACCTTGTCGCGGATATCGATGACGGCGATGTTCTCGTCACCGGCATGCGCCTTGAGCCATTCGGCCGTCACGAGCGGCGTAACATCTGCCGCAAAGGCAAAAACGGGAGCCGCAACGACAAAAGCAGCGGCGGCGGCAAACGATGCGAGACGCATGGCAATCCTCCAATGAAATATGGAGAGAAATCTATACGGGATAGGTAGAGAAATCGAAGCGCAGCGGCCCAAATTGACAAAGGGTGGGGAAAAAGAACGATCACAGGCCGGCTAGCAAGAGAACAATATTCCCACGCATCCGATCGCCCATACCCTCGCTGCCGCAGCAAATGGGAACAGAAGGCGCTAGCCTGCCAGTCAGCAAGCCTTAAGGGTGAGGGCAAACGTGGACTGGTTCTCAGAGAAATTTATGGAAGATTGCGTTGCTGAAGCACCGGAGCGTTTTCTGGGGCGCCCTCTCACTCTTCGAAAGCAGCAACCGAGAATAGCAGGGTTCATTCCTGACTTGATATTCGAAGATCATCTCGGCCGCACCGTTATCGTTGAAGTTCAACAGCATGCGATGGATCGAAACCATCTATACAAATGCTTGGAGTATCGGGACTCTCTGACCACCAACGGCCAAACAGCATCTGTCGTTCTCGTGTGCGAAAAAATGCCCGAGAGATATGAACAGATAGCAAAAACGCACGGCGTAGAAGTTATCGCAGTGTCTCGGGAAAACATTGTTCAGACAGCAGTTTTGGGCTGCCCGCGTTCATTATCAAAACACCTTCTGAAGAAGGAGGACTACGCTACGTTCGTAGCCGAAAAAGAAGCGGTTCGGCCCTATGCATGGGGACAATACGACAATCTCACAGACGTCTATCTCTACACCATCAGTGAGTTATCGCGTTGCGGGCTGCTGCAGAAATACCGAAGTAACCACCAAATGCATGAGATACTGTCGACCGTTGAAGGCCTCTTTTCGCAAGCTCCGCTCGAACTAGCCAATCCAATCGGCTGGAACATCGACAATTTACTCAAGAAGCCAGACGGTTGGATTCCGCCTCACCAAGAGGGTATTCAGCGAATACGGCGTCCACAGGCAGTTTTTGACGTATTCGTCACGGGCAAGGACAACCTCAGCGTTCGCTGGCAGCCCGTTTCTCCCCGTCCATTTGACCAAGTGGCTTTTGACTGGGTTAGGTGGCCATCAGACCAGGGGTATGCGTACGAGCGACCCGAAAACGAGCTGGTATTCATACACGACATCTATCGGATAGAGGTCGACCCAGATCGCCTGCTGCATAGAGATGACGGAGACGAGACAGCAGCGGTCGGTTCGATGATGCTAGGCCTAATTTTCTCGATGCTACAACAGCTCCGAGTAACCCTATCACCAATGGTAGACTGTGAATTCAGAACAGAGTTCCGCCTAAAGCTCGGGGAGAGGCTGTCGGCTGACCTATGGGATACCCGCCGCCAGATAACGGGATGGCGCATCGTAAGCGCGGAAACGTTGCGCATGGAGGAAGCACAGGAACGCCTTGCCGACTTTGAGTCAAACAATAAGGGCTTCGCGATTAGCGCAATGCTTTCCGCACTAGAAAGCATTCTAGGCAAGAGAGACAGGAGGCTCTCGTTGGCTTCCGCGATTGCCAAGGAAATGCGATCGAGGGGTATCAAAGTGAAGGCGCCAACTATTGGCGCCTTACTGAGTGATTTGACCAAAGCCCGAGATGTCAGACTGACTCCCTACTTGAAGCGGATGGAAGCGCCATAGGCGCTCCCAATCTTATCGCGTCAGCGGCTTGTAGGTCGCGCGCTTCGGATTGACGGCATCGGCGCCGAGACGACGGACCTTGTCGGCCTCGTAATCCTGGAAGTTGCCTTCGAACCATTCGACATGGCTGTCGCCTTCGAAGGCGAGCATGTGGGTCGCCAGACGATCGAGGAACATACGATCGTGGCTGATGATCACGGCGCAGCCGGCGAATTCCTCCAGCGCTTCTTCGAGCGCCGCGAGGGTTTCGGTGTCGAGGTCGTTGGTCGGTTCGTCGAGGAGCAGCACGTTGGCGCCGCTCTTCAGCATCTTGGCGAGGTGCACGCGATTGCGCTGGCCGCCCGAGAGATTGCCGACCTTCTGCTGCTGATCGCCACCCTTGAAGTTGAAGGTGGAGGTATAGGCGCGCGAGTTCATTTCGCGCTTGCCCAGAAGCAGGACTTCGTCGCCGCCGGAAATTTCTTCCCACACGGTCTTGTTCGGGTTGAGGGCATCGCGGCTCTGGTCGACATAACCGAGGTGCACGCTTTCAGCGACGGTGATCGAGCCACCATCGGGCTGTTCCTGACCTGTCAGCATCTTGAAGAGCGTGGTCTTGCCCGCGCCGTTCGGGCCGATAATGCCCACAATGCCGCCCGGGGGCAGCTTGAACGAAAGGTTGTCGATCAGGAGGCGATCGCCGAACGATTTTGAGAGGCCTTCAACGTCAATGACGTTGTGGCCGAGGCGTTCGCCGGGCGGAATGATGATCTGCGCGGTGTGCGACTGGGTACGGGCGTCGTTGATCTTGACCAGTTCGTCATAGGCCTTGAGACGAGCTTTGGACTTGGACTGGCGCGCCTGCGGGCTCTGGCCCATCCATTCGCGTTCGCGTTCCAGCACCTTGGCGCGCGCTGCGTCTTCGCTCTTTTCCTGCGCAAAGCGCTTGGCCTTGGCATCGAGGTAAGCGGAATAATTGCCTTCATAGGGCACGCCGCGGCCACGATCGAGCTCGAGAATCCAGCCCGTGACATTGTCGAGGAAGTAGCGGTCGTGGGTGATGATCAGCACCGCGCCTTCGAATTCGCGCAGGTGCCGTTCGAGCCAAGCCGTGGTTTCGGCGTCGAGATGGTTGGTCGGTTCGTCGAGAAGCAGCAGGTCGGGTTTGGAGAGCAGCAGCGCGCAAAGCGCGACGCGACGCTTTTCACCGCCCGAAAGATTGTTGACGTCGGCATCGCCCGGAGGGCAGCCGAGCGCTTCCATTGCGACTTCCACCTGCGATTCCAGATCCCACAGGTTCTGGCTGTCGATGATGTCCTGGAGCTTGGACGCCTCGTCGGCGGTCTCGTCGGAATATTCCATCATCAACTCGTTGTAACGGTCGACGATGTCCTTCTTTTCCTTGACGCCGGTCATGACGTTGCCGAGCACGTTCAGCGCCGGATCGAGCTGTGGCTCCTGGGCAAGGTAGCCGACCTTGGCGCCATCGGCAGCCCAGGCTTCGCCGGTGAATTCGGTATCGATGCCGGCCATGATTTTCAGCAGCGTCGACTTGCCCGAGCCGTTCGGGCCTAGAATGCCGATCTTGGCATCGGGGTAGAAGGAGAGATGGATATTATCCAGCACCTTCTTGCCGCCAGCATAGGCCTTCGACATTCCGTGCATGTGATAAATAAACTGGCGCGCCATGGGCGAAGACCTCTTCAAGGGGTTTTCGGGAGTTGGCGCCTATGTAGGCCATGCAAGAGGTTCGGGCAACGGGGGCAAAGCCGTCGCCCAGAGGAACTATGCCGCAGCTACTTCCACAGGGACCGATTTGAACGCGGGCGTCTTGCTTCGCGGATCGACTTCGGTGCCGATCAGCACATTGGCCTCCGGGTAATAGGCGAGCACGGAGCCGGGCGGGAGATCGAAGCTGGTCGCGATCCCCTCCATTTCACCCACGGAAGAACGCACGCGTACTTTTTGCCCTTCGGCCAGCCCGCGCTCAGCCATATCTGCCATGCTCAGAAAGACCGAATAGCGCCCCGCCTTGCCGCGGTAGCTGTCCGTCTCTTCGTAGATGATGGAGTTGAATTGCCCCTCGCTGCGCACCGAGGCGAGCATCAGCTTGCCTTTTTCGAGCTTGGGAATTGGCGTGACGACGAAATGCGCCTTGCCGTCCAGCGTGCCGAATTCGGGCACATGCAGCACGCGATTGCGGATATGGAATTCGCGCTTGGCGACGTCGATATCTGCCAGTTCCTCCATCCCCGGCACAATGGCGGCAATGGCGTCGCGCAGTTTTGCGTGGCCGGAAAAGGCGTCGAAATCGATCGGAGAATCCGGCAGGACACGCTTGCCGATCTGGCCGAGGATCCAGCTTTCGGGTCGCACGGTGCTGATGCGGTCGATGCCGCCATCGGAAAGCCGCACGAAGTTGAACATCGACTCCTGGGTCGTCGGCTCCCATTCTTCGTCACGCGCCGTGACGGGGAGAATGAGCACTTCGCCATCGCCGAGGCCATGCACATGGCCCTGGTTGAGCGTCGTGGTCAGGAAGAGCTTGAAGCCGATGGCGCCCATGGCGCGGCTGGAAAAGGCTGTGTCCGGCGTCGCGGCCCACAGATTGCCGCCCATGATGACGGCGGCGTCGACTTCTCCGGCCTCGGCCCGCTTGAGGCAGGCCATGGTGTCGAGGCCTTTTTCTTCGGGGAAGCTGACGCCAAATACGTCTTCCATGCGCTTGAGCACATCGCGCGCTAGCACGGGCTTGACCCCGATGGTGCCGATGCCCTGCACGTTGGAATGGCCACGCAGCGGTAGGAGGCCGGAGAACCGCTTGCCAATCATGCCACGCAGCAGCGCCAGGTTGGCTATAGCCTCCACATTGGTCGTGCCATGGACATGGTGCGTCATGCCCATGCCCCAGGCAAAGACCGCATGCTGCGAGCGACCATAGGCGGCAGCAACGCGCGAAATCTCCTCGCGCGACAGGCCGCAGGCCTCGGTGACTTCATCCCAGCCAAGCGTATCAATGTCGTTACGGAAGGCATCGAAGTCGGCGCCATAGGCAGCGATGAAGGCGCGGTCTTCGGTCCCCTGCTCCAGTACGGCCTTGGCGAGGCCCTTGAACAGCGCAATATCCGAGCCGATCCGCGGCTGCAGGTAGTCCGAGGCGATATCGCTGCCGCCCTTGAGCATTGAGAGCGGCGATTTCGGCACGGCGAATTTGACCAGCCCCGGCTCCTTCGCCGGATTGATGACGATCACCTGCCCGCCCCGCTCGCGACAGTTCTTCAGCATATGGATGAAGCGCGGGTGGTTGGATGATGGGTTGGCGCCGATGACGAAGATCAGGTCGGCTCCGGTCAGGTCTTCGAGTTCAACAGTAGCCGTGCCCTTGCCGATCGTGGTGGCCAAGCCCTCGCTCGTCGCCTGGTGGCAATAGTAGGAGCAGTTGTTGACGTTGTTGGTGCCATAGGCCCGCGCCAGGAGCTGGAACAGAAACCCTGCCTCATTGGACGAGCGCCCAGAGGAATAAAAGAACGTCCGCTTGGGATCGGTTTCGGCCAAACGGTGCGCTGCATGATCGAGTGCAGCATCCCAATCAAGCGGCTCGAAGCGATCCGAACCGGCGCGACGGAAAAGCGGCGTGCCAAGGCGGCCAAGCCGCTCCATTTCTCGCCCCGAGAGTTCGGAAAGTTCGGCAATGGTGTGCTCGAAAATCGGCTCGGGAATCGGCGGCTGGATATCGGTCGATTGCGCCTGCACCGACTTGTTGCAGACCGAGGGGAACTCATCGAGTTCATTGGTCATGCCGCCATGCTGCCCACCCATGCCATAGGCACAGGCCTTGCAGGTATTTTTCGCCGTCAGCGCCTTGGCGGCCTTGCCCACGCCCATCTTGCCGATGGTGGACAGGGTATAGAGAACTTTCTTGGGGCCGCCGCCCACGACGTTACTGGTATCGGCCAAGGCCAAACTCCGACTTGCTGCGCCGCCATTGTCGGCTCATGACGCGGCGCAGGCAAGCCTAGAAGGCGGTCAGTAGATCGCCTTCACATACATCTCCTGCGGCACCGGCCCGCGGTGGTAATCGGGGTGACGGATGCGCTCGGGCAGAACAATGTCCGGCTTGGGCACTTCGTCATAGGGAATGGCTTCCAGGAGATGCGCGATGCAATTGAGGCGCGCGCGCTTCTTGTCATCGGCCTGCACCACCCACCAGGGCGAATCCGTGGTGTGGGTCCGCGCCAGCATGTCTTCCTTGGCCTTGGTGTAGTCTTCCCAATGGCGACGGGATTCCATGTCCATGGGAGAGAGCTTCCACTGCTTCAGCGGGTCCTGAATGCGCATGCGGAAGCGGAATTCCTGCTCTTCATTGGTGATGGAAAACCAGAATTTGATGAGGATGATGCCCGAGCGGATCAGCATCTTTTCGAACTCGGGAACGGTACGGAAGAACTCTTCCAGCTCGTCCGGCGAGCAGAACCCCATGACGCGCTCGACGCCAGCGCGGTTGTACCAGGAGCGGTCGAACAGCACCATCTCGCCGGCTGCCGGCAGGTGCGGGACATAACGCTGGAAGTACCACTGGGTCTTTTCGCGGTCAGACGGCGCGGGCAGCGCAACGACGCGGCAGACGCGCGGATTAAGCCGCTGGGTAATGCGCTTGATCGCCCCGCCCTTGCCGGCGGAATCACGGCCTTCAAAAATGACCGCAACCTTCAGTTTGTTATGAACAATCCAGTCCTGTAGCCGCACCAGCTCGTGCTGTAGACGGAACAGCTCGCGGAAGTAGACATTGCGGTCGATCGACTTGCGCCCTGCCCGCTCGCCCTCTTCAGCCAGCGCCTCGAGCTGATCGTCCTCGAACTGCAGCTCGAGCTCTTCGTCAAAACTGTCGGTAATCTCTTCGCGAATGCGGTTCAGTTCCGCCTCGAATTGTTCGAAGCGCGCGTTTTGGTCGAAGTCGTTCACTTGAGAGCCCTCCGGATGCGGCACCATTGGCCACACCAGGATTGCACTTTTGTGACAGTCCTAGTTGGCCATTGTTGAACGATGCGCCCAGCCGGTCATGCGCTTTTCGACCCAGGCCATCAGGGCATACATGGCGATGCCTTCAACGGCGAGCATCAGCAGCCCGGCAAAGACCAGCGGCACGTTAAAATTGGATTGGGCCGAGGCCATCATGTTGCCGAGGCCGGAATTGGAAGCCACCGTTTCGCTGACCACGGAGCCGACAAAGGCCAGCGTGATCGCCACTTTCAGCGAGCCGAAGAAATAGGGCATCGAGCGCGGAATGCCGACCTTGAGCATGATGTCCATCTTCTTGGCCCCAAGGGCGCGGAGCACGTCCTCGGTTTCGGGTTCGATGGTTGCAAGGCCTGTCGCGACGTTCACGACGATGGGGAAGAAGGAAATCAGGAATGCCGTCAGCACGGCGGGCACGGTGCCGATGCCGAACCAGATGACGAGGATCGGCACCAGCGCCACCTTCGGGATGGCATTGAAGCCGACCATGATCGGATAGAGACCGGCATAGATGGTCCTGGACCAGCCGATGAAGAGACCGATACCAAGACCTGCCACCACGGCAATCATGAAGCCGAGCACGGTGGTGTAGAGCGTCTGGAGCGAGTTCTTCCAGATGGGCGACCAGTATTGAATGATCGCCTCAAACACCCGCGTCGGCGTCGGCAAAATCGTATGTGGTAGACCGGAAATACGGACGCCCACTTCCCAGATGGCAAAGAGGCCGATGGTGTAAAGAAACGGCGCCAGCCGCACCCAATCGACCTTGAAAGCCGGCTTTGGCGGCACGGCAACCGGCGTTGGCGTATCGAGCGTCGTCATGCTGCAGCCCTCGCGGTGGCGATTTCCCCGTGCAGCTTCTGCACCATTTCGTTGAAGGCCGGCTCGTAGAGCAGTTCGAGTTGCCGCGGCCGTTCGAACGGCACCACGCGCTCGGAAATCACCCTGCCCGGCCGCGCCGACATCACCACGACCTTATCGGCGAGAAATACGCTTTCGCGCAGATCGTGGGTGACGAGAACGATAGTGACATCCTGGCTCGCATGCAGGTCGCGGATGACGCACCAGAGTTCTTCGCGGGTAAAGGCGTCGAGCGCACCAAAAGGCTCGTCGAGCATCAGCAATTCGGGTTCATGGATCAGCGCGCGACAAAGATTGGCGCGCTGCTGCATGCCGCCGGAAAGCTGCCACGGAAACTTTTCGCCAAAGCCTTTCAGTCCAACTGTCTCCAGCAGCTTCTCGGCCTTGGCCACATATTCAACCTTGTGGCTGCGCAGGCGATGCCGGTGCCGTTCTACGATTTCGAGAGGCAGGAGAATGTTTTCGAGCGTTGTCCGCCAGGGCAGCATGGTCGGGTTTTGAAAGGCCATGCCAACGATGGAAACGGGCTTGGTGACCTGTTGATTGGCGACGATGACAGCGCCTGTCTGCGGAATATGCAGTCCCGTCGTCAGCTTCATCAGCGTGGACTTGCCGCAACCCGAAGGACCAACCACGGCGACGAATTCACCGCGATTGATTTTCAGATTGAGCCCGCTCACGGCCAGTGTGCCGCTCGGCCCGCCATAGCGCATGTCGACATTTTCAATGGAGACCAGCGGCAAAGCCATGTCGCACCCCTGAAAGTGGGAGGGTCCGCCCCGAGCCATCCCCGTTCCCTCGAAAGAACGGCCCGGAGCGGAAGTACCCGGGCGTCCCTTCCGCCCGGGAATTCAGCCAATCTCCCAAGGAGATTGGCGATTGTGCACTAGGGCAGCATGCGCTCTGCCGCCGGGGCCAGGTACTGCGCGTCGAAGACATCGGAAGCCGTAACGTTACCCTTGAGGCCCATCGAGATCTTCAGCGTTTCGATGGAGGCAGCCAGACGCGCCTCATCGATGCCGCCAAAGCCGTTCTCGATCACGTATGGGGTCTTGATGTTCATCTCATTTGCCATGGTCAGGCGCTCGGTCTCGGTGTCGATATTGAGCGTCTCATTGCGAGCGAGAACGGCGGCAGCGCCTGCGGCCGGATCGCTGACGGCATCAGCAAAGCCCTTGGCCAGGGCGCGCAGGAAACCCTTCACCGCCTCGGGGTTTTCATCGGCAAAAGCCTCGTTGACCATGATGGCATTGCCATAAAGGTTCAGACCGTGATCAGCGAAGAGAATGGTGGCGATGTCGTCGTCCGGCACGCCATTGGCCTTGAGATTGAGGATCACCGAAAAGGCAAAGCCGAAGACACCATCGACATCGCCGGAAGCCAGCATGGGCTCGCGCACCGGGAAACCGATGGATTCAAGCGTGATTGCCGAGGTGTCGATCCCGGAGACTTCCACGAAAGCCGGCCACTGGGCGAAGGCGCCATCCGGTGGCGGCGCGCCGAGCTTCTTGCCTTCAAGCGATTTCGGATCGTCGGTGATCCCCAGAGACTTGCGGCCGATGACCGAGAACACCGGCTTGTCATAGACCATCATGATGGCCTTGACCGGCTGGGTATTGTCTTCGTCGAGGAATTTGATCAGCGAATTGATGTCGCCAAAACCAAACTGGTAGGTGCCGGTCGCAACGCGCGGGATCGCCTCCACCGAGCCATTGCCGGTGTCGATCGTGACGTTGAGCCCCTCTTCGGCGAAATAGCCCTTGTCCTGAGCGAGCAGGAAACCGGCCGCAGGACCTTCGAAGCGCCAGTCGAGGGTGAGCTTGATATCTGTCTGCGCCATGGCCGGTGCGGCAAGGGCCAACGAACCCAGCAGGATGGCGGCAGTGAAATGCCTGCGATTGAGCATGAATGACGTCCCCAAATGAAATTGCGACATCAAGACAAGCTCAGCATTTTCGGGGGCGCAAGCAAAAACTGATTACAAAGAGGTCATTTTTGCATGCCGCCTAAATTATAGGCGACATGCTGAGATATTGGGTTCAAGACTTGCTCAATCCGGAAGCAAGCCGGGCTTTCGGCCCTCAGTAGACAAAGACCGTCAGCTGATTGCCGCGCTGCTGTACGGCGAATACGCGGTTCGAATTGTAGGAAGACCGTTCGACCGAAGCGCTCAGCAGGCGGTCATTGTTGATCGCCGAACGCAGCGAATTGCCGAGGCCGGAATTGGTCAGCGCAGCGGCGAGCCAAGTTTGCATCTCCGGGCACATATCGACACGACGGATTTCGACATTGCTGGCGCGCTGCCACGAACCGCCAATCTGCGTGCCCTGGATCAGTCGCTCCACCTCACGCGGGCTGGTGCCGGCACAGACTGGCACACTGCCGCCATTGGACGCCGACAAGCTCGGAGCAATACCGCCGTTTCCGACGCCTCCTCCGCCATTTCCGGGATTGCCGCCATTGCCGGGCGCTCCGCCGCCACCGATGTTCACACCGATATTAGCGAGGCTACCGCCGCCGACGGTCGCGCCAACGCCGACGGTGCCGTTAAGCAGGCCGACATTTGCACCAAGCAGGTTTCCACCGCCCACAGTTGCGCCAGCTGTGGCGCCGCCGCCCAGCAGATTCGCATTGGCGTTCAAGGCGCTGCCACCGCCACTGCCGACGGTTGCATTGGCAATGCTCGAACTGCCGCCGACTTGCGCATCGAGCAACTGCCCCTCGCCACCGAGACCGACATTGACCAGACCCGAGTTCGAGGCATCTCCCGAACCCAACGTGACCAGAGCCTCTTCGCCACTTCCGCCAATGATACCAAGCAAGTTCTGCGCCTGAGCGGGCGCCGAAACACTCGCGATAAAGACCAGAGGCAGAAACGAAAGAACTGTTCTTTTCATAACTCATCTCCATCTTCGCGACCAATTGCCGCACAGAAGTGACGAGCGAAGACCAATTTGAGTTGCAGCTCCCAATGATATCCAGCTCAACTGGTAAACAATGGATCAATACATAAATATAGACAAAAATTAACCGCCATATACGACAACAAAAAAGGCGCGGAACCGAAGTTCCGCGCCCCATCGGGGCTACAGCAAAGGAGCGTCAGCCTTCCTGCCACCGCCGACTTATCGGGCTGATCCCCGCTTGGGACCGCCGCGTGGCTCGCCACAGCAGAACTGTGGTTCGCTGGCACAACGACCCATTTCCACATCAGTTCCCCGCGAGCTGTTCACATCGGCAGCCGCACTAAAATTGCGTAGAGATCGCCAGGGTGAAGCGGTCGACGTCATAATTGTCGCCACCCTCTTCCACCCATTTTCGCAAAGCCGCCAGCGACAGGCTCGCCTGATCTGCAATGGCATAGTCGAGGCGCAGGCTGGCCGTCTGAACGCGCCGGGTCTGGCTCGCATCGAAAATCCCCAGCTCCTCGCTGCGACTGACCGCCGCCGACAGCGAAAGGGCATCCGTCATGCGATACCGCGCCGAAAGCTCCACCTCGCTGACGCTGCTGGCAACCGGATCGAGCGGATCGTCCAGATCCACGCTCTTTTCGGCCCGAAGGGCGAGAGTCCACCGATCACCCAAGGCGAGTTCCGACTGCATCGCCAGATAAGGCAAAACCTCGCGCAGGCCCGGATCGATCAGCGGCCATACCATTGTCGCCCCAGCCAGAAACTCGACGAAAAGATTGCCCGCCCTGGCGCGCACGCCGCTCGCGACAGTTCCGGCAGTGCCCGGCAGGCGACCATAGTCGAGTTGGTCGTGTTCCGGAACGTCGGAGAAATCGCCCTTGAGCCGACCGAGCACAGCCATGGTGCCGGTCACAGCCTTCTCCCAGTTCACCCCTACGGCGACAACACCCACTTCGGGATCGAGCCGAACAGGCGGCAGCGTGATGGGCAGACCGGAAATGATGGCATCCTCTGGATAGCGCCAGCTTCCGTTCACCGTCACGTTGACTTGCTGGTCGGTTCCGATGACTGCCAGTTCCAGCATGGTTTCGTGCGTTACTTTCCCGTTCGCCACGCCGATCATCGCATCATCGAGCGGCAAACCTTCCCCGATCCAGTCGCGCGTCAGGGCGTAACCGGCGCGCAGCACCATGCCCTTGTCCAGCTCCAATGCGGCCTCAACGCCGGCCGCCGCCGACATGTCGTCTTCCACGGAGATGGTGGCAAAGCGCGTCTGCTCGAACAGCAGAGTGCCGCGCAGCGTCAGAGCACCCATGGCATGCGACAGCGAGAGCTCATGCTTGTGTTCGACAAACAGGTCGGACGGCCCATCGACAGTCTCAGTGGCATTGCTGGTCCGGCCCGTCTCGACAGTGCTCTTGAGTGCAAAAGCATCCTCCCCGAAGACCGCGGAAACACTGACCACCCATATCGCAATGCAAGAAAAGCGTCGCATCTCAACCTCCGGTGGAGCTACCAGACGAGAATGCTCATGGTTCAGTAACCAATATTTCACGTAGAGGGTCAGTACATTTACCTGTCCCACAGCGTTGAGATTAAGCGTTAATTCCGGAACTTGATCGTGTAAGTATTCTATTAACTATGATCTTCAGCACCACTCCGGGATTTTGGCTCCACTCAAA
Organism: Devosia sp. LjRoot3; assembly: GCF_964252865.1. Classification (NCBI taxonomy): domain Bacteria; kingdom Pseudomonadati; phylum Pseudomonadota; class Alphaproteobacteria; order Hyphomicrobiales; family Devosiaceae; genus Devosia; species Devosia sp. LjRoot3. The sequence goes on from NZ_CAXUPK020000003.1 coordinate 128,233, forward strand.
AGGAGCTGGCCATGCCAAAACCGAGCGAACTTTGCACCGCCCTGCGCAATTGGCGCATCCGCGCCCGCCTGCAACAGGACGCCGTCGCCAAAAGCCTCGGCGTCACGCAGAGCCAGGTCAGCCGCTGGGAAAGTGGGCGAGACGCCCCCCGCCCGCACAATATCGAAGCCATACGACGCCTGATCTGTGGCCCCGAGGCCGATCCGCTGGTGGCCCTGCGCTATTTCGTGGAAGAGTCGCACCAGAACCTGCTGCTGATGGATGCCAGCCACACGATCATCGCCTGCAGCCGGCCGCTGAAACTTTCATCCGGCCCGCTCGATCGCTTCGGCTGGGTCATCGACCCGCAGAAAAATCCAGCCTTTGCTCCAGTCCATGCCCGCTTCTGCGAACTGCTGGCTCGACCGGCTGGCGTCGTGAGCCTCAAGATCACCATCCCCTTCGTCGAGAACGGCCGCGACTGGTGCGCAATCATCACCAAGACCATTCACACGGTGGTCGGCACGCGCCTCTGTCTGGTGGAACCGAGTTTTCGCGAAGCAACCGGCCTCGAAGGCAAGGAAATCCGGCTTGAAGAGGTTCGTCTGACACCTGACGAAGGGGAGCGGCATTCCCTTACTCTTTGGCGGCAGATGGCCCCCGCCTCCTGATACATTCCCGCTTCTCAGATGGCAAAAAACCCGCGCCGGGGGGCTCCGGCGCGGGTCTGGCGTCCGTGGCGGGTTGGAGGTAACACCCCGCCGCAGGAGCTACCAGCCGTGCTTCTTGGTCTGGTTCTGGCCGCCGATGCCCAGGATGCCGTTCCCGTTCAGCACGCCATTGAGAATGGAATTGCCATTGGCAGTGTTGTTGCCGCTCAGAATGCCCGAGAGAATGCTGCTGTTATTGCCCACAGCGACGGTATTGCCGTTGAGAACATTGACATTGCCCACATCGACGACATCAGCCACCGTGGAAACGAGGCCGGTGATATTGCTGAGGACGTTGTTGGTGCGCTTGGCGAAGAAGCCGCCGGCATGAGCGCCCGAAGTCATCGCCATGGCAGCCAGGACGGAAAGTGCGATCACAGTCTTCATACTCGTTACTCCCTTGAAAACATGTCGGTTTCGACACGAGCGAGAGAACCCGAGGGCGCCGCTTTGGGCAATTGTGGGGACTGATAATATGCGTTTCATGCGCACTAGACGCGTTTGCAGACCCAAACTAGGGGAAAGTCCTAAAGCTCGAAGCTTGCCTGCATCGCCTGGATGGCCTTGATGGCGGCCGAGGCGCGGTTTTCCACGCCGAGCTTGGCATAGACCTGCTCCAGGTGCTTGTTCACCGTCCGCGGGCTGAGGCCGAGAATGTCGCCGATATCCCGGTTGGATTTTCCCCGCGCGATCCAGAGCAGCACTTCGCTCTCGCGCTGCGTCAGCCCAAAATGCTGGCGGAGATTGTCCTCCTGCCCCTCTTCCTGTGCACCGGTGAGACGGAAGAGATATTCATCGCCGCCGACGACGCCGAGAAACGCAAACTGCAACCCCGGCGCGCCTGGCAGGTTGAGATCGAACCCACTGCCTGGCGCCGCATCGCCATAATCGAGGCGCCAGCGCGAGAAACCGCCGGACATGTCGGCCTGATGATCGGCATCCATGCCGGAGCGTTCGAGCAGTTTGTTCGCTTGCGGCGTCGACCAAAGCACCGCCGCATCGGCACCAAAGGCCACCAGATGACGACCGGCGGCATCGAGTGCAATCCGCGCGCTTTGGGCACGGCGGGCATTGGCGAGGTGCACACGGATACGGGCGCGCAATTCGTCGACATTGATGGGCTTTGAGAGATAATCCACGCCGCCGCTTTCGAGCGCATGGACGATATGCTCGGTTTCGGTTAGCCCGGTCATGAAGATAACAGGCACATGGGTCAGCGGCGCCATGGCCTTGAGCCGGCGGCAGGTTTCAAAGCCGTCGAGCCCCGGCATCACGGCGTCCATCAGCACAACGTCAGGCACCACGCGCTGCACGATATTGAGCGCCGCCTCGCCGCTGCGCGCCACCAGCACGGTGACGCCAGCTTCCTCGAGCGCCGTCGTCAGAAAGCCCAGAGATTCCGGCGAGTCATCGACAAGCAGGACTATGTCCTGATCTTTCTCAATCCGGCTCATGGCTGACCCGTTCGAGCAATTCCGCATAGCCGTCGAAATCGAAGCTCTCCATGTGCCCGCGCAAGGCGGTCACCAAGGGCTCGTTGTTGGGATCGACGGCCAGTTCGGTCAATTTCGCTTCTATCCCCCTGATATGGCCGATTTGCCCCAGATTGGCCAAGTCACGCAAGTGCTCCACCCCAGGGGAACGCAGCTTTTTCGTCCTCTTTAGCTTGGGCGTCTGCGCCTCGAAATAGGTCCAGTCCAGCGCCAGCTGCGCTCCAATCTTGTCGAGCAATTGCGCAAGATCGAAAGGCTTCGCCAGCGCATCATTATGCCCGGCATCGGCACTGGCCGGCCCAGCCCCATCGCCGATATTGGCCGAGAGCATGACGATCGGTTCGGCGACACCCCGCTCGCGCAGGGCGGAAACGAGGTCCCAACCGCTCATGCCCGGCATGCGGATATCGACGAAGAAGAGGTCGGGCCGCGTGGTCGCAATGAGATCGAGGCAAGAAAGACCATCCGCGGCCGTCAGCACGACAAAGCCTAGAGGTGAGAGCATTTCGCGCATCAGCTCGCGATGGTCCTGATTGTCGTCGACCACCATGACCACCCGCGCCGGCCCTGCATAACCGACGATGCGGCGCAGATCGACCCGACCTTGGCTCAGGCGCTCGACCTTCGCCAGCATCAGCCGCGCCTGGAACCGTGTGCCGACGCCAACGGTGCTGGACACGGTGATCTCGCCGCCCAGCGTTTCCGTCAGCAGCTTTGTGATCGTCAGCCCAAGCCCCAGCCCGGGCGTGAATCGATTGTGCTCAGCCTCGCCGCGCACAAACGGCTCGAAGATATGGTCGAGATCGGTTGGCGAAATGCCGTTGCCGCTGTCGGACACGGTGAAAGTTGCCACCTGCATACGGTAGGCCACCTCGAAGCTGACATGGCCCGAGCTGGTGAACTTGATGGCGTTCGAGAGCAGATTGACCAGGATTTGCCGCAGCCGCTTTTCGTCGGTCCGCACATAGATCGGCAGGGCCTTGGCGCGCGTATGGCGAAATTCCAGCCCCTTGGCTCCCGCCTGCAGCCGGAACATGTCGACGATCTGATCCAGAAAATCCTGGATATTGATCTCGTTCGAATAGACGTGCAGCCGCCCCGCCTCGATCTTGGAAATATCGAGCAGGCCATCGATCAGCCCCGACAGATGCTCGGCACTGCGGCGGATGACTTGCACTGAGCCACGCCTGTTCTCCGGCACTTCGGGATCGCGCTCCAATATCTGCGCATAGCCCATCACCGCGTTGAGCGGCGTGCGCAATTCGTGGCTGAGGCCGACGACGTAGCGCGACTTGGCCTGATTGGCCGCCTCGGCCTTTTCCTTGGCGCGCTGCAACTCGGCATCGGTCTTGCCGTGGGCGTCGATTTCCTTGAGCAGCAGCGTGTTTTGTCGCGTGCTCTCCTCTTCGGCAACCAGCCGGCTGTCATGCGCCAGCACGAGGAACCACGTCATGATCCCCGCGGCCACCGCGAAGACGAAGAACACCACGAGTAGTGTGCCGCCCACCACATCGGCCGTATGCGGCGCCGATTGGCTGGCGAAATAATAGATCAGCCCAAGGATGCCGCCGAGGATCGCCGTCGCAATGCCCATGGACATGCCGTAGCGCCCAAGCCGGGTTTGCAATTTCTCGATCGCCCATTGCGGCAGCACGCTCGAAGCCACCGCATGCGTCTGCGCCCGGAAATGCGCGTGCGGCTTGCACATGTCATGGCAACGCGCATCGAGCGAACAGCAGAGCGAACAGATCGGCGCCGCATAGGCGGGGCACCAAGCCATGTCCTCGGGCTCGAAGGGGTGTTCGCAGATCGAACAAGTCAGCGAGGTCTTGTTCGCCCATGCTTTCCGCGGTTTGCGGGCGAGGTAATATTTCCCCTTGGTGGCCCAGGCGATGGCCGGCGATGCGATGAAACAAACCACCAGTGCGATATAAGGCGCCAGCGCCGCAGCCATCTCGCCAAAAGCACCAAAATGCGCCGCCAGCGCGATCACCGCCGACAGCAGCATCGACCCGACACCGACGGGATTGATGTCATAGAGATGCGCGCGCTTGAACTCGATACCGGGCGGCGACAGGCCCAGCGGCTTGTTGACGAAAAGATCGGCCGAAATCGAGCAGAGCCAAGCCATGGCAATGATGGAAAAGATGCCGAGCGTCTCTTCCAGCAGCCGATAGATGCCCAGCTCCATAAGAAGCAGCGCAATGGCGACATTGAAGAGCAACCAGACAACCCGACCCGGATGGCTATGGGTCAGCCGCGAGAAGAAGTTCGACCAGGCCAGAGACCCGGCATAGGCGTTCATGACATTGATCTTGAGCTGGCTGACCACCACGAAGACGGCCATCAGCATCAAGGCAATGAACTCATTGGGGATCATGTAGCCAAAGGCCACGGCATACATGTAACCGGGCTCTGACGCATGCTCGGGCGAAACGCCGGCCGACAGCGCCAGAAAAGCCAGGAACGACCCCGCGATCAGCTTAGGCGCACCAACGATAACCCACCCTGCCCCAGCCAGAAAAATCCCGACCTTGTGCCGCCACTTCGGCGCACCCTCCGCCGGCAAAAATCGCAAAAAATCGACCTGCTCGCCAATCTGCGTCATCAGCGCCAGGATGACCGCCGAGGCGGCACCGAACTTAGCGATATCGAATGGTGAGATCGTCCCCGCTGCCCCTTCCGGCTGCCCCAACCCGGCAAAGGCCCGCCACAGGTCGAACTTTTCCCAGTCCATGAAGGCGATAAAGATGAATGGCAGGATGTTGAGAACGATCCAGATCGGCTGCGTTAGCACCTGAAAGCTCGAAATCATCCGGATACCATGCGTCACCAGCGGAATGACGATCAGCGCCGAGATGATGTGACCTATCCAGAGCGGAATGCCGAAGGCCAATTGCAGCGCGCTCGACATGATCGAGGCTTCGATGGCGAAGAGGATGAAGGTGAAACTCGCATAGATCAGCGAGGTGATCGTCGAGCCGATATAGCCAAAGCTCGCGCCGCGCGTGAGCAGATCGACGTCCACCCCATGCCGGGTCGCATAGCGCGAGATCGGCACGCCAACGAGCAGAATGGCGATGGAGGCAATGAGAATGGCGATCAGCGCATTGGTGGTGCCGTAGCTGAGGGTAATCGCCCCGCCAATGGCCTCCAGCGCCAGAAACGAGATGGCGCCAATGGCCGTCTGCGAGATTCGATCATTGGAAAAGCGGCGCGCCGACTTGGCGGTAAAGCGCAGCGCATAGTCTTCCAGCGTCTGATTGGCGACCCAGCGATTGTATTCGCGCCTGATGGGAATGATCCGTTGCCGCGCCATTATTCGCTCAAGCCTTAACCAATTCGTCGCGCTGCCCAAAAATTCGCCACGCCTGTCTTAGCACGGTTTTTAGCGAAATCACGCGGTTTTTCAGGCTCTTCCGGCGTTGGGCGGAATCTCTCCGTCAGGCAGTTACGTCAATCGACGTATAGGGCAGCGTCAAAAAATCGTCTCAGGTGCCCCCATCGAGGCGCCTCCCTTGGCTGTCTCCTGGGGTCAACAAAGTTAGAGGGACGAACTTATGAACTTCACCCGCGCAAAAAGCGCCCTGCTCGCCGCGGCACTCGCCGGCAGCATTTCCCTGCCCATGGTTGTTCCGACCATGGCACAGGAAGACACCATCAAGGTTGGTATCCTCCACTCGCTTTCGGGCACAATGGCGATTTCGGAAACCACCCTCAAGGACACCATGCTGTTCCTGATCGAACAGCAAAACGCCAAGGGCGGCGTTCTGGGCAAGAAGCTCGAACCCGTCGTGGTCGATATTGCTTCGGACTGGCCGCTGGCCGCCGAACTCGCTCGGCAGCTGATCGAAGTCGACGGCGTCGACGCAGTCTTCGGCTGCTGGACCTCGGTCTGCCGCAAGTCCGTGCTGCCAGTCTTTGAAGAACTGAACTCGCTGCTCTTCTACCCCGTCCAGTACGAAGGCGAAGAATCCCAGCGCAACGTGTTCTACACCGGCGCTTCACCGAACCAGCAGGCCATTCCGGCCGTCGACTACCTCGCCGATGAAGAAGGCGTGGAGCGCTGGGTGCTCGCCGGCACCGACTATGTCTATCCGCAGACGACCAACAAGATTCTTGAGCAGTACCTGCTCGACAAGGGCGTCGCCAAAGAAGACATCATGATCAACTACACGCCCTTCGGTCATTCCGATTGGCAGACCATCGTCTCCGACATCAAGGCCTTCGGCTCTGAAGGCAAGAAGACCGCCGTCGTCTCGACCATCAACGGCGACGCCAACGTGCCGTTCTACCGTGAGCTGGGCAACCAGGGCATCAAGGCCGAAGACATCCCGGTCGTCGCCTTCTCCGTCGGCGAAGAAGAACTCTCCGGCTTCGACACCACCCCGCTGGTGGGCCACCTCGCCGCATGGAACTACTTCATGTCGGTCGATACCCCCGAAAACGAAGCCTTCATTGCTGATTGGCAGAAATTCATCGGCTCCGACACCCGCGTCACCAATGACCCGATGGAAGCCCACGTGATCGGCTTCAACCTCTGGGTAAAGGCTGTGGAAGCTGCCGGTTCGACCGAAGCCGATGCTGTCATCGACTCGATCGTTGGCCTCGAAACGCCGAACCTGACCGGCGGCGTCGCCAAGATGCTCCCCAACCACCACATCACCAAGCCCGTGCTGATCGGCGAAATCCAGGATGACGGCCAGTTCTTCGTGGTCTGGGAAACCGAAGACCTCGTCCCCGGCGACGCATGGTCCGACTTCCTGCCCGAATCCAAGGCTCTGGAAGCCGATTGGACCGCCCCGGTCAACTGCGGCAACTACAACACCGAAACCAAGTCCTGCGGCGGCGCTGTCGCAGCACAGTAAGCCCAGCGCTTAGCTCCCGGCAGGGGCGGCCTCCGCCCCTGCCTCTTTCTCTCGCAGCGACAAGGACTTTCCAAGCGATGCTGACTCAACTTCTCCGCCTGGCCCTGCTCACCCTGTCGCTTCTGCTGCCCACGCAAATCGCCCGCGCTCAGGACGCCCCGGTCGATATCCCGGCCCAGATCGCCGCCATGGGCGAGGCGAGCCTCAAGGAACTCACGCAGATCGTTGTCGAGCTCGCCTCCACCGGTGACAACAGCGTCGTCCCGGTCCTCACCGCTCTCGCTGACGGCAATCTCTACCTCGATGAAACCTCCAGCCGTGTTGTCATCCAGACCGACTCGGCCGTCACCGATCCCTTGACGGGCGAGGCCGTCGATCTCGGTGCCGAAGCCGACCTATCCCGCATCCGCGTCAACAACGGCCTGAGGCGCGATATTTCCGCTGCCCTTTCCGGCATGACGCTGATGAGTGACAACCCGGCTACCCGCCTCTCCGCCGCCCAGGGTTTCTTGGCCAAGCCCGATGCCGCCAACCTGCCGCTGCTCGACGAAGCTATCGCTGCTGAAACCGACGCCAATGTCCGCTCGGCCATGCAGGCTGCCCGCGCCGTCACGATCCTGACGAGCGAAGACGCCAGCATCGAAGACAAGAACGCCGCCGTGCCACAGGTCGTGGCTGGCGCCGGCCGCAATGCCATCACCATTCTCACCGGCGCCCTCGCCAATGCGCCCGACGAGGTAAAGCCGACGATCGAGGCCGCCATTGCTGGCCTCGAACAGGGCCGCGCCGTCTGGGGTGCCCTGCAAAACGTCTGGTTCGGCGTCTCGCTCGGCTCGGTCCTCCTCCTCGCCGCCATCGGCCTTGCCATCACCTTCGGCGTCATGGGCGTCATCAACATGGCGCACGGCGAAATGGTCATGCTCGGCGCCTACACGACCTTCCTCGTCCAGCTCGTCATCCGCCAGAATTTCCCGGCCCTGCTCGATTATTCCCTGCTCATCGCCCTGCCCGTCGCCTTCCTCGTCACCGGCGCCATCGGCGTTGGCATCGAGCGCGGCATCATCCGCTGGCTCTATGGCCGTCCGCTCGAAACCCTGCTCGCTACCTGGGGTCTGTCGCTCATACTGCAGCAGACTGTGCGCTCAATCTTCGGGCCCACAAACCAGATGGTCATCGCCCCGACCTGGATGTCCGGCTCCACCGAATTCTTCGGCCTCGCCATCACCTACAACCGCTTCTGGATCGTGATCTTCGCGCTGATCGTCTTCTTCGCGCTCCTGTTGGTCCTCAACCGTACGCCGCTGGGCCTGCAAATGCGCGCCGTCACCCAGAACCGCCGCATGGCCTCTGCCATGGGCATCCGGACCCCCTTCGTGGATGCCATGACTTTTGGGCTCGGCTCCGGCATTGCCGGTCTCGCTGGCGTCGCGCTCACCCAGATCGACAATATTTCTCCCAATCTCGGCCAGAACTACATCATCGACTCTTTCATGGTCGTGGTCTTCGGCGGCGTGGGCAATCTCTGGGGTACCTTTGTCGGCGCGCTGACGCTCGGCGTCGCCAACAAGTTCCTCGAGCCCTATGCCGGCGCGGTGCTCGGAAAGATCCTGATCCTGGTGCTGATCATCCTCTTCATCCAGCGGCGTCCGCGGGGCCTCTTCGCCCTCAAGGGAAGGGCGATCGAACAATGAGTTTGAAAGCCCCCTCACCCGTCTCGGGCTTCGCCCGATCCACCCTCTCCCCAAGTGGGAGAGGAATGGTGCTCCCCTCTTATTCTTCTCCCTCTCGGGGAGAAGGTGGCGCGCAGCGCCGGATGAGGGGGTTTCTCAATCTGACTGGATATTGCCCATGCTGACCCAAGCCCTGTTCCGCGCGCTCGACAAAAAGGCCGTCTGGGTCATCGGTATCTTCCTCGCCGTTGCCGTAGTCGTGCCCATGGCCAACCTGCTCATCCCGCCCGGTCAGTTCGGCCACGTCCCAACCTACCTTGTCTCGCTGCTCGGCAAATATCTCAGCTACGCCATCCTGGCGCTCGCATTGGACCTCGTCTGGGGCTATTGCGGCATTCTCTCGCTTGGCCACAGCGCCTTCTTCGCACTCGGCGGTTATGCCATGGGCATGTATCTCATGCGCCAGATCGGCACCCGCGGCGTCTATGGCAATCCGACGCTTCCCGACTTCATGGTCTTCCTCAATTGGAAGGAGCTGCCCTGGTATTGGTATGGCTTCGACAATTTCTGGTTCGCCATGGCCATGGTCGTGCTGGTGCCGGGCCTCCTCGCCTTCATCTTCGGCTTCTTTGCCTTCCGAAGCCGCGTGACCGGGGTCTATCTCTCCATCATCACCCAGGCGATGACCTTCGCCCTGCTGCTCGCCTTCTTCCGCAACGACATGGGTTTTGGCGGCAATAATGGCCTTACCGACTTCAAGGACATCCTTGGCGCCCCGGTTCAGGCACAGACGACCCGCGTCATCCTCTTCGCCGCAACGGCCATTGCCCTGGCCCTGTCGGTCCTCGTCTGCTCGATGATCGTCAATTCGAAGTTGGGAAAAGTCATGGTCGCCGTACGCGACGCCGAAAGCCGCACGCGCTTCATCGGCTACCGCGTTGAATATGTGAAACTCTTCGCCTTCACCGTCTCGGCCATCATGGCCGGCATTGCCGGCGCTCTCTACGTGCCGCAGGTCGGCATCATCAATCCCGGCGAATTCGAACCCGGCAATTCCATTGAGGTCGTGATCTGGACCGCCGTCGGCGGCCGCGGCACCCTGGTCGGCCCCATCATCGGCGCCATCGTCGTCAATCTCGGAAAGTCATGGTTCACCAGCGCCCTGCCCGAGTTCTGGCTCTTCGCCCTCGGCGCCCTCTTCATCTTCGTCACCCTGTTCCTGCCCAAAGGCATTGTAGGCCTCTGGAAGCAGATCTTCGGCACCAACCGCAAGAAGGCCGAGGAACCGGCGGCGCCGACCCCGGCTCAGTCTGCCGATATCGAGCGCGGCGAAGACCCTTCAACCTTCGACAATGTCCAACCCCGGCCGGCGGAGTAAAGCCAATGAGCAAAGCTCAGGACACGATGCTCTACCTCAACGGCGTTTCGGTCGCCTTTGACGGATTCAAGGCGATCAACAATCTGTCCATTATCGTCCGCCCCACCGAAATGCTGGCTATCATCGGCCCCAATGGCGCGGGAAAGACCACGATGATGGATATCATCACTGGTAAGACCCGGCCTGATGCCGGCGACGTCATGTTCGATGGCCGCACCGACCTCACCAAGCTCGACGAAGCCGCCATCGCCAATCTCGGCATCGGCCGCAAATTCCAGAAACCCACCGTCTTCGAGAGCCACACCATCTGGGACAATCTCGAAATGGCGCTGAAGAAGCCGCGCGGCATTTTCGCCGCCCTCTTCTACACCGCCAGCGACGAAGACGTGGCCCGCATCACCGAAATTCTCGAAACCGTGAGGCTCCTCCACCGCAAGGACGAATACGCCGCCAATCTCAGCCACGGCCAGAAGCAGTGGCTCGAAATTGGCATGCTGCTTGCACAAGATCCCAAGCTCCTGCTCGTCGACGAACCCGTCGCCGGCATGACCGACAGCGAAACCGAGGAGACCGCGAAACTGCTGCGCGAAATCGCCCAAACCCGATCCGTCGTAGTGGTCGAGCACGACATGAGCTTCGTGCGGGAGCTGGGTTCGCGCGTCGTGTGCCTGGCCGAAGGCGCCGTTCTGGCGGAGGGTTCTCTCGATCAGGTCAGCGCCAATCCCGTCGTGATCGAAAGGTATCTTGGACGATGACCTCAGCCCTCTCGATCTCAACCATCGATCTCCACTATGGTGCCGCCCAAGCACTCAAGGGCGTCTCCATCGACTGCCAGCCGGGAAAGATCACCGCCGTGCTCGGCCGCAATGGCGTCGGAAAGTCCTCGACCCTCCGCGCCATCACCGGCATCAACCACATCTCGTCGGGTGCCATAACTTTCGGCAGCGAAGTGATCAAAAAAGCGCCACCCTACAAGCGCGCACGCATGGGCATCGGCTACGTGCCGCAGGGCCGCGAAATCTTCCCGCTGCTCACGGTCAAGGAAAACCTCGAAACCGGCTATGCCGGCCTCCCCCGCAGCGAACGTAACATTCCCGAATACATCTTCGAGCTGTTCCCGGTCCTGAAATCCATGCTTGGGCGGCGGGGCGGCGATCTCTCGGGTGGCCAACAGCAGCAGCTCGCAATCGGCCGCGCTCTGGTCACCCGACCCAAGGTGCTGGTGCTCGACGAGCCTACCGAAGGCATCCAGCCCTCGATCATCAAGGATATCGGCCGCGCGCTGCAATTCCTGCGCGACGAAAAGGGCATGACCATCCTCTTGGTCGAGCAATTCCTCGATTTCTGCCGCGAGATTGCCGACGACATCTATGTCATGGACCGCGGCGAAATCATGCACCAGGGCCCGGCGAGCGATCTCGACCGGCCGGACGTGCGCAAACACCTGATGGTATGAAAAAGGGCATCTGACCGAAGCCAGATGCCCTTGCTAGCCGCTGAAAGCGACCGATTATTGTTTGACGAAGCCGCCATCAATGCAGGCCTGCAGGTCGATCGTGTCGAGATCGATCGTCGCAGTCGCGGCCTGGGCTTCGTTGACAGCGGGGGCGTCCACAACTGCCGCATCAGTGCCACCGGCAGTGCTGTCTTCGCTGGAATCGCTCGATTCCGTCAGCGACTCCGTGGCTTCGGCATTGGCCAAGCCATCGCAGCGCTCCTGCACGGCTGGCTGGTCGGCTTCGGAAACGGCAACGCCGTTGATGGTCATACCCTGCGCAAAAGCAGCACCAGTGAGAGCGATAGTAAGCGCAGCAACAGACAAAGCAGATTTGATGGTCATTTGAATAACCTCTTGAAAATTCTTTATGAAAGAGCGTTTGCTCGCTTCAATAACGAGATGATCGCAGGATCGTTGCAATGAATTTCGCCACGATGCCCAACCCGGAGGCGTTTTCGCTCCCGCCCGTTCTGCAGCGGGCGCGGGGCATTGCGCGCATCGGTACCAAGCAGCGCGACGGAAAGACTTGTCTCAACACGCTTTTTCAGGAGGGGTGCGGCAAGATCCGTCTGCCGCGTACGCACTCTTCTGCGCTTGAGGCCGTATTTATCAATACTGCCGGCGGCATTACCGGCGGCGACCATTTGCGCTGGGGCGCCGACATTGCCCCGGGCGGTCGGCTTGTTATCACCACCCAGGCCTGCGAGCGCAGCTATCGTTCAACGGGCGACACGGCGCATGTCGAAGCCGACATCACCGTCGGCGCTGGTGCCCACCTCGATTGGTTGCCGCAGGAAACTATCCTCTTCGAAGCGAGCAGGCTCGACCGGCGTCTGACCATTCATCTCGAAGAAGGCGCAACGCTGACCGCCATCGAAGCCGTTCTCCTCGGTCGCGACGCCATGGGCGAGGAGGCGCGCGACGCGCAATTCTCCGACAATTGGCGCATCTATCGAGAAAGCCGCCTGATCCACGCCGAGGCGACCCGTCTCACGGGTGATGGCAGCGAGCGTGATGGCCTGTCGCTGCTACGCCGCTGCCGCGCCTTCGCCTCCGTGCTCCATGTGGCGGCCAATCCAGACATGGCCGCCTTGTTGCTGGACCGTGTCCGCGCCCTGCACCCCGCCGATGGCCTCATCGCTGCCAGCGCCAACGGCGAGCGGCTGGTCATCCGGGCCATGGCGCGAACCGGCCTTGCCTTGCGAAAACTTCTGGTTCCAACTCTCATCGAACTGACCGGCGCCGGCTCTGTGCCGCGCCTGTGGCATCTCTAGGAAACGGCCGATGAACCTTACCCCCCGCGAAAAAGACAAGCTTCTCATCGCCATGGCGGCCATTGTGGCGCGCAAGCGCCTCGAGCGCGGCGTCAAGCTCAACCATCCCGAAGCCGTCGCCCTCATCACCGACTTCGTCGTTGAAGGCGCCCGCGACGGCCGGCCGGTTTCCGAACTCATGGAGGCCGGCGCCCATGTCATCACCCGTGCTCAGGTCATGGAAGGCATCGCCGAGATGATCCACGACGTGCAGGTCGAAGCCACATTCCCCGACGGCACCAAGCTCGTCACCGTTCACCAACCCATCCGCTAAGAGGCAACACCATGCTCAAGCGCATTTCCCTGGCTCTCGCCATCACCGCCGTCGCCACCCTGCCCGCCTTCGCCCATCTCGATCCCGCCGAGCATGGCTCCTTCGCCGCCGGCTTCAGCCATCCGCTCTTTGGCCTCGACCACATCCTCGCCATGGTCGCCGTTGGCCTCTGGGCCGCCATGCAGGGCGGCCGCGCCACTTGGATTGTCCCGGCAGCCTTCGTCGGCACCATGGCCGTGGGCTTCGCCGCTGCTATTGCCGGCATCCCCCTGCCCTTCGTGGAACCGGTCATTCTCGCGTCCGTGATCTTCATCGGCATCGCCATCGCACTCGCCCTGCCCATCCCGACCTCGGCTGTCGCCGCCATGGTCGGCTTCTTCGCCTTCTTCCATGGCCACGCCCATGGCGGTGAACTCGGCGAAGCCGGCGCCTGGCAGTTTGCCATCGGCTTCATTCTCGCGACCGCCGTTCTCCACGCCGTCGGCATCGGCCTTGGCCTTGCCCTCGGCCGTTTCGGCGGCAAGGCACTGTCCCGCATCGCCGGCGCCGCGACCGCCTTCGGCGGCCTCTGGCTCGCCTTCGGCGCGTGAGGCAACCATGATCCCGGGCCAAGTCATCCCAGCCACCGGCACGATCGAACTCAATGCCGGGCTCGAACAGGTGGTCATCGAAGTCGCCAATACGGGAGACCGGCCGATCCAGGTCGGCTCCCACTACCACTTCTACGAGACCAATGCCGGCCTGAGCTTTGACCGCGAGAAAGCCCGCGGCATGCGCCTCGACATTGCGGCCGGCACAGCCGTGCGCTTTGAACCGGGCCAGAGCCGCGAAGTGCGCCTCATCCCCATCGGCGGCGACCGCAAGATTTACGGCTTCCGCCAGAAGGTCATGGGATCGCTGTGACCATGCGGGCACGCTTCGGCAAATCTTGGCTCACGCCATGGCAATCGCAGCAAAATGGTGGTTTAACCCCCGCCACAGAGAACTGCCTTTGCCTGGATGATCATGACTGCCGAAGCCCCGACCACAGAAGTCCGCAACGCCGAATTCAAGCAGCGCTTCGCCGCAGTCCTGGCCGACGTGCAGAAGACTGGCGCGGAGGACGGCGAGGCTCTGGCGTTGATCGGCCATCTCGCCAACGATCTGGCCACCAGCCTGCAGCAGCCGAACTGGTCCAAGGCCAAGTCGGTCATCACCACGCAGACCTACAACGATCTGCTGAAGGTCTTCGAGCAGCGCGGCAACGAGTATCATCAGGCCGGCAAGAGCAAGCACGCCTACGCCATTCAGGCTTTGGCCATGTCGCTGATCGCCGGCACCATGCGCGCCGACCAGCAGATGGCCCAGGGCGAGAAGTTCCTCGATGCGGTCATCGATCGCTCGGTGGCGGTCTATCAGTCGCTCAATCCGGTCAAGCTCAACTAACCGCTCCTAAAACTCCTCATCGCAACGCGACCGCACGCGCGGCCCTTCCGGGCCGGGCGCTTTTCGCGTTTGCCGCATCCATTCAACGCCTCTCCTGATTTCCGGAGTTTCGCCATGCCCGCCCGCATTTCCCGCGCCACCTATGCCGACATGTACGGCCCCACCACCGGCGACAAGGTGCGTCTGGCCGATACCGAGCTCTTCATCGAGGTGGAGAAGGACTTCACCACCTATGGCGAGGAGGTAAAATTCGGCGGCGGAAAGGTGATCCGCGACGGCATGGGACAATCCCAGCGCACTCGCGCCGAGGGCGCGGTCGACACTGTGATTACCAATGCTCTGGTGGTCGACTACACCGGCATCTTCAAAGCCGATATCGGCCTCAAGAATGGTCGCATCGTCGGCATCGGCAAGGCAGGCAACCCCGACACCCAATCAGACGTCGACATCATCATCGGCCCTTCCACCGAAGCCATTGCCGGTGAGGGCAAAATCCTCACCGCCGGCGGCATGGATGCCCATATCCACTTCATCTGCCCCCAGCAGATCGAAGAAGCGCTGATGTCTGGCATGACCACCATGCTCGGCGGCGGCTCCGGCCCCGCCCACGGCACTCTCGCCACCACCTGCACCGGCGCCTGGCACATCGAGCGCATGATCGAAAGTTTTGACGCTTTTCCGATGAACCTCGCCCTCGCCGGCAAGGGCAACGCCGCCGTTCCGGCCCCACTCGAGGAAATGATCCTCGCGGGCGCCTCGGCGCTAAAACTGCACGAAGATTGGGGCACCACCCCCGCCGCAATCGACAACTGCCTCTCGGTCGCCGACGCCTATGACGTGCAGGTTATGATCCACACCGACACGCTCAATGAGTCCGGCTTCGTCGAAGACACGGTCGGCGCCTTCAAGGGCCGCACCATTCACGCCTTCCACACCGAAGGCGCAGGTGGCGGCCACGCACCTGACATTCTGAAAGTCGCGGGCCTGCCCAATGTCATTCCCTCCTCGACCAATCCGACCCGCCCCTACACTGTCAATACGATTGCCGAGCATCTCGACATGCTCATGGTCTGCCACCACCTCGACCAGTCGATCCCCGAAGACGTCGCCTTCGCCGAAAGCCGCATCCGCAAGGAAACCATCGCGGCCGAAGACATCCTTCACGACATGGGCGCTCTCTCAGTCATTTCCTCCGACAGCCAGGCCATGGGCCGCGTCGGCGAAGTTCTCATCCGCACCTGGCAGACCGCCGACAAGATGAAGCGTCAGCGCGGCAAACTCGCTGAAGAAACCGGCGACAACGACAATTTCCGCGTCCGCCGTTACATCGCCAAATACACGATCAACCCCGCCATCGCCCACGGCATGAGCCAACACATCGGCTCGGTGGAAGTGGGTAAGCGTGCCGACCTCGTCCTCTGGAACCCCGCCTTTTTCGGCGTAAAACCCGAAATGGTCCTCATCGGCGGCTCCATCGCCGCCGCCCCCATGGGCGACCCGAATGCCTCGATCCCGACGCCCCAGCCCATGCACTACCGCCCCATGTTCGGCGCCTATGGCAAGCTGGTCAGCCGCTCCTCGGTCACCTTCATCTCCCAGGCCGCGCACGACGCGGGCCTGCACAACCGCCTCGGCGTCGACAAGCAGCTCCTGCCGGTCACGAACACCCGCGGCGGCATCGGCAAGGCGGCGATGAAGCTCAACTCGGCCACCCCCAATATCGAAGTGCACCCCGAAACCTACGAAGTGCGCGCCGACGGTGTACTTCTCACCTGCGAACCGGCTACGGTGCTGCCTATGGCGCAACGATATTTCCTGTTCTGATGAAAAAGCCGACCGGCACAATCTCTCGAGGTCTACCCACCGATCCCATCCTGGCCCTGCGTGCCAACGAGCTTCTGGCCGAGGGCCGCCAGCTCGAGCAGCAGGGCAAGATCGCCGATGCGGCCCGGATCAGTGCCGAACTGGTCAATGTCGCGCCCAACCTTCCCGAGGCCCATCAGTTCATGGGCGTCATCGCCATGCGCACCGGCGCCTCAGACATCGCCGCCGTGAGCTTTGAGCGCGCACTCCGTTTGAAACCGCGCTCCGCCGATCTGCACATTGCGCTCTCCCAGGCGCTGCTTGCCCTCCAACGCCCGGCAGATGCCGCAACGATCCTCGACAAGGGCCGCGCCCTGCACCCCAACGACGCTGGGATTTTTCGCGAACTCGGTCAGGCGCAGCTCGATCTCGGCCAGCCCGCCGCGGCGCTGAAGAGCTTTTCCCGCGCCGTAAAACTGCAGCCCGATGATCGCTATTCAGGGCATATGGCCTCGGCGCTAGCAACAACGGGCGTCCCCGAATCCGGCTATGTCGCTGAACTCTTCGATTCCTACGCCGATACTTTCGATGCTCACCTGACGGGCAAACTCGAATACCGCGTACCGCAGGCTATTGCCGCGCTTCTCGCCGAGCACGGCCTGACCAAAGGCACAACGCTCGACGTCGGCTGCGGCACCGGTCTCATGGCCGCGGCGCTGCCTGAAAGCATGCGCCCGATCGACGGGATCGACATCTCGCCCAAAATGATCGCCAAGGCGCAGGAGCGCGACATCTATCGCCATCTGCAGACGGGCGATGCCGCCACGCTCTTGGCCGAAACCCCCAACTTCTCAGGGCCATACGACCTCGCCGTCGCCGCCGATGTCTTCATCTATATCGGCGAAATCCGCGTTCTCTTCGCCGCTCTCGCGCAACGCCTCTCCGCCGGAGGAATGCTCGCTTTCTCGATCGAACTGAGCGAGGGGCAAGGCATAGCAATCCGTTCCAGTGGTCGCTTCGGCCATAGCTCAGGCTATGTCCGCGACCTGGCGGCCGCCAATGGTTTAGCGGTCCTTGCCGAAGTACCAAACCAAATCCGGCTCGAACGGGAAAAACCCATTCCCGGTGCGATCTTTCTCCTTCAGCGAGGCTGACCAACACATTTCGCGATATCAGTGTTCATGATATGTTCAATCCGACTCGGAGGAGCACATCATGGACACCAAGACGGTCGCGCTGGTTACCGGCGCCAGCCGCGGCATTGGCCGCGGCATCGCTCTGGCCTTTCTCGCGAAGGGCATGACGGTCCACGTCACCGGCCGCACGGTGACCGATGCCCAGGCGTCCGTACATCCTCAGCTTGAAGGCTCGCTCGATGGCCTCCGGGCGGAAGCAAAGGACCTGCCGGGCGAACTGATCATCCAGGTCTGTGACCATGCCGACGACCGGCAGACGGAAGCCGCAGTCGCCTCGGCGCTCAGCCAGTCTGGCAAGATCGACATCCTCGTCAACAACGCATGGCCTGGCTACGAGAGCATGGTCGAGGGCGATGACTACACCTGGGAAAGGCCATTCTGGGAGCAACCAATCTGGCGCTGGGATGCGATGGTCGGCGTCGCCCTGCGCACCAGCTTTGTCGCGAGCCGTGCCGCCGCACCCAACATGATCGCCCGAAAAACGGGCCTGATCGTCAACATCTCGTTCTGGGCCGCCCAGAAACACCACGGCAACGCCATCTATGGCATCGCCAAGGCTGGTACCGACAAGATGTCATCCGACTTTGCGCATGAACTGCGGCCCCATGGCGTGACTGCTGTCTCGCTCTATCCCGGCCTCGTCCGCACCGAGGCAGTCATGCGCAATGCCGAATACTTCGACATGTCCAATTCGGAATCGCCGCAATTCGTTGGTCTCGCCATTTCAGCGCTCTGGGCTGATCCGAACCGTCTAGAAAAGTCCGGCAAGGTCCATGTCACCGCCGACCTCGCCCGCGAATACGGCTTTGTCGATATCGACGGCAAGAAAATCATCCCCGCAACCCTCGGGGACTTCTAGATTTCATCACGCTGACACCTTGCCAGAACAATCAATCACCATGATTGTGGAGACAGACTCCTGGGTGCTTCGCACTGTTTCCAACGAAATCGAGGAAAAGCCATGATCGATTTGAGGAGCCTCATCGCGGGCGGTATTCTTTTGCTCGCCGCCGGCGCGGCCTCGGCGCAGGACGCAGCCGCGCCCGCTGAAGCGGTGCCAACGCCGCCGGCACTGCCAACCGTCACTGCCACGCTGTCGCTGACCCTCGACGCAACCAGCGACATCGAGCGCCGCACCGTCATCTACCAGTGCGACAATGGCGAGGGATTCCGCGTGCAATATGTCAATGCGGCCCCGAACTTCCTCGCTATCGTGCCCGTGGAAGGCGAAACGCACATCTTCGTCACCACCATTTCCGGCTCGGGCGCCCGCTATGTGTCGGGCCCGTACGAATGGTGGGACAGCGGCGACGAAGCCACATTGCGCGACCTGCGCTCCGGAGAAGACGAGGCCCCACTCGCCACCTGCCTCGCGGCCGGCAACGCGCCCTAGGCTGCCATGGAACCATACACGACTGCCGAAATATTCCCGCATATCCGCATCGTCATGGGAACGGTGGTCGGGTTGGGCATTACTCGCCTGCTCATGACCTTTGCCAACATGGTGCAGCACCCGGACCGGCGTGATCGCTCGGTGCTGCATCTTCTCTGGATGGGTTCGATCCTGCTCGAACTCGTCCTCTTCTGGTGGTGGGAACTGGCCCTGTTCCGGCTCGCCACCTGGAATTTCGGCATCGTCATCTTCATCATCTTCTACGCCGTCACCCTGTTCATGATGGCGGCGCTGCTCTGCCCGGATAACATTTCCGAATACAAGGGCTACGGGGATTTCTTCCTCAAGCGCCGGCATTGGTTCTTCGGCCTGCTCGGCACAACCTTCGTGCTGGATACGCTCGATACGTTCATCAAGGGCGGCGCGCATTTTTCGCGCTTCGACGCTTCCTATTTCATGCAGGTGCCGATCGGCATCGTCCTATGCATCATCGCCTGGCGGTCGACGGATAGGCGCGTGCATTTGTTTGTGGTCGGGGTGCATATCGTCTACCAGTTCTTCCTTATCGGACGCTTCTTCTACGTCACCCAGTGATTCAAGGACTGACCTCGACCATGCTTCGTGCCGTCGCCCATTTGCCTGCCCATCACGGCCGTGGCGCCGCCATAGACAGTATCACCCTTGCCCATGACGAGCGGCGCCTGCGCCGCAAGCTGCTCACTGGCAAGAATGGCACTGAAGTGCTGGTCGATTTCCCCAATACGGTGACGCTCGACCACGAAGGCGCGCTGGAACTGGAAGACGGGCGCTTGTTCGAAATTCTGGCGGCCAAGGAAATCCTCTACGCCGTCACCGCCAATGATGCAGCGCACCTCCTGCGGCTCGCCTGGCACATCGGCAACCGCCACACCCCGGCCCAGCTCGATGCCGACCGCATCCTCATCAAGCGCGACCATGTGCTCAAAACCATGCTCGAAGGCCTCGGCGCCAAAGTCAGCGACGTGACCGAGCCCTTCTTTGCCGAGCACGGCGCCTATCACAGCCACAATCACGCCGAACCGGCCCACGCCCTCCTCGCCCGCAAGTGACCTCTGACCTGCAAAAGCTGCTGACCTGGCTCTCCCCCGCCTTTCCAGTGGGCGCCTTCGCTTGGTCCGCAGGCCTCGAAACTGCCATCGTCAGCCGCCTGGTGCACGATCGGCAAACGGCAGAGGACTGGATATCAGGCGCCCTGCTCCACGGCAGCATGCGCACCGACGCCATCCTCCTCGCCCACGCGCACCAGTCGCCCCGCGCGCCCGAACAACTGCAGGAATTGGCCGACCTCTGCCTTGCGCTAACGCCGGCAAAAGAACGTCACGCCGAAACCACGATGACCGGTAACGCCTTTGCAACGGCCGGCGCCGCTTGGCCGGTGGATCCGCCGCTCGACCTGCCTCGCCCCTGCCCCTATCCGATTGCCGTCGGCGCACTGGCTGGGGCTCACGGCATCGGCCTTCTCGACACGCTCGTCGCTTTCCTCACCGCCACGGTCCACAGCCAGGTATCCGTCGCCGTGCGTCTAGTGCCCATTGGCCAGACCGACGGTCTCGCCATCATGGCTTCTCTCGAACCCGAAATCGGCAAGCTGGCCGCTCTGTGCCAGCATGCCACACTGGACGAAATCGGCAGCGTCGCCTATGGCGCCGATATCGCCCAGATGCAGCACGAAACGCTGCCCACAAGGATCTTTCGTTCATGAACATGTTCATCGCGTCCATGATGTTCATCGCCCTCTTCGCCGTCTCGCTGGCGCACTTCCTCTGGTCGATTGGGCGCACCTGGCCGATCCGCAATGAAAAGCTGCTCGCCCAGACCGTAGTGGGTTTCAAGGACATCGAGCGTATGCCCCCGCGCCTCGCCTCCTTCGCCGTTTCCGTGGCGACCATTGCCGCCGGCATCTATGCCCTGGCGCTGGCCGATCACGACAGCGGCGGCATTCTGCTTGATCTTGGCGGCGTCGCGCTGGCCGCCGTGTTCCTCGCTCGCGGCATTGCCGGCTACACCACCTGGTGGAAGGGCCTGACGCCCGAGCCGAATTTCCGTCTCAATGACGCTCGGGTCTATTCTCCCCTCTGCCTCGCCCTGGGCCTGGGTTTCCTCACCCTCGTCGTCTTCCGCTTTCTCTGATCAAGGAAACTTGCCATGACCAAAAGCCTCAATGGACCGCTCCGCATCGGCATTGGCGGCCCTGTCGGGTCGGGCAAGACGACCCTTTGCGAAATCCTGCTCAAGGCCATGCGCGACCGCTATTCCATGGCCGTGGTCACCAATGACATCTACACGCGCGAGGACGCCCTGATCCTCGCCCGCGTCCAGGCCATCTCCGAGGACCGCATCGTCGGCGTCGAAACCGGCGGCTGCCCGCACACCGCCATCCGCGAAGATGCCTCGCTGAACCTCGCCGCCATCGACGATCTCAACCGCAAATTCCCCGATCTCGACATCGTTCTTATTGAAAGCGGCGGCGACAATCTCGCGGCCACCTTCTCCCCCGACCTCGCCGATCTCACCATCTACGTGATCTCGGTGGCCCAGGGCGAAAAGATCCCCCGCAAGGGCGGCCCCGCCATTTCGCGCTCGGATCTGCTGGTCATTACCCACACCGACCTCGCTCCCTACGTCGGCGCCAGCCTCGAAGTCATGGAAAGCGACACCCAAAAGGTTCGCGAAGGCCGGCCCTATGTCTTCACCGACCTTTTGCGTCGCGAAAGCCTCGATGAGATCATTGGCTTCATCGAAAAGCACGGCGGCTTCCAGGCCGTGGCCGCGGAATAGGTCGCTTGAGCGACCACGCCCGCCTGCGGAAAATGCTGGATGCACCGGTGACACTGCCGGCGCTCCCCGATGGCATTTCCATCACGCCGCTCCACCAGACGCGCCCTGTCGAACTCCACGCCTTGCTCCGCGCCGCCTATGCGACCGGCGGCGGCGCAGTTGGCGACTTCGATAGCTGGTGGTGGCCGCTGGTCGAGGACGAAGAGTTCGATCCCGCCTTGCTCATCGTCGCCACCTCTGGCGAGCAGCCCATCGGCCTCGTCCAGTGCTGGACCAGCAGTTTCGTCAAAGACCTGGTCGTCGCCCCAAATTGGCGAAATCGGGCACTCGGAACGTACTTGCTCAGCGCCGCCTTCGCAGAATTCCGCCGCCGCGGCGCACCGCATGTTGACCTCAAGGTCGAAACATCAAACCTCGCCGCCCAGCGCTTCTACCACCGCCACGGCATGGCGCCCGTCGACCCCACGTGATCGACCATTTCAATAAATCTACTAACCCAATAGACATTCTTGTCATAAAAGTTTCCGGCGCCGAATTCGCCGGCAATGGCGTTCCTTGCCGAGAAAAGCGACCGCCACCTATCCTTGGCCATCCTGAAAGACAGGCCTTGGGGACTGACCACATGAAGATCTTTGCCACTGCCATCACCGGCCTCGTTGCCGCCACGCTGGCCTTCTCGCCCGCCCTCGCCGCCGAGCGCTACGAGACCCTGCCCTATGCGCTCTCACCCTCCTCCGCCCCCGCAGAATCCGGCACGGTCGTCTCCAATGGCGCCGAGATCTACTACGAGATCTATGGCAAATCGGGCGATCCGATCCTGCTGATCCATGGCGGCGCCGGCAATACCGAGACCTGGGGCAATCAGGTCAATGCCTGGCTGCGCTCCAATCGCGTCATCGTCGCCGACACTCGCGGCCACGGCAAATCATCGGCCGACGACCAGCCCTTCAGCTATCAGCTCTTTGCCGATGACTTCATCGCTTTGCTCGACAAGCTCGAAATCGAAAAGACCGCCGTGGTCGGCTGGAGCGATGGCGGCATCATCGGCATCGACCTCGCCCTGCGCCATCCCGAGCGCCTGACCAAGGTCGTCGCCTATGCCGCCAACGTCACCACCGACGGCGTTCAGTCGACCGTGCTCGAAAACCCGACGTTCCTAAAGTATCTCGACCGTGCCCGCGGCGAATACGAGCGTCTCTCGCCCACGCCCGATGGCTATGATGCTTATCTCGAAAAGATCGGCCAGCTCTGGGCCACCCAGCCCAATTGGACCGCTGAGGAACTGAGCAAGATCACGACGCCGATCCTCGTCCTCGCCGGCGACCACGAGGAAGCCATCAGCGAAGACCACACCCGCAAGATCGCCGAGCAGATCCCCGGCTCCGAACTGGTGCTTCTCGAAAACACCAGCCATTTTGCCCATCTGCAGGACGCGACCGGCTTCAACAAGGCCGTGTCCGATTTCCTCAAGGAATAGAACCAAGAGTGCCCGGCCCAAAGCCGGGCATTCGTCCGTCAGTCGACCATCACCACGTGGCTCACCAGATTGCCATCGGCAAAATGGTGCAGCAGCAGGCCCGGCGGGTCGACGATCTCGCTCTCGCGCCCATCGAGCCGCAAGCGATTGGCCTTGGTCACCGATGGCGCCATGGTCGCATGGCGGCCGGCAAAGCGCGTGAACAGGGGCCGATGCACATGGCCACAGGTCAGCGCCACCACCCTGTCGTCCGCAGCCTCGATCACTGCCGCAAGCCCGTCACCATTGCGACAGATATTGCGATCCTTGCCGTCAACGCCGCTCGGGAACGGATGCTGGTGCTGAAAAATCAGCGTCGGCAATTCGGAAACAGCCAGTTCCGCCGCGAGCCAATCGAGCAGTGGCCCGGCGTCGCCGTGATGCGCACCTTCTACGGTCACATCGAGCCCGATCAGCCGTAGCCCTCCAACCGTCTCGACCACATTGAGCGGCCGATTGCTCGTCCAGCCAAACCGGTCGCCAAAGGCCTGCCGCATGTCACTGTGGTCGTCGACATTGCCGGGCACGACGAAATAGGGGCAGTCGAGGCTTTCGAGCCGATCCTTGACCGCCCGATAACTCCGATCGTGTGCATCCTCCGCCAAATCGCCGCTGACGATGACGGCGTCAGGCCGCATTGGACGAAGCCAGCCCAGCACCTTGTCGAGCCGGTCGAGCCTTTCGCCCGACCCATTCGCATGGATATCGCTGAGCTGAGCAACGATCATTGCGCCGCCGGCCTCACAAGGGCGAGCACGGTGCGGGCACCAACCTGAACCCGACCATCTGCAATGGTGACTGATGTATCCGGATCAGAATCGATACCCACCACCCAGTCCCCTTCCGGGAGCTTGGCGGAAACAGGATCGATCCGGCGATTAAACCAGATCAGTACTTCGTCGGCCTTGTGTTTGAGATACATCCCCAGCACCGACGCCCCGCCATCGTTCCAGTCGCCCTCGGTCATCTCGCGTCCATCCGGATGCAGCCAGACGACATCGCGCACCCCGTGGCGATCTTGCCCGGTAAGGAAATGATCGTGGCTCACGGCCGGATGCGCCTTGCGGAAGGTGTTTATGGCGGCCACGAAATCAACCAGCGCACCATCGGCGCCTTCCCAGTCGAGCCAGGTGATCTCGTTGTCCTGCGCATAGGCATTATTGTTGCCCTGCTGCGTCCGATACATCTCGTCACCCTGCTGGATCAGCGGCGTACCGCGCGACAGGAATAGCGTCGCCAACATGGCCCGCACATCGCGCTTGCGCGCCTTGTTGATGGCCGGATCGTCCGTTTCGCCCTCGACGCCGCAATTCCAGGACTGGTTATTATTGTGCCCGTCCCGGTTGTTCTCGCCATTCGCCTCGTTGTGCTTGTCGTGATAGCTGACGAGATCGCGCAGGGTAAAACCGTCATGCACGGCCAGCATGTTGAC
Organism: Devosia sp. LjRoot3; assembly: GCF_964252865.1. Taxonomy (NCBI): domain Bacteria; kingdom Pseudomonadati; phylum Pseudomonadota; class Alphaproteobacteria; order Hyphomicrobiales; family Devosiaceae; genus Devosia; species Devosia sp. LjRoot3. The sequence goes on from NZ_CAXUPK020000003.1 coordinate 152,998, forward strand.
GCCGTTGCTCGGCTTGCGCCCATCCATGTTGAAGATTTCCGATGACCCGGAAACCTTCCCTGCCAGCGCTCCGATCTTGGCCGGCTCGCCCTTCCAGAAGGCCCGAACTTCATCGCGGAAGGTGTCGTTATGCTCCTGGAATTCCTTGCCGAATTTGCCGAGCGCATAGCCGCCCGGACCCGGATCCCAAGGCTCAGCCACGAGGATAGCTTTGCTCAAGACCGGATCAGCCTTGATCTTCTTGAGCATCTCGGCTTCCGGGTTAAACCCCGGCTCGCGACCCAGGACGGTCGCCAGATCGAAACGGAAACCGGACACACCCATTTCCTCGACCCAATAGCGCAGGCTTTCGATCACCAGCCTTTGCACGGCCGGATGGTCACAGCGCAGCGTGTTGCCAGTGCCGGTGTCGTTGACGAGGTGCTGCTTTCCGTCGACTTCCACGAAGCGATAATAGGTGTGCGCATCGAGGCCCATCATGCTCAACATGGGGCCATTGGCATCGCTTTCGCCGGTGTGGTTGTAGACCACATCAAGGATCACCGAGATGCCATTCTTGCGGTAGAGATCGGTCATCACCCGCAGTTCCTGCGGCCCGCGCGGCGCCAGCCGCGGGTCCACGGCGAAATAGGCCACCGGATTGTAGCCCCAGGCATTGGTCAGCCCGAGCGCCGGGAGGTGCCCCTCATCGATCCACGCCGCCGTCGGCATAAGCTGAATGGTATCGACCCCCATATGCTTGAAATGGTCGATAACCCACTTGGTGGTCAGCCCGGCAATCGTCCCGCGCAGCGGCCCCTGCACACTCGGATGGCGCATGGAAAAGCCGCGCACATTGAGTTCATAGAAAAGGCTCGGCGCCTTCTTGCGTGGCAGAATGTTTTCATTGCCCTCACCGACGACGATTGCCTTGGGGATCAGCGGCGCCGTATCCACCGCCTCTTCACGCGGCAGGCGCAGGCGCGGCGAGCGCACGAAGACCCGATCAAGCCGCCGCGCATAGGGGTCGACCAGCAGCTTGTTTGGATCGAAGAAATAGCCTTGGTCCGGATCATAGCGCCCATCAGCACGAAGCCCATAGCGCGCACCCGCCCCGATGCCGGCGATCAACCCGGCACGGATATTCTCGGCATGCACATCGAGCTCAAAGCGCTCGATTTCCTGGTCCTGCTCATCATAGAGCGAGACCCAGATTGCCGTCGCGGCCTCGGAATAGACCGCGAAATTGACGCCCTCGGGCGTGATCGTGGCGCCGAGCTTTTCAATGCTCCCGGCGCCGGGAACGAGATGTGGACCCGTCACTTTTGTGCGCTCAAGTGATGACGCTGGGTTCGGTGCGCCCTGTCCGCGCCTTGATGCCGGCAAGGTCTTCGGTGATCCCGATAAGAGGCTCGAGGGCACGCTGGGTATCGAGATCGTGGTTTCCATTGGGGGGCTCATACTGTTCGAGGTAGACCCGCAACGTCGCGCCTACCGTGCCAGTTCCTGAGAGCCGCAGGACTATTCGCGAACCGTCCTTGAACCCGATGCGAATACCCTGCTTGGCGCTCGTCGAGCCATCCACCGGGTCGTGATAGGTGAAGTCATCCGCATAGGCGACTTCGAGCCCATTGAGCACCTGCCCCGGCAGCGTCGAGAGCCGCCCGCGCAGGTCATCGACCAGTGCGTTGGCGATGGCGCTGTCGACTTCCTCATAGTCATGGCGCGTATAGTAATTGCGCCCATAGGTCGCCCAGTGCTCGCGCACGATGGCGTCGACGCTTTCCTTGCGCACGGCGAGGATGTTCAGCCAGAGCAGCACGGCCCAGAGCCCATCCTTCTCACGCACATGGTTCGAGCCAGTACCAGCGCTTTCCTCGCCGCAAATGGTCACCCGGCCAGCGTCGAGCAGATTGCCGAAGAACTTCCAGCCCGTCGGCGTCTCGTGCATTTCAATGCCGAGCTTTTCCGCCACGCGATCAGCGGCGGCGCTGGTCGGCATGGAACGGGCAATCCCGGCGATCCCCGCCTTATAGCCCGGCGCTAGGTGCGCATTGGCTGCCAGCAACGCCAGCGAGTCCGACGGCGTCACGAAGCGGTTCTTGCCGATGATGAGGTTACGGTCCCCGTCGCCATCCGAAGCCGCGCCGAAATCCGGCCCCGCCTCGGTCATCAGCAGGTCGTACATGTCCTTGCAATAGACGAGGTTCGGATCGGGATGGCCGTGGTTAAAGGTCGGCGACGGCACGCCGTTCTTCACCGTCCCCGCCGGAGCGCCAAGCAGGCCCTCAAGAATCGCCTTGGCATAGGGACCGGTGATCGCATGCATCGAGTCGAAGGTCATGGTGAAGCCCGACTGGAACAGCCCACGAATGGCTTCAAAGTCGAACAGCGTCTGCATCAGCGCCGCATAGTCCTTCACGGGGTCGATCACCTCGACCACCATGTCGCCCACCTGCTGCGTGCCGATCTTGCTCAGATCGATATCGGGCGTATTGAGCGTCTTGTAGCTGTCGATCACCTTGGTACGGGCATAGACTGCGTCGGTGATCTTCTCGGGCGCCGGCCCGCCATTCCCAACATTGTACTTGATGCCGAAATCGCCTTCCGGCCCGCCCGGATTGTGACTCGCCGACAGAACAAGTCCGCCGAAGGCCTTGTAATGGCGAATGATATTGCTCGCCGCGGGCGTCGAGAGCAGGCCACCCTGCCCGACCAACACCTTGCCGAAACCGTTGGCCGCGGCAATGCGGATCGCCTTCTGAATGGCGACATCGTTGTAGAAGCGCCCGTCCCCCCCGATCACCAGCGTCTGGCCGGCAAGCCCTTCGAGACTGTCGAAGATCGACTGTATAAAGTTCTCGACATAGTTGGGCTGGCTGAAAACCGGCACTCGCTTCCGAAGGCCCGAAGTGCCCGGCTTCTGGTCGGCATAGGGCGTGGTCTTAATGATCTGTATCGTCATCGGCTTTCAGTCCAATCAGCGATGCATAGAGCTGGGCATAACGGGCGGCGCTGGATTCCCAGCTCACATCCGATTTCATTCCCCGCCTCTGCATCTTCTTCCAGCTTTTCTCGTCGGCGTAGAGTTCGAGCGTGCGCCTGATGGCGTTGGCCAGAGCGGCCTCATCAGGCGGCGCAAATTGCACGCCGGTCGCTACCTCGGCCTGCAATGCGGCAACATTGGCGTCGATCACCGTATCATTGAGCCCGCCCACGCGACTGACCAGCGGAATGCAGCCATAGCGCAGCGCATAGAGCTGCGTCAGGCCGCAGGGCTCGAAGCGCGAGGGCACCATCATCACGTCGGCTCCGCCCTGCACCAGATGGCTCAGGCGTTCATTGTAGCCGGTCACGAGGCCAACCCGGCCCGGATGCCGAATGGCCGCGCCACGCACAGCATTTTCCAGCTCCGCTTCGCCCGAACCGAGCACGGCAAGCTGCGCACCCGCCTCGACCATCATGTCGATGCAGTTGACGAGAAGGTCGATACCCTTCTGCCAGGTCAGCCGGCTCACCACCGCAAACAGCGGCCCGCTGGAGGGCTCCAGCGCAAATGCTTCCTGCACCGCCGCCTTGTTGGTGGCGCGGCTACCGAGCGAATTGGCCGTATAGGTCGAAGTCAGGCTCGGATCCGTCGCTGGATTCCAGGCATCCATATCGATGCCGTTGAGCACACCGAACACCGTGCCGGAGCGATTGTTGAGCAGTCCTTCGAGCCCCATGCCGAAAGCCGGGGTCCGGATTTCGGCCGAATAGGTCGGCGACACCGTCGTCACCACATCGGCACATTCGACGCCGGCCTTGAGATAGCCGACGCCGCCAAAATACTCGACGCCTTCCATCGAAAAGGCATGCGCCGGCAAGCGCATCTGCGCAAAGATGTCGGCGCCAAACGTGCCCTGGAACGCCATGTTGTGGACGGTCATCACCGTCTTCAGCGTCGCCGAAGGCCCATATTTCACATAGGCGGCAACGAGCCCGGCCTGCCAGTCATGCGCGTGAATGACCTGCGGCCGGTAGCCTTCCACCAGCCCCACACCCAGTTCTGCCGCCACCCAGGAAAGCGCCGCAAAGCGCTTCCAGTTGTCCGGCCAGTCCCAGCCATCGGGGCCCATATAGGGATTGCCCGGCCGATCATAGAGCGCCGGCGCATCGAGCACGATCAGGTCCAGCCCTTCGGCCCGTCCGGCAATCAGCCGGCCGGTCACGCCAAAGAGGTCACTGAAGTAATAGACCTCCCTCGATTGTCCGAGCTTGGCCATGACCGCGGGATAGCCCGGCACCAGCGTGCGCATGGAAACGCCGTTCTTGGCGAGCGCGGCCGGCAGGGCGCCGGCCACGTCGGCCAGCCCCCCGGTTTTGATCAGCGGATAGACTTCCGAGGCAACGGAAAGAACTTCGATCATCGATCAGCCAGATACCTGTTGACCATGGCCTGGGTAATGAGGGTCACCCCGTCCTCCGTCCGCCGGAACCACTTGTCGTCAAATTCCGGATCCTCGCCGACAACCAGCCCTTCAGGGATGGAAACGCCGCGGTCGATGACGACCTTCTTGAGCCGCGCATTGCGTCCGATATCGCAATAGGGCAGCACCACCGCTTCATCGAGCACCGAATAGGAGTGCACCCGCGAGCCGGTCGAAAGCAGCGTGCGCTGCAGATGACCACCCGAAATGATGCAGTCGCCCGACACCAGCGAATTGACCGCCGACCCACGGCGCCCGTCGAAGTCGTGCACGAACTTGGCCGGCGGAGTGATCTCCGCATAGGTCCAGATCGGCCAGTCACGATCATAGAGATCAAGCTGCGGGTTGATATCGGTCAGATCGATATTGGCCTTCCAATAGGCGTCGACCGTACCCACGTCGCGCCAATAGGAAACCGTCTCGTTACTGGAGCGCACGCAGGAGCGCGGGAAGCGATGCGCCCAGGCCGTGCCGTTCTTGACGATATAGGGAATGATATCCTTGCCGAAGTCGCGGCTAGAGCCTTCCGTCGCTGCGTCGCGGCGCAGCTGTTCCATCAGGAAGCGCGTTTCGAAGACATAGATGCCCATGGAGGCCAGCGCCATGTCCGGCTTGTCCGGAATACCCGGCGGATCCTTTGGCTTCTCGACGAAATCGACCACCCGATCACGCCCATCAACATGCATCACGCCAAAGCCCGTAGCTTCCATGCGCGGCACTTCGAGGCAACCGATCGTCACGTCCGCGCCCGTATCAACGTGCTGCCGGAGCATGATTTCGTAGTCCATCTTGTAGATGTGGTCGCCGGCCAGCAGCACGATGTAGCGCGCGCCATAATCCTCGATGATGTCCATGTTCTGGTACACTGCATCGGCAGTGCCGGCATACCACATGTCTTCCTTCACGCGCTGGCTCGCGGGCAGCACGTCAAAGCTTTCGTTTCGCTCGGTGCGCAAGAAGTTCCAGCCGCGCTGCAGGTGGCGGATCAGGCTGTGCGCCTGATATTGCGTCGCCACCGAAATGCGGCGAATGCCCGAATTGATGGCATTGGACAGCGCGAAGTCGATAATACGCGACTTGCCCCCAAAGTAGACGGCAGGCTTGGCGCGCCGGTCGGTCAATTCCATCAAACGTGTGCCGCGCCCCCCGGCAAGCACATAGGCCATGGCTTCACGCGCCAATGGAGACGGTACTCGATAGTCAGCCATTCATTTCCCTCCACACCTGCCCGCATTTCCGCGGGACGTATTCACCCAATACGGATCATTCCGGCTCATATTTCAGGAACAGCGTTGCCAGCGGCGGCAGATAAAGTTCCATCTCCGCCGGCAAATGCCGCCCCTCGACGGCATGCGCGATCACTGCCCCCTGGTTCCCGGTATTGCCCCCGGAATACCAGCCGGCATCCGTATTGATCCTCTCCACCCAGCGCCCCGCCAGGGGCACCGGCACCTTGTACCCGCTGCGTGGCACTGGCGTGAAATTGGAGATGACGATCACCGGATCGGCATCCCCTGCCTTCCTCACCCACGCATAGACGGTATTGGTCTGGTCATTGCCGATCAGCCACTCAAAGCCCTCGGGCTCGCAATCATGCTCATGCAGAGCCGGCAGGCTGCGATAGGCCGCATTAAGATCGGCCACCAGCCGCCGCATCCCCTCATGCGGCGCAGCCTCGAGCAGCCACCAGTCGAGCCCGCGGCTTTCCGACCACTCTTCGCGCTGGGCAAATTCCTGGCCCATGAACAGCAGCTTCTTGCCCGGATGGCCCCACATGAAGGCGAGATAGGCCCGGAGATTGGCGAATTGCTGCCAGTCATCCCCCGGCATTTTCGAGAGCAGCGCGCCCTTGCCATGCACCACTTCGTCATGGCTCAGCGGCAGCACGAAGTTTTCGCTGAAGGCGTACATGAGCCCAAAAGTCATGTCGTTGTGGTGATAGCGCCGATGGATGGGATTGCGGCTCATGAAACGCAGCGTGTCGTTCATGAAGCCCATGTTCCACTTGAAGCCGAAACCGAGCCCACCATTGTAGGTCGGATGGCTGACACCCGGCCACGAGGTCGACTCCTCGGCGATCATGAAGGCGCCAGGAAACTGCCGATAGACCTCGGCATTCACCCGCTGCAGAAAGGCCACCGCCTCAAGGTTTTCGTTGCCGCCATGCTTGTTGGGCACCCACTGTCCCGGCTGGCGCGAATAATCGAGATAGAGCATCGAGGCCACGGCATCGACACGCAACCCGTCGATATGGAACACTTCAAACCAGTAGAGCGCGCTATTGGTCAGGAAGGCCGAAACCTCCTTGCGCCCAAAATTGTAGATCGCCGTGTTCCAGTCCGGATGATACCCCTGCCGCGGATCGGCATGCTCATAGAGCGCCGTGCCGTCGAACCGCGCGAGCCCGAATTCGTCGGTCGGGAAATGCGCCGGCACCCAGTCGAGGATGACGCCCAGCCCCGCCTCATGCGCCGCATTCACCAGCCGCGCAAAGCCGGCAGGATCGCCATGGCGCGATGTCGGCGCGAAAAGCCCCGTCGGCTGATAACCCCAGCTCGGATCGAACGGATGCTCGGAAACCGGCAGGAATTCGAGATGGGTGTACCCCATATCGGCGGCATAGGGCACGAGCTGCTCGGCCAACTGATCGTAGCTGAGGAACGAGCCATCCGGCCGCCGCCGCCAAGAGCCCAGATGCACCTCATAGATCGACATCGGCGTGCGCCGCCAATCGTGAGTGGCGCGCTCTTCCATGTATTTCTGGTCCGACCAGGTGAATGGGGTCGGATCGGGCACCACCGAGGCCGTGCGCGGACGCAATTCTGCCTGCCGGGCGAAAGGGTCGGCCTTGAGCGGCAAGACCTTGCCGTCCGGCGCGACGATTTCATACTTGTAGATCGTCCCGGTGCCAAGCACCGGAATAAACACTTCCCAAATGCCATTGCGATTGCGCATCGGGTTGCGGCGTCCGTCCCACTGGTTGAACGCACCAACCACCGAGACGCGCAGCGCATTGGGGGCCCAGACCGCGAAATGCGTGCCGTGGATACCCTCGAATTCCATTTCATGGGCGCCGAGCTTGTCGAAGAGCCTGAGATGGCTGCCTTCGCCGATGAAATAATCATCCATCGGCCCCAGCACCGGCCCGAAGGAATAGGGATCGAAAACATCCCATTCCCCGCCCGCATTCTTGGCACGGAAGCGGATCGGCTGCCGCCGGTCGATCTCCACCTTCCCCTCGAACACGCCACCGGCATGACGGGGATAGAGAACCCCGAGTTCCTTCCCATCGAGCGTAGAAGCCGTCACCGATTCCGCATGCGGAATGAAGGCGCGCAGCACCCATTGTCCGTCGACTTCGTGCAAACCAAGCACGCCGAAAGCATCTCTGTGGCGACCTGCCACGATATCTTCGACGTCATGGCTATCGGCCTGCCAAGTTTCCCTGCTCACGCCTCATATCCCCCCGTGACCGGCCGATTCAATGTCGGCGATCGTAATCTGGAAAGGTCGCAGTTTCGCTGACGTGAAGCCGCGACCCGTCTTCTTCTGTTATGCGGTCTGCACGTTCCAGATGTCGGCAGCATATTGCCTGATCGTCCGGTCAGACGAAAAGAAACCGACATTCGCAGTGTTGCGAATGGCCATCGCGTCCCAGCGCGGCCGGTCCGCCCAGATCTTTTCGACCTTGGCCTGCGCCGCCCAATAGGCATCGAAATCGCGCGCCACCATGAACCAGTCATGGTCGTAGAGCCCGCCGATCAGGTCGCGATAACGGTTCGGATCGTCCGGCGAGAACACGCCCGAAGAAATCGCCTCCAGCGCCTCACGCAGGCGCGGCGACTTGTCGATCGTGCCGCGCGGCACTTCGCTACGGCTGCGCTTGTCCTCGACCTGCTCGGTGGTCAGGCCGAAGATGACGATATTGTCGTCGCCGACTTCCTTGTGCATCTCGACATTGGCGCCATCCATGGTGCCGATGGTGATTGCACCGTTGGCCATGAACTTCATATTGCCGGTGCCCGAGGCTTCCATGCCCGCCGTCGAAATCTGCTCACTGAGATCGGCCGCCGGCACGATCATTTCGGCAAGACTGACATTGTAGTTCGGCAGGAACACAACCTTCAGGAGACCCCGCACTGCCGGGTCATGGTTGATCACCTTGGCCACGTCATTGATCAGCTTGATGATCAGCTTGGCATTCCAATAGCTCGGCGCCGCCTTGCCCGCGAAAATCTTCACGCGCGGCACCCAGTCCTTCTCGGGATGGGCACGGATCTCGTCATAGAGCGCGACGGCGTGGATGATGTTGAGCAGCTGCCGCTTGTACTCGTGGATGCGCTTGATCTGCACGTCAAAGAGCGCATCCGGCGACACCGTCACGTTGATCCGCTCCTTTATCAGCTTGACCAGCCGCTCCTTGTTGGCGCGCTTCACCGCCGCAAACTGCTTCTGGAAACCGGGGTCTTCGGCATGCGCGCCAAGACCATGGAGCTTCTCGATATCGTCGAGGAAATCCGGCCCGATCCGGTCGCTGACGAGCTTGGTCAGTCCCGGATTGCACTGCATCAGCCAGCGTCGCGGCGTAATGCCATTGGTCTTGTTGTTGATGCGCTCGGGATAGAGCCGGTGGAGATCAGCAAACACCGTCTGTTTCATCAATTCGGTATGAAGCGCGGAAACGCCATTGACCGAATGCGACCCGGCAAAGGCCAATTGCCCCATGCGCACGCGGCGCCCGCCATGCTCATCGATCAGCGACACCGCCGCGATCTGCTGGTCGGTGAACTTTGCCCGGCCGCGTGCCTCGGCCAGCACATCGGCATTGATCTGGTAGACGATCTGCATGTGCCGCGGCAGCAACCGCTCCAGCAGCGCCACCGGCCAGCTTTCCAGCGCCTCGGGCAGCAGGGTGTGATTGGTATAGCCGAAGGTGCCCTTGGTGAGCTTCCAGGCATCCGCCCACTTGATCCCATTGTCATCGACGAGGATGCGCATCAGCTCGGCCACCGAAATGGCCGGATGGGTATCGTTGAGCTGGATCGCCACCTTATCCGGCAGCGAACCGAGATCGCCATACTGCTGAAGGTGCCGGCGCACGATGTCCTGCAGCGAGGCCGAGGAGAAGAAGAACTCCTGCCGCAACCGCAGCTCCTGCCCCGCCGGCGTTGAATCCGCCGGATAAAGAATCCGCGTAATCGCCCCGGCCTTGGCGCTCTCTTCCAGCGCGCCGATATGGTCGCCGGAATTGAACTTGTCGAGCAGGATCGGGTCGATCGGCTGTGCGCTCCAGAGTCGAAGCGTGTTCACGCGGCTCCCGCGCCATCCAACGATAGGCGTGTCATAGGCCACCGCGAGCAGATGCTCATTCGGCCGCCATTCATGCCGCATCACCCCGTCGGGGTCGGTGATCGGCTCGACGTGACCGCCAAAGCCAACCTCGTAGGCGCTTTCGCGACGTTCGAATTCCCACGGATTGCCATGGGCGAGCCAGTCCTCCGGCAGTTCGACCTGCCAGCCCTCGCTCATTTCCTGGCGGAAAAGGCCATGCACATAGCGAATGCCATAGCCATAGGCCGGGATTTTCACCGACGACATGGATTCGAGGAAACACGCCGCAAGACGACCAAGGCCGCCATTACCCAGTGCCGCGTCGGGCTCGAGATTGATCAGGTCGCCCAGGTCGACATTGAGGTTCTTCAGCGCCTGCTGCACTGGCTCCATCAGCCCGACATTGCTGATCGCATCGCGCATCAGGCGGCCGATCAGGAACTCGAGGCTGAGATAGTAGACGCGCTTGTTGGACGTGCGCCAGGTCTCGCGCGAACTCTCCATCCAGCGATCCATGATGCGGTCGCGCACTGCCAGAATAGTGGCGCGCAGCCAGTCATGCGGTCGCGCGACAATCGGGTCCTTGCCGACCGAATAGATCAGCCTTTCAAGGATTTCTGCCTGAATGGCTTCAACGGTTGAGGCACGGGGCTCGGGCGTCGGAGCATCGTAGACGATCGGCTTTTGCGGCATATCGCAATCCAGTGTTCATGACGATGTTCCCCTCTAATGTGCTCACTCTTGCACTTAATTTGTGCATCGGAAAGCCCCCTTGGAGAGGAGAAAATTAGGTCTCTTGAGCGGGCACGGAATGGGCTACGGCATCCTCGGCGCTCTCTTCGGAAACCAGCACGCCGCCCTCGCGCGCCTGGTCCTGGGCGTTGCTGATCAGCAGCCGGTTGAGGTTCCGCCAGTCCTCCCCGCCCAGTTGCAGCTCGAACCGCTGCCGGTCGCGCGCACGCACGCCCTCGATGATTTCGCTGGCTTCTTCCTCGCTCGCGCCGAGCATGGTGATGGCGGCGCCACCGAAGGACACGGCCGATTCGAAGGTTTCGCGTAGCTGATATTCCACGCCGGCTCGGATCAGCTCGATGCTGTGCGACCGGTCGAAGGCCCGCGCCATGACTCGCGCCAGCGGGAACTCGTCGCGCAGCAATTCGACGATCCGGGTCGTCTGCTCTTTTTGCTCGGTGCAGACCAGGATCAGGTCCGCCGTGTTGGCGCCTGCAGCGCGCAGAATGTCGAGCCGCGTGCCATCGCCATAGTAGACCTTGAACCCGATCTGCGCGGCGGCGCGGATCATGTCGGTGTCATTGTCGATGATCGAAACCGAATGGCGCATGGCCAGCAGCGGCTGGCTGGCGATCTGCCCGAAGCGCCCAAAGCCGATGATCAGCACCCTGTTGCTCAAACCCTCGACCGTCTCGACTCCATCCATCGACTCGACGCGCTTGGGCATGAAATAGCGCAGGCCGATCATGGCGAACGGCGTCAGCACCATGGAAATGATCACCGTCGCCGTGAAGATCGCATTGCTCGGTCCGTCGATGATCCCGGCCGAAACGGCGGTCGTGTAGAGCACGAAGGCAAATTCGCCGCCCTGCCCCATCAGCACGGCCCGCTCCAGCGCCTCTCCATGCCCCGAGCGCAGCACCCGCGCGATCACATAGATCGCCACCGCCTTGACCACCATGAAGGCCAGTACGCTGATCGCGATGAGCTGCCAGTTCTCCCCGACGATCGCCAGATCAAGCGACATGCCCACGGCAAGGAAGAAAAGCCCCAGCAAGAGCCCGCGGAACGGCTCGATATCGGCTTCGAGCTGATGCCTGAAAGTCGAGGTGGACAGCAGCACACCAGCGAGGAATGCACCCATGGCCATGGAAAGACCGCTCACCTGGAACAGCAAAGCCGCGCCCAACACCACCAGCAGTGCGGCCGCCGTCATTACCTCACGCGCCTTGGAAGACGCGAGAAGGGCAAAGAACGGATTCATCACCCGCCGCCCCAGTACGATCAGCAACAGGATGGCGCCGATGGCGCTGGCAAACCCGATGGCGCGCGCGAGCATGGATTGATCCGCTGCCGTGGGTGCCAGGATCGCGACGACAGCCAGCAGGGGCACGATGGCGAGGTCTTCGAGCAGCAGGATGGACACCATCTTCTGCCCGCTTTCCGACGCCAGCTCCCCGCGTTCCGCCAAAATCTGCATCACGATTGCCGTCGAGGTCAGCACAAAGCCCATGCCGAAAATGAACGCCACCACCGGGGCAAAACCGAGCAGCAGACCAACGCCGGTCAACAACAGGCCGCAGCACGCGACCTGAATGACGCCCAGCCCAAAGATCTGCTTGCGCAGGGCCCAGAGCTTGCTCGGCTCCATCTCGAGCCCGATGATGAAGAGGAACAGCACGACGCCAAGCTCGGCCAGATGCAGCACCGAGCTCGGATCGGCGATAAGCCCGATTCCCGACGGCCCCAGCAGCAACCCCGCCGCCAGATAGCCCAGCACAGAGCCGAGCCCGATACGTCGAAACAACGGCACGGCCACGACACCGGCGGCGAGCAGGGCCACGATGGGGACCAGATCGACGCCGCTATGCGCGGCCTCGGCAGCATGGATGACAGCTTCTCCGGCCATGATTCGTATTCCCCGTCTCGTCTAGTCAGGACGACACTGGTCGGCGCAGGCACTTTCCGTCAAGGCTTCGGACTGCAAGGGTGCCCCGCGCTGGCTAGCCCTAGCTGGACGTCTCTACACCCGTGGGCGCAGTTCCTTCAGGTGGCTCCAGTCGCTCCTGCTTGCGCTTCTCCTCGCCGTTCTGGGCATCCTGCCGCTGTTCCTTGATCGCCTGGGCGGCATTGGCCAGCAATTCGTCGCGCTCCGTCATCCTGCGCGTGCGCCGCACCGGCCGCTTTGGCGCGACTGGCTTGCTCGGCAGCGCATGGGTCAGGATCGAGGTCGCCATCAACAGCGTCGGCACGGCCACGAGGCCACCCACCGGCCCCCAGGCCCAAAGCCAGAACGTGATCGAGAGAAAGATCATGAAGGGGTTGAGAGTCATCGTCCGGCCGATGAAGTGCGGCGTCACGATCTGACCTTCGATGAAGTTGACGCCCAAATAGCACAGCGCCGGCAACAGGATCTGTTCGATCCGCGTCTGCGTCCCCAGCCCCACGGCGAGGAGGATCAGGATCATCGTACCCTGCCCCACATAGGGAATGTAGTTGAGCACCGCCGCCAGCGCCCCCCAAAGGATCGGCGAAGGCATGCCGATCGCCCACATGACCAGCGTCACGGCAATGCCAACACAGACATTGATGAAGGTGATGGAGAGCAGAAACTTGCTGACCTTGGTCTCGACATCACGAAACACATGCGCCGTGCGCCAGCGCATCCGCCGCGTCACGCACAGCGACAGGACCGAAATGCGGATATGATCGCGCGTCGCGACAAAGAAATAGAGGCTGGCCAGAAAGATCAGGATTTGCGCCAGCAATGCGGGCGCCAGCAGCGCCACACTTGTGACAGCGCTGCCGTCCTCGACATTGACGTTCATCGCCGCCGAGCCACCGCCAAAAACCTCGCTGAGTTGCGACTGGAACTGCGAGAAGCTTTCGAGCGGCTCTTTGAGATTAGCCAATTGCGCCTGCAATTTCTCCCAGATCAACGGCGCCCGCGCCACCCATTCGCTGAGCGGCAAGGCGAAGGCCACGATACCCGCCGCAATGACGCCGAGCAGCAGGAGCACCACTACGGCAGCGGACAGCGCCGGCGGTATGCCCACCGCCTCCAGCCGATCGGCCACCGGCCCGAACATCAGCCCGATGACGATGGCCAGGGTAATCGGCGCCAGAAACAGCTGCCCTGCCTGCAGGACGAAGAGCAGGACCACGGCCCCGATCGCCACTACGGACAGGCGCGCAGCATTGTCGAGCACGCGCTCGAACTGACTTTCATTCATCTCTTCGGGCGGAGAAGGGGCTTTCATGGTGGCTTTCGAGCTCGATGACGCTGCCCCTACAACGTTGCCTGTCGATGAGCGTTCCTTTGCCCCATTGCCCAGTCGACCGCCGCCTCGGGCGCCGCTAAAGTCGCGCCGTTTTCACTAGGTTTGTCCAGGGACTATCCATGCCGCGCAAGATCATCATCGACACCGACCCCGGTCAGGACGACGCCGTCGCCATTCTGCTGGCGCTGGCCTCGCCCGAGGATTTTGACGTCCTCGGCGTCGTCGCCGTGGCCGGCAATGTCGGCCTCCACCACAACGCCACCAATGCGCGGAAAATCATCGAGCTCGCCGGCCGCCCGGAAGTCCCCGTCTATGCCGGCTGCGCCCGCCCAATGCGCCGTACCCTGGTCACCGCCGAACACGTCCACGGCGATACCGGCCTCAATGGCCCCGACCTGCCCGCGCCAAGGGTCGAGCTCCAGGCCCAGCACGGCGTCGACTACATCATCGAAACCCTGATGAATGCCGAGCCGAAAACCATCACGCTCTGCACCCTCGGGCCGCTGACCAATATCGGCATGGCCCTCGTCAAGGAGCCAAAAATCGCCGAACGCGTCGCCGAGATCGTCATGATGGGCGGCGCCTATTTCGAGGTCGGCAACATCACCCCGGCGGCTGAATTCAACATCTATGTCGACCCGGAAGCCGCCGACATCGTCTTCCGCAGCGGCATCAAGATCACCGTGCTACCGCTTGATGTGACTCATCAAATCCAGTCGACCCCCGCCCGCCTCAACGCCATCAAGGCCCTCGGCAATCGTTCCGGCCAGGCCGTCTACGACATGCTGACCTTCTCCGAAGGTTTTGATTTGAAGAAATACGGCTGGGATGGCGCGCCCCTCCACGACCCCACAGTCATCGCCTACCTCCTCGACCCCACCCTCTTCGAAGGCCGCGAATGCAACGTGACCATCGAAACCGCGAGCGAGCTGACGGTCGGCATGACCGTCACCGACTACTGGCACGTCACCGACAAACCGCGTAACGCCACCTACCTCCGCAACGGCAACGCCGAGGGCTTCTACAAGCTCCTCACCGAGCGTCTCGCGCGGTTGCCGTAGAATTGCCCCACGCACCGCGTCATCCCCGCGAAAGCGGGGATCTCCTTTCCAAGCAGAGATTCCCGCCTTCGCGGGAATGACACCGCGTTTGTCGCCCCTCTATCGTCATTGCCGGGCTTGTCCCGGCAATCCATCTCGCCACAAGCATGGACCACCGGGACAAGCCCGGTGGTGACGCCAGCAGATGAGGTTGGGTCTAGCCGCCCAGCCCCACCTCCCGCGTCACCCCGATATTCTCCAAAAACGCCCGATCATGGCTGATCACCAGGATCGCCCCATCGAACGCGCGCAATCCCGCCTCGATCTTCTCCACCGCCTCGACATCGAGATGATTGGTCGGCTCATCGAGCACCAGCAGCATCGGCGGCGTCTTCCCGCCCACCGCGCAAGCCAGCCCCGCCCGCAGCATCTCCCCGCCGCTCAGCGTCCCCACCTTCTGCAGCGCCGCATCCGCCCGAAAACTGAACGCCGCCAGCAATGACCGGCAATCATTCTCCGAACTCTCGGGATTGAGCCGCCTGAAATTCTCGACAATGCTCTCGCCCCGATCCAGCAGCCCCACCTGCTGATCGAGCAGCGCCATCGGCCCACCGATCTGCACCGACCCCGCGAATGGCGCCAACTGCCCGGTAAGCAGTTTTATCAGCGTCGTCTTCCCGGCCCCATTGGGACCAGTCACCGCCACCCGCTCCGGCCCGATGATCTCCATCTCGAAATTTCGAATAGTCGGCGCCGCCTCATCATAGCCACCGGTCAATCCGCTCGCCCGCAAAACCACCTTGCCGGCTGGCAAATTGCTCGGCGCCAGCTTCACCGCGAAAGGGGTAAGAACCTCGATCCGCTCCCGCGCCGCCCGCGCCTGCTCCCCCGCCGCACTCGCCATCTTCTCCGCCAGCGTGTCGAGCCCGCCCGCCGTTTCCTCGGCCCGTCGCTTCAGCCCACCAGCCAGGATTTTCGGCATATCCCCCTTGGCGCCCTTCTTCCGCCCACCAGCATCGCGCTGCGCCTGCTTCTCCCGCGCCTCCTGCGCCTTGCGCGCCACGTCACGCACCTGCCGCTCGGCCACATCGCGATCATGCTCGGCCGCCTGCAGCTCCAGCGCCTTGCGCTCGCGATAAAGGCTCCACCCACCGCCATAGGTCTTGGCACCCAGCGTCGTTAGCTCAACAATCGCATCAACTTGCTCGAGCAAGCCGCGATCGTGACTCACGACAATGGCCGCACCACGCCACCCCGCCAGCAGCTCCGCTACCGCGGCCCTGCCCTCGGCATCGAGATTATTTGTCGGCTCATCGAGCAGGATCAGGTCCGGCTCGGCAAACACCAAAGCCGCGAGCGCGGCCCGCGTCCGTTGCCCGCCCGACAATGTGGAGAGCAGCGTCTCCGGCGTCACCGGCAGACCCAACTGCGCCAGCGCCGCCTCAAGCCGCGCCTCCAGCGTCCAGTCGGCCTCGGCCAGTTCATCGACCGTTGCCTCCCCGCTCATCGCCTTGGCGAGCAGAACCAGCCCATCGCGAACCCCAAAGAGATCGGCAATGGTCTCGCCCTCGCCGGGCTGCACCTGCTGTCGCAGCACGCCCATGCGACCCATGCCGCTGATCGCGCCGCCGCTCGGCGTCAGCTCGCCGGCGATCAGCCGCAGCAGCGTGGTCTTGCCCACGCCATTGCGCCCCACAAGGCCTGTGCGGCCCGGGCCAAAGGTCAGATCAAGGTCGGAAAAGAGTTTGTGGCCGTCAGGACCGGTATAGGAAAGATGCGAAATCGTTACGGAAACGGGCATGGATCGAGAATTCTCCAAGGGCAAGGCAGGTCGGCATTGCGTTGGAGAAACGATCCATTGGGCACCATCCGGTCGAGTTGCGATGCGCCATAAATAGCGCAGCGAGACGCAGCGTCAACCGCCCTCTGGCAAATCACCGCCCCCGGGAGTAGTGTCCCGCCTCTATTTTAAGCGGATCGCCACCATGGATCTTTTCACCCTCGCCGCCTTCACCGTCGCCTATGCCATTGCCGTGCTCGTGCCCGGCCCCGGCGTTGCGGCAGTGGTCGCCCGCGCTCTTGGCGGCGGCTTCAAAGGTGCGTTCCCCATGGTTCTCGGCATCCTGGCCGGCGATCTCGTCTATTTCGTTTTCGCCGTCTTCGGCCTCGCCGCCATCGCCACATGGTTCGGCCCGATCTTCGTTATCGTCCGCTGGGCCGGCGCAGCGTACCTGCTCTACATCGCCTGGAAGTTCTGGACCGCAAAACCGGGCGCCGAGCAGATGAAGCCCAAGAACGAAGACCCCTGGAAGACTTTCCTCGCCGGCTTCTCCCTCACCATGGGCAATCCGAAGACCATCGTCTTCTACCTCGCCATTCTGCCGACGGTGATTCCACTCGATCAGATGAACCCCATCGCCTTCATCGAGCTGACCGCCATCGTGGTCGTCGTCCTGCTGCTGATCGGCTGTGGTTATGCGTGGCTCGCCTCAGCGGCCCGCGAAATGTTCAAGAGCGAAAAGGCCTTGGGTCGCCTCAACAAGACTGCCGGCGCCATGATGGCGACGGCCGCAGGACTTGTCGTTCTTCAGCATTAATCTGACAGTAACCAATTCTTGCCAGCCTCAATACATGGCAAGTCTCAGCACCATCTCACAGATGTCCCGCTATGAGCAGATGCAGTACTACCGCGAAAAGCGGAAAGCTGCTTACGAGGCTGTGCAGTCCCAGAGCAGCCGGGCAACTGGCCTGGTCTCGGTGCAGCTTTCCCAATCCCAGGGCATGGGCAATCTTGTCGCCAAGATTGCCAGCCAGCGCAGTATGAACAAGACGGCCTAAGCCACCTCCGCCGCTCGCCTGACCCGCCTTAGTAGCGGCGAAAGCTCCACTGGCGGCTTCTGCTCGATCCGCTGATAGATCCGCCCATCCTTGCTGCGCGTGGCATAGCCCAGCGACACCAGCGCCCGCCTAAGCAGTGCATGGTCACCAAAACTCGCCCACGCCGTCAGCAGCGCCGTCATCTCGGCATCCGAATAGACTCGGCCCGCCTCCATCCGGCTCCACAGCGCCCAGAGGCAAAGCGGCTGCAAACTGTTCTTCGCCGGCCAGCGCATGAGCACGCCGCGCTCATCAAAATGCCGCGCCACCCGCTCGATCAGCTCGGAATCGGCCTTCGGCGCCACCGGCACCTGCTCGGTGGCATCGCTCTCGGCCCGGAAATGCTGGTAATTCTTGTAACCCGCAGACTTGCTCAAGAGATTGAGCATCTCCACGTGCCCCGGCAGCGCCTCGCGCTGCGCCAGAGCCTCCCGCAGGGCGCGGGCAAAAGCCGAAAGATCGGCGATAGTCAGTGCGTGAATTTCTCGCGACATGTCACATCCTTGTACATGCCTCAACTGCCTGTTCGGCAGTGTCGATGGTCACCGGCTTTCGACGAGGCACGAGGACGTTCCTGTCGGTATTCCTTGGAGCAGGTTTAGCTTCCCTTGCGGGACGGCGACGCCTCGGTGAACTGCAGACCGTGCCTCCGAAATACCCCGGCCACTCAATAACTTCAAGCCACCCTGCCCTCCCGGCTTCCACAGCCCCGCATTTGCCACCCATTCACCCCGCTTGACTCCCATCTCCGCAAGTTGCTAATACGCATTAGCTGCTAATACGTATCAGCACTTCTGGGAGGAAGACTTGGCCGCGGTAAAGCGACTGACACAAAGGGACATTGCCCAGCTGGCCGGCGTCAGCCAGGCCACGGTGTCACTAGTGCTCAACGGCACGCCCCTCAGCCGCTCGCGTATCCCCACGGAAACCCGCGAACGCGTCGAAAAGGTCATCCGCGACACCGGCTACGTCGCCGATCCCGTCGCCCGCAAAATGGTGAAAGGCCTCAACCGCATCCTCGGCGTCTTCACCTACGAACCCGCCTTCCCCTCCGGTCAGGCCGACTTCTTCACGCCCTTCCTCTTCGGCATCGAAGAAGCCGCGCAAACCCTCGGCTACGACCTGCTGCTGCTCACCGGCGCCGGCCAGCAGCGCAAGATCTTTGGCGACAATGTCCGCCTACGCCTCGCCGATGGCTGCGTCATCCTCGGCCGCAAATTCGACAATACCGAGCTGGCTCGCCTCGTCGCCGGCGATTTCCCCTTCGTCGCCGTCGGTCGCCGCGACGATGCCGGCGGCCCCGTCCCCTATGTCGGCGGCGACTACGCCCCCGCCACGTCCGCCCTGGTCGAGCGCGCCAAATCCTACGGCCATCGCCGCATCGCCTATGTCGGCCTCAATGAAGGCGCCGAATCCACCGTCGACCGCTGGTATGGCTTTTCCCGCTCCGTGGGCGAAGCCGAACTCGTCACCTCGATCTTCGAGGTCGGCCGCCCGCCCAACGAGGTCCTCGATATCCTGCTCTCGGCCGGCGCCACCTGCGTCTTCGTCACCGAACTCGCCGACGCCATCGCCATCGAACACGCCGCCCGTGAGCGCGGCCTCTCCATCCCCGACGATCTCTCTATCGTCGTCCTCGGCAACCACATCCGCGCCGAAGAACCCGGCCGCCGCTTCACCTCATTCGCTATCCCGCGCGAGGCCATGGCCCGCGCCGCCACCGAAATGCTGGTCCGCCGCGTCGAGCACGATGCCCCCGTGGAACAGCTCCTCCTCCATTGCGAGCCACTCGAGGGTGACACCCTCGGCGCTCCCTCCTCCAAAACCAAGAAGACCAAATGACCAAAGAACTTTCCGCTGATCTTCTCGTCGTCGGTGGTGGCCTCGGTGGTGTTGCCGCCGCTCTCGGCGCGCTACGTTCGGGCCGCACCGTCATTCTCACCGAGGAATTTGACTGGCTCGGCGGCCAGCTCACGAGCCAGGCCGTGCCGCCAGATGAGCACTCCTGGGTGGAACAGTTCGGCATCACCCGCTCTTATCGCCAGCTCCGCAACGGCATCCGTCAATATTATCGCGACCACTATCCGCTGACCGCCGAGAGCCGCGCCTGGGGCGATCTCAATCCCGGCGCCGGCTGGGTCAGCCGCCTCTGCGCCGAACCGCGCACCGGCCTCGCCGTCATCGAAGCCATGCTCGCCCCCTGGCGCGGCGGTGGCCAGCTCCGCGTCCTAAAACCCTACTTGCCCATCGCCGCCGACGTGCAGGGTGACACGGTCCGCGCCATCACCCTGCGTCACCGCGACACGGGCGCAGAAATCACCGTATCCGCCTCGTACGTCGTCGACGCCACCGAACTCGGCGACCTCCTGCCCCTCACCGGCACTGAATACGCCAAGGGCTTCGAATCCCGGTCCGACACCGGCGAGCCCAGCGCACCCGATACCGCCCAGCCCGATAACGTCCAGGCCGTCTCCGTCTGCTTCGCCATCGACCATGTCGACGGCAACCAGGTGATCGACAAGCCAGCCAATTACGATTTCTGGCGCCAGTACCAGCCCGATTTCTGGGGCGGACCGCTGCTCGGCTTCAAGGCGCCCCATCCTCGCACCCTCGAAATCACCGAGCGCAGCTTCACGCCGAACCCCGATGATGATCCGCTGCTGGTCGACGCCGATCAGCGCCGCAATCCCGGCGACGGCAATCTCTGGACCTTCCGCCGCATCGCCGCCCGCCGCAATTTCGTGCCCGGCGCCTATGGCTCCGACATCTGCCTCGTGAACTGGCCGATGATCGACTACATGCTCGGCTCCATCATCGACGTCTCCGAAGAGGAGAAGGCCGCGCACCTAAAATCCGCCGCCGACCTTTCCTATTCCGTCTTCTATTGGCTCCAGACCGAAGCCCCCCGCCTCGATGGCGGCCAGGGTTTCCCGGGCCTCCGCCTCCGTGGCGACATCACCGGCACCGACCATGGCCTCGCCATGGCCCCCTATATCCGCGAAAGCCGCCGCATCCTGCCCGTCACCCGCATCGTTGAGCAGGACGTCTCGATGACCATCCATGGCAACACGCTGTCCAAACAGTATCGCGACAGCGTCGGCATCGGCATGTACCGCATCGACCTCCACCCCTCGACGGGTGGCGACAACTATGTCGACGTCGAATCCGCGCCCTTCGAAATCCCGCTCGGCTCGCTCCTGCCGCGCCGCGTCAAGAATCTGCTGGCCGGCGGCAAGAACATGGGCACCACCCACATCACCAATGGCTGCTACCGGCTGCATCCGGTCGAGTGGAACGTCGGCGAAGTCGCTGGCCTCCTCGCCGCCCACTGCCTCAACCACGGGCTCACGCCGCACCAGGTGCAGGCTGACGACGCCCTGCTCACCGATTTCCAGTCACGTCTCTATGCGGAAGGCATCGAAATCCGCTGGCCCGACGTGCGTGGCTACTAACGAACTCATGTCATCCAGGGAGGAAACAATGACAAAGCATCTATTGAAAACCACGGCCGCAACGGCCGGCATCATCCTGGGCCTTGCCGCCGCCGGCACGGCCTGGGCCCAGGACGCAGTCAATCTGCGCATGACCATCTGGAGCGCCAACGAGGCGCATCTGGCCATGTTCAACGAGATCGCCGAAGGTTTTAAGGCCACCCACCCCAATGTCTCGGTGACCTTCGAACCGCTGCCCTTCGACAGCTATACGACGACCCTGACCACCCAGATCGCCGGCGGCAACCCGCCTGACCTCGCCTGGATTCTCGAAACCACCGCCGCCGACTTCGTCAATTCCGGTGCCCTCGCCCCGCTGACCGACGCCTTCGCCGCCACCGAAGGCTACGACCTTGCCGACGTTTCGGAAAAGGCGACCGCCCTCTGGACCAAGGACGGCCAGCTCTACGCCTATCCCTTCTCCACCTCGCCCTTCGCCATTTTCGCGAACAACGATGTGCTGAAGGCCGCGGGCGCCAAAACCCCGGCCGAACTGATCGCCGCCGGCGAATGGACCTGGGATAACGCCTTCGCCTCGGCCGCCACTGTCGGCCAGTCCGGCAAGACCGGCCTCGTCGTCCGCGATTTCAAGTTCCAGACCTGGCAGAACCTGGCCTCCATCTGGAACGGCTGGGGCGCCGCGCCCTGGAGCGCCGATGGCAAGACCTGCACATTCACCGATCCGGCCATGGTCGACGCGCTGACCGCCATCCACAAGGCTGTCTTTACCGACAAGGCCATGCCTGGCCCGGGCGAAGACATCGACTTCTTCGCTGGCGAAACCGGCATGACCATCACCCAGATCAGCCGTGCCTCGCTGCTGCCCAAGGAAAACCCCTTCGATTGGGACCTCGTGCCGCTCCCGGCTGGCCCTGCCGGTGAATATTCCGTCGTCGGCCAGGCCGGTGTCGGTGCCTTCGCCAAGGGCGCCAACAAGGACGTCGCCGTCGAATTCCTCGGCTACATGACCAATGCCGAAAATTCCAAGCAGCTGGCCCAGTTCTTCCCGCCGGCCCGCGCCAGCCTCCTCAATGCCGAAACCCTCGCCTCGACCAATCCCCTGCTCTCCGCCGAGCAGATCGAAAACGTCGTGATCGCAGGCATCTCCAACGGCACCGTTCTGCCGGGCCACACCAACTTCGCCCAGATCCAGCAGACCATCCGCGCCGGCCTCGACGCTCTCTGGGTGCCGGAAGCCGACGTCGCCGCCGTGCTCGCAAACGTGTGTTCCAGCGTCAGCCCTCTGCTGGCACGCTAGTTCTGCCAACCACCGCACCCCACCCTCCCCCTTGTGGGGAGGGACGCGAGATAGGACTTAGCTCGCTAAGTCCGTGATCGAGCAGGGTGGGGGTATCTCTCCACACGCTCCGCGCGTGGTTCCCCCCACCCTTGATCCCTCCCCACAAGGGGGAGGGAGACGAAGGAACCAAACCTATGAGTGCCTCGGCCTCGCCAAACCAAAAACGCCCCTTCTGGACCATCGCCCGGCGCGACGCGGCGGCAGGCTATATCTTCATCGCGCCCCAGCTCATCGGCATCATCACCTTCGTGCTCGTGCCTCTAGGCCTCGTCTTCTGGTACTCGCTCCACGAATGGAACGTCCTGGCCGCCAGCTTCAATTTCGTCGGCGCGGCCAATTACCAGATGCTGCTGGCCGACCCGAACCTGCCTTCGGTGCTCCTCGCCTCCGCCATCTTCTCGGCCGGCCTCGTCATCCTCAACATGTCGCTGGCTTTGCTCCTCGCCGTCCTCCTCGACCAGAAGCTCAAGGGCATGGTCGTCTTCCGCACCCTGTTCTTCTCACCTGTTGTCGTTTCCCTCGTCGCATGGACCATCGTCTGGAGTTTCCTCCTCCAGAACAATGGCGGCATCAACGGCATGCTGGCCATGCTCGGCATCGAAGGCCCTAACTGGCTCCGCACCCCAACCACCGCGATGATCTCCGTCGTCGTCGTGCAGGTCTTCAAGAATGTCGGCCTCAACATGATCCTGTTCCTCGCCGCCCTTCAGGGCGTGCCCAAGGAACTCTACGAGGCCGCGCGGGTCGATGGTGCCAGCGGTTTCAAGCAGTTCCGCCGCATCACCCTGCCAATGATTTCGCCGACGATCCTACTCACCTCGATCATCACCATCGTCGGCTCCCTCCAGGTCTTCGCCCAGATCGCCGTCCTCACCCAGGGCGGCCCCGGCATGACCACCACGGTTCTGGTCTATTATCTCTACCAGCAGGCCTTCCAGTTCCACTTCTTCGGCTATGGCTCGACCCTGTCGATCCTGCTCTTCGTCATCGTCGCGGTCCTGACCTTCGTTCAGTGGCAGCTCCGCAAGCGGATCGTCTTCTATGAAAACTGATCTCAGCCCCCGCATGAAGACTGCCCTCTATGGGCTGATGTGCGTCCTGCTCATCCCCTTCGTCTTCCCTACCTGGTGGATGATCACCTCGTCGGTCAAACCGATCAGCGACATCTTCGCCTTCCCGCCCGACCTCTGGCCGCGTCGCTTCGATTTCTCGACCTATGCCCAGGTCTTCGAGCTGCAGCCCTTCGCCCGGCAATACTGGAACTCGGCCTATATCGCCGCCCTCGTCACCGGCGGCACCATGGTCATCTCCTCCATGGCCGGCTACGCCTTCGCACGCATCAAATTCCCTTTCAGCAATGCCATCTTCATGGTCGTGCTCCTTGGTCTGCTGATCCCCTCCGAAGTCACCATCGTCCCGCTGTTTCAGATTTTCCTCGGCTGGGGCATGATCAACACCCATTGGCCGCTGATCCTCGTTCCCATCTTCGGGGCACCCTCGGTCTTTGCCACCTTCGTTATGCGCCAGTTCTTCATCGCGCTCCCGAACGAGCTTGAGGAAGCCGCCCGCGTCGACGGCCTCGGCCGGTTCAAGATCTTCTGGACCATCGCCCTGCCGCTCGCGAAACCCGCCCTCGGCGCCGTGGCCATCTTCACCTTCCTCCATTCGTGGAACCTCTATCTCGAACCCATCGTATTCCTCTCTTCGACCCAGATGTTCACCCTGCCCCAGGCCCTGACCCAGTTCACCGACGCCTATGGCGGGGCCATGTGGAACATCCAGCTCGCCGCCGCCACCATGACCGCCATCCCCGTTTTGCTGGTCTTCATCGTGGCGCAGAAGCAGTTCGTCGAAGGGCTCGCCCATACCGGGCTGAAAGGCTGATCCCATGGCTCCCGTTACCCTCAAATCCGTCACCAAGAGCTATGGCGCCACGGCCGTGCTGCATGGCATCGACATCGACATTGCCGACGGCGAATTCGTAGTCCTCGTCGGCCCCTCCGGCTGCGGCAAGTCCACCCTGCTGCGCATGATCGCCGGCCTCGAAACCATCACCGGCGGCGCCATCGAAATCGGCGGTCGCGTGGTCAATGACCTCGAGCCCAAAGACCGCGACATCGCCATGGTCTTCCAGAACTACGCGCTCTACCCGCATATGACCGTCGCCACGAACATGGGCTTCTCGCTCGAACACCGCGGCGGCTCGAAAGCCGAGATCGCCGAACGCGTCCAATGGGCCGCCGGCATTCTCGGCCTCACCCCTCTCCTCCACCGCTATCCCCGCCAGCTCTCCGGCGGCCAGCGTCAGCGCGTCGCCATGGGCCGCGCAATCGTGCGCAATCCGCAGGTCTTCCTCTTCGACGAACCGCTCTCCAACCTCGACGCCAAGCTCCGCGTCGTCATGCGCGGCGAGATCAAGGGCCTCCACCAGCGCCTCGGCGTCACCACCGTTTACGTCACCCACGACCAGGTTGAAGCCATGACCATGGCCGACCGCATCGTGGTGATGAATGGCGGCAAAGTCGAACAGGTCGGCGCCCCGCTCGACCTCTACGATCGCCCCGCCAATCTATTCGTCGCCGGCTTCATTGGCTCGCCCGCGATGAACTTCGTCGAAGGCGAATTGACCCCCGAAGGTTTCAAGGCCGGCAACATCACCCTGCCGCTTCCAGCCAACACGCCGACCTCCGGGAAGGCAACCTACGGTGTCCGCCCGGAACACCTGATGCTTGCCGAGGACGGCGTTGAGGCAACCGTCCGCCTCGTCGAACCCATGGGTTCGGAAACCCAGGTATCCCTGTCCCTTGGAGAGCAATCCATCAGCGCCGTCTTCCGCGAACGCATCAAGGCCCAGCCCGGAACGACCATCCGCATCCGCCCCGACGCCAACGCCATCCACCTCTTCGACGCCACCGGCACCCGGATCGACTGATGTACCACCCGACCAAACTCTACACCGCCCTGACCACCGGCCAGTTCCCGGTCATCGTCTCCCTCGCCCGGCACAATCTCGACCTCGCCAGGGCAGCCCTCGACGGCGGCGCCTTCGCCCTCAAGACCCACCTCAACGCCTACCACCGCGCCACCGGCACCACCTTTGGCACCTTCGCAGAAGAGCGCCCCTTCTTCGAAGAGCTCGCCAAACTCGGCTGCCCCCTCCTCGTCATGGCAGGCCAGGAAACCGTTCCCACCGCAGCTGAGATGGACGCCCTCGCCGATCTCGGCTTCGAAGGCTTCAACGTCTATATCGACCACATGCAGCCCCACCTGCTGCAATCGCGCCTCCGCCCCATGCCGGCCCTCTCCTCGACCAGCACACCGGAAGACGTCGCAAAAATCGCCGCCCTCCCCGGCTGCATCATCGAAGCCTCGATCATGCCCTTCGAGCGCTACCGCACCCCCATGGCTCCAGCCGACCTCTCCCGCTACCGCGCCATCGCGGCAGCCGTCGACGTTCCCGTCATCGTCCCAAGCCAATTGAGCTTCACGCCCGACGATCTCAGGCAACTGCGCCAAGCCGGCATCGCCGCCCCACTGCTGGGAGCGATCGTCACCGGCGACACGCCAGCGTCAATGCGCGCTGCTGTCTCGGCCGCCGCGGCGCCCTGACTGGCGCTGTGACGGCGCTCTTATTGGGCCCAGGTGACCCGCTGCTTATGCCGGCGCCTCATCTGCAGCAACTGGCCCATAATGAGCGCCTTCACCGTCCTTGATGCCGGTACTGCGCCCAGCGGGCTGACGATCATTTTCCCTTCGACCTGGGCATGAATGATGTCGTTCTCGACGAAATACGCCGCTTTGTGCGTTTGCCCGTCGAACTCGACCTCTACGTCGAAGACCTGAGATTGCATTTCCATCTGCGATCCTCCTGCACGCATCTTAGGCGCATGGCAGGGCGCCGCGCATTTAACTTTGACGCACGCCGTGATCGGTACCGACTGCCGATTTGCAGGATCTGCTACCTCATTTGCACGATCGGCTACATTTCTTTGCGCGGTCCCAGTGTCGCGTGATTTCAATGACTTGCACTGCTAACGGCAGGTCCGGTTTGGCCTTCCCGTCGCGCCCTCATCGCGTTCATTGGTGACCCAAAAGTCATCCCCGATGCGCCGGCGCCTGCAAAGGTCCCAGACGCGTTAGGGCCTGACATGGTATCGAAAAATCACCGAACTCGCCGCGCCGCAACGAGCGTGTTGCTGGGCACGCTCGCCGTCCTCCTTGGCACACTGGGCGCTTCCGCGATGTCTTCGCAGTGTCAGCAAATCAACACCGACTGGCCAGGAAAAATAGTCCGCGACTACGCCGAGAACATCTACGACCAGCTCCTGGAAGGAGAGACGATCACCTATTTCGCCCGGACGGCGATCAGCCAGATCGCCGGCGGCACCGGCATGAGCCTCGATGTCGGCTATATGCCTTACGCCATGGTGGAAGGCAGCCAGACCGAGGAAAAGGAGATCAGCGGTTCCTTCAGGGTGGCCCATGACCGCCAGGAAGTCTCCGTCATGGCCTTTGCCAATCCAGACACCAGCGTTTTCGTCAGGATGACCTGCGAGGGGCCAGAACCAAAGATCGAGTCCATCACACCCTCGATCGTGAAAGCCTCGGGTACAAACCAGATCACCATCAATGGCCTTCGCCTTGGCGGCGCCAATAGCATCATGATCGGGTCTTATGCGGCGAATGGTATCTGGTCAGTCAGCGACGAGAGCATTGTCCTCGATGTTCCGCCACAGCCCGTTGGAACCGTCGACATCATCGTCAGGTCGCCCAGGGGCGCGAGCCGGGTTTCCGCTGCATCAAAGCTGACTTTTGCCAATGAGCCCGGCATGCCCGGCATCGGCACGGCGTCAGGCAATGGTGCGACGGCGTCTGTCTCGTTCAGCGCTCCCTCCAGCGATGGCGGTGCTGCCATAGTGGACTACACCGTGGTCGCCACACCGGGAAACCTCTCTGCAACCGGCACGGCAAGCCCGATCGAAGTGAACGGCCTCGCCGCGGGCACCAGTTACACTTTTGCCGTCACCGCTCGCAATGCCATCGGGAACAGCCAGGCGTCGGTCGCGAGCGCCCCCCTGCTCATCAAGACTGCGCAATCGATCAGCTTTCCACCCCCTTCCCCAATGACGTTCGGCAGCCCCACGGGACTGACGGCAACGGCAAGCTCGGGCCTCGCCGTCACCTTCACGACTTCAACGCCAGCAATATGCTCGGTCGACGCCAGCGGGAATGTCACCTCGCTGACCACAGGAAATTGCGAGATCATCGCCGACCAGGCCGGCGATGCCACCTATGACGCCGCGCCAAGCACGGCGCGGACATTGACCATCATACCCGCCCTGCCGGACCCGCCGGTCATAACCACCGTCAGCGCCGGCAACAGGTCTGCCACGGCATCCTTCAACGCACCCGGTTTCACCGGCGGCGCCAATATCAGCGGATACCGCATCACGGCGGACCCGGGCGGCGCCTTCGCGGAAGGAACGGCCAGCCCCTTGACGATCACGGGCCTGACCAATGGCTTGCGCTACACCTTCACGGCAACAGCCACGACAATGGCCGGCACCAGCGCCCCGTCTGCGGCCACCGGCCAAGTCATGCCCCAGTCACCCCAATCCATCACGCTGTCCGACCCCGGCACGGTCCAGATCGGCGCCAGCGTCACCATTATCGGAACCGCAAGCTCTGGCCTGCCGGTAGTGTTCAATTCCATCAACGATGCCATATGCACGATCGATGCGAGCGGCGCCGTCACCTTGATCAGCCCCGGAACATGCAGCATTGCGGCAAACCAGCCCGGCAATGCCGAGTTCGTGAGCGCCCCGCGCGTAACACGGAGCTTCATGGTCAATGGCTCAGTGCCGAGCGCGCCCTCGAGCGTCAGCGCACTGGCCGCGCCGGGTCAGGCGAGCGTCAGCTTCACCCCGCCATCCTTCACTGGCGGCACGCCCATCTCGTTTTACACCGTACACGTCACCCCGGGAGGCCAGACCGTTACCGGCAATGCGAGCCCAATTCTGGTCACCGGCCTGAGCAACGGCACGAGCTACGGTTTCGCTGTAACCGCGACCAATGACACCGGCCCCAGCGCCCTCTCGCTCGCCAGCCCCGGTGTCACGCCAAAAGCATTGCAGACCATAGCCTTGTCCGATCCCGGCCCGGTTCAATTCGGCGACAATGTCACGATAACTGCCAGCGCCAGCTCTGGCCTTCCCGTCGCGCTGTCCACGACGACCCCAGCCATGTGTTCGGTTGACGCGTCGGGCGTGGTCAGCCTTCTGGCGCCGGGGACCTGCGTCATTGCTGGGGACCAGGCGGGCAACACATTCTTCGAAGCCGCCCCACAAGTTTCCGCCAGCTTCCTCATAGGAAGTGTGGCACCGGGCGCCCCAACCCATGTCACCGCCGTTGCCGGACAGGGGCAGGCGGAGATCAGCTTCACGCCCCCCAGCTTTACGGGCGGCAGCCCCATAACAAGCTACACGGTCGTTGCGTCTCCCGACGGCAATATGGCTTCAGGTAGCAGCAGCCCGATCATCGTCACCGGGCTCCGCAATGGCACGAGCTATAGCTTCGTGGTCACCGCGACCAATGCGGTTGGGCCGGGCGCAAATTCCATGCCCAGCAACAACGCAACGCCACAGGGCGCGCAGACCATCAATCTCCTCAACCCCGGCCCACAGGTCGTCGGCGCGACATTCGCAATGTCCGGAAGCGCCAGTTCCGGCCTGCCGCTCAGTTTTGCGTCCAATTCCCCCGGCATCTGCACGGCGACGCCGGAGGGTCAGGTGACAACCCGTGCCGCAGGGCAATGCGTCATCAGCGCAAGCCAATCCGGAGACGCCACCTATTTGCCGGCCTTCCCCGTCGCGGAAACATTCAGCGTTTCCCTGACCCAGATCTCGATCACCCCACCGGCGGGCCAACTGACGCCCGCCATGGTTGGAGAGGCCTACACGCACCAGCTGTCCGCCAGCGGGCAATCAGGGGCGCTGCAATGGTCCCTGACATCGGGCCCACTACCTGCCGGCCTCGTCCTCGACACCACAATGGGCACCATCAGCGGCACACCGAGCGCAGTCGGCAGCAGCGCATTTACAATATCAGTCACCGACCTATCCGGCGGCGGCAGCGCGATGGCCAACTATTCCATCAATGTCTCGCCCCGCGAGATCACCGCGCCGTCCCACACGGTCGTCGTACCAGTTGGAACCGTGCCCGCCCCGCTAGACCTTGCGACAGGCGCCATGGGTGGCCCGTTCTCGGGCGCGGCCATCCTGGCGGTAGAACCGGCCATAGCCGGCAGTGCCTCCATTGCTGCAGGCACTTCGGTCACGCTCGACTTTAAGCCCAACCCGAAATTCTCCGGTCAGGCCGTGGTCTGGTACACGCTGACAAGCGCCCTGGGCACCTCTGCCCCCTTCAGCGTCACATATCTCATCACCGCCGATCTCGCGCGGGTTCAGGCCGAGCTTACGCAGCAGCGCGATCAATTCGTGCAGTCCCGCTCCGCCGTCTGGGCTGCCAGCGTATCAGTGCCAACATTTCATGACCGGCAGAGCGCCATGACGGCCTCCACGCCCGGCTCGATATCGGTATCGCCCAGCAACGGCAATTCCGTCACCCTGGCCTATGCCGCCAGCAGCCAACCCGCAGCGCTCAACGCCGCCGAAAGCCTCGCCATGGCCGAGCCCGATGCGAGCGGGCTGCGGTTCTGGATCGACGGAACCAATACGGTTCATGTCCGGTCTGGCAATGCCGGCGAACAATGGGGCCATGGCGCCACGCTTTCGCTGGGCGCCGACATGCTTGCCACCGAAAAAATGCTGCTCGGCGTTTCCGTACACGTCGACTGGATGAACGCCCAACGCGGCGACGAAAAGAACACCGGTACCGGCCTCGCAGCCGGGCCTTATGTCTCCATCGAGCTCACCGAAAACCTCTATCTCGACGCCAGCATGCTCTATGGCCAAAGCTGGAACGACACGACCGACGGCATCTTCGCAGCGACCTTTGGCACGACACGGTTTTTGACCAGAGCCGGGCTGCAGGGCCGCGTGTCGATTGCCGACGATCTCATGTTGATCCCAAGCGTCAGCCTTTTCTACCTGCGGGAAGAAGCCGGAGGCTATGTCGCGGCCGACAAGAACGGCACGCTCGCCACCATCGCGCCTCTCCTGCTCGAACAGTTGCAGGCCAGCGTCGGAAGCACCCTGCGCTACCGGCTCGTCGCCGACAACGGCTGGACCATCCAACCCTATCTCGGCTTCGATCTAGGCTCTGCCCTGTCCGCGGGCGGCCTTGCATATTCGGCGTCATTATCGACCGGCGTCGATCTGCAGAGCGAAGCGGGTTGGACCTTGGGATTGTCGGGCAGACTTCTTGTCCAAACTGGCGGCACGACTGCAATTTCCGCCCAGACGAAATTAGGCATGCGCTTCTGAGCGAGATTGCCAATGACACGATGCAGCATTAGCTACATGCGTGAAAACAAACACCTAAAGCACGTTGACCGGTTCCAGAAGATCGCGACGCGCTTCAGCGCTCGCCTACCCCGGAAACGTTCGTTCTAAGAGAGTCTTTCATCTTGGGCTTGCCGCATTCAACACTCGATACTCAGGGAATGCCGGTTGGCGACGCTCTATCTGCCTGGCAGGAGAGCATTGGCGTCATGTTCGACACCCGGCTCAATGGCGGGGCCGAAGCCCCCTTCCGGGCGGAGGTCGACGGTTTTCTGATCGGCGATGTGGCACTGGGCCAATGCAGCGCTCCCGCCCAATGGTTCGACCGCTCGCGCCGCAAGATCGAACGCGACAATCTCGATCACATCATGCTCCAGTTCTATACGGAGGGAAGCTGCGGCCGCCGCGACGGCAGCTCCGACGAAGTGACACGGCCCGGCGATCTCTGGGTGACCGACCTGGCACAACCGCTGGCATCGGGCACCACCGCCTTCGCCAATCTCAACATCATTCTTCCCCGGCGGATCATCGCGCCACTGCTGACCCAGCCTCAGTCGCATCATATGAGCATCCTCTCGGGGCGCGATCCGCTCGTGATCCTGCTCCGCAGCCACCTGCAGGCTCTGCTGACCACCGCGCCAGACCTGCGCGAGGAAGATGCCATGGCGATTCTGGGCCCCACCGTTGCGCTGGCTGCCGCGGCCCTCAACGGCAAGGTCGAGGAAGCCAGTGCGACGCCGTTCACCTCGGCAATCATGAGCACGATCCGCCGCCATATCGAGCTGCATCTCGCCAATCCCGCGCTTTCAGCGGCATCCGTGGCGCAGCGTTTCGGCATGTCGGAGCGCAAGCTCTACTATCTTTTCGAGCCATTCGGCGGCTTTGCCACCTATGTCCAGGACCGTCGCCTGCATCGGTGCTACCTGGCCCTGATCGACCCCGAACTGCGCCAGCGGACCATTGCCGACATCGCCGAATCCCTCGGCTTCCTGCACCCAAAAAGCTTCAGCCGCGCATTCAGCCGAAAAATGGGAATGACCGCCCGCGAAGTTCGCGCCCTGGCAGACCAGCGCGACAAGCTACCCATCGCCCGCCAAACGAACGACCAGTGGTGGAACTGGATCACCCAGATGCGCTGAGTCCCGGCTCAAGCTGTCGAGACCCGAATCCGTCGAAGAAAAGCCGACGCGGCAGCGCACTACCCGCAAAACCAAAGACAGCATCAGCCCAAGGACCGTGCCGCCTAATGTTAGGCGTGCAGAGAAGCGTTAGGGCGACGCAGCGCCGCTGCCGCTTGGGTCACGGACCAAAGGCCATATGCTCGCGAGAAGCACCAGTAAGCGATGCCGAGCCCAGGGATCACCAATACCAGCCCGAAAAGACCCATGCCCGCGATCATCCCGCCGCCGATTGCTGCGATGATCAGCCCGATGATGCCAAAGAGCGCAGCGCCGAAAATGCCAACACCGTAGTTGGCAAGTGCGCCAACACGAAGCGCGTCGCCGATTTGGACAGCATAGATCAGCCAAGCGTTGCCGATCCTCTTCATCGCAAAGGATGTGTCGTGATCACCGCCCTCACGGAAGTACGGATCGATTGCAGCGTCCACATTTACGTTCTTCAGCATCTGGCCGTCGTTGAACGTCGCCGCTCCGTAGAGCGAGAACCCGGTATTTGCCGTGCTGGTGCCGAACGACTCGATACCGCCAGTCTTGATGTCGATGATCTGTCCGCCAACCGTCTTCTGAATAATCGTCATTGATGCCCCCAGAGCTTTGCAGGCACCGTAGCAAGCTGACCTTGCTAGATATTCTTCTAGCGAAGGCAAAGGCCACCGGCTTCGATCACGATTCGTTAATCATGTGTGAGCGGGCGAAGGGACTCGAACCCCAACCCAGTTCTTGAACCAGCTCCGAGGGATTTCATGGGGCCATTCCGCGCGCCCAATTTTTGGAGAGGCACTTCCAAAATTCGGCAAAGCCGCAAGATGCTTGGTGCGCCCAGAGGGACTTGAACCCCCAACCAGACCGTTATGAGCGGTCGGCTCTAACCATTGAGCTATAGGCGCATCCCGGTTTTCCTAGGGTCTGGGACCGCGAGAGGCAAGCTGATTTTCTCGGCCACCCGTAATTGTTCCCTTCTATCCCCGACGAGGGACCGGCCTTCCCGTTGGCCCGTCCTTGCAACCCCGGATGCCCGAGCGCACAGTAGAGAAATCACCAGGCACAGGCTTTTGATTTTCTGCGAGTGCTTTCGTTTGCTCGAATTTGCCGCCTCCTAGCGGGCGACGATGACTTCGACGCCACGCTTCTCGAATTGCATCCGATCCTCGTCGGTAATTCCGTCATCGGTAATCAGCGTATGCACCAATTCCACGCCTCCCAGGGCGGAAAACGACACGCGCCCGATCTTGGTGGAATCGGCCAGCAGATACACATGCGAGGCCGCCTTCACCATGGCCCGCTTGACGTAAATGTCCCCAATGGCCGGGTAAGTCAGGCCCACGTCGAACGAAACCCCGGCCGTCGCCAAAAACAGCTTTTGCGCATAGATGCCGACGAAGAATTCGACCGATTTTTCGCCACTCAGGCTCAACGTCGGCGCCTTGAATTGCCCCGCCGGCATATGCACCGTATTGGTCGGAATCGCCCCCAGGATCAACGCGATGTTCAGCGCATTGGTGATGATGTTAAGATCCTGCCGCGACTTCAGATTTTCGGCAAACTGCGTCGTCGTCGTGCCCGAGTCGATGATCAGCGTATCATTGTCCGAAACCAGCGCCGCTGCCGCCATGCCGATGGCGTGCTTCTTGTCCATATTCTGCACATGCTGCAGCGTCATGGACTGCACCTGCTGCGGAATGGACTTCAAATAGGCCCCGCCATGCTCGCGGGTAATATTGCCGTCAGCTTCCAGCCGCTCCAGATCCTGCCGGATCGTCGCTTCCGAAACGCCGAACGCTGAGGAAAGATCGCGAACCCTCGCGCTTCCTTCTTCCTGCAGCCATTCGAGAATGCGCATGCGCCGCGGTTCTGCCAGTAATTGCGGCGCGCCACCTGCTTGCGCCTCGCCGCCACTCCGCCGTCCGCCCCTTGGTTTCTGCGCCATTTATCCCCGCCCTCTTTATCGTGCTACCATATCGCCTTGTCGCCGCGTGTCCGCAATCTCTGATGCTTCTCAAGGCTAGAAAAAGGTGGAGAAACGACCTCTCCCGCGCGACCTTCTGCACCATTCGAAACACGAAACGCAAAAAATCACAAATTTTCCGTATTGCACGAAAGCAAAGCAAGCGGTACCAACCATACAAGAGCATCCCGCCTCGGCATTTTTCGTCGAGGCAATTGCCGACGGAGGTTCCCTTGCCATCACCCGCCGCACCCCTCAAGAATGACCTCGTGGGCGATATCGCCGCGCAGGCTTTGTGGATACGCCGCCGCAGCTTTCAGATGGTCTATGAGGCCCAGCAAGGCCACCCCGGCGGCGACTTCAGCGCCACCGATATTCTCGCGACGCTCTATTTCGGCGTCATGCGCTACGATCCGAAGAACCCAACCGATCCCAAGCGCGACCGCTTCGTCATGAGCAAGGGCCATTGCACCGGCGCATTCTATTCGGTTCTCGCCCGCGCCGGCTATTTTCCGGAAGCAGACCTGACGACCTATATGGAGCCGCTCTCCAAGCTCAACGGCCACCCCAACCGCAATTATCTCCCCGGCGTTGAAACCAATACCGGCCCCCTCGGCCACGGTCTCCCCGTTGCCCTCGGCATCGCCATTGCCGGCCAGATCGACAATGCTGATTTCCGCACCTTCGTGCTCACCGGCGACGGTGAATTGCAGGAAGGCAGCAATTGGGAAGCAGCCCTCACCGGCGGCCACCGCAAGCTCGAAAACCTGACCCTGATCATTGACCGCAATCGTCTCCAGCAGGGCGCCCGCACCGAGGAAACCGCCTCGCTCGACCCGCTGGATGACAAGTGGCGCGCCTTCGGCTGGCATGTCGAAGTGGTCGATGGCCACGACCATGCCCAGCTTCTCAAAGTGCTCTCCGCCTCCCCCAAGGGCCGCGGCAAGCCGCTCTGCGTCATTGCCAATACCTTTAAGGGCAAGGGCGTCAGCTTCATGCACGACAACGTCGCCTGGCACCATGGCGTGCCGACCAAGGAACAATACGAACAAGCCATGCGGGAACTCGTCTGATGAGCGCTGCTGCCCCCTCCAAAGCCGGCCTGTTCGATTGCCGCGACAGCTTTGCTTCAACGATCGAAGCGCTCGCCGAAGCCGATCCGCGCATCGTCACCGTCGTCAGCGATAGCGTCGGCTCGTCCAAGCTCGGCGGCTTCAAGAAGAAATTCCCCGAGCGCATGGTCAATGTCGGCATTGCCGAGCAGACTCTGGTCGCGGTCGGCGCGGGCCTTGCCAATGGCGGCAAGGTACCTTTCGTCTCCGCCGCCTCGTGCTTCATCACCGGCCGCGCGCTCGAACAGGTGAAGGCCGACATTGCCTATTCCAACGTCAACGTAAAGCTGATCGGCCAGTCCTCCGGCGTCGCCTATGGCGAACTTGGGCCCACGCATCACTCGATCGAAGACCTCGCCTGGCTTCGTCTCTTCAACAATCTCAAACTCATCGTCCCCGCCGACCCCTGGCAGACCGCCGAAGCCATCAAGGCCGCCGCTGCCTATGACGGCCCGGTGTTTGTCCGCGTCAGCCGCATGGCCGTCCCTGCCCTCGACCGTCCGGCTGGCGCCACCTTCGAAATCGGCAAGGCCGAAACCCTCGTCGAAGGCTCCGACGCCACCATCATCGCCAACGGCACCATGGTCCACCGCGCCGTCGCCGCCGCGAAAACCCTCGCCGCCGAAGGCATCTCTGCCCGCGTCGTCAACATGGCCACCGTCAATCCACTCGACGAAGCCGTCATTGCCGCCGCCGCCGACACCGGCGCCATCGTCACCGTTGAAGAGCATTCCGTCCGCGGCGGCCTCGGCGGCGCCGTTGCAGAAGTGGTCATCTCGACCAATCCCGTGCCCATGCGCATCCTGGGTTTCCCCGGCTTCGTGCCAACCGGCTCGGCCGCTTGGCTGTTCGACAATTTCGGGCTCAACGAAACCGGCATTGCCGACGCCGTACGCCAGACCATCGCGCGCAAAAGATGACCAGCGAGCTGATCCTCGCCATCGACCAGGGCACCACTAACACCAAAGCGTTGTTAGTGGACGCCTCCGGCCGTGTGCTGCACCAAGCTTCCGTACCCAACGTTGTCGCCTACCCCCAGCCCGGCTGGGCCGAGCAGTCCGCCACCGCTCTGGTTGATGGCGTCAAAACCGTTATTGCCGAAGTCGTCGCCAAGGCGGGTGATGCCAATATCGCCGGCATCGGCATTTCCAACCAACGCGAGTCCATCCTCGTGTGGGATGCCGCGTCAGGCGAGCCCATCGGCCCCGTCGTCATCTGGCAGTGCCGCCGCTCCGCGCCAAAGTGCGACGCTCTCCGCGCCGCTGGCCACGCCGAAACCATCGAAGCCAAAACCGGCCTCGCCCTCGACCCCCTCTTCCCCGCCGCCAAGATCGCCTGGCTGCTCGACAACACCCCCGGCGCCCGCGCTCGTGCCGAAAGGGGCGAACTCCGTGTCGGCACAGTCGACTCCTGGCTCCTCTGGAACCTCACGGGCGGCCAAACCCACGCCACCGACCATTCCAACGCCTCCCGCACCCAGCTTTTCAATACCGAGACGCTGACCTGGGACGCCGACCTCTGCGCTCTGTTCGGCGTGCCGCAGAACATGCTGGCCGAAGCGCGCTCTTCCGATTCCGAGTTTGGCCGTGTCGCCGAAGGTGTCTGCGCCCTCAGCTCCGGCGTGCCCATCCGCGCCATGATTGGGGATTCCCACGCTGCCCTCTTCGGCCACGGCGTCCGCGCGCCGGGCACGGTCAAAGCCACCTACGGCACCGGCACCTCGCTGATGGCCCTGACGCCAAACCGCGTCCGCTCCACCCACGGCATCTCCAGTACCATCGCCTGGAGCCAGGGCGGAAAAGTCCAGCACGCCCTTGAAGGCAACATCTCCGTCTCGGGCCAGACCGCCGCCTTCACCGCCGAACTCCTCGGCCTCCCCGATGCCGCCGCCCTCTCGGCCCTCGCCGAAACCGTCCCGGACAGCAACGGCGTGTCCTTCGTCCCCGCCCTTGTCGGCCTCGGCGCCCCCTATTGGCGCGCCGACGCCCGCGGCACCATCACCGGCATGTCCCTCGGCACCAAGCCGGCCCACCTCGCCCGCGCCGCCTTGGAAGCCATCGCCTTCCAGGTCGCCGACGTCTATTCCGCCATGGAAGCCGACATGGGCTCACCCTTGGGCGAACTCCGCGCCGATGGCGGCGCCTCGCGTAATCCGGTCGTGATGCAGTTCCAGTCCGACATTCTCGGCCGTCCCGTTGCCGCCGCCGCCGCTCCCGAAGTCAGCGCCCTCGGCGCCGCCGCCCTCGCCTTCTCGTCCCTTGGCATTTCCATGCCGGGCGTCCCCGCCGCCGGCCACTTCACGCCGCAGATGGACGCCGAAAGTAGCAAAAGACATCGCCAGCGCTGGCAGTCCGCCGTGACCCAGACCCTGGCCACCCAAAACCAACAAAATTCCGGAGGAACCCCATGACCACCCCACGTTTCGGTGCCGGCATCTGGCACTTCGCCACCTATCTCGACCGCTACGCCACCGACGGCTATGGCCAGCCGCGCAACATCATCGAAGCCATCGACATCGCCGGCCAGGTGAAAGACCTGTCCGTCGTCGATCTCAACTGGCCCTATTTCGGCGGTG
Organism: Devosia sp. LjRoot3; assembly: GCF_964252865.1. Lineage (NCBI taxonomy): Bacteria > Pseudomonadati > Pseudomonadota > Alphaproteobacteria > Hyphomicrobiales > Devosiaceae > Devosia > Devosia sp. LjRoot3. The sequence goes on from NZ_CAXUPK020000003.1 coordinate 190,773, forward strand.
AATTCTCCGACACCGAGATCAAGACGGCGCTCGACCGTAACAATCTCAAGGTCATCGGCATCACGCCTGAAATCTACACGCGCGAATTCGTCAAAGGCGCCTTCACCAATCCCGACGCCGGCGTTCGCCGCCGCGCCCACGAACTGATCACCGACGCCTGCAACGTCGTCCGCTTCCACAAGGCCGACTACGTAAAGCTCTGGCCCGGTCAGGACGGCTGGGACTACCCCTTCCAGGTCGACTATTCGACCCAGTGGCAACGCTCGCTCGACGGCGTCGGCCAACTCGCTAGCGAAAACCCGGACCTCAAATTCGTCATCGAATACAAGCCGCGCGAACCCCGCGTTCGCATGAGCTTCGGTTCGGTCGCCCGCACCATTCTCGGCATCGAAAAGATCGGCTTGCCCAATATCGGCATCCTGCTCGATTTCGGCCACGCCATCATGGGCGGCGAATCCGCCGCCGACTCCGCCCAGCTCGCCATCGACCACGGCCGCCTCTTCGGCATGGACGTCAACGACAACTACCGCTCCTGGGACGACGACCTCGTCGCCGGCAGCCTCCATCCGCTCGAACTCTTCGAGTTCTTCTACGTCCTCAAGAAGAACAACTGGAATGGCGTCTGGCAGCTCGACCAGTTCCCCTTCCGCGAAGATTCCGTCGCCACCGCCACCCACGCCATCGATTTCCTCAAGGCCGCAGCCAAGGGCCTCGACCGCCTCGATTTCGAAGCCCTGCAGGAAGCTCAGAGCCGTCACGACGCCATCGGCGCCATGAAAATCGCCCAAAAGGCCCTCTTCAGCGCCCTGGGAGAGCAGGAATGACCAGCCTCCCCCGCGAAAAGCGCGCCCGCCTGATCCTGAACACCGACGCCAAGAACGAAGCGGACGATCAGTTCACGATCGTCCACGCCCTTCTTACCCCGACCTTCGACTTCCACGGCATCATCGCGGCCCACTTTGGCGCGCACCGCTCCAAAACCTCGATGCTCGATAGCCGCGCCGAGATCGACCTGCTCCTGAAGCTCATGGACCTCGAAGGCCGTATCCCCGTCGCCAATGGCGGCGCCACGGCCCTCCCCGATGAAAACACACCGGTCCCCTCGCCCGGCGCCCAGATGATCATCGACGAAGCCTTGAAGGACGACGATCGTCCGCTCTACGTCGCCTTCCTCGGCCCCCTGACCGACATGGCCTCCGCCATCCTGATGGAACCGCGCCTCAACGAGCGCAACGTCATCTGCGTCTGGATCGGCGGCGGCGTCTGGCCCTCGGGCGGCCGTGAATTCAACCTCATGAACGACATTGCGGCGGCCAACGTCGTCATGCGCTCAAAAGTCCAGGTCTGGCAGATTCCGTCCACCGTCTATCGCATGATGTCGGTGAGCTATGCCGAGCTGCAGGAGCGCTGCGAAGACAAGGGCGCCATCGGCAAATACCTCGTCGACCAGCTCATCGACTGGAATCTTCGCGTGCACCAGGGCCCGATCGAACACCGCTCCCTCGGCGACACCCCGGCCCTCTCGGTGATCCTCAACCCGATGGGCGGCACCTATGACTGGCGCCCCGCCCCCGAGTTCTCGCCGCAGATGCACTACATCCACAATGGCCAGCACCGTCCGATCAAGGTCTACGACACGATCGACATCCGCTACATTCTGGAAGATTTCTACGCCAAACTCGCCCGCTTCCACCGCGGCGTTCAGGGTCTGGCCAACTTCGGCTGAGATGCCTACCCAACCACCGACCAGACACCTCCCCCTTGACGGGGGAGGATGGGAGGGGGTGCGGGAGCCACGATTCCCGAGCGGGTTAACACCTCCCCAACCCTCCCCGTCAAGGGGAGGGTGCCCCATCGAGTTAGCCAAAGCTTCGTTGGCCCTTCCCTTCCCTCCCCATCCATGGCACCTCAGGCCACCACTCCACCCCGAGGCCACCATGCGCGACGGAGACATCATTCACGGCCTGGCCCGCGGCCTCGCCGTCATCGAATGCTTCGACGAAAACCACGCCCGCATGTCGATCACCGAGGTCGCCAACCGCACGGGCCTCGAACGCGCCACGGCCCGGCGGTGCCTCCTCACCCTCGTCCACCTCGGCTACGCCACTTATGACGGAAAGTTCTTCCAGCTCACCCCGCGCGTGCTGAACCTCGGCCACTTCTATCTGGCGGCGAACACCCTGCCCCAGATGATCCAGCCCTTCCTCGACGAACTTTCTGACGCCACCGGCGAAAGTGGTTCCGCCGCCGTCCTCGACGGCACCGACATTCTCTACGTCGCCCGCGCCTCCACCCGTCGCGTCATGTCGATCAATCTCGGCCCCGGCGCCCGGCTCCCCGCCTATTGCACCTCCATGGGCCGCATCCTCCTCGCCGCCCTGCCGCCCGAGGAAGCCCGCGCCATCCTCGATCGCTCGGACCTGATCGCCTATACCAGCCGCACCAAGGCCGATCTCCCCAGCATCACCACCGAGCTGGCCGTCGTCGCCGCCCAGGGCTTTGCCGTCATCGATCAGGAGCTTGAACTCGGCCTCTGCTCCATCGCCGTGCCGCTCTACAATTCCGCCGGCAAGACCATCGCCGCCCTCAATATCGGCGCCCAGACCGCCCGCGCCTCCACCTCGCGCATGATCGCGAGCTTCCTGCCCCTGATGCGAAAGATCCAGTCCGACCTCCGCCCGCTTCTGCGCTGAGCGAGGAACGAACTGTCACAATTGCCGACTAAGCTCATGCCCGACAGACCGGTAAACTTGGCTTCCGCAGAGTCACAAAACACCCCGTCACATTGTGTCACACAACTGTTATTCACAAAATTATCCTGTGAAATCAGTAACTTCATCTGTCACAAACCAGTCACCTATCTGCAATAAAACCGTCGCTGGGCCCCAATATGGTCTGCCGCGTCACAGGGCGGCCTCAAGCAACGGCTGGCCATGTTCCAGAACCGAATTCCGAAAGGGAACTTTCATGAAGACCGCACTTTTCGCCAGCGTCGCCGTTGTTGCGCTCGCCGCCTTCGGCACGCCTGCCGCTTTCGCCCAGTCGCGCGACACCATCCAGATCGCCGGCTCCTCGACGGTCCTGCCCTTCGCCTCCATCGTCGCTGAAGAATTCAGCGCCGTGTTCCCCGAATTCAAGACCCCGGTTGTCGGTTCCGGCGGCACCGGTGGCGGCCTGAAGCAGTTCTGCGAAGGCACCGGCGACAACACCATCGACATCGCCAATGCTTCGCGTCAGATCAAGGACGCCGAACTCGAGGCCTGCACCGCCGCTGGCGTGACCGACGTTCGTGAAATCCAGTTCGGCTTTGACGGCATCGTCTTCGCCTCGGCCGCTGCCGGCGCTGATTTCGCCCTGACCCCGGTTCAGGTCTACAAGGCCATCGCTGCCAAGGTCTATGTTGATGGCGCTCTCGTCGACAACCCCTACAAGACCTGGAACGAAGTCGACGCCGCGCTCCCGGCCCAGCCGATCTCGCTCGCCATCCCGGCCTCGAACCACGGCACCCGTGAAGTCTTCCAGGAAAAGGTTGTGACCGCTGGTTTCAAGGAAGCTGGTCACCCCGAAGGTCTGTCTGAAGACGAAGTGAAGGCCCTCGAAACCACCTTCCGCCAGGACGTGGTCATCGAAATCTCGGGCGACTACACCGAGACCCTCGCTCGCCTGAACTCCGATCCGAACACTGTCGGCGTCTTCGGCCTGTCCTTCTACGAACAGAACACCGACACCCTCAAGGTTGCGACCGTCAACGGCGTCGTCCCGACCAAGGAATCGGTTGCCGCTGGTGAATACCCGGTCTCCCGTCCGCTGTTCTTCTACGTCAAGGGTCAGCACATCGGCGTGATCCCGGGCATCGAAGAATACGTCCAGTTCTTCCTCTCGGAAGGCATTTCGGGCAATGGCGGCACTCTCGAAGCCGCTGGCCTGATCCCGCAGCCGGCCGACAAGACCGCTGAAGTTCTGGCCGCCTTCGAAGCTGGCGCTCAGTAATAGACCTGTCGCGGGTCGCACCATTCCGGTGCGGCCCGCTCTTTCGTTTTCCCGCGGGGGCGCATCGCGATGAATGCTCTGGTCGTAGCCGGCGTACTAATTGTCCTTCTAGGCATTTCCTATCAGACCGGCTGGTCGAAGAGCCGGAACCTCGTGACTGCCGATGGCGTCAAGGTCCACTCTCGTCCGCAATATCACGGCTCCTTCACCGCGATCTGGGCCATGATCCCGGCGCTGGTGATCCTGCTGCTCTGGGCCTGGCTCGGCGGCGGCGTCACCCACAATTACATTGTCTCCCTGATCCCGCAGGATACGCTCGTCTCGCTCGATCAGGTCGGCCTCAATGCCACCGTTGGCCGTATCCAGGCGATCGCCTCGGGTTATGGCGTGGCTGGCGAAATCGCACCCTATGAACAGTCCGCCGGCGACGCCCTGCGCTCGTTCAATTTCATCACCTTTGCTGGCACGCTCGTGCTCGCCGTCGTCGCTGGCGGCGCCGGTCTCATCTACGCCCGCTCCCGCATTACGGCGCGCCTCCGGGCCCGCAATTCGGTCGAGCGCGTCGTCAATGTCCTGCTGCTCGCCTGTTCTGCCGTCGCCATCCTGACCACGGTGGGCATCGTCGCCTCGCTCGTCACCGAGGCGCTGCGCTTCTTCACCTTCATCAATCCGCTCGATTTCTTCTTCGGCACCGTCTGGGCACCCAACAATGCCGGCGGCGACAATCACGGCTCCTATGGTCTCCTGCCGCTGCTCGCCGGCACGCTGATGATCACCGCCATCGCCATGCTGGTTGCTGTGCCTGTCGGTCTCCTCTCGGCAATCTATCTCAGCCAGTACGCGCCAAAGTCCTTCCGTGCTGTCGCCAAGCCGCTGATCGAAATTCTCGCCGGCATCCCGACCATCGTCTTCGGTTTCTTCGCCCTCGTCACGGTCGGCCCCTTCCTTCGCGATTTCGGCAATGCCATTGGGCTCCAGATCAGCGCCACCTCGGCCCTGACGGCGGGTGTCGTCATGGGCATCATGATCATCCCCTTCGTGTCATCCCTCTCCGATGACATCATGAACCAGGTGCCCCGCACCCTGCGCGATGGTGCCTATGGCCTGGGCGCCACCCAGTCCGAGACGATCCGCAACGTCCTCCTGCCCGCCGCCCTCCCCGGCATTGTCGGCGCCTTCCTCCTCGCCGTCAGCCGCGCCATTGGCGAAACCATGATCGTGGTGCTCGCCGCCGGTAACGCCCCGATCCTGCGCGGCAGCCCGTTCGAGCCGGTCTCGACCATCACCGTTTCCATCGTCAACCAGCTCACCGGCGATACCGATTTCACCGGCCCGCAGTCCCTGGTTGGCTTTGCCCTTGGTCTCACGCTCTTCGTCGTGACCCTCTGCCTCAACATCTTCGCCCTCTACATCGTCCGCCGCTTCCGGGAGCAGTACGAATAAAATGGCTACCGATATTCAGACTTTCCCCGAAAAAGCCTCGTCGGACCGCACCCGTATCATTCGCGCCGGCCTGCGTCGCCGCCACCTGAATGAGCAGATTTTCCGCGGTCTCGGCATCGCCGCCATTGCCGTCGCGCTCGGCTTCGTTGCCCTCCTCTTCGTGGACGTGTTCCGCAAGGGCATCCCGGCCTTCGTCCAGTCCAACCTGCACCTGTCGGTGACCTTCGACGCTGAAGTCATCGATGTCGGCCCGGCTCCGGCACGCGGCGATTTCGCCTCCGACGCCGAGTACACCGCCGCCAGCCTCAAGTGGCAGCGCGAGCTGGCCATGCTGAACTGGAACACCATCGTCGAAGCCTCCCTGCGCAAGGCTGCGCCGGAAGGTTTTGAGATCGACAGCAAGCAGATCCAGACGATCCCGGAAACCAACGCTCGTCACCAGATCCGCGAAATGTTCGTGGCCAATCCGTCCCTCCTCGGCCAGACCGTGGACGTCGACGTGCTGGCCTCCGCCAATGCCGCCAACTGGATCCGGGGCAATATCAACCGCGATCTCGGCGACGCTCAGCAGCAGCTTTCGGCGCCGGCCCGCCAGCTCATCGATACCTTCGTTGACAATGGCACGATCTCGAACGGCTTTGCCTGGACGATCTTCACCAATGTGGATAGCCGCTCGGCTCCCGCCTCCGCTGGTCTCCTTGGCGCCTTTGTCGGCACGCTCTGGATGATGCTGATCGTCATCGTGCTCGCCGTGCCGATCGGGGTTGCTGCCGCCATCTATCTCGAAGAGTTCGCGCCCAAGTCCCGCCTCACCGACCTCATCGAAGTCAACATCAACAACCTCGCCGCCGTCCCTTCGATCGTTTTCGGTCTCCTCGGCGCGGCGGTGTTCATCAACTGGTTCCACCTGCCGATCTCGGCTCCGCTGGTCGGTGGTCTGGTGCTGACCCTGATGACCCTGCCCACCATCATCATCGCCACCCGCGGCGCACTGATGGGCGTCTCCCCGGCCCTGCGCCAGGCGGCCCTGGGCATGGGCGCATCCAAGACGCAGATGGTCTTCCACCACGTCCTGCCAACGACCTTCCCGTCGATCCTCACGGCCACCATTCTCGGCGTCGCCCACGCTCTGGGCGAAACCGCGCCGCTCCTGCTCATCGGCATGAAGGCCTTCGTGGCCTCGGTCCCCGCGACGCCGCTCGATCAGGCCACGGCCCTCCCCGTCCAGATCTATCTCTGGCAGGGCAACGAAAACCGCAATTTCTTCGAACCCCGCACGGCCGCTGCCATCATGGTGCTGCTGGCGGTCATGATCCTGCTGAACGGCGTAGCGATCTATCTCCGCTCGCGCCTTGAAAAGCGTGCTTAAGGATGAGCCAAATGGATATGCTTGCCGGCAAGGTTAAGAAGACTTCCCTGAATCTGGACTCCGCCATGAACCCGACTGATGTGCTCGAACGCCCCATCCGCCTCACCGCTCGCGACGTGACCGTCCACTACGGCACCAAGCAGGCCCTGCACGGCATTTCGATCGACATCCCCGATCGCGCCGTCACTGCGTTCATCGGACCCTCGGGCTGCGGCAAGTCGACGTTCCTGCGCTGCATCAACCGCATGAACGACACCATCGAAGGCGCCAAGGTCGGCGGCACCATCAAGCTCGACGGCGAAGACATCTACGCCCCCGCGCTTGACGTCGTCGAACTGCGCGCCCGCATCGGCATGGTCTTCCAGAAGCCGAACCCCTTCCCCAAGTCGATCTACGACAACGTCGCCTATGGCCCCCGCATCCATGGTCTCGCCCGCAACAAGGCCGACCTCGACGAAATCGTCGTCTCGTCCCTGCGCAAGGCGGGCCTCTTCGAAGAAGTGAAGGATCGCCTGCAGGAGCCCGGCACCGGTCTCTCCGGCGGCCAGCAGCAGCGCCTCTGCATTGCCCGCGCCATCGCGGTCGGTCCGGAAGTGATCCTCATGGACGAGCCCTGCTCGGCCCTCGACCCGATCGCCACCGCCGTCATCGAAGAGCTGATCGACGAACTGCGCGAAAACTACACCATCGTCATCGTGACCCACTCGATGCAGCAGGCAGCCCGCGTTTCCCAGCGCACCGCCTTCTTCCACCTCGGCAACCTGATCGAACAGGGCCCGACCGAGGACATCTTCACCAATCCGGTGAACAAGCAGACCCAGGACTACATCATGGGCCGCATCGGCTGATCGCGGAACGAGGAACCAACATCATGCCCAATACCGCATCCGATCACATCGTCTCGTCCTTCACCGACGAACTCAACGCCCTGGCCCAGACCATTGCCGAAATGGGTGGCCAGGTCGAAGTCGCCATCGAGAACGGCACCAAGGCCCTTCTCAAGCTCGACCGCGAGCTGGCTGACCTCACCATCATCGCCGACCAACGCATCGACGACATGCAGCGCAAGATCGACGACATGTGCGTCTCGATCATCGCCCGCCGCCAGCCCATGGCCTCGGACCTGCGTTCGATCGTCACCGCCATCCACGTCGCCAACGACCTGGAACGCGTCGGCGATATGGCCAAGCAGCTTGCCCGTCGCTCGCTGAAACTCGAAGGCATCAACCTGCAGCCGACCTTCTACAACGGCGTCAAGAACATGACTGCCCTTGTCCTGCGTCAGCTCAAGGACGCCCTCGACGCCTATGCCAACCGCGACGCAGCCGCGTCGGTCGAAGTGTGCAACCGCGACGACGAAGTCGACGCCATGCACACCTCGCTGTTCCGCGAACTTCTGACCTACATGCTGGAAGATCCGCGCAACATCACCACCTGCACGCATCTGCTGTTCTGCGCCAAGAACCTCGAACGCATCGGCGACCACGCGACCAACATCGCCGAACGCGCCTACTACCTGCAGACCGGCAAGCAGCTGACCGCTGACGTGCAGGAACTGCACCGGACCCAGATCAAGGCATAGCCACTCTCGCCTTGTAACTACCCCAAACCAGCCACCATTTTCCTCAGGGGGCAGCAGAGGAAGATGGTGGCAAAAACAATGAAATGACGGCAGCATGCGGCTGCCGATCGATGGAGCACGCCTATGCCCGCGACCATTCTCGTTGTCGAAGACGAGGGCGATATCGCCATTCTGCTGCGTTACAACCTCGAAGCCGAGGGTTTCCGCGTCGTCACCGCTGAAACCGGCGACGAGGCCCAGCACGCTATCGCCGAAAAGCTGCCCGACCTGATCCTGCTCGACTGGATGCTGCCCGAAATCTCCGGCATCGAACTCTGCCGCCGGCTCCGCGCCCGCGAAGAAACCTCGCGCATCCCGGTGATCATGCTCACCGCCCGCGGTGAAGAAGAAGAACGCGTCCGGGGCCTCTCGACCGGCGCCGACGACTACGTCGTAAAACCCTTCTCGGTCCCTGAGCTGGTTGCCCGCATCCACGCCCTCCTCCGCCGCGCCAACCCCAATCTGGTGACCGCAGCGCTGAAGGTCGGCGATCTCGAACTCGACCGCACCACCCACCGCGTCCGCCGCTCCACCCGCGACGTGCACCTGGGCCCCACCGAATATCGCCTGCTCGAATATCTCATGCGCCATCCCGGCCGCGTCTATTCGCGCGAGCAGCTTCTCGATGGCGTCTGGGGCAATGACGTCTATGTCGACGAGCGCACCGTCGACGTCCATATCGGCCGCCTCCGCCGCGCCATCAATCGCGGCCGCGAAAACGACCCGATCCGCACCGTCCGCGGCGCCGGCTACGCCTTCGACGAACGCTTCGGCCAACCAGCCTGAAGCCGCAAACTCGTTTATCTCAGCCTATCCCCGTAGCCCTCATGGTGAGGTGCGAAGCGCAAGCGTAGCCTCGAACCACGAGGGCGTGCCCCGATGCCTGGGTGCCACGCCCTCGTGGTTCGAGGCTTTACCCTGCAAGGCACCTCATCATGAGAGCCACTGCGAGATCGCGCCCTCACGCACCCGTTAACGTTTCGCTAACGATAACATTGCCTCCTCCCTCCAAAGCAGGGTAGCAAGGTCCGTCGGGGCCGAAAGGGTCGTGACGCCTCGATTGCCCAGTTCAGGACCGCCTCGCACATGACACCAGCTTTCCTCGTCACCCACTCCGGTGGTTTCCATGCCGATGAATTGCTGTCGAGCGTCATCCTGACCCGGCTGTTCCCCGCTGCCGAGATCGTGCGCAGCCGCGCGCCGGAGTGGATCACCCCTGCCCCCGATCGCATCATCTACGATGTCGGCGGCGCTTATGACGCCGAGGCCCGCATTTTCGATCACCACCAGCGCGGCGCACCGCTGCGCGACGATGGCCAGCCCTACAGTTCCTTTGGCCTTGTCTGGAAGCATTTCGGCCGCGACTACATCGCCTCCTTCGATGTTCCCGCTGAGCATGTCGAAAGCGTGCATGCCTCGGTGGATGGCAATCTCGTCCTGCCTATCGATCTCGTCGACAACGGCGCCGCCAGCCCCTCGGGTCCGCTGGCCGGCCTGTCGCTCTCTTCGCTCCTCGAAACCCTGAAACCTGACTTCGACGACCGCGACGCCGAGGCCGATCAGCAGGCGTTCCACAAGGCACTCATCATCGCCCGCAGCTTCGTCGAGGCGGCCGTCGCCCGCAGCGCGGCAAAGCTCCGCGCCGAGGCCCTCGTGACGAAGGCGATCGAGGCCACCGGCCCCGGTCGCGTGCTTGAACTGCCCATGGGCATGCCCTTCCGCGCCGCCATCGTGAAGGCCGGCGCCGATCACCTGCTCTTCGTCGTCCATCCGCGCGACAAGGACTGGTGCCTCACCGGCATCCGCCGCAGCGACGAGGGTTTTGAGCTGCGCGCCGATCTGCCCGCCGCCTGGGCGGGTCTCACCAACCATGATCTGGAAGTCGCCAGCGGCGTCGAAGGCGCCACCTTCTGCCACAACGGCCGTTTCATCGCCGCCGCCAAGACCCGGGCCGCCGCCCTCGCCATGGCCGACATCGCCGTGGCCGAAGCAATCGGCAGCCGCGCGGCCTGAGCGGCCCGGTTTCGGGACAAAGCCATACCTAGGAACAGGTATCTAAGGCGCCCCGGGCAAATCCCGCAGATTGCGACGTGGTTTAGACATCACAACCCCACTTCTCGGGTTGGCAGCGCCGACCGGGCCTGATAACGAAGTGCACCGATCACAGATCGACTCCGCCTGCCATTCATGGAGAAGGCGCACACCAAGTTAGGAAATTTTTTGCAGGTCCAGGTACGCGACAACAATGTCGACCAAGCCCTCCGCGTTCTCAAGAAGCGTCTTCAGCGCGAAGGCGTCTTCCGCGAGATGAAGCTCCGCAAGTATTTCGAGAAGCCCTCGGAAGCTCGCGTGCGCAAGAAGGCCGAAGCCATCCGCCGCAACCGTAAGGCTGCGCGTAAGCAGGCTATTCGCGAAGGTCTGATTGCTGCGCCCAAGCGTCCCGCAGGAAGCTTCGGCGGCCGTCCCGGTTCGGCTCCGCGTTCGCAGGCCTAAAACCTATATCCAGAACTGGTATCCAGTTCGGAACAAGCAAACGCCGGCCATATGGCCGGCGTTTTTATTGGCGCGTCCTGCGCGCCTGGCCGATGGTTTCCATCTGCCGATGCAGGGAGCGGATCTGGTCCGGCCCAAGCGTTTGTCCGCCGATCTTGAGCAAGGCGCCGTGAAGGCTCACGGGCGCTGCCTGTTCCATGGCGAACCGGATGGCCTTGGCGGCCGAGGAAAAGCGCCGCGCACCCTGTGCGAGTGCCGTTGCGGCGTCGCTGCCGAGGAACAGTTCCCCCGGAGCGCTTAGTATATGCGTATTCATTTCAGTCTTTCTTCCGGCCAGAGGCCGGCATTAGCCCGGCGCGAGTCGCGCCAGGGGCGGCATATTCGTGCACGTTATTGCATCGTGATTGTCTCACCCTCGTGACAACAACTGCCACGACCGGGAGATCAACCGACGCAAACCTTGAAGGGTGAGTGCGCTTACCGCTTGTTTACGGCGATGCTGAAGACGCTTGCGCCTTCGACATAGGCCGATTTGGACGCGTCGCTGGGCGAAAGATCGCCCTCTTCGACAACGCGTTCATTGGTCTCGCCGCGCGATTTTACCCGATACAGTACCGGGCCAGTCTCATGTGGGAGACACGAGATCACTTCGCAAGGGCCTGCAGGCCGATTGCTGTGACGCGGGGCGGAGCGCAGGTCGAGCATCTGGCCGACTTTATAGAGGTGAGACATCGAGCGCTCCTTTGGAAACCGGGGCGCAACCGCCCCGGCCAAACTCAAACACTAGCGTTTTCAGAAAGAGGCGAACCGCCTTCCGGTTTGAAAACGCTGCACAGCAAAGCCTGGTACACGTCGCGACCTCGAGGAGATCGCGATACGCGTCTTAGGCGAGCTGCACGTTGATTGCGGATTCACGACCGTCACGACCCTTTTCGAGGTCGAAGGTCACCTTCTGGCCGTCGGCAAGGCTGGAAATACCAGCACGTTCCAGCGCAGAAATGTGGACGAAGGCATCCTTACCGCCGCCATCGGGCGAGATAAAGCCGAAGCCCTTGGTCGAATTGAAGAATTTCACGGTGCCGTTGATCATTGGCGTCCTCATGAATTGGCTCGAAGCGGTGCAAGCGAGCGGTTCCCCTGCAGCAACATGCTACAGAAGCCTATTAACGTTTGCAGTTCGGAAGGAAAGCCAAGCAACCGGATCGGCCGGCAGGGTCAGTTCGCCAACGGGGGCAGAAAACGTATTCTCCAATAGTCTACGTCAAATGCGCCAAAGTCAAGGCGCGTGCGCCAAGCGCCCCGGCTGGCCCCGCTCAAGCCCGCTTGGCCCGCTGCACCAATGCATCGAACTGCTGCAGGAAGTTAGAGCGGTCCTTTGCCGAAAAAGCCGCATTGAACCCCCGGCTTTCCCCGGTTTCGCGCAGGTGCTGGTTCAGGTCCCGCATTGCCAGCGCCATGCCGATTGTATCGGTCGTAAAGAGTTTTCCCGTCGGCCCGATCGCCGCCCCGCCCTTGGCAAGGATCCGGCTCGCCAGCGGAATATCCGCGGTCACCACCAGGTCGCCCGGCACCGAATTCTCGACGATCCAGTCATCTGCCGCGTCCGCACCCTGCGGCACCATCACATTCCGCACCATCGGATCACGCGATGGTCGAAGCCCGAAATTGGCTACATAAGTGATCACCAGCCCATGCCGCTCGGCCACTCGCGCCGCCTCGTCCTTCACCGGACAGGCATCGGCATCGACGAAAACTGCAACCATGGCTACACCTCCGGGCTGTCGCGCAGCGGCGTCGTATCATCGAGTGGCACGGTCTGCCGCTCGATCATCCGGTGCACCACCGGCATGCCCGGTCCGCGATGCAGCGCCCGCAATTGCTCGGTATTATCCGCATCCGCCTTGGTGCGCCGAAGATTGTGCCGGACATAGTCGACCCAGGTCGGCACATGATAGCTCTCCACCCAGATGTAGGGCTTTTCGAGGTCGCGCAGCAGTCCCCACTGCCTTGCGCCATCGCGAATGCGGATACGCCGCCGCTCGCTCATCAGTGCCAGGAAGCGCGGAATATCCTCCTGCGCGATCTGGTAGTCGATCATGATCATGATCGGTCCGCTGCGCGGCATCAGGTCGAGTTTCAGCAGCGGCTCGTTGAACGTATCGAGCGGATTTAGATCACGCTCATTGAACTGCGGCAGCGGCAGCCTCAACCCCACCAGCAGACAAAGCACCAGCACGCCCGCCGCCAGCACCAGCGCCCATTGCGGATCGGCCGCGTCAGCCGTCATGCCCCAGACCCAGCTCCCCCCGGCCATGCCACCAAAGGTCGCCGTCTGATAGAGCGACAGCGCCCGCCCCACCACCCAGCGCGGTGCAGAAAGCTGGATCGACACATTGAACAGCGAGAGCGACAGCACCCAGCAGGCCCCCGCTGGCAACAGCACAAAGTGGCTCAACAACGGATCACGGCTGAACGCCAGCCCCAGACAGCTCAGCGCAAAGCCAAGACAGGCAATGCGTACAATGGCCTCATTGGAAAACCGCTGCCGCACTCGCCCATTGAGAACCGCACCGGCAATGGCCCCGAGCCCGAAACAACCCAGCAGCGTGCCATAGACCAGCGCGCCACCGCCCACATATTCCTCAGCCACCGAAGGCAGCAGCGCCATGATGACGATGGCAGCAAAGCCGAACAGAAAGCCGCGGAACAGCACCGACAGCAGGTTCGGGGACAGCGACACATAGCGCACGCCGGCCCACATGGCGCTGCCCAGGTGCTCGCGCGGCAGCCGCGCCTTGACCCTCTGCGGCTTCCACCGCCAAAGCGCCCCAATCAACGCCAGATAGGACACCGCGTTCACGGCAAAGGCCGCACTCGCCCCGGCAAAAGCCACGATCATGCCACCGACGGCCGGGCCGACGCTGCGCATCATGTTAAAACCCATGGCATTGAGCGTCACCGCACCCGGCAGGTCCTCGCGCGGCACGATATCGCCCATCGATGCCTGCCAGGACGGATTGAACAGCGCCGTGCCGCAGCCAATGAGAAATGTAAATGTCAGCAACAGCCAGGGATTGAGCAGCCCGAACCAGGCCGTCACCGCCAGCAACAACGACACCACGGCCATGCAGCTCTGCGCCACCAGCATCACGCTGCGCCGGTCAAAATTATCCGCCAGCGCCCCGGCCGCGATGGAGAACACCATGATCGGCAGCGTGTTCGACGCCTGCACCAGCGCGACCATATTGTGCGACGTGGTCAGCGTCGTCATCATCCAGCCCGCGCCGACCGCCTGTACCAATCCCCCGAGATTGGAGAACAGGGTCGCCAGCCACAGAGTACGAAAAGTCTCGTGACGGAATGGCGCCAGAATGGATGCGCGCTCAGACATGTGATTCAACTCCTGCCCCTGTCATGGGCGAGTCAGAGACAGGTGGCAAGCTTCGAACCGTGCCGCAGGCAAAATCGCTCCAGTGGAGCGATTTTTGGTGAGAAGGCCACGAGGGCTGCGCCCGAATGGCGGTAAAGCGTCCCACAGCTCAAATGATGCCAGCGGCGCGATTTGAGCTGTGAAGGCCATGAGAGCTAAGCTCGAATGGCGGTGAACGTGCAACAGGGCAAACCATGCCTGGCGGTCAGCGACCACCCACACCACCACCACCATACCTCCTCCCCCGCCTCCTCCTTCTCTCCTCCTCCTTCTCTCCTCCTTCTATCCTCCTTCTCTCCTCCCCCTCTCCTCCTCCCCCAAAAAAGCTCACCCCAAACGACCGATGCCACTCGCGCCGAATCCCTTTGTTTCCGGCCCGCTCCTCCCTAAACTCTCCCCACCCTCCTCCTATTCGAATCGCACCATGACCTCTCCCCCAACCCAGCGGACCAACCCGCTGCATCTGCTCGCGGCCTTTGCCAGCGGCGGCCTCCTCACCCTGGCGATTTTCGTCAACGGCGAAGCCGGCCGCTTCGGCGGCGCCATGTTCTCCTCCTGGCTGGCGCACGGCGTCGGCACTGTGGTGGCTATTGTCTTCCTCGCCGTCGCCTGGCGCGGCCAGCGCGCCGCGGCCGCTGAAGCCACGACGAAAATCGGCAAGGCCCCGCTCTGGGCCTATCTCGGTGGCATCTGCGGCGCCGCCACGGTCATGTTGACCTCCACATCGGTCAATTCGCCCCTCGCGCTCGCCGGTACCCTCGCCCTTGGCCTCGCCGGTCAGGTCGTCCTCAGCCTTGCCGCCGATTTCTGGGGCCTCCTCGGCCTGCCCAAGCGCCGCCTCGACCTGCGCGATGCGGGCGCGGTCATCCTCATCGCTGCCGGCAGTCTCCTCATCATCCTCTTCGGGCTTGGCGCAGCATGATCATCCCCATTCTCGCCGCCTTCGCCGCCGGTCTCCTCGTCATCCTCAGCCGCCAGGTCAACGGCCGGCTCTCGATGTCGACGACGCCGCTGATCTCCTCCTTCTGGAACCACTTCGTCGGCTTCGTCTTCCTCACGGTCGTCGGCCTCGTCCTCGGCGGCCTCATCCCCGCCAACATCGCCGAAATGCCCTGGTGGATTTACACCGGCGGCGCCATCGGCGTCGTCTTCGTCGCCTCCGGCTCCTGGCTCATCACCCGCATCGGCGCCGTCAATTCGACCCTGCTCGTGATCGCCGGCCAGATGGTGTTCGGAGTGATCTTCGATCTCCTGCGCGGCGCACCCGTGACAATCTGGGCCGCCGCCCTTGGCGTTGTCCTGATCCTCGCCGGCATGTGGCTCACACAGCGCAAACGGTAACAGTCTGCTAACGAAAACGGGGCCCATTGGGCCCCGTTGCTAACTCGATTTTCGCGCCGTCTTAGCCGGCAGCGGTGTAAGCCGTCTTCACAATGGTGAAGAACTCCGAAGCATAGCGACCCTGCTCGCGCGGGCCATAGCTCGAGCCCTTGCGGCCACCAAACGGCACATGGAAATCAACGCCGGCAGTCGGCACATTGACCATGACCATGCCCGCTTCCGAATTGCGCTTGAAGTGCGTCGCATACTTCAGCGAGGTCGTCACGATACCAGCCGACAGGCCGAATTCCGTGTTGTTCGAAGTCGCTAGCGCCTCTTCGTAATCCTTCACCTTAATGACCGCAGCCACCGGCCCGAAGATTTCTTCGCGGGCGATACGCATGGAATTGGTCGCTTCGGTAAACAGCGTCGGCTGCAGGAAGTAGCCTTCCGTCGCCGCCTTCACGCGCTCGCCACCAGCCACCAGCTTGGCGCCTTCTTGCCTGCCGATTTCGATGTAATCGGTGTCCTGCTTGAGCTGGCTCGGATCGACCACCGGGCCAATTTCAGTATTCTTATCAAGGGCATCGCCGACGCGCAGATTGCGGGTGCGCTCAGCCAGAGCCTCGACGAACGCATCATGGATGCCTTCCGTCACGATCACGCGCGAAGCCGCGGTGCAGCGCTGACCAGTCGAGAAGAACGCCGACTGCGCAACGGTTTCCACGGCAACCTTGAGATCGGCGTCATCGAGCACGATGGTCGGATTCTTGCCGCCCATTTCGAGCTGGAACTTGCGGTTATGCTCGATCGAAGCCGCCGCCACGCGCTTGCCAGTACCCACGGAACCCGTGAACGAAATGGCATTGACGTCCTTGCTGTCGAGCATGGTCTGGCCAACGACCGAACCCTTGCCCATGACCAGGTTCAGCACGCCCTTGGGGAGGCCCGCGCGTACCAGAATATCAACGATCGCCCAAGTCGAACCCGGCACGAGATCGGCGGGCTTGATCACCACGGTATTGCCATAGGCCAGCGCCGGGGCAATCTTCCAGGACGGAATGGCAATCGGGAAATTCCACGGCGTGATGATGCCGATGACACCCAGCGGCTCGCGGGTGATTTCAACGCCAACGCCCGGACGCACCGACGGCAGCACTTCGCCCGAAAGGCGCAGCACTTCACCGGCAAAGAAATCAAAAATCTGGCCGGCGCGGGTCACTTCGCCGATGCCTTCCGGCAGCGTCTTGCCCTCTTCGCGGCTCAGCAGCTCGCCCAGTTCCTGCTTGCGCGCGAGGATTTCGTCGGCGGTCTTGCGCAGGATCGCATGGCGCTCAAGGATGCCCGAACGCGACCAGGCCGGGAACGCGGCCTTAGCTGCGGCAATCGCCTGCTTGGTTTCTTCAACGGTGGCGCGGGCATAGACGCCGACCACTTCGTTGAGATTGGACGGGTTGATGTTCTCAACGCCGTCGGAACCGATCCATTCGCCGTTGATCAGGTTCTTGTGCAATTCGCTCATGTCGAAGCCTTTCAAAAATGTCGTGCGTCGCCCGTGGGGGAGGAGATCCGCAGGCTAGAGAAGATCAGCGCGGGCAAGATCCCGCAGCAGGTGGCTGGAACCATAGGTCCAGGGCGGACACTTGGTCGAGAGATTGACGGTGTTGGTCAGCGTACCGAGCGACGGCGTCGAAATGGAGACAGTGTCGCCGAGCTTGTGGGTGAAGCCCTTGCCTGCGCCGTCGCGATCCTTCACCGGCGCGAACATGGTGCCGAGGTAAAGCACCAGCCCGTCCGGATATTGATGATGGCCACCAATGGTCGCGGCAACCAGGGATTCCGGCGTACGCGAAATCTGCGCCATGTTCGAAGCGCCTTCGAGCACGAAGCCGTCGGTACCCTCGACTCGCAACGCAATCTCGGAATTCTTCACGGTATCGAGCGTGAAATCGCCGTCGAACAGCCGGATGAACGGCCCCAGCGAAGCCGAAGCATTGTTGTCCTTGGCCTTGCCAAGCAGCAGCGCCGAACGCCCTTCGACGTCGCGCAGGTTGACGTCATTGCCCAGCGTCGCGCCGATGATTTCGCCCTTGCTGGTCACCAGCAGCGCCACTTCCGGCTCGGGATTATTCCAGCTCGAAATCGGGTGCAGCCCGACTTCGGCACCATAACCCACCGAGCTCATCACCTGGCTCTTGGTGAAAATTTCAGCGTCCGGCCCGATCCCGACTTCGAGATACTGGCTCCACACGCCCTTTTCGATCAGCGCCGCCTTGACCTTCATTGCCGGCTCGGAGCCAGGCACGAGCTGGGAAAGATCTGTACCGATCAGCTCCAGAATTTCGCTGCGCAACGCGTCCGCACGAGACTTATCCCCGCGTGCCTGTTCTTCGATTACTCTCTCGAGCAGCGAAACGACGAAGGTTACGCCGGAGGCCTTGATGGCCTGCAGATCGATGGGAGAGAGGAGAACGGGCAAATTTTCGCTGGTCTGACCAGCAACGGAATTGGCAACCGCCGCCGCCGCATCGCCAAGTACCACGCCTTCGGTCGCCTTCACATGCGCCGCCGCCTTGCCGCTTTCGGCAATGTCGCGCACCGTAGCAAAACCCTTGGTGGTGATATCGACAAGCCGCCCATCGCGCACGGTGACGATGCGCGGTTCGGCATGGCCAGGCACGCGGGCGCGACCAAGCAAAATACCCTCGGGAATGACGTTCGCGACCATGCTGGCTCCCCCAACTAAAATGTTAGCTGTGACTACCCCAGCGCAACCGCACGGCGCAAGCCTGTCATTCAAATAGTCATACTTATTGCCAATGCCAAGAGCCGTTAAATGCCAATCTTCTTTCCCCGCAAATCCCGGCGAATTCCAAGCATCGACAGAAACATAAACAGCTCGTTCAACTGGCGTTCATGTGCGCCGCAATACTGACGCATTGGCTGGGGTATGAAATGCCTCACCAAACACACATACGGAGTTTGCCATGCGTCTCGCGATTGCCCTCGCCCCCCTCGCCCTTCTTGCTGCCGCTGTTCCTGCGCTCGCCGGCACGATCACCATCGAAGGCCGCGGCGAAGTCCGGGCTGCACCGGATATGGCGCTGATCAATTCCGGCGTCACCACCCAGGGCGCCACCGCCCGCGAGGCCCTCGACGCCAACACCGCTGCCATGGCCGAGCTCATCGCCGCCCTCAAGGAAACCGGCATTGAAGCGCGCGACATCCAGACCTCGGGCTTCTCGGTCAATCCGAACTATGTCTATTCCGACGCCCGCGACGAAAACGGCTATACCCTGCCGCCCAAGATCAACGGCTACCAGGTGTCCAACACGGTGACCATCGCCGTCCGCGATCTCGAAGAGCTCGGCTCCATTCTCGACAAGTCGGTGAACGTCGGCGCCAACACCATCAACGGCGTCAGCTTCTCCGTGTCCGATCCGACCGAACTCTATAACGAAGCCCGCAAGGCCGCCTTTGCTGACGCTCGCAGCAAGGCCGAACTCTATGCGACCGCCGCCGATGCGACGCTGGGCGAACTCGAAGCCATCTCGGAAAGCCAGAACATCAACAGCCCGATCCCGATGCCGATGTATGCCCGCGCTGATGTAGCTTCGGCGGCACCTGTTCCGGTCGAAGCTGGCGAAATGACCTTCTCGATCGGCGTCAATGTTCAGTGGGAACTGGACAACAAGGCGAACTAATTCGCTTCGGTGGCCTTGAACCGGCCACCTTCATGACACACGTCCAGCCTGAACCGGAGCCATCGGTTCAGGCCTTCCTAGGCGGGTGGCATCCAGATTTCCGGGTTCCCCCTGTTGAGGGGGGCTTGGACGGTGGGGGCGGACCACCGTAGTCACCCGCCCCCACCAGCCCTTTCTGCTGCTTAGCCGGCGACAACCTTCCAGAGCATGTTGAGGCCCACGGCCACGAGGAAGGCAGCGAAGACGTATTTGAGCGTCTTCTGGTCCAGGCGATGCGCCAAAGCCGCGCCAAATGGCGCGCAAACCGCCGCCATCGCGCCCACCAGCACCAGCGCCACGATATTAATGTAGCCAACGCTCAGCGGCGGCAGATCGCTCACGCCCCAGCCCGAGATAAGAAAGCCCAGCGTGCCCGAAAGCGCGATCGCGACGCCGATCGCCGCGGAGGTACCTACCGCCTTGTGCATGGTCTGGCCAAATGCCACCAGCGTCGGCACCGTCAGCGAGCCGCCACCAATCCCCATCAGCGAAGAGAGATAGCCGACCACGAACGCCGCAGCGCGATGCGTCGGCTTCGAGCCATGGAGATGCCCCATGAGCTTGGTCTGGAACGAGAAGACGATATTGGCGGCAATCACGAAGGCCATGACGGCAAAGACAATGCGCAGCACGTCGCCTGAATACCAGCCGGCCATCAGCCCGCCGATAAACGTCCCCGCCACGATGAACGGCGCCCAGAGCTTGAACACGTCCATATCGAGCGCCCCACGCTTGTGATGCGCACGTGCACTCATGATCCCGGTTGGAATGATAATCGCCAGCGATGTACCCACGGCCACATGCTGCACCACCTCGGAGTCGAACCCCATCCACAGCAGCGCCGTGCTGAGCGCCGGCACGATCACCGCGCCGCCGCCAATGCCCAGCAGCCCCGCCGCCACGCCCGAAACCACGCCCGTGGCCAGCATGCCGAGCACAAACGGCCAGTAGCCGATGATGTCAGCCCAATCCATGTTCATTCCCCGATGATATGCAGCACCACGTTCCGCTGATGCGGGCGGCGACGGTGCTCGAAAAGATAGATGCCCTGCCAGGTCCCAAGCACTGTTTGCCCACCGACAACAGGAACGGAAATGGAGGTTTGGGTCAGGGCCGACTTGATATGCGCCGGCATGTCATCCGGCCCTTCGGTTGTGTGCACCAGCCAGTCCATACCCTCCGGCGCCAGGCGCCTGAAAAAGCCCAGTAGGTCGGTTTGCACATCCGGATCGGCATTTTCCTGTATGAGCAGCGAACAGGATGTGTGGCGCACGAAAACGGTCAGAAGCCCGGTAGCGATCCCCGATTCCGCTATAAAGCGGTCCAGCACGTCGGTGAACTCGTAAAGTCCCTGGCCCTTGGTGGGAATGCTGATGCTGTGGACGGCCTGCTGCATGGCTCGGGCCTAGCACGCCCTTGCCTGTGGAACCAGCGCAACGCCGGCCCAAACCGTCCACTTTGCCCCACTGGCGCCATGTTCCCTTGGTCACCCTCCAGCCATCAGTCCGGGGGAACCAACGCCAAACCCAGGCGTTGCGGGCTTTGCGGGGGAACAGCATCACGTCGAAGGCTAGTCCGACCATTCAGACTGTGTTCAGGATGGCGCCGCGATGCTTGTCTCAAATGTCACTCGACATAAAGGAAGAAGAACAATGCGCCTTAGAAACTGGCTTTTGACCGGCACGAGTGTCGGGCTCATGGCACTGCTGCCACTGACCGTGCGCGCCCAGGATGGCGACTTGGTTGCAGCCTACCAGGCCTATGCCGCCGCCGAAGCCTCGGGCGATGCCGCAGCTATCGAAGCTGCGCGCGGCGTTCTTACGGAACTCTGCATCGTCTCTGGCTATGCAAGCATCGACGAATGTATCGCTGCCGCCACCGGCAATGCGCCTGCGCCGGCGCCTGCCCCCGAACCGCAGCCCGAACCCGCCCCGGTAGAAGAGCCGGCCCCGGTGGAAGAACCTGCCCCCGTGGAAGCGGCTCCCGTTGAAGAGCCCGCCCCTGTCGAAGTTGCACCCGAGCCGGCCCCCGTCGAGGCGCCAGCCCCGGTTGAAGCTGCCCCCGAACCGCAGCCAGAGCCCCAGCCGGAGCCTGCCGTCGAAGTTCAGGTCGAACCCCAGCCCGAACCTGCTCCCGCCGTCGAAGCCACTCCGGAACCTGCTCCTGAGCCGGCACCAGCACCCGCTGCCGAACAACAGCCTGCGCCCGCTCCCGAACCAGCTCCTGCCGTTGAAGCAACGCCCGAGCCGGCCCCTGAACCTGCACCTGCCGTCGAGCAGCAGCCGGCCCCGACCGATCTCGCTTCGGCGCTCGTTGCCCAGGTTGATGCCTACAATGCTGCAGTTGCAGAACTGGCCGCAGGCGACGCCTCTGCCCAGGCCCGCATCGATGCGGCTCTCGCCGAAATCAACGCCATCTGCTCCAATGCCGGCATGCCCGACGTCGAGAGCTGCCTTGCCCCGCTTGGCTTGACCCTCGCGCCGATCCCGGCCGTTGAGCCAGCCCCGGTTGAGCAGCCCGCAGCCCCTGTCGAGCAGCCCGCGGTCGAAACGCCGCCGGCTGAACAGCCTGCCACCGTCGATCCCAACGCGCCGCCGGCCGAGGCCCCGGTCACCGTTGACGGTCAGCCTGCTGAAATCGTCGAGGACTTGCCCGCTGGCGTCACGCAGGAGCAGATCGCTCCGGTGCTCGACAGCGCCAAGGACATTCAGCTCGAAACGCCAGTGGTCGATGGTCAGGCACCGGTAGCACCGCCCGTTGCCGAAGCCCCGCTCGCGCCGCCGCCGGAATCCGACGCTGACGCCCAGTCCGAGGAAATGCGCGCCTTCGCAGCCGCGCCGATCACCCCCGTCGCCGCCGAAGCCGGTACGGCCGTCACGGCGACCGAAAACACGACCGTCAACCAGACTGTCGTCAACAACTACATCAACAACATCACGAATATCACCAACGTCACCAATAACGTGACGAACAACACGACCAACAACACGCAGAACAATATCGGCCAGCAGAACAACGTCACCGTTGTCGAGCAGGTGCCGGTACGTGAAGCGACGGCCGGCGACATCATCACCCAGGTGATCCTGCAGGTCGGCACCCAGCTCGTGGTCAATTCCATCGGCCAGGACACGGACCGCTTCTACAATCCGCAGCAGGACGAGGTTTATTACGAAAACCTGCCGGGCGGTCGCGTGCGTGAAGTGGTTGAACGTCCCGACGGCAGCCAGGTCATCACCGTGCGTAACCGCAATGGCGATATCCTCCGCCGTTCGCGCATCACGCCCGATGGCCGTGAAATCGTCCTCGCCTACTTCGACGATCGTTATGACGAAGACCTGCTCGTCTGGCGCGACCCGGGCCAGGACCTGCCGCCGCTCCGCCTCAACATCCCGGTGCGCGACTACGTCCTCGACGCCTCGTTTGCTGATGAAAACGAAGTCGGGAACTTCTTCGCACAGCCGCCGGTCGAACAGGTCGCCCGCGTCTACTCGATCGACGAGGTCAAGCGTTCGGCTCGCGTTCGTGACTCGGTCCGTCGTCTCGAGGTTGGCAATCTGACCTTCGACACCGGCGCCGCGACCATCAATCGCGACCAGGTGGGCGCCCTCTCGGGCGTTGCCAATGCCATGTTGCAGCTGCTCCAGGCCAACCCGGCGGAAACCTTCCTCATCGAAGGCCATACCGACGCCGTCGGCTCGGACATCTCCAACCTGCGTCTGTCGGACCTGCGTGCCGCCACCGTCGCCCGTATTCTCACGGACTTCTATGGCGTGCCGCCGGAAAACCTCGCCACCCAGGGTTATGGCGAGCGCTACCTCAAGATCCGCACGGAATTGGGCGAACGCGAAAACCGTCGCGTCACCATCCGTCGCATCACGCCGCTGATCACCGTGGCCAACAACGGCTAAACTTGGCGATCCACCGAAAAGAAGGGGCCGGACACACGTCCGGCCCCTTTTTCTTGCCCCTGCGTCAGCGCGTCCCTTGCCAGCAAATATAGAATTGCTATCCGTGCGCGGTCCCGCTGGAGCCCGCCATGAAACGTCTCGAAGTCTTCGTCGAAAGCATCATCCTCGCCTCGCGGTGGCTGCTGGTGGTGTTTTACATCGGCCTCGGACTGGCGCTCGCGCTCTATGCCGTCTCGTTCGGCTACAAGCTCTGGAACTTCGCCAGCCACCTTTTCGGCATGGACGAAACCGAGACCATCCTGAAAATCCTCGGCCTGATCGACGCCGCGCTGATCGCCAGCCTCGTCGTCATGGTCATCATCTCGGGCTACGAAAACTTCGTCTCGCGCTTCGACAATGAAGGCGACGTTCACTGGCTCGGCCAGATCGATGCCGGCTCGCTCAAGATCAAGGTGGCCTCGACCATCGTCGCCATCTCCTCGATCCACCTGCTGCAGATTTTCCTGAACGTGCCGCAGTACACCAACGAGCACATTTTCTGGTACACGGTCCTGCATGTGACCTTCATTTTGTCCGCACTTTTCCTCGCTCTGATCGACAAGATTTCGAAGAAGGGCGATAAAGGCAAAGGTCCCGACCTCTGAGCGGACAGTATATCCGTCTGATAGCAATGGATCTTTTTAGCGCCACAATTGATTTGGCGTTGTGATCACGAAATAGGGAACCGACTTCGGAGGGGTAGCGTTCTTTAGCCAGAATTCACTTGCTAAGGAGCATCCAATGGCTACCCCAGAACGTGATACTATCTATACCAACGACGGCAACCGCACGGTCTATACCCGTGAAAGCAATGGAACCGGCTGGTTCGTGGGCATCATCGTCGCCCTCGCTCTGCTGGCAATCGGCTACCTGGTGTTTTCGGCCAATTCGGGCCCGTCCACCTCGGTTGACGTGAACAGCGCTCCGGCCGTGGAATCCCCGGCTACGGCTCCGGCCCCGATGACTGAAGCTCCGGCTGCTACGCCTGAAGTGGCTCCGATGACCGAAGCCCCGGCCCCCGCAACTGACGCAGCTCCTGCTGCTACCCCGGAAGCGGCTCCCGCTCCGGCTGAAGCCCCGGCAGCAACTCCGGAAGCCACTCCGGCTCCGGCCGCTGAACCGGCCGCCACTCCCGGCGCCTAACATTTCCAATCCCTAGAGCCTCGACCCCTCCCATCGAGGCTTACCGGGCCCCGGTTCCTGTAGCCGGGGCTTCTTTTTGTCTTTTTGCCGCACATCTGCGTTCGTCTGACCGCTTGCGACTTGCGTGTCGAATCCCCATCTCAACGAGAATCCAGAAAGGGAGCGCCCATGTTCAATATCGACCAGATCATCAAGGCCATTCAAACCGATCCGAATACGCAGCGGACGGCAATGACCGGTGCTGCTGGCCTCGCCGCCGGCCTGCTGCTTTCGGGCGGCAAGCCGACCAAGCTATTGGGCAATGCCGCCAAGCTCGGCGCCGTGGCCGCCGTGGGCGGTCTCGCCTACAAGGCCTGGCAGTCCTATCAGGAAAAGCAGGCCGGCGCGGCGCAGTCCCCCGCCCCGCGCGAAGACGCCTTCATTCCGGCCCCCGGTAACGAGGCGGCCGCGGAAGACCTTGGCAAATCCCTCGTGCGCGCCATGATATCGGCAGCCAAGGCGGACGGTCGCATCGACGCCGAGGAAAAGGATGCGATTTTCGAGCGCCTGAAAACCATGCCGCTGTCCGCCGAGGAAAAGGCCTGGGTTTTTGACGAGCTCTCGACCCCGCTCGACATCAATGCCGTCGTCTCGCGCGCCGATACGCCTGAGCATGCGGCTGAAATCTACGCCGCTTCCCTCGTCGCCATCACCGCCGACACCCCGGCCGAGCAGGCCTATCTCGAAGCGCTCGCTGCCAAGCTGCGCCTAGATCCGGCCCTCGTCACCGAAATCCACAAGGCCGCCGGCGAAAAGGCTCCCCAGCCCGCTCCCACGCCGCCGCAGCCCTGGGCCTACACGCCCTCCGGCAGCAATGTCTGATTGTTGATACGATACCGCGCGCACCCCGCGCGGTATCACCCATGTGCGTTCTTGCGACCTGCCGCTTCGGCCGCCATCTCTTCGCGCAAGGAGAACGCCATGGAACTCGGACTTTATTCCTTCGCTGAAAACACCCCGGACCCGCTCAACGGCGGCCACCTGCAATCGCCGGCCGCACGCCTGCGCGACCTGATCGAAGAGATTGAGCTGGCCGACCAGCTTGGCCTCGCCTTCTACGGCCTCGGCGAACATCACCGCCCCGACTACGTCGCCTCGGCGCCGGTGACCATTCTCGCCGCCGCAGCCGCCCGCACCAAGTCGATCCGCCTTTCGACCGCCGTGACCGTCCTCTCCTCCGAAGACCCGGTCCGCGTCTACCAGCAGTTCTCGACCCTCGACCTCATCAGCAATGGCCGCGCCGAGATCATGGCCGGCCGCGGCTCCTTCATCGAAAGCTTCCCGCTCTTCGGGCTCGACCTCGACGACTACGACGATCTCTTCGAAGAAAAGCTCGAAATGCTGCTCGAGCTGCGCAAGGGCGGCAAGGTCACCTGGGCCGGCAGCAAGCACACCAATGCCATCCCCGGCATCGCGGTCTATCCCGAACCGGTCCAAAAGCCTCTGCCGCTCTGGATTGCTGTCGGCGGCACACCCAACTCGGTCGCCCGCGCCGCCTACTATGGCCTGCCCCTGATGATCGCCATCATCGGCGGCCGCCCGCGCCAGTTCATGCCGCTGGTCGACCTCTATCGCCAGACCGGCGAAAAAGTCGGCCACGATGCATCGCTGCTGAAAGTCGGCATCTCCGGCCACGGCTTCATCGCCGAAGACAGCCAGGACGCCCGCGACGTCGCCTTCCCGGCCCATAACGCCACTATGAGCCGTATCGGCGCCGAGCGCGGCTGGCCACCGGGCACCCGCGCGCAGTTCGATGCCAGCACCACCTCGGAAGGCGCCTACTACATGGGCTCGCCGCAGGAAGTGATCGACAAGATCCTGCTGCAGCACGAATGGTTCAAGCACGACCGCTTCGGCCTGCAGCTCAGTGTCGGCACCCTGCCCCACGCTAAGGTCATGAAAGCCATCGAACTCTACGGCACGGTGGTGAAGCCGGCCATCGACAAGGCGCTCGGCAAGTAACCAAACAAAAAGGCCCATCCGAGGATGGGCCTTTTTTCTGATTAACCGCGACCGCGATAAGGCGGCACGCCCTGGTCCGGCACCCAAGTGCCCTCGGGCAAGACACCAGTCTGCCAGAACACGTCGATCGGAATACCGCCGCGCGGATACCAATAGCCGCCGATCCGCAGCCAGCGCGGCTTGATCGTCTCGACGATGCGCTTGGCGATATCGATCGTGCAGCCCTCGTGGAACGCACCATGATTGCGGAACGAGGTCAGGAACAGTTTGAGCGACTTGGACTCGACCAGAAACTGATCCGGCACATAGTCGATCACCAGATGCGCAAAATCGGGCTGGCCGGTCACCGGGCAGAGCGAGGTGAATTCGGGCGCAATATAGCGTGCCACATAGTTCACGTCCGGATGCGGATTGGGCACCGGATCGAGCACAGCATCCTCGGGACGCTGCGGTACCCCGACATCCTTGCCCAGTTGCAGCGTTTCCGAGTTCATCGCTTACTTGCCCGAGCGCTTGATCGACTTGATCGCCAGCGGCGGCACGCCGGACTTTTCCGAAATCGCGCGGTCCTGCTCTTCGATCGCCGCGCGGGCCGGCTCGTCGCCATCGAGACCGCCCAGCAGGTTGGCATCCACCTTGCGGTTAGAGCGCTGCGAGCCGTCTTCATAGACGATATCGAACATCACGAATTCACTGCGGGCTGTCGGCTTCTTGGCCATGATGGCAATCCTTCAAAAACAGGACCGCGAGCCGTGGGGCCCGCGGTCGACACAAAATTCCAGTCTGGCGCTAGCGGTAGATGCCTTCGCCCTGCTCGTCGATGATCTGGCGACCCTTGCTGAGCGCCAGCGCGACGAGATCATCCTTCGAGCCCATCCGGTCTGCGCGGATGAACTTGTAGCTTTTGAGTTCCCCGCCCACGTCCTTCTCGATGGTACCGGCCAGCTGGTATTCGCTGCCCGCGCGCATCTCGATGGCCTTGATCAGAAAGCCCTTGTAGCTCTCTTCGCCGAGAGCCTTGTCGCCAGCCGGCGCGCTATCCTCGGCACCGCCACCACCAAAGAGCTTCTTCCAGAACGACATAGGCAACTCCCTCACATGCGTCTTTGTGGCCTGGGGCGCACGAGTTCCCCCCGCCGGTCCATCTCCTCCTGCAGCCATTGCGGGGAGATGTCAAAATGGTTCGGCCAGGTCGGCGTGCCGTTGGCAAGGCCCACCTTGGCGAAAAAGGCCCGATCGCGCAGCGGCTCGGTGCCTTCGCCGCGTTCGGCCAGCATGGGCGCCGCATTGAAGGCGCCATGCGTGCCATCGGAAAACGTCACCGCCAGCTTGAACGGAATGCTGGCGCGGATGGCGGTGACTTTCAGGCGGGGAGCAGCCACGGGGCTGCTCCTAGTTATCGAGGAAGCTCCGGAGCTTCCGGCTACGGCTCGGATGCTTGAGCTTGCGGAGCGCCTTGGCTTCGATCTGGCGAATACGTTCGCGGGTCACCGAGAACTGCTGGCCGACTTCTTCGAGGGTATGGTCGGTGTTCATGCCGATACCAAAACGCATACGAAGCACACGCTCTTCACGCGGCGTCAGCGAAGCGAGAACGCGGGTCGTCGTCTCACGCAGGTTCGACTGGATCGCCGCATCGATCGGCTGGATCGCATTCACGTCCTGGATGAAATCGCCGAGGTTCGAATCCTCTTCGTCGCCGATCGGCGTTTCCAGAGAAATCGGCTCCTTGGCGATCTTGAGGACCTTGCGGACCTTGTCGAGCGGCATCTGGAGCTTTTCGCTGAGCTCTTCCGGCGTCGGTTCGCGACCGATTTCGTGCAGCATCTGGCGCGAGGTACGGACGATCTTGTTGATCGTCTCGATCATGTGCACCGGAATACGGATCGTGCGCGCCTGATCAGCGATCGAGCGGGTGATCGCCTGACGGATCCACCAGGTCGCGTAGGTCGAGAACTTGTAACCGCGACGATACTCGAACTTATCGACGGCCTTCATCAGGCCGATATTGCCTTCCTGAATGAGATCAAGGAATTGCAGGCCGCGGTTCGTGTACTTCTTCGCGATCGAGATCACGAGGCGAAGGTTGGCCTCAACCATTTCCTTCTTAGCAATCGCAGCCTCGCGCTCGCCCTTCTGCACCTTGTGAACGATGCGGCGGTATTCGGCGATATCGAGGCCGGTTTCGGTGGCAAGCGTAGCAATCTCGTGACGGATATCGTGCACGGTGTCGGCTTCGCGACGAGCGAATTCAGCCCAGCCCTTGCCGTCAAAACCTTCAAGCCCGGTTTCCCAGGTCGGGTCCAGCTCGCGCCCATAGTAGTTCTGCAGGAAGACTTCGCGCTTCACGCCATAGCTTTCGGCCAGGCGCAGCAGGCGACCTTCAAGACGCACGAGGCGCTTGTTGATGTCGTAGAGCTGTTCGACGAGGCTTTCGATACGGCTGGTATTGAGCGACAGCGACTTCACGTCGGTGATGACGTCAGCACGAAGCGAACCAAGCTTCTTGGATTCAGCGTCGGAAACGGCAGCAGTACGATCGACGGCATGACGATCCTGCATAACGCGCATCTGGCCATAAGCTTCGGCGATACGGTTGAACGTCTCGACGACCTGCGGCTTCAGCTCGGCTTCCATGGCCGAGAGCGACAGGGCGTTGTCGAATTCGTCGTCGTCGTCCTCGACCGGGTCCTGCGGAGCTTCCGGCTCCTCGGGCACATAGTCGTCTTCGCTGTCGGACGATGCCGCGCGACGCGGGGCAGGCTTTGCAGCCGCCTTGACGACCTCCGGCTCATGACGCGCCGGCGCCACCGGAATTTCCGGAGCAGCCTGCTTGGCGTCGGGGCCAGCATAGGTCGCTTCAAGGTCGATGATGTCTCGGAGCAAAATTTCGCCTTCGGCGAGCTGGTCGCGCCAGATGATGATGGCCTGGAAGGTCAGCGGCGATTCGCAGAGACCTTCGATCATGGTCTCGCGACCGGCCTCAATGCGCTTGGCGATGGCGATTTCGCCTTCGCGGCTCAGCAGCTCAACCGAGCCCATTTCGCGCAGATACATGCGCACGGGGTCGTCGGTGCGATCCGAGCCGGATTTGGTATTCGAAGTATTGGCAAGAGCCGTGCCGCCCGAAGGCGCGACTTCCGAACCAGTATCGTCTTCGTCCTTCTCGACTTCGGTCTCCTCGACCTCGTCTTCGTCGACGACATTGATGCCCATTTCCGAGAACATGGACATGAAATCTTCGATCTGCTCGGAACTTGTTTCGTCCGCGGGCAGAACAGCGTTCAATTCTTCATAGGTAACATAGCCGCGCTTCTTGGCGACCTTGATCAGCTTCTTGACCGCAGCATCGTTCTGGTCGATCAGGGGGCTGTCATTGGAGGCCTCCGGAGCCCCGGATTCGGGCTTCTCGGTTTCCTTGCTGGCTTTGTTCGCTGCCTTGGTGGCCATATGCTACTCCTCGGGACCCGTGGGCATCGGGCGCCGGACTTGTCATAGGTGGTGTCGGCTCAAGACAAGGTAAAGGTTTGGTAACCAAGGCGTTAACACGCCGCGTTCACAATGGCCCGCTCCGGGACGCAATGACGAACTCGCCATATGCAAAATCGCGCGTCTTCGCCGGTCTTTAGAGAAGTCCTCTAAAAACTGCGAGTCGCGCGTCCCGATAGCGAACCAAATCCTTCGATCAATGCCTCAGTGCCATCGACAGTGGTAATCTGGTTCTTGATGTCTCGCAGCCTTTCAAAGGTTTCATCGCTCGGGTCTTCGCCCAGCGCCGCTTCGGCTGCCTTCAATTCCCTATTTAGCTGAACTTTCTTGTTATGCAAGGCCAGCGCATGACTTAATCCGGTTTCGGCGTCAGCCAGTGCGGTATCGGACCCTACTTGCCAAACGCCCTGGCGCACCAAAGTTTCCGCCATTCGGTCAAGAACTGGCCCATGACCACGTGCACCCAGGGCCGCCTGCATGTCGGGCGCCGAAATATCATGGTGCCGCACAGCCAGCGCCAGAATATCGCTCAACACCTTCTGCGCCGTCGGCGTTTCGCAATCGAGTGCCGCCAGAACTTCGAACTTGTCCTCGACGAGCGCCGGATGGTTCACGAGCGTCTGGATGATCGTCGCCTCGCGTGGCGTCGTCTCGATGCCAGGCCCACCCCGCACCAGACGGGAATTGCGCAATGTGTCGGAAACAACAGAACGCGGCGTCCCGCGCGCAGGAAAACCATAGGCGCCGCTTTTGCCATAGCCCGGCCGCCCGCCACCGCGCTGGCTATCCCTGCCCTGCCGGATCGGCGCGAAGAAGGCTTTCAGCTTTTCATCGAACGCCTGCTGATAGTGGAAGCGAACAGTCTGGTCCTGAATGGAATTGGCCCGCTCGCGCAGCCTCGCCTGCAAGGCCGCCCGTTCTTCCGGTGCCTCCGGCACCAGCCCGCCCGTCTCGAGGCTCCAGAGCATATCCGACAGGCTCCGCGCCTTGTCGATCACATCGGCAAAAGCCTGCCGCCCCTGCGCCTTGATCAGGTCGTCGGGATCCTGCCCTTCCGGCAGCGTCGCAATCTTCACGGTCTGGCCGGGTTTCAAGTGCGGCAGCACCAGGTCCATGGCGCGCTCCGCCGCCTTGAGACCGGCCTTGTCGCCATCAAAGCACAGCACCGGCACCTCGGCCATGCGCCAGAGGAGTTGCAGATGCTCTTCCGTCAGCGCAGTACCGAGCGGCGCCACCGTGCCTTCAAAGCCCGCAGCCACCGCCGCGATCACATCGAGATAGCCTTCCACCACGATAACCGTGGCCCCTTCCCGCGCCGCTGCCCGGGCCGATTGCCCATTGTACAGCGTCTGGCGCTTCGAAAAGAGACTGGTTTCCGGCGAATTGAGATACTTCGCCGGCACATCGGCGCTCAGCGCTCGCCCACCGAATGCAATGATCCGGCCCCTGAAATCGGTGATCGGAAACATGACGCGATTGCGGAACCGGTCGTACGTCAGCGGATCGTCGTCTCGGCTCGTCACCAGCCCGGCATCGAGCATCGCCTGCGCCGAAACGCCATTGGCGGCCAAATGCTCTTTCAGGCCATTGCGGCTATCTGGTGAAAACCCGATCCGGAACCGCGTCTGGCTGGCCGCCGACACGCCGCGATCGAAGAGATAGCCCCGAGCCCGTGCGCCGATATTGTGCGACAGCGCCGCCTCGTAATATTTCGCGGCAAGTTCCATGACCTCGACGAGGCCCTTTTGCGCCGCCTCGCGCTGCTCGGTCCGCTCATCCCGCGCCGGCATCGCCACGCCGGCCATACCAGCCAGCTTCTCCACCGCCTCGGGAAAACTCATCCCGGCCTTCTCGGTCAAAAACCGAAAATGGTCGCCGCTCGCCCCGCAGCCAAAGCAATGATAGATGCCGCGCCGGTCATCGGCGTGAAAGCTCGGGCTTTTCTCGGCGTGGAAGGGGCAGCAAGCCCACATATCGCCCTTGCCCGGTTGCGATTTCCGCTTGTCCCAAAGCACATGTTCGCCCACGACCTGCGTGATAGGCAGGCGCTGACGGATTTCTTCCAGGAACTGATCGGAAAAGCGCATGAGGCTTAGATAGGCGCTTGCTCACGCCAAGTCATCAGCGCCGAGCTTTTCCACAGCCACCGCCGGTCGAGCCGCGGTCAATACCCGCGCATGACCAGTCGGACACTCCTCCCGTTCTGAACATGAACCTTTTCGACAATGGGAAACTGCAAAAACACAACCTCGCTTGGGAGGTGGATCATCGCGATGACGTAATATTCGCCGTCCGCAACACGGTCGAAGCTGAAGGATCCGCCCGAACTGGCGATCGTCGTCCGCATATATTCCCCATACCGCGGATCGGCATCCGGCATCTGGGCACCGCCCCATAGGGCGTATTTCCGCCCGCGATAGATCGCCGCAATCCGCTCATCGGCATAGGCCGTCCGGGGCACGAGAAACACATCCGTACCAACCGCACGCAACAGCTTGCCACTGTTTTGGCGCACGAAGGCCTGCCCGCTGACCTTGGCCCGTCCCGTCGTCTTTATGAAAGCGGCCGCCTCAGGGTCGAACGAGTTCGTCAGCACAACCGGTTCGCGCGTCGTCACGCACCCTGCGACCAAAGCCGCCAGAACCAGAACCACAACTATTCGGGCAATGGTGAGATGGTGGAGACGTGGCGTAATCATGAAAGCCCCCGCACTTCATGTTCACGTTATGTACTCATGACAAACTTGTTGAGTCAAGCAGGTCGGCTCTCTCACCGAGGGCCGCTATCTGTTCGAGCGCAGGCGCCTCCGCTATGGTCGGAGGCGCGCCTCTTTGCTCTTTGCTCTCACGGTAAAGTCGACCCTTGCCCCCTACCCAGAAATTCCCGCTCCGCATCTTCATCCTGCTGACCGCGCTACCCGCAATCGCCATCGGTGCCACGCTCTGGATCGTCTCGGACCTCGTGCCAGCCTGCACCATCGAGGAGCACGAACGCCTGACTTCGCCCGACCAGAAATTCGATCTCGTGGTCTTTTCGCGCGATTGCGGCAATGCCGAACCCAATACCCAGGCCGCTCTCGTGCCGCCGGGCGAGGAAGTTCCATTCGATGCTGCGAGTTTCTTCTCGGTCGGCGCCGATGCCGATCTTGCCGCTCAATGGCTGGCGGCCGATTCCATAGGAATCGCCCGCCCCACCGGAGCCACCGTGTTCCGCGATGACGCCAGCGTTGCCGGCGTCACGGTCACCTACAAATAGGCGTCAGGCCTTGCTGGCCTGATAGAGCCGCCAGGCCCAACCGAAGAGGCCGATGGCGAAGAACACCAGCAGAATGCCGCCGAGGACCATGCCGACGGCTGCTGTCAGCACCGGGAAGAACAGGAAGACCAGCCCGAGCAGCACATAGGACACGCCGGACAAGACCACCGGCCAGATCCGCGCATAGCTGTCCCGCTCCCTCACCACCACCACGATCTGCATCACGCCCACGAACAAGGCGGCCAGACCTACAATGGTGCCAAAGAAGGTCGCGGTGAAAATCGTCGCGATGAACGGCTGGATAAAGAACAAGATACCCAGGATCAGCGACGCAGCATTGGCGATGATGTCGAACCAATAATTGCCGCTCTTGCCGCCACCAAAGGTCAGGCTCCAGAGCCCCAGCGCACCATCGACGATGAGCAGGATACCGCCGAACAGCACCAGCACCGTCAGCGCATCGCCCGGGAAAATGATCGCATAGAGTCCCGCCAGCAGCATCAACAGTCCGCGCAAGGCTGTCGCCGCCGCAAAGCGCCGCTTCGTCTGGGATGAAACCGTCATTCTTGTGCCCTCCATCGGGCCGGAGAGGCCCGTCCAGCAGAAGAACTCTAGCGCCACCAATCCATTGGCGCCAGTCATGTGCCACTATAGTTTTTCTATACTGCCCCGACCAAAATATGGATTGTGCCAATAGGCCCGCTGTGAAATGAGCGAGCTCCAATTGAGGCCGCCGCGGCGGTTGCTGACATGTCCCTGCCCCTCCTCGCCCTGTTCCTTGCCGCCTTCGCTTTCGGCACGGCCGAATTCGTCATTGCCGGCATTCTGCCTGATGTTGCGGCGGGGCTGGATGTCTCCATTCCCGTGGCCGGCTACCTGATTTCGGGCTATGCGATCGGCATCGCCATCGGCGGCCCGCTTCTTGCCGTGGCGACCAAGAAAATAACCCGCAAGGCGTTGATTCTGCTTCTGGGCGGCATCTTCATTCTCGGACAGGCCTTCTGCGCCCTCGCACCCAATTTCGAAATGCTGATGCTGGCCCGCGTGCTGGTCTCGGTGGTCCACGGTACTTATTTCGGCATCGCCGCCATCGTGGCCGTCAGCATCGTCTCGCCAGATAAGCGCGGCTTTGCCGTGGCGCTGATTCTCTCGGGGCTCACCGTCTCCAATATTCTCGGCGTCCCCGGCGGCACTGCCATCGGCAATGCGCTGGGCTGGCGCGCCACCTTCTGGGCCGTGGGCATCATCGGCCTGCTAGCGACACTGGCGGTTGCCATCTTCCTGCCGCGCAACGCCGCCTCGGAAACCACGTCCGGCAGCTTCATTCGTGAATTCAAGGTGCTCGGCCGCCAGCAGATCGTGGCCTCGCTCTTCATCGTCATCCTGGTGATGATCGGCCAATACAGCCTTTTCACCTACATCACCCCGCTCCTGACCAATGTCACCGGCATCGAAACCGGCGTCGTGCCATGGGTCCTGCTGCTCTATGGCGTCGGCTCTACCATCGGCGTTTTCATCGGCGGCCGCCTTGCCGACTGGAAGCTCATGCCATCCCTGGTCGCCATCCTGGCGCTGCAGGCCGTAATGTTCGTCACCATCCATTTCGTCAGCCCCTACCCGGTGGTCATGGCTATCGCGACAATCCTATGGGGCGGCGTCAATTTCGCCTTTGGCTCACCCGTGCAGTCGCGTGTCCTCGCCTGGGCCGCCGACGCACCAAACCTGGCATCCGCCCTGATCCCCACCGGCTTCAATATCGGCATCGCCATCGGCGCCGTGCTTGGCGCCTACGTGATCGATTCGGGACTCGGCTATGGTTTCCTGCCGCTCATCGGCGGTATTTCCTCGGCCCTCGCCGCGGCCATCGCCATCGGCTCAGGCCTCTGGGATCGCAGCACCGGCGCCCTACCGCCCGTTCCGGTCGCCGCCGCGGCCAAATAGGCCGCCCAAAAAACGTGATCGCCGATCGCTACAATTGCAGCTTCTCTGTAAGAGAGCTTTGTATCTTTGGCCGCTAAGAGGGGCCGTAGCGGTCGGGTGCTCGAATGGTCATCGACAATGCCACATTGCTGATCGGCATAGCGTTTTCGAGCGCATCGCTGCTGCTTGCCCTGCTTATCGGCTGGCTCAATGCCCGCACGGAAACCTATCTCGTCCTCGGCGCCGTAGGCATGGCGCTCATCGTTCTGGCCGTCATGCTCATGGGCTTCCGCAATGGCGCCTACGGCTTTGGCCAGCACCTCGTCCCCTACACGCTGATCCTGATCGGCTTCAGTTTCGTCTATGCAGGTGCCCGCCGTTTCCGGGATATCAAAGCCAGCATACGTCCCCCAATCGTCGTCGGGGTGCTGGCGGTCGTGGCCATCGGCATTCCTTTCCTGATGGGCCTGACCGGCGTCGGCACGATCCTGCTCAATTCCCTTGCGGCGGCCATCCTGGTGCTCTGCGCCATCGAACATTGGCGCAGCAAGGACCACCCCCACATCGCGCTGAACGCCAACGCGATTCTTTATTGCATCACGGCCCTCTCATTCCTCTGCTGCGCACTGGTCCTCCTGAGCGAAGCGAGATGGGTCACGACCGAGCCGCCGAAGAACTGGGCCGAAGACTTCAATTCCATCATGTCGCTGGTGGGCTTGACCGGCATTGGCGCGCTGACCCTGACGCTCCATTATGCCCGCGCCGCCCACCGCCATCACACCGAAGCCAATACCGATTCTCTGACCGGCGTTCTCAATCGCCGCGCTCTCTTCGACCGTTTTGGAGGATCAAAGCAATCCAGCGCCACTGCCGTGCTGATGTTCGATCTCGATCATTTCAAGCAGGTGAATGACCGCTTCGGACACGCCCAGGGCGACCGCGTTCTCCAGCGCTTTGCCGATGTCCTGCGCCAGGAATTGCGCCGCGGCGACGTCGCCTCGCGTATCGGCGGCGAAGAATTCTGCGTCGTCCTCAACGACATCGATCAGGAAATGGCAAAAACCATCGCCGAGCGCATCCGCAAGGCCTTCGCCGATCTTGCCCTCGCCATCGACGACCAGGGCCTCATCGCCACCGTCAGCATTGGTCTCGCCATCCCGACGATCGAGGAGGACTTTTCCGCCCTCCTCAACCGCGCAGACGCGGCCCTCTACCAGGCCAAGAATGGCGGCCGAAACCAGGTCCGACTCGCCCCCTTGCGCCTCGTCGCTTAAGCCTTAGCCCTTGGCGGCCAGCGCGTTCCGCACCTGCCCGCTCACTTTGCCGAAGTCGATCCGACCCGGATAGTTGACCTTCAGCGCCGCGATGACCTTGCCCATGTCCTTGGAACCTTCGGCTCCGCTCGACACGATGGCGGCCTCGATAGCGGCAGAAACCTCTTCCTCGCTCAGCGGCTTGGGCAGGAATTCGTTGAGAATATCGATCTCTTCCTTTTCCACCGTAGCGAGATCAGCACGCCCGGCCTGCGCATAGATCGCAAAGCTCTCTTCGCGCTGCTTCACCATCTTCTGGATGATCGCCAAAACTTCATCATTCGTGGCCGGCCCCTTACCGTCGCCACGATTTGCAATATCGCGGTCCGTGATGGCCGCATTGATGGCGCGCAAGGTCGCGGTTCTCCGCTGGTCGCGGGCCTTGAGGGCAGTTTTCAGGCCTTCGCTGATCGTTTCGCGCATCTTTGTGTGCTCCTTGCCATGCAATTTGTTGTCCCCATATAGGCATGAAACGCTGGACGCGCCACTTGCGCTCTGCCGCTTGGCCTTCTAAGAGGAGGCCTCAACCGACATACCTCGCACCCCTTGTAGCGGCTTCTCGCCGCTTCCTTGGCGCGCGACCCGACGAACCAAGCATGGAGACCGACCGTGACCGGCTGGCAGCAATCCCCCGCGACCGCAGTTCTTATTCTGGCTGACGGCACGCGCCTTGAGGGCCATGGCATTGGTGCAGTCGGCCACGCCGCCGGCGAAGTCTGCTTCAACACCGCCATGACCGGCTATCAGGAAGTCCTCACCGACCCCTCCTATGCCGGGCAGATCATCACCTTTACCTTCCCGCACATCGGCAATGTCGGCACCAACGACGAAGATATCGAGACGGTGAACATGGCCGCCCTTTCGGGTGTGCGCGGCGTCGTGCTCAAGGCCGACATCACCAATCCGTCGAACTATCGCGCCGCCGAAAAGCTCGATGCCTGGCTCAAGAAGCGCAACATCATCGGCATCGCCGGTATCGACACCCGCGCCCTGACCGCGCTCATCCGTGAAAACGGCATGCCCAACGGCGTCATCGCCCACGAGCCGACCGGCCATTTCGACGAAGGTTCGATCAAGGCCGAACTGACTGCCTTCCCGGGCCTTGAAGGCCTCGACCTCGCCAAAGAAGTCACCACGGCCCAGACCTATCACTGGGACCAGACCAGCTGGCAGTGGAACAAGGGCTATGGCAAGGTCGAAAACCCGGACTTCCACGTCGTCGCCATCGACTACGGCGCCAAGCGCAATATCCTGCGCTGCCTTGCCGATCAGGGCGCCAAGGTCACGGTCGTGCCCGCCACTGCCTCGGCTTCTGACGTCCTCGCGCACAACCCCGACGCCATCTTCCTCTCCAATGGCCCTGGCGATCCGGCCGCGACCGGCAAATATGCCGTCCCGACGATCCAGAAGCTGATGGAAACCGGCAAGCCCATGTTCGGCATCTGCCTTGGCCACCAGCTCCTCGGCCTCGCCCTAGGCGGCACCACCAGCAAGATGCATCAGGGCCACCATGGCGCTAATCATCCGGTGAAGGACTTGACCACGGGCAAGGTGGAAATCACCTCGATGAACCATGGCTTCGCCGTGGACGCCGAGAACCTGCCCGCCGGCGTCACCCAGACCCATATCTCGCTCTTTGACGGCTCCAATGCCGGCCTCGCTGTGGACGGCAAGCCGATCTTCTCGGTGCAGTACCACCCCGAAGCCAGCCCCGGCCCGCAGGACAGCCACTACCTCTTCACGCGCTTCCTCAATCTGGTGCGCAAGGAAAAGGGTCTTGCCGAATGGCCCGAGCACAAGGCGCCTGCGGCATAAATGAACCGCAACGAGATCGTTGAAGGCCTGAAGGGCGGCGCCGTCGTGGCGCTGTCCTCTGCCCCTTTCGCAGTACTCTTCGGCGCCGTCGCCGTCGACAACGGCCTCAACCTTCCCGAAGTGGCTCTGATGTCCGCCACCGTCTATGCCGGCGCCAGCCAACTCGTCGGCATCGAGCTCTTTGGCCAGCACGTCGCCGCCTGGCTAGTCGTGCTCTCCATCTTCGCGGTTAATTTCCGCCACGTCCTCTATTCGGCAGCGCTCA
This sequence comes from Devosia sp. LjRoot3, assembly GCF_964252865.1. Taxonomy (NCBI): domain Bacteria; kingdom Pseudomonadati; phylum Pseudomonadota; class Alphaproteobacteria; order Hyphomicrobiales; family Devosiaceae; genus Devosia; species Devosia sp. LjRoot3. Next base: position 229,330 of record NZ_CAXUPK020000003.1, read on the forward strand.
CCCGCTACCTCACGCATTTCTCGCTGGGCCAGAAGCTCCTCGCCTTCTTCGTGCTCATCGATCCGCAATTTGCCGAAACGGTACGCCGCGCCGAAAGCGGCAAGACCATCACGCTCGAATGGTATCTCGCCTTCGCCGCGACCATCTACGTGCCCTGGTTGACCTTCAGCATCGTCGGCGCCGCCTTTGGCGCGATGATCGGCGATCCGCGCGTCTGGGCCATCGACGTGCTGCTGCCGCTCTATTTCCTCGGCATCGTTGTCGGCTTCCGCCGCAAGCCCAACTTCTACCCGGTGGTACTCGCCAGCTTCATCGGCTCGATCCTGGGCTACCAGCTTGTCGGCTCGCCCTGGCATGTGAGCATCGGTGCCGCCTTTGGCGTTCTCGTCGCCGCACTGCTGCCCCTGTCGCCGCCGCCTGGCACAAAGACCGCGAAAGCCGGTCACTCATGAACTTTGCGCTCGATCCAGCAACCGCCTGGCTGATCATCGCCGCAGCAGCCGCCACCTATCTGACGCGCATCGGCGGCTACGTGCTCATCACCCGCATGAGCAGCATTCCGCCGCGCCTCGAAGCCGCGCTCAATGCCGTCCCAGCCGCCGTGCTGACCACACTCTGCGCCCCCGCCTTCTTCAATGGCGGCCTCGACATAAAGATCGCCATGCTCGTGGCGCTGGTCGTGAGCCTGAAATATCCCGGCCTGATCATGCTGGCCGCCGGTTGGGCCACCGCCATGCTCTGCCGCCACGCCTTCGGGCTTTAGGCCCTTCGCTCGGACCGGCAGGTGGTGACGACCACATTGGGCAAGGCGCAAACCTCAAATCCCCTATCCCGCGCCAGTATGCAGAAGGCCTCGGCATCGAGGTGATACTTATAGGGCTCGGCCGCGAAGCGCGCGCCAGCATCAATGACCGGCTTAGTCACGAGCAGCAAATCCGCCCCCGTAGAGGTCAGCGGCGCGATATTGAGATAGCGGAAAAACCGCAGCGAAAACGGATCGCGCGAGGCTATCGGCGGCACGAAACCATGCCGTTTGACCGCCCGATAGAGCCGCTTGAACACGTCCACATGGTAGAGGAAGCTGCTCTCATTGCGCTCGCTGCCGTCGTCGCCATGCACATTGACGCCAACAACGGGCCGCTGCGCCGCAACCATCAACCGGAACGCGTCCGCCGGGATCGCCGTCAGCCGACCATCGGCAACGATCACCGCGTCGTGCCCCTGCCCCGCAGCCAGCATCTGATTATGCCGTTCGGCCTCGCCAGCCTCGGCTCGATGCACTTCGACGCTAAAACCGAACGCGGCAAGTTTCCCTGAAATCTCCTGCGCGCCGCCCGTGGCAAAGAGGCCAACAGCCAGCCTGTCCTTGGGATAGTCGCCCCCCGCCAGCGCCGCAGCAAAGCGCGCGCCGTCGTCCTCGGTCAAATCCACCGCGAGATAGAGCCGCGGCAATTCATCCGGTGGCACAAAATCCTGCACATCATAGTCGAGCGTCGGCCGCGCAAACGTCGTCCGGGCAATCTCACCCGCCATCTGCTTGCGCCAGGCCCACTGCACCTGGTTGGGGATCTTCCAGAATGCTGGTCCCTTGTAGGGAATGGGCATGAACCACGAATTGCGCCACAGATGCGAGACCAGCGTCGGCTGGTTCTGCCCGACCACCCGGAACTGCTTGGCCAGCAGGTCGCAGTAAGAGTCGGGCGTCGCATATTTCCGCCCATCCCCAGCCAGCGGCGACCAATAGCTCGGCGGCAGCGCATCCGGCCGCTCTTCCCTCGGAATTGTCAGCGCCACGCCATTGACGAAACGCGGCCCCGTCGCGTCGACCACGTCATTGCACATGCAGCGCGCCATGGCCTCCATGCACCGCTGCCAGAACACATGCCCAGGCACAGAGCCCATAAAGGCATTGCACAGCGACATCGGCAGGCCGCGATAGCTCTCGTTGTCCGCAACATGCTTCACCGGCTCGGCACCGACAAAACACTCTGTCCGCCCGATCAGTTCATCGATCTTGCGCTTGGGCAGCACGTCGAGATCAGCGTAGACGCCGCCGATCTTATGGAGCACGAAAAACCGAAATGCATCGGCGCGGTAGATCCCCGACGGATAGAGATCAAACGTCGCCAGATGCTCCGGATAGTGCTCTTCCACCAGCGCTCGGATATCCGCATCGTCCCAAAGCCGCAGCTCCCAATCAGGATGGCTCTTTTCCCATTCGCTCCACACCCGCTGGGCGAACTTCGTCAGCGTCTTCGTCTTCCAGGTGAAGTGAAGAATTTTCGGAATGGTCATGAAAGGCTCGGGCACATTGCAGTGCCCTCGCTTCTAGTGGCCTTCCCGGCAAAAACCTAGATGCTGCCTGAGAAGGTATCGCAGTCGTTCGGGTTACCCGACTCATATCCCCGCTCGAACCAGGTCTGGCGCTGCGCCGAAGTGCCATGATTGAACGTCTTGGGTACCGCATAGCCCTGCATGCGCTTTTGCAGCGTATCGTCGCCGATCTGCTCTGCCGCGTTCAACGCCTCTTCGATATCGCCGGAATCGAGCAGGTTCTGCTGCCCCGCATAATTGGCCCAAACGCCCGCATAGCAATCCGCCTGCAATTCCACCCGCACGGAATAGGCATTGGCCTGTTCCTGACTCATGCTCTGGCGGCGGCGGTTGAACTCCGGCAGCACGCCGGTGAGGTTCTGCACATGGTGCCCCACCTCATGCGCCAGCACATAGGCCTGAGCAAAATCACCCGGTGCACCGAACTTGCGATGCAGTTCGTCATAAAAACTCAGGTCGATATAGACCTTTGAATCGACCGGGCAATAGAACGGCCCAGTGCGCGCATCAGCGACGCCGCAGCCCGAATTCGTCTGGCCGCTGAACAGCACGACTGGCGGTTCAGGATAGTCCTCGCCCGCAGTCGCAAAAACCTCCGTCCAGAGATCTTCGGTTTCTTTCACCACCACGCCGACGAAATCGACGAGTTCATCCTGTCCTTCGGTCGGCAGTTGCCGCGAGGTCGCGCTCGAAGTCGTAGTGCCTGCGTCCTCAGTGAGCGAGTCGATGGGATTCTGACCCGTCACCATCCAGATGATGCCCAGCACCACGATGATGCCGATGACACCGCCGATGCCGCCCCGCGACCCGCCACCCATTGGAATGCGAATGCCGCCGCTCCGTCCGAGCGAAGGCCCGCCCATGCCTCCGAGACCTCCCGTCTCTCCGCGGCGATCCTCGATATTGCTGCTGCGTTCCCGACCACGCCACTTCATGACGGCACTCCTGCTTCACGTCTTTGGTAGCAACAAGCCGCAACAATTGGAACGGGTTGCACGAAGCCCGAAAAAGGCGACTGTCATCGAACTGTCATAAATTGACCACTCGGTAAAAACTTCATAGCGTCTCCCCGCCGCCGTCATGCCATCGTCACCGAACGCGGGCATGTCGAGGCCGCTTCCCGGGAGAGGAAGCGCCTGAGAAGCCGGACCAGCCGGCCAAGCGGGAATTTCGGCCCCAGGCTCACATGGCATTTCACTTGGAGATCATCAGATGAATTTTCTTCCAAAGATTTCGCGCCGTAGCTTTCTCGCCGGCTCTGCTAGTTTAGGAGCAATGGCAGCGATGCACCCCTTCGCCGTCCAGGCGCAAGCGAACCAGGCGCATCTGCGCATTCTCGAAACGACAGACCTGCATGTCGCGGTCCTGGCCTATGACTACTATGGCGACGCTCCCAACAACACGATGGGTCTCGCCCGCACCGCCACCCTCATCGAAGGCATTCGCGCCGAAGCTGGCAATTCCCTTCTGGTGGACAATGGTGACCTCATCCAGGGCAACCCCATGGGCGACTACTATGCCTATGAGAAGGGCCTGAACCAGGGCGACGTCCATCCCATCGTCGCGGCTATGAACACGCTCGGCTATGAGGCAGCGACCCTCGGCAATCACGAATTCAACTACGGCCTCGAATACCTCGACCGTGCGCTCGAAGGCGCAAAGTTCCCCTTCGTGTCGGCGAACCTCGTGCGTGGCGAGCTCGGCGCCGACGCCCTCTCCGACGAGACCTATATCGCCCCCTATATCATCGTCGAAAAGGAGCTGACCGACGGCGCCGGCGCGTCCCGGACCGTAAAGGTCGGCCTGATCGGCTTCCTCCCGCCCCAGATCCTGACCTGGGACGCCACCCACCTGACCGGCAAGGTCACGGTTCGCGACATCGTCGAAACCGCTGAAGCCTATGTGCCGAAGATGCGTGAAGAAGGCGCCGACATCATCGTCGCTCTCTCCCATTCAGGCATCGCCGCCGACCAGGGCGCAGGCGCTGAAAACGCCTCCCTCCAGCTCGCGGCCGTCGAAGGAATCGACGTCGTCCTGACCGGCCACCACCATCTGGTTTTCCCCGGCCCGGACTATGAAGGCATCGAAGGCGTCGACATCGCTGCCGGCACGCTCAACGGCAAGCCAGCCGTCATGCCCGGCTTCTGGGGCAGCCATATGGGCCTCATCGACCTGCTGCTGGAGCAGGACGCCGAAGGCAAGTGGACCATCGTCTCCCACACCTCGGAAGCCCGCCCGATCTTCGAACGCGTCGAAGGCAAGGTGCAGCCTCTGGTTGAAGACAATGCCGGTGTCGTTGCAGCGGCCCAGGCCGACCACGAGGAAACGCTCGACTATATCCGTCGTCCGGTCGGCGAAACCTCGGCCCCGCTCCACTCCTACTTCGCTCTCGTCGCCGACGATCCCTCGGTCCAGATCGTGAGCCAGGCCCAGACCTGGTACATCCAGCAGATGATGAAGGGCACCGAAAACGAGAGCCTGCCGATCCTCTCGGCTGCCGCGCCCTTCAAGTCCGGCGGCCGCGGCGGCCCGGACTACTATACCGACGTTCCGGTTGGCCCCGTCGCCATCAAGAACGTCGCTGACCTCTACCTCTATCCCAACACCATCCAGGCCGTGGTCATCACCGGCGCGGATGTGAAGAACTGGCTCGAACGCTCGGCCGGCATTTTCAATCAGGTCGAGGCAGGCGCCAAGGATGCCGATCTCATCAACCCCGACTTCCCGTCCTACAATTTCGACGTGATCGATGGCGTCACCTACAAGATCGACCTGACCCAGCCTTCCAAATACTCTTCGGATGGCAAGGAAGAGCCGAACCCCGAAGCCAACCGCATCGTCGACCTCGCCTATGACGGCAAGCCGATCGATCCGGCCCAGAAATTCGTGGTCGCCACCAACAACTATCGCGCTGGCGGCGGCGGCACCTTCCCGAACATCAATTCGGACGTGATCGTCTTCAAGGGTCCCGATACCAACCGCGACATCATCGTGCGCTTCATCATCGAAAACGGCACCATCAACCCCAAGGCCGACAGCAACTGGTCGCTGGCACCCATCGCCGACACCACCGTGCTCTTCGCCACCGGCCCCAAGGCCGCCGAACACCTGGCAGACGTCACTGCCGTAAAGATCGAAGCCACGGGCGAAACCAACGCCGACGGCTTCGGCCTCTATCGCATCACGCTCTGATCGACAGGGTAGCAATCAACGAGGGGAGCCGCTAACGCTCCCCTTATTCGTTCGGGGAGTCAGAAATGCTACGGATCATCACCATCCTCGCCCTTCTGTTGCTCACCCTCCCCGCCCGCGCCGAAGTCCCCCTCACTGGCTACTTCACCGCCACCAAAACCTGCCCGGCGCTCCAATCCATCAGCCGCGAAACCAATCCCGGCGATATCACGACCCGCCCCGGCACCGCCTACGACCTCGTCGCCGGCAACAAGGATCGCCCGACCCACCTCTGGATCGTCATCCCCGGCGCCGAACCCGACCGCCGCTGGGTTTCCGTCGATTGCGGCACCCGCTCCACCGATGCCGAAGGCCGCGTCGACGAACCGACACCTCCCGCGCCACCCCCGACTTATCGCGGCACCCAATACATCCTCGCCGTAAACTGGCAGCCCGCCTTCTGCGAACTCAGCCCCCGCAAGACCGAGTGCCGCAACCAGCGCGGCACGAGCTTTGAAGCCACCAATTTCACCCTGCACGGCCTCTGGCCCCAACCGCGCAGCAACGAATACTGCAATGTCTCGCCCGGCGACCGCTATGCCAGCGAAGACGGTCGCTGGCGCGATCTCCCCATCCTCGACCTGTCCCTGGCCATCCGCCGCGACCTCGACGAAGTCATGCCCGGCAGCCAATCCGGTCTCGACCGCCACGAATGGACCAAGCACGGTACCTGCTACGGAACAAGCGCGCGCGAATACTACGCCGACGCCCTCGACCTCATGCTGGCCCTCAACACGTCCGAAGTCGCCCAACTCTTCGCCAGCAACATAGGCAAGCGCATCACCCTCACCCAGATCCGCTCCGCCTTCGACAGCGCCTTCGGCCCCGGCGCCGGCGAACGCGTCCGCATGACCTGCGAGGCGGACGGCAATCGCACCATCATCACGGAACTCACAATCGGCCTCACCGGCAAGATCGATGGTCCTGACTCCCTGCCAAGCCTCATCGCCGCCGCCAGCCCAACGGACGGCGGCTGCCGTTCCGGCCAGGTCGATGCCGTGGGGCTGCGCTGAGGCCGGCATGCTGAGATTCGAGCCTTTGGACCAAACCAACGTTAGTGCCATCCTGAACTGCGATGGCGGCAACGGCTGGAAGAACGATCCCGCCGCATGGGCAGAAATACTCCGCCAACACACAGCCGGAGAGCGCCTCGTCCTGGTTGCCATCGAGAAGAACCAAGCGGCCGCCTATGGCAGCCTCCTGTGGCAGTCGGGCTACCCGGCCTTTGCTTCGCAACGCATCCTGGAGCTGCACGACCTGGTGACGGCCAAAGCCCATCGCCATCGCGGTATTGCTACCGCGCTCATCGCGCAACTCGAGGCACATGCCCGTGCCGCGGGCCACAGGCAAATCGGTCTCGGCGTCGGCCTCTACGCCGACTATGGGCCAGCCCAGCGTCTCTACACCGCCAATGGTTACGTGCTGGACGGCCGCGGCGCGACCTATCGGAACGAATACGTTACGCCCGGCACGCCCATCCGCATGGATGATGACTTGATTCTATGGATGACCAAGACGCTGACTTGACTAGCCGGCCGCCTCATCCAGCCGCTCCCGCAGCGCCACCAGTTCGCGCCGCATGGCTTCCGTCGCCTCAAGGGACTGCCCCGCGCCTTCAATGACGGCCAGCGGAATGGACAGCGCTTTATCTTTTAGCGCCCGCCCTTCCGTCGTCAGGCGAATGCGCACCTGGCGCTCGTCCTCTTCGTCTCGATGCCGGCCCACCAGACCTCGCGCCTCTAAACGCTTGATGAGAGGCGTAATTGTTCCCGAGTCGAGGAACAATCTCTCCCCCAGCGCCTTTACCGTGATGTCGTCCTTTTCCCAGAGCACGAGGAAAGCGAGATATTGCGGATAGGTCAGATCCAGCGCGTCCAGCCGCGGCTTATAAAAGCGCGTGAAAGCGTGCCCCGCCGAGTAAACGGCAAAGCACAGCATCTGGTCGATCGTCGGCATCCGCTTGTCGCTCATCGCCACTCCTTTCAGCACACAAAACCTATCACACAAATTTCTATTGCACACAATTGAATTGTGAACTATTGAATAGCCGTCACGAAATTTCATCCCTCCAAAGGAAATCGTCGCAATGTCCATCAAAGCTGCAGTCTACACCGCCCATGCCCACACCACTGGCGGCCGCACCGGCACCAGCAAGACCAGTGACGGCCGTCTAGCCGTAACGCTGGATACGCCCAAGGCCATGGGTGGCAATGACGGCCCAGGCACCAATCCCGAGCAGCTCTTCGCCGTCGGCTATTCCGCTTGCTTCCTCGGCGCGCTGAAGGCCGTCGCCCGTGGTGAAAAGGTGAATATCCCGGACGAAACCAGCGTCGATGCTGCAGTCTCCTTCGGCGAAAACGCCAAAGGCCCCGGCTTCGCCATCGCCGTCGAACTGCAGGTTGCGATCCCCGGCCTCGACCACGCCCAGGCCGAAGACCTGGTCCACAAGGCCCATCAGATCTGCCCCTATTCCAACGCGACCCGCGGCAATGTCGACGTCACCCTGACCGTCGCCAAGGACCTGGCCGACGCCTGAAACAAGAAGGGCGCCCCCTGAGGCGCCCTTCTCTCATTCCGCCGGCACCGCGTCCGGGGTCCAGCGATTGTCTCGCCGCTCGAGCCAGACCGACACCAGGAACAGTGCCAGCCCGACAACGGCCATCACGGCGCCAACCGGCCCCGTCGAGGCCCAACCCAGACCCGCCGCAATCGCCATGCCGCCAAACAGCGCACCCAGCGCATTGGCGATGTTGAACGCCGCATGGTTGAGCGTCGCCGCCAGCGTCTGCCCATCGGCCGCCACGTCCATCAACCGCGTCTGCAACGCCGTTCCGATGGCGACCGTAAAGCCAACACCCAGGACGCTCAGCGCCGCCGTCGGCCAGGCCAGCGCCAGCCACGGCACCGCAGCGAGGCTGACAATGTTGAACGCCAGCATGCCGCCAATAGTCTTCATCAGTGCCCGATCGGCCATATAGGCGCCGAGCACATTGCCCAGCGTCATGCCCACGCCGAACAGCGCCAGCACCACCGGCACCCAGATCGTCGGAATCCCGGTCACTTCGGTAAGAAGCGGCACAATATAGGTGAAAACCGAGAACATGCCGCCGCAACCGGTCGCCGCAATGCCCAGCGTCAGCCAAACCTGCGGCCGCTTCAGCGCCCCCAGCTCACGCAACGGGCTCGCGCCCTCCGCCACCTGAATGGCCGGCACAAAGCGCATGACCATCAACACGGCGAGCGCACCAATACCGCCCACGGCAAAGAATGTCGGCCGCCAGCCGAGCCCCTGCCCCAGCCACGTCGCCAGCGGCATGCCGATCAGCGTCGCCAGCGTCAGCCCCAGCATCACCCTGCCCACGGCCCGGGCGCGATAGCCAACATCCACCATCGAGGCGGCAATCAACGCCGCGATCCCAAAGTAGGCGCCATGCGGCAGCCCGGAGACAAAGCGCAGCAGCACCAGCGACCAATAGTCAGGCGCCAAGGCACTCCCAACATTGCCCAGCGCAAACAGCGCCATCAACGCCAGCAGCAGTGGTTTGCGTGGCGCGCGCGCGAACAGCACAGCAATCAGCGGCGCACCCACAACCACACCGAAGGCATAGGCGGAAATAACATGCCCGGCCTCAGGCTCGGTTACGCCAAGATCACCCGCCAGATTGGGCAAGAGGCCCATAATGGCGAACTCACCCGTTCCGATGCCGAAGGAGCCGATAGCCATGGCGAAGATCGCCAGTTTCGTTGCAAGGCCGGTGAGGCCCTGAGTGGGTGCAACGCCGTTCGTCATGGCAAAGCTCCAAGAGTATATGGGCCTGATGCAAAAGCAGCAGGCCGACCAAAATCACTTATTTTTCAAAGGCCGGGAGGGAGGGCCCGGCCATCGACAAGCTAGCCGTACCCTCGGGTTCGCGACAACCTGCAATTCTTGCAACCCTGCCCCACGCGAAATCTTGAGGATTTCGATTCACTCGCCAGCAAGGCGCGCAACCTAGAGTGCGCCTGACCCGCCCGGAGCCTCCATGCCCGTCCCCGCCCTTGCCATCACCAATCTCGCCAAGAGCTTCGATCGCCCCGTGGTCCGCGGGCTCGATCTCACCGTCGCCGCCGGCGAGTTCTACGCCCTCCTCGGCCCCAATGGCGCGGGCAAGACCACGATCCTCCGCATGGTCGCAGGCCTCCTCGCTCCCGATGCCGGCACTATCGAAATTTTTGGTACCGATGTCCGCAAAGACCCGGTCGCCGCCAAACGCCTCCTCGCCTGGGTTTCGGACGAGCCCATGGTCTATGACCGCCTGACCCCGCTAGAATATCTCGATTTCGTCGCCGGCCTCTGGCAGGTCGATCCCATCCAAGCCCGCGACGCCGCCAACGATCTCCTCGACATTCTGGGCCTGAAACCCCACGCCAACGAACTCTGCGGCGGTTTCTCCAAAGGCATGCTGCAAAAGGTCGCCCTTGCCGGCGCCCTGATCCACGATCCGCGCCTCATCATCCTCGATGAACCCCTCACCGGCCTCGACGCCGGCTCCGCGCGCCAGGTGAAAGACGTGCTCCTCGACAAGGTGCGCCAGGGCGTCACCATCATCATGACCACCCACATTCTTGAGGTGGCCGAACGCATGGCCCAGCGCATCGGCGTCATCGCCGGCGGACGCCTGGTCGCCGAAGGCACCCTCACCGAACTGCGCGCCCGCACCGGCCGCGAATCGACCCTTGAGGAAATCTTCCTCGAACTGGTCGAACCCGGCCCCGCCGCCACATGATGGCCGCTCTCGGCTCACTCCTCTGGTTCGCACGCCACGAATTGCGCCTCGCCTGGCGCGATTGGCTTGCCATGATGACGGGCGGCCAGCGTGTCCGGCTCTTCGGCTTTCTTTTCGGCGGCCTCGCCGTCTATGCGCTTCTCCACCTCATCGCTGCCGTCATCATCGCCCCTGCGGCCGCCAACGGCATAGCGCCCGACAAACCTACCCTCGCCATGGTGACGGGCATTGGCCTCCTGTTCTTTTCCGTCATGCTCTCGCAGGCTTTGGAAGCGATCACCCGCGTCTACTACACGCGCTCCGATCTCGATCTGATCCTCTCTTCCCCCGCCTCCACTCGCACCCTTTTCGCCGTCCGCACCGGCGCCGTTGCCCTCTCGACGGCGCTCCTCAGCGCCCTCCTCGCCAGCCCCATCATCAACGTGCTCGCGCTCCTTGCCGGTCCCCACTGGCTCTGGGCCTATCTCGTGCTCCCCGCCTCTTCCGCACTGGCCGTCGCCATCGCCATGGCCCTCACCATGGGGCTTTTCCGCCTCGTCGGCCCCAAGCGCACACGCCTCATCGCCCAGATCCTCGCCGCCATTGTCGGCGCCGGTTTCGTCATCGGCATCCAGGCGGTGGCGATCTTGTCCTTCGACACTTATTCGCGCTTCGCCCTCTTCAGCTCACCCGATCTGATCGCCGCCCTCCCGGCAGCCGATCACTGGCTCTGGCTGCCCGCCCGCGCCGTCATGGGAGACGCCATCTCGGCCATTCCCGTCATCGCAACCTTCCTCGGCGCCCTCGCTCTCGCCATGCTGTTCTTTTCCCCCAGCTATGGCCGCCTCGCGGTCGCCGCCGCAAGCGTCGGCCAATCGAACCGCCATCGCGCCAAAACCAGAACCCACTTCACCGGGCGCAGCCAGGCCCAGGCACTGCGGCACAAGGAATGGCGCCTGCTGCAACGCGACCCGTGGCTTCTGTCGCAAACGCTGATGCAGATGCTCTATCTGCTGCCGCCGGCCCTGCTGCTCTGGGTCAATTACGGCGAAGGCGCTGGAGCCTTCATCGTCATCGTACCGGTGCTCGTCATGGCGGCAGGCCAGCTGGCCGGCGGCCTCGCCTGGCTGGCTCTTTCAGGCGAAGATGCCTACGACCTCGTCGCTACAGCCCCCATTCCCGCTGCAAGCATCCTCCGAGCCAAGGTCGAAGCCGTTCTTGTCGTTGTCGCAGTGGTTCTCGCCCCGCTCCTCGCGCTTCTGGCGCTCAATAGCTGGACCATGGCTGTTGCCACCGGCATTTGTGCCATTCTATCCGCCGCCTCGGCCACGGCCATTCAAGTCTGGTTCCGCATTCCCATGCGCCGCGCCATGTTCCGCCGCCGCCAGGTCGCCTCCCGCGCCGCCACCATTTCCGAAGCCTTCGCCTCCATCACCTGGGCCGGCACCGGCGCTCTTCTTTCTGTTGGCTCCTGGGTAGCCGGCCTGACTGCCATCATCGCCTTGGTCGTGCTAGGGATCGCCCGTTCCCTTTCGCCGCACCGAAGCTGACATGTCCGATCTCATCTACCGCGACGCCTGCCCCGAAGACATTCCCACCATCCTGACCCTCTGCCACGCCGGCGATACCCGCGGCGCCGACACGCCGCCGTTGGATATCGCCAGCCTCACCGATCCGCGCTATCGCGCCGCCTTTGACGAAATTTCGGCCGATCCCAATCACCGGCTCATCGTCGTCGAACGGCACAACGAGATCGTCGGAACCCTCCAGATCAGCTTCCTGCCCGGCCTACCCCGCTTCGGCATGCGCCGTAGCATCCTCGAAAACGTCCACATCCGCGCCGATCAGCGCGGCAATGGCCTTGGGTCGCAAATGGTGGAGTGGGCGGTCGAGCGCTGCCGCGAAGCCGGCTGCGGCATCGTCCAGTTGACCTCAAACAAGGTCCGCCTCGACGCCCACCGCTTCTACCGCAAGCTCGGCTTCGAACAGACCCATGAAGGCTTCAAGCTGCTGCTCTAGAACAGGACCACCAGCCCCATAAACGCCAGCAGCAGCATGATGCCGATCCCGATCAGCATCACAACAAAGACGATCTTGGCGAGCCCCGCCGCACCCGCGGCGACACCGGTAAAGCCCATGGCGCCGGCCACGAGGGCAATGACGATGAGAATGAGCAATAGCTGGAACATGACGCTTCTCGCAAAATTACGATGCGAGAAGAACGCCACGCCCCATGCAGAGTTCCGGGCAGAACTTAGGGCTTGAGCCCCGCTGGCACTGGCGGCGCGGTCCGCAGCACGGTGATCTTCACGCGCTCATTGGCCGCCATATAGGGGTCGTTCGGAAAGAACGGCTCATCCGAAGCTCGCCCGGCCACCGACTTGATGCGATCGTCGGTCACCCCGAATTCGCCCAGCGTCGAGCGCACCACATTGGCGCGATCCGCGGAAAGCTCCCAGGCGCCATAGCGCGGGTTTTCATAGCGCCCGCCAGCTGCCGTGTGGCCCGAAATAGTCATCTGCGAGTTGAGCTGCTGCAGGAACGGCGCCATGGCAGCGATGGCGGCACGGGTCGGCTCGAGCGGATACTTCGAGCCCTCGGGGAACATGCGCTTGCCCTGTTGGTCGACGATCTGGATATCGAGACCCTCTTCAGTTTCCTCGACGATCAGATTGTCCATGAAGGGCGTCAGTTCCGGCATCGACTGCCAGGCCTGGCGAATACTCGCCGCAGCCGAGTGGAATTCCTGCGCATCGACCGCCTTGAGGTTGAACTCGGAATCACTCGAGGCTTCCTGCTCGCTGCCATTGTCGCGGGCATCGCCGCCAACGGAAAGATCGGCTTCGCCGGTCACCGCTTCTGCCGCGGCCGCCGGCTCCTGTGCCGTAATGTCGGCGGCAGAGCCCGACATGCTCGAACCGGCATTGTCCATGGCCTGTCCGCCCATGACGCCGCCCGCGCCACTATCCGACAAGCTCACCGAAGGCGGCGAGAAATAGTCGGCGAGCCCCTGCTTCTGCTCGGCCGTCGTCATGTTGATCAGCCACATCAGGAGGAAGAAGGCCATCATGGCCGTCACGAAGTCGGCGTAAGCGATCTTCCACGCGCCGCCGTGATGGGCGTGCCCACCCTTCTTGACCTTCTTGATGATGATCGGCTGTTCGAAATTCGCCATGACGTGCCCCCTGGCAGCGTTTGGGCCGCGCAATCCGTGGGGAGATCGCGCGGCCCGCTAGAAGTAGAAAACTTAGGTGGCAGACGGCAGAGCTGCGGTGGCTTCTTCGACTTCGTTGAAGGTCGGGCGCACGTCGCTCATCAGCGCCTTGCGGGCGAACTCGACAGCCATCACCGGCGGCTGGCCGCTGATGTGAGCCAGAAGGCCAACCTTCATCGAGAGGAAATACTTGGATTCGGCTTCAAAAATGCCGCGCAGCGACTGGGCCATCGGGCCGAAGAAGCCGTAAGCGACGAACACGCCGAAGAAGGTACCAACGAGAGCACCACCGATGAGGTGGCCCAGAACTTCCGGCGGCTCGGTGATGGCGCCCATGGTCTTGATAACGCCGAGCACGGCGGCCACGATGCCCAGAGCCGGCGTACCGTCGGCCAGCGCCTGCATGGCGCCGACGAGCTGTTCCTGCTCCTGGTGGTGAGTTTCGAGTTCCTCGTCCATCAGCGCTTCCATCTCATGGGCATTGTTGGTGCCCATGGTGACCATGCGGAGATAGTCGCAGAGGAATTCCACCGCGTGGTGGTTCTTGGCGAAGGTCGGGAAGCGATTGAAGAGTTCGGATTCGTGCGGGTTTTCGATATGGGCTTCGATGGCCAGCACGCCCTTGGCCTGGATCAGCTTGTAAAGACTGAACTGCAGGCCGAGCAGTTCCACGTAGGCGGCCTTGTTGTAGCGCGGGCCTTTGAACAGCGTGGCGAAGATGCCCACCGTCGACTTCAGCACGCGGCCACTATTGCCGATGATGTAGGCGCCGATGGCGGCACCCAGAATGATGACGAATTCGAATGGCTGCCAGAGAACTTCGACGTGCCCGCCCATGGCGGCATAACCGCCGAGCACACAGGCGAAAACGAAGATAATACCAATAATGAGACGCATCGAACCCGACCTGACGCAATACTAAAACAAAAGCAGGGGGAGCAGACCCAACCTGTCTTCTCCAGCGCCCTCATAATGCCGGGTTCAGACTTAACGGCGGGTATATTTTGCCGCCTGACTTGTACTTGCGGCGATTTGGCTCAAAATCGCGACCGGCCGCCCTGAAGGCGCCCCCGGAGGACTGTCCTATGCTGCGCTACGCCGCGCCCGCCCTGCTCGCACTGGCCCTTTTCACCCCCGCAATGGCCAGCGAAGAAGAGGTTTACGCCAATATTGAAGCCATTCACGGCGACGCCGACGGTTTCTTCGAAATCTTCGCCGGCGTTCAGGACGCCACGATGTTCAATCCGGTCGATATCACCGGCTACGCCATCTATCCGCTGACCATCAACGCCAATGGCGAGACCTACGACGTCCTCGAAGAGCAGGATTTCATCGACAATTTCGACAGCCTGATCCTGCCCGAAACCCTTGAAGCCATCGGCTCGCAGGACGTCGACGACCTGATCGTCACCAGCGAAGGCGTCGGCCTCGCCAACGGCGCCATGTGGATCACTAACGTGTGCCTCGACGACGCCTGCAACGAAACCCAATGGGGTATTCTGTCGATCAACAACTGATCGAGTATCTCGGGGGCTCTCCCTTCCATCGTCATTGCCGGGCTTGTCCCGGCAATCCACCTCTCGACAACCATTGCCCCAGCCCCACGACCCAGCTAGTGCTGGCGCATGAGTGCCAGCTTCCCCATCTTTCTCGTCTCCACCCCCGGCCTTGAAGCCCCGCTTTGCGCCGAAGCCCTCGAACAGGGTTTTGCAGGCGCCATCGTCGTCGATGGCGGGGTCGCCTTCACCGGCACCTGGGCCGACATCTGGCGCGCCAACCTGGTCCTGCGCGGCGCCACGCGCATCCTCGCCCGCATCGGCGAATTCCGCGCCATGCATCTGGCACAGCTCGATAAACGCTCGCGCAAAATCCCCTGGGGCGATTTCCTCGACAAGTCTATCCCCGTCCGCGTCGAAGCCAGTTGCAAGCGCTCCCGCATCTATCACGCGGGTGCCGCCGCCCAACGCGTCGCCACTGCCATCTCGGAAGAATTCGGCGCTCCCATCACGGAAGATGCCGCCCTCCGCATCATGGTCCGCATCGAGGACGACCTCGTCACCCTCAGCATCGACACCACAGGCGAGTCGCTCCACAAGCGCGGCTTCAAGGAAGCGGTCAGCAAGGCGCCGATGCGCGAAACCATGGCCGCCATGTTCCTGCGCCAATGCGGCTATACAGGCACTGAACCCGTTCTCGACCCCATGTGCGGCTCCGGCACCTTCGTCATCGAAGCCGCCGAAATCGCCCTCGGCCTGCCTCCCGGCCGCGAACGCAGCTTCAGCTTCGAAAGCCTCCCCTCCTTCGACGCCAAAGCCTGGCAATCCCTGCGCAGCGCCATCACGCCCAAGACCACGGACCTAAGATTCTATGGCTCGGACAAAGACCCCGGCGCCATCCGCATGGCCACCGAAAACGCCACCCGCGCCCGCGTCTCCGCCCTCACCCAGTTCGACCAAAAATCCATCGAAGACCTTGAGCCCCCTCCGGGCCCACCCGGCCTCGTGATCCTCAACCCACCCTACGGCACCCGCATCGGCGACAAGGCTCCCCTCGTCACCCTGCACCGCACCCTCGGCACTGTTCTGAAAACCCGTTTCAAAGGCTGGCGCGTCGGCATCGTCACGGCCGACAAGAACCTTGCCGGCGCCACGGGCCTCAAGTTTGAACCCGCCCTTCCCCCCGTCCTCCACGGTGGCATCCGCGTCGGACTCTATCGCGCCCATCTCTGACCCCCTGAAAACAAAAAGCCCCGGCCGAAGCCGGGGCAAATTTGTGCCGATCCGCTTAGGATGCGGGCGGCGTTGGCGCCGGAGCTGCCGGCGTGGTGGTCGTGTCTGCCGGTGCATCAGCCGGCGGCGGAGCATCACCACCGCAGGCTGCAAGGGCCAGGGCCGTAAAGGCCGCGAGAGCGGCAAGGCGCAAATTCTTCATCTCAACCTCTTTGCTTTAAGCCGATCGCTCGAGCGATCACGCCGATGTGAGGCGAGCAAGAAGGCGCCCTTTAGGCCGCACTGAGGCCATTTCTGGGCTGAGTTCGTAACCCGAACTACAACCAACCCTTCCGCTTGAAATAGAGGAAAGGCACAGCCGCCGAGAGCACCATCAGCCCAAGCGCAAAGGGATAGCCAAAATTCCAGTGCAGCTCGGGCATGAAGTCGTAGTTCATCCCGTAGATCGAGGCGACGAGCGTCGGCGGCAGGAACACCACAGCGGCCACCGAGAAGATCTTGATGATCTGGTTCTGCTCGAGATTGATCGCGCCCAGCGTCGCATCGAGCAGGAATCCGAGACGTGCCGACAGCGCCCGCGCATGCTCGCCCAGCGAGGTCGCATCGCGCTGGATCAACCGCACTAGATGCTTGCTTTCCTTGTTGTCGCTCGTGTCTTCCGTCGCCGCATAATAGGCAACCAGCCGCGAGACGCTGACCAGGCTTTCTTGAATCATCGTCAGCAGTTCTGCCTTTAGCCCGATCAACGAAATGACGTTTTCGAGGTCATGCGTCTTGGTGCTTGCCTTGGTTTTTGCCTGCGCCGTCTTGAACACACTGCGCGACAGGGCATCCGTTTCATTTCCGAGCCGCTCCAGCGCATCAGCCGTCCGGTCGATCATCGCTTCGATCAGCCCAAGCATGACCTCCTCGCCCGAGCAGTGCGGCGAGCCATTCGGCTTCTGCGCCCGGTTCGTATACGCAAGGAAGGGTTTGGGCTCGGCATAACGCACCGTAACGAGCGTATTGCCCTTGAGGATAAAGGTGATCGGCGTCTTGATCGGCGCTTCGGTGTCGAGATTGGCAAGTCCGGTCAGCGTCATGAAAGTGGCGCCCGCCTCGGTGTAAAGCCGGGCAGATAGCTCGATCTCTTCCATTTCCGCACGGCTCGGCACATCGACGCCAAGCAGGCCTTCGACCCGCGAAACGTCCTCGTCGTTGGGGGAAATGAGATCAAGCCAGATCGGCAGTCCGGTGCTCTTTTCAGCATCGAAGGGCACAAGCTTGTCTTCAGTACGCGTGTAAATGCGCAGCATGGCAGCTCCATTGGGTAGGCTATCGCGGCCCACCGGAGCTGACCTCAGTCAGATCGTCAGGCCGTCAAACAGGGTCGAATTCGACTTCGACTGTCGGGGTTCATGATCTTTCTCTTTGAACGGTGAAAACACACGTCACGCCTTGCTCCATGCGCCTGTCGGCCAATCCTGTCAACGGCTTCGGCGCGTCGTGCGACATGCCATTCGAATATCGCATTCCTTGCATAAGAAACGACGCATCTCTTCAGGGAATTCCCATGCGTATAGCGTTCGTCGTCCTTTCCGCCTTGCTTGTCGCCTCCACGACTGTCGAGGCGCAGCCAGTTCCTGCCCCCTCCGTTGAGGCAAAACTCTGCCGATCCCAACTGGAGCTCCTGGTCTCAGGGGGCAAGTTGACCAAGGAAGAAACGGCGCGTTTCGAAAGCCAATGCGCTTGCCTCGAGCGATCGGACTCGGTCAGCTCGACCGAAGAATGCGCCGCACCCGCCGGAGAAAACTGATGCGTGGTCTCGCCCTCACCGCCGCACTACTCTTGGCCTCTCCGGCCAGTGCGGAAGAACTTTCCGCATGGCAGCAGCAGAAATGCGCGCTCTACACCGACGCCTGGGCCCGCGCGCTTGATGGCATTGGCTCGGAGGACATCAAGTACAACTTCCTCGCGACCAACGAGAATTTCATCGCATCAGGTTGCACGGAGCAGATCGCTATCTGTCCGCGATCCAATCAGGAGCGGGACATAGCTGACCTCGTCACCCTGGTGATGATGAACGAAGGCGCTGCCAGCACCTTCCTGCCGTTTCGCTGTCCGGCTGAGCAGACCGCCCAAGAGTAGGGAGGGGATGACCACTGTTATGCGCCGCGCCCCCTTCCCTTTGCGCGACTCTTCGGTTAGACAGCCCACCTAACCACCATGTTCGGTCTTTTCCCCCGTGCCGCAGCGCTCAGTTGCAGCGCGGGTTCGCGCGGACAGGTGTGTCCGGGCGATTCCTCCCCTCGCCCGCTGTCCAGATTGTTAGAACAGAGCGAGCCCCGAATGCCAAAACGTACCGACATCAAATCGATCCTGATCATCGGCGCGGGCCCCATCATCATCGGGCAGGCTTGCGAATTCGACTATTCCGGCACCCAGGCCTGTAAGGCACTGAAGGAAGAGGGCTACCGGATCATTCTGGTGAACTCCAATCCGGCGACGATCATGACCGACCCGGATCTCGCCGACGCCACCTACATGGAGCCCATCACCCCTGAAGTGGTGGCAAAGATCATCGAGAAGGAACGCCCCGACGCGCTCCTCCCCACCATGGGCGGCCAGACCGCGCTCAACTGCGCGCTTTCCCTCCGCAAGATGGGTATCCTCGACAAGTTCAACGTCGAGATGATCGGCGCCACCGCCGAAGCCATCGACAAGGCTGAAGACCGCGAGCTCTTCCGCGATGCCATGAAGAAGATCGGGCTCGATACCCCGCGCTCCATGCTCGCTCACAACACCATCGAAGCTCTGCAGGCGCTTGAGGTCATTGGCCTCCCCTGCATCATCCGCCCCAGCTTCACCCTCGGCGGCACCGGCGGCGGCATCGCCTACAATCGCGAAGAATACCTCGCCATCGTCGAAAGCGGTGTCGACGCCTCCCCGACCAACGAAGTCCTCGTCGAAGAATCCGTCCTCGGCTGGAAGGAATACGAGATGGAGGTTGTCCGCGATAAGAAGGACAACTGCATCATCATCTGTTCGATCGAGAACATCGATCCCATGGGCGTGCACACCGGCGACTCCATCACCGTCGCCCCTGCACTGACCCTGACCGACAAGGAATACCAGATAATGCGCGACGCCTCGCTGGCGGTCCTGCGCGAGATCGGCGTCGAAACCGGCGGCTCCAACGTCCAGTTCGGCATCAACCCCAAGGACGGCCGCATGGTCGTCATCGAAATGAACCCGCGCGTGTCGCGCTCTTCGGCCCTGGCCTCGAAGGCCACCGGCTTCCCGATCGCCAAGGTCGCCGCTCGCCTCGCCGTCGGCTACACGCTCGATGAACTCGAAAACGACATCACCGGCGGCGCCACCCCGGCTTCGTTCGAGCCGACCATCGACTATGTCGTCACCAAGATCCCGCGCTTTGCCTTCGAAAAGTTCCCCGGCGCCGACAACCGCCTGACCACCTCCATGAAGTCGGTCGGCGAAGCGATGGCTATCGGCCGCACCTTCCAGGAATCGCTGCAAAAGGCCCTTCGCTCGCTCGAAACCGGCCTGACCGGCCTCAACGAGATCGGCATTCCGGGCCTCGGCGAAGGCGAAGACAAGAACGCCATCAAGGCCGCCCTCGGCACCCCGACGCCCAACCGTCTTCTCCACGTCGCCGAAGCCATGCGTCTCGGCGTCTCCAACGAAGACATTTTCGAAGCCTGCAAGATCGACCCCTGGTTCCTCGAGCAGATGCGCGGCATCGTCGACATGGAAGCCAAGGTCAAGCAGTTCGGCCTCCCCCAGGAAGCCGCCTCGCTGCGCCAGCTGAAATCCATGGGCTTCTCCGACGCCCGTCTGGCTCAGCTCGCTGGCCTCAAGACTTCCGACGTCCGCAAGCTGCGCCACAGCCTCGAAGTGCGCCCCGCCTACAAGCGCATCGACACCTCGGCCGCCGAATTCGCTTCGCCCACCGCCTATATGTACTCGACCTACGAAGCCCCCTTTGCTGGCAAGGTCGACGATGAAGCACGCCCCTCCGATCGCAAGAAGGTCGTCATCCTCGGCGGCGGCCCCAACCGTATCGGCCAGGGCATCGAGTTCGACTATTGCTGCTGCCATGCAGCCTTCGCGCTGGCCGATGCCGGCTACGAAACCATCATGGTCAACTGCAATCCGGAAACCGTTTCGACCGATTACGACACTTCGGACCGCCTCTATTTTGAGCCGCTGACCGAAGAAGACGTGATCGAAATCCTGCTCACCGAAAAGCAGAACGGCACCCTTCACGGCGTCATCGTTCAGTTCGGCGGCCAGACCCCGCTCAACCTCGCCGAAGCCGTGCAGAAGGCCGGCGTGCCGATCCTCGGCACCCAGCCTGACGCTATCGATCTCGCTGAAGACCGCGACCTGTTCATGAAGCTCCTCAACAAGCTGGAGCTGACTCAACCCAAGAACGGAATCGCCTACAGCCTTGAACAGGCTCGTCTTGTTGCCGAGCGCCTGGGCTATCCATTGGTCATCCGCCCGTCCTACGTGCTCGGCGGCCGCGCCATGGCCATCGTCCACTCGGCGGCCGAATTCGAGCGCTATGTTCAGGACACCCTGACCGGCCTCGTCCCGCCCGACATCCTGCAGCGCTACCCGAACGACAAGACCGGCCAGATCAATTCGGTCCTCTCCGACAACCCGCTGCTGTTCGACGCTTACCTCTCCGGCGCCATCGAAATCGACGTCGACGCCCTTTGCGATGGCAAGGATGTCTTCGTGGCCGGCATCATGGAGCATATCGAAGAAGCCGGCATTCACTCCGGCGACTCCGCCTGTTCTCTGCCCCCGCGCAGCCTGCCGCCCGAGGTCATCGCTGAACTCAAGCGCCAGACCACCGAGCTCGCCTTTGCCCTCAAGGTCGGCGGCCTGATGAACGTACAGTTCGCCTATAAGGACGACACGATCTACCTCATCGAAGTGAACCCGCGCGCCTCGCGCACGGTACCCTTCGTGGCCAAGGTCATCGGCGAACCCATCGCCAAGATCGCCTCGCGCGTCATGGCCGGCGAAAGCCTTGCCAGCTTCAATCTCACCGAGAAGAAGCTCAAGCATATCGCCGTCAAGGAAGCCGTCTTCCCGTTCAACCGCTTCCCCGGCGTCGACACGGTTCTCGGCCCTGAAATGAAGTCGACCGGTGAAGTCATCGGCCTCGACCTCGATTTCGCCATCGCCTTCGCCAAATCCCAGATGGGCGCAGGGCAGAAGGTCCCGACATCAGGCAAGGCTTTCATCTCGGTCCGCGACGATGACAAGCAGTACATCGTCGACATGGCTCGCCATCTCGTCGAAGCCGGCTTCGAAATCCTCGCCACCGGCGGCACCCAGCGCTATCTCGTTGATAACAAAGTCCCCGCGACCAAGATCAACAAGGTGCTCGAAGGCCGCCCGCATATCGTCGACTCGATGAAGAACGGCGGCGTGCAGCTGGTGATCAACACCACGGACGGCCTCAAGTCGATCTCCGACAGCCGCGACATCCGCCGCACCGCGCTTCTGGCGAAGATCCCCTACTACACGACCATCGACGGCGCCCTCGCCGCCGTGGAAGGCATCGTCGCCCTCCGCCAGGGCGGCCTCCAGGTCCGCGCCCTGCAGGAATATTTCGTGGCCTGAGCGGACACGTCACTTCGACTGACCTGAAAAATCCCCGCGAAAGCGGGGATTTTGCTTTCTACTCGACGACTTCCCAGCTTTGCGCTAACCAAAGCGCACCATGAAGTTGGCAGACCGAAGCAGCTCCATAGCGTTCCTGCGCGCCTGACACGCGCTGAGGGAACGCCTTCAAACCGGCCTCACACGCCGGCGCTTGATGCTGTGCGCCCGCCGGTTTCCCCCTGACAGACTGCAACACTCGCGCCCCCCAAGGGCCGCACCTTCATGGAACAATCATGTCCAACTATTTCGAAAGCCCGTTCCTCGGCATTCCGCTCGACCGTCAGGTCACGAACCCAAACATCGTGGTCGGCCGCTACAGCTATTATTCCGGCTATTATCACGGCCATAGCTTTGATGACTGCGCCCGCTACCTGATGACGACACCGGGCGTCGATCGCCTCCTCGTCGGCGCCTTCTGCTCCATCGGATCCGGCGCCGCCTTCATCATGGCCGGCAATCAGGGCCACCGAAACGACTGGATCAGCACTTTTCCCTTCGCCTTCGTCCCCGAAGCGCCGGAATTTGCCGATGCCCATAACGCTTTCCAGCCCGCTGGCGACACGGTTATCGGCAACGATGTCTGGATCGGCTCGGAGGCAATCATCATGCCGGGGGTCACCGTCGGCCACGGCGCCGTCATCGGCACCCGCGCTTTGGTGACCAAGGATGTCGAGCCCTACACCATCGTCGGCGGCAACCCGGCAAAGCCCATCCGCAAGCGTTTCGCGGATGAGGACATCGCCCTGCTGCTTGAAATGGCTTGGTGGGATTGGCCGGTCGAAAAACTCTCGGCCGCCATGCCGCTCCTCACCTCGGCCGACATAAAAGGCCTCCACGCCTTCTGGCAAAAAGGCTGAAACGCGAAACGCCCGGGTTTCCCCGGGCGTTTCACCTCAATTCGCGAAGAACTTGTCGACAAGCGCCAGCGCACCCTCGACATCGTCGTCGCTCACATCGAGATGCGTCACCCAGCGCTGCTGCCCGTAGCGGCCGATAACGCCAATACCCTTCTCGGCGAGATAGGCGTCAAACCGCTCGGCAATGCTACCATCTGCGCCAACCCAAAGAATGTTGGTATCGGGTGCGCTCACGCTTAGCGCACCATGCCGCGAAAGCCCCTCGGCCAGCCGCTTGGCGCGCCGATGATCGTCGGCCAGCCGCGCAACATTGTGCTCCAGCGCATATATGCCCGCCGCCGCCAGAATACCTGACTGGCGCAGCCCGCCGCCCAGCATCTTGCGATGACGGCGCGCGATATCGATCAGGTCGCGCCGGCCAATCAGCACCGATCCAACTGGCGCCCCCAACCCTTTTGAAAGACAAATCGAAACCGTGTCGAACGGGGCGGAAAAATCGGCGATATCCATGCCCAGCTGCACCGCTGCATTGAACGCCCGCGCGCCATCCAGATGCAGGCCCAATCCATGCCGCTGGGCGATCTCCGCCGCGCCCAACATATAGCCAACAGGCAAAACCCGTCCGCCGAACGTGTTTTCGAGCGCAATCACGCGCGTACGCGCATAGTGGCTGTCGTCGGGCTTGATGGCGGCCTCGATCTCTTCAAGCGCCATGGTGCCGTCCGCCTGGTGGGCAATCGGCTGCGGCTGGATCGACCCCAGCACAGCGGCGCCGCCGGCCTCGTTGACGTAGAGATGCGCCTTCTGACCGGCAATGAACTCGTCCCCGCGCCCGCAATGGCTCATCAGCGCCAGCAGATTGGACATTGTCCCCGAAGGAACGAACAGGGCGGCGTCCTTTTTGAGCATACCGGCCATCTTCTGCTCCAGCAGATTGACCGTGGGATCATCGCCAAACACATCGTCGCCCACCTCGGCCGCAGCCATGGCCGCGCGCATGCCGGCGCTCGGCCGCGTCACCGTGTCCGAGCGAAAATCGTGGCGGATCGTATTCATGAAGAGGTCTCCAGTAAGAAGCCTCTGTGTGCCTTGCTGCGAGGACTTTGACTAGGCCGCGACATCGCCGTCAGAGGCCCCATCATTGGCTGCCGTCAGTTCCACCGCCGGCTTGCGCGCCAAAACCAGAATGCCAGTGATCGGCGCCCCACGGTCCTGCCGCAAGGTAGCCGTCTCAAACCGCAGCACTTCGAGCCCTGCTACCACCAACGCATCCCGCGTCGCCGCCACGCCATGGGCATAGCGCAGGCTTGGCCTCAGGAAGAGCGCCTCTTCCCCGTCATGCGCCTCGAGCGAAAAGGCCACGAGTCCCCCCGGCTTCAATGCCGGCACCAAGGCCGCCAGCACCGGTTGCAGATCGCCGCAATAAATGAAGACATCCGCCGCCGTCATCAGGTCGGCCTCGGCCCGGCGCGCATTGAGCGCTGCCACCAGTTCGGCCTTCTGCAGATTGTCGTAAATCCCCTTGCGCGCCGTCTCGGCGATCATCGCGGCCGAAATATCGACGCCTTCAAGAAAGACCACCTTCTCGCGCAGCTTCTCGCCCATTAGGCCCGTGCCGCAGCCGAGGTCGATCGCCTTTGAAAACCGTTCGATCCCCAGCGCAGCCATCTCTTCGACCACCAGCGCATCGAGCATTTCCGGCACGCGATAGCCGAGCTTGCCCACTAGGGCGTCCTCGAACTGTGGCGCATATTGGTCGAAGAGGGCTTCGACATAGCTCACCGCCGTGCCCTCGCCCGCCGCTCCGGCATTGTGCGCCGCGAGCTTCAGTCGCGCGCCGAAAACGCCGTCGTCATCCAGTGCCTCAAGCCGCCGCCAGGCCGATATCGCCCCAGCGACATTGTCAGCCTTTTCGTGAAAGCTGCCGAGCAGATCCCAGCCTGCGGCCCATTCCGGCGCAATTTCTAGCGCCTGATCCATTAGTTCAGCGGCGGCAGCATGGTCACCACCTTCGGCCAGCATACGGGCATAATCCGCGCGCCGGTCGGCAATGACATCGCCGGAAGAGTAAAACGTCTTGGTCAAGACGACATGACTTTCGAGGAACCGCGCCCAATGCGCAGCGGGCGGGATTTGCCGGAAAAGCGGCGAATTGGCAAGAAAAAACGCTGAACATCGGCGTCACATCACCATGAAGGGTTTTTCTCCCTGTCATGCTGCGTTACACTCTTGGACATAAATGCGGAGCAATATGCTCCACGGCGCAGGAGACGCCCCGGTGGAATCGCCGGCCCGCCTCGCGCCTCTGTTTCGGCCTTACTCGGGCACCGAAACGTTGCGGTCGTGACCTTGTTCGACACCTGGCAGAAATGGAATTCTGCCGGGCGCTTTGTGTTGGAAAAAGCACATATTGATGTGGATTGCGTTTCACGCTACGGTGAACGGATCGAATATTGCGGCCGACTGATCATTTAACGCGAATTGCCATTCGCCTATGCAGACGTCACTTTCCGACAATTCGATAATAGTTGAGATCTGGATCGGGTGCATCGATCGGGATCTTATTGCAGCGACTGCACGAGGGAACGCGCATCATGGCAACGGGCACCGTTAAGTGGTTCAATGGCCAAAAGGGTTATGGTTTTATTCAGCCGGATGAAGGTGGGGCCGACGTGTTCGTCCACATTTCTGCCGTCCAGCGTTCGGGCCTGAATGGTCTCGATGAAGGCCAGAAGGTCTCCTACGAGATCGTCAAGGACAAGCGGACTGGCAAGTCGGCAGCCGATAACCTGACGGCCAGCTGAGCCACAGGCCAGGACTAAATTGTCGGGCGCGTCCGCATGCCGGGCGCGCCTTTTGCTTTGGACGACTACTTGCCTTCAGGCGCGACGCGGATCAGTCGTCCATTGTCTTCGTCGGTGAGCAGATACACTGCCCCATCGGAACCAACCCGCACGTCGCGAATACGGCCCAGCTGCCCTGCGAACAGCCGCTCCTCGCCGGCCACCGTGTCTCCCTCCATATCGAGCCGCACCAGCACATTGCCGCTGAGCCCGCCAACCAGCAGGTCACCCTGCCAGTCCGGAAGCAGGCTGCCCTGGTAAAAATCGAGCCCAGAAGGCGAAATGGACGGATCCCAATAGTGGATCGGCTGCTCCAGCCCCCCCTTCTCGGTCCCTTCGCCAATCTTCACGCCTGAATAGTCGACCCCATAGGTAATGATCGGCCAGCCGAAATTATCGCCGGCCGTGGGCATGTTCACTTCGTCGCCCCCGCGCGCGCCATGCTCCACCGTAAACAGCACACCATCATCCGGCCGAATGGTCGCCCCCTGCGGGTTGCGATGGCCAATGCTCCAGAACTCAGGCGCCCAGCCTTCCGGCTTGGGATTGTCCTCCGGCACGCTGCCATCGGGTGCAATCCGCACAATGCCCCCGGCGAGATCCATCGGGTCCTGCGCCCGCTCCATGCTGCCGCGCTCACCCAGCGTCACAAACAGGTTTCCGTCTGGCGCAATGGCAATGCGCGAACCGAAGTGACGTGTGGAATTGTCGAAATTATTCATGCGGAAGATCACCTTCTGGTCCTCCAGCTGCCCGCCTCCGCCATTGGTCAGCACCAGCTTGGCCGCCATCACGGCCGTGCCCGTGCCCCGCTGCAATCCAGCATCCTCCGCGGGCTCGGCATAGGTGAGGTAGATCTTTCCGCTGGTTTCAAAATCCGGCGCTAGCGCCAGATCGAGCAGCCCACCCTGCCCCCGAGCCACGACATTGGGCACCCCTTCGACAGACCCGCTCACCACACCACTCTCGATCAGCACCAGTCGCCCGCTGCGCTCGGTCACGAGAAACCGCCCGTCCGGCAGAAAGGCCAGCGCCCAGGGGTGATCAAGGCCTTCCGCCAGCACCGTAGCGCGCAGCGGACCCGCGCTGCTTTCCACCGTCTGGGCAAGACCGGGAATCGCCGTCGCCAACACGAAACCCGAAACGAAAAGCGGTAGAATGGGGAGAGATTTCTGCACGACGACCGGCCTTTCCAAGCTTTTGCGGACCACACCCTTGAATGGGCGAGCGAAGCGAATATCTCATTCTCACACACCCGCTTGACCGGAACGCGCCGTGCGGGCAAGTTGGCTCCTGTCTCCCCCAAAACTTATCGTGAAGCGTTGGCCGAACGGCGTTTGGCGGGGAACATCATGCAGAGTGGCATCCAAAAGGGTGCGCTCCAACCACAACCTATCATGGCGCGCGGCGGTCTTTCCGGGGGGAAAGACCAAGGCGCGCCGGATTCATTTGCCTGAAGCCCATTGGAGGCAAGACGACATGGACAAGATCCCGATGACCGTACAGGGCCACAAGACCCTGACTGCCGAATTCGAGCACCGCACTGCCAATGAACGCCGTCGCATCATCGACGCCATTGCCGAAGCGCGTGCTCACGGAGATCTGTCTGAAAACGCTGAATATTCGGCCGCCAAGGAACAGCAGAGCCTCAACGAAGGCCGCATCAAGGAGCTCGAGACCATTCTCGCCCTCGCCGACATCATCGATGTCTCCAAGCTCTCCGGCTCGTCGGTCAAGTTCGGCGCCACGGTGACTTATCTCGATGAGGACACCGAAGAGGAAAAGACCTACCAAGTCGTGGGCGATCCGGAAGCCGATGCTTCGGCCGGCCGCATCTCCATTTCCTCGCCCATCGCTCGCGCCATGATCGGCAAGGCCGAAGGCGATTCGTTCGAAGTCGCCGCACCGGGCGGCGCGCGCAGCTACGAGATCGTCAAGATCAAGTATGTTTGACGCCTAAGATTTAGGCACAGACACAATATCCTGTGTCTTTCCGGCAATTTCGCGGGCCCCGACTGGGGCCCGTTGTCATGAGTGCCTTGAAACCGATCGCCTTCGGCCCTTAATTAGGGTCCGAGGGAATTTTCCTTATTGTCGAAGAGGCGTCGCGATGCACGCGAAAGTCATCATCATTGGTTCCGGTCCGGCTGGCTACACTGCCGCCATCTATGCCGCACGCGCCATGCTCGAACCTGTGATGATTCAAGGCCTTCAGCCTGGTGGCCAGCTCACCATCACCACCGATGTCGAGAACTATCCCGGCTTTGCCGATGTGATTCAGGGCCCCTGGCTCATGGACCAGATGAAGGCGCAGGCCGAACATGTCGGCACCAAGATGGTCAACGACATCATCACCCATGTCGATTTCGATCGCCGCCCGTTCGTGCTCACCGGTGACAGCGGCGACACCTACACTGCGGATTCCCTGATCATCGCGACCGGCGCCCAGGCCAAGTGGCTTGGCCTGCCCTCCGAGCAGAAGTTCCAGGGCTTTGGCGTGTCCGCCTGCGCCACCTGCGATGGCTTCTTCTATCGCGGCAAGGAAGTGCTCGTGGTCGGCGGCGGCAATACGGCCGTCGAAGAAGCCCTCTTCCTCACCAATTTCGCCGAGAAGGTAATCGTGGCGCACCGCCGCGGCGAGTTCCGCGCCGAGCGCATCCTGCAGCAGCGCCTCTTCAAGCACCCCAAGGTCGAAGTGCGCTGGCACACCGAAGTCGTCGAAGTCGGCGGCTCTGCCATGCCGCCCTCGGTCAATGCGGTGACCCTGAAAGACAACTCGACCGGACGCACTTACGAGCAGAAGATCGACGGCGTCTTTGTCGCCATCGGCCATGCTCCGGCCACCTCGATCTTTGCCGGCAAGCTCGACATGAAGGCCGGTGGCTACCTGCAGGTGAAGCCCGGCACGACCGAAACCAATATTCCCGGCGTCTTCGCCGCCGGCGACGTTACCGACGATGTCTATCGCCAGGCGGTTACCGCGGCTGGCATGGGCTGCATGGCCGCGCTCGATGCCGAGCGCTACCTTGCCGAAAACGAACTTGCCGAAGCGGCAGAATAGGCTGCGACTTTATGTTCTGTGAAAAGTGGAACATCGTCATAATGCGTGCCCGACTTTTCGCTAAGTCGGGCCGACTGCAGCTGACAGGCTGACCATCAACGAGAAAGCGTCACGAAAATGCTCGATTGGGACAAGCTCCGGATTTTCCACACGGCCGCCGAGTCGGGCAGTTTCACGCATGCAGCTGAAAAGCTGGGCATGAGCCAATCGGCCGTCAGCCGCCAGATTTCGGCGCTTGAAGACGATCTTGGTCTCAAACTCTTCATCCGCCACGCCCGCGGCCTCGTTCTCACCGAAGTCGGCGAACAGCTCTTCCGCACTGCGCATCGCATGCATTGGGAGTTGCAGCAGGTCGAAACGCAGATGTCCGAGAGCCAGGACGAACCGACTGGCCCGCTCATCGTCACGACCACCGTCGGCATCGGCTCCACCTGGCTATCCTCGCGGCTCGACGAGTTCCTGAAACTCTATCCGCTGATCCAGCTCGAAATCCGCCTCAACGACTCCGAGCTCGACCTTGCAATGCGCGAGGCCGACGTCGCCATTCGCCTGCATCGTCCGAACCAGTCGGAAATGATCCAGCGCAAGCTCTTCACAGTCCACAATCACTTCTATGCCAGCAACAGCTATATCGACGAGCATGGCATGCCGCGGACGCTCGAAGATCTCGACAATCACCGCATCATCAGCTTCGGCGAACCCGTCCCCTCCTATCTCGGCGACATCAACTTCCTCGAACGCATGGGCCGCTCGGAATCGAGCCCCCGCCGCGCCGTCCTCAAGGTCAACGCCATCTACGGCATGATGCAGGCCTGCCGCGCGGGCATCGGCATCGCCATGCTCCCGGCCTATGTGACGGAAAAGGAAGACGGCCTCACCCAGGTCCTCGCCGAAGTCGAACTCCCGGCCTACGAAGCCTATTTCGTCTATCCGCCGGCCCTCAAAAACTCCAAGCGCGTCGGCGTCTTCCGCGATTTCTTGGTCTCCAAGGCGAGGGAGTGGAGCTTCTAGGCTGGCCGCGCTCTTGGCGTCTCGATACCTGAAGGATGTTCAACAAGCTCGAACAGACCCGTAAAGGGGAAGTCCGGCCCGACTAGCCGCCATACTTCCCCGGTTTCGAGATGCCGGTACATGTTTTCGCTAAAAGCGGAAGCACCAAGGTATGGAGAACTTACCGCTAGTTTCGCAGCCCGCCCGTCCGCGACTTGCGCCTCAATCCATGTTTCAAAGCGAAAGAATTCTCCCGGGCTTCGAAAACCACGTATTTCTTCCCATTGGGCTGACATTTAGATGTCCCCGGACGACCTACAGTATGTAGAGCACACCATGCCCCGCATCACCACCATCGCCCTCGATGCCGATGACACGCTCTGGCAAAACGAGCAGTTCTTCCGCCTGACCGAACAGCGCTTCACCGAACTCCTCAAGGACTACACCGAGGCGCCCGATCTCACCGATCGCCTCATCGCCTCGGTGACAAAAAACCTGCAATTCTACGGCTTCGGCATGAAGGGCTTCGCCCTCTCCATGGTCGAAACCGCCCTCGACGTCACCGATCACCGCGTCCCCGGCACTGTCATCGCCGAAATCCTCGCCGCCGGCCGCGAACTCCTCACCTACCCCATCGAAACCCTGCCCTATGTTGACCAGGCCCTCGAATCCCTCGGGGATCGTTACCGCCTGATCCTCGTCACCAAGGGCGACATCTTCGATCAGGAGCGAAAGCTCGCCGCCTCCGGCCTTGCCGAATACTTCGCCGCCATCGAGATCGTCGCTGACAAGAACGCCGAAACCTATCGCCGCATCTTCGCCCGCCACACCGAAGGCCCCGAGCACACGCTCATGGCCGGCAATTCCCTGCGTTCCGACGTCATCCCCCCGCTCGAAGCCGGCGCCTACGCCGTCTACGTCCCCCACGACCTCACCTGGTCCTATGAGCGCGCCGACGAGCCCGAAAACAACCCGCGCTACGCCCGCATAGCCAATCTCGGCGAACTCGAATCGGCCATCGCCGGATTTGAAGCCGCGGTGTAATCTCCCCTCACCTTGGTGATTGGGGACACATCATGAAGACATCCACGCTGGCGCTCGCCGCCCTCTTTCTGCTGCCCACCACGACTATTGCCGCCGAACCCACGCCCGCCGATTTCGGCGCCGCCTTCTGCAAGGGCGGCATCGACAACGACATGTCGGCCATCGAGGCGGCCCTGACGCCGGACCTCGCAAAAGTCATCGCCGAAGCCGAGGCGAAAAATGCCGAGATCCAGGCCGCCACTCCCGACGAAAAACCGCCCTTGGGCGATGGCCTGCCCTGGCGGAGCTGGCCCGACTACGCCGACGGCTGCGAGGTCGGCACGATCGCCGAGGACGCGGGAAAGACTCTCGTCGAGATTCGCTACAGCTTCACCAGTTCGCCCGACGCCAATTACGCCGATCACCTCGTGCTGATTCCTGCCGCCACCGGCAGCGATTCCTGGCAGCTCGACGACATCAAACTGATCGACGGAATGACCCTGCGCAGTGTTTTGGCAGGTGCATTCGAGCAATAGATCAAAAAACGGGCTGCGGCAGCCCGCCGCACCCTCTCGCCTTATCATTGAAATCATTGAGGATTTTCACATGACATGCGCGAACTGCATATCTGACATGTCAGACACCTGGTTGGCGAATGAGCATCGCGCTCATATATCGAGCACATCACAGCGCGAATGTTTCTCCTCCTCCCTTGCATCGCGCTGCGTTCCCTCCTACGGGCTTCGGCCCGACCCTCCTAAGGCTTCGCTCTCCCCTCGGGCGAAGCCTTTTTCTTTTCCAAAACGCCCGCACCCTTCCCCGAGAAGCCCGGCCCACCGGACTTTCCCGGCCATGACCGTTTGTGGTTTTTTCAGCACCCTTGCAAAAATGCATGGCTGACATGTCAGTTCCGGGATTGCCGACTAACTTGGTAGAGTTCATATAGGTCGTGTCGCTGAGACGCGCTCCGAACTCCTCCTCCCTCGGACCCCGTATCGCGACACCGAGTTGCGGGTCTATCCTCCTCCCAGACCCAAGGCTCACGGCAGATGGCATATCCTCCTCCCTTGCCTCTGCCCCACTTTCGATTTGGCTTCGGCCCAGTCATCAGGCTCCAACTTCGGTTGGAGCCTCTTTTTTTGGCCGGTCGCCAGTGCACCCGCGCACAACATGCCCCTTGGCCGATCGCCGCCCCTTCCCCCGATCGTCATACTCGGGCTTGACCCGAGGACACTTCACTTAACGGCACCGCGGTAAGTAGAGAGCCTTGGGGCAAGCCCGAGGGTGACGGCAGGACGCATCCCTCACCCACAGTGTCATTCCCACCCCGTGGCCGACTTCGCACCTGCCTGACATCTCAGTTCCTGCGTCTCCCTCCCCCTTATGGGGAGGGATCAAGGGTGGGGGTAACAATGCCTCGCCGAGCCCCGCCCTGCCTTTCGTCGCCACCCCTTCCATACAAGCTGCTCAATTTTTGGACAGATTGTCGCTGTGCCTAATGCATAGCTGACATGTCGCGAAACGCATTGCTGACCAAAAGGTCAAAATCTATATTCGGTCTTGTCGATGCGACGCCGCTCCTTTTCCTCCTCCCTAGGACCCGCGACGCTCGGCACCGGGTTTTGACCGTATCCTCCTCCCTCGGTCAGGGCCCACCCGGACTGGCGCAAATCCTCCTCCCTTGCGTCGGGCCATACTTAGATTTGGCTTCGGCCCTATCAATCAGGCTCCAACTTCGGTTGGAGCCTCTTTTTTTGCCTTCAGCAAATCTGCATGGCAGACCTTCCGATTGCGCGTTTGTGCCCGCGCAGCCATCGCGCGATAGTGTTTGTGACGGCGGGGGTACGTGGTGCCCCGCCCCTCCAAGGTCAGCGGCTTTGCCGTAGGCCCCTGGCCCCACCCATCCCCTCGGGTGGGGCCTCTTTGTTTCCAGACACCCCAGCAATTTCGGCCAATTCTGCCCGGCAAGTTTTGCCGATCGACACATCTGGCGCCGAAACACCCTTGAAAAGTCTAACGAATTTTCAGGCACAACACTTGCTTAACCATTGGTAGCAAGGAGATGCTGCATGGTCGCCGTAACCGCCACCTACTATTCGGCCTATTCAACTACCACGTCGGGCCAGGCCACCACGACGACAGCTGCTACGACCTCGACCACGTCTGCGACGACGTCGAGCACGACGAGCGCTGCCACATCCATTACCCTTTCGGATGCCGCCAAGGCCGCGCTGGCCGAGCGGTCCTATGCCAGCGTCGTCACAGACGCGCGCAGCAAGCTGACCAAGCTCCTCGAAGATGCCGGCCGCAAGTCGCCCCTGCAGAACGGTGAACTGGCCCTCGACCTGTCGAGCCTCGACTCGCGCGAAATCTACGCTATCGCCAGCGACAAGACCTTCTCCGCCGATGAGAGTGAAGCCGCCATGCTCGAAATGCAGCGCCGCTTCGAAGCCGCTCTCGCCGGCCCCCATTCGATTGCCCAGGTCACCGGCAACTATACCGGCCTCTACAATGCCGCCGCCGCCTTCCTCGATGCCCTGGGCCCCGAGGAAAAGGCCAGCGAGGACTGGAAGGCCTCTCGCGACGCCGTCACCGAAGGCCTCAAGCAGCTGCAGACCGATCCCAAGAAGCTGCCCTCGGCCGGCGAGGACGATCCCGTCGCCATCTATATCAAGCTGGTGGAAACCCGCGGCTCACTCGATCAGTCCATGGCGACGCTGGCGACCAATGCCCGCGCCGCGCTCGACAAGCGCTACGAGGAAATTCACGCCACCGGCCGCATCCCGAGCTTCAAACCGACCAGCCCCAACGGCACCCATGTCGACCTGTCGGGCCTTTCGAGCCGTTCGCTCTCTGCCATCGTTCTCGATGAGGAAGGCCAGTTCACCTCGCAGGAAGTGGCCGCAGCAAAGTCCCAGCTCCGCACCAAGTCGAGCTCCGTGCTGATGGCCGGCCTCAAGTCGGCCTCCCAGTCGAGCGACCCCACCGCCTTCAGCCAGAACGTGATCTCGGCCTTCTCCTCGCTCAGCGCCGAAGAGCGCCAGGCCGCCGGCTGGTCCGACCAGCTCTACGAGGCCGCCGTCGCCAATTACTCGACGTCGAACAAGCTGTTGGAAATGTTCAACCAGCTCAGCGCCGGCAGCAGCTCCAGCAATTCCGGCTCCAGCTTCAGTTTTGCGAGCTTGCTGGGCTAATCAGCCCCGACCGGCAACGCCGCCAACGGCGTTGCCCTCACACCCACCGTGTCATCCCCGCGAAAGCGGGGATCTCTGTTTCCGGCACACGGATTCCCGTTTTCGCGGGAATGACCCGGCGCGAGGCGAAGGGCTCAGCTAATCCCCGCACAAAACTGCTGGATCCGCCGCACCGCCTCTTCCAGCTCCGCATTGCTCGCCGCATAGCTCAGCCGGAAGTGCCCCGGCAGGCCAAACGCGGTGCCATGTACCAGCGCTACGCCCGTCTCTTCCAGCAGCGCCATGACGAAATCCTCGTCCGTGGTCAGCACCTTGCCGCCCGCGCTGGCCTTGCCCAAGAGCCGCTTGCACGAGGGGAACACATAAAACGCCCCCTCCGGCGTCAGGCAATCGAGCCCGGTATTGGCATTGAGCCCCTTCACCACCAGGTCACGGCGCTCCTGGAACACCCGGCGCCAGTCCGCCAGAAACTCCTGTGGCCCGTCCAGCGCGGCCACAGCCGCCCACTGCGAGATCGAGGTCGGGTTCGACGTCGACTGCCCCTGCAGCTTCGTCATCGCCGCCAGCAGCGGCCGTGGGCCCGTGCAATAGCCGATGCGCCAGCCGGTCATGGCATGCGACTTCGACACGCCATTCATCGTCAGCGTGCGCGGCTGCAGCTTTGGCTCCACCTGTGCGATCGTCGAGAAAGTGCCGCCGTCATAGACCAGCACTTCATAGATGTCGTCGGTCAGAATGTGCACATGCTCATGGCGCAGCAGCACATCGGCCAGACCGCGCAATTCGTCCGCCGTATAGGCAGCGCCCGTCGGGTTCGACGGCGTATTAAGCAGCAGCCACTTGGTCTTGGGCGTAATCGCCGCTTCCAATGCTTCCGGCGAAAGCTTGAACCCCGTCGAGGCATCAGCCACGGCAAAAACCGGATCCGCGCCACAGAGCCGCACGATTTCCGGATAGCTCACCCAGTAAGGCACCGGAATGACGACCTCATCGCCCGGATTGAGCGTCGCCATCAGCGCATTGAAAATGATCTGCTTGCCGCCCGAGGAGACAAAGCAATCCGCTGCCGTCACATCGAGCCCATTGTCGCGCTTGAACTTGCGCGCAACCGCTTCCTTCAGTTCGGGAATGCCGTCGACATTGGTGTAGCGCGTCTTGCCCTCGTCCATCGCCTTCTTGGCAGCGTCGCGGACATGGAGCGGGGTGTCAAAATCCGGCTCGCCGGCGGAAAGGGCGATGATGTCCTTGCCTTCCTGCGCCATCACCCGCGCCTTCTGGCTGATCGCCACAGTCGCAGATGGTGCTACGCGTCCCAGCGCATCGGAAAGAAAAGCCATGCCCGCCTCCATTTAAGCCGTGGCTGGTGTAGTCGAAACCACCGTTATCGAAAAGTCATAACTCGCTCTTCGGCGCCGGTCCCGTACTGCCGCGCACCACGAGCGGCAAAGGCAGCACAGTTCGTGCTGCAATCTCCTCGCCACCCAGAATTGCGCCCACTGCCCGGGCCGCCAGTTCCTGAAAAGGCTGCTGCACCGTCGTCAACGCCGGCAGCGTGTCGGCTCCTTCCGGAATACCGTCGAAACCGACCACTGACACATCCTCCGGCACACGCCGGCCATTGCCCTTGAGCCATTCGATGGCAAAGAGCGCCACGCGATCCGACATGGCCAGAACTCCCGTGGGCGACTGCTCCGCCGCAAACAGCCTGCTCATGGCCGCCCACACTGTTTCGCGCTGGGCATCGGTATCGGCATAGGGCACATCCGCAGCCGCAATCCCTACTGTCGCCAGCCCTGCCCAATAGCCCTCCGCGCGGTCCCGCACAGTCAGATATGGCGTCGCCAACACTTCTTCGGGCGTCGGCCAGAGCGCGTTCCAGCTTTCCCCGATACCGAGAATGGCAATCCTGCGGTGCCCCAGCGCCACCAGATGCTCCGCTGCCTGCCGCGCCCCGTCCCGATTGTCGATGCCGACGCCCGGCGCATCGACCGTGCTCTCTTCCAGCCCCAGCGCTACAAAAGGCAGCTCACGCTTCTCCGTCTGCCCGATCAGCGCCGGTCCCTCCTCCGCACAGAGCAGGATCAGCCCATCGACCAGCGCGCTTTGGATGTTCCAGGCCGGCCGCTCGCGATTCATCGCCGAAACGATGGAGAGCCCCGCGCCCTGTTTGTCACACTCGGCGGCGATCGCCGCCATCATGGTTCGCGCCCACTGGTCCTCGAAAAAGTAGGTCAGCGGTTCCGCCGTCGCCACGCCAATGGCGTTGATCTTGCCCGCCCGCAGCAATCGCCCCGTCAGGCTTGGTCCAGCATAGCCGAGCTCCTTGGCTGCCGCCTCCACCCGCTCGCGCACTTCCTGCCGGACGATATCGGGCCGGTTGAACACATTCGACGCCGTGCCCTGCGACACGCCCGCCACCCGCGCCACGTCCCGAAGGCGTACCGGATTGTCTTGAGTCATTGATATCCTCCACCCCCTCGCTATCACAGTTTTTGTATCGGTTCAATTTTCGCTTGACCCAAGGCCGCAAGAAGTGCACATTTGAACCGGTTCAAGGAATATCACACCCTCAAATTGAACCGATTCAACACTTTCATGCGAAAGGGACTAAGCAATGATTCCCGCCAGCTATCTCTACAAGGACATCTATCGCCAGACCTGGCTTGACCCAGATCTTGAATGCGCTTGGGCCCGCCAGGAAGCAGCTCGCCTCGACGCCATTCCGTCCCTGCGCCAGAGCCTCGCCACCCTGCTGCGCCGAGTAGCCGACATACTCTATCCCGCCGGCCTGGCCTCTGGCCATTCGTAACCGCGGCGTGACAATTCACGCCTGCCACCCTTGCGTCACAGCAAAACCCCATTTGCATGGTTTCCTCCCCTCATCCACAACGATGAGACGCCTATCCCATGCAACTATTCTCGTCTCGCGGGCGGAAGGGCCTGAAAGTGAAGATGGCTGTGGCCGCTGGCTTCGCCGCTGCACTTGGTCTTGCCGGCGCATTTCTCGCGGGTGTTACGCCTTCCCTGGCCGCCGATCTCGCGGCGCAGCCCGATACGCAAGTGGCCATCTTCATGGTCCCGCTCACTATTCTCATCCTGACTATGCTGTTTGAAGTCGGACGCTTCGTCTGGCGCAACCGTATTCCAGCTTCGACGCCCACGCGTCAGCGTCGCACCAATTGGTCAGTGGCGAAGACCCGCTGATCAATACCCGCGGCATGAAGCCCTCCATGCCGTGTATTTTCTCCAAAGTCCTCAGGCCGGCCTCGCGCCGGCCTTTTTTCTGCGTTGCCGTCGATCATGGCCGACGCTATGCCCCGCGTCCCGGCACCCTGCGCAGTATGACGCCGAGCACCCGCCATCCCTGGCCCGGCTCGTCCATCAATTGATACACGGCTTCATAGAGGTCCAGGTCCGGCCCCACCAGCTTGACCACCTGCAGCACTACGCCGCTCTCGGTCTTTTCGTAGGCACCAAAACTATGCGAGCGCGCTTCAACGATAGGCCCGTAGCCAGATCGCTTCACATCCGCGAGAAACCGTTCGGGATCGGCATAAATCTCCCGAAATGCGGCACTGGCCAGACCGAGCGCGATCTCGGCATTGCCACTTTGCAGCGCCTCGATTTGCCCGGTTACGGTCGCCTGCCAGGGCGTGGCCTCCTGCGGCTGTGCTATACCGATGCTGCTCAGGAAAAACACCAGCGCCACAAAAAACCGAACCATGATCATGGCCTCCGCCGGGGTGGCGCACCGGCCATTGTGCCGCGACGCTGATCCCATGCAATATCTACGCCTTCTGAGCGGAAAAGTTTCAAGGGCGGCATGAAGCCCTCCATGCCGTCCATCTGCCCAAACTCCTCGGGCAGGCCTCGCGCCAGCGTTTTCTGCCTTGCCGCTGAACGGCTTCGGGTTCACACTCCTCTCACCGATCGACTCCCAGCTCGTTCGGCTGAGTGTCGATTGGTCCAACGCAAGGAGGACCTGACTATGATCGTCGATACCATCCTGCAACTCAAAGGCACGGCCGTTCACACCCTGCGCGACAGCGATACGCTGGGCGATGCCGTTGCCATGCTCAACAGCCACAATATCGGCGCCATCGTCATCGTCGGCACCGGCGAGAGCGTGGTCGGCATCCTCTCCGAGCGCGATATCGTCCGGCAATTGGGCAAGAACCCCTCAGCCGCCCTCGCCCAGTCCATCGGCTCCGTCATGACGCGGGCAGTCGTCACCTGCGACCGCACCACGGCCATTTCCGATGTCATGGAGCGCATGACCCACCGCCGCATCCGCCACATGCCCGTGGTCGATGGCGACCGCCTCACCGGCATCATTTCCATCGGCGACGTGGTCAAGCTCAAGATCGAGGAAGTCGAGCACGAGGCCGAAGTGCTGCGCGAATACATCGCCAGCTAGCCCCTGCCCCCTCTTCTGCGTTCGCAAACAAAAGTCCCCGCTTCCGCGGGGATTTTGCAATCAGATTTTTGAGCGCCGTCAGTAGACGCGGATCGAAGACAGGTTGCGCGCCAGATACCGGTTCAGCACCGGCTGGCTTTCGATGATCCGCTCGCAATAGGACTGGAAGCCCCGATCGCGGCAGGCCGCAGCCGACACATTCCCGGTGATCTCGACCGACGAGAAGCGGTTATCCTGCCCATAGAGCTTGAGGTCATTGAACACCTGCCCGGACTCCGCGCAGAGCGATGCCCCGGTGAAATTGCGGCCTTCATAGAAGCACACCGTCCCCGGGCCACCTTCCGGATAATCCGGACGAACGAGAAACAACGGCCCCTCGGGACCAGCACCAAAGCTCAGCGCTTCAAGGCTCGTCCAGCCCCGGCCACCATCGCCATCGACGAGGCACCAGGTCACCTGGCAGCGCAGAATGCGGATGGCACTGTCTTCAGAGATCGTCCCGACCACGTCATGCGCGGCCCCCGGCCCCTTGCGCAGCGTCAGGTCGACCTGCGCCCAGCCATGCGAACCGACATCGGACGCGGCTACGACCGGAGAAAGCAGGGAAAGCCCGAAACCGATAGCGAGAGCCAAGCTCTTCAAGCGCTTCATGGAAAGAGAATCCCCAGGTGAAAATCAGCGGGACTTTATCTCGGCGCCTTGTTGCGGCCAAGGGCAAGAAAAAACGGCGCCGTACTTTTGTACAGCGCCGCTTTTACTAATTAGCGAATGCGAACCGAGGCAACATAGTCGTCGAAATCATTCAGCGAGCTGGCGCTGGTCGTATAGGTCCGGCAGCTACGATAGTTCGGCTCCGAACAGACCTGCACCGAATAGCCACCCTGGTTGTCGATCGAGGAAATCCGATCGGTCCAGTCGCGAAGGTCACGCACGCTGTCGCCGGCGGCAAGGCAGAAGCTCTGGCCGCGGAAATTGGTGCGGTCATAGAAGCAGACCTCGTCATAGACCGGTTCAGGCAGCGGCTGGATCACCGGCGGGCGCGGCGGACGCGGCGGCTGCTGCGGATTGCCGATGCCGATATTCACGTTCGGGCCATTGGGGCCGAGGTTGAAGCCGAAGGAAATCCCCGGCTGGCTCGGATTGACCGGCTGGCCACCGCCAGCGGCAAGATAGGTGGCCGAAACCCAGCCATCGGGACCGGGCTTGGACACATAGCACCAGGAGCCCTGGCACTGCTGCACATCGACCTGCTGCCCACGGCGCACGGTGTCGACCACGGCATAATTGGTGCCCGGACCCGAGCGCACATTGACATTGCTGGTCACGGTCCCCGGCGCGGCCTGCGCTGCCGGCAGGAACACGACGACTGCAGTCGTGGCAACAGCAATGGCCGTTGCGACGTTAAGCAGGGTTTTGCGGGTATGGCGGTTCATGACTATTCCCTCTTCCACCACGTCCGGGATTGACGCTCAAAACCCGGAGCGGAATTCGTTACGATGCAGAAACGGGTACGGTCTTCAAAGAGTTCCGGCCCCGAACGGATTCAAAAGCTTAGGAGACGGCGACCGGTCATGACGTCAGATTTCATAGCCCTGCCCCAGCACCAAAGCGCTTCATACGCCTTGTCGCTCGTCCAGCCTGAACGCAGTCTGAATGTAATTGGTCAGCCTTGCGGGATCACCCGCTTTTGGCCGTTATCGTCAAGAGAAACATAAACGAAGCGCCCCTCGGTGACCTTCTTGCGGTCGTCGAGTTCATGCCGCCGCACCCAGGCCTCAAGCCCCACGGTAATCGAGGTCCGCCCGATCCGCTCGATGGTGGTATAGACGCAGAGCACATCGCCCACTTTCACCGGCGCAATGAAGGTCATGGCCTCCACGGCCACCGTCACCACCCTGCCCTTGACCCGCTCGACCGCGGCAATGGCTCCGGCAATGTCCATCTGGCTCATCACCCAGCCGCCAAAAATGTCGCCCGCCGCATTGGTGTCGGCCGGCATGGCCAAGGTGCGGATGGTCAATTGCCCCAGCGGTTCGCTCATCACTGTCTCGCTCATTCTGGTCCTTTCACCGGCCACCGGCCGACCGCCTCTTCCCAATGCTTGCGGCACAGCGAGAGATAGACGGATTTTTCGATCGAAACCTGATCGCCATCGGTCAGCACGCGTCCATCCACGCTCTGCCGCACCACCATGGTCGCCTTGGCGCCACAGGTGCAGATGGTACGAATTTCGCGCATCACATCGGCAATGGCCAGCAGTTCCATCGAGCCGGGAAAGAGCTTGCCCTGGAAGTCGGTGCGCAGCCCAAAGCACATCACCGGAATGCGCAGCCGATCGGAAACACGCGCCAGCTGCCACACCTGCTCGCGCTCGAGAAACTGCGCCTCGTCGACAAAG
This sequence comes from Devosia sp. LjRoot3, assembly GCF_964252865.1. NCBI lineage: Bacteria > Pseudomonadati > Pseudomonadota > Alphaproteobacteria > Hyphomicrobiales > Devosiaceae > Devosia > Devosia sp. LjRoot3. Next base: position 270,048 of record NZ_CAXUPK020000003.1, read on the forward strand.
ACGCAATCGACCTTGGACTCTTCATGCTGGTCGCGGATCGACTGATAGAGATCGTCGCCCGCCGAATAGAGCTCGGCCGGCTCACTGATGCCAATGCGCGACGAAATCAGCCCGATCCCATCCTCGACATAAAGCGCCGAGGTATAGAGCAGCGGCCGCATGCCGCGCTCGCGATAGTTGTAGGCAGCCTGCAGCAGCAAGGTGGACTTGCCGGCATTCATAGCGGCATAGGAAAAATAGAGTTTGGCCATAGTCCGCCTCAGAAGCTTCGGCCCTTTCTCGCGCAGTGCGCGCATTGGGGCGAGGACTATTCTGGACGGTCCACAAAAAAGGGCCGCCCGGGGGGCGGCCAAGGCCTACGCGTTGAGGCAAAATGGCCTCGGGGGAATGCGTCCGCGGGCCTGGGGGCTGGTGCGAACGGCGCATCCGGCATGCATGGGCTGCCCCGGAGCATTTGCAGCCTAGGCACATTACATGACGGACGCATGAAGCCGTTCAGCCAGCATTCAGGCTCGCCCGGCCATGTTCGGTTCACCGAGTAGAGAGTTTCAGCCAATGCGTTTTGTCCGCACCCTCGCCTTTGCCCTCGCCGCCTTGATCGCCACTCCCGCCCTCGCCTCGCCGGTCGGCACCTGGGAGCTGGAAGGCAAGGATACGCGCTTCCAGCTCGAAATGTGCGGAGATGGCACCCAGCTCTGCGGGCTCCTCACCTGGCTGAGCGATGTGGACTACAACGAGCAGTACAAGCCCTATCTCAACCGGCCCATGGCCGACCACATGCGCCAGTCAGGCCCAAATCGCTGGAAGGGCGACATCCGCCTTTTTGGCTACAACCTGTCCGGCACGCTGACCCAGAACAGCGAAAACCACATGACGCTGCACGGCTGCGCCCTGCTTGTGGTCTGCAAGACCTACCAGATGTATCGCTACACCGAGTAGCGCTAGAGTCTGCTTGGAAACACGCTGCGGCGCGACAAATGCCGGTGGCTTTCGAGAACCGGAACGGAGCGTACATTAGTACGTGAGTACCGGAAGCGCAGAAAACGCCGGCAGTTGGCCGCCGCAGTAGTGTTTACGAGCAGACTCTCAGTTCGTAGCTCTGACTTCCGGCAACCTCCGGCGCTCCAGCAGCGCCGGCACCGCCTCGACCATGACGATAGCCACGAACAGCAGCGCCGCCCCGGCATAGCCCACGACCGGCAACCGATCCCCCAACACTACCGCCCCGCCGAGCGCCGCAAACAGGCTCTCGGCCGACAAAATGATCGCCGCATTGGCCGGCGGCACATATTGCTGCCCCACCGCCTGCAACGTGAACCCCACGGCCGTCGACAGCACCGCGGCATAAGCCAGCTGCACCCAGACGTCCGAAATCTGCCCCAGCGTCGGCGCCTCGACCGGCACGGCAATCACCAGCGCCACGGTCCCCGCCACGAGGAAGCTGACCGCCGAAACAAAAATCGGCAGCCCGGTCTCCTTCGCCAGATGCCCCAGCGTCAGCACATGCATGGCCCAGAACACTGCGCTGCCCACGATCAGCCAATCGCCGCCATTGAAGCTCGAAAGCCCCCCGCCATTGAGGAAATAGATGCCCACCAGCGCCAGCGGCACGCCGACATAGACAATCGGATGCGGCCGCACGCGGAAGGCAAAATAGCCGATCAGCGGCACGAAGAAGACATAGAGCCCGGTCAGAAATCCGCCATTCGTCGCCGTCGTCGTCGCCAGCCCCGCCTGCTGCAGCCACGACCCCATGAAGAAGGCAAAGCACAAGACGCCCACCAGCATCCATTGCGACCGCGACAGCTCCACCTCGCGCCGCCGCCATTCACCCAGCGCCAGCGGCAGCACCAGCAGCCCACCGAGAATGTAACGCACCCCGGCAAAGCTCAGCGGCCCAATCGACCCCATGGCCGATTTTTGGGCCACAAAGGCAAAACCCCAAAACATGGTGCAAAGCAGCAAAAGCAGGGCTGCGAGTGGACGTGACATTTTTCTTGTTTCTCTTTGGAAGTCCCGGGCCGGTTACCCACCCACGGCGTCATCCCCGCGAAAGCGGGGATCTCTCTTTAAGCGTCAAACGCCGAGGAACTGAATCCCCTTCTAAAGCTCTGCATCTAGTGCCTTGATCAGACTCTGGATTTCCTCTGGGCTCGTGTAGTGCACGAACGACAGCCGCAACACCCCATGCTGCGGATCGATCCCCAGCGCCTCCATCAATCGCCAGGCGTAAAAATTCCCGCCTGACGCCATAATGCCGTGCTTGGCCAAGCGCTTTGCCACCTCCACCCCCGGCTCGCGATGCCGCAGCGCAATCGTCGGCGCGCGCAATTCCGCATCGGCCGGACCAACCAGGTTCACGTCATTGCGCCCATTGAGATAATCGAGCAGCGGCCGCGCCAACGCGATCTCTTGCGCCCGCATCGCCTTGTGCGCCCGCCGAAACGGGTTGCCCTCGCCCCCGGCAATCTCCGCCACCTGCTCCAGATAATCCGCAATCCCCGCCGAAGCGGCAATCTGCGCATGATCCGGCCCGGCCGGCGTCAGCCGATAGCGCGGCTTGGCATCGTTGAAAAAATGCCCCTGGTTCGGCAGCTGCATGGCCAGCTCCGGCCGCACCGCCATCACGCCCTGATGCGGCCCATAGGTCTTGTAAGCCGAGAACAGATAAATATCAGCCCCAAGCTCGCTGAGGTCCGGCAGCCCATGCGGCGCATAGCTCACCCCATCCACCGCCAGCACCGCACCAACAGCATGCGCGCGCTTCGCGATCTCGGCCACCGGATTGATCTCACCCACCACATTGGAACAATGCGGCGCCGCAACCAGCTTCACCTTGTCATCGAGCACCGCGTCCAGCGCCGCCAGCGCCAGCCGTCCGGTCTGGCCGTCGACGCTCCACTCGCGCACCTCAATGCCCTTTTGCGCCAGCCGCCGCCACGAGCCGGAATTCGCCTCATGGTCCTGATTGGTGACGACAATCGCATCGCCCGGCTTGAGCCAACCGCCAAAGGCATTGCCCAGCACATAGCTGTTCGCCGAAGACGACGGCCCGAAGTGGATCCAGTCCGCCGTAACACCAAGCGCCGCCGCAATGCGCTCATGGGCAAGGTTCATCGCCTCCCCCGCTTCGATCGAAGCCGGGTAAACTCCATAAGGCTGCACCTTGGTCGCGCGATAATAATGCTCCAGCCGGTCGAGCACCGTCTTGGCGGTATAGGAGCCGCCGGCATTCTCGAAAAACGCCTGGCCCTGCAGGCTCGGCTCGGCAAAGGCGGGAAAGAGAGCGCGGATACGCGCCGGGTCCAGAGGCAGATTGGTCATAATCGATCCGTCAAAGAATGATCGATTGGTAGAGAAGCTGGGAATTAAAGCAACCCCGGCTGTTGAGAGCCGGGGTTGTCGCGACGCAGGTCGTTCGGGGGGGCGGACCACGCCGCTCGTCAGCTCCCATGCCCGAAGGAGACACGGGAGCCGGAATGGGGTTAGCGGTTATTGCCGCCAAAGCCACGCGGCCCCTGACCACCGTGCTGGCCACGAGGACCATGCTCGCCCTGCGCCGGCATCAACTCGGCCTTCTGCTCATCGGTCAGGCTGTCAAAGAAAGCCGCAACGGACGGCTGCACCGCCTCAAGCGCCGCAACGTGTGCCTTTTCGACGGCAATCCGGGTTTCAAGCCGCTCCGCAACGGTCGGAACCGTGCGCTCTTCACCCTCGGCCGGCGGCGTCGGGCGCAGGCCTTCGGTCGCGGTCGCAAAATCCTCCGCCGCAGCCAGTGCCGAAGTTTTCAGCGTGTCGAACAGCGCCTGCTGTTCCGTGGTCAGGTCAAGGCGATGGCTGAGGCGCACCAGTGCAATCTCGACGCCCTCGCCACCACGCGAGAAATCGAAGAAGCCGGCGCCACCGCCGCCCTGCTGGCGCGGTCCACCGCCCTGCGGACGGAATGCCTGGTTGCCCGGCCCGGCATCTTCCTGGGTCACCGCAGCGTCGGGTGCCTGAGGAGCCGGCTGGGCCATGGCGGGCGCTACGGCGCTCAAACCGATTGCAGTGGCAACGACTGCCATGAGGGCTTTGATCGAGGTGGAGGTCATAGTGTTTTTCCTTGCATGGGAAACCGGCAGAACCGGAACAACACGACCCTAGCGAGAGGAAACTCTTCACGAGATTGCGACGGCATGAACTCTTGGCAAGGTCGGTAAGGTTGGCGCGCCGCCCACCGCTCCCGTCTGGCGAAACCCTTAGAAAAACAGTATTATTCGCCCCTCCTGCGGGTGTTGAGGAGTTTACGACCCGCGGGCAATAAGAGGGGAGAAAATCGTGCCTAAGATCTCACACATGTTCTTTCGTGCCGGAATTCTGTTTCTGATCGTCGGGATCAGTCTCGGCCTGATCATGTCGATCAGCCAAAACCACGACGTTATTGGCGCCCACGCCCACATAAACCTGCTTGGCTGGGTCACATCAGCCATCTTCGGTGGCTACTACGCCCTCAACCCCGCAAAGGCCGAGGGCATGTTGGCGCGCGTGCATTTCTGGGTCTACACGCTTGGCGTGCTGCTCATGACCGTGTCGCTCTATCTGCTGCTCAAGGGCAATACCGGCTTCGTACCTCTGGTCGCCGTCGGCTCCCTGATCACCGCCGCAGGCGTCCTCATCGGCGCCTACATCTTCTTCATGCCGGCCAGTTCCAGCACTGCCCGCATGCAGCCGGCAGAATGACGAAGGGGCCGCCCGCAGTTTTCTGCGTGGCGGCCCACCATTCGAAGAACGCCGCTATTCTCCGAATTCTCCGAAAAACAGCGTGTGGAGCCGATCCTCGAGCGGCCGCACCACATCGGCATGGGCCATGCCCTGTTCCCGCGCCGCCTGCGCCTCGGCAATCAGCCCTTCCATATGCTCACGCATCATCGCCTTCTGGTCGTCCGGCAGTGCCGAGCCTGCCAGCCGTGCCAGGGGCTCCTCAAAGATCGCGTTGAACTCATCCTGCGGGATCGTCGCCATATAGCCGCTCGCCACCGCGTCATAAGCGATCGTCCAACTCGCCCGATCAAACCCCGCCGCCGGGACCAGATTGGTGCCGAGCGCGTCATAGTCGAAAAAGATCTCGGCAGCGTCGGCGACCATGCCCTCGCCCGTTTCCGCCGCCAATTGCTCGACCACCCTCACCACGGCCTCTGCCTCAGCAGGCGTCAGTGCCAGAGCCGGGGTCGCCATCAGCAGGCTCGTTGCGGCCAGCAAAATCCCAAACTTCATCAGAAAGCTCCCTTGATACCGGCCGAAATGGCCACGGTCGGATCGCGCCCATTAGTCGCCAGATGCACCGAACCGGACAGCGCCACCGCGTCGTTGATCTTGTGATCGAGTTCGAGCCCCAGCCGACCCCAGGTCTGCCCATAGGTCCCGCCCCCAAGCGAGAAGCTGAACAGCCCATCCACCTGCCCCACGGCCGAAGCCGCCGTACCGGTCCGATGCGCCACTTCCAGCGTCGTGCTCAATTTGGTCTGGCTAGAAAACTCGGTAATCGCGGTCACGCCCACGCGAATATCGGTATGGCCAAGATTCTGCGCCGCAAAGCGCGCCGGAAACGGCCCGCCGCTTTCGCTATACCCATCCACATGCAGCGCGCCGAACGACACAGACGCCCACGGATTAAGGCTGGTATTGCCTAGGACAGCCGCGTCCAGCCAATCCGCCCGCACCCGCACCACGCCGCCCATGGCATTGGTCTGCCCGCTCGACACCGCCGTCGCCGCGCCATTGGAATAGGCCCGATCCACCTTGGCCTGCCATCCGCCCAACATGCCTGTCACAGACAACAGCAGCGGCGTGCCATCCGGCTGCCAATCCACCTCGCCCAACACATATTGCCCAACCATATTGGCCGCCCCGCCCAGCGACAGCGCCTGCCACGAAGCAGTCGTGCCGATCGAGCCCCCAAGGCGCACTGATCCACCAGCCAGATCGACACAGGCCCCGGTCTCCGCCAGCGCCAGGTTCGCGCCGCTCGCGCCATAGTGGGCAAAGTCCCCCGTCGCCCAGGCACACATGTCGCCCGAAAGATTTGGCGTCAGCATCAAGGGCCGGTGGTGCGCCCCATTCATCGGCAGCCATGTCAGGAATTCGCCGGCGCTGGCTATGCCCGCCGCGCCATGCAGCGTGGCATTGTACTGCGCCACATCCATCAGGCCCCCAGACCCCGGCGTCTGCTCCACCCGGGCGATATAAGCCCGCTCCTCATTGTCCGGCATCACCATGACGCCGGCCACAACCAGACCGTTGTCGGAAATGGCCGTCGCATCCGCCAGCGACAGGTCATCGACCGCCACGCCATTGCGCGCGAGCCAATCCGCCACCGATTCCATGCCCGTCGCATCGGACCAACGGAACGCCAGCTTGCTCCCCAAACTGTCCGCGCTCCAACCCACGACATATTGCCCGTCGCGCGACACGGCATTGGCCTGGCTCTCGCTCAGCGGATCACTGCCCAGCACGCCCAGGTCATGCATCTGCACATTGTCGACGACGCCCGTCGTCGCGCCCTCGACCCAGCGGAACGCCCTGGTGACGCCATCGCCGTCGCCGGAGCTCCCCACGACGACACGGCCATCGGCCGAAATATCGGTAGCCCGAGACCCACCATTCTCGCCGGTAAAGGCGCCCAGGTTGAGAATGCTGCTGGTTCCGTCGATGGCGATGCGCGTCAAATCCCACCGCGTAGCAAGGCCCAGCGTCGCATTGCCATCGCTGTAGCCGGCCGCATAATTGCCGTCGTCCGAAATGGCGAAGGCGGCCCAGCGGCCTGCGTCGTCGAGTCCGGGCAGGCGATACATTTGCGGATTGCTCGCTTCGCCGCCGGTCGCGCCCTCAAGCCACACGAAGCCCCGCGTCATACCCAATTGTTCGTGGCGCCCGACAACACGCGTGCCGTCGCCCGACACGTCATGCGCATAGCTGCGGGCGTTACCGGATGAGAAGAGCAATCCCAGGCTCTGTATTCCGCCCGCCTCGGTCCAGCGGAAGGCGCGGTAGTCGTTATTTTCGCCGCGCGAAGCGCCAACAACCACAGTGCCCGCGCCATTGATCGCATAAACGTGGGAAGCACCTCCCCCCAACCCGCCCATGTCGATATAGCCGTCGGGACGATAGACGATAATCTTGCCATCGGTGTCGACGTCGCCGGCCCAGATCGTGCCATCAGCGCTGAGAGCCGGAATGCTCCAGACTTTCCCATAGCTGGGATGTTCCGGTCTCGTGACTTCCCCGGCTGCCTCGACGCGCGGCGCCATCACCAGTGCCGTGGTTGCCAACAGCAGGCCAAAGCCGAGCCATTTCCTATTCTGCCGGCGCCGCACCCGCGTCCCAAAAGCTACTCGCGCCATACGTCCCTCCGGCACAATTGAAAAAACCGGCCCTTGCGGACCGGTTTTGCCAATTAGGGGACTAGATTGGCGTACTCAACGCGAGCGCCTTACGGGCATAAGCATTGCCGCCGGGCATAATGGCCTGGCGCTAAACCTCTTCCTCTTCGTCGCCCCGCTTCCACGCCCCCGGCGTCACGCCAAAGCGCCGGCGGAAGGCCGTCACGAAATTGCTCACCTGCGCATAGCCCAGTTCCCAGGCCAATTGCTTGAGCGGCAAGGGTGTCCCTTCTTCCAGCGCCACGCGCGCCGCATCGAGCCGGGCATCGCGCAGAAAGGCGAACACCGTCGTGCCATAGAGCTGGCGAAAGCCTCGATTGAGCCGCTTGGGTGAAAGTCCAACATCCTTCGCCAGCGCGTCGAGGTCGGGCGGCTCGCGCAGGTCGAACAGCAGCCGGTCGCGCGCCATGCGCACTTTCGCCAGGTCTCGCGCCGGCAATGTATCGTCGGCCAGGTGGGACCGGTCGAGCACGCTGAACTGATAGGCCAGAAATTCCAGCGCCTTGGCCTGGCGGAAAATGCGGTTCATCGGCCCGCGAAAGGCCGGTCGCAGCAGCTCCTGCGCCACGAGACGGAGCTTGGCCGGCAAGGTCGCCATGCCCAGAACATCGTCCTTGCCCCTGTCGAGCGTATCCGTGAAGAGATCAGGCAGGTTTGAATCGCCGCCCACCAGCTCCAGCGCTTCCGGCTCAAGCCGCAGCGACACGGCCCGCCATCCCCGATGCGCATCGATCTCGTAGCGCGCCCGCCGCTCCACCGGCGTCATCACATAGGCCCGCCCGTCCTCACGCCACATCTGGTCGTCGCAGCCCTCGAGGCTCGCAATCCCCTGGCTGGTCAGGATGGCGCCAAGAATGAGCCGGCCGGTGCTCGGCTCCCCGCTTTCCACTTCAATATTGAAGCGGCAGCCGGGCGTAGCCTCGCTGCGATAAAGCCAAAGGCCTGGCAGGACGAGCGTCTCCTCCAGATAGGCCTTGGCAGCCCCATATCGAAAGCTCAAGCGCTCCCGATCGTTGAAATCCGCGACATGGCTATGTCGTCCGCTCGAAAATAACCAGTCCGTCATCCGCGTCCCTCGGAAGCAAGCCCGGAAAGCTAGAAGAAAATCGCCGCTTGTCAAATCACGGGCATTATGAGTGCCGGACCCCAATACATGGCAGAACAGTAAGCGCGCCCCTTCGATTTTCAGCGCCGCGCTATCCCAAGAAAAAGGCCCGGTCAAACCGGGCCCTTTCTTCTCGGTCGGAGATGTCGCTAGTGGCGCGGATGCTCCGGCAACTCCTTGAGCTCGTCCTTCGTCCACGACGTCATGGCATGAACCTCGCCATCTTCGTCGCGCATGAAGTCAAGTTCGCGCAGCGGCAGGGCAACGGGTTTGGCGCCGATGCCCAGGAAGCCGCCAACATCGACAATGGCGGTGCTGTCCATCCCGGCGCCGTCGATGTGATCGACAGTGCCGACCTTTTCGTCATCGACACCATAGATGGTCGCGCCCTCAAGCATGGCCGGGGTAAGTTCGGTGCTGGAAAGGCGTACGTGATGGCTGTGGTCCATGGTCAATCTCCTTTCATGTGAGGGACCAACTTCTATCTGCGGCGCTCCGTTCCCCCACGGCCCATCACAATGCTGAGTGTGCCTCGGGAGGCGTCCTCATAGGCCCAGTGGCCACCGCGCCGCGTGCAAGAAACTCCGGTGCCCGATGATCTCTCCGCCTTCGGTCGCCCAATGGCCTCCCACCCGCCCTCGGTTGACATACCTATCACCGCAAGGCATATACATATCAACGATAGGTATGAACATGCCCCCCACTCCATCCACCTTCCTCAATGGCGTTCCTGAACTCTTGGTCCTGCGCCTGCTGCGCGATCGGGAAATGTATGGTTACGAATTGGTGCAAGCCATTCGCGAGGCCAGTGCCGACCAACTCACCTTCGCCGAAGGCGTCATCTATCCGCTGCTCCATACGCTCGAGCGCGACGGCGCCCTCTCCACCCGCCGCCAGACCATCAATGGCCGCAGCCGCGTCTACTATTCCGTCACCCCCACCGGCCGCGAGCGCTTCGACGCCCTCTCGGCCCATTGGCGTACGCTCACCGGCGCCATCGCCAACGTTCTGGAGGCGCCCCGTCATGCATGACCATTTCGCTGACCTCCGCGAAGAGCTCCTCCGCGCCGGCATCTCGCCGCGCCGTGTGAACCGCTATGTCAGGGAACTCTCGGACCACCACGCCGACCTCACCGAACATCTGGAAGCCCACGGCCATTCCCGCCCCGACGCAGAACGAGATGCTCTCCAGCGCCTCGGCTCTCACGATACGCTACTGTTACCCATGCTCGCCGATATCCGCTTTCGCAGCATGGCATCGCGCTGGCCCGCCCTCGTCTATTTGGGCCTGCCGCTCGTCTCGCAGATCATTCTGGCACTCCTCGCCGCGCTATCCCTCATCGCCGCAGCCTCGACGCCGCTCCGCCCCGCCCTGATCGACCTCGCCTCAGGCGCCGCTATCCTCTGGCTCGCCGGTTCCGTCATCCTGAGCTGGGCCGCAATTCTCGCCGCCCATCGCCGCCGCGCCTCCATGCGCTGGCCGGTTATCGCGGCCCTCGCCGTTTCCACCCTCGCCGCCGCCACGAGTATCGGCGTCACCATGCCCATGGCTGACATCCACGGCGAAATCACCCTCGCCCTCACGCACCCCGCGCCCCTGCCGCTGGTCACCCTCGCGGCCCTCTCCCTGCTGCCCCTCCTGCTCCATTTCGGCGCCAGGTCCGCAACATGAAAAGCCTCGTCGCCCTTGTCATGCTCACCGGCGCGGCAAGCGCAGCCCCGGAAGCCCATCACCTCACCCGCCCCGATGCCAGCCTCATCCATTACACAATCAACCGCGCCGCCGAACCCGCCGCCGGTCTCCTCGTCCTCAGCCAGGGTTCCGGCTGCCGCCCCGGCGCCCAAAATGCCGCGCTCGCCACCGTCCGCGCCGCCTTCTCCGCCTATGACACCCTGATCGTCGAAAAAGCCGGCATCGCGCCGGAGATGGACATCGACGAAGGCAACTGTCCCACGGAATTCTACGATCGTTACACCGTCTCCCAGCGCATCGACGACTATGAAGCCGTCCTTTCCGCGCTCGGCCCCCGGCCCGGCCGCATCATCCTCTTCGGCGGCTCCGAAGGTGGTCTCGCCATGGCCATCCTCGCCACCAAACTCGATCCCGATGCCGCCATCATCTTCTCCTCTGCCACCGGCACCAGTTTTGGGGACATGGTGAAAAGCACCGTCCCGCCCGAAGGCCATGCCCATATCGATGCCGGCTTTGCCGCCGCCCGCGCCAATCCCGACAGCAGCGACCTCTTCGCCGGCCACGCCTATCGCTTCTGGGCCGACATTCTCGATCACCGCTCCATCGACTACATGCGCGAGACCGACACGCCCTTCCTCCTCATCCAGGGTGGCCTCGACACGTCCTCTCCCCTCGCCGCCGCCCGCGCCACGGCCGATGCCTTCACCGCCGACATCAGATGCAACCTGACCTATTGGGAATTCCCCGCCCTCGACCACGGCATGCTCGACCCCAAAGGTGGCCCCCACCTACCCACAGTCGCCGCCATGGCCGCCGCCTGGGCAGAAAACCCCATCCCCGCCTGCTGACCCGCCACTAGCCGCACAACCCGTCCAATACGATGGACGGTCAATGCTTCCCATTAAGAGTTTTCTCGTAGAACTGACGGGGAAAGCATGGGGGCACAGGCATGAAGGACGTCGTTCATCTCTCGGAAGTCGTGGGCGCCCTGAGCTATGCGCTTGACCTCACCGAGGGCCAGCCGATCGGCCATAGCCTGCGCTGCTGCTGGATCGGCATGCATATCGGCAAGCGTCTGGGACTGTCGGAATCTTCCCTGTCCGACCTCTATTACACGCTTCTGCTCAAGGACATCGGCTGCAGCTCCAACGCCGCACGCATCTGCAAGCTCTACCTGGCCGACGACCTGAACTTCAAACACGCCTACAAGCTGATCGACAACAAGCTCCCTGAAGTCCTGCGCTTCCTGCTCGCCAATACCGCGCGCAAATCCGGCTTCGTCGAACGCCTGCAGACCATGATCAACGTCGCCCGCAGCAGCGGCGAAATCGCCCGCGAACTGATCGAGACCCGCTGCCAGCGCGGCGCCGATATCGTGCGCAACATGCATTTCTCTGAAGCCGTCGCCCACGGCATCCTTGACCTCGACGAGCACTGGGATGGCACCGGCCAGCCGCTGCAGCGTCGCGGCCGCGACATTTCCCTCTTCGCCCGCATTGCCCTGATCTCACAGGTGGTCGACGTCTTCTTCATGCGCGGCGGCGCACCCGCCGCAGTCGCCGAAGTGAAAAGTCGCTCCGGTCGCTGGTTCGATCCGGAACTGGTCTCCATCGTCTCCACCCTGGAAAGCGACGCCTTCTTCTGGCTTCCCCTCCTCGCCAACGATTTGCCCGATCGCGTCGCCGATCTCGAACCGCAGACCCTCGTGCGCTCGGTCGATGAAGACTATCTCGACGACATCGCCGCCGGCTTCGCCCAAGTGGTCGACGCCAAAAGCCCCTTTACCGCCGGCCACAGCGATCGCGTGTCCCTCTTCGCCGATCTGATCGCCGAAGAGCTCGGTTGCGACCCCGAACACCGCCGCTGGCTAAAGCGCGCCGCCCTCCTCCACGACATCGGTAAGCTCGGCGTTTCCAATTCCGTGCTCGACAAGAATGGCCCGCTCGACGAGGAAGAATGGGAGCAGGTCCGTAGCCACTCACAACTCGGCCGCATCATTCTCTCCAAGATCAGCGCCTTCCGCTCCATGGCCCGCATTGCCGGCGACCACCATGAGCGGCTCGACCGCAAGGGTTACCCCTTCGGCATAGGGGCCGCCGAGATCGACCGCGACACCCGCATCGTCACGACCGCCGATATTTTCGACGCCCTCACCGCCGACCGCCCCTATCGCAAGGCCATGTCGGTCCCCGTCGCCTTCGAAACCATGGAACGCGGCGTCGGCACGGCCATTGACCCGGAAATTTTCGCCGCCCTGAAACGCGGCTTTGCGCGCATCAATGGCATCGTGGAGGAACCAGCCCCCGCAGACGATGCCAAGGCCAACGCTGCCTGAGGCCCGTTCCCTTTCCGTTCACAACATGTTAATGGCTGGTCTTCGTTCCCCTGCTGACATTGCGTGACAGGACACCCATCTTAGGGTTCTCCTGCCTCACCTGTTCTGCTGAAGAAGAGCCCGCGCCATGGCCCCCAAGACGACTCGCCCCGGCAAAGCCGAATTTTCCATCGACGAGTTCTTCGCCGAGATCGAAAAGGCCGAGGACATCCAGGCGTCCAAGCCGCTTTATGCCGAGCGCATGAAGAACAAGCGCGCCCTCGATCGCGCCGAAGCGGCCGAGAAGGAAGCGGCTGCTCCGAAGACGCCGCTCGAAAAGCGCCGCACCACCAAGTCGAACTACGACACCGCCACCGGCATGGCCGCCAAGGCCGGCAAGACCAAGATCAATTCCGTCGACCGCGTCGACTTCGACGGCTTTGGCGAAGCCCCGCAAGCCGGCTTCGGCCACATGCCCAGTAAAGCCGTCACCGCGCGCGACATCTCCCGCGCCGCCGCTGCCGATCCCGAAGCCCAGGCCAAACTGCGCGAAGCCCTCGACGCCTCGGTCAAAAAGAACAAGGCGCGAAAAGGCGAGTCCCTCGAAAACGCGACCACCGTTGGCGTCACCGCCACGGTGAAGGCGCTCGAACAGATCATTCTCCACGGCCGCAAGGAAGTGGAAGGCTCCTCCCCCTGGGTGCCGCATCGTCCCGAGCGCCCCGAAAAGCTCGAAGGCGGCCGCGCCTTCAAGCTCGCAACCGATTACGTCCCCGCCGGCGACCAGCCGACCGCCATTGCCGACATCGTCGAAGGCATTTCCAACGGCGAAACCGACCAGGTCCTCCTCGGCGTCACCGGCTCGGGCAAGACTTTTACCGTCGCCCAGACCATCATGCGCACCCAGCGTCCGGCGCTAATCCTTGCGCCCAACAAGACCCTCGCCGCCCAGCTCTATGGCGAGTTCAAGCACTTCTTCCCGGAAAACGCCGTCGAATATTTCGTGTCCTATTACGACTACTACCAGCCGGAAGCCTACGTTCCGCGCACGGACACCTATATCGAGAAGGAATCCACCATCAACGAGCAGATCGACCGCATGCGCCACTCGGCGACGCGGGCGCTGATGGAGCGCGACGACGTCATCATCGTCGCCTCGGTGTCGTGCATTTACGGCATCGGCTCGGTGGAAGGCTATTCCGCCATGATCATCGACGTGCACCAGGGCGAGAGCATCGACCAGCGCGAAATGCTGCAAAAGCTCGTCGCCCTGCAATACAAGCGCAACGAGCAGGCCTTCACCCGCGGCACCTTCCGCGTCCGCGGCGACACGGTCGAAATCTTCCCGTCCCACTATGAAGACGCCGCCTGGCGCGTTTCGCTCTTCGGCAACCAGATCGAAAAGATTGTCGAGTTCGATCCGCTGACCGGCAAGACCATCGGCGAACGCAAGTTCATCCGCATCTATGCGAACTCGCACCACGTCACCCCCCGCGCCACCACCACCGGCGCCATAAAAATGATCCGCGACGAACTCGCCGGCCGCCTGCAGGAACTCAACGGCGCCGGCCGCTTCCTCGAAGCCCAGCGCCTGGAACAGCGCACCCTCTTCGATCTCGAAATGATGGAAGCCACCGGCTCCTGCGCCGGCATCGAGAACTATTCCCGCTACTTCTCCGGCCGCCGCCCCGGCGAGCCCCCTCCGACGCTCTTCGAATATCTTCCTGACAATGCGCTGGTCTTCGTCGACGAAAGCCACGTCACCATCGGCCAGCTCGGCGCCATGTATCGCGGCGACCTTCGCCGCAAGGCAACCCTGGCCGAATACGGCTTCCGCCTGCCCTCCTGCATGGACAACCGCCCCCTCCGCTTCGAGGAATGGAACGCCATGCGACCGCAATCGGTCTATGTCTCGGCGACCCCGGGCTCATGGGAAATGGAACAGGCCGGCGGCGTCTTTGCCGAACAGGTCATCCGCCCCACCGGCCTCATCGATCCCCCGGTCGAAATCCGCCCCGCCACCCATCAGGTGGACGACGTCATCGACGAGATCCGCCAGACCATCAACAAGGGCTACCGCACTCTCTGCACGGTGCTCACCAAGAAGATGGCCGAAGACCTCACCGAATACATGCACGAGCAGGGTATTCGCGTGCGCTACATGCACTCCGACGTCGACACCATCGAGCGCATCGAGATCATCAGGGATCTCCGCCTCGGCGCCTTCGACGTGCTGGTGGGCATCAACCTCCTGCGCGAAGGCCTCGACATCCCCGAATGCGGCCTCGTCGCCATTCTCGACGCCGACAAGGAAGGCTTCCTCCGCTCCGAAACCAGCCTTATTCAGACCATCGGCCGCGCCGCGCGCAACGTCGATGGCCGCGTGATCCTCTATGCCGACAAGGAAACCGGCTCCATGGAGCGGGCCCTCGCCGAAACCACCCGCCGCCGCGAAAAGCAGATCGCCTACAACGTGGCAAATGGCATCACGCCGCAAAGTGTGAAGGCCCGCATCAACGACATCGTCGACTCCGTCTATGAAAAGGACCACGTCACGGTCAGCATCGGCAAAGGCAAGGACGGCAAGGAAAAAGTCGTCACCGGCGATAATCTGGCGACGGTCATCAAGGACCTCGAACGCGAGATGCGCGAGGCCGCGACGAACTTGGAGTTTGAGAAGGCCGCGCGACTACGCGACGAGGTCAAGCGGCTTCGGGAGATGGAACTGGATACATTGTCGGGGGAAGTGGACTAGACCTGTTACCGCGCTGCTAACACACGCAGATTGTCACCCCGGCGAAGGCCGGGGCCCATCCTGAAATCTGAAGATCGATCCCGGCTAGAGCAGGGATAACGGCTGATGGTTGCAGACGCCATCCGGTCACTGATCTGCACAGCGGCGAAATCTCCCGTGAAGCTACGATCAAATGGCCGGCAAGACGACGCGACGAAGTCAAGCGACTGCGGGGGATGGAGCTGGATACGTTTTCGCGGGCGTGGAGTGAGGGCCCTCCGCCCGCCAGCTCGCCGAGGGCCGAACCTGAAAGCTCGCGCTGCATCGTTGCCGTCGCTGAGATAACACCTAGCGAAGACTGACGCCCCACTAATCCCGTCCCGGCCCTAAACCTGACGCTTCTCTACGCCGTACTTTCAACGTTTGGCTGATTTGGTACAAAAACCTGCCAGCCGTGCTCATCGTCCTTCCAGAACGGCATGGAGAATGCCCAAGTAATTCTGTCCAGATGAAGAGACAAAAGCCAGGAATCGTCTGGAAATTTCCATTGACCCTGTAGGTTCCACCAATTGTCCAGATCTCTGGCGAAGGTAACAAACCAGTTTTCGAGCCGGGCCTCTCGGAGAATTGCAACAAGTTCAGGCACTACCTCGTGCGACTGAGACTGCCCTGCCAACGTCCCAGCGATTTCGGCAAATCGGCCGAGAATGAGGTCCGAATAGCGCAAAACATTTGAACCAACTTTTTCGAAATCGGGCGATTGCCAATGACCTTCAACGGTTGCCCGCAATTCAGAGACCGACAGGTCTACTGCCTGCTTTAGTAGTTCCAGTTGACCGGACAAAGCATCTGAGTAGGCCGGCGCACCAAGTCGACTAGAAAAATAGCGCATGAGTGCACTGCTCGTGGAATCCACACGGGCTCCGTCAGTCGCATCTTCGAAACGCCCCAGCAGATATCCTGGAGATGAACTTTCGACTAGATCCGAATATCCAATATTCGCTAAGGCCCTTATTAGAAGATATAGGTAGTATTTTTGATCCTCAGAACCATCGGGCGCCGCCAAACCATATGCCAAGTCGGCTCTCGCAATAATTTGGAATTTGATGTGGCCGTCCCGCATAACTAAAGGCGTTTGGAACATACCTACCCCAATCTCGCTGGGAGTCGTTCTAAAAATCACTGCGGTAGGCAAACCCCGATCTAGTTCAATGACCGCCTTTTCATAATCATGCGCGAACGTAACACCTGACAATCGCCCCATGGAAAATAAATCCGAAATCTCTCGGACCACATCACCAATCGTGTTGGCAACTTGTTTTGCTGGAAAATCCTCAAAAAACCCATAGTAAGAGATTTGGTACTCACCCAATATTGGAGCATCAAAATTCCCAACCTCGCGCTTATGAAAATTCGACACAGAAAACTCTTCATCAGATACGTCTGGATCGAGCGCCGATGCCGTCTGCTCGAATAATGAAGAAAATAAAACGGAAGACGACGCACCTATCCTCAGTCGAAGCTCGTCAGTTTCTGACGTATTTATAGATGACACAAAAAACAGATCACTGGCTTCGGCTAAACATTTGTTTAGTGATTTCAGTTCTGGCCAATCGTCTTTTTTCTGCCTCCCCACAAGGACACGAAAGGGGGATATCGGCAAAATCACGTGGCGCAGCTCTAAGCCACCGGTAAAAAGAAGTGGCCCCGCCTGACCACCTGCCTTGATACCCACGGCGCCGCAATCCGACAGTATAGTTGGCTCTAAGGCTTCAACTGTTTTCCACTCTTCGATAGGCGACTTCGCAATAAAGCCGTGTGGGATTTCTAGGTCTGTGTCTCGAAGCAGCTCGTTATGCAAATCGCGGACCTGCCCACCCATCTGTTCAGAAAAGCCCGACAACGCCTGTAAAAACAAATCCGCTTTTTCGTTTACGAGTTGCCCCGCGTTCTCACGCAACATCCCAAATGCCATCAGACGAACTAAGCCGCTAGGCAATGCAGCAAGCTCGCTCGGAACATCCTCCAAGTTGTCTTGAAGGTGCTTGTCGAAAATCTTGTTTGGCCGGAGCCGTTCCAAACCCAAGTATCTAGAAAATTTTTCGTTATCGCCGAAGGTCTCAATGGCAATTTGAGCAACAGTATCCATGAGCGTATTTACGCCATGGCGAAGATGAGCGTTTCGTATCACTAGATGCGATACAATCTCTGCTGCTTGATTCTGGTCGACGGTGCTATTGTCGGGTGAGCTCGCGACCGATCTGACAAGCGAAGCAAATCGACTTTCATACCTTGTAATGATATCATCTAGGGTAGCGACACCGTCGGCGCGGACATCTGAGTAGAAGTCTCGTTGGGCCGCGACGCCTTCGGTAGCACTCAGGTAAGAGTCGCGACCCTTAGGATGTACCCAAACTCGGACCGACTTAGTTTTCCGCACTTCAGACGCGCCGAACTGCCTTAGTAAGAATTGCGGTATGAAATGCTGCTTACGTCCTGACATTGTCGCGAGTAATCCTCGAAAACCCAGCCGCGTCAACGGAACATAAAGCGAACAAGGTCGATGTTGCAAGTCATTGTCGATTGCCGACCAATCCCTCACCCCAACCAAAGCCGAAACCGCTGATCCACCTCGGCCTGCGGTGCATATTCCTGCACCAGCCGCGCCAACTCCTTCGGCGTCACCGCCAAATGGCTCGCCGGCACCAGCACGTGCCCGCCATCGGTGGCAAAAATCTCCAGCGTCCAGCCCGAGGACCCGCCGCCGCGATAGCCGAGCGACCCGAATTTTTCCCAGGGAATGACCACCGGCCGAGCCACGCGATGATCGACAAACCCCTCCGGCGAAAACGTCAATTGCGGCGAGCGGTCGAGCAATTTTATCAGATCATAGCCGCCAAACACCGCGCCGCCCAAAACCAGCACCAGCCCGATCCACAGCACCTGCCCCACTTCGCCGCGGAAAAACGCCTGGACCAGGATGACAATCCCGAACACCACCATGGCGCCCTTGATCGCCACCAGCAGAATGCTGATCGCGCCACGATCGGTGTAGATATGAACAGTCCGGCCCATGCCTAGCCCGCCGGGCAGGCCTCCAGAATCCGGTCGATTTCCTCCTTGCCGCTCTTGGCGCCGAAATCACCATGGGCAACGCCGTCGAGGCTGACCGCAAAGCCGCCTTGCAGCAGCGCTGTCAGCTCCGGCCCAAAGCTGGTAATAGTGCCGACCGAATAGCCATTATAGTCGCTGACCGGGCTTTCGAAGGCAAAGCGCGTTCCGTCCTTTTCGAGCGCCACCGCCACCGGCGTGTCCGACGCCGGCCCATCCACATAGATGGTGACCACCACGTCGGCATAACCCTTCTGGCAACTGATCGCCGCCTTCACATCGCCGCTGCCCGGCTCGTACCAGGCGAGGTTCAAGTCGATATACCCGCCCATATCCTCCTCCTGCAGATGCCACCCCTCCGGCACCTCCTGCCCCATGGCCGCGCCCCCCGGCAGCGCCATCACCGCCACAACAAAACTCAGACGCGAAAAAGACCCCTTCATCGGCATTCTCCCTCCAAGAATGCCCCACTCTAGCGCCTTCGCCGCAAAAGTAGAGTCTGCGCACCGCCCAGCTAACCTATTGGTCTTATCCCCACCGCCGAAAACACGCGGCACCGACGAAGTGCCGGGCTTCCGACGGCGATCTGGACCGCACCCCCCCAAAAAAAGGGGCCGCTCGAGGCGGGCACAAAAAATCCCGTTCGTGGGAAGCGGCTTTTGCCTCTTCTTTCTACAATTTTCGGGGCGAAAGCCGCTCTCCACCGTGCGCCCGCAGGGCGTCGCGACCGTGCAATCGCGACGCCCAAGGGGCCGGGCGACACTTGCGCACGTCCGTTGGATTTTTCAGCGATGCCAGCGATTTCGACGAGGAATCAAGCCCTTGCGCGTCGCCCGTCGATCAACAGATCGGAACCAAATCCGCCCCCTTCGGTTGTCTTGCCATTGCCAAAGGCGAAAGCCGAAGGAGATAAAAATGAAGAAATTTCTGATTCCAATCATTGCCTCGGCCGCGCTGGTCGTCCCCACTATTGCCCATGCCCAGATCATCAAGAGCCAGCCTGAAGCCGAGGCTACAGGCGGCGCCGTTGTCGGCGGCACGGCAGGCGGTGTCACAGGCGCCGTCGTCGGCGGCCTGATCTTTGGCCCCATCGGCGCTGCGATCGGCGGCTTCGCTGGCGCCACCATCGGCGCCGGAGCCGGCATCGAAGCCTCATCGGTCGATTATGTCCGCCTCAACCCCACAGACCCCGTGGTGCTCGAAGGCGAGATCGATGTCGGCTACGCCGTCCCCGAAGCCATCGTCATCCACCCCATCGAGGGTGACCCGGCCTACGGCTATTTCTACACCAATGACCGCGTCTACTTCGTAGACCTCTCCAATCGTGCGGTCGTCTATTCCCCCGGCATCGTCGTAGCCGCAGAATAACTCTTCCCCAACGGCCGCCTCCGGGCGGCCGTTTCGCATAATCGGGTCCAATCGCCACGATAAAAAACCTTCGTTGGACGCCCGGCCCCCTCCCCCGCAACATTGCGGGCATGACCGAACTCCTCACCAACGGCGGCCCACCTCTCGACGACGACGCCCCACCCTGGGGTCGCAATGGCATAGGCCGCTATTTCGAATGGGCCGCGGCCAAGAAAAAGGCCTTCGACGCCCCTTACGACGTCGCCGTCCTCCGCGCCCGCCGCGCCGCCCTGATCGGCCTCACCTATGAGGAATACACGCTCGAAATCCTCGAACGCGGCCGCTATCTCGGCGCCGGCGACGTGGACCGCATCGCCGAAATCAAGCGCCGCCGCCCAATCCGCTACTAGGCGCTTTCAGGAAAAATGCTCCCGGAAAGCGCGACTTAAAGACACCGCCTTGCATCGGCCACTGAGCCAGCGCAAAACTGCCTCCATGCGCATCCCTATCGTAGCGGCCCTCGCCGCCCTGACCATCACTCCGGCCCTGGCCGAACCCACTGCCCGCGTGTCCGGCGGCAACATCGCCGTCCGCACCGGCCCGGGCCTGTTCTACCCCGCGGTCGGCCGCATCCCAGATGGCACTGAGGTCACCCTCGACTATTGCACCCGCGACGATCGCTGGTGCTTCGTCACCGATACCGGCTGGGTCGACGCCTCCTGGCTCGTCGGCTGGTCAGCCAAAATGCGCGTCACTCCGCCCGATTTCCAAGGCCCCGGCTGGTAAACCACTCCATGTCAGACAATCTCGCCCGCCACTTCCTCCTTCGCGAGGACGTGACCTTTCTCAACCACGGCTCCTTCGGCGCCTGTCCCCGCCCCGTCTTCGAAGCCTACCAGGCCTGGCAGCTTGAACTCGAGCGCGAGCCGGTGGAATTTCTGGGCCGCAATCTCACCGAGCACATGCGCCTCCCCCGCGAAATCCTCGCGGCAGAGCTGGGCACCACGGCCGAAAATATCGTCGGCGTCACCAATGCGACAACCGGCCTCAATATCGTCGCCCAATCGCTGGCCCTGAAACCCGGTGACCAGATCCTCACCACCGATCACGAATATTCCGCGCTCGAAAAGACCTGGGCCTATGTCGCCCGCAAGACCGGCGCCGAGATCGTGGTGGTCAGCATTCCCATGCCGCTCGAAACCGAGGCGCAGTTCACCGATGCGGTGATCGCAGGCATGACCGACCGCACCCGCGTGCTGTTCCTCAGCCACATCACCTCGGCCACCGCCCTCGTCTTCCCCATCGAGCGCGCCATAGAAGAGGCCCGCCGCCGCGGCATTCTTTCGGTCATCGACGGCGCCCACGCCCCCGGCCACATTCGGCTGGCGCTGGACGCCCTCGGCGCCGATTTCTACGCCGGCAATTGCCACAAGTGGATGATGGCCCCTAAAGGCTCCGCCTTCCTCCACGCCCGCCCTGAAGTGCAAGGGCTACTCGATCCGCTGGTCATAAGCCACGGCTGGACCGCGCAGTCGAAAGAGCCGGGCGCCAAGGGCGCCTTCGGCAATTCCCCCTTCGTCGACGAGATCGAAATGCAGGGCACGCGCGATCCCTCTCCCTGGCTCGCCGTTCCGGCCGCACTAAAATTCCGCGCCGAAAACGACTGGTGGGCCATCGCCGACCATTGCAGCGCCCTCGCCCGCGAGACCGCGGCTCGTGTCGCCGAAATGACCGGCCTGCCCCCGCTCAGCGCCGAAACCTTCCGCGCCCCACAAATGGCCGCCATGCCCATCCCGGAATGCGACCCGCCGGAAGTCCACAAGACCCTTTTCGAGCGCTACGGCATCGAAATCCCGGTCTACCGCTGGCAAAACCGCTGCATCGCCCGCGTCTCGGTGCAGGGCTACAATTCCCGTCCGCAAATGGACAAGCTGGTCAGCGCTCTGGGAGAAATCCTGGGCCTCTAGGTTGCGCTCTGCACCCCGTCGCCCACCCCGATTGTCACCCCGGCGAAGGCCGGGGCCCATCCTGAGATCTCAAGTTGGGCCCCGGCCTTCGCCGGGGTGACAGCCGAGTTCTTGTAGGCGTCCGGTCGAAACGCACAGCCCCTACAGCCAGCCCCCAAGCTCGCGCCGCACCATGGCCTCGATCATATCCATGCCGGCCGGACTGTCATTGAGGCAGGGAATATAGGCGAACTGTTCGCCCCCGGCCTCCATGAAAGCCTCCTTGCCGCCAATGGAAATCTCTTCCAGCGTCTCGATGCAATCGGCCGAAAAGGCCGGTGCGAGAATGGCCACCTTCTTCACGCCCCTCTTGGGCAGTTCTTCCAGCGTATCCGCCGTGGCCGGCTCCAGCCACTTGGTCGGGCCGAACCGCGACTGGAAGGTAACCATCAGCTTGCCTTCCGGCCAGCCGAGATAGTCGCTCACCATCCGCGTCGTTTCGTGGCAGTGATATTCGTAGGGGTCGCCCGCATCCACATAGGTCTGCGGCAGACCGTGATAGCTTGTAAGAACCAGGTCCGGCTCAAAATCCAGCGCCGCCACCCCGTCGCGGATCGAATTACCCAGCGTCTCGATATATTTCGCGTCCGAATAATAGGCCGGCAGCGTCCGCACGGCCGGCTGCCAGCGCATCTCTTTCAGCGCATCAAACGCCTTGTCATTCGCAGTTGCCGTCGTCGTAGCCGAATATTGCGGGTAGAGCGGCACAAGGAGAACTTTTTTGCATCCGGCCGCCTGCATCTTTTCGAGCACGCTCTTGGTCGAAGGATTGCCATAACGCATGGCGAAATCGACCACGATTCCGTCGCCTTCCAGCCGCTGCGCCAGCGCCTGCGTCTGCTTGCGGGTAATCACCCGCAGCGGGCTTTCGTTGAATTCCTTGTCCCACACCTGCTCATAGGCGTGCCCGGCCTTTTGCGGCCTAAAACTCAAAATACCAAAGTTCAGAATCGGCCACCAAAGCCACTTCGGCGACTCGATAACGCGCGGGTCGGAGAGGAATTCGCCAAGATACCGGCGCACATTCCAGTAGTCGGTCCCGTCCGGCGTCCCCAGGTTGAGCAGCAGCACCCCGATTTTCTGCGGAGCGGCAAATTGCGGATTCTTGGAGAGCGAAGAGGACATGGGGCGCCAGTTTGGAAAACTTCCAGAGTTCCCGGCA
This sequence comes from Devosia sp. LjRoot3, assembly GCF_964252865.1. Lineage (NCBI taxonomy): Bacteria > Pseudomonadati > Pseudomonadota > Alphaproteobacteria > Hyphomicrobiales > Devosiaceae > Devosia > Devosia sp. LjRoot3. The sequence goes on from NZ_CAXUPK020000003.1 coordinate 292,938, forward strand.
ACATAGCCCTTTCTCGCCCCGCCGCAAGGCGGCGATGGGTCGCGCTCCCGCTTGCGCGAGATCAAGGCAAAGCGCGGTTCTAGAGGCTTGCCATCAGCAGCAGAACACCAAACAGCAGCACGAAGACTGCCCCAGCCAGTTCGGCCCACCAGACGATTCCCTGCGCAAGCGCGCTGTCGCCGCCGCCAAGCCGGCTCACCAGCCCCTTGGCGCCAACGGCCAGCGAGGCCAGCACCGCCACGGTAATCGCCGTTCCCAGCCCCATCAGCAGCACTGAAACCACGCCCGCCGCCAACACGCCTTGCGACAGCGCAAAGACCATCACCACCAGCGCACCCGAACAAGGCCGCAGCCCCACCGCCAGCACCACGCCGAGCTTTTCCCGCCAGCTCCCCTTGAGGTCGGCCGGCCCCACGGCGTGATGCATATGCTCGGCATGATGCTCATGCGCATGATCGTGATCATGCTCGTGATCATGGTCATGATGATGGTGGTCATGGCTATGCCCACGATCATGCCCATCATGCTCATGCCAGATATCGCGCTTCACCGGCTCTTCATGATGGTGGTGGTGATGCCCCCACCCAAAGATCTTGCGGGCAATCAGCCAAAGCCCCAGCAGCGCCACCAGCGCATAGCTCAACACGCCCACCCAATGCGCCGCATCGCCCATGGCCGTACTGGTCATCTGCAACACGCCGGCCAGCACCAGCACGAACCCGATCGCCACCAGCGATTGCAGCAGCGCCGAGAGCGCGCTCAGCGCAATGCCCTGTCGCAGCTGCCGTTCATTGGCGAGCACATAGGAGGAGATGACCACCTTGCCATGCCCCGGCCCCGCCGCGTGGAAAACGCCATAAAGAAAACTCAAACCGCCCAGCACCCAGAACGCCGTCCAGTCGCTGCGCATGCGGTCGAGCGCATCGGTCATGGCGCCATAAAACACCCGCTGCTGCTCCTGCACCCAACCGAAAAACCCGGTGCGCGGCAGATTGAGCCCCGGTTCCGGCGGCGGGCCACCAAAAGGTGCGGCCGGCCGCGCCTGCGCCACATGCTCCGTTGCTTCCAATGCCGTAACCGGCGCCGGTGCCGCGCCGCAGGAAATAACGATCATCCCCTGCGTACCGCGCATCGCGGCAGCCAGGTCCGGCGGCAGTTCCAGCACGTCCGGCCCCAGCGCATAAAGCCGATCCTCGGTCGCCCGATCCATCGGCCGCGGCGGCACCAGCTCCGTGCCACAGCTTGCCGGCGCATTCTCCAGCGTCACATGCCCCACATCGGCAAAGCTGATCGCCACATAATACTCAGCGTCGAAAATACCCAGCTCAAAGCGCGATCCCGGCACAACCGGTTCCGCGGCATCGATGGAAAAATCCAGCGTGACCTTGTTGCCCTCGTAGCGCATGCGCTGGTCGCCCACGGGCGTAAAATGCACCCCATCGCCGGCCACGGTGTAAAAGCCATAGTCGGCGAGCCCGACCATGTTCTCGTCCGCCAGCTCCTGCATTTCCTCGGACGACACGACACCATCGCCATTGGTATCGAGCCCCTGCACCATCCACACGGAAAAGGCCGTATCAAACGTCCAGCTATTGCGCAGCGTCGCAATCCGCTCGGCGTCGTCGAAGACCACACCCACCTTGGCGTCGATGAAAATATGCGGATGCGCCATCGCCGGCTGAGCCAGCCCGAACAGCACCAGAACCAGCCCCGCAACCCGCAGAGCCCACGCCCCAAAACGCGAAAAACCCACGCCCCAAACCCGTCAGTTGATCGGGTGCACTGCGAACCAGTCCACCAGATGGTCGATCAGTGCCCTTACCTTGCCGGCCAGATGCCGCCGATGCGGATAGACCGCCTGCAGCGTCTGCCCCGTCGGCAGGAAGCCGGGCAGCACCGGCACGAGTTCGCCACTCGCCACCAGCGGGTCAGCGAGATAGGACGGCAATACGACAAAACCGAGACCCATGGCCGCCGCCGTGCGCGCCGCCAGCGGCGAATTCACCCGCAACGGCCCATTCACCGGCACCGAAATCGTCTTGTCGTTCTCGATAAACCGCCAGTTCGATTGGCCCTGCAGGTTGACGTCGATAATGCAGGGCAAATGCCTGAGATCATCGGGATGCTGCGGCGCCCCAATGGTCTTGATCAGCCCCGGTGAAGCCCCCACCACCACATGCATATCGGCAATTTTGCGCGCGATCAGCGAAGAGTCCGCCAGCGTCGAAATCCGCAGCGCCACGTCGATCCCCTCATCGACGAGATCGACATAACGATCCTCGAGCCTGAGATCGAGCGTCACCTTGGGGTACTTCTTGAGATATTCGAATATGGCCGGCGCCAGCGTCGACTCGCCAAAGTTGCGCGGTGCCGAAACCCGCAACATGCCGCGCGGCTCTGCCGTCTGGTCGGTTATCGTCGCATCGAGATCGTCGAGCTGCTGTAAGAGCGAGGAAGCCTCACGATAATAAGCCTCCCCCGCCTCGGTCAGGCTCAGCTTTCGCGTCGTGCGATTCATCAGCCTGACGCCCAGATAGTCCTCAAGGTCTGTCACATACTTGCTGAGCAGCGCCTTGGAGCGGCCATGCAGCCGCGCCGCCGAAGAAAACCCACCGGCATCAAAGACCTGCACGAATGCGCGAATGCGGGCAAGATCCTGCAAATTGGCCTCCATTGCCGGGAATCGTCCAAGCGGAATTACACCGTTGAACACCACCAATCGACGCATAACTCATCTGCATAGGGTGAACAATAACGGGCCTTGGAACCAATCGACATTCAGGTCAGGCTGACGCGAAAATGATGGCTATCAAGACCCGGAGCGCAGCGTACGTTTGAGTACGTGAGCACCGGGAGCGCAGAAAGCCGTCATTTGCAGACCAGCATCACCTGAATGTCGATTGGTTCTGGTCGTTGCCTGATTAACGATAGGATAGATGCGTCATCGACGCGCAACCGGAGTTCGGACTATTTTCCCGCTCATGGCCAAACCTTCACCCAGTTCCTCGCTCTATCAGCTCATTGCGGCTGGGCAATTGGCGCATAAGGCTTTGCTTGTGCCGCTCAAGGAGCGCGGGCTCGAACCGGGCGACGATGCCATCCTTTTCGAACTCGGCCGCTCCGGCACCACCGAAGAGGACCTGGCCGCCGAACTCGGCCTCCCCTCCGACATGCTGGCGCCCCGCCTCACCCGCCTCATCGAGCGGGATTTGGTCGATCGGCGCGCCGTAGGCCCCGAACTCATTCCCGGCATCGCCCTTACCGAGCGCGGCATTCGCATCCGCAATAGCCTTGCCGATCATTGGGCCCAACTCGAAGAAGCCCTTTTGGGTGAACTCAAGCCCAAGCACCGCAAGCGGTTCGGCAAGATCCTGCGCCGGTTCACCGATCTCCTGCAATTTTGAGTGTTTTGCTGCGCTTGCAGCAACGCGCCGCAGCTTCGCGCATTTCCTGAATCGACGTCTGAAGGCTTCGTTCAGTCTGGGTTCATCCACAATGCGCTTTAGTGGACCCAGGCAAAAAAGCTAACGACAGGGAAAGGAGAACTCCCATGGCTCTTAATCGCAAGCTGATCACTTCCGCGCTTGCCACCCTGGCAGTCCTGGCGACAACCGCTGCGGCCTCTGCCGCGCCTGCAATCGCCACCGGCAATGTCAACGTGCGCTCCGGCCCGGGCGCTGGCTACGCTGTGGTCGATGCGCTGCGTCGCGGCGAACGTGTGGATATCCAATACTGCCGCGGCAGCTGGTGCTTCGTGCAGAAGCGCGGTCCCGATGGTTGGGTTTCGGCCAATTATCTGTCGAGCGGCGGCGGATGGAATGGTGGCTGGGACGACGACTATTACGAACCCGCTCCGCCCCCGCGCCCGCCCCACTGGAACCCGCGCCCGCCGCGTCCGCCTCACTGGAATCCGGAACCCTGGCCGCCGCGTCCTTACCCGACGCCCTATCCGACCCGCCCAGGCGCCAGCTTCTGCTTCAACGGCCCCAACGGCTACTTCTGCGCCGGCAGCTAATTCCGGCCAACAACCGACTACCGAGCGGCCCCTTAACGGGGCCGCTTTTGTATTTTCGGTACACGAATATTCTTGTCGTCAAGAAATTTATCGTGTACGAATATTCTCGTGAACATCACCTTCGATGAACCGAAGCGCCTGAGCAATATCGCCAAGCACGATGGCCTCGACTTCGCTTCACTCACGGTCCAGTTCTTCGAAGCCGCTGCAATCTTCCCCGCGAAGGAAGATCGCCTCCTCGCAATCGGCGAGTTCAGAGGCATCATTATTGCAGTGGTGTTTCAACCTTTGGGCATCGAGGCGCTTGCCGTTATCTCAATGCGCCCGGCCAGCCGAAAGGAAAGGAGCCTTCTATGACAAAGTTCAGTGCCGATCGCCCGCTTACCCCGGCAGAAGAGGCCGAGGTCCAGCGCATGATCGCGTCCGACCCGGACAATCCCGAAATTACTGACGAACAGGCCAGGGGCCGGACGAGCTTTGCCGAAGCCATGAAGCGCGGCAGGGGCCGGCCCAAACTCGACAATGCTCGCCAGGCGGTCACTTTGCGGCTTGATCCAGAGACCATCGCCAGATTTCAGGCCACTGGGGAAGATTGGCGCAGCCGGATGGTGGAAGTACTCGACAAAGCGCGGGTTTGAAGTTCATTCCACCGTCAGCCGCTCGACATCGACGCCATAGCGCTCGAGCGGCGCCCGCGCCTTGCGAACGAGAAATTCGTTGAGCCCATAGGCAACAATGGCACCCACGACCACGGCAATGCCGAAGCCGCGCCAGCCGTCCTGGCTGGCAATGGCAATGGCCGAAAACAGCGTCACCCCGCCCACACCGAGCAGGAACCAGCCGCGCTTCTGGCTCGCCACGCGAAAATTCCGCGCGCCCGCATGCAGCAGATCGCGCAATTCGCTGTCGCTCATGGCGACCAGCTCGGCATTGCGCCTCTCGCGCCGGATCGTCTCGATATAGGCGTCCACGCGCCGCAGGGTCAGCGCCTCGCGCTCCTTGGTCACCTTTCCGCGGGTAAGAAGCGTCCAGCCACCACCGATCAGCAGCAGCACCAAGGCGATTTGTAGCCACATCGGCAAGTCTCCCGAACCATTCTGCATCACATGCCCATTCAAGGGCACGCCTGCAAGTGCAGCCTATTCCTCGCCCACAGGCGTCGCTGCCACGGCTGGAATTCGCTTCTGCCGCTCCCGCGCCATCACCACCAGCCCCGCTGCCACGATGACAGCCGCGCCGATCAGCGAGATCGGATCGATCCACTGCCCGAAAACCACGATGCTGAGCACAATGGCCCAGGGCAGCGAGAAATAGTTGAACGGCTGCAGCACGCTGGCCGGCGCCATGGTCAGCGCATAAACCATCAGGCCATGCCCCGCGCAGGTCGTGAGCATGGTCACGACAACAAGCGCAAAATCCGTCCAGGGCATGGGCTGCCAGAAGAAGATGCCGACCCCGCTCGACATCACCAGCCCCACCAGCGCGCCATAAGCCAGACTGGTCGCCGCGCTGTCGCTGGCCGAAACCTGCCGCGTCAGGACAATGTAAAGCGCATAGGAGGCAGCCGAGGCAATCGCGAAGGCCACGCCCCATTCCAGCGGCACGCCACCCGGCCGAAGAATAATCAACGCCCCCAAAAGCCCCGCCCCCACCGCCGCAAAACGGAAAATGCCGACCTTCTCGCCCAGGATAGGAATCGCAAAAACCGTCACCATCAGCGGATAGACGATGACGATTGCCTGCAATTCACCCAGCGCCACCGTCTGCAGCGCAATGGCGAAGCACCAGATGTCGATCATCAGCAACACGCCGCGCAGGATCTGCCGCCTCGGCATTTTCGAGCGCAGCGCCTCGCGCAGCGGCCCCTGCCGCATCACGATAACAAGCGCGAAGACCGCAAAGCCCCAATAGCGCATCATCGTGATCTGGAACGGCGAATGCTCCTGCACCAGGAGCTTGGCGACCGCGTCCTGAACGCCGAATACCGCAATGGTGGTGAGGGTGAGCGCGATCGCGCGGCCCAGATTATCCGCGCGTGGTTCAAGGGGGGAGGACATGGTCACCGGAGGGAAGAGTGTGGCGCCTCGCAAATATCGGCCTCGCGGGGCGCCGGAACGCTAGCGCAGGAGAGAAGCCAAGTCGACCTTCGGCTCCAGATGAGCCAAAAGTGCCTTCGGCCTCAGCTCTTGGCCGTTGCGGACTTGACGATGCCGGCGATTGCCGTCAGCACGCCACCGCCGACCAGACCGGTCGCGCCCTGTCCTGCCAGTGCACCAAAATCCAGGCCTCCCGTGCCGGCGGCTGCACCCACCAGCGAGTCGAGACCCGGAATCATGCCGGCCAGCCATGTGCCGGCAAGGCCCCCGATAGCACCAACAATAGAATTGCCGGTGGTCCCGAGGTTGAGGTTCTTCGCCAATTGTCCGATGACATTGCCGCCAGCACCGCCAGCGATCAATTGCACCAATAAAGGCACTATGACTTCCATGGTAGTCCCCCTCTTTTTCACGGAAGCTCCAACCTCCGTGTATGAGGACGTTAACTCTCCTCGCGGTGCAGGGAAAGCACAAAGCTACTGCCGGGTTCTGTCATTCAGTTTGAGATAATTGAGCCCGAAGAAGCCTTTGCGCCTCGCTCACCATCGCCACGCCCCGATTGAAGGAAGCGGCCAATCCGGCCTATTGTCCGCCCGATGTCCGAAACGCCCCGAATCTTTCCGAACCGCCCCGGCACAGCCCTCGTCACCGGCGCCAGCACCCGCATCGGCGCCGCCATCGCACGCGCTCTCTCTGGGGCAGGCCATGCCGTCGTCATCCACTACCGCTCGGACGAAACCGGCGCACGTGATCTCGCCACCGAAATCACTGCCCAAGGCGGCCGCGCCGCCACTGTCAAAGCCGATCTTGCCAGCCGCACCGACCGTGCCGACCTCGTCGCCAAGGCCCAAAAGCCCTTCGGCCCGCTGACCATCCTCGTCAACAATGCCTCGGTCTTTCACCCCGACAGTATCAGTGATGTGAACGAGGCTCTCTGGGACGAGCACTTTGCCATCCACGCCGAAGCCCCCATATTTCTCTCGCGCGACTTTGCCGCGCAGCTTCCCGACGGCGTGGAGGGAAACATCATCAACATGATCGACGAGCGGGTTCTCAAACCCAGCCCGGCCTATTTCAGCTACACCCTCTCAAAATCCGTGCTCTGGACCGCCACCCAGACCATGGCCCAGTCTCTCGCGCCCGCCATTCGCGTCAACGCCATCGGCCCCGGCCCCGTCCTGCCGCACAATGGCCAGAGCGAAGAGGATTTTGAGAACAGCGTCAAAACCCTGCCCCTGAAACGCCACGCCGATCCCGAAGCCATCGCGCAGGGCGTTCTCGCCATTCTCTCCATGCCCGCCTTCACCGGCCAGATGCTCGCCCTCGATGGCGGCAAGCACCTCGATTACCCGAGCCGCCGCGGCCCCACGCCCCGAAAATGACTGACACCGACACGACACCCGCCCCCATTCCCGCCGGCCCCGAAGTCATCAAGAACTTCGTCCGCACCCTGCCCTCGGCGCCGGGCGTCTATCGCATGCTCGATGAAAACGGTGAGGTCATCTATGTCGGCAAGGCGCGCTCGCTAAAGTCGCGCGTTACCAATTACACCCGCCCCGAAGGCCTCTCCGTGCGCATCCAGCGCATGATCATGGCCACCGTCTCGATGGAGTTCGTGCGCACCGAGACGGAGGCCGAGGCCCTCCTCCTCGAAGCCAATCTCATCAAGCGCCTGAAACCGCGCTTCAATGTCCTCCTCCGCGACGACAAGAGCTTTCCCTACATCCTGATCGCCACCGATCACGAAGCCCCCGAACTCACCAAGCACCGCGGCTCCCGCCGCCGTCCCGGCCACTACTTTGGGCCCTTCGCCTCCGCCGTCGCCGTCAGCCGCACCATTGCAAGTCTGCAAAAGGCCTTCCTGCTGCGCAATTGCTCCGACAGCTTTTACGCCGCCAGAACAAGGCCTTGCCTGCAATTTCAAATCAAGCGCTGCGCCGCACCCTGCACGCGCGAGATCAGCCTCGAAGCCTATGGCGAACTGGTCGAAGACGCGCGCCTCTTCCTCACCGGTAAATCCCAGACCGTCAGGGACCACCTGCAAACGGACATGGCCAGCGCCGCCGAAAACCTCGATTTCGAGCGCGCCGCCCTGCTCCGCGACCGCCTCTCCGCCCTCGCCCACATCCAGTCCCAGGGCGACGCCACCGCCAAATCCGTTGAAGAAGCCGACGTCTTCGCCATTCACCACGAAGGCGGCCAGTTCTGCGTGCAGGTCTTCTTCTTCCGCGCCTTCCAGAATTGGGGCAACCACGCCTTCCGTCCCAAGGCCGACGACTCGCTCTCTGACGCCGAAGTGCTCGAAGCCTTCATCGGCCAGTTCTACGAAGACCGCACCCCGCCGCGCCTCGTGCTCCTCAGCCACGAAATGTCAGAGCCGGACGTCCTCGAAGAAGCCCTGCGCACCCGCGCCGGCTACAAGGTTCGCATCGAAACACCCCAGCGCGGCGAAAAGCGCGACCTCGTCAACCATGCGCTCCAAAACGCCCGCGAAGCCCTCGGCCGCCAGCTCGCCGAAGGCGCCTCCCACCGCGCGCTCCTCGAAGGCGTCGGCGAAATCTTCGGCTTGGAGGAAACCCCGCGCCGTATCGAAGTCTACGACAACTCCCACATCTCCGGCACCAATGCCGTGGGCGGCATGATCGTCGCTGGCGAGGAAGGCTTTTCCAAAAAGCACTACCGGACCTTCAATATCAAATCGACCGACATCACCCCCGGCGACGACTTTGGCATGATGCGCGAAGTCCTCACCCGCCGCTTCACCCGTCTTGCCGCCGAAAGCGAAACGGACGCCGAAGACGAGCAGACCGGCATGCCCGATTGGCCCGATGTCGTCTTCATCGACGGCGGCGCCGGCCAGCTCAATGCGGTCAAGGAAGTCATCGCCGAACTGAACCTGCCCAAAGAGGTCACCTTCATCGGCATCGCCAAGGGCGAAGAGCGCGACGCGGGCCGCGAAAAGTTCTTCATGGAAGGCAAGGACGCCTTCATGCTCCCCCACCGCGACCCGGTCCTTTACTACGTCCAGCGCCTCCGCGACGAAGCCCACCGCTTCGCCATCGGCACCCACCGCGCAAGACGCAAGAAAGACGTGGTGAAAAACCCGCTCGACGAAATCGAAGGCATCGGCCCCACCAGAAAGCGCGCCCTCCTCAACCATTTTGGCTCCGCCAAGGCCGTCGCAAGGGCGAGTCTCATGGACCTCGAATCCGTCCCGAGCATTTCCAAAGCCATGGCCCAGCTGGTCTACGACCACTTTAATCGGACCTGACCTACGCATAACCTCGGTGACAAAACCCCATTAGACCTCACCCTGAGACGCGAAGCGTAGCGTAGCCTCGAAGGGCGAGGGCGTACCCCTGTCGAAATCCCCCACCCCCACTCGTCGCACCAGCAACCCACTCCGGAGCGTCCGATGAAATTCCTCACCATGGTCACCACCCTCAACCCGGCCGAAGCCGGTTCCCCTCCACCCTCCCTGATGCAGGCTATCGCCCAGCTCGGCATGGAAGCCGGCGCCCGCATGACCGAAAATGGCGGCATGTCCCACACCGCCACCGTGACTATCCGCAAGGGCGCCCTCACCACCGACGGCCCCTTCGCCGAGGCCAAGGAAGTCGTCGGCGGCTTCGCTGTTTATGAACTTCCCTCCGAAGCCGAAGCCCTCGCCTGGACCGAGCGTTTCATGGACCTCCACCGCCAGCATTGGCCCGCCTGGGACGGCGAAGTCGTCATCCGCCAGCTCCACTATTTCGATCCCTCGCCCTGCGCCGCCGAATGATGTGATCGGCGGGAGGCCCGTTCACCGGCAACCTCCCCCGCATCCGCCCGTTCGTCTCCCAGCCCCTTCAAGGAGACGAACCATGACCGAAGAGAACAACAACATCCTCCCGCCCGGCGAAGCCCTCGACCGCATCTGGGAGCTGGCCGAAAAGATCGACATCTGCATGCTGACCACCTGGGACGGCAAACAGCAGCGCAGCCGTCCCATGTCTGCCCGCGTCCATCGCGAGGAAAACGCCATCTACTTCCTCACCGATCTCGAAGGCCACAAGCTCACCGAGATCGAGCACTTTCCGCACGTCTCCCTCGCCTGGGCCGACAATGGCGGCCACAAATACGTTGTCATCGCCGGTGAAGCCGAAGCGCTGAACGACCGCGCCAAAATCGCCGATCTCTGGGAGAGCTTTGACAAGGCCTGGTGGGACGATGCGAGCGATCCGCAGATCCGCCTCCTCCGCGTCACCCCGGAAGATGGCGAGGTCTGGGACAGCCCCAACATGCTGGTCGCCACCGCAAAAATGCTGGTCGCTGCCGCCACTGGCGCCAAGCCCAATATGGGCGACACCGCCAAGGTGCGCATGTAGCGCCCTTTCGGCCCGCGGCTCTCTCCGCGGGCCCAATTCTTCTATCCCCTTCCCACGCCCCGAGAATCGGTTAGCTTGCCCTGCCTCTGGGGAGGGGAAACATGGCTATCATCGCGGCATCAGGCGTCGAAAAAATCTTCCGCCAGCCCAAGCGCCAGGCCGGTTTCGGCGGCGCCATTCGCGGCCTCTTCTCGCAAGAATTCACCGAAGTGCGCGCTGTCGACGGTATCTCCTTCGAGATTCAGCCCGGCGAGGCCGTCGGCTATCTCGGCCCCAATGGCGCCGGCAAATCCACCATGATCAAGATGATGACCGGCATCCTGGTCCCCACGACCGGCACGGTGGAAGTCCTCGGTCGCGAGCCCCATAGCCACCGCATTACCAATGCCGCCGAAATCGGCGTCGTCTTCGGCCAGCGCAGCCAGCTCTGGTGGGACCTGCCCGTGCGCGACAGTTTCGATCTCAACCGCCACATCTATGACATCCCGGCGCCGCGTTTCGCCGACAACCTCGCGCGCCTCACCACCATGCTCGACATGGCCTTCTATATCGACCGCCCGGTCCGCCAGCTCAGCCTCGGCCAGCGCATGCGCGCCGAAATCGCCATGGCGCTGCTGCACGATCCCAAAATCCTCTTCCTCGACGAACCCACCATCGGCCTCGATGTCGTCGCCAAGGACGTGGTCCGAAAGTTCCTCGCCGAGGTCAATCGCAACAGCGGCACCACCATCATCCTCACCACCCACGACCTCGTGGACATCGAGGAAATCTGCCCGCGCCTCATCATGGTCGACGATGGCAAACTGCTCTTCGACGGCGAACTGAAACGCCTGCGTACCGCCCTAGGCTCCCGCCGCCGCCTGAAGCTCGAATTCGGCACCGACCCCGGCCCCATCACGCTCAAGACGGCTCAACTCGTCACCGACGAAGGCCTCGCCAAACATTTCCTCCTCGAAAACGAGCAGACCTCCATCCTCGATGTCCTCACCGAACTCGGCTCAGGCCACGACCTCACCGACATAAAGCTCGAAGAGCCCGACATCGAGGAAGTGATCCGCACCTTCTACCAGAACAAGCCGACCCTGGCCGGAGCCCGGCCATGAGGGCCGCCGCGTACCCCGCCTTCGCGCTCACGGCCTTCCAGTCGCGCCTTGTCTATCGCAATCAGGTCTGGGCCAGCGCCTTCGGCGATCTCGTCAGCATTTTTGCCCGCGTCGCCATCTGGACCGCCCTTTTTGCCGGCGCGAGCCAGGTTGAGGGCATCACCCTGCCCGAGATGGTCACCTATTCCCTCCTCGCCGGCCCCCTGCTCTATTGGGAATATTCGCGCGTCCTCTACGACGTCGGCGACGCCGTGCGCACCGGCGACGTGGCGGTCTTCCTCCTGAAGCCGCTGCACTATCCGTCCTATCTGCTCAGCACCCATTTCGGCCATTTCGCCTTCGAATGCGTCGCCATCGTCCTGCCGGTGGCCCTCATCGTCGGCTTCACCGTCGGCCTCCTCCCTCCAGCCAGCCCTTTCCACGGCCTGATGTTCTTCGCCTATTGGGCCGTGTCCTGGCTGATCCTCTTCACCCTCGCCTGCCTCTGCGGCCTCCTTGCCTTCTGGCTGCTCACCGCCTTCTCGCTCGAATGGTTCCTCATGGCGATCATGTCGCTCTTCTCCGGCGCCATCATCCCCCTCTGGTTCCTGCCCGCACCGCTCGCCACCGCCTTCGGCTACATGCCCTTCGCCTGGATCAGCTACTACCCATCCGCTGTCTATCTCGGAAAACTCGACGTCGCCGCCACCTGGACCCATCTCGGCATCGGCATCGTCTGGCTCGCCGTCCTGACTGCCGCCGTGCTCGCGCTCTGGGCCAAGGCACGTCACCGCCTCATCGTGCAGGGAGGTTGAAATGTCCCGCTCCCTCGCCGTCATCCCCCATCTCGTTCGGATGTATGTGCGCACCCGCATGGAATATCGCGGCGCCATGCTGCTCGCCTGGTTCGCCCAGGCCCTGAGCTACGCCGCCACCTATACGGCCATCGCCCTCCTGCTTCTCCGCTTCGGCAATCTCGGCGGCTGGGACTGGAGCGAAATGGCCCTCCTGCTCTCTTTCCACCTCCTCGCCTATTCTATCGGCGCGTCCCTCAGCTTCACCCAGTTCCGCAACATCGAGGAACAAGTTCGGCTGGGCACCTTCGATGCAGTGCTCATCAAGCCCGTTAGTCCCTGGGTCTACCTCGTCTTTTCCGGCCTCAATATCGGCTATGCCGGCCACATCATCCTCGCCGTCGGCCTCATGGCCTGGGCCGTCACTCAGGTCGCCGTCGATTGGTCCGTGCTCACGGCGCTCTATTTCCTCGCCAGCCTCATCAGCGCCGCCATGGTCACCGCCGCCATCATGACCATGATCGGCGCCACGGCCCTCGTCTGGGTACGCTCAAAACACCTGTTCTCCATCTTCTTCGGCTTCTGGGAATTGGCGCGCTATCCGCTCAATATCTTCCCGGTGCCCCTGCAAATCCTGATGCTGACCGTGGCCCCGCTCGGCTTCCTCGCCTTCGTCCCGGTCGCCGTCACCCTTGGCAAACCAGTCCCTCTCCTCGGCGATTGGGCCCTCCTCGGCTCCCTCGCCGCCGGCCCTTTGGCAGTCACCCTCGGCGCCCTCCACTGGCGCCACTGCATCCGCAACTACCAGGGCGCGGGCGGGTAGGTCGGTCCACGCTCGGTGCCACTCCTCCCCCTGCCAGGGGGAGGTTGGGTGGGGGTTACCCCCTCCTAAAGTCGGGACTCGACAAGCTCCGACTCCTCCGCTAGCTTCCACGCCATGATCAACGCAGCGACCTTTTTTTGGTATTTTAGCTATCCGCTCCCGGCGGAGGCTATTGCGCGCGCGTTCTGATCCCGACACGACCAGACCCAAATCGCAAGCCAGCCGCCCGACTTTCGAGGCGGCTTTTTTATTGGCCCCTCGACCAAAATCTCCGAGGACCACCAAATGCTCAAATCCACCGACGACCTTCGCATCACCGAAATCAAACCGCTGACCACGCCCATCGAGGTCATGCGCCAGCATCCGCGCACCGACGCCGCCACCCGCACCGTCATCGCCGCCCGCCACGATTTCCATAATATTCTTACGGGCCAGGACGATCGCCTGGCCGTCATCGTCGGCCCCTGCTCCATCCACGATCCCAAGGCGGCCATGGACTATGCCAACCGCCTCGTCGCCCTGCGCGAAACCCTCGGCGACCGTCTCGAAATCATCATGCGCGTCTACTTCGAAAAGCCCCGCACCACCGTGGGCTGGAAGGGGCTGATCAACGACCCCGATCTCGACGGCAGCTTCAACATCACCCAAGGGCTGCACACCGCCCGCACCCTGCTGCTCGACGTCGCCAATCTCGGTCTCCCCGCCGCCTGCGAATTCCTCGACATGACGACCCCGCAATACATTGCCGACCTCGTCTCCTGGGCAGCCATCGGCGCCCGCACGACCGAGTCGCAGATCCACCGCGAACTGGCCTCCGGCCTCTCCTGCCCCGTCGGCTTCAAGAACGGCACCGATGGCAACGTGAAGATCGCGCTCGACGCCGTCCTCTCCGCCTCGCACCCGCACCATTTCCTCGCCGTCACCAAGGACGGCCGCTCCGCCATCGCCGCGACGACGGGCAATGAAGATTGCCACATCATCCTCCGCGGCGGCAAAACCACCAATTACGACGCAGCCAGCGTCGAGGCCGCCGCCCAGGCCGCAATCAAGTCCGGCCTCAACCCGGCTATCATGATCGACGCCAGCCACGCCAATTCCTCGAAAAACCCAGAAAACCAGCCCCTGGTCCTCGCCGATATCGGCACCCAGCTCGCCGCCGGCGACAAGCGCATCATCGGCGTCATGATCGAATCCAACCTCGTCGCCGGCCGCCAGGACCTCGTCCCCGGCCAGGAACTGACCTACGGCCAGTCCATCACCGACGGCTGCATCGATTGGGACACCACCGTCACCACCCTCAACGCCCTGGCCGAATCCGTCGAAAAGCGCCGCGCCGCCACCAATCAGGCTGTCGCCTGATCTCTCGCCGCGCGCCGAACAGCACCTCCCCCTTGATGGGGGAGGTTGGGTGGGGGTGATCGGCAAGAGCGAAGCCCACTCTTGACCCCCCGCCCCCATTCCTGTTCTGTCCCCCCATGGCCAGAAACCCGCTCACGCTCGTCCCGAATATCATCACCATCGCCCGCATCGCGGCGATCATCCCGATCGTCTATCTGGTGATGGACGGCGACCTGACCCTGCGCATCATCGCCCTGGTTCTCTACGTCGTGGCCGCCGCCAGCGATTGGGTCGATGGCTTCCTCGCCCGCGCCTGGAATCAATATTCCGACCTCGGCCGCATGCTGGACCCCATCGCCGACAAGCTCCTCGTCGGCATCCTCATCGCCGCCCTCGCGTGGGACGGCAGCTTTTCCGGCTGGGACATGATCCCCGTCAGCGCCATCCTCTTCCGCGAATTCTTCGTCTCGGGCCTGCGCGAATTCCTCGGCAACACCGCCGTGGTCCTCCCCGTCAGCCAGCTCGCCAAGTGGAAGACCACCATCCAGCTCGTCGCTTTGGCCGTGGTCCTCGTCGAACCTCTCGTTCCCGGCCTGCGCCTCATCTCCGATCTGATCCTCTGGGCCGCTGGCGCCATCACCCTCTGGACCGGCTGGAACTACCTCCGCGCCTCCTGGCCGCACCTCGTCGGCACCACCGCGAAATGAAAATCCTCTACTTCGCCTGGCTCCGCGAGCGCCTCAACCGCGCCAGCGACGACGTCTCCCCGCCCGCCGAAGTCAAAACCCTGGCCGACCTCATCACCTGGCTCCGCGCCAATGACGAAGCTCTCGACCTCGCCATGGCGAACCCAAAACAATTCAAGCTCTCGAAAAACGCCCGCATCGTCCCCTGGGAAACCCCCATCGCCGATGCCGACACCATAGCCATCCTCCCGCCCATGACCGGTGGCTAACCCACGGTGTCATTCCCGCGAAAGCGGGAATCCATGTTTGATCCCGAGATCGCCGCTTTCGCGGGGATGACGTGGTGATAGTTTGAAAGCTAGAAGGGCCGGACGAGCGGAACGAAATGATCATCATCTCAAATTCCCCCTTCGACCCCGGCACCCTCCTCACCGAGTTCCAGGCCAACCACCCCGAAGCCGGCGCCGCCGTCACCTTCACCGGCATGGTCCGCTCCACCCCGGACCACCCGATCACCGCCCTCATCCTCGAATGCTACCCCGAGCTCGCCCAAAACGAGATCGCCACCATTCGCGACGCCGCCATCGCCCGCTTCAACCTCATCGACGCCGCGGTCCTCCACCGCTACGGCCGCCTGATCCCCGGCGAACCGATCATGCAGGTCGTCACCCTCGCCTCCCACCGCCAAGCCGCCTTCGACGGCGCCCAATACCTGATGGACTACCTGAAAACCGACGCCCCCTTCTGGAAGCAGGAAGAGACGGCAGCGGGTACTGAATGGGTAGAGGCCAAGGCGGCAGACGACTCAGCCAGAGATCGCTGGACCAAGTAAGGCCCCCTCACCCGTCACGCCATTCCCTTCGCCATCCACCGTGTCATCCCCGCGAAAGCGGGGATCTCTGTTTTGCCCAAGAACAAATGAGATTCCCGCTTTCGCGGGAATGACGCGGCGGTCGAGAAACAAAAAAGCCGGGCATCACTGCCCGGCCTCTCAAACTCAAATCAGCGAAAATTACTCCGCCGCCGCCCGCTTCGGCTGCACCGCTGCCGAATACGCGTCAATCAGCGTCCGGCAACCTTCGCCAGGGGTAAACTTGTAGTCCCCAATCAGCGAAACCGGCGTCACTTCCGCGGCGGTCCCCGTCAGGAAGCACTCGTCAAACTGGCTCAGCTCTTCCGGCATGATATGCCGTTCGGTCACCGTAAAGCCATTCTCCTTGGCCAGCGCGATCAGCGTCTGCCGGGTCAACCCGTTGAGGAAGCAATCCGGCGTCGGCGTCGTGATGTCCTTGCCCTTGATGAAGAACACGTTGGCGCCCGTGGCTTCAGCCACATAGCCGCGATAGTCCAGCATCAGCGCATCGGCAAAGCCGTTCGCCATGGCGTGATCCTTGGAGAGCGTGCAGATCATATAAAGACCCGCAGCCTTGGCCGAAGACGGAATGGTCTCCGGGCTCGGGCGCTTCCACTTGCTCCACTCAAGACGAATGCCCTTGAGCTTTTCCTCGACCGAGAAATAGCTCGGCCAGACCCATGCGGCGATCGCCACGTGCACCTTGTTGTTGCGCGCCGGCACAGACAGCTCTTCCGAACCGCGCCAGGCCACAGGCCGCACATAGGCATCGACCAGCCCGTTCTTGTCGAGCACGAGGCGCTTGGCAGCCTCGATCTCGTCGACCGAATAGGGGAAGGGCATATCGAGAGTCGCGGCCGAACGGATCAGGCGTTCAGTGTGCTCGCGCGACTTGAAGATTTCGCCGCCATAGGCGCGTTCGCCTTCAAATACCGAGCTGGCATAGTGAAGCCCGTGCGTCAGTACGTGAATCTTCGCGTCCTTCCACGGTTTGAGTTCGCCGTCGAACCAAATCCAGCCATCGCGCTGGTCCATGGGCACGCCTGCCATGATCCTCTCCAGAGTCTTCGTTTTTGCCGTTTGCTCGCGAAACGGACGTTCCCTTGATCATGCCCCAAGGGCCATGCCCTTGGCAAACCTGAATGTCTTTGTGATAAGACGGAGCGCCTGTGCGATGGAGTGACAATGGCAGAGAGCCAAAAAAATGTCAACAAGGCTGACATAAATTCTGCAAAACCCGCAGAAGCCGGGCTGCCGCTCGACATCATGGGCCTTTTCTTCTTTGCCTATCGAGACTTCACCGGCGATGCCGATGCCCTGCTCGAACGCCAGGGTTTTGGCCGTGCCCACCATCGCGTGCTTTATTTCGTCAACCTGCGCCCCGGCATGCCGGTCGCCGACCTTCTCGACATTTTGAAGATCACCAAGCAGAGCCTCGCCCGGGTGCTCCGCCAGCTGATCGACAACGGTTACATCGAGCAGAAGACCGGCCATTCCGACCGCCGCCAGCGCCTGCTCTTTGCCACCGACAAAGGCCGCAGCCTCTTCGCCACCCTTTCGGCCACGCAAGCCAGCCGCATCGAAGACGCCATCGCCGCCCTGCCCCCCGAGGGCGCACGCATGGTTCGACAATTCCTCGTCGGCATGGTCGAGCCGTCCGACCATTCGGTGCTCGACCGACTCAACCTCACCGTCAATCTCTGAGGCTCTTAGCCCCGCCAAAGTCTCACCACGCCTCGAATGTCACCCCCGGCGCCAGGCCGGGCCCATCCCGAGATATCAAAATAGAACCGGCCTGCGCCTGGCCGCCACCAAGCCCACACCACAAAATAGGCTTGTGCCACAATAACTTGTCCGGCACTCTGGAATCAGTTCGGCAACCTTCGGGAGCGGCAGATTCTTAGTCTCGTTCAGTATCTGTCCGAAGCCCAGCGCCTAGAACAACAGGGTGAACTGGTCGAAGCCATATGGTGCTACGAAACCATCCTGCGCGATCCTCTGGTCAAGGACGACACCCCGACCCTGCAGGCCGCTGGTCTTGGCCTTGGCCTCCTGCTGATCACCGAAGCCCGCCACAGCGACGATCCGCGTCGCGTCGACCGCCTTGTCAATCGCGCCATCACCGCGCTTGCGACAGCCAGCCAATCAGACCCGACCGAACCCACGCTCGGCCTCGCCCTGGCCGAAGCCCACATCCTGCGCTTCCAGCTTTCCGGCCAGACGCAAGACCTCCTCGCGGCCAATATTCAATTGGATAGGCTCTCCGAGTTGGAAACCCCGCCGCTCGAACAGATCGGTTCGCTTCGCGCGCTTCTCAGCCCGCCGCGCTAGAGCAGGTCACGTTTCGACCGAAGCAAGGCCCAGCGCGGAATCTACACGCTCACCGGTTGTCACCCCGGCGAAAGCCGGGGCCCATCTCGGGCTCAGGATGGCCCCCGGCTTTCGCCGGGGTGACAACCGAGTGCGTGGATGGTCCAGACAACGCGTGAAAACGTTGGGGCCTTTACCCCTGCCCCAGTTCCTCGCTGCGCTTCCGCGCCGCCGCAACCGCGCGGTCCATCAGCGGCGTCAGGCCATCTTCGCCCATCAGCACATTCAGCGCTGCCGCCGTGGTCCCATTTGGCGACGTCACATTCTGGCGCAACACGCTTGCCGGCGCCGCATCGGCCTCAAGCAGCGCTGCCGAGCCAATGACGGTCTGCCGCGCCAGCACCATGGCCACATGCTCATCCAGCCCCTGCGCCACGCCCGCCGCCGCCAATGCCTCGACCAGATTGAACACATAGGCCGGGCCCGAACCCGACACGGCCGTCACCGCATCGAGATCGCCTTCTTGATCGAACCAGACGACCAGCCCCGCGGCCGACAGCAGCGCCTCCGCCGCAGAACGACCATCCCGATCGACACCGCTTCCAGCGACGACACCCGTCACACCCTTGCCGATTTGCGCCGGCGTATTGGGCATGCTGCGCACGACCCGGTCAGTGCCCGTGCCCTTGGCCAGCCGCGCCAGTGAAATCCCGGCGGCAATAGACACCACCAGCGTCTGCGGCCCGATCACCGGCACGAGGCTCGCCATCACCTCGTCGATCACCTGCGGCTTGACCGCCAGCACCAGCACATTGGGCAGAAGCCCCACGGCATGGTCATAAATCTTCAAATCATATTCAGCCGCAAAGGCCTTGGTCTCTTCGCTTGGCCGCGGTTCCACCAGCACCAGATTGGTCGGCGGCAAGCCCGCCTCCAACCAGCCCGTCGCCAAAGCCATGCCCATCTTGCCGGCACCCACCAGCATCACGGGCCCGATCGAGCGCAAATTCGCCATCACGCTTCTCCCACGGTTTCGAACATCACATGGCTCAGCGCATCCGCCGCCGATTTGCCTGCCCAGACGACGAACTGGAAAGCCTGATAGTAGAGATCACAGCTATCGCTGGCCGAACGCAAGAGCGCTTCGCATTGCTGCGGCGACACATCGGCGCCACCAGTAAGCAGGTGCGAATTGCGGAAGAGCACGACGCCTTCCTTGTTCCAGATGTCGAAGTGCCCGATCCAGAGCTGCTCGTTGATCATGCTGATCAACTGCCTGATTTCCGCGCGCCGCCCATCGGGCACCTTGAGGTCAAAGGCACACGCCACATGGAGGCTTTCGAGATCCTCCATCCAGTTGAACGACACATGATAGTCGCTCCAGCCGCCGCGCACCGAAATCGAGATTTCGTCCGCGTCCTGGCGCTCAAAATTCCAGTCATTGATCGATGCGATATGCTCGACCAGGTCCACCGGATGGGACACGCGATCGGGCTCGTGGGCAATCAAGGACATTGGCCGTTTCCATGCTGGCTTGGCGCGACTGTCGAGTGCATCGATAGGCGGTGCACCGTGAATGCGGACCGTCTCTCGCGCCTCCTCCAGCGCTCGAATCGTCCACAATGGAAAGGGTACACTGCGTTACTGATTCAGGGAGTGCGGCTGATCCCGGAGAGGGCAATCTCTTGTGGATGACAGTAACGACTTGTTAACCAGCAGGCGCCAGCGAGCACCTAGCCCAGACTCTCGGGGCCCGCCCATCCATGCCGGATGGACTCGCCCCAGCCGGGAAATCCATTGGCCTCGGCCAGCCTTGCGGCCGCCTCCGTATCATAGGGCACGGCGATCAGCGCCGTTTGCCAGCCACGACGCCCCTTCTCGACGATTCCATAATGCGCATCGGGCGAACCACGCACCAATTGCATCCCCACCGAACCGGGATTGGCGATCAACCGTCCATCAGTCAGCCGCAGCGTCCGCGCAATATGGGTGTGGCCACAAAGAATAACCCCGCTGCCGATCCCCTCGGCATGCCCCGCCACCTCCTCCTCGGAAGGCAGCGTCGTCGTGCGCCCGTCGTAGAAATTGTCGAGCCAGGGCATCTCGTCGTCATCGGGCGTTCCGTGACAAACGAAGACCTCCTCGCCCACCTTTGCCGTCGCCGGCAGCGCCGCGAGCCAATCCAGCTGCCCCGCCGACAGCTGCGCCCTGGCAAAGCGGTCCACCGCCCCTGCCCCACGCAGCCCGGTATCCACCGTCCAGCGGTCATGATTGCCGCGAATGGCCACGGCATTGAGCCCCATCAGCCGCTCTGCCGCCCCGGCTGGGTCGATCGGCCCGCTGACATGGTCACCGAGCAGCACGATGGTATTGACATGCTCGCCAGCAATGTGCTCAAGCACGGCGTCCAGCGCCGGCGCATTGCCATGCACGTCTGAAATGACCGCGAGGCGCAAAGCTTACGCGGACTTTTCGGCCTTAAGAGCAGCCAATTCCTTGCGCAGCGCGTCGATCTCTTCGCCCTGCACCTGCACCAGCTCGCGCAGCGCGTCAAAATCCTCGCGCTTCACCAGTTCCATATCGGCCACGATGCGCTGGGCCTGCGATTTGGCAACGGTTTCCACTTCCCGGCGCACGCCATCGGCAACGCCCGCAGCCTCGTTCATGATCCGGCCAAGGCCATCGAAAATCCGGTTGCTGCTCTGGGTCATGGCTTTTCCAACTCTCGGGTTGCGCGTGTTGCCCCTATGTAAGCCAGCCCCGTCCGCTTGACCAGTGCGGTGAGAGGCCGCGGAACGCTGCCCCTACTTCCCGGCCGCCGTGGCAGCGTCGGCAATCAGCTTGATATATTGCGGATATCCCCACTTCAGCGACAGGGCACTCGGCGGCGAAACCGAATTGATGAGCTCCGCCCCCACCACCCGCGCCACGGCCCCCTTGGCCACCTGCGGCGCCAGCGCAATCACCGAATTGCCGAAAAAGGCCGCATCGGTTTCCGGGGTCTCGAAATAGGTCACCAGCACATCGCTCGTCAGCCGGTCGAGATTCTCAAAGCTCAGCATGAAATAGAGGTCCTGCCCCTGCGCCAGCTCGGCCACGCTTGGCGCCGAAGTCAGCCCCGCATTGACCAAAAACTGCACGCGGGAATCGAGGTCCCCATAGACATTGATCTCGCCATTCCACTCGGCGATGGCGGCAAAACTGGTGCCTGCCAGCTGCGGATACTTCGCCGTCTCGTCAGCAATGAATTGCTCAAGCTCAGCCACCAGCGCCTCAGCCTCGGCCTTCTTGCCGATAGCCTCGCCGGTGATGGTGATCGTGTCCTGCCAGGACGTATCCCAGACCGTCTCCGGGAATGCCACCACCGGCGCAATCCCGCTCAGCACGTCATACTGTTCCTGCGTCAGCCCCGAATAGACCGCCAGGATCAGGTCCGGCTGCAGTGCCGCAATCGCCTCGACCGGCGGCTCGCCACCAGCCGGCAAAATGGTCGGAAACTCCGCGCCAAGCGCCGCCACCGCCTCCTTGGTCCAGCGCAGCGCGCCGTTCTCGTCCCCGCCATAGCTGAAATGCGGAATACCCACCGGCACTTCCCCCAACGCAATGACCGCGTCCTGCGTCGACCAGCCCCAGGTCACGATGCGCTGCGGCTTTTCGGGAATGACGCTCTCGCCATAGGCGTGCTGGACGGTAACGGGGAAAGATTGTGCCTGCACGGCAACGACCATGCCCAGGCTGATGACGGCTGACACGATGAGGGAGCGGAGCGACATGGATCACCTTCTCGACAGATGCCCTTTCATACAAAAGGTGATTATTAATGTCATGTATAAAATGATGCGCCCGCCTCGCGCCTATCGGTCGGCCCAAAACACCGACAACCTCACAAAACCGCCAAACATCAGTAAGACCGCCACCACATTGCCGGGCAACAATTGTTGTAATACTGTTTTGTTGCTTGTTTTGTTTTCACAAGGAAATTCAAGGGGGCGTAATGAAAAGTAGATTCGTAGCGGCCTTGGCCGCTTCTTTTATATCGATAGGTGCCGCACAGGGTGCCGACCTGATCCTCGTAGACCCACCACCGCTGGTCATCCCCGATGCCGGTTTCGATTGGTCGGGCTTCTATGCCGGCCTCAACGCCGGCTATATCGGCGGCGAGGCCAAGTCCGTCGGCGCGACAACTGGCGTCACCACCAATGTTCCGGTCTCCGGTGGCCTGATCGGCGGCACCCTGGGCTTCAACGCGCAGTTTGATCGGATCGTGCTTGGCCTCGAAGGCGACCTCGCCTGGAGCGGCGCAACCGGCACGGCAGTCTGCGTCGCGGACCCGGCCTACAATTGCCAGGGCCAACTCGATTGGCTGGGCACGATCAAGGGTCGAGCCGGCTTCGCCGTAGACAGGGTGTTGTTCTTCGGCACCGCCGGTTTCGCTGCCGGCAATACAAAGGCGAATGTCACCCCTGCTGCGCCAGCCATAACAAATACCTTTACGGGCACAATGGCCGGCTGGACGGCCGGCGCCGGCATCGAAGCCTTCGTCACCGACGCCTTCACCGTCAAGGCGGAATATAGCTATATCAGCCTGAGCGGCCTGCAGGCACCCGTCGGCACGCTATCCGGCGCGCAGGCATCCAACTTGAGCGCGTCAACCCACGTCATCCGCCTCGGCGTGAACTACCACTTCTAGCGATCATCACCCGGCTCCACCGGAACCGAGAATAGAGGCGTGAAAACACGCTTTCGGCGAAAAACGCCGGCACCTATTCCGAAGGCCGCCCCTGCTTTCGGAATATAAACGACAAGGCGCCCTAGCGCGTCACCGCATCCCCGCCCTCGGAAACGCCGATCTTTTCCAGCACGCGATCCATCGGTTCGAACCGGGTCCAGAACTGCACTGGAATCTTTACGTCGGCCCCGAGCGACCCGCTCTCCTCGAACCAGGTCTGGGTATAGTTGGCGTCGCTCAGCTGCAGCCCGCCATTGACGGTCCAGCTCCCGGCATAAAGCCCGGACAGCTCCGCCAGCGTCTCCGTCGCCACATCGGGACGCGCCCGCGTCATGGCATCCACCCACAGCTGCGGATCGGCCGCAAAGTCTCGCGCCGCCAGCGTCAGCCCCTCCAGCACCGCATCGACCTCGTCACCGCGATCCTGCAACACCCCGGCCGAAACGACATTCACCTTGGTCAGCACCGGCGCCGAGCGATAAAACTCCTCAGCATCAACGAGGATTTCGAGGCCCGCGCGCTCCGGCATGGCCAGGAACACGCCGATCGACATGGTCGTGGCGTCCACCCGTCCCTGCTGCAATGCCTGCGCCCGCACCGCCGGATCGCCCAGCGGCACATAGGTCATCTCCTCGATCTTGGTGCCCCGGCTCTGCAACACCAGCCGCGACAGCGTATAGTCGAGGCTGTTTTCCCGTCCGACCCCAAAAGTCCCGCTGCTCAAACTCTCGAAGCCAACGCCCTCCCGGGCCGCGATAATGTAGGGGATGGCCTTGTCGGTCGAACCAACCGCCACAAGGCTCTTGTCGCCCCGCGCATAAAGCCCCAGCAGCGCCTCCACCGAAATATTGGCCATCTCCCCGCCACCGGTCAGCAGCGCTGTGATCGCCATCGGCGTCTGCGCCGCCGGCACCAGCTCCACCTCAACCCCGGCCCGCTCGAAATAGCCCTCGCTCAGCGCCAGATGCAGCACCGAATTGGGCACCAGCGGCACCTCGGTCGACGTCACGATGATCCGGAACGGCGCCGCCGCCACCTGTCCCACAGACAGAACCGCGACGATCAGAGCAACAGCAACCTGGGTAAGTCTCATAAGAAAGCTCCAACAAATCAGGGTATCGCAAAGCGCCGCTCCAACCGCCGCAACACGGCCGCCGTAACACCGCCGATAACCATCGCCGTCAGCACGGTGACGAAATAGCGAGGCATATTGAACGAAGCGCCATAGCCGACGAGCAACCCGCCGAGCCCCGTCATCGCCGTATAGATTTCGGCGATAATACAAGCCGTCAGCGCCTGCGCCGCCCCAAGCCGTAACCCGGCAATCATCTGCGGCAGAACCTGCGGCCATACGAGCCGCACCTGCGCTTGCAGCCGCGATGCCCCCAGCCCCATGGCCGCCTCTTCATCGCCCTTGCCGACCCCCTCGAACGCCGCCTGCGCCGTCGTCGTGATCACGATGAAGGCGGCGAGGAGCACCACGACGATCTTGGCCGAAGGCCCCAACCCTAGCAGCGCCACGAAAAGCGGCATGAAGGCGATGATCGGAATATTGGCGAAGAAGTCGAGAATGACCTTCATCACCCGACCGAGCAGCGGCAGCCGCCCCATCAAACCGGCCATGCTCCAGCCCAGCACCAGAGCCAGTCCGAGCCCGGAATAATAGACCTGCACCGTGCTGCCGACGGCGTCGAAATAGTCCCGGCGCGGGTCCTGCATCATCTTGAACAGGGCATTGGCCGTTTCCCCGATGGAGGGAACAATGGCCTCAGGATACTGCCCCGCCAGCCATTCCCAGAACACCAGCACCGCCACAATCAGGCCAAGGACGACCCAGATCTCCGCGCGCACGCCCTTCAGCCAGTCGCCCGTCTCCTGCCAGGCTTCCACCAGTTCCCGCGCGCTCCCGCGCAGTCCGCCACGCTCCCGCGCATTGTCTCGGTCGGTCTGGGAGCGGGTGTCTTCGTTTGCCAAGGCGAGCCATTTCTTGCCGCGAAGCGCGGACAGTGTCTGTCGCCCCTCCCAGGCAACAAAAACATTCGCTCTGGGTGATAGGAGCGCTGAGCGGGCCTGTCAAATACGGGCGGCCGGCACAGCCATCCACCAGTCCAAACAGTCAGGCCTGGTAGCAAGCACAGCATCTTGAGTTGTCGTCATTGCCGGGCTTGTCCCGGCAATCCATCTCGCCTGGACAAGGCCGTTTCAGCCTCAGCCCTGCGGCACATAGCGCATCGCCACAGCGCCCGAACCATATTCCAGCTGATCCACCAGCCTCAAATCCAACGGCTTCGACAGACCCGAAAACAGCGTTCGCCCATGCCCCGCCACGCGCGGATGCACCACAAACTCGTACTCGTCGATCAGCCCCAGCTCCACCAGCGCCTGCGGCAGCATCACACCACCCGTCGCCAGTGCCCCGCCCGACATCTCCTTCAACGCCCGAACCGTCTTTTCGATATCCGCCACACGCACGATTTCCGCGTTCCAGTCCACCGTTTCCAGCGTGTCCGACACCACATACTTCTTGGCCGCGTGAATGGTTTCGGCAAACGGCACCATCCAGTCGACAACCCAATCCGGCCGCGATCCGCTCTCCACCACCGGCCGCCATGCCGATTCCATCAACTGGTAAGTCACGCGCCCAAAGATCAGCGCATCCGCCCGCGCAATACCCTCTGCGGCCCGACGATGAAGCTCTTCATCCGGGATGATCGCCTGATGGTCGCAGCACCCATCAAGGGTGACATTGATCGAATATCGCAGCGGTCGCATGTCCTGAGCCTCCCATAGCCGGTCTCATTTTGAAAGGCCCGACCCACTCTGGACGAAACGGCCTCTCCCCGCACTCGACAGAGCCCCACGTACAACGCAAGCTCCCGACAAACCTCCCGCGAGTGGACGTGGACATATGAAGCAGCAAATACCGCTGGTTGCGCTGGCCATCGCCACGATCGGGTCCATCGGCGGAACACGTCTATCCGCGATCGCGATCCCCTGGTTGGTCCTCTCGACCGCCAACAGTCCCCTGCTCACCGGGCTCGCGGGCCTTGTCGGCTCGCTGACATGGGTGCTCATCCCGTTTGGCGGCATTTATGCCGGCTTGCTGACCGATACGGCCGGCATCCTGACCGCCTTGGGCGTCACAGCCGCGCTCTATTGCGTCGCCGCCTTGTCCCCGGCCGTCATCCCCCGCTTCAGAGCGATAGGCAAAAGACCCGTGGCGCAGCCCGCCAACTAGGCGGGGCGCACAACGCCCGCGCGGGCTCTTGAAAGGCCGTCACACACACCCAATTGTAAAACTCTCCCCTTGCGACCCACCCCGCCATGACGCTACGGCTGGCAAAACCCTGAGAGCCTGTTTTGAAATTCGCTGCGGCGATTCAGATGGCAGTGTTTTCGACAACCGGAGCACAGCGGACAGGTCCGTGAGCACCGGAAGCGCAGAAAACGCAGCCAGGTGACCGCCGCAGTAGAGTTTCGGAACGGGCTGAACTGGCCGCGCCGGCAAAAGGACAGAACTTGCCCTTCCCCAATATCGACCCAATCGCCTTCGCCATCGGCCCCGTCGCCATTCGCTGGTATGCGCTCGCCTATCTCTTCGGCGTGCTGCTCGGCGCCGGCTATGGCTACCTGCTGCTGCGAAACGAGCGCCTCTGGCACAAGGGCGCCCCGCCCTTCCCCGCCAAGGATATTTGGGATTTTGCCTTCTGGGCCATGCTCGCCATCGTCATCGGCGGCCGCACCGGCTACGTGCTCTTCTACAACCTGCCCTATTATCTTCAGAACCCGCTCGAGATCATCAACACCCTCGATGGCGGCATGTCCTATCACGGCGGCATGCTTGGCCTGATGCTGGCAGCCATCCTCTTCACCCTCTCGAAAAAGGGCAATTGGCTCTCCTCGCTCGACCTCCTGGGCGCCGTCGCCACCATCGGCATTTTCCTTGGCCGCATCGCCAATTTCATCAATGCCGAACTCTTTGGCGCCCCCACCGACCTTCCCTGGGGCGTGATCTTCCCAACCGATCCCCTGCAGGTCGCCCGCCATCCGAGCCAGCTCTATGAAGCTGCCCTCGAAGGCCTCCTGCTCTTCCTCATCATCCGCCTCGCCACCCACGTCTTCTACGCCCTGCGTAAACCCGGTCTCGTCGCCGGCATCTTCGCCATCGGCTACGCCCTCTCGCGCATCCTCGTCGAATTCGTCCGCCTGCCCGATCAGCAGCTCGGCTATCTCTATGGCGGCTGGCTCACCATGGGTCAGGTCCTCAGCCTTCCCATTCTTCTCGGCGGCCTCATCCTCGTCATTTACGCGACGACCCGCCCCGTTAACGCATTGCGCCCCTAGGAGCATCTCAACGTGAACAGTCCGCTAACACTGGCACAGCAGATCGACCTCCAGATCACCGCAGGCGGTCCCATCTCCGTCGCCACCTATATGGGTCTCTGCCTCACCCACCCGACCAAGGGCTACTACAAGGGCTCCGACCCACTCGGAGCCAAGGGCGACTTCATCACCGCGCCCGAAATTTCCCAGATGTTTGGGGAGCTTATCGGTTTTCACCTCGTCAATGTCTGGCAACAGATGGACGAGCCGAAAAGCTTCAATCTCGTCGAACTCGGACCCGGCCGCGGAACCCTCATGGCCGACATCCTCCGCGTCGCCTGCCGCGCCCCCGGCTTCCGCGATGGCCTCAAGCTAAAACTCTTCGAAACCAACCCGGCATTGACGGTCGAACAACGGAATCGCCTCGAAAGCTACGAGCCACAATGGCTTGAAAACTTTGAGCAATTCGACGACGGCCCGATCCTCGTGGTCGCCAACGAGTTCTTCGACGCCCTCCCCATCCGCCAGTTCATCCGCAAACCAGACGGCTGGCACGAACGTCTCGTCGGCCTCATCGACGGCAAGCGCGCCTTCGGCCTTTCCCCCACGCCGATCCCCAACGAAACCATGCCCACCGCCGTCGCCAATGCCGAACCCGACAGCATGTTCGAAGTCTGCTTTGCTGGCGGCGAAGTCATGTCGCGCCTCGCAAAAATGGTTGCCAAACAAGGCGGTAGCATCCTCGCCGTGGACTACGGCTATGCCCGCACCCAGACCGGCGACACCCTGCAAGGGGTCCGCAATCACGCCTATGCCGACGTCCTCGAAGAACCCGGTGAAACCGACCTCTCCGCCCATGTGGATTTCGGCGCCCTCGCCGCGGTGACTCAGGAAGTTGGCCTCGCCGTCCAACCCCTTGCCACCCAAGGCGAATTCCTCACCCGCCTCGGCATAGCCGAACGCGCCAAAGCCCTTTCCGGCGCCAATCCCGGCTCCGCCAGCGACATCCAGATCGCCCATCAGCGCCTGGTTGCGAAAGACCAGATGGGCGACCTCTTCAAGGTCTTCTGCGCCCACTCCCCCGGCCTTAATCCCCCAGGGTTCGCCGCATGATAGACTTCGCCTCCGTCCAATCGCTGACCGATAGCGACGTCGTCCGCCACGGCTTCTTCGGCCGCCACGGTGGCGTTTCCACGGGCGACTTCGCCGGCCTCAACGTCTCCCACTCGGTCGGCGACGACGCCGAAGCCGTCGAAGAAAACCGCGCCCTCGTCGTCAAAACCCTGGGCGGCGCGCCGCTTGTGACCCTGAAACAGGTCCACTCCAACCGCGTCGTCACCGTCGAAGCCGGCGCCATCCCCGATCGCACCGTCGAAGCTGACGCGATCGTGACCCGCCGCGCCGACGTGCTCATCGGCGTCCTCACCGCCGACTGTTCTCCCCTCCTCTTCCTCGATCGCCACGCCGGCATCGTCGGCGCCGCCCATGCTGGCTGGCGCGGAGCTGTAGACGGCATCTTGGAAAACACCGTCGCCGCCATGGAAGCCCTAGGCGCCCAGCGCCGCCGCATCCAGCTCGCCATCGGCCCGACGATCAGCCAGCAGAATTACGAAGTCGGTGAACAGTTTAGGGCCGACGCCTTGAATCAGAATGCGAACACCGAAGCCGCCTTCATGACCCCGCCCGGCGGCAAGCCCCACTTCGATCTTCCCGGTTATCTCGCCATCCAGGCCCGCGCCCTGGGTCTCGCTGAGATCACCGACACGGCCCTTTGCACCTATGCCGAACCCACCCGCTTTTTC
This sequence comes from Devosia sp. LjRoot3, assembly GCF_964252865.1. Taxonomy (NCBI): domain Bacteria; kingdom Pseudomonadati; phylum Pseudomonadota; class Alphaproteobacteria; order Hyphomicrobiales; family Devosiaceae; genus Devosia; species Devosia sp. LjRoot3. Next base: position 322,156 of record NZ_CAXUPK020000003.1, read on the forward strand.
TCCCATCGCTATGCCACGCATCAGCAAACCCGGACCGGCCGACAGATCGCCGTTATCGGCCTCGCTTAGGCTTAAATTTACGCATGAGACCAATGGGGCGTTGCAGTCATAAAAATGACTCGATAAAGCTGCCCGCGAAACTGGAAGGTCCCTCCTCCCCGGGGACTGGTTGAGACAGGATCGCCCTCATGAAACTGGTGACTGGCAACTCCAATCGTGCCCTCGCCCAAGCCGTCGCCAGCTATCTTGAGCTTCCCCTGACAGATTGCACGGTCAAACGCTTCGCCGACAAAGAGGTCTTTGTCGAAATCCACGAAAACGTCCGCGGCGAAGACGTCTTCATGCTGCAGTCGACCAGCTACCCGGCCAATGACAACCTGATGGAACTGCTGATCCTCACCGACGCCCTGCGCCGGTCTTCGGCACGCCGCATCACGGCTGTCCTGCCCTATTTCGGCTATGCCCGTCAGGATCGCCGCGCCGCCGGCCGTACCCCGATTTCGGCCAAGCTGGTGTCCAACCTGATCGCCGAAGCCGGCGTCAACCGCGTCATCACGCTCGATCTGCACGCCGCCCAGATCCAGGGCTTCTTCGATATCCCGACCGACAATCTCTATGCCGCGCCGATCATCACCCGCGACATTCTCGACAATTATAAGCTCGACAACACCATGATCGTGTCGCCCGACGTCGGCGGCGTGGCCCGCGCCCGCGCCGTGGCCCAGCGCCTCGGCACCGATCTCGCCATCGTCGACAAGCGCCGCCCCAAGGCCGGCGTGTCCGAAGTGATGAACATCATCGGCGACGTCTCCGGCAAGTCGTGCATTCTTATCGACGACATCGTCGACTCCGGCGGCACGCTCGTGAACGCCGCCGATGCCCTCCTCAAGGCCGGCGCCAATGAGGTTTCCGCCTACATCACTCACGGCGTCCTCTCCGAAGGCGCCGCCGAGCGCATCGCCGGCAGCAAGCTCAAGGAGCTGGTGGTAACGGACTCCATCGAAGAGACCCCCGCCACCAAGGCCGCCGCCAATATCCGCCGCATCAGCATTGCCGCCCTCATCGGCGAAGCCATCGCCCGCACCGCCAGCGAACAGAGCGTGTCGAGCCTCTTCGACTGAAGAAGCGCCTAGCCGGATTCAACGGCTCAGGCGCTTCATCTTTTTTCGCATCCCTGTCGAAAACCGCTTCCCCTCCCCGACATTGTTGTGCCGCACTACAAAAACAGCGGCCAACCATGAAAGGACGAGTGCGATGCGTTTCCTCCTGATGCTCTACGCCGAAGAAAAGGCCGGCGCCGCCATCCCGCCCGAGCAGATGGCCAAGGCCATGGAAGGCATGTACGCCTATCAGCAGGCCCTGGAGAAAGCCGGCGCCTTCATCTCCACTTCGGCTCTGGGCATGACTCAAGACGCCCGCACGCTCCGTATGGACGGCGGCGAGGTGAAGAACATCGACGGCGCCTTCATCAATCAGGGCGGCACGCTGAAGGTGGAAGAAGGCCCCTATGCCGAAGCCCGCGAGCAATTCGGCGGGCTCTTCGTCATCGAATGCGAAGACATGGATGCGGCCGTCAAATGGGCCGCCCGCTGTCCCGCCGCCCAATGGGGCCCCATCGAAATTCGTCCGATCATGAACACCATTTCCGCCAATGAAGCGCCCTGGTGCGCCGAAGGCGGTTCCGTAACCGAGGAGTGACCAAAATGCGCTATATGATGCTGATCCACCACGACGAAACCAATATGGGCGATCCCGCCGGCCAGCAGGCGCTCTATGCCGCCTGGGGCGCCTTCAACGAAGCTCTCGCCAAGGCCGAGGGCGCTGCTCCGGGCGAACGCATGCAGTCCCCCACCCGGGGAAAAACCGTCCGCACCCGCGATGGCGAAACCCGCGTCGTCGATGGCCCCTATTCCGACGCCAAGGAACAGCTCGGCGGCTATTTCTTCATCGAAGCCAAGGATTTTGATGAAGCCGTCAAATGGGCCGAGCTTTGCCCAGCCAGCAAATACGGCACCATCGAAATCCGCCCCATCGTCCAGCCGGACAAGAACTGGTGACCGACACCGCGAGGCGAGCCGCCGAACGAGCCGCCCGCGAAAGCTACGGGCGCCTCCTCGCTTTCCTCGCCGCCCGCACCCGCGATGTCGCGGGTGCCGAAGACGCGCTGGCAGAAGCCTTTGCCAGCGCCCTTACCTCATGGCCGGAACAGGGCGTTCCGGCCAACCCCGACGCTTGGCTGCTCACCGTCGCCCGCCGCCGCCAGACCGATGCCTACCGTCGCGCCGGCACCAGCAAATCGGGCGAAATGCATCTCACCCTGATGCGCGAAGAACTGGATGACCTCGCCATGACCCCGGAAGCCATCCCCGATCGCCGCCTTGCTTTGATGTTCGCCTGCGCCCATCCCGACATCGACGCAGCCCTGCGCAGTCCGCTGATCCTCCAGACCATTTTGGGCCTCACCGCTGCCGATATCGGCGCCGCCTTCCTCATCCCCGCCGCCACCATGGGCCAGCGCCTCGTCCGCGCCAAATCGCGCATCGCCGAACTCGGCATCGCCTTCGAAATCCCCGACACCGCCGACCTGCCCGAACGTCTCGACGCCGTTCTAGAAGCCATCTACGCCGCTTATGCAAAAGGCTGGAACGACCTCGTCGGCGATGCCGGCGGCCAACTGGCCCAAGAAGCCATCTGGCTCGGCCGCCTCGTCGTCGCGCTCCTGCCAACCTCCCCCGAAGCCAAGGGCATGCTTGCCCTCATGCTCTATTCCCACTCCCGCCGCGCTGCCCGGCGCAGCCCCAGCGGCGCCTATGTGCCTCTCGACGAGCAGGACACGGTCCTTTGGGACATGGAAGCCATCGACACCGCCGAAGCTCTCCTCCGCGCCGCCAGCAGCGCCGGCCCCACCGGCCGCTGCCAGCTCGAAGCCGCAATTCAGTCCGCCCACATCGTCCGCCGCCTCACCGGCGCCGACAACTGGCCGATCGTGGTAAAACTCTACGACATCCTCCACGCCATGACCGGCTCGCCCGTCGTCCTCCTCAACCGCGCCGCGGCCCTCGCCGAAACCGAAGGCCCCGCTGCCGCCCTCGCCAGCATCGCGCCGCTTGCCGAGGACAAGCGCATGGCCGACTACCAACCCTACTGGGCCGTCCGCGGCCGGCTGCTGGCTGAAACCGGTAACCGGGAAGCTGCACATGAAGCGCTGACGCTGGCCATGGGCCTTTCCACCGATCCAGCCATTCGCGATTGGCTGGAGGCGAGAAGGGCGGAGCTTTTGGCAGGCTAGCCAATCCTCACCGCACTCGTCTTTTTCCACCGTGTCATTCCCGCGAAAGCGGGAACCTCCGTTTTCTGAACAGGGGTTCCCGCTTTCGCGGGAATGACATCGTGCGGAGGAGAGAGAAGTATCGCCCCAAACCCGCAGAATCCCTTGCTCCCATCCCCCCTTTCCTCTATAGCCCGGCGCATGAAGCGCTCGTCACCCCTGGAGGACGGGCGCGTATGCTGTTGTGATGACGCATACACCAACCAAATGGATACTTTCCATGGCTGAGACCAAAGTGCTCAAGGCACAGGCGCGCAACGGAGTGGGCAAGGGGGCCGCTCGCGAAGCTCGTCGTCAGGGACTCGTTCCCGCAGTTATCTATGGTGACAAGAAGCCCCCCGTCACCGTTTCCGTGGCCTACAAGGACGCGCTGAAGTTCATCTACGCCGGTGGCTTCAAGTCCCACATCCTCGACCTCGACGTCGATGGCACGATCCACAAGGTCATCCCGCGCGATTACCAGCTTGACGTCGTCATGGATCAGCCGATCCACATCGACTTCCTGCGCGTCGCCAAGGGCGCCAAGATCAACGTTCAGGTTCCGGTTCACTTCGAAAACGAAGAAGCCAGCCCCGGCCTGAAGCGTGGCGGTACGCTGAACATCGTGCACCACACCCTCGATCTGACCGTTTCTGCGGACAGCATCCCGGAATTCGTGACCGTCGACCTGACCGGCCTAGATATCGGTGACACCGTCCACATCTCGAACATCAAGCTCCCCAAGGGCTCTGCTGACCACAGCCACGAAGCGGACGTGACCATCGCGACCATCGTTGCTCCGTCGGCCCTGAAGTCCAGCGGCGGCGATGCTGCCGAAGAAGGCGAAGCTTCGGCCGAGTAATCGGATCAAGCTCAAAACTTTTGGGGGCGGCCTTCGGGTCGCCCCTTTTATTTTCAATCCTCGGTGTCATCCCCGCGAAAGCGGGAACCTCTGTTTTGAAGCACCGGGGCTTCTCACGACAGGCTGCTACAGCTATTCCCTGTCCCAACGTCTTTTCTTGAATAGAGCGCGCCATGAAACTGCTTGTCGGCCTGGGCAACCCGGGCGGCCAATATGAAGGCAATCGCCACAATATCGGCTTCATGGCCGTCGACGCGATCGCACGCGCCAATGGCATTTCCGGCTGGAAGTCCAAGAACTCCGGGCTCCTCGCCGAAGGCACTATCGGCAGCGAGCGCGTGCTGCTCCTCAAGCCGCAGACGTTCATGAACAAGTCCGGCGATAGCGTGCAGAAAGTCGCCAGCTTCTACAAAATCCCACCCGCCGACATCGTGGTCTTCTACGACGAACTCGACCTCGCCCCCGGCAAGGTCCGCGTGAAGGTCGGCGGCGGCAATGGCGGCCACAATGGCCTGCGCTCCATCGACCCGCAGATCGGCCTCGACTACAAGCGCGTCCGCCTCGGCATTGGCCATCCCGGCAAGGAATTCGTCACCCACCACGTCCTCGGCGACTTCGCCAAGGCCGACAAGACCTGGCTCGATCCCCTCCTCGACGACATCGGCCGCCACGCCGGCATGCTTCTGGCCGGCGACGACGCCGGCTTCATGAACAAGCTGGCACTGGCAGCCAAGGGCAGCGAAGAGCCCAAGGCAGCCCCCAAAGCCCAAAGCCACATCCGCCAGGCGCGCACCAGCAAGCCCCAGGCCGAAGTGCCAAAATCCGGCCCCATGGCCGACATGCTCAACAAGCTGTTTGGCAAGGGCGAGTAGCTGCCCAACGCCCTACCCCGCACCCCCACCCACGGTGTCATCCCCGCGAAAGCGGGGATCTCTGTTTCCGGCACCAAGTAGGGATTCCCGCTTCCGCGGGAATGACGCCGTGACAGGTGGCGAGCTCCCAAAACAAAAAGGCCCCGGTGCTTCCACACCGAGGCCCCTGTTGGGAAAACCCAACTTTACGCCACGCGCTGCTTGCGCGGCCCGCGCGCCCATTCCGGCAACATCGTGCCATGGGCATCCAGCAGGTCGTCCACCAGGTTCCAGATCTGATCCAGATCCAGTTCCGCGGCCGTATGCGGGTCCATCATCGCCGCGTGATAGATATGCTCGCGATTTTCCTCGATCAGCGCGCGAACCGTCAGTTCCTGAACGTTGATATTGGTGCGGATCAGCGCCGTAAGCTGCGGCGGCAGCTCGCCGATATAGGTCGGCTGCAGCCCATTGTCGTCAACGAGGCAGGGCACTTCCACCGCCGCGTTATACGGCAGCGAGGTGATGACGCCATTGTTGCGCAGGTTGCCGTAGATCACCGAAGGCTCGCCGGTCCAGACGGAGTTGACGATCGACGAAGCATATTCCTTGGACTGCTTGACCTCGATCCGATCAGCCTTGCGATAGTCCTCCGAGGTCTGCTTCCACTTGGCGATCTGCTCGACGCAGCGCTTGGGATATTCATCGAGCGGAATGCCGAATTTCTCGATGATGTCCTCGCGCCCTTCCTTGATGAAATAGGGCGTGTACTCGGCAAAGTGCTCGGAGCTTTCGGTCACGAAGTAACCGAGGCGCGTCATCATCTCGTAGCGCACCTTGTTCGGGCAGCGCGGATTCCAACCGGGCTTGGGTGCACGGCCCTCGCGATAGGCGCGATGAAGTTCGGGATATAGGTCCTTGTAGGTCCCGTCGGCCTGGCGGTGCTCGAACTTGAGATAGAAGGCCATGTGGTTGATGCCGGCCGAGCGATAGCGGATTTCCTCGTAGGGAATGTCGAGGTCGTGCGCCAATTCCATGGCAGTGCCCTGCACCGAGTGGCAAAGACCGACCTGCTTGATCGTCGGGTATTTTTCCGAGATCGCCCAGGTGTTTATCGCCATCGGGTTGACGTATTGCAGCATGATCGCGTCGGGCGCCACCTGCAGCATATCCTCGCAGATGCTCCAGAGGTGCGGCACCGTACGCAGGCCACGCATGATGCCGCCGACGCCAAGCGTATCGGCAATCGTCTGGCGCAGGTTGTACTTCTTGGGCACGTCGAAATCGACGACCGTGGAGGGCTCATAGCCGCCGATCTGGAAGCAGACGACGACGAAATTGGTGCCGTCCAGCGCCTGGCGCTGGTTCGAGAACGTCTCAACAGTCGCTGGCACGCCCAGCGTCGCCACCAGCTTCTTGGCAATGATGGCGCTTTCTTCAAGCCGCGTCGGATTGATGTCCATCAGGCGGATCTGCGCACCAGCCAGCGCCGGGCGCTGCAGAATATCGCCAACGATATTCTTCATGAACACCGATGAGCCGGCGCCGATAAACGTAATTTTGGGGTTCGCCATTTTGAGAAAGACTCCAGTCGTCAGGCAGCGATTTCGAATGCGGCGCGGACAAGCCGAGCCGTATATTCGGTTTGGGGATTGGTGAGAACTTCGTTGACGGGCCCCTGCTCCACGATCTTGCCGTGTTGCATCACCATCACCCGATGGCAAAGGGCCCGCACGACTTTGAGGTCGTGCGAAATGAAGAGATAGGAGAGGCCCTTTTCGTTCTGCAGTTTTCGCAGCAGATCGATGATCTGGGCCTGCACCGAAAGATCGAGCGCCGAAGTCGGCTCGTCGAGCAGGATGAATTCAGGCTCGAGCGCAATGGCCCGGGCAATGGCGATACGCTGGCGCTGCCCGCCCGAGAATTCATGCGGGAAACGGTTGAGGATCGTGTCCGGCATGCCCGCATCGCGCAGCGCCTGCCGCACCCGCTCCAGCCGCTCATTGCGATTGGCGCCGAGCCCATTGACGATCAGGCCTTCCTCGATGATCTGGCCGATCGACATGCGCGGATTAAGGCTCGCAAACGGGTCTTGGAACACGATCTGCATTCGAGAGCGCAGCGGCCGCATCGCCTTGCGATCCTTGTCGTGGATCGGCTCGCCATCAAAGAAAATCTGCCCGCCCTGATTGCCGATAAGCCGGATCAGCGCCTGCCCGAACGTGGTCTTGCCCGACCCGCTCTCGCCCACGATGCCCAGCGTCTCGTGCCGCATCAGCTTGATGTCGAGATTGTCCACGGCCTTGAGTTCAAAGAAGTCCGGATTGAACATGCCACCGCGCTTGAGCGTATAGGTGACCTTCACCTCCTTGCCCTCAAGCACCGTCTCATGCACGCCCTCTTCGAGCGGCAGCGCCGTGCCCTTGGGTTCGGATGCCAGCAGATGCCGGGTATAGGCGTGCTGCGGATTGGCAAACAGCGCCTCGGTCTCGTTGTGCTCCTGCACAGCCCCGTTCTGCATCACATAGACATAGTCGGAGAATTGCCGGACCACGGTCAGGTCATGGGTGATCAGGATCACCGCCATGCCGTACTTGTCCTTCAACTCCTTGATGAGATTGAGGATCTGCGCCTGCACGGTCACGTCGAGCGCCGTCGTCGGTTCATCGGCAATGAGAACGTCGGGCCGATTGGCCAGCGCCATGGCGATCATCACGCGCTGCCGCTGCCCGCCCGAAAGCTGATGCGGATATTGCTTCAGCCGCGCCGCCGGCTCGGGAATTTTCACTTCCTCGAGCAGCTTTTCCGCCCGCACCATGGCTTCCTTGGCCGAAACCCTGTTGTGCAGGTGAATGATCTCGCAGATCTGCTGACCGATCGTATAGACCGGGTTCAGCGAGCTCATCGGCTCCTGAAAGATCATCGCAATGTCATTGCCGCGCAGTTTTCGCATGTCACGATCGTTCATCGTCACGACATTCTTGCCCGAAAGCGTAATGCGCGTGTTCTTGCCGATGGTGGCGCGCTTCGTAAGCAGCTTCATCAGCGTACGCGCCGTCACCGACTTGCCCGAACCGCTCTCCCCCACGAGGGCAATGGTCTCGCCCTTGTGCAGCTGAAACGACACGTCCTTCACCGCCTGCACCACCCCGCCTTCGACCTTGAAGTCGACCGCGACATTGCGGGCATCTAGGATCAGTTCTCGCCCATGCGATCCCAGGTCGTGCCGTTCGGCGGGCGCAAAATTGCTTGTTGTCATTTTCGCGTCCTCAATAGGGATCGATGGCATCGCGCAGGCCGTCACCCAGCGCGTTGAAGGCAAAAACAGTGATCAGCACGAAGATCACCGGCGAGAGGATCCACGGATAAGACCCGATCACCGAGAACGTCCCCGTATCCTGCAGCATGAGCCCCCAGGAAATCAGCGGCGGCTTCACGGCAAAGCCGAGGAACCCGAGGAAGCTTTCGAGCAGCACCACGCTCGGAATAGCCAGCGTGATCGACACGATGATGTGGCTCAAAACATTAGGCAGGATATGCCGCGTAATGATGCGTCCATCCGACGAGCCCACCGCAATCGCCGCCCGCACATAGTCAATCCGCGCCAGCGACAGCGTCTTCGAACGTACCTCTCGACTAAGCTGCGCCCACCCCAACACCGCCATGACGAAGATCACGAAGGTCAGGAACACATTGGATGGCGCGGTGACGGGTATCAGCGAAGTCAGCGCCAGGTAGAGCGGCAATTGCGGAAACGCCAATACGAACTCGACAAACCGCTGCACCCAGGCATCAAGCCGCCCGCCAATATAGCCCGAACTGATACCAACCAGCGTCCCGACCACCGTCGTCAGCGCCACCACCACGAGAGCAATGGTCAGCGAAATCCGCGAGCCGACAATGCCACGCGAGAGAATATCCCGCCCGAACTTATCCGTGCCCAGCAGTTGGATCGGTCGCCCATCGGTCGAGCCGAAGAAGTGGATATTGGACGGAATGAGCCACAGGATATTGTACGAATGCCCCTGAACGAAGAACCCCGTCGGCGTCGGATTATCCAGCACCGGCCCGGTCAGCGGCTGGAACGTCACTGGATCGAATTCCCCCGTATCTCCAATGGGATAAACCCACGGGATAAGGCTGAAATTGCCGTCTGGATCGGTGAAGGAAATGACATCCGGCGGCGCAAACGGCAGGTTGGTGGCCTTGGGGTCCATCGGCGCAAAGAAGTCGGCAAAGATGGACACAAAGATCAGCAGCGCAACCAGAACCAGTCCGATAACGCCCATGATCGAGCGCTTGAACCGGCGCCAGACCAGCGCGGCATAGGTTTCGTTGCCCGAGCCATAGCGCGAGACGACAGGCGCAACATCAGCCTCTTCAGCCGGGGTTGGCGCGGGGCCGCCCGCGACATCGGTCGGCAACGGAATGGATGAATGTGTATCGACCTTGGTCATTCGGCCTTACCTCCCAGGCGAATGCGTGGATCGAGTGCGACCAGCAACAGGTCAGCGATGATATTGCCGATGATCAGCGTCGTCGCGAGCACCAGCATAAAGGTGGCGGTCACGTAGACGTCGCCGACACCCATGGAGCCGACAATGGCCGGCCCGACCGTGGCGAGACCAAAGACGATGGCGACTTCGATTTCGCCCGTGAGCATGTAGGGGAGCACCACGCCCTGATAGGCAACCAGAGGATGCAGCGCATTGGGCACGGCATGCTTCATGATCACGGCGCTTTCCGGCAGGCCCTTGGCCCGCGCCGTCTCGACATAGTGGCTGTTGAGCACGTCGAGCAGGTTGGCCCGCATCACACGCATATTGTAGGCGAGCCCGCCAAACGTGGCGATGAACACCACCGGCCACACATGCTGCACGAGGTTGACGAACTTGTCCCAGCTCCATGGCGCCCCGCCATACTTGGCCGAGAAGAACATGCCCACCTCGCTGACATTGAGTCGGAAGACCAGCAGGTAGAGAATGATGATCGCCAGCAGGAAGCGCGGCACTGTCATGCCGAGGAAGGAGACGATGCCAAGCAGCGTATCGGCCCAGGAATACTGGCGGGTCGCTGCGACGATGCCGAGGCCAATGCCCAGCACCGAAGCCAGGACGTGGCACACCAGCGCCAGCGCGATGGTCGCCGGCAGGCGCTCCATAACCACCTGCCCCACGGGCTTGTTGTAGAAGAACGAGTGGCCGAAATCGAACCGGGTCACGATGCCGGTGATCCAGCGGAAATACTGCATGATCATGGGATCGTTGAGGCCATTGGCCTCGCGATAGATCTCGGCCTGCGCCTCGGCTTGTGCCGCGGGCACGCCGCCCTGGTTCATCAACATGGAACGGATCGTGTCACCATAGTCGCCCGGAGGCGCCTGGATGATGGCAAAGGTCACGACGCTGAGCAAAAAGAGCAGCGGTATCGCGCCCAGAATGCGCATGGCGAGAAATCGAAGCATAGACGGCCTCACTGGCTAGGGACAAAGCCCCTTCCCCCAACCCCCGCCCCAGCGGGGTCCGAGGGGGCAGATCGCGGACGTAGCGCGATCATGCCAAGGTCACTGAATGGGTCCCCTCGCCTCTTGCGGAAAGAGGTGGGGTGAGGGGTGGCGATCTCGCCGCCACCCCGAGTTTGGATCAGACCGGGCCAGCACCGCCCGGAGCGCCAGGCAGCGTTTCCGGATGCAGCTCGAAATCACCCTGCTTGTCTTCGGGTACGAAGACGCGTTCGCGGATGATGTTGTCTTCAGCCCAGTTGAACATGAAGATCGGAGCACCGGCCGGGATATTGGCGAAGCGCTTGTTGACGATCAGCGCACCCGGATACTGGGTGAGACCCACCGAGTAGACGTTCTCGGTGAAGATGTGCTGGTACTGCTTCATCAGTTCGGCGCGTTCGGCATTGTCGCTGGTGGCGATAAAGGCGTTCACCGTATCGACCAGTTCCTGCTCGAAGGGCAGCAGGTCAACCGTGCCATCGGTACCGGCGCGGTGGAACGGATGGGTGCGCGGACCGGTCGGCGCGAGGCCGGCAGTACCCTGCACCACCGACACCATTTCGGCGCCTTGGCGTTCAACGTGCCAATCGAACTGGCCAGCCTGGGCCATGTCGTCACGAGCCGTACCCGACTGGAAGTTGGCGATCACGCGGATGCCAAGCGGTTCGAGCTGGGCAATGACGCCTTCGGCAAGGTTGGTATCGGTGCCGTAGTCGGTATTGGCGAGCAGCGTGATTTCCACATCGGCGCCGCCAGCGGTGCCCTCGGGGAAGTTACGGATGCCGTTGCCGTCGGTGTCGACCAGGTTCAGGCCATCGAGCAGCGCATTGGCAGCTTCGAGGTTAAACGGATAGTAGACGGTCGACGCCTTGTCGTAATAGGTCGTGCCAGCATAGAGGCCGCCCGGATAGATGGCGGTAAACGGACCACGAACCAGCGATTCACCGAGGCGCTGACGATCGACGGCGATCGAGATGGCCTTGCGGAAATCAAGATTGCGGTTGAGCTCGCGGATAGCCTGGGCGCGTTCGTCGGGTTCACCCCAGCCATTGGCCGAGAGGTTCATGCGCAGAGCATAGCCGATGGTACGGGCGCCGAACTGCAGACGGGCCGGGGCACTGTCTTCAGCCGAGCGACGCAGGGCTTCGACATAGCTTTCGGCCTGTTCGAGGTTCGAGAAGTCGCCCGAACCGGCAACGGCCTGAACGTCGCGGTCAGCCCAGGTCGAGAGGCGATAGTGCATCTCGTTGAGGTAGGGCAGCTGGTTGCCGTTCTCGTCGACCTTCCAGTAGTAGGGATTGCGGCGCATGACGATGATATCGTCAGGACGATACTCGACCGGCACCCAGGCACCCATCACCGGAATATTCATATATTCGGGCGGGAAGGCGTTCTTGTATTCCTCATAGGTGTTGTCAGCATTGTACTTGGGATGCTGCGGCTTGAGGATATGGCTCGGGCCGGGGCAGAAGGTGCCGTAGGCCATGGCATAGAGATATTGCGTGGGGAAGGCTTCCTGGAAGGTCCATTTGATCGTGTAGGGATCAAGCGCTTCCAGCGTCGTGCCGACGCCAAACGTCTCCGGCGTACCACCATTGAGCGGGGAGACATTGGTGTCGAGGATATTGTCTTCCCAATAGAACATCACGTCTTCAGCGTCGAACGCGTCGCCGTCAGACCACTTCGCGCCTTCGATGAGCTTCATCGTCAGCGTCTTGCCGTCCTCGGACCATTCCCAGCTCTTGGCCAGGTTCGGCATGGGCTCGAGTTCGTCAGCCTTGATGGTGAAGAGCGGACCGGTGCGCGTCAGACATTCGGACAGGCCGATGTCGATGCCACCCCAACCCTGGCTCTGGCCGCCGATATAGTTCCAGCCTTCCGGCCGGCCGCCGATCACGTGGCGCATCGTATCGCCATAGACGCCGACGCCGTCGGGCATATTGCCGATCTTGTAGACCAGCGGCTCCTTGGGCAGACGCTCGGCAACCGGCGGCAGCGTGCCGGCGTCGACATATTTCGAGGTAACCCAGGCCGGCTCGTGATATTCGGGCAACGCCTTGTATTCGAGGATATCACCAACGGAAACGAAGACCGGCTCGCTCTGGGCGGCGAACGCAGGCGGATCCGGCAGCTCGCCGGTCAGTTCCTGCGCCGGAATGGCAAGCATTGAAACGGACAGCAAAAGTCCTGCCCCGCCAAGGGCATAGATAGGCTTTCTCAATAGAACCTCCCTTCGCAACGGGACGCGTTTCATGCGTCGAGCCAGTCACTCCCACTGACTCTGGGCCCCGTGCATGATTGAGAGCCTACGACTTGCATCGGGCGAAACAATCCGGAATGATAGAGACTAATTCCGGGTTTCTAAGAACTGCGCTGATAAGTATGACTGTTGTCGAAACCACCCCCGTGCCCCGCCTGCGCGAAAAGGCGCCACGCCCGACCCCGCGGCCCGACCGCAGTTTCTATGCGTCGGGAAAAGCCTTCGGCCGCTTCGGCATCCGCGCCTTTCCGCCCCAGATCATGCCCGCTCCCCATAGCCATGGCCACATCGAGTTCAATTGGCTGACCGAGGGTCACATGGACTACGTCTTCGACGGTGGCCCCGTCACCGTCGAAGCCAACCGCCTCGTCGCCTTCTGGGCCGGCATCCCGCACCAGACCGTCGATCTGCGCGAAATCGGCGAAGGCCGGCAGCTCAACATCTACCTGCCGATGGACGCCTTCCTCGAAATGCCCCAACTCGGCCGCCTCACCGAAACCCTGATGGGCGGCGGCGTCATCCAGCTCACCCCCGACTGCATCGGCCTTGAAACCCTCGAACGCTGGCACGGCGACTACCGCAGCGGCAATTCCCTGCGCTCCGACCTCGTGCGCGCCGAAATCGCCACCATGTTCCGCCGCGCCGCCATCACCGGCTGGGACACCCTCCTCCCCGCCTGGCTCGAAAAATCCGGCACCCGCACCCGCACCGCCACCCCTGTCCGCTACGTCGTGCGCATGGTCCGTCACATCGTCGAAAACATCACCGACCCGCTCAGCGCCGAAGACATCGCCAAAGTCGTCGGCCTTCACCCCAACTACGCGACGAACCTCTTCACCAAGGTGATGCACATCTCGGTGCAAAAATTCGTCACCCGCATGCGCCTCATCCGCGCCCGCAGCCTCCTCTTCGACGGCAGCCTCTCCATCGCCAACGTCGCCTTCCAATCCGGCTTCGTCAGCCAGACTCAATTCTACGAACATTTCCGCAAAGCCTACGGCATGACCCCAAGCCAGATGCGCAAAGACACCATCGAGGGCTAACCAGCCCGCCCATCGCCTTCCCAGTAGCCCTCATGGTGAGGTGCGCAGCGAAGCGCAGCCTCGAACCACGAGGGCGTGCCCCTACTCCCCCTCTCTCCGAAACTGCAGCGGCGAGACACCCATCCAGCGCTTGAACCGCTGCGAAAAATAGAACTGGCTCTCGAACCCCGCCGAGGCCGCCACCTGTTTGACCGGAAAGCTTGTCCGCCGCAGCAGATCCGCCGCCATCTGCATCCGCCGCGCCTCGATATGCCCCTGCACCGTCTCGCCCGTTTCCTCCCGAAACAGATGCGCCAGCCGCGACGGCGACAGCCCCACCGCCTCCGCGACATCATCGATAAGCAGCTTCTCCGCGAGCCGGTCCTTGATGAACTCAACCGCCCGCCGAATACGCTCATCCCCCGGCCGATCCCCCCGCTGGTTGAACGCATCACACCCCAGCAGCAGCGCCTCAAGCGCATTGAACGCCAGCGCCTCCCGCCGCTCATGCGAACTATTGAGCAGTCCATGCACCGCCACGAACTGCGCGGCCAAACCCTCATCCTTGATCCGCAACCGCATCAGCCCATCCGCCACCGCCGGCCAATCCAGCCACTCCGCCCAATCCGCCCGCGGCTGAAAGTGCGCCCAGACCAGCTCCCACCGCTCCAGCTCTGCCTCGACCCCATAATCATGCGGCGTCCCCGGCCGCAGCAGCACCCAATCCCCCGCCTCGACGATCAGCTCCCCACCCGCATGCCCGAACCGCCCGCGCCCACCCGTCGTGTGCACCAGCAGCCAATCGCCCACACCGCGCCGCCGCACGGCGCGATAGCCCGATGTCTCATGAAAATGCCCGGTAAGAAGCCGCCGTGTCGCCTGATACGGGCTTTCTGCAATCTCACTCATAGCAGGATATTACATATCATTGGCAGCATGTTCCATGGCCAACCACAGCATGCCCTCATACCCTCAGTCAAAAGGGGAGGACGAAATGACATATGCTTTTCTCAACGAAGCCCAGGCGGCCCAATTCGAGCGCGACGGTTTCCTCGCCATTCGCGGCCTGATCGCGCCCGAAGAAATCGCCGATATCCGCCAAACCTTCATGGACCAAGCCGCCAATGGCCCCGTCCCCGGCCTCTCCGACACCCCGCGCGGCAACACGCCGAACGACCCGCTCAGCCGCTACCCGCGCATGATGCACCCGCACAAACACCCCGACAAAGACGTCGGCCAGTTGGCCATGCGCTACATGCTCGATCCGCGCCTGAAGCCGATCCTGGCCGACCTCTTCGGCGAAGAGCCCTTCGCCTGCCAGTCGATGTTCTACTTCAAGCCACCCGGCGCCCGCGGCCAGGATCTGCACCAAGACAATTTCTACCTGCGCGTCAAACCCGGCACCTGCATGGCCGCCTGGATCGCCGTCGACGACGCCGATGCCGGCAATGGCGGCATGATGTGCGTCCCCCAAACCGCCATGCTCGACATCGCCTGCCCCGAACAGGCAGACCCCGCCCTGTTCTTCACCACCGAACACGTCGAACCGCCCCCGGGCCTCGAACCACAAATGATGCAGCTCAAAGCTGGCGACGTCCTCTTCTTCAACGGCAGCGTCATTCACGGCTCAACGCCGAACACCAGCCAGGACCGCTTCCGCCGCTCCCTGATTTTCCACTACATCCCGGCCAGCACCAAGGAAATCAGCCACTGGTACGAAGCCCTCAGCTTTGAAGGCAACAAACAGGACATCGCCATCAACATGGACGGCGGCCCCTGCGGCACAAACCAGCCGGCAATGGGCCCGCACTAAGCCAGCAACAGCCGATGGGTCGCGTGCCCACCGCCCTCAAGCCGCACAAACCCCATGCGCTCGTAAAAGGCAAAAGCCGTCTCGGGCGCATTGGTATTGAGATAATCAAAGTGCTCGGCCGCCCCGTCGCAGATCGCCGAAATCAGCGCACGCCCCACCCCATCCCGTCGCGCACCCTGCGCCACGTAGAGATGCCGCACCCGGCCCGCCCGCGGATAGGGATCATAAGGCTCGACATTCCGCCCGCCGACGCCAACGAGCACGTCACCTGACCAGGCGCCGAGCATGATTTCACCGGGAAGCGCAAAACGATTGGACCCATAGGCCCAATTCTCGGCAAGTCGCAAAACCATGCGATGCCCTTCGCTCTGACTCTCGGCGAGCAGAGCGGAAAAGCCGGCCGCACCCGGATCGAATGCGGCCAGCCGGATCATCAGGTGTTAAACTTAAACAGCATCACGTCGCCATCCTTGACGACATATTCCTTGCCTTCGTCACGAGCCTTGCCCGCTTCCTTGGCCGGAACTTCGCCGCCGAGCGTGATGAAATCATCATAGCCAATCGTCTGCGCACGAATGAACCCGCGCTCGAAATCGGTATGGATGACGCCTGCCGCCTGCGGAGCCTTGTCGCCCTTGTGGATCGTCCAGGCGCGCGTTTCCTTCGGCCCGACCGTAAAATAGGTCTGCAGCCCAAGCAGGTCATACGCTTCACGGATCAGACGGTTCAGCCCCGGCTCATGCAGTCCCAGCGATTCCAGATATTCGTTCTGCTCGGCATCCGGCAGCTGCGCCAACTGGCTTTCGATCTCTGCCGAGATGATCACGACACCGGCATCATTCGCCTTGGCATATTCAGCCACCTTGGCGCTCATCGCATTGCCGTTCTCGGCCGAACCTTCGTCCACGTTGCAAACGTATAGAACCGGCTTCGACGTAAGCAGCTGCAGCTCCTGGAACGCCTTTTCTTCCTCGGCCGAACGCTCGACAAAACGCGCCGACTTGCCATCACGCAGCAGGACGAGCGACCGGTCGATCAGGTCGAGCGTAACCTTGGCGTCCTTGTCATTGCCCTTGGCCTTCTTTTCCACGCCGTTGCGGCGCTTCTCGAGGCTTTCGAGATCGGCCAGCATCAGCTCGGTTTCGACGACTTCCGCGTCAGCCAGCGGATCGACCTTGTTGGCAACGTGGATGATGTTGCCGTCTTCAAAGCAGCGCAGCACATAGGCAATGGCGTCGCATTCGCGAATGTTCGCCAGGAACTGGTTGCCCAGCCCTTCGCCCTTCGATGCGCCCTTCACCAGGCCCGCAATATCCACAAAGCTCATGCGAGCCGGCAGAATATTGACGGATTTACCGATGGTCGCGAGCTTCTGCAGCCGCGCATCAGGCACCGGCACATCGCCCACATTCGGCTCGATGGTGCAGAACGGGAAGTTGGCTGCGGCAGCCGCAGCCGTGCGGGTCAGTGCATTGAAAAGCGTCGACTTGCCGACATTCGGCAGGCCGACGATGCCCATTTTGAAGCCCATGGGAAACTCCGGGAAATTGTTGGGTTTCAATTGGGTCGGTTTGGCCGGGATGTCAATGCTTCGAACCGTCCCACAGGGTAAAGCGCTCCAGTGGAGCGCTTTAAGGTGAGAAGGCCATGAGAGCTACGCTCGAATGGCACGACGGTCGTGAGCCACAGCCCCCTCACCCGTCTCGGCCTACGGCCGATCCACCCTCTCCCCGATGGGGCGAGGAACAAGAGGGAGTCACCGGCCCATTCTTCTCCCCCTCGGGGAGAAGGTGGCGCGAAGCGCCGGATGAGGGGGATGCTCGTCAGAAGCACCGGCTCAGCTCAGCGTCTGCACCGCCAACAACGTCGCAAACACCACCAGCGCCACCGCCGTAATCTGCTCCACCCGCGCCGACGTCAGCAGCCCCGCCGACCCCCGCTGCGCCAAAGACCCCAGCACCATCCACCCTACCGCCGTCATAACGACCAATAGCGCGAATACGCCATCGTACGGCAACCGCTCCACAAACCCGACCGTGGGAAAGATCGCAAAAGCAAACACCAGCGCCTTGGGATTAAGCAGCGTCGTCACGAAAACCCGGCCCAGCGTGATCCCCCGCTGCCCAAAGTCAGCATGCCCCGCATTGCGCCAAAGCTTCCAGGCCGACCAGTATAGAAACGCCACGGCCACCAGCTTCGCGACCACCGCAACCATCGGCTCCTTCGCCGCCACCGCCCCGGCGATCTCGATCCACACCGTGATCGCAATCGCGTAGCCGCCCAGCTCCCCAGCCAGCAAATGCAGCGATTTCCGCACCCCGCGCTGCGCCCCACTCGCCGCCATAAGCGTGTTCGTGGGTCCGGGCGTCGCCAACAGGCCAAGCACGGCGAGAATAAAAGCAGTCCAGTCGCTCAACTCATACCCTGCACGATTTCGAGGAATTCTCGGTGCCCCAGCGCCTGCTGGGCCGCCGCCCGATATTCCTTCACCAGCCCGTCGAACGCCTGCTGCGCAAAGCGCCGCAGCTTTGGGTCGGCCTCCATTTCCTTGCGCGCCAGGTTCTGGTCAAGCAGCCCAAGCCCGTTGAGGACCGGATAGTGCAACTGCGTCTCGATATGCGGCAGCCCGCCGAGATAATTCGGGAAATGCTCGTTCCGCGGCATTTCCTGCTTCCAGCGCGCCAGCCTCTCCTTGGTCTCGGGATGAATCCGATTGGCCCGCACCTCGCGCCAGAACGGCGTGTCGTCCCGCTCGGTCATGTAGTGGGTATTCACAAAGGTCCGGAAATCATCGACCTGCCGCCCCACCCGCGCATTGTAGTCGTCCCGCGCCTTCTCGGTGATCTCTCGCGGCTCATCCATATAACGCTGCGCAAACAGCATCATCTGCACGATGGTGCCATGGATCGAGGTCGATTCCAGCGGCTCCAGAAAGCTCGAACTCAGCCCCACCGCCACGCAATTGCCGATCCACGCCTTTTCCAGCCGCCCGATCTGGAAGCGAATATCGCTGCGCACCTCGATCGGATGCCCCAGCACCCGCTCGACCTCCTCCTTGGCCTGTTCCGGCGTCGTAAACTCATCGGAATAGACATAGCCACAGCCATAGCGCTGCCGCGTCGGAATCTGCCACATCCAGCCCGAGCTCTGCGCCCAGGCCCGCGTATAGGTCGCCAGCTCCTCGCCTTCCTTCAGGTCCACCCAAAACGGCAGCGCCCGATTGACCGGCAGTTCATGCGCGTAAGACTTCCAAGGCGCCTCCAGCGCCTTGACGATGATCTGCTTGCGAAACCCAGTCGCGTCGATGAAAAAATCGCCCTCAAGCCGCGAATTGTCGTCGAGCACCAGCGCCGAAATATCCCCCGTCTCGCCATTGCGCTCGACGCCCGCCACCAGCGCATCGACCTTCTCGACCCCCCTGGATTTGCTGGCAAAGAACTTCCCCACCAGCGCCTGATCGAAGTGATAGGCGTGATGAAACGGCCCGAGCGGGATCAGCGACCCATCAGCCTTCAGCGCATAGGGCGCCTTCTTCTGTTCCAGCAGCGGCTGGAACATATGCATCTCCTGCACCGCCCTGCCCGCCGCCACCGCATAGACATTCAGATAATCCGAAGGCGCCCCCGGCGGCGCCTGCACTACCTGATGCGGATCATCGATCGGCCCATAATAGGTGTAGCCTTTCCGCCGCCAGTCCTCGTGGCGAATGCCGAGCTTGAAGCTCGCATCGGTCTTCCGAAAAAACTCGAACTCATCGATCCCAAAGTGCTTCAGCAACACCCGGAACGCTGCCGTCGTCGCTTCCCCCACGCCAACCGTAGGAATCCGCGAACTCTCGACCACCGAAATCTTGAAATCGAACCCGCGCCGCCGCGCCTCATCCTGAATGATGAACGCCGCGATCCAGCCGGCCGTCCCCCCACCCACAATGACAAAATGTGCTGGCTTCGCCATGCGTTAGTCCTCCCCAAGACCACGCTATTTTGCCGAAACGACGGCGGCAAGCGCTCCTGTGAAAACCGGACTAAATGCCTGCACAACCGGACGATCAGGCAGCCCGCGGCGAAACCTGATCAGCAATCGCCGCGGCGGATTTGTCGCGTGCCCGCTCCAGATCATAGGTCGCCTGCATGTTCATCCAGAACTCGGCGCTGGTGCCGAAATAGCGGGCCAACCGGAGCGCCGTGTCAGGCGAAACCGCCCGCTTGCCCTGCACGATCTCGCCAATCCGCACCTGGGTGACACCCAGTGCCTTGGCAAGCGCATATTGGGTAATCGCGAGTGGCTTCATGAAGTCCTCAAGCAAGACTTCTCCCGGATGAGTCGGATCAAAATCAGCCATCTCGCACCTCAGTGATAGTCCACCAGTTCGACATCGAAGGCGTTGCCGTCCCGCCAGACAAAGCACAGCCGCCATTGATCGTTGATGCGAATGCTGTGCTGCCCCTCGCGATCTCCAGAAAGGCTTTCAAGCCTGTTGCCCGGCGGGATGCGCAAGTCGTCGAGCGTCACTGCGCCGTTCAATTGGGTCAACTTACGGTTGGCAACCTTCATGATGTCGTTCGGGACGCCCTTACGAAAGCGGCGGTCCCATGCAGATTGCGCAGCTTCGTTGCCGAACGACATGATCATAGCGCGATAGTATCGCGAGGCGAATGCTTTCGCAAGACGATACTATCCGTCCCGCTCCAAAGAAAACGGCCCCAGCTTTCGCCGGGGCCAGAGATGACGCTTGGGAAGTCGCGTCAAACAGAAAACGTCACTGATGCCCGCCGGATAGCTCGCGCAGCTCCTCGACCGAGCGAACGCGCTTGCGGGCGGCGCCTTCCCAGTCGCGGGTCTTCACCGTCGACTTTGCCACCCGCTCCTTGGCGGCCGGCACGGCGTCGGCATATTGCGGCAGCCACTCGGCTTGGGCGACAACCATTTCGTCGACCATGGCCCAGACCTCATCCGGCGTGCAAATCGCGCCCACCAGCGGGTCATGCAGCACAGCCAGTTTCAGCGTGTCGAGATTGCCGGTCACCGCCGCCTCGACCGAGAGCCGCTGCACCGAAACCGAAACCGAGCATGTCGCCGCTGCCGCGGTCGGCAGCTTGATGCCTTCGATCATGTTGATGCCGAAGCGATCGACATAGCCAGGGCTCTCGATGATGGCATCATCCGGCAGATTGGTGATGATGCCGTTGTTGCGGCGGTTGAAGTGGCCGCGATAGGGGCGTCCAGTTTCGAAGGCCTCGATGATGTAGCTGGCGTGTTCGCTGGTCCGCTTGTGTTCGGAAAGCGGCTTGTTGGCCTGTTCCTTGAACATCGGGAAATCGGTTTCGAACCAGTTGCGGCGCTCGGTCGAATAGCGCAGATACCCGCCTGTCTCGCCGTGGATCCAGTGGCTCATGTCGATCCAGCGGTTGATCTCGTCCGGACGCTTGCGATACCAGGGCAGATATTCGGACAGGTGCCCGTTGCTTTCGGTCGAATAGACGCCGAACCGCTTCAACACATCGATGCGGACCTTCTCGGTCTTTGAATAGATCGGGTGCCGCTCAAAGCCTTCGATCAGTTCCTCCTTCTCGATCTTCCGGCCCTTGGCGCGGACATCGATATACCAGGTCTGATGGTTGATGCCGGCACAGACATAGTCCAGCTCATCGTCGGTCACACCAAGCACTTCGGCGATCTGGTGCGCCCCGTGCTGCACGCCATGGCAGAGCCCAACGACATTGACCCCACCATAGAGATCCGCCGCCCAGGTGTTCATCGCCATCGGGTTGGCATAGTTGAGAAACAGCGCGCCCGGTTCCGCTACTTCGCGGATGTCCTTGCAGAAGTCGAGGATCACCGGAATGTTGCGCTGGCCATAGAGAATGCCCCCGGCGCAGATGGTGTCGCCCACGCACTGGTCGACGCCATACTTGAGCGGAATGGAAATATCAGTCGCAAAGGCCTCAAGCCCGCCGACACGCACGCAGCTCATGATGTAGCGCGCACCCGTCAGCGCCTCGCGGCGATTGGTCGTCGCAGTCACCTTGGCCGGCAGCTTGTTCACCGACACGATGGTCTCGATGATCTGGCGCACCATGTCGAGATTGTGCGGATTGATGTCCGTGAGCGCAAACTCGACATCGGCGAATTCCGGCACCTTCAGCAGGTCCGAAATGAGCGTTTTGGTGAAGCCGACAGAGCCAGCGCCGATCACCGTAACCTTGAATGACATATTCCCTCCCACGCACCGCTCAGCGGTAGCAGTCTGTTAGCAATAGGTAGCGGTTGGGCACCCATTGGTGTAGAGAAAGCTTGTGCGATCATGGGTAATTTTGTGCTCTCCCAGCTTCTCGACCACGGCCACGACATCCGCTCGCTGAACCTGCCGCGCAGCGCCGCCCCGCTCCATTGCATGGGCATCAGCGCCGGCTACGAACAGCGCCGCAACGAGGTCTATTCCTGGGATGGCATGCAGCGCGGCACGGCCCCCTTCCTTGTCATCCAGCACACCACCCTGGGCGAAGGCCGCCTTGACTATGCGGGCACGAAACACCGGCTAACCCCCGGAAAAACAATGCTTGTCACCATGCCGCATGCCCACCGCTACTGGCTCGAACGTGGCGGCGAATGGGAATATTTCTGGCTGCTTCTCAACGGCCGCGAAGCCCTCCGCCTCGCCCGCGAAATCCTCGAAAATGCCGGTCCGGTGCTCGAACCAACCGCAGCCCAGATCGACCGCCTGGCCGACGCCTGCCTCACCCTGCTGCAAATGCCCGAACCCTCGCCGGGCCTGGCTTCCACCGCCGCCTACGCGGCCATGACCAGCCTCCACGACACCATCTTCGGCAGCCGCCCTGCGCCGGAACGAAAGCTGCCACCAGGCATTGCCCGAGTGGTGTCATACATCGACGCCAACATCTCGGCCCCGCTTCCCGTCGACCGACTCGCCGGAATCGCCGAAATGAGTCGGGCCCATTTCGTCCGCAGCTTCGGCGCTGCCCTGGGGAAAGCGCCCTCCGACTACGTTGTTGAAAAACGGCTCGAAAGGGTGGAACGCCTGCTGCTGGCGACGGAAATGCCCGTCGCCGCCATCGCTGATGCAAGCGGATTCGCTGATGGAAATTACATGGCTAAAGTCTTGCGCCGACACCGCAATATGGCGCCACTCGAATTCCGTGCGGCAGGCCGGCGGGCCAGTCTCTAAGGGCCACAACGCCTCCGATCGCGCGCCTCAAGACCGCCGCATTCCCGACAAATCGATGCATAGAGGTGACGTCCTGTTAATCCTGCCACCACGATCACTTGCAACTTAACCGCTCTTAAGAGTTCAAGGCGCAGGCTGAAGGAATGTGCAAAGGAGCACGCCAATGATCTCAATGCGATTGATACCCGCCCTCGTTCTCGCCGCCTTCGCTTTCGCCATGCCCACATTCGCGCAGGATGTTCCGGCCGTGACGATCAGCAGCGCGTCTGGATCCGTCACTCTCGATCGTAACGAACTCGAAGCCATGGGCCTGGTCTCGGTCAAGACCACCACCCCCTGGAATGAAGGCGTGGTCGACTTCGAAGGCGTGCCGCTCAAGGCGCTGCTGGAAAAGGCCAATGCCACGGGCGAAACGGCCACCGTCATCGCGCTTAATGACTACAGCGTCGACGTGCCCACCGCCGATTTCGACGAGTTCGGCACCATCCTTGCCGTCAAGCGCAATGGTGACTACATGCCGGTCGACGATCAGGGGCCCTTCTTTGTGATCTATCCCTTTGATTCCAATCCAGTTCTGCAGGGTCAGCCCTATTACGGGCGCGCCGTCTGGCAGGTCAAGGAAATCACGGTCCAATAGTGGCTTGTCTGCCCCTGGGAGAGGGCAGGCTGGCAAAAGATAGGATGAAGCCGTCACCATGCGGTTCCTTCGCATAGCGCTGACCGTCGTCATCCTGGGCTTCATAGCCTCGGCGATCTATATCTCTGCGCTGGTCTTCCAGCGCCAGACCGCCCTTGAAGGCGTTGGCCTGGGCAATGTCACCTGGATGGTGGCCCAGGCCCCCAGCGAATTCGCCCGGCTCGAACAGCGCGTCAGCGCCTTTGCGGCGGGCGACCCCAACATTTCCGCCGACGAGGTGAAGCTGCGCTTCGACATCGTCGTCAATCGCCTCAAGACCTTGCGCACCAAGGACGTCGAGAATTTCGCGCTCGCGGATCCGCGCGTCGGCAAGACGCTCGACGATCTGGAAGTGGCGCTCGAGAATGCACGCCCCCTGCTGGCCGAACTCGACGTTCCCGGCACGCCGGCAAAAATCCTGGCCATTCTTGAGCCGATCTATCCCAAGCTGGCCCGGCTCTCGACCGACGCCAATGTGTGGAACGTGGCGCGGATCGAGGCCGACAGGCAGGGCCTCTTCACCCTGCAATGGGCCTTCACCTATGTTTCCATCGGCATGATCGTCTGCGGTGTGTTTCTCACCGCCCTGCTGCTGCTGCACAATGGTCTCCTGGGTCGAGCGCAGGAAGTCCTGCAGCAGAAGGAGCGGACCCTGGCCCTGCAGAATGCGCGCTTTGACGCGGCGCTTGATGCCATGTCGCTTGGCCTCTGCCTCCTCGACGCGCACAACCGCGTCATCGTCTGCAATCCCCGTTTCCTCGCCATTTTCGGCCTCAACACGGCGCGCGCAAAGCCGGGCACTGCGATCGCCGATCTGATCGACGCCGACCTGCTCGTCGACCATGAGGACGATCAGTCGGGTGACAATGCGGACTTCGCTTTGCTCAACAACCACACCCGTCACCTGCCCAATGGCATGGTGCTGGAAATCTCGCGCGAACCCACCGCGGAAGGCGGCTGGGTCTGCACGTTCGAAGACGTGACCGAGCGCCACCGCGCACAGAACCGCATCGTGCATATGGCGCACCATGACAATCTCACCGGCATGGCCAACCGCCTGCGCTTCTGGGAGAGCATCGGCCAGGCCGTACGCGGGCTCTCGACGCGCGCCCAACCCTTCGCCATCCTCTATCTTGACCTCGACCGGTTCAAGGAAGTCAACGACACGCTGGGCCACCCCGTCGGCGACGCCCTGTTGCGCCAGGTCGCCGAACGCCTGCGGGCCACGTCGTCGGCGCGCGATATGGTTGCGCGCCTCGGTGGCGACGAATTCGCCGTGCTCCACTATTGCCTCGACACGTCCGCCGACAGTTCGCAGGCGCTTGCCGAGCGCATCATCGCCAGCATCGCCCAGCCCTATCATATCGAGGACAACGAGATCGTCGTCAGCACCAGCGTCGGCATCGCCATGGCGCCGGTCGATGGCAGCGACGCCGATCAGCTGATGAAAAATGCCGACCTCGCGCTCTATAGCGCCAAGGCGGAAGGCGCCGGCACCTATCGCTTCTTCTCCCCGCAGATGGAAAAGTCGCTGCAGAACCGGCGGCACCTCGAAATGGACCTGCGCGGCGGCATCAAGCTCGGCCAGTTCGAGCTCTACTATCAGCCCCTGGTGCGCCTCGATACCGGCCGCGTCGTGTCCGGCGAAGCGCTGATGCGCTGGCGCCATCCCGAACACGGCCTGATTTCGCCGGCCCAGTTCATTCCCCTCGCCGAAGAGACCGGAGCCATCGAAGTCCTGGGCGAATGGGCGCTGCAACAGGCCTGCCAAGACGCGCTCAACTGGCCCGATCATGTGCGCGTTTCGGTCAATCTCTCGCCGGTCCAGTTCCGCGGCGCGGGCCTCGTCGACATCGTCAAGGCGGTGCTGGCGACGAGCGAACTCGACGCTCGCCGGCTCGAACTCGAAATCACCGAGTCGGTTCTCCTGCAAAACAACGCGGTCAACCTCGAGTCCCTGCACCAGCTGCGGGGATTGGGCCTCACAGTCGCGCTCGATGATTTCGGCACCGGCTATTCCTCGTTGAGTTATCTCCAGCGCTTCCCCTTCGACAAACTCAAGATCGACCAGAGCTTTGTGCGCGATCTCGCAGACCGGCCGGACAGCCTCTCCATCGTACAGTCGATCGCCACCCTCGGGCGTAACCTGCGGATGACCACTACCGCCGAAGGCGTGGAAACCCAGGCCCAGCTCGATATCATCACCCGCGCCGGCTGCACCGAAGCGCAGGGCTACTTCTTCGGCGCGCCCATGCCCGAAGCAGAATTCCGCGCCATGCTGATGCGCGAAGACCGGGTGAGCGCCGACGTCTGAACGCTATCTGGGTTGGCCGTTGCGCCTATTCCCGGTCTTGCCCTCGAACCGTCCCCGTGCGAAAACCACGTTGACGTAAAGGGAAAGACAATGACCAATCCTGTCACCCAAGATCGACGCCATTTCGAGGATCTCGTTGTGGGCGAAGTCATCAATCTCGGCCAGACGACCGTGACCAAGGAAATGATCTTCACCTTTGCCCGGGAATTCGACCCCCTGCCCTTTCACATCGACGAAGAGGCGGCCAAGAAGAGCCTGCTCGGCGGCCTGGCCTCAAGTGGCTGGCAAACGGGCGCCCTGAGCCTCCGCATGCTCGTCGACAGTTTTCTGAACAAGATCGCCTCGGCCGGTGGCCTGGGCTTTCAGGACCTGAAATGGAAAAACCCGGTCATGGCCGGCGACACTATCGGCGGCACCGTGACCATTGCCGGCCTTCGGCGCTCGGGCAGCCATCCGCAATGGGGGATCGTGACGCTCGATTTCGATATTCGCAATCAGGACGACAAGCCGGTGATGAGCATGCGGCTTTCCAATATCGTCGAGTGCCGCGGGGTCGCAGCATGACCCGTTGGTTCGAGGACATTGTCATCGACGAGGCCTTCCCCCTCGGCGACCACACCTTTTCCGAGGAAGAAATCATCCGCTTCGGAAAGCTCTACGATCCGCAATATTTCCACATCGATCCTGCGCTGGCCAAGCACAGCCACTTCGGCGGCCTCGTAGCGAGCGGCTGGCACACGGTCAGCGTCGGACATCGAAAAATGGTGGATGCGCTCGATGTGGAAGCGGACCGGCTCAAGGCCCAGGGCGACGAACCCGGCGTTTCCGGCCCCTCTCCCGGCGTCAATTCCATGGAGTTCAAGATACCGGTCCGCCCAGGCGATACGGTCACCTATGAACTGATCGTGACCGGCAAACGGCCATCCAATTCTCTTCCCGGCTGGGGCCTGCTCTTCAACCGCCTCACGGCGACCAACCAGCGTGGCGAACTGGTCTATCGCGCCGAAATCGTGGGCTTTTCCAAGCTGCGCGACTATTCCATGCCGCTCAAACTGAAAGTGTTGCTCGTGCTCACCAGAGTGCCGGTGATCGGCCCGCTTCTGCGGCGGAGCACTTGAAAGGCAGAGGGCACACCGGCACTCTCCTTTCATGCGCCGATTCGCCCTTGCTCTATTGCTGTTTCCCGCCTTGTCCGTGCCCTCCATGGCGCAACTCTATCAAGGCAACTGGTCCTGCCGGGACGCGACGACCAATCGCGTCGGCATTCTGACGATTTACGGCAATGTCTATGGCTGGGCCTCGCGCACCATGGCCGACCCCAACTCCGGCACCGGCACGGTGACGCCCTATCAGGACGGCGTCGGCTTCAACGACGGTAACCTCAAGGCCAATCTCGGCGTCCAAGCCGCCCGTATGGTGGAAGATCCCGTCAACGGCGTCGCTGTGCAGCTTGAAACGGCCGACACCATCGTCATGCTCTGCACGCCGCGCTGAGCCGGTTTTCCCATCCAAGAAGCCAAAATGGCCGTTATCACGGGGCTCGTCCCCAGTGCATCGGCGCGCGTTGGGGAACGAGCCCGCAATGACGATAGACCAGCTCTCCCACATTCCCCAGTCTCTAGCGCCCCTCCAAAAGGTAGGGGCTTGACCTTTTTCGCCGATTGCACAATTTAGAGGGGCAATGCCGGGCCCCTCTGGTCATGGGTTCTCCATGGCGATGTCGGAATTGCTCCACCTCGTTACATGGAGAAGGTCCGGCGTATGGAAACGCTTCTTGCCGCCCTTTCGGGCGATTTTCTCGGAACCCCCGTCTATTTCTGGACCGCGTTCATCGCGATCGTCATTGGTCTGCTTGTTTTCGACCTCGGCATTCTGCACAAGGATGAGCACGAGATCGAAGCCAAGGAGAGCCTGCTGCTCTATGGCTTCTACGTCCTGATTGCCCTCGCCTTCGGCGCCTGGGTCTGGTTTCAGCGCGGCGCGGAAGCCGGTCTTGAATTCTATACCGGCTACCTGATCGAACAATCGCTCGCGATGGACAACATGTTCGTCATCGCGACGATCTTCGGTTTCCTGGGCATTCCAAGGCTTTACCAGCACCGCGTGCTCTTCTGGGGCATTCTGGGCGTCATCGCCTTCCGCGCCGTCCTAATCGGCGTTGGCGCTGCGCTTGTCTACCAGTTCAACTGGATCCTCTTCTTCTTCGGCGCCTTCCTGGTGTTCACCGGCATCCGCATGTTCAAGCATGAGGATGAAGAGCCGAGCATGGAAGACAACAAGATCTTCCAGTTCCTCAACAAGCGCTTCCGCATCACCAAGCAGCTCCATGGCCGCAACTTCACGGTCAAGCAGCCCCACCCGACCACCGGCAAGCTGGTCACCTGGCTGACCCCGCTCGCCGTGGCGCTGATCATGGTCGAAATCGTCGACCTGATCTTTGCCGTCGACTCGGTGCCCGCCGTCTTCGCGGTGACGCAGGACACGTTCATCGTCTACACCTCGAACATCTTCGCTATCCTTGGCCTTCGTGCGCTCTACTTCGCGCTGGCTGCAGCGATGAACCGCTTCCGTTACCTGCAGGTCTCGCTGGCGATCATCCTTGTGCTGATCGGTATCAAGATCTTCCTCGTGCCGCTGCATATCCACATCGATACGCTGCTCTCGCTCGGCGTGACCATCGGCATCCTCGCCGGCGGCGTCTTCTACTCGCTGTGGAAGACGCGCAACGAGCCCAATATCAGCGTCGAAGAAGACCCCAAGCAGGGCCATCTCGAACCCTGATCGGGCCTGACTGAACCAAAGAGGCGACCCGGTTGACCCGGGCCGCCTCTTTTTTGTATATTTCCCTGCGCAACGCGCTTTGGAGGCCTTGTCCAGAAATGATCTGAAACCGCACCCCTGACGCTTCTGACTTGTCTTGGCACCCCCGCATCGGGGACCGGCCAGTCATGATGGCGCGCGTGGCAGCGGTCGATCTACGGACGGCCCAAATCTCTCCCTAGTCTACCTCTGCCCGGCCCCATCGGCGTCTCTGCTTTTCCGCATCCGCGCGCCCTTCGGCGCGCCCTGTTTCACTTGCTTGGCCACCGGAAAATAGCCGGGGCCAGAAGGATAGACTTATGCCGAAAAACCCATTCCAGCGTCCGCAGCCGATCACCCCTTCGCACAACGTGCCACGGCACGGACTACAGCAGCCCCAGCCCCAAAAGCTGCAGGCAAAATCCAAGGTTCCGGCCCAAAAGCCCGGCCTGCCGCCGCTCGAAAAGCTGCTGGGCAACCAACAACACCACTAAAATGGGTGAGGCCGGTGGAAAACACCGGCCTCACTTTTCCAAGCGCCAACAAGAGCTTCGTTTGCTTGAGCACAGTCGAGCGCTTCGCAAGCAAAGCAGTGCTCTAAACTTGCCGCATTTGCCCAATAGCAGAATTGTCATAATGACAAAGGAGAAGCGCAAATGGGTGTGATCCACGAGATCGTCTTCGACTGCGACAAGCCAGCCGTTCTCGCTCGTTTCTGGGCCGAACTTCTCGATGGCTATGATGTGCGACCCTATGATGCAGACGAGATTGCTCGCCTTGCAGCCCTCGGCCTGACGCCGGAAACGGATACCACCGTGATGGTCGATGGCCCCGGCCCCTCGATCTGCTTCCAGAATGTCGATGGACGGGTCTACGACAATAATCGCGTGCATCTCGACGTCGAGACCGGCAATCGCAGCAGCGAGGTCGAACGGCTCAAGGCAGCCGGCGCCACGGTGGACCGGGTTCTGCCCACCTATACGGTGATGCGCGACCCCGAGGGCAACCAGTTCTGCCTCGTCGATCCCCGCATGACGGAAATGGCAGCGGCCTGATCGCAAAGGTGCTGACACGCGTTGTCAGCGCCCGCCGCTACATAGGGACCATCCAATTCGAGGAGAGACCCATGTCGCTGATCGCAACCTGCCATTGCGGCGCCACGCGCATCACCCTGCCCTATCTGCCCACCGACATCAAAAGCTGCAACTGCACCTTCTGCCAGCGCACAGGCGCGGTCTGGGCCTATTTCGAAGAGGGCGAGCTCGAGTTCAACTCGCTCGATAGCGACAAGATCTATTCGGCCAGCGGCGGCATGAACGAGCACCACTTCTGCTCCAACTGCGGCATCCACACCTGGGGCAGCTCGCCGGATTGGGCATCGGCCTACAATGCCGACGGCACGCCCAAGGGCGAACCGGGCGTCATGCCCAGCAAGCGCAGCCTTGCCATCAACCTCAATGCTGTCGATTCGCTCGATTGGTCGCATGTGAAAATCGAGAAGATGGACGGCCGGAACAACTGGTAGGCCCAAACAAAATCCCCGCTTTCGCGGGGATCTCTCAGCGGTGATGGGCGACGCCTCTCGAGACGGGCTCAGTGCCCTTCGAAGGCCATCAGCGCGTTCACATTGACCTTTTCCGCGCGTAACTTGTCAGCGCCGCCGAGGTCCGGCAGATCGATGGCGAAGGCCGCGTGGTCGCAGACGGCACCGGTTCGGCGGATCAGGCCAACCGCAGCAATGGCTGTGCCGCCTGTGGCAATCAGGTCATCAACGATAAGTACCTTGTGCACATCGCTCAGCACGTCGGCATGGATCTCGATCGTGTCGACACCGTACTCCAGCGCATAATTCTGGCCGATTGTCGTGCCGGGCAGCTTGCCACGCTTGCGGACCGGCACGAAGCCCACGCCCAGCGCAATGGCAACGCCTGCGCCGAAGATAAAGCCACGCGCTTCGATACCGGCAACATGAGTAAAGCCCAGCCCACGGTGGGCGGCAGCGAGACGCTCGACGCTTTCCTTGAACCCTTCCGGGTGCTCGATCAGCGTGGTGATGTCACGAAAGAGAATCCCCGGCTTGGGATAGTCCGGAATCGTGCGGACGAGCGACTTCAGGTCGAGCGACATGGAAGGCCTTGTAAGACGTGGGTCAGGGAGTGCGGCGACCGACAATGTGGCGGGCGATGACGCCGGCATTGTAGGCGACATTGCGCGTGGCATTGGCAGCGGCTTCGCGGGCCTTGGGATTGTTGGCCACGGCCTGAATGCCGGCACGGACGGCCGGATGGCGGCTCATGGTCATGGCGGCGGACACGACGGTGACAGCCAGGCGAATGGCGGACAAGGCAACCTCCTCCCACAAAACCAATATAGTTCCATATTGCGTTTGAAGGCCGGAATGGCAAGGGCCTTGCGAGAGTGTGACGGGAAAAAGAAAAGGGGCCCAACGGGCCCCGATCCTAAACTTCAGTGTATGCCCTGCGAGCGTAGCTCTTCGGGCCTGACCACTTAAAATCGCCCCACTGGGGCGATTTTGCCGCAGAGCGGCCAGTGGTCAGTGTTCGATACCAGCCCAGATCTTGCGCTTGGTGCCGTACATCAGGCCGGCAAACAGCACGAGGAAGATCAACACGGCAAACCCGGTCTGCTTGCGCGAAACGAGGTGCGGCTCGGCCATCCACATCATGAAGGCAGCGACGTCGGTCGAGTACTGTTCCAGCGTTTCCGGCACAGACTGGCCATCTTCGCCTTCGGCATAGTCGACCGAACCATCCGCCAGCGGCGGCGCCATGCCGATGGCGTGGCCGGGGAAGTAGTCGTTGTAGTACTTGCCTTCAGGCAACTGGAAATCGTGCGGCGCAGTCTCCGGCACTTCTTCGTGGTAGCCGGTCAGCAGCGCGTGGATATAGTCCGTGCCGCCTTCCTGGTAACCGGTGAAGTAGTTGAAGATCCAGGTCGGGAACGGATCGGTCACGCCGCGGGCCTTGGCCAGCACCGAGAAGTCCGGGGGCAGCGAACCACCGTTGGCGTCGCGGGCTTCCACATCGTTGGCGAAGGGCGACGGCCAGCGATCGGCCGGCACGGCCGGACGGCGACCGCCATCAGCCGTGATGTCGGCCACTTCATATTCGGCCGCGAGAGCACGAACCTGCGCTTCCGAGAACTGGGGGCCACCGGGCTCCATCAGATTGCGGAAGGAGATCAGGTGGGCACTGTGGCAGCTCGAGCAGACTTCGCGGAAAACCTGGAAGCCGCGCTGGAGCTGGTTGGTGTCATAGGTGCCGAAGATGCCGCCGAACGACCAGGCCTGGCGTTCGACATGGGCACCGCCTTCGGCTGCCTGGGCGGGAGCCATGGCAAGACCGGCGACAAGCGCTGCTGCGGCGATGATGAGCTTACGAATGTTCATGTTACTCGCCCCGATCACGCGTGTGCAGTCTTGCCGAGAACGCTCTCGGAGATGCTGGTTGGCAGGGGCTTTGGCGTTTCGATACGCGACAGCACCGGCAGGATCACGAGGAAGTACAGGAAGTAGTAGCCCGTGCAGACCTTGGCGAGAACGGTATAGATACCCTCTGCCGGCTGCGCGCCCAGATACATCAGGCCAACGAAGTTGATGGCAAAGAGCGCGAAGAACCACTTGAACATCGGGCGGAACACACCCGAACGGACCTTGGACGTATCGAGCCACGGCACGATCAGCAGCATGAGCATCGCGCCGCCCATGGCGATCACGCCGCCGAGCTTGGAGTCGATGAACAGCACGTTGAAGTCGATGGCGCGTAGGATCGTATAGAACGGCAGCAGGTACCATTCGGGAACGATGTGGGCCGGCGTCACCTGGGCATTCGCCATGATGTAGTTGTCGGGGTGACCCAGAATATCAGGTGCGAAGAACACGAACCAGGCGAACGGGATCATGAACAGCACCATGCCGTAGAGATCCTTCATCGTGTAGTACGGATGGAAGGGCACGGTATCACGGCTGTCCTTCACCTCGACGCCGACCGGGTTGTTATTGCCCGGAACGTGCAGCGCCCAGATGTGCAGCGCAACGACGGCAGCGATGATGAACGGCAGCAGGTAGTGCAGCGAGAAGAAGCGGTTCAGCGTCGGATTGCCCACGGCAAAGCCGCCGAGCACGAGCTGCTTGATGTTTTCGCCGACCACGGGAATGGCCGTGAAGATGTTCGAGATAACCGTCGCACCCCAGAAGCTCATCTGGCCCCAGGGCAGGATGTAGCCCATGAACGCAGTGGCAGTGGTGAGCAGGAAGATCACGACGCCGAGGATCCAGAGGATTTCGCGCGGCGCCTTGTACGAACCGTAGAAGAGGCCACGGAACATGTGGATATAGAGCGCGATGAAGAACATCGAGGCGCCCACGGCGTGGGTTGCCTGGATGATACGGCCGCCATTGACGTCACGGCGGATGTGCTCGACCGAGTCGAAAGCCATCGCCACGTTGGGCGTGTAGTGCATCGCAAGGATGATGCCGGTGACGATCTGAACGCCAAGGCACATCACGAGAATGGCGCCGAAAGTCCACCAGTAGTTGAGGTTCTTCGGCGTGGGGAAGTCCATGAGATGTTCTTTGGCGAAACGCACCACCGGCAGGCGGTCGTCCAGCCACTTCTCAACGGCATTTCCCGGAACGTAAGTCGAATGTTCTGACATCGGAAAAGCCCCCACTAACCGATCTGGACCAGCGTATCGCTGAGGAATTCATACGGCGGCACAACCAGATTCTTCGGTGCGGGGCCGCGGCGGATACGACCAGCCGAGTCATAGTGCGAACCGTGGCACGGGCAGAACCAGCCATCGAAATCGCCGGCTTCGCCAACAGGGATACAACCCAGATGGGTGCAGTTGGCGATCATGATCAGCCACTGTTCGTGGCCGGGCTTGGTGCGTGCCTCGTCGGTTTCCGGATCCTTGAGGTCGGAGAGCGGGACAGCTTGGGCTTCCGTGATCTCGGCCGCCGTACGGTGACGGACAAAGACCGGCAGGCCGCGCCACATGATGGTCACCGACTGCCCTTCGGCAATCGGGCCCACATCATATTGAATGCTGGCGAGCGCCAGCGTGGACGCGTCCGGATTGAGCTGATTGATCAGCGGCCATACCACCGCGGCGGCACCAACAGCGCCGACGGCGCCAGTGGCGACGAAGAGAAAATCCCGCCGGTTGGTGGATGAGTGTTCTGCTTGCGTGGACAAGTCCGTTTCCCCGTACGATGCACTAAATGACGGAACCGGCTCCAGCCCTCGACACCATAAGCAGAATCGACAAGCCAGCCGCCCTCAAGCGGTCCGTCAGTTGGGGTTCTTTTTGCACTGTCGGACGGGCTTGTCCAGTGCGCGACGGGTGACAGTTTGCTCAAGCGCAACTATATCCTAACGCCGACCCTCTCGGATGGACCGGGCACGACCCGGGGACAACGCCCTTGTCGCTCGATCTCGCCCTCTATCAGCCTGACATTGCCAACAATACCGGCACGCTTGTGCGTCTGGGCGCCTGCCTTGGGCTTGCCGTCCATATCATCCACCCCTCCGGCTTTCCCATTACGCCACAAAACCTGGCACGTAGCGGACTCGACTATGTGGAGCACGCGGTGATCCAGCAGCACGACAGTTTTGAGGCCTTTGAGGCGTGGCGGGCCCGGCAAGGCCGTCGCCTGGTGCTGCTCACCACAAAGTCCAGCCAATCGGCCTATGACACGCGTTTCGTTTCCGGAGACATTCTCATGCTCGGCCGCGAAAGCGCCGGCGTTCCTGATTCTGTTGCCGAGCGCAGCGACCTGCGCATCCGCATCCCCATGCGCCCCGGTTTGCGCTCGATCAATGTCGCGCTCGCCGGCAGCATGATAGTTGGCGAGGCCATGAGACAGATTGGCCGCTTTACAGAGCTTTCCTGAAGGTCCATTTCCCCCGCTATGACCCTCCCTGCCGATATCGACATCAAGAAGATCACCGCCGCCGCCTGGTTCCGCGCCCTGCGCGACCGGATCTGCGCCGGCCTCGAAGCCATCGAAGCCGAAGTCACCGGCCCCAATGCCCACATGCCTGCCGGCAAGTTCGAGCGCACCCCCTGGGATCGCGCCGCGGGCGGCGGGGGCGAAATGTCCATGCTTCATGGTCGCGTCTTCGAAAAGGCCGGCGTCCACATCTCTTCCGTCCATGGCAACTTCTCCGAGGATTTTGCCAAGCAGATGCCGGGCACAGAAGCCGGCACGGCCTTCTGGAGCTCGGGCATCTCGCTGATCATCCACCCCTGGAACCCCCACGTTCCGGCGGTGCACATGAACACGCGCATGATCGTCACCGGAAAGCAGTGGTGGGGCGGCGGCGCCGACCTGACGCCCGTGCTCGACCGCAAGCGCACCCAGGACGATCCCGACACGATCGAATTCCACGCCGCCATGCGCGAGGCCTGCGAGGGCCGCCCCGGCGTCGACTACGACCGTTTCAAAGCCTGGTGCGACGAATACTTCTTCCTGCCCCACCGCAACGAACCGCGCGGCATTGGCGGGATTTTCTATGATCACTTCAATTCCGGCGACTGGGACGCCGACTTCGCCTTCACCAAGGCCGTCGGCGAGGCGTTCAACACCATCTATCCCAAGCTGGTCCGCCGCCACTTCGAAACGAACTGGACTGAAGCGGAACGCGACGAGCAATTGGTGCGCCGCGGCCGCTACGTCGAGTTCAACCTGCTCTACGATCGGGGCACGACCTTCGGCCTCAAGACCGGCGGCAACGTCAATTCGATTCTCTCCTCCATGCCGCCCGCGGTGAAGTGGCCCTGAACCAAGGCTAGCGATGAGCCTGACCGACCTCCACATCGAATTCTATCGCTCGGTCCGCAATCTGCGCCTGCCGGTGCGACGGCTGACCGTGCTGGTGGGCGCCAATGGTGTCGGCAAGACCAATATCTATCGCGGTCTGGAACTGGTGCGGGCAGCGGCGACCGGCGACCTCGCCATGTCTATCGCGCGCGAAGGGGGATTGGCCTCGGTCCTCTGGGCCGGTCATCGCCGCGTCACCGAGGGACCGCGGCTATGCCTCGAAGTTGGCCTCGACATGGATGGGCCGGAGAAAAATGCCGCCTTCTTGCCACGCTATCGCGTCGAGATCGGCTTTGGCGATGCCAAATACCAGGCCGTCTTTGCAGAAGAACCACAGATCAAGCTCGAGAGCCTCATACTTCCCGGACGTCGCGCCGTGACGCTGCTGGAGCGCAAGGGGCCGGCCGGCTGGTATCGCGACGATAGCGGCGCGCGCCGCCAGTTCGAAGACCCCTTGCTTGCCAGTGAAACTGCCCTGTCCGCGGTCCGTGGCACGGTGCCCGAACTCGATGCCGTCCGGCATCTCCTCGCCAATTGGCGCTTCTATCACGGCTTCCGCACCGATCAGGATGCACCGCTGCGTCGCCCTGCTCTTGCCGTAACGGCGCCATTGCTCGATGCCGACGGCGGCAATCTCGCGGCGGTCTTTGCGACGCTGACGCATATCCGCGGCGATACGCTCGAACTGGACGCCGCCATCGACGCAGCCTTTCCCGGCGCCAAACTGGTCGTGCCACCGCCGGGCAAGACGGCCGAATTCTCGCTGGTCTTTCCCGATCTGCCCAACCGCCCCTTCGGCGCGGGCGAGCTCAGCGACGGCACGCTGCAATTTCTGGCCCTGCTGGGCGCCCTGCTCTCTTACCGCCTGCCACCGCTCATCGCTCTCAACGAGCCCGAAGCGAGCCTCCACCCCGACCTATTGCCCGCGCTGGCCCGCGCCATCGCCAAGGCGGCGGAACGGACGCAGGTTTGGGTGGTGACGCATTCGCAAATTCTCGCCGATGCCATTGCCGATCAGACCGGCATCGTGCCGCGAACCGCGATCCGCAAAGACGGTGGCACCTCCATCCTGGGGCTTTCAGAGCTGGGCATATTTGCCGACGAATAATGGAACCCTTGGTTCAACCGCTTCGTTCCCTCCCTTACCCTTGAGATTCAAAGGAGGAAAACGCAATGAAACGCTTTGATTCCGGTACGCTCATCCCCGGATCGACCTGGAAGGCCGAAGCCGAAAGCGAGGCGGAAGTGGTGCGTCGTGCCGTGGAAAACCTCAAGAATTTCCATGGTGAGACCGAGGTTCGCCCGGAAATGGTTGAGCGGATCAAGGAACGCATCGTGGACGTAGATGCCAAGGGCACTACGAAGCACTGACTTCCACGCGCCGAGCTATCGGACGTCCAAGGTTTCCAACAGCTCATCCCGCGTCAGCGAAAAGGCGCTTTGAACCCAAAGCGTCTCCAGCCGGGCCAGAGTCGCTCCTACTTCTGGCCCGGGTTCAACGCCGTTTGCCACAATATCCTTGCCCGAAACCGGAAAATCCGGATTGGGCAGGCGCGCTATTTCACGCGCTGCTTCCATGAGGCGGTCCCGCGGCCAATTGTGCTGGGCCGCAGCCACCGCCAATCCCTCAATTGCCTCGTCCCTGTAGCGATAAACCCCTAGCGCTACCTGATCCTCGGACATCAGCTGGGCGGCCGAAGAAACGCGCCGCGCGGCTTCAACTGATGCATTCGAGAGTCGCCAGCGTTCCTGCTGCGCGTCGATATCGCTGCCCGCCAGTAGCGCCAGCCGCGCCGCGGGATTGTGGCCGCCAAGCACCTCGTACCGCAACACGGCCGACAACTCGCTGCGGGACAACGACAAAAGCCCGATCTCGTTCATGACCGCAATGGTCAGCGCAATCTTGGGCAGGGCCAGCATGCGCAGCATTTCCGAGCCAACACGCTCGGCCGACAGATGATCGAGTTTTCCCACCGCCAGCTGGCAAGCCGACAGCCCGTCGGCATCGAGCTTCTCGCCGCCATGGCTCGCCGAAAAACGGAAGAACCGGTAGACGCGCAAACCGTCCTCGGCGATGCGCTCGGCCGCTTCGCCGATAAAGCGCACACGCGTAGCGAGAGCGTCGCCCGCCCCTTTGAGCGGGTCTAAAAGCTTGCCATCAAAACCGCAATAGATGGCGTTCAGGGTAAAATCCCGCCGCTTGGCGTCCTCGGTCCAATCGGTCCCGAACTGCACCTGCGCGTGTCGCCCATCGGTCTCGACATCGCGCCGCAGCGTCGTGACTTCGACCGTCGTGTCGTTGAGCTTCAGCGTTACCGTCCCATGGTCGATACCTGTAGGATAGGTCGAAATGCCCGCGGCCTTGGCGCGCTGCATCACCATGACGGGTAAAAGCTCGGTAGCCATGTCGATATCAGCTTCGGGGCGCAGTCGCCCCATCAGGGTATCGCGCACGATTCCCCCGACAGCGCGCGTCTTGCCCTCCTGCCCATCGAGCGCGGCAAAAATCGCCTGCACATCGGGACGGGCAAGCCATTCGGTCTGCGGCAGGTGGTCGGGGATCATGCTTCACCCAAAATGAGATCGCGGAATTTTCGGGTGAGATTGGCAGTAATGCCCCAGATCACGTGGCCATCGTGGTCGATTTGCCAGGTAGAATGCTCTCGCCCCCCCCGCTTGATCCGAAACCGGCCATAGCTGGCGGAATCGAGAATACGCTTGAGCGGCACTTCAAAAACCGAATGAACCTCGCCCGGATTTGGCACGAAAGGACCGCTCGGCATCACTTCGGCAATGACTGGCGTGATCAGATAATTGCTGCCGGTAAAATAGGGCTCCATATAGCCCAGAATATTGGCCTCTGCCGGCTCGAGCCCAACTTCCTCATTGGCCTCGCGCAGAGCCGCAACGCCCGCATGCGCATCCGCCGCATCGATCTTGCCGCCCGGAAAAGCCACCTGGCCGGAATGCGAACGCAGATCAGGCGAGCGCTCGGTATAAAGAACAGTATGGCCCTCTGGCCGGCGCACAAGGCCGATCAGTACCGCGGCAGGTGTCGGCGGCCGCGAAAAAGGTTCGAGCGGCGCCCAGTCGGGCACAAGCTCACTGGCGCCGGGAAGCGACGGTGGGGAAACCAGCAAGCGGCCAGAAAGCAGCTCGGCAATCGGCGTATCGAAGGGCAAGGGAGCGTCCGGATGATTCAGCATCTCGGGCAGGAGTTTATGCGAGCCCCTGCCCCGATGCACCCGTTTTGATCGCCCTCAGACGCCGGCTTCAAACGCGGCGATCGAACCCGTCAGCGTCTTGGCCAGTTCCGGATCATCGGCCAGCAGCAGCACGCGGCTCGTATCCACCGGTCCCGGGAACTGGATATTGCCCGGGGTCGTCGGCACCCAACCAAGCGGGCAATAGTAGTCCTGATCGCCGACGAGCAGCACGAAATGGCCTTCGCCTCGCGCCAGAGCCCGCTTGCTCACTTCCCGGGCCAGCAGCTTGCCGGCGCCGCGCTTGCGGAAATTCGGATGCGTTGCCAACGGCCCCAGGAGATAGCCCTTCATGCCGCCAACGCTGATCGGGGTCATCCAGACCGAGCCGGACGGCGTACCGTCGACTTCCGAGATCAGGCTCAGGCTTGGATCGATCGGGAACCGCTCGCGCACCCGGAACGCCGTGCGCGCAAACCGGCCCGGACCAAAGGCAATCGCCTGCAGGTCTTCGACAAATGCATCATCAGCAGGGGTAGCAGGCCGAACGACAGGCTGGCCAGAGACAGGGGTAGCGTCGGCCTCGGCCGCAACGAGCGTGGTCATGGGTCTATCCAGGGAAGATTTACGTGCAAATGGGCATGCGGCCACCCCTTGGGCACCGCGCGAGAACGACCAACTAGGGTCGTCGGAACATCTGCAAAACCTTCACCATCCTGGACGCCTCCACGTCTAAATCCGCATTAGCACCAGCATTGTCGCCCGTAAATGGGAATATCGGCATCATGGCTGAAATTCCTGTTTCGAATGGATCGGTGTATCCCAATTGCACAACGCATTGTTGCGCCTGACGTGCCTTATCGGTTCTGATCGCGACAACTAAGTTTGCCGACAACAGAAACGGCGCAGCACGGCCTGGACGCAAGTGAGCGGACAATGCCGACAGCAAGATGACGAAAAAGGACCAAAGATGGGACAATTGATCGACGGCAAATGGTCGGACAAGTGGTACGACACCAGCAAGACCGGCGGTAAATTCGTCCGGTCCACCTCCGGCTTCCGCAACTGGGTAACCACCGACGGCAGCCCCGGCCCAACCGGCGAAGGCGGCTACGCAGCCGAGGCCGGTCGCTACCATCTCTATGTATCACTCGCCTGTCCCTGGGCCCACCGCACCCTGATCTTCCGCAAGCTCAAGGAACTCGAGGGCCTGATCTCGGTCTCCATCGTCTCGCCCAAAATGCCCGACGAAACCGGCTGGAGTTTCAAGACCGACGAAGGCTCGACTGGCGACACCCTCCTCGGCAAGGATTTTCTGCACCAGGTCTATACGGCGGCCAAGCCCGACTATACCGGTCGCGTGACCGTGCCCGTGCTCTGGGACAAGAAGACCAACACCATCGTGTCCAATGAAAGTGCGGAAATCATCCGCATGTTCAACACCGCCTTCAACGAGCTGACCGGCAACACGGACGACTACTATCCCGAGGCACTGCGCGAGACGATCGATACGATCAATGCGCGTGTCTATGACGACATCAACAACGGCGTCTACAAGGCCGGCTTTGCCACCACCCAGGCCGCTTACGAGGAAGCCGCCAACAAGCTCTTCGACGCGCTCGATTGGACCGAAGGCCTACTAAGCGAAAGCGCCTATCTGACCGGCGACAGCATCACCGAAGCCGACTGGCGCCTGTTCACCACGCTGGTGCGCTTCGACGCCGTCTATTTCGGCCACTTCAAGTGCAACCGTCGCCGTATCGCCGACTATCCGAACCTGTCGCACTACCTGAAGGCGCTCTACGAGGTTCCCGGCGTTAAGGAAACGGTCGATATCGGCCACATCCAGACGCACTACTACTGGAGCCACATCACCATCAATCCGCACCGCATCGTGCCGATTGGTCCGGAACTCTCGTTCCTGGACTAAGGCTCAGTACCCCCAGACGTCCCGCTTGGGCGCACCGTCGAACACTTCGTCGATGCGCTGGGACGTCGCCGGGGTCACGCCCTCCGGCAGCTTGGTGATCTCGAACCAGCCGCCTTCGGAAATCTCGTGGTCCTTCTTGCGCACGAAGACGAATTCGTGCGACCGCGCCACATAGAAGAGCACGTGGTCGCGGTTCGTGACCGAGCTCGAATTGTGATAGACGCCAAAGAGCTCCATCGGGCCGGTCACGCGGTGCCCGGTTTCCTCCAGCGTTTCGCGCGCAGCGGAAGCCTCTGCCGTTTCGCCCGGCTCGATCCCGCCACCGGGAAATTGCCAGCCCGGAATGAGCGTATGGCGGATCAGATAGACCTTGTTGCCATCGACCAGCATGACGCGCGTACCGATGGTCATGTGGCGTATGATCCCGATAATGGTGAGAAACACCTTGGCGCGCACGCGCTGGAATCGGTTCATCATGACTGGCTTCTCCGTCGAACTTGCCGCAGGGGTAGCGTTTCCTGCGCAAAAGTCGATAGCGCTTTTCGCGCTTTTCCAATGCAGCCAAGCGCGCATTCATGCGTTTGACGCCCACCTCTTCCGGGCCGGTCACCAGATTTTGCCCGGAAAATCCGTCTATCGCGGTCGATTGACCGTTTCCCTGCGCGGCACCTTCTGGCAAAACCCCTCCCGATGACAACGCTTGCGCACATATCGGACATTCACCTCTCACCCATGCCGGAGGTGTCTTTAGGCGATCTCGTCGGCAAGCGTCTGACCGGCTATCTCAACTGGAAGCTCAAGCGCCACGGCGAACTCAACTCCGAAACGCTGACCCGCCTCGTCGCTCACATGCAGGACCAGAAGGCGGACTTCACGGCCGTCACCGGCGACCTCACCAACCTCGCGCTGCCAACCGAAATACGCCGAGCCGGAAAGTGGTTACAGGACCTGGGCGACAGCGAGCGCACGGCCGTCTGCCCCGGCAATCACGATGCCTATGTGCCCGGCGCGCTCGAAATGGCGCGCGACATGTGGGGCGACTATCTCAAGGGCGAGACGCTTGAAGGCGCCCCTTTCCCCTTCGTGCGCCGTATTGGCGACGTCGCGATCATTTCCTGTTCCAGCGCCGTGCCCACCGCACCCTTCTTCGCCATCGGGCGCTTTGAAGAAAAGCAGGCAGCACGGCTCGACCGCATTCTGAAGCTCCTGGGCGACGCCGGCTATTTCCGCGTGGTGCTGATCCACCATCCGCCCAATGCCGAGTTGCAGCACCCCTCCTTCGGCCTCAAGGGCCACCGCATCTTCCGCCAGGTCATCGCCAATCGCGGCGCCGAAATGATCCTGCACGGCCACACGCACCGCTCCTCGTTGCACCACATTCCGGGGCTGGACCACGAGGTCCCGGTGATCGGCGTCGCCGCCGCTAGCGCTGCACAGGGCGGGACGCTGGACGATCCGGCCCGCTACAACCTCTTCCGCATCGAAAAGAACGGCAACGGCTGGTCCTGCACCATGCGCGAATACGGTTTTCAGCGCATCGGCAGCGAAATCGTCATGCGCATGCAGATG
The DNA here is from genome assembly GCF_964252865.1 of Devosia sp. LjRoot3. NCBI lineage: Bacteria > Pseudomonadati > Pseudomonadota > Alphaproteobacteria > Hyphomicrobiales > Devosiaceae > Devosia > Devosia sp. LjRoot3. Next base: position 364,298 of record NZ_CAXUPK020000003.1, read on the forward strand.
CGGATCTATTGAGCGCGCGCGGCTTTCGCCCCACTCCCGCCATCGCCGCAAATCACCTATATGGTAGTGCAAAGCCGCGTGAGTTGCCCGTGACCGAATCCTTTGAAATCCTGCCCCCCAGTTTTGACCCGGCAAGCGGCGAGGCCCGCTTTCCGTATCGCCTGGGAGCGCTGAACTTTACCGAAGTGCTGGGCCTGCCGAAGGGCGCCAAGGCGGCGCTGGCAGAGGGCCCCGCTTTCCGAAAGCTGCTCGACTTGACCGCCTTCGTGCTGGGCGTGAGCTACTTCAAGCTCCGCGCGCCTTTCGACATCGTAGCACCAGACCTGGCTCTCACCGCCGCCGAAAAGGCCTTCGTCATCGACGTCTACGAAAACGGCCTCGGCGAATTCTACGCGCGCAACAACCTGGCGCGTTTCGGCCGACTGAACCTTTCGACCGCCGACGACCCGCTGGAACGCAAGCCCGCACCTGACCTCCCCGAGCGCACGCTGCTGCCGATCGGTGGCGGCAAGGATTCGCTCGTCAGCGTTGAACTTCTGAGCCATGTCGGTGTCGATTTCACACCCTTCGCCGTCAATCCCAAAGGCCCGATCCTGACCTCGGTGGACGCGATCGGCCGTGCCCCAGTCTATGTAACGCGGACCCTCGACGCCGAAATGATCCGCCTCGGCAAGGAGCCGGGCTACTACAATGGCCACGTGCCCTCCACCGCGATCAATTCCATGATCGCCTCGCTCTGCGCCCTGCTCTTCGGTTACGACCAGATCGTGCTCAGCAATGAGCGCTCGGCCAGCGAGGGGAATGTCGTGTTCGATGGGCGCGAGACCAATCACCAATATTCGAAGTCGCTGGGCTTCGAACTGCTGATCGCCGACACTCTCGGCAATGCCACCGGCGGCGCGCTGAAATACTTCTCACTTCTGCGTCCCTATTCCGAAGCGCGCATTGCCTCGCTTTTCAACCAGGGCACGCGCTTTGATGCAGTATTCTCAAGCTGCAACCGCAATTTCCGCCTGATCGGCAATGACGGCCCCCTGTGGTGCGGCGAATGCCCAAAGTGCCACTTTGTCTTCCTGATCTTCGCGCCCTTCATGGCCAAGGAACGCCTCTTGAAAATCTTCGGCCGCAATCTGCTCGAAGTGCCGGAATATGAAGGCTCGTTCCGCGAACTTGCAGGCCTTGCCGGACAGAAGCCCTGGGAATGCGTGGGGGAAATCCTCGAAGCCGCCGCCTGCTTTTACACGCTCACCCGCCATGCCGACTGGCACCAGGACGCCGTCGTACGCGCCGTAAAGGCAGATCTTTTCGCTCAATATGGCGAGGAGCGGCTGCAACTGGCCATGGCCGAATGCCTCACCGACAGCCACGACCACCATATCCCCCCGGCGCTCGCCGCGAAGGTGGCCGCCTATGCGGTTTGACGAACCCGTCCTGCTCTACGGCGCCGGGCGCGAAGCCAATTCGACCCGGCAATTCCTAAAGCGCATCCAGCCCGATCTGCAGGTCTTCGTGACCGTGGACTCCGGCGCCGCCGATGTGCCGGAGACGGAAACCATCGCCGCCGCAAATCTGCCCGCCGCCATCGCCGCACGGCGCTTCGGCACCATCGTGAAAAGCCCGGGCGTGTCGCGCTACAAACCGATTTTTGCCACGGCTGCCGGTGCCGGAATTGCAGTGACGTCGAACCTCAACCTCTGGGGCGCCGCCTATCGTGGGGACCGCACCGTCATTGCCATTTCGGGCACCAAGGGCAAATCGACCACGGCGACGCTCGTCCACCTCATGCTGGCGCGTTCGGGGCTGGATGCAGGCCTTGCCGGCAATGTCGGCCTCGCCCCGCTCGAAATCGCCGACAAGCACGCCATCGTCGTGTTTGAGCTGTCGAGTTACCAGACCGCCGATATGGGTTTCATTCCTGACATCGCGGCGATCACCAATCTCTATCCCGAGCACGTCGACTGGCACGGCTCAGTCGAGCGCTATTACGACGACAAACTGAACCTGGTTGACCGGGACGGCAGCTTCGCCGTCGCGCTGGGCCACGCCGCTGCAAGCAATGCGCGCGTCGCCAAGGCCGTGCGCGACCATCGCCGGCTGGTGAAGCCACTCTCAGAAGAACAGGCCATCGCTCTCGAGGGCGCCGTATCGCGCTCGCGGCTCAAGGGCGCGCACAATCTCGACAATGCCATTCTCGCAGCAGAAATCGCCCTGGCGGCCGGCGCGACCATGGACGGCATTCTTGCCGGCATTGCCGCCTTCCGGCCCCTGCCCCATCGCCTCGAAGAGCACCGCATTGGCTCGGTGACCGTTGTCAACGATTCCATCTCCACGACACCTGAAGCCACCAAGGCCGCGCTGGCCGCCTATCCCGGCCGACGCATCGCACTGATCGCCGGCGGCCACGAGCGGGAGCAGGACTATGCCGAGCTCGCCACTCTCCTGGCGCCACGTGGTGTGACTACGCTAGTGACCCTGCCCGTAACCGGACAACGCCTCGCCACAGCCACCCGCGAAGCAGCCCCAGATATCGACGTGACCGAAGTGCCAGACCTCGAAACGGCCGTGGCCACTCTCGAAGAAAAGCGCGAAAAATTCGACACGATCATCCTGTCGCCCGGCGCGCCTTCCTACAACCAGTTCAAGAATTTCGAAGAACGCGGCCTGCGCTTCGTCGAGCTTTGTCGGACCCATTTTTTGGACGCACAATCATGAACGGCGCCCTGTATCTCGGCATCGCCATTGTCGGCGAGGTGATCGCCACCTCATTCCTGCGCGCCTCGGCTGGCTTTACCCAGCTTGTGCCCTCCGTCGTCGTGGTCGTGGGCTATTGCGTGACCTTCTACTTCTTTTCGCTGGCTCTGCAGACCATTCCAGTCGGCATCGGCTACGCCATTTGGTCAGGCGTTGGGATCATCCTCGTCTCAATCATCGCCTTTTTCGCCTATGGGCAGACGCTGGACCTGCCGGCCCTGATCGGCATCGGTCTCATTCTCGCCGGTGTGTTGGTCATCAATCTTTTCAGCCAGTCGAGCGCTCACTGAGAGCTAGTAGGCCGTCACGAGAGATAGCGGCGGCACTCCGGCCTCGGCGAGCACAGTGCGAATACGATCGAGCAGCGCTGGATCGGTAATGCGTCGCCGAAGTTGCGTCACGATGCCGACACTGCGGAAACTGGGAACCTCCAGCACGCGTGGCAATTGCCGCATGACCCCCGCCTGATCGCCAGCGCCCTCAGCAGCCAGAATGGCAAGGACCGGTCCCATTTCACGGTCGGAGCGAGCATAGACCTCAGCATAGCGCCCGGCCTTGGCGAAATCGCCCTCTCGAATGGCAACGAGCGTCGGCACGCCATAATACCAATCCGGAATGATCGTATGGGCGTCGAGCGCCCTTTGGGCCAGGGGAATGGCCTGCTCGAGTCGCCCGATGAACGCCATATGCCGCGCATGTGCGGCGAGCGCATCCAAATTTGAGGGGTTCGATTGCAGAGCCGTACCATAGGCCGCCTCGGCCAGACCATGCTCGCCAAGCACCTCATGCAGACGCGCTCGCTGCTCCCAGACAAAGCTGTTGGTCGGCAGAATGCGCACAGCCTCGCCAAGCATCTCGTTTGCTGTTCGATACCTGTCGAGCTGCGCGGTGGCTGATGGCTTGCCGCTATCTGTTTCCTCGGCCAAGAGGCTCGCAGCTGCCGCAAGTGCAATACCCGTCTTCTGATCGCTCTCCGGTAGCGCGGCATAACAGGATCGCGCGCGCTCTGCGGCGCCGAGCGTCGAGCTCTCACGATACATCGTGAACAACAGGCGGCAGAGATAGAGGTTCTCACCGCCCGAAAGCGGGTTTTGGGTAAGAAACAGGCGCGCCCGCGTATGCAGCGGCCCGCGCGGATTGCCGAGCACATCCAGGATGTCGCTTGAGATCCGGTCGATTCGTCCGGGGTCGGACAGTTGCCGCTCCGAGACGACCAGAGAGCGATTCCAGACCACGCTATTGGTCGTCAGGTCCGTGAGGATGACGCTATACTGTAAATTGGACGGCGCACCGGGGTCACGCCTGATGATGCCGGTCAGCACATACCCGTCGGCCCGAACCGGCTCGGCATTTGCTTCCCCGCGACTACCATAGTCGACGGTAAGAAAGCTCAGCGGCTGCAGACGGTCGACCAGTTCAACCGCTACGCCGGACACCGATGCGGTGATCGAGGGGTCATCGGTGAGGTTTTGAAACTCCATCACCCGCAGGCTCGGCTGCTGCATGACGCCATTCTGCGTCACCTGCTGCTCCTGCCGTGGCCCCCAGGTTGAGAGCGAATAAGCCAGCGCCGCGGCGCCTATGGCAATGATCAGGAGCACAAACCAGGACACGGTGACATGTCCGCGCGGCGCAGGGTTCTCGTTTGCATCAAGGTCGAAAAAACGCGGTGCCGCTGGCGCCGGAGCGGGCTGAGTGCTCGGGTCTACCTCAATGAAATCAGGCACATAGCGCCCGATAGGCAGCACGATTTGCAGCGTCTCGTCAGCGCCCGGACCGCGATAATACTGGTCTAGAAGTGCCCTGAGGCGGCGAGCCTGCACGCGAACAATGGGATCGCTCTGCGGATCGAAATCGGCCGGGCGGCCGAAGACATCGACGGCAATGGAATAAGCCTTGATCGATTGCGTATCGCCATCGAGTCGCCGGTTGACGATGTAGTCGAGAAAACGAGTCAGCTGGGGCGACCGGGCCATTTCAGGCCAAGCCGTCAGGCGATCCAGCGCCGCCAGCACCGCATCTCTATCGTCTTTGGCCTCGGCCATTTTACCCCCGTATGGAGGTTAATAGTCCTTGCTTACATGTAAAAAGCAACCCCGACTTACGTCTATTTTACGCGAGTTTGCCTATCCGCATCGCCCGCCCTCCCTCATATGGCGGATGTCGGTTCAATGAATTCAATGAACCTGACACGGTTCCCGGCAGATAGGCCCTGCTGGACCCATGAGACCACCAAAGTGTTTCTGAACCAGCATGCGGCGCGGCGGCCGCATGTTTTTCCACAAGTGTGATTTGCCCGGTGCGGTTCGGGCAGAGGTAAGCGTGTGACCAGTCCATTTGCGCAGGCGCCCTTCATCGGGCTGATCGATGACGACGGCCATTCGGCTCGCCTGTTCATGCGTGTGCTGGCGGCCAATGATGGCCCCTCGGTTCGCCATTATGGCGACGAGGAGGAAGGGTTTGCAGATCTCGCCCAAGTGTTGGGCGATCCGCAATCGCATTGGCCGGAATTGCTGGTCGTGGACCTCAAGGACCACAGCCACGCTACCCTCGAGTTTGTCCGCCGCCATCAGGCTTGGCTGCACCAAAAAGGTGTCGCGCTGGTGGTGATGGTGCCCCCCACCGATCGGGCCGGGCGCATGATCTATCTCGAAGCCGGCGCTGCTGCCGTCTTCTTCCGCCAGCCAGAGGCCGATGCCTATCGGCACGAACTGGCGGGCATTGCGAATTTCTGGGCGCGTAGTGAGCGCCTGGATGCTGTTGGCATGTGACTCCTGCGTCCACAGGTTGCGTGCCTGGACGGAGAGCATCGCTGCGAGCCACGGTTACCACCGTGTCCTGCATTCCCAAGCGTTGCTCTCCGTCTTCGAAATACAGGCGTCGGTCTGCACCATCGACGTCTGACACGGCTGGTTCAGCTCCAAGTGAACTGGCGTGGGGGCACGGTTGCGATACCTCCCGATCGCAACCGTACGGGGGGAGAAGCATCTCGCCCGGCAGCGCTACTGTCCCTCAGCGCCGCCAGGCTACCTATTATGCTTCTCCCCGCGGCCCAATTTTTCCTCTCCCCTCCCCTTATCCGCCTCATCGTCTTCATCTTCCTTGTTGCCGATGAGTCGATGTGCCACGGCACGCAACGCGGCGAGCACAAGAACGGCCAGAATGGTTGTGCCGACAGCCAGGGTGTAAAATCCCAGGGCACAGGCGACCCCTACCGCACCGGCCATCCACATTCCCGCGCCCGTCGTCAGCCCCTGCACAGTTCCTCCTGAACGGAAGATCGCGCCCGCGCCTAAGAAGGCTATGCCGGCCGTGACAGCCTCGACCGCACGAATGGGGTCAGCCTGCGTGCCCGCCCCGCCGCCAATGGTGTGAAAAATCTCGAAGGTGAGGATGGTGAAGAGCGCAGCCGCAACCGCGATCAGGATATGGGTGCGCAACCCGGCTTCCGCCGTGCGCACCTCGCGCTCGAAGCCGATCACCGCTCCGCAGAGCGCAGCGATGATCAGTCTGATGGCGATGATATGTTCGGGAAGATAAGTCTGGGTTAGTCCGAAACTATTGCCTGTATCCATGCCCCAAAATCCGAAAGTGACGCTGCCGTCACAATCGCCGGGACATGGACTTGGTTCCCGCCTCAGGAAGCGACGCGGATTTGCAGCTTCACGTCGTCTGGGCGCGCTTCGACGGCACGGTCGAAAGCCGCCTTGGAATCTTCGAAGGAAAACGTCTCGGAAATCAGCGGCTTCAAATCCACCTTGCCCGAGGCGATGAGCGCAATGGCACGGTCATATTGATGGGCATAGCGGAAGACGTTTTCGATCCGCAGTTCCTTGGTCGAGGCCGCAGCGATATCCACCTTGGTCGGTTCCACCGGCAGGCCAACCACCACGATGCAGCCACCAGGCCGCGGCAGGTCCATGATGGTCTCCCAGGCGCGCGGCGAGCCCGAGCATTCGAACACCACATCCGCGCCCCAACCCTCGGTCAGTTCGCCAATCTTGTCGACGAGCTTGGTCTCACGAATATTGACCGGAATGATGCCCTGATACTGCGCGGCAATGTCGAGCTTGGGCTGGGCCAGATCGGCAACGATGACGCGAGCGCAGCCACCGGCCAACGCCGCCAGCGCCACCATAGTGCCGATCGGGCCGGCGCCGAGCACGACAGCAGTATCGCCGGGGGTGATGCGGGCTTTGGTGGCCGCCTGCATGCCCACCGCAAAGGGCTCGACCATCGCGCCTTCGGCAAAGCTCACATGGTCTGGCAGCTTGAATGTGTAATTAGCCGGATGCACGACTTCCGCAGTAAGCACCCCATGGATCGGCGGCGTCGCCCAAAAGCGCACCGCAGGATCAACATTGTACATACCGAGGCGGCTGGCGCGCGAATTGGGATCCGGAATACCCGGCTCCATGCAGACGCGATCGCCCACCTTGAGATGGCTCACGCCTTCGCCGACCTCGACCACGGTACCCGCCGCCTCGTGGCCCAGCACCATGGGTGCATCGACGACGAACGGCCCGATGCGACCATGGGTATAGTAGTGCACGTCTGAACCACAGACCCCGACCGTGTGGATGGCGATCCGCACCATGCCCGGTCCAACCTCGAGCGGCAGGTCAATTTCCCGCAGACCGAGTTCATGCTGCTTTTCCAGAACCAGCGCGCGCACCTTGGCCATGACATCCTCCTGAATCGACCAGCCGAGCATTAGCCCATCGCCTGGGCAACGGCCAGCACCCCGCAGTGGCGAAACAGGCCGTTAACTCAGATTTTGGAGCCCCCGGGGCGATTCACTGTCCGCTAACGCCCGTCGACAGAGAGTTCCTGCACATTCTGGGGGCGACAATGCAGTTGCGGGACACAACGCATTTCACGACCCGGTTCCTCCTGCCCATCGTGGTGGTGACCGGCATCACAATTCTGGCGCTGGCCGGCTTTCTTGCCTGGTCAGCACAACGCATCGATGACGATGCGCTGGCGCGAGAAAAGCTGCTGCTCGAACGAGCTCTACAAGAACAGAAGTCGCAGATGTACATCGCCCAGGAAGAGCTGGCGGTGTGGGACGAAGCTGTCACAGCCGTCGAAACCGGCGACCTGCAATGGCTGGTCGACAATCTCGGCGTCTATGCCTTCGACTTCTACGGGCACAATCGCAGCTTTGTCGTCGACAACGCCCTAAAACCCATCATGGCCATCCGCGATGGGGGCCAGGTTCCCGCCAAATCATCCGCCGACGCTATCGAAAAGCTTGCGCCCTTCTTCGAGCAATTGCGCAGCCTCGATACCCAAGCCGCAATTTCCGCCTACAATGCCGGCGTGTCGGACACGCTGCCTCAAGCGATCGACTTCACACTCTTTGAGGGCCTGCCGGCCCTCGTCGCGGTCATGCCCATCCTTTCCTATAGCGGCGAGAACGCCCCGACCGTCGGCGAAGAGGGTTTCTACATCTCGGTGGGCCTGCTCGGCGACGAACTCGCCGCCTATTTCGGCGATCAGTATCGCATCGACCAATCCAAATTCATCGAAGTCGAACCGCCGGCCGACACCGACGCCGTACTTCCCATTCTCAACGCCGAAGGCCAGGCGTTTGCATGGCTAACCTGGCAACCGGAGCGCCCCGGCGCTCGCCTGGTGGGAGCCGCCATGCCGGCGCTCCTGGCCGCCCTGGCCATCGGCATCATCATCGTTGGACTGCTACTACGCAGCCTCCGCGGCGCTCTGTTCCAGCTTCAAGCCGAACGCGAAGAGGCCCGCCATCGAGCCCAGCACGATCCACTCACCGGCCTCGGCAATCGCGCCCTGTTTCAGACGCGATTGAGCGAATGCCTCAATGCCATATCCGAAGGCGAACCGCGCCTCGCCGTGCTCGCGCTCGATCTCGACAAGTTCAAGCAGGTCAATGACACGCTCGGCCATCAAGCGGGCGACGAGCTGCTGGTTCAGATTGGCGCGCGCATAAAATCCTTGCTGGGCCAGGACGACACACTCATTCGCCTCGGCGGCGACGAATTCGCCATCATCCAGCCCCGCATCAACAGCCACGAAGCGCCCCAGGCGCTGGCTCAATCCATCGTGGAAGCGCTGACCCGACCCATCAGCCTGGCCGCAGGCAAAGCAACGGTCGGCGTCAGCATCGGCATTGCCACGGCGCCCGACATGGCCCGCAACGAAACCGAACTGGTGCGCTTTGCAGACGACGCGCTCTACCGCGCCAAGAATGGCGGTCGCAACCGCTATTGCCTCTACAGCGCCACTCCAGCCAACGAGCCAGCCCGGATCGACACGCAATTGCGTGACGCCTTTGCCGCCCGTCGCGCCACGGCCTAGATTCTAGGCCGCCGGCATGGCGATGCTGTAAATGATGTAGATGACCACCAGAGCGATCACGACGCCGATCAGCGACATGGCAAGCACACGCGAATTCATTTTGCGTGAGCTGGCCTGACGCAGTTCGGTCGCACTCTTGTGGGGATCGTAGGTTTTCATAGCGCTCTCCCGAAAAAGCCCCTCGAATCCAACGTTTGCGGGTCGGCAGAGTTCCGTGGCGGGGGGCTTGACGCGGCGAACCGGCCGACCGACCTTTCGGCATGTTCAGCCCAGAGTCCTCACATATGACCACCCCTGCCCTCCTCACCCGCATGATCATGGCCGGACAGGGCAAGGAACCGGCAGACCTCGTCATCCGCAATGTGGGCATGCTCGACGTCATCACCGGCACCGTCACCACCACTGACATCGCCGTCGTCGCTGACCGTATCGTGGGTACGCACGCCTGCTACGAGGGCAAAACCGAGATCGACGGCACAGGTCGCTTCGCCGTTCCGGGCTTTATCGACACCCATCTCCACATCGAATCCTCCCTGGTAACCCCGCTGGAATTCGATCGCTGCGTGCTGCCACACGGCGTGACGACCGTGCTTTGCGATCCACACGAAATCGCCAACGTGCTTGGCGCCGAGGGCATCCGCTATTTCCTCGACAGCGCCGAGCGCACCATCATGGACGTGCGGATCAACCTCTCCTCCTGCGTGCCCGCAACACCCTTCGAAACCGCCGGTGCCCAGCTTGAAGTGGAAGACCTGCTGCCCTTCCGCAGCCACCCCAAAGTGCTGGGCCTTGCAGAGATGATGAACTTTCCGGGCGTCCTTAACGCCGATCCGGGCATTCTCGCAAAACTCGTCGCCTTCCAGGACGGCCACATCGACGGCCACGCCCCACTCCTTCTCGGCCAAGGCCTCAACGGCTATCTCGCCGCCGGCATCCGCACCGACCACGAAGCCACGAGCGCCGCCGAAGCCCGCGAAAAGCTGGCCAAGGGCATGGCTATCCTCATCCGCGAAGGCTCGGTCTCCAAGGATTTGAAGGCCCTCGCCGAAATCCTCGACGAAAACACCTCGGCCTTCGTCGCCCTCTGCACCGACGATCGCAATCCCCTCGACATCGCCGAGGAAGGCCACCTCGACAGCTCCATCCGCCGCCTTATCGCAATGGGCCGCCCCCTCCACCACGTCTACCGCGCCGCCAGCCACTCTGCCGCGCGTATCTTCGGCCTCCGGGATCGTGGCCTCCTCGGCCCCGGCTGGCGCGCCGACATCGCCATCGTCGACAGTCTTGAGGACTGCCGCGTCTCCGACGTCATCGCCGCCGGCCGTCTCGTCACCCCCGCACTGTTCGAAACCCGCGGCACGGTCGCTCCCGTCGGCCTGACCTCGGTCAAGGCAAAGCCTGTCACCGCCGAAGCCTTCATCACCGAACCCAAACCCGGTCAGAACCGAGTCCCAGTCATCGGCGTAAAACCCGGCCTGATCCTCACATTCCGCGAGGAAGCGACGCTCGCCTCGACCGAAAACGGCCTGCAACCGGACACAGACGCCGACGTCATCAAGGTCGCGGTGATCGAGCGCCACGGCAAGAACGGCAATATCGGCCGGTCCTTCGTCACCGGCTTCGGCCTCAAGCGCGGCGCCATCGCCTCCTCCGTCGGCCACGACAGCCACAACATCACCGTGGTCGGCGCCACCGACGAAGACATGGCCGTCGCCGCCAATCGCCTGGTCGAACTCGGCGGCGGCTTTGTTACGGCCGATGGCGGCAAGGTCACAGCCGAATTGGCCCTCCCCATAGCCGGCCTCATGAGTCTCAAGAGCTTCGAAGACGTCGCCCACGACCTCCACCACCTGCGCGATGCCGCCAAGGCGCTCGATTGCGTCCTGCCCGAACCCTTCCTTCAGGTCGCCTTCCTCGCCCTCCCCGTGATCCCCCATCTGAAAATGACCGATCGAGGCCTTTTCGACGTCGATAAATTCGACTTTGTGAGCTGACCCATGAGCCTGTCCTCGCTCTATCTCGCCTGGGTCGAAGACCTGCCGCCGCGGCTCAATGGCGTGAAGAAAACGCGCGGACTGTCCCTCACCATGGATGACGGCGTCATCCTCAAGACCGACCACTACGCCCCCCGCGCCGATGGCCCCCACCCGACCATCCTGATGCGCCTGCCCTACGGCCGGCGCGGTTTCAGCGCCATTTGCGAAGCCTATGCCGAGCGCGGCTTTCACGTCGTCATCCAGGCCTGCCGCGGCACCGAGCGCTCCGGCGGCGAATTCGACCCCTTTGCCAATGAGCGCGCCGACGGCCTCGCCACGCTCAAATGGATCAAGGAGCAACCCTGGTTCGACGGCCGCATCGGCCTCACGGGGCCCAGCTATCTCGGTTATGCCCAATGGGCCATTTCCGACGCCTTACCCCCGGTCGCCGCCATGGCCACAAAGGTGACAACCTCGAACTTCCGGCCCGTCGTCTTCCCCTCCGGCGCCTTCCACCTCAATCTCTGGCTAAGCTGGGTGCAGGTCATCGAAGGCCTGCGCAGCCGCCCGCTGGCCACGGCCGCCCGCATGTTCTCCGGCGACATCGAGCGCCGCACCGACCGCGCCGCCGCCGCGCTGCCATTGATCGAAGCCGACAAGATCGCCGTAGGCCACAAGATCGGCTTCTGGCGCCACTGGTTCGAACACGCCATCGGCAATGATGACTTCTGGAAAGAGATCGACCACAGCCATCGCCTGTCGAAAACGACGCCCCCGGTGCACTTCATCTCAGGCTGGTACGACTTCATGCTCGATCCCCTCCTCGCCGACTACCAGCGGCTGGTCGAGCTTGGGCACACACCCTACCTCACCATCGGCACCTGGTTTCACATCGCCGAGGAATTGCAGCGCGACAATCTCAGCGAAACCCTGACCTGGATGCGCGCCAAGCTCCTCGGCGACACAACTGGCCTCCGCAAGAACCCGGTTCGCATCCACATTTCGGGGAAGGACGAATGGCATGAGTTCGACCGCTACCCTCCGGGCCCACCCGCGCCGATCAACCTGAGCATCGGCCCAGACCGCCAATTGCTGGAAGGCGGCACCACCACCGCCGGCAGCGACAGCTATCGCTACGACCCAAACGACCCCACGCCCAATCTAGGCGGCGCCATCTTCGCCTTTACCGGCGCCGGCGCCCAGGACAATGCACCGCTCGAAGCCCGCTCGGACGTCCTCACCTATACCGGCCCCGTGCTCCTGAAGCCGCTGACCATCATCGGCCAGTGCCAAATCCGCCTCCGCGCCCGCGCCAGCCTGCCCCACGCCGACTTCTTCGTGCGTCTCTCCGATGTCGACCCCAATGGCGTCTCGACCAATATCTGCGATGGCTTCCTCCGCGTAACGCCGGAAACAAAAGCCGAAGCCGACGGCAGCTGGACGCTCACCTTCACCCTCCACGCCACAGCCCACAGCTTCCTTGCCGGCCACCGCTTGCGCCTCCTGATCGCCTCGGGCGCCCATCCTCGCTACGCTCGCAATCCCGGCACCGGCGAGCCCATCAGCACCGCCAAGACGCTGCTCGCCAATGACATCGAGATTTTCCACGAGGGCACCGGCATCACCCTGCCCACCCACGAACTAATCTGACATTGACGATCAGCATTTAATCCCTTAGTGCCGCTGCAGCATTTTGAGGGAGCCCGACCATGGCGGAAGAAAAGTCCGTATTGCAGCCGACCAGCGACGAAGCCCGGCGCCAGGCAAAAACCCTGCTCCGCTCGGCCCGCTATGGCGCGCTGGCAACGCTCGATCCGCAAACCGGTGCTCCCCAGGTCACCCGCGTCGGCGTCTCTACCGATTTCGACGGCGCCCCGGTCCTCTTGATCTCTGGCCTTGCCGCCCACTTCCCCGCCCTCAAGGCCGATGGCCGTTGCTCACTGCTTCTCGGCGAAACCGGCAAGGGCGATCCCCTCGCCCATCCGCGCATTTCCATCGCTGCCGAAGCCAAAATCCTCGAACGCGACGATCCCGATAGCCAGCGCATCGCCGCCCGCTATCTCGCCCATCAGCCCAAGGCGAAGCTCTATGCCGAACTGGGCGATTTCCGTTTCGTGCGCTTGGAGCCGCGCTCGGCCAGCCTCAATGGCGGCTTCGGCAAGGCCTTTGCCCTCACCGCAGAAGACCTGCTCTCCAACAGCGACCCGGCCCTCGCGGCCGCCGAAGGCAATGCCGTGGAGCACATGAACGAAGACCATTTTGAGGCCGTCGACCTCTACGCCCGCCACTACGCCAAGGCACCATCGGGCAAATGGGTCCTCACCGGCATCGACGCCGAAGGCATCGACATCGCCGATGGCGACGATGTCAGGCGCATCTTCTTCGAAAAGCCAATCACCGTCCCGCAAGACATGCACATGGTCTTGGTACAGATGGCCCGCGCCGCGCGCGTCGCCTTCATGGAAGTCTGACCTAGCCAACCAGATGACGCCAAACTAGATTTGCCCCGCTATATCTGGGGGCAAATCATGTCATCGTTTGGAAACGCAAGCGCGCCGGCGAGATTCCGGTGCGACTTCGGGCTTGTTGAGACCATTGGCCAGGTCATTATCTGGGTTCTGCTGACCATCGTCACGCTCGGCTTGGCCCTGCTGGTTTTTCCTTATTACTTCAACAAGGCCGTGCTCAACCGCACCGAGGTCATCGACGCCAGCGGCCGGGCTATCGGCAAACTCGACTGCCAGTTCAATCTCGGCTCGTCCATCGGCCACGCGATCATCTGGTTCCTGCTGATCGTCGTAACACTGGGCATTGCAGCATTCTTCTACGCGTACCGAATTCTCCGCGTCCTGCTGAACGACACGCGCATCGTCTACTACTGATCCCACAAACGAAAATCCCCGCTTCCGCGGGGATTTGTGTCTGCAACCTACTTCGCGTCGCGCGCCTTCACCTTGCGGCGTGCGGCGTGGAGAAGCGGCTCGGTATAGCCACTCGGCTGATCCGCCCCCTTGAGGGCCAGATCCAGCGCCGCCTGGAACGCCACCGACTGATAATTCTCCGACATCGGCCGATAGATCGGATCGCCTTCGTTCTGCTGGTCGACAATCACCGCCATGCGCTCGAAGGTCGACGTCACCTCGTCGCGGCTGACCAGCCCATGACGCAGCCAGTTGGCCACCGCCTGCGAAGAGATGCGGCAGGTCGCGCGGTCTTCCATCAGGCCGACATTGTTGATGTCGGGCACCTTGGAACAGCCAACGCCCTGCTGCACCCAGCGCACCACATAGCCCAGAATGCCCTGCGCATTGTTTTCCAGCTCGCGCGTGATTTCCTCGCGGCTCAGCGAATAGGGCGCCTGCACCGGCATGGAGAAAAGTTCCGACAGCCCCGGCACCGCCTGGTTGTGACGGCGCGACTGCGCCTCGAAAACATTGACCTGATGATAGTGCAGCGCATGCAGCGTCGCGGCCGTCGGCGAAGGCACCCAGGCGGTATTGGCGCCGGCATTGGGGTGACCGATCTTGGCATCGAGCATCGCCGCCATATCGTCCGGCCGCGCCCACATGCCCTTGCCGATCTGCGCCTTGCCCGAGAAGCCGCAGGCGAGACCAATCAGCACGTTGCGATCTTCATAAGAGGAAATCCAGCGCTCGGATTTGATCTCATCCTTGCGCAGCACAGCGCCCGCTTCCATCGACGTATGGATTTCGTCGCCGGTACGATCAAGGAAACCCGTATTGATGAAGAACACACGGGCCCGCGCTTCATAAATCGCGGCCTTGAGGTTGGCCGAGGTACGGCGTTCCTCATCCATGATGCCGATCTTGATCGTATTCGGCTTGAGACCAAGGAAGCCCTCGACCGAAGCGAAAATGGCGCAGGCAAAGGCGACTTCTTCCGGCCCATGCATTTTGGGCTTCACAACGTAGATCGAGCCGGTCCGCGAATTGTTGCCCTTGTCGTGCAGCGCACAAAGCGCCGTCACGGCGGCATCCATCAGCCCCTCGCCCACCGGCTTGCCATCGAGCAGCACGGCATCGGTCGTCATCAGATGCCCGACATTGCGCACCAGCAGCAGCGAACGCCCCTTGAGCACAAGCGGCTGACCGTTGATGTCCTTGTACGTCCGATCGGCCTTGAGCCGGCGCGTAACGGTCTGGCCGCCCTTTTCAAACGTATCTTCCAGCGTGCCGTTATTGAGGCCCAGCCAGTTGCGATAGACACCAACCTTGTCTTCAGCATCGACAGCCGCAACCGAGTCTTCGCAGTCCTGGATCGTCGTCAGCGCCGACTCGACGATGACATCGGAAAGCCCCGCCTTGTGTGTCGAACCAATCGGGCTCTTCGGATCAATGACGAGCACGGCATGCAGACCGTTGTGGCGCAGCACAAGCTCGCCACTATCCTCGGTCCCACCATACCCCACAAAGGCGGAGGGATCGCGCAGCCCCGTACGGCCAGCCGCCGTATTGACCTGCAGGTGGCGAGACTCGCCCTCCTTGACCACATGGTATCCGGTAACATCAGCATGGCTGCCGGTCGCCAGCGGAAAGCTCTGATCGAGGAACTGCGCAGCGCGCGCAACGACAGCTGCGCCGCGGGCCGGATTAAAGCCCTTGCCCGGCGCCAGCTCGCCGTCGCGGGAAATGGCATCCGTGCCATAAAGCGCATCATAGAGGCTGCCCCAGCGGGCATTGGCCGCATTCAGCGCATAGCGAGCATTGGAAACCGGCACAACGAGCTGCGGCCCACAAATGCTCGAAATCTCGGCGTCGAGATTCTCCGTCTCGATCGTGAAATCACCAGGCTCGGCAACGAGATAGCCAATCTCCCTCAGGAAGAACTCATAACCCTGCGGGTTGTTGGTGACCGGACCATATTTGTGGTGCCACTCATCGATCTGGCTTTGCAGATCGTCACGCTTGGCCAGGAGCCGCGCATTGGTCGCGGTATGCGCACGCAGCAGATTCGCAAAGCCGTCCCAAAACTGGTCTGCGGAAATGGAGAGTCCCTTGAGCGCTTCTTTTTCTACGAAATCCACCAGCAGAGGGTGCAGGGAAAGGCCGGATTTCGTCAGATAGGTGCTCATGCCAGGGGGTCCTAACGATAACAGTTTGGCGACAGCTTTAGGCCATCGCGGCCTGCCTCACAACCCGCCTAAAGTTGACTTCGCCCTTGCGCCAGCAACATAGACCTCGGCAATGGCGCGGTCGTCGCCAAGCGTCTGCAGAAGGAACAATTCCTCGACCAGCGTCTCGACTGTTGCCATGCGCATCCGCATGGTCGGCGTCGCCCGCGCATCGAGCACGACGAGGTCCGCAGCCCGCCCCGGCGCCACGCTGCCGATCGTACCGGCCAGCCCCAGCGCCTCGGCATTGCCGCGCGTCGCGAGATGGAACGAAGCCAGCGGATTGAAGCGCTGGCCGCGCAATTGCAGCACCTTAAAGGCCTCATCCATGGTTTTGAGCATGGAGAAACTGGTGCCCGCGCCAATATCGGTCGCAAGCCCGATCCGCACCCCGTGCTTCACCATCCGGTCGCGATCAAACAGCCCCGAACCGAGAAAGAGGTTCGACGTCGGGCAAAACACCGCCACGGCCCCGGCATTGGCAATCGCCGCCGTCTCTCGATGATTGAGATGAATGGAATGACCGAGCAGCGTCCGTTCGGTCAGCAGGCCGTAGTGCTCATAAATGCCCGTATAGTCCGGGGCATCCGGATAGAGCTCCATGGAATAGGAAATCTCGGCGTCATTTTCGCTGAGATGCGTCTGCACATGGCAATCGCCATGCTCTGATACCAGCGCCTGCGCCATTTCCATCTGCTCAGGCGTCGAGGTGATCGCGAACCGGGGCGAGATGGCATAGAGCCCCCTGCCCCTTTTGTGCCAGCGGGCGATCAGCGCCTTGGTATCGTCATAGCTCGATTGCGCCGTATCCAGCAGGTCTTCGGGCGCATTGCGATCCATCATCACCTTGCCGCCGACCATCAGCATATTGCGCCGCTGCGCCTCGGCAAAGAAGGCGTCGACAGAGCGCGGATGGCTCGAACAATAGGCGACAGCCGTGGTCGTTCCATGCCGGATCAGCGCATCATAGAAATCGACGGCCACGGCATCGGCATGTCCTTGCTGGGAAAACTTCTGCTCTTCAACGAAGGTGTAAGTATTGAGCCATTCGAGCAGCGACCCGGCATAGGAGGCCATCATCTGGCTCTGCACATAGTGCAGGTGCATATCGATGAAGCCGGCCATGATCAGGTTCGGCCGATGGTCGATGACCACGGCACCAGTTCTATCCGCCACGGCGAAATCACCGACGGCGACGATGACGCCATCCTCGATGCTGACCGCGCCATCCTCTAGGTACAGATAGCTTTCGCTATCCTCGATGCTTTCGGGCGCGCGCGAAAAACTCAACACGCGACCACGAAGAATGGTCCGGCTCATGAGCGCGAACCCTCGCGGAACCACTCGACCAGCAGCGCCCGCTCGTCCGCCGTCATTTCGGTGACATTGCCCGGCGGCATGGCATGGGCATAGCCCGCCTGCATGGCAATATCCTTGGCATGGTTGGCGATGGCCACATCATTGTCGAGAATGACATTCTTCGGCGCCTCGAACACACCTGGCCAAGCCGGCTCCGCCGTATGGCACATGGCGCAACGCGTCTGCACGGTCAGGCTCGCCGACGCAAAGTGCTCCGTCGCCATAAACCGCTCGCCCGTCGCGCTGGCCAGTGTCTCGGTATCAAGACCCGGCAGCTTCGGCGCAGTCGATAGCCATGCGATCACCAGAAACAGGATAACCGCCACGCCCCAGGTCCAGTGCGGATTGCCCTTCCTTGCATGGCGCGTGTTGAAATAGTGCCGGATGACCACGCCAACGAGGAAGATCAGTGAGGCAATGATCCAGTTCCACTGCGTGGCAAAGGCCAGCGGATAGTGGGACGAGAGCATGAAGAAAATGACGGGCAGCGTCAGGTAGTTGTTATGCAGCGAGCGCTGCTTGGCGATCTTGCCATATTTGGCGTCGGGCACCTTGCCCGCCTTGAGATCGCCCACCACGATCTTCTGGTTGGGTATGATGATCATGGCCACGTTCGCCGCCATGATGGTCGCGGTAAACGCGCCCATATGCAGCATGGCCGCGCGCCCGGTGAAAAGCTGCGTATAGCCCCAGCTCGCCGCCACCAGGATAGCGAACAACACCAGCATCAGCCCGGTCGTCGATTGCCCAATAGGCGACTTGCAGAGCGCATCATAAAGCACCCAGCCCAGCACGATCGACCCGATCGAAAGCAGGATCGCACCCCAGCTCGGAATGTCGAGCACATTGCGATCAACGAGATAGAGATCGGCGCCAACATAATAGATCAGCGCCAGCAGCATCGCGCCGCTCATCCAGGTCCAATAGCTTTCCCATTTGAACCAGGTCAGGTGCTCCGGAAGAAATTCCGGCGCCACCAGATATTTGTTGATGTGATAAAACCCGCCGCCATGCACCTGCCATTCCTCGCCATGGGCGAGCGACGGCAGGCTCGGCGTCTTGCGCAGCCCAAGGTCGAGCGCAATGAAATAGAACGAAGAACCGATCCAGGCGATAGCCGTGATCACGTGCAACCAGCGCACCGCGAACATCAGCCACTCGTAGAAAATTGCCAGATCGCCCATCGCCCCGTCCTCTTCAGTCGTGAAAAAGGGGCGGGCGTGAGCCCGCCCCCAAATGTCAGAATTCCAGCCGCAATCAGGCGGGCGGAATGACGCCTTCGACATACCAATCCATGCTGAGGAGTTCGGCATCGGTCATGGTCACGCCAGCGGCAACGCGCTCGGTGCCGGTGTGATCCTTGATCGGGCCGGTGAAGATGTGGACCGAACCATCGATCTGGCCGGTGCGCATGGCTTCAGCCGCGGTAACGACATCGGCCGGAACCTTCGCATTGTACGGGCCCATCTGGACCACGTCTTCCTTGAGACCTTCCCAGGTATCGCCCGGAACCCAGGTACCTTCGATCACGGCCTTGGCCGAAGCCAGGTAGTGCGGGCCCCAGTGGTCGATGATGGCGGTGAGCTGGGTATCGGGAGCAAAGGCGCTCATGTCGGCACCCTGGCCGAAACCACCCACGATGCCGCGTTCGGCGGCAACCTGAAGGGCGGCCGGACCGTCGGTGTGCTGGGCAACGATATCGATGCCCTGGTCGATCATGGCGCGGGCAGCGTCAGCTTCCTTGGCCGGGTCGTTCCAGGTCGAGATGTAGACCGGAGTGATCGTGAATTCGGGGTTCACTTGGCGCGCTGCGAGCACGAAGGAGTTGATGCCCATCACCACTTCCGGGATCGGGAAGGAGCCGATGTAGCCAGCCTTGGCGGTCTTGGACATGTGACCGGCAATCACGCCGCAAACGGCGCGGCCTTCGTAGAAGCGGGCATTGTAGAGGCCCACATTGTCGGCCTTCATGTAGCCGGTGGCGTGCTCGAAGGCGACATCCGGGAATTCCGGCGCGACCTTGATCACCGAGTCACCGAAACCGAAGCTCGTTGCGAAGATCAGCTTGCAGCCCTGCTGGGCCAGTTCGCGCACGACGCGTTCGCAGTCCGGACCTTCCGGCACGTTTTCGACGAACATGGTCTCAACCGCGTCGCCAAGGTTTTCCTCGACGTAGAGGCGGCCCTGATTGTGGGCATAGTTGTAGCCGTTGTCGTTGATCGAACCGACATAGATGAAGCCGATCTTGAGCTTTTCGGCCTGGCCGAAAGCGGTGCCGCCAAGCAGCGGCAAGGTCATGGCAGCGCCGCCGACCTTGATAAATCCACGACGGGATAGAGTCATATTTGTTTCTCCTGACTGACGTTCCGATTGCATGAGGCGGTCATTGGACGCCGCCTCAATTGCTGGGCATGAACGGCTTGCCGAGGCAGGCCGGAGCATTGGTAGAAGCATCGCGCCGGAGCGAAATCAGCACCAGCACGGCGATAGTGGCGATATAGGGCAAGGCCGCCCAAAGTTCGGACGGAATGGCCGAAAGCGGGCCGCCGCCAGCCTTGGCATAAAGCTCCATGGTCATCACGAGACCAAAGAGATAGGCGCCGCCAAGCAGGCGGAACGGCCGCCACGAGGCAAAGACCACAAGCGCCACGGCGATCCAGCCGCGCCCCGCCGTCATGCCCTCGGCCCATTGGGGCGTGAGTGTCAACGGGAAGCAGGCCCCGGCGACGCCAGCCATGGCACCGCCGAACATCACGGCAAAATAGCGCACCTGGATCACCGAATAACCGATCGAATGCGCCGACAGGTCATTCTCACCCACAGCACGCAGGATCAGCCCCGCGCGGGTCTTCTTGAGGAAGAACCAGATGGCAAAGACCATGAAAAGCGCGAAATAGGCCGGAAACGAATAGCCGAAAAGCACGCGCAGAACAGGATGCGTGGCGAGATCTGGGAAAATCGGCGACATCAACGCCACCGGCCGTGCCGAATAGGACGCGCCAGCCAGCGCCGAAAAGCCGGTACCGAAGATCGTGAGCGCCAGGCCGGTCGCCGTTTGGTTGGCCGACAGCGACAGTGTCAAAAAGCCAAAAATCAGCGACGCCGCCATGCCGGCCGCCGCACCGCACAGCAGCGCGAGGTAGTGATTGCCGGTATGGAACTGCACCACGAAGCCTGCAATCGCACCGAGCAGCATCATGCCCTCGACGCCGAGATTGAGCACGCCCGAGCGTTCGACAACCAGTTCGCCCAGCGCTGCAATCAGGATGGGGGTCGAGGCGCCGACAACGGTCACGAGAATTGCGATCGTCAGGTCCATCATGCGGCTCCCGCGCTGGCTTCAGGGCTGATGCGGCGGATGCGATAGCGCACCAGAATATCGCCGGCGAGCAGCAGGAAGAGCATCATCGCCTGGAAAATGCCGGTGGCTTCGTCGGGGAGGCCAATAGTGGTCTGCGCCACCTGCCCGCCGACGAAAGTGATGGCGAGCACCACACCAGCAACAATCACGCCCAGCGGGTTAAGCCGTCCGAGGAAGGCCACGATAATTGCCGTGAAGCCGTAATTGGTCGGAAAGCCGGGCACCATGCGCTGGAACGGTCCCGCCACTTCCAGCATACCCGCAAGACCTGCGAGCCCACCGCTGACCAGCATGGCCAGCCAGATCGTCTTGTTCTCGGAAAAGCCGCCATAGCGCGCCGCATGCGGCGCCGCACCAACCACGCGCATGCGATAGCCGAACACCGTCTTGCTCATCACGAACCAGGCAATCAGCGCCACGATCACGGCAATCGGCACACCCAGATGCACAATGGTGCCGGGAATGATGTTGGGCAGGCGCGCTGCCTCGGAGAAGAGGCGCGATTGCGGAAAGCCGATACCCATCGGATCCTTCCACGGACCGCGGATGAGGTAGTAGATCAGCTGCACCGACGCATAGGTCAGCATCAGGCTGGTCAGGATTTCGTTGACGTTGAGCCGGGTCTTGAGAAAGGCCGGAATGGAGGCATAGGCCATGCCGCCCAGCATACCGGCGATAGCCATGAGCGGCAGGATCCACCAGCCCGACATGCCCCAGGTAAGAAGCGCAATGCTGGTCGCCGCCAGGGCGCCGATGATGTACTGCCCCTCGGCGCCGATATTCCAGACATTAGCGCGATAGGCGACCGACAGGCCCGTGCCGATAATGATCAGCGGTGCCGCCTTGATCCCAAGGTCCTGCCACTTGTAGGGATTGGTCAGGGGCGTGAAGAAGATTTCCTGCACAGCCCGGAGGCCGTTGTAGCCAATGGCCGAAAACAGCAGGCATCCCAGGATCATGGTCAGCACAACGGCCGCGACCGGGGTGCCATAGAGCATCAGCTTGGAGGGTTCTGGACGCTTTTCAAGCCGGAAGCGCATCATGCGGTCTCCATCGAACCGTGTACGCCGCCCATCAGCAGCCCAATTTCTTCCACGCTGAATTCCTTCACCGGCCGGGCCGCGCTGAGGCGCCCCATATTGATGACCGCCAGCGTATCGCAAAGCGCGCGCAGCTCGTCGAGGTCCTGGCTGATGACGACTATGGCCGAACCCGCTGCCGCCAGATCAACCAGCGCCTGATGAATAGCCGCTGCAGCGCCTGCATCAACACCCCAGGTCGGCTGGCTCACCACAAGCACAGTCGGCTTCTGCAGGATTTCGCGGCCCATAATGTATTTCTGGAGGTTCCCGCCTGAAAGCGAACCCGCCGTCGAAGCCGGCCCCAGCGCCTTGACGGCAAAATCGGCAATCACCTTGCCCGTATAGGTCTTGGCCGCACCCGAATTGATCAGCCCCAGCACCACCATGCCGAGCCGGTCGCGCGCTGTCAGCACCGAATTGTCCGAGAGCGAAAAATCGCCCACCGCAGCGTGGCCATTGCGCTCTTCCGGCACCGCGCAAAGCCCCCTACGGCGCCGCTCGGTCGTGTTCATCAGGCCAATGCCAAACCCATCGATAGTGATTGCCTCGCGGTCATCGCCGATAAGTTCGCCCGAGAGCGCATCAAGCAATGCATTCTGGCCGTTGCCGGCGACACCCGCGACACCGAGGATTTCACCGGCCCGCACGGTAAAGCTGACATTGTCGACGGCCACATCGAAGTGCCCGGTCTTGAGAGTCGAAAGCTTGTTCACCACCAGCTTGGGCGGCCCAAACGTCCGGCCCTCGGCCTTCACGATATCCTTCAGCCCCGTGCCGATCATCTTCTCGGCCATGGAGCGGCTCGTCTCCTGCTTAGGATCGCAGGTATCGACCAGCTTGCCCCCGCGCAGAATGGTCGCCGTATCGCACAAGGCTTTGATTTCATGCAGCTTGTGCGAGATGTAGAGGATCGAACAGCCTTCGGCCGCGAGCTTGCGCAGGACCGTGAAAAGCTGCTCCACTTCCTGCGGCGTCAGCACCGAAGTCGGCTCATCCATGATCAGCAGCTGCGGATTGAGCAACAAGGCACGCACGATCTCGATGCGCTGCCGCTCGCCGACCGATAGCGTCGCCACGGTCCGATGTGGATCGAGCGCTAGGCCATAAGTCTCCATGACTTCGCGAATACGGCTTTCAAGCTCGCGCGACGGGATTTTCGCATCCATGCCCAGCGCGATGTTCTCAAGCACCGTCAGCGCTTCAAACAGCGAGAAATGCTGGAACACCATGCCGATGCCGAGTTTTCGCGCCGCCTTGGGATTGGCCACCACGACAGGCTCGCCATTCCAGCGGATTTCGCCGGCATCAGGCTGCATGATGCCGTAGATCATTTTGACGAGGGTGGATTTTCCGGCGCCGTTTTCGCCGAGGAGCGCGTGGATTTCGCCGGGTTTTACCGCAAATGACACATGGTCATTGGCCAGAACGCCGGGGAATTGCTTGGTAATGCCGGTCAGTTCGAGCCGATTGGGCATATCAAAATCCACTCGCCACCCCCTGTTTCCCGGGGGTGGGCGTGCGCCCGTTCGATGCTTCCCGTCCCCCAATCTGGACCATAACTTCAGCCGCGGCTAGTACTGCAATAACCGATGGTCGTTTATCCCCAAGCCCTTGCGCCCCAATAGGTAACACCAGCCGCTGCAAAAGCGCCTTGTCACCCCCCTGCTCCACGAACCAGCTCGCAAACTTGGCGCGCTTCGTCTTCGAGCCAACCATGCCGACATAGGGGCTGTCGAGCCGGTTCAGCGCCTCGGCCGCAATCAGGAAATCGAGCGCGTGATCATGCGTCATGATCACAAAGGCACTGCCCTTCGGCGCCGACCGCACCACGGCCTCCGGCATGGCAACACGCCGATGCGCAATTCCCGGCGGCAGTTGATCCAGCTCATCCTGCCGCGTATCGATGACTTCCATGCGCACCGGCAGCAGCGCCAGCATCTGGGCCAAGACCCGCCCCACATGTCCCGCGCCAAACACATAAACCTGCGGCGTCGAAGCAATCTCGACCTCAAGCCGCGCGGCATAGTCCCGGCGAATGACGGCGTCCGCATAGCGCAGCTCGACCTTCACCCGCCCGCCGCAACATTGCCCGATCTCCGGCCCCAGCGGCACATCCATGGCCTCTTCTGCGCGCCCCTCGGCAATCAACCGCCGCGCGTGGTCGATGACCATATATTCGAGCGCCCCACCCCCAATGGTCCCGAAAATAGCCCCCAGCGCCACAAGCATAAACGTGCCCTCCTCGCGCGGCGAGGAGCCGCGAACGGAGGTGAGTTCGCAGGCAATGACATCGGAGTTGGCGGCAAGGAAGGTTTCGAGAGTGGCGGAGGTGGTCATTTTGCCAACATCCTTCCCACCATCCGCCGCGTCATTCCCGCGAAAGCGGGAATCTCACGGCGCCAAAGGAGATCGCGCGAATCACGCGGTGACAATTTCGAAGTTGGACGGAGACGACGCCAAAAACTCGATGCGGCACCTCCCCCTAGATGGGGGAGGCTGGGAGTGGGTGGGGCCACGCGCGCCAGCTTCACCCCCTCGCCTCCTTCTTCAGCCGCTCGACACCCATAAGCACCCGCTCCGGCGTCACCGGCATATCCAGCTGCGGCGCGATCCGATAATCCGCCACACTCGCCACCGCCATGCCCAGTGCCTCAGGCACACTCATCGCCAGCATGAACGGCGGCTCACCCACCGCCTTCGACCGCCCGATCGTCGGCTCCCTGTTCACCGACCACTCCGCCAGTTTCACATTGAAAACCGGCGGCACATCGCTCGCGAGCGGGATCTTGTAGGTCGACGGCGCATGCGTCCGCAGTTGCCCCTTGGCATCCCAGACCAGCTCTTCCGTCGTCAGCCACCCCATGCCCTGCACAAAGGCGCCTTCAACCTGGCCCAGATCGATAGCCGGGTTCAGCGATTTACCCACGTCATGCAGAATATCCACGCGATCAACGGTGTACTCGCCCGTCAGCGTATCGATGGTCACCTCGCTCACCGAAGCGCCATAGGCAAAGTAGTAGAACGGATGCCCCTGCCCCGTAGCGCGGTTCCAGTGAATCTTCGGCGTCTTGTAAAAGCCAGCCGCGGAAAGCTGCACCCGGTTCATATAGGCCGAGGCCGCCAGTTCAGCGAAACCAACAAACTTCGGCCCCGCCTGAATACCGCCCTGCACCCACTCGCAGGCGCTTTCTTCGACCTGATGGAGCTTGGCCGCATGAGCCACCAGCCGCTCCTTGATCTGCCGGCAGGCGTCATACGCCGCCATGCCATTGAGATCGGAGCCCGACGACGCGGCCGTAGCCGACGTATTCGGCACCTTGCCCGTGGACGTCGCCATGATCTTGACCGTGTCGAGGTTCACCCCGAACGCATCGGCCACCACCTGCGCCACCTTGATATAGAGCCCCTGCCCCATCTCGGTGCCGCCATGGGAAAGATGGATCGACCCGTCCTTGTAGACATGCACCAGTGCGCCTGCCTGATTGTACCAGGTCGCCGTGAAGGAGATGCCGAATTTCACCGGCGTCAGCGAAATCCCCTTCTTGAGCACCGCACTGGTTTTGTTGAACTCAACAATCGCCTTGCGCCGCGCCTGATAATCCGACGAGGCCTCCAGCTCATCCACCACCCGGTGAATGATATTGTCCTCCACCACCTGATGATACGGCGTCACATTGTCGGTATCGGTGCCATAAAAATTGGCCCTGCGGATATCGAGCGGGTCCTTGCCCAGTGCATAGGCAATATCCTCGATCCAGCGTTCCGCCCCCACCATGCCCTGCGGCCCACCAAAACCTCGGAAGGCCGTATTGGACACGGTATTGGTGTAAAGCGGCTCCGACCGTGCCCGCACATTGGGATACCAATAGGCATTATCGCAGTGGAACAGCGCACGATCCGTCACCGGCCCTGAAAGGTCAGCCGAAAACCCGCCCCGCGCCGCGTAGACAGCATCCACCGCATGGATTTTGCCGGTCTCGTCATAGCCGACATCATAATCGACCACAAAATCGTGCCGCTTGCCCGTCGCGCTCATGTCGTCGTCGCGATCCGGCCTGATCTTGCAGGCCCGATTCCACTTCTTGGCCGCCAGCGCCGCCACCACGGCAAAGAGATTGCCCTGCGTTTCCTTTCCGCCAAACCCACCACCCATGCGGCGCACATTCACAGTCACCGCATTCTGCCGAATGCCCAGCGCATGCGCGACAATCAACTGCACCTCGGTTGGGTGCTGGGTCGAGGAATTGACGACAACGTCCTCGTCCTCGCCGGGGATCGCCAGCGCGATCTGCCCCTCAAGATAAAAGTGGTCCTGCCCGCCAATGGCGATCGCACCCTTGGCCCGCCGCGGCGCTCCCGCCAAACCAGCCTTCACATCGCCTCGCTCCAGTTTCAGCGGCGGCGTCACCAGCTTGCCGCCAGCCGCCTGGGCCGAGCGCACATCGGTGAAATAGGAAAGGTCCTTGTATTCGATCTTCGCCAGATGCGCCGCTCGCCGCGCCTGATCGCGCGTTTCGGCGACCACGGCAAACAGCGGCTGCCCCCAAAAATGGGTGACACCCTGCGCGAACAGCGGCTCGTCATGCACATGCGCCGAACTGATATCCAGCTCCCCCGGCACGTCGTCATTGGTCAGCACCCCAATGACCCCCGGCGCCTTCAGCACCTCCGAAAAATCCATGCCGACGATCTCGGCATGCGGCTTGGTCGAGAGCCCCAGATAGGCGTGCATTGTGCCCACCGGCTCGGCCATATCGTCGATATATTCGGCCGTACCCGTCACATGCTTGGGGCCGCTATCGTGCCGCGTATTGGTATGCAGCACCGCCAGATTGATGGGAGCCTGATGCTTGTTCATCACGCCACCTCCCTCTTGAGCCGCTCACCCTGCCCCGACGTCTCGAGGAAAAACCGCTTGAGCAGGTTCTGCGCAGTAAGAAGCCGATATTTCGCCGAGGCACGCATATCGCTGATCGGCTGATAATCCCCAGCAAAGGCCGGCAGCGCCGCCTCCACCGTCTCCATTGTCCACGGCTTGCCCACCAGCGCCGCCTCGACTGCCTTGGCCCGCTTCGGCGTCGCCGCCATGCCACCAAAGGCAATCCGCGCCATGCCGACCACACCGGCATCATTGACGAACACCCGGAACGCCCCACACAGCGCCGAAATGTCTTCCTCGCGGCGCTTGGAAATCTTGTAGGTCGCAAACTTCTCGCCAGCCGGCAGCAGCGGCAGCGTCACGCTCTCGACAAACTCGCCCGGCTGCCGGTCCTGCTTGCCATAAGCGACGAAATAATCCTCCAGCTTGATCTCGCGCCGATGCTCGCCCCGCCGCAGATGCAGCTTTGCCCCCAGCGCGATAAACGGCGGCGGCGTGTCGCCAATAGGCGAACCATTGGCGATGTTCCCGCCAATTGTCCCCATATTGCGGATCTGCTCACCGGCAATGCGGTTCCAGAGCTCACCCAGCTGCGGAAAATTCGCTTGAATAACCGGCAGCGCTTCCGAATAGGAAACCCCGGCATAGAACCGAACTTCGCTAGCATTCTCGGCAATGCGCTTCAGTTCCTGCAGATGACCGATAAAGATCGCCGGCCCGATATTGCGCATGAATTTCGTCACCCACAGCCCGACATCGGTCGAGCCGGCAACAATCCGCGCATTCGGATTGGCTTCATAAACGGCAGCGAAATCATCCAGGTTCGCCGGAACGATGATCTGCTTGTCACCATCTCCGATGACAACCCGCCGCCCATCGTTGAACGCCTTGATCTTTTCCTTCACGGCAATGCGTTCGGCCCAGAGCACATCACCTTGCGGCTGGCCATAAGTCCCCATGGACCCGCCCGCCCGAATGATCGGCGCATAACCGGTGCAGCGGCAAAGGTTCCCCTGCAACGCCTTCTCGATCGCCGGCCGCGTCGGACTGGGATTGCGCATCCACAGCCCATAAAGGCTCATGACAAAGCCCGGCGTGCAGAACCCGCACTGCGACCCATGGTGATCGACCATGGCCTGCTGCACCGGATGCAGCGCGCCATTCTCGCCGCGCAAATGCTCGATGGTCACGACATGCGTGCCATGGAGGCTCCCGACGAAGCGGATACATGCCGTCACCGAGTCATAAATGATCTCGTCGCCAAAGAGCCGCCCCACGAGCACCGTGCAGGCCCCGCAGTCGCCCTCGGCGCAGCCTTCCTTCGAGCCGCGCAGACGCCGCTCTAGCCGTAGCCAATCGAGCAGCGTCAGATCAGGCGCGACATCGGTTAGGGAAATCTCTTCGCCATTGAGGAGGAACCGAATGGCGTTCGCAACCTCAACCATGGCTCAGCTCCCCCGATAGGTGGAGTAGGCGAAAGGGCTCACCAGCAGCGGCACGTGATAGTGCTTGTCCTCCGAAATCGTAAAACGGATCGGCACCACATCGAGGAACGGCGTCTCAATCTCGACCCCGATGCGCTCAAAATACTGTCCGACATGGAAGCGGATTTCGAACTCGCCCTGCTGAAACTGGTCACCCGCCAGCAGCGGCTGATCCACCCGTCCGTCGGCATTGGTATAGCTGTCGCCCAGGTGATGCGTGTGGTCGCCATGCACGAAGTGCAGTTCCAAGCGCATACCGCGCGCCGGCTTGCCCGCCATCGTGTCGAGAACGTGAGTGGTAAGGCGTCCACCGGCCATATGCTGCTCCTATGCACGCCGTCCGAACGTGGGGCCGTTTCGGTTCGGCATGCGCAATTCGTTTCCCCTGACAGCACCATAGAACCCTGAATCTGCTCTTGATACTCTCAAATTGGAAGCACTATGCTGCCGAAACGGCAACAGCAAGTCCCACCATGACCGACAAGAGCCCAACCGCCGACCGCCCCCGCGAACACGCGCTTTCCGCCAGCCTTCTAGCCCGCGTCTTCCACCAGCCCTCGCTGCTCTATTTCAACGCCGTCGCCACCCACCTCTCCATCCGCGAAGCCGCCCGCCGCCTCAACGTCGCCTCCTCCGCCGTGACCCGCCAGGTCGCCCAGCTCGAAGACGCCCTCGGCATCACCCTCTTCCTCCGCGACAAGCGCCGCATGCGCCTCTCCCCCGCTGGAGAAATCCTCTTCCGCCATTCGCGCCGCCTGACCGCCCCCATGGAAGCCGCCGTCTCCGAAATCGAACTTTTGCGCGGCGTCCGCGCCGGCGTCGTTCGCATTGGCACGGTGGAAAGCGTCGGCCTCTCCTTCCTGCCCCGCCTCATCAGCGACTTCGGCCAGCGCTATCCGCGCCTGACCATCGATGTGTCGATCGTCTCCTCCAGCGAAGTCGTCGAACGCCTCGTCGAAGAGCGCGTCGACATCGGCTTTGGCTTCATCGCCAAGCCGCCGCGTCAGGTCGACGTCGCCTTCCGCCGCGACGTGCATATCGGCGCCATCATGACGCCCGACCACCCGCTGGCATCCGCGCAAAACCTCACCATGGACCAGTGCCTCGACCACGCGCTCGCCGTGGCGCGCCCGGAAATCTCCATCCGCGAGGTGATCGAACCCTTCCTCCGCCGCTCCGGCGCCATGCTGCCGCCCATGGTGGAAGTCAATTCCATCCGCATGCTGGTCGAACTGGCTCTTGGCGGCCACTATCTCTCGATCATGACCCCCATCGGCGCCCAAAACGAAATCGCCGACGGCAAGCTGATCTTCAAACCGCTCAACGATGGCGCCCTGCCAACCAACCGCTTCGGCATCCTCGTCCGCGCCGGCACGTCGCTCCATCTGGCCCCAGCCATCTTCTTCGATCACGCCAAGGGTTACTTCGAAGAGCTGCAACTACCCGGCGCAATTTGATTCCCTACACCCACACCCACCGTGTCATTCCCGCGCAAGCGGGAATCTCTGTTTCGTGCAGCGGGATTCCCGCTTGCGCGGGAATGACATCGCTGGCGTGACGACTAGCGCAACTCTCTCACATGGAGTTACGCTACATCCGTTTTACGACCACCCACGAGTCCCCGATGAACCGCTACCCCCGTGACATGCAAGGCTATGGCCGCAATATTCCCAATGCGAACTGGCCGGGCGGTGCCCATGTGGCGGTGCAATTCGTGCTCAATTACGAAGAGGGCGGCGAGAACAATGTCCTCCACGGCGACGCCGCCTCCGAGGCCTTCCTCGTCGACGTGCTCGGCGCCGCCCCCTGGCCCGGCCAACGCCACGCGAACGTGGAGAGCATGTACGAATACGGCGCCCGCGCCGGCTTCTGGCGCTTGCATCGCCTTTTCACCGAGGCAAACCTGCCCGTCACCATTTACGGCGTCGCCACCGCCCTGATGCGCGCACCCGAACAGCTCGCCGCTATGCAGGAGGCCGGCTGGGAAATCGCCTCCCACGGCTACAAGTGGGTCCAGCACAAGGACATGCCGCCCGAAGAAGAGCGCTCCCAGATTGCCGAAGCCATCCGCATCCACACCCTGGCAACCGGCTCGCGCCCCCTCGGCTGGTACACCGGCCGCTCCTCGCTCAACACCGTCGACCTCGTCGCCGAGCAGGGCGGTTTCGCATATATTTCAGACACCTACGACGACGACCTGCCCTATTGGAAAGTCATCCACGGCAAGCCGCAGTTGATCATCCCCTATTCCCTCTCGACCAATGACATGCGCTTCGTCACCGGTCCGGGCTTCGACAATGGCGAGGAATATTTCCAGTTCCTCAAGGACACCTTCGACTGCCTCTACGCCGAAGGCCAGGCCGGCAGCCCCAAGATGATGTCCCTCGGCCTCCACTGCCGCCTCGTCGGCCAACCGGGCCGCTTCCAGGGCCTCAAGAAGTTCGTGGATTACATCAGGACTTTCGACAAAGTCTGGGTTCCGACTCGTCTCGACATCGCTCGCCACTGGGCCGAGCAGCACCCCTATGTGGCACCGGAAGTCATCCCCAGCCACCTCGACCGCGCCGACTTCGTCACCCGCTACGGCTCCATCTTCGAACATTCCCATTGGATCGCCGAACGCGCCTGGGACGGTGAACTGGCTCCCGCCAACGACACCGCCGTCGGCCTTCACTTTGCACTGCGCACCCAGTTCCGCGCCGCCACGCCGGAGGAGCGCCTCGCCGTCCTCCGCGCCCACCCCGACCTTGCCGGCAAACTCGCCGCCGCCAAGCGCCTGACTGCCGACTCCACCGCCGAGCAAGCCTCCGCCGGCCTCGACGCCCTGACCGACGCCGAGCGCGAGAAATTCACCGCGCTCAACACTGCCTATGTTCAAAAATTCGGCTTCCCCTTCATCATCGCCGTCCGCGACAACACCAAGGCCAGCATCCTCAAAACCTTCGAGAAGCGCGTCTCCAACACGGCCGAAGAAGAATTCGCAACGGCCTGCGCCCAGGTCGAGCGCATCGCCCTGTTGAGGCTCAAGGCACTCCTGCCCTGAGCCGCCACATTGCCGATTGTCGCACCACTTCGGAGTGACAATCGGCGATCTGCCGTCCCTCAGGCCTTCGTTTGCTTCAACAGGTGCACGATGCCTGCGGGGTTAAAGAACCAACCACCCCGAAACGTATCGCTATTGGGCAATGGCTCGATCCCATCATTGCGCGTCACGCCTGCCGCTTCCAACGTCGCGGCCGCTTCGTCAAAGCTTGGAGTGACGAGTTCCAACCACAGCTCGGCTTGCGACATCTGGGGCACATTGTCGATCCAGAGCCGGTTCGGCCCATAGGCAAACGACACATCGCTACCGCCCTCAAGCTCGGGTAGTTTCAGAACGTCGCGATAGAACGCCACCACCGCTTCGTACTGATGCGCTGGCACTTTCATCGCGATATTGATGCCGCCGACGGCCGCACCCGTCATTTGTAAAAACCCTCGCGAAAGTGGATGCCGTATTCGAGCCACACGCGCATTGCCGCGAGCATGCCCGTCCACCCCTCGCAATTGCCATAAGATGCCTTCTGCCCGGCTTCGTTCTCGCGCCAGCCGGCCTCGTGGATACGCACCAGCGTGCGGCCATCCTCCAGCCCTTCGAAAGTCATCGTCACTGTAGTCTCGTAGTTCCCGGCCGGATCACCGTCCGGCGGCGCTTCCCAGCGCAGCACGATCTGCTTGTCTTTCACCACATCGACGACATGCACCGGAAAGGCACCCGGAAAGTCATGGAAATCCCACGTCACCGTCGCACCCTTTTCGAGCCGGCCCTCGGCGCCACCCGTCGTGAAATAATGCGACAGTTGCTTGGGGTCGATCACTGCCTCGAACACCTCGTGCACCGGCTTGGCGATGCGGCCACCCACCGTGAATTCATAGGCCATGCTGCTCTCCTCTGCTTGACGGCTCCAACGATATGTTATAAAAATATAACATGTCAACCGACGACGCAGACGACCTCATTTTCAGGGCCCTCAGCCACCGCATCCGTCGGCGCATGCTGGACGTGCTCAAGGCCGGCCCGGCTACGACCGGCACGCTTTGCGCCGCCTTTCCAGAGCTCGATCGTTGCACCGTCATGCAGCATCTCGGCGTATTGGAAGAAGCCGGCCTCGTCGTTGCCGAACGCCGCGGTCGCGAGCGCTGGAACCATCTCGATGCCCTGCCCGTCCATGCCATCCACGAACGCTGGATCGGCCCCTACGCCGCCTATGCGGTGAGCATGCTCAGCCGCTTGAAGCAGGAAATGGAACTCAGCGAATAAATCGGCCCCGGGTCTTGGCCTTCCCGGCCACATGGCTCTAGTCTCAAGCGGAATCGACCTGACCGAACTTGAGCCCATGGCAACGACCTACGCTTCCCCCATCGCCGGCCTGCCCTCGCAGATGGCCCTCCACACCGGCCGCGCCACTTTTAACGAGGCCTACGCGCTCATCCCCAACGGCGTCATGCGCGACATCGTCACCTCCTACCTGCCCCATTGGCGCGACACGCGAGCCTGGATCATCGCCCGCCCCCTCTCGGGTTTTGCCGAGACCTTTTCGCAATATATCGTCGAAGTTTTTGCCGGCGGCGGCAGCGAACGTCCGGAACAGAACCCCGAGGCCGAAGGCGTCATCTTTGTCGTCGCCGGTCAGATCAATCTGACAATCGCTGGCGAGCACCACATCCTGAAGGAAGGCGGCTATGCGTTCCTGCCCCCCGGCACGCACTGGAGCCTCGTCAACCGTACGACGTCTTCCGCCCGCTTCCATTGGGTGCGCAAGCGCTACGAAGTGGTCGAGGGCATAGAAATCCCGCCCGCCTTCGTCACCAACGAGCAGAACGAACCCATCCGCTGGATGCCCGGCACAAAGGATACTTGGGGTACGACGCGCTTCGTCGAGCCCACCGATCTCCGTCACGACATGCACGTCAACATCGTCACGCTCGAACCCGGCGCGGTCATTCCCTTCGAGGAAACCCACGTCATGGAGCACGGCCTCTATGTGCTCGAGGGCAAGGCGGTCTACCGCCTCAATCGCGATTGGGTCGAAGTCGAACCCGGTGATTTCATGTGGCTGCGCGCCTTCTGCCCCCAGGCCTGCTATGCCGGTCCCGAGCGCTTCCGCTACCTGCTCTACAAGGACGTCAACCGCCACGCCAAGCTGCCGTTCTAACCATGAGCGACCGCACGATCTACATCGAGCCGCTGACCCCAGACGCCTTCGCCCCCTTCGGCCAGGTGATCCAAACCAATGGCGCGCATCACTATCCGATCAATGCCGGCAAGACCGAGCGTTTCCATGACCTCGCCAAGGTAGAGCTGGGCGGCGTTCACGCCCGCCCGCTTATCTCCATCTTCCGCGGCCAGCCCTATACCCTGCCGCTCAGCCTGACCCTTGTCGAGCGCCACCCCCTCGGCAGCCAGGCCTTCTACCCAATCGGCGATGCCCATTGGCTTGTTATCGTCGCCGAGGACCACAGCGGCACCCCGACAAAAATCCGCGCCTTCCTTCCCGGCCCCGGCCAGGGCGTCAACATCGCCATGAACACCTGGCACGGCGTTCTCACCACGCTCGACAAGGAAGCCGACTTCCTGGTTGTCGATCGCGGCGGCGACGGCAACAATCTCGAAGAATTCCCCCTCGACCCGCCCTTCCTCGTCACCCATCGCGAACGAGGTGCTTAACCGCTTCGGCGGCTTTGCCTCGCCAGGCAAGGCAGGCTGGTTTACGTTTGAGGCGCAACAGGGAGGACTGCCATGCTGAACCGGCTCCTGACACTCATGCTAACAATCATGCTCTTCGCCGGCGCCGCCAGCGCCCAAGACCTGACACTGACCGGCGATGTCTTCTATCGCGAGCGCATGGCCCTGCCGCCCGGTGCCACCCTGCATGTAGGCCTCGTGGCTCTGCCCGGCGGGCAATCCGTCGTCGGTGCCGGCGCGCCGATCCCCGCCAGCGGCCAGGTACCTCTGCAATTCTCACTCGCCGTTCGCAGCGATGTCGCAAAATCCAGCGGCACTTTCGGCCTCGTCGCTGAAATCCGTGTTGGCGGCGCCGCGATGTGGCGCAACGAGGTGGCTGTGCCCGTCGACCTGGCAGCCCCCGCCCCGGTCTCCATCCTCGTCACCCGCACCCGCAACGAACCCGCTCCGCCCGAACCGGAGCCCGAGATCGACCAGACGCTGGTCAATACCGCCTGGCAGGTCACCAGCATCAGCGGCAGCCCGATCGTCGGCGATCGGCCATTGACGCTCAGCATTGCGCCGGACCTTCGCGTCAACGGCCACGCCGGCTGCAACAACTACTTCACCCAGGCCACCATAGAGGGCGCCAAGCTGCAATTCGCCCTTGCCGCTTCAACGCGCATGGCTTGCCTGCCCGATCTGATGACGCAGGAAAGCGCCTTCTTCGCCGCCCTTGCCGCCGTCAGCAGCTATGAAATCTCGGAAGATAGCCTGCGCCTTCTCGATGCGGCCGCAGTGCCGCTGATCGGTCTCGTTCGGGTCAAGGAGTGATCCATTTGGATACTGCCGACTTCGTCTCGCGCCTGCTCGACGTCATCGAGCACGACATCGTTCCCATGACGGCGCGTGGCGTCGCCCAAGGCAACAAGCTCTTCGGCGCCGCCATATTGCGAAAGTCGGACCTGTCGGTGGTCGTCGCCGAGACCAATAACGAGACGGAAAACCCGCTCTGGCACGGCGAAATGCACGCCATAAAGCGCTTCTTCGAACTGCCTGAAGACCAGCGTCCAGCAACCAAGGACTGCGTCTTCCTGACCTCGCACGAGCCGTGCTCGCTCTGCCTCTCCGGCATCACCTGGTCAGGCTTCGATAATTTCTACTATCTCTTCACCTACGAAGACAGCCGCGACAGCTTTGGCATCCCTTACGACATCCAGATCCTGCAGGCGGTCTACGCCGTGCCCGATCCTGATCGCAGCGCCGTCCCTCCGAACCGCCCGCTCTACAATCGCACCAATGCCTTCTTCAAAAGCCGGGGCTTGCAGGAAATGGTAGCGGGCCTCGACCGGGACCATCGCGAAAACCTACTCGCGCGCCTCGACGATATCAGCGCCGCCTATGCCGATCTCTCGGCCGTCTATCAGCGCGACAAGGGCAACAAGGGCATCCCGCTCGCCTGAAACTTGCGCAGCGATTTCAGCGGACGCCTCGCAGCGCCCGCCACGACTTGCGCCGTTTTCGGCATGGGCAGCACGACGCGCCACAGGCTCAAAGTGAGCCGTTCACGATCCGAAAGCCCTGCCTTATTCATGAATGCCGGCCTGGGTTGGAGCACTTTCTACCGGCATTTCAGCAAAGGATGCCGCGAGCGTGATGAAGCTCAATGCTGCGACGAACAGCGCCGATAGCAGCATTTGAGCCTGAGCGGGTTTGGACAGAAGCGGACGCATTTGATGTTGTTTTCCCTCAACTTTTCGCCCTCGCGTTTGACGCAGGACGTATTGTAGCAACGTTGGAACAAGCGATATCGCTCCACGGCTGAATGGGTCACGAATGCGTGATTAATGTTTCGTTCATATTCCCGCCGCGTGCATGGCAGGCATGTGGCGCGAACCTTTTCCGCTCCCTGACGTTCCCTTGCATGACCCCCGAAGTGCCATGTGAGGAATTCCGATGAACCCTATGCTTCTCGAAACCGGCGCCAAGGTCCCTGCGCTCGCCCTGTTCACCGACTTCGACGGCACTTTGGTGGAGATCGCCGAGACGCCGGACTCGATCCACGTCCCCAATGATCTCGCCGAACAGATCAACCGCATCACCCGCGAATTCGACAACGCCTTCGCCGTCATCACCGGCCGCGAAATCTCCGACATCGACCGCTTCCTCGCCCCGCTGCATCTCCCCATAGCCGGTGCCCATGGCTCGCAACGCCGTCGCGCCGATGGTTCGATGGAAGAAGTCGACGAAGACCTGATCGTCGGCGCCGAAGAAATCGCCCGGGCCATCGAGCCACTCGCCATGGCCCATCCCGAACTGCTGATCGAGCCCAAGCCCGGCACCGTGGCCCTCCACTATCGCCAGGCGCCGGAACTGGCCGATGCCTGCCTGCGCGCCCTCGAAGAAGTGCTGACCGACCACCCGCAATATTCGCTGGTCGAAGGCAAAATGGTCTACGAGGCCCGCCCCATCGGCTTCGACAAGGGCGCAGCTCTCCGCGCCTTCATGCAGGAAGAACCCTTTGTCGGGCGCACGCCCATTTTCATCGGCGACGACGTCACCGACGAAGATGCCTTCCGCGCCGCGCAGGAATTGGGTGGCGTCGGCATCAAAATCGGGCCCGGAGAAACCGCCGCCCGCCTGCGCATCGCCGACGTCACCTCGGTTCGCGCCCTGATCGGTGGCCTTGGCGATCTCGTGCACCGCGAAGAGCCGGTACTCACCGAGACCACGGCGAACTGATTTTCGCCTGGCCGCATATCGACACGACCTCGGTCCGGGCGCTTCGCGCCCGGCCTCATATTGATTTTTATACAGGGGGCCCGTCTGCCATGAGCCGCATCGTCATCGTTTCCAATCGCACACCCGGAAAAGGCCCTGCCGCCGGCGGCCTCGCCGTAGCGCTGAAGAAGGTGCTGGGTGAACGCGAAGGCTTCTGGTTCGGCTGGTCCGGCAAGCTCACCGAAAGCCCCGAGAGCAAGCCGCGCTTCGAAGACATCGACGGCCTGCAAATTGCCCAGATCGACCTCTCCCCCGACGATCACCGCGCCTATTATTCCGGCTTTTCCAACTCCATCCTCTGGCCGAGCTTCCACCTCCGGCTCGATCTCGCCACCATAGAAAGCCACTGGTACGAGGGCTATCGCCGCGTCAACGCCCAGTTCGCCAAGGCCCTGATGCCGCTCCTCAAGCCCGATGACGTCATCTGGGTGCACGACTATCACCTGATCCCGCTGGCCAGCGAATTGCGCGCCCTTGGCGCGAAAAACCGGATCGGCTTTTATCTCCACATCCCCTTCCCCACCGCCGACGCACTCTACGCCATCCCCCACCATGGCGAACTGATGCGCGACACCTCGCGCTACGATCTCCTTGGCTTCCAGGCCAATCGCGACGTGGCCGCCTTCACCGATTTCGTCGAACATCAGGCGCCCTCGACCTTCGCCATCCAGCCCACCGAAGCCATCGATTTCTCCAACACGGAAATCGCCGCCTTCCCCATTGGCTCGGACCCCGAAGCCTTTTCCCGGCTGTCCACCAGCCCCGCCGCCAAGAAGATGATCCACCGCATGCACCGCGCCCTGGGCGACCAGGCCCTGATCCTCGGCGTCGACCGTCTCGATTATTCCAAAGGCCTGCCCCAGCGCGTGGAAGCCTATGAAAAACTCCTCGCCAATAACCAGCGCTTCCGCCGCAACGTGCATCTCTTGCAAGTCGCCCCGCCGTCGCGCGATACGATCAAGGAATATCAGGAGACCAGCGACGCACTCGACGCCATGTGCGGCCGCGTCATGGGACGCTTCGCCGAGCCCGATTGGGCGCCCCTCACCTATGTGAAGCGCGCCTATGGCCAGCCGAGCCTTGCCGGCCTCTATCGCCTCGCCCGCGTTGCCCTCGTGACGCCCCTCCGCGATGGCATGAACCTTGTCGCCCACGAATATGTGGGCGCACAGGATCCAGAAAATCCTGGCGTCCTCGTTCTGTCGCGCTTTGCCGGCGCCGCGGAAATTTTCCCCGACGCCCTCCAGGTCAATCCGTTCGACACCGACGAAACCGCCGAGGCCCTGCGCATGGCGCTGGACATGCCGCTTGAGGAGCGCCAGGCGCGCTGGAAAGGTCTCATGGCCGCCGCCGAAGCGCACAATGTCGACGATTGGGCCCTCAGCTTCCTCGAGCGCCTGTCCCCCGGCATCGGCGAAGCCGGCGCTGGTGCCCGCGACGTCATCTACATGGCCTCCGTGGCCTAGCCCCCCTAACCAAATGGTCATGCCACTAACCAAGGTGTAATGCCCGCCCCCGGGGGTTCTGCGTTATGGTCTTGCCAGCAAGCCAAACAGGGGAGTGGACACCATGCCCACATTGAACCGTCGTGACGCCTTCAAGGCCCTCGCCGTGACCGCCAGCGGCGGCCTCGTGATGAGCCAGAGCGCCTTTGCCCAGGAAGCTGGCGTCAGCGCCAGCCAGACTGCCGCCCTCCTGCAGGGCGCCGACGTCTGCGCCATCATTCCCGAGGTCACCGAAGGCCCCTACTATTTCGATCCCGCCCTTGAGCGTACGGACATCACCGAAGCTCGCCCCGGCATCCCCCTACGCATCCGCTTGCAGGTCGTCGACGCTGCATGCGCCGTCATCGAAGGCGCCCGCGTCGACATCTGGCACTGCGACGCCACCGGCGTTTATTCCGGCTATCCCGGCCAGGGGGACGATGGCTCCGTCGACACAACTGGCGAAACCTTCATGCGCGGCACCCAATTTGCCGACGCCAATGGCCTCGTCGAATTCGAAACCGTCTATCCAAGCTGGTATCGCGGCCGCACCACCCACATCCATTTCAAGGTCTTCATCGCCGAGAACGTCATCCTCACCGGGCAGATCTTCTTCCCCGATGCGCTCTCCGAATACATCTACCTCAATATCGCGCCCTACAATGACCGCGCCAGCACCCGCGACACGCTCAACTCCAATGACAGCATCGCGGCCCAATCCACCCGCGCGGCCTATGCCTTCATCAAGGAACTGGACGAAGAATACCTCGCCGCCATGATCATCGGCGTCGACCCCAGCGCCAGCTCGACCATCGGCTTTTCCATGGACGGCGGCGATCGCCCTGAACCACCGGAAGGTGGCGCGGGCGGCCCTCCGGGCGGCGGCGGCCCGAGCGGAACGGCGGATCGTTCGACGATGACACCGGCGGTACGGGACTAGCTCCAACAAAAAGGGCGGCCTCTCGGCCGCCCTTTGTTCTGATTAGCCTTCGCCGCGCCGATTGCGCGCAGCGGACTTTTTCGCCGCTGTTGTCCAACGCGGTTTTTCCTTGAGACCATCGGCGCGCGGGGGCTTCACCGAGCGCGCCGGAGCCAGCGGATTGCGGGCATCACGGGCAGGGCCAGCACTCGCTTCCCGCACAGCGTTGGCATCGCGGGGAGCGCCGCCCTTGCCACGCTCGCCACCCGGGCGCGGCGTGTTGAATTTGCGCTGGCTCGGCTTGGGATTACGCGCAGTGCGCTGACCGCCCGGGGCACCCGCGTTGTTGCGCGGGGCCCGCGGCGCCGAAGCCGTCGCTTCCTCAACCATGTTGAGATCGCCCGAGAGCGGCAGCGTCCGGCGGATCAGCTTTTCAACGTCGCGCAGCTTGGAACGTTCGGTGCCGTCGCACAGCGTGATGGCAATGCCTTCAGCGCCATTGCGACCGGTACGACCAATGCGGTGCACATAGTTTTCCGGATCGTCCGGCAGATCATAGTTCACCACGTGAGTGATACCCGGCACGTCGATGCCGCGCGCCGCGATATCGGTCGCAACAAGAATGCGCACGCTACCGCTGGAAAAGCCCTTGAGGGCCGCCTGGCGAGCGTTCTGGCTCTTGTTGCCGTGGATGGCTGCAGCGTCGTGGCCGTCGATGGCGAGGTTCTTCGCAACGCGATCAGCGCCATGCTTGGTGCGAGCGAAAACGATGACCCGCTCCATGCCTTCCTTCTCGTCGCCGAGAAGGCCATTGAGCACGCCGCGCTTGGCCTTCGAACCGGAGAGGATGACGCGCTGGTCGATCTTCACGACGGTCGAGCCCTGCGGCGCCGCCTCGACCTTCACCGGATCCTTGAGCAGGCCCTTGGCGAGGTCTTCGACTTCCGCGGCCATGGTGGCCGAGAACAGCATGGTCTGGCGGCGCAGGCCGATGGCCTTGGCAATCGCCTTCACCGGGGCAATGAAGCCCATGTCGAGCATGCGGTCTGCCTCGTCGAGCACCAGCCAGCGCGTCTCGTTGAGACGGATCTTGTTGTCGTCGAGCAGGTCCTTGAGACGGCCGGGGGTCGCAACGACAACGTCCACACCCTTGGCGATCTTCTGCACCTGATGGTAGCGCGACACACCGCCCAGAACGAGCACGGTATCGAGCTTGAACTTGCTGCCGGCAAACTTGCGGATGTTTTCTTCGATCTGCACGGCCAGTTCGCGCGTCGGCGCCAGGATCAGCGCGCGCGTCGTCATCGGCCGCGGGCGGCCGGTCAGTTCGCCGATACCGGCGAGGATCGGCAGGCCAAAGGCAGCCGTCTTGCCCGAGCCGGTCTGGGCAATGCCCAGCACGTCCCGGCCTTCCAGCAGCTTCGGAATGGCCTGGCTCTGGATCTTGGTTGGGGTCTCGAACCCTGCAGCCTTGAGGCTGTTGATCAGGTTTTCAGGAAGTCCGAGACTGGAAAAATCGGTCAAATCTTGATCTTTCATGATGCGCAAAAGCTGCGCGGGCGCTCTGCAAAGCGCAGGCGCCAGGAACAAAAATTGCAATCGGGCGATAGGAGGTATCGCGCGGGTGCTGGCTCAAACCCGGAGCACTTTGCTATCCGGGATGACTTCGCCGCTCACCGCTTGAGTAAGAAGAGAAGCCCGTTAGCGGCCCTATTGACCGCAACGCTGCGCCCCATATGGGGGAAATAGCCCCAAAAGGCAAGTGTGGCAGGCGCATGGGAGGTGTGTGGGAGGCCCGTCGCCCCTGCCGATCCATCAAATCCACGGCGTCATTCCCGCGAAAGCGGGAATCCCTGTCTCCTGCACAATGAGATTCCCGCTTTCGCGGGAATGACACGGTGGGACTAGGAACGCTCAGAGCCTGTTAGGATGAGCAAGCCACGATTTCGCGGCTTCAAATCCCACCATACCAGTCATACCCGTTGTCTTCCCAATACCCGCCCTTCCCCCGCCCAAACGGGGTCAGGTCATCCACGAGCTCGATCGTGTGCAGATACTTTGGCTGTTTGTACCCCAGTGCCCGCTCGATCCGCAGCCGCACCGGCGCCCCATTGCTCACCGGCAAGACCTGGTCGTTGAGCCCGTAGGAAAGGATCGTCTGCGGATGATAGGCATCCACCAGATCCGAACTCTCATAGTAGAAAATGTCGCCCGACAGCGTCTTCTGGATATTGTCGAAGCAATGGTAGACGCAGAACCGCGCCCCCGGCTTCACCCCCGCCATATCGAGCACCGGCCCCAGCGCCGTCCCCGTCCACTTAGCAATGCAGCTCCAGCCCTCGACGCAATCGTGCCGCGTGATCTGGCTGCGCGCCGGCATGTTCCGCAGCTCATCGAGCGAGAATGACACCTCGCGCTCCACCATGCCCTTGATGGTCAGCTTGTAAGGCGCAAAATTCTGCGCCTTCAAAAACATATATTCCGGCGTCATCGGCTCGGTCGAACCATTGGGCTTCATGCCCTGTCGGATCTCGCTCGCCGAATATTCCCGCGCCAGCACTGAATCCCCGATCAGCGCCCTCTGCGCCCGATAGGTAAGAACATTGGCCTGCTCCAGCGCCTGCCGCACGGGATTGCCGCGCTGCCCCAGAAAATCGAACTGATTGCAGCCACTAAGCGCCAGGCTCGATCCCAGCGCCGCCGAGCCAATAAGAAGCTTCCGCCGATTGAGAATGATATTGCTCATGGCTTGTCTCCCGCCTCGGCCGGCGTACCCGGGCTAGTGCGGTACCAGCCCGTTACCATTGATCTCAATTCATTGAGCGGCCCCGCCAGCAGCACCATGACGATGTGCACAACGAAGAACAGCACCAGCAGCACCATCACCCCAAAGTGGATCGTGCGCGCCGTCTGCCGCCCGCCGAAAATATCCAGCAGCCACGGCCATGCCGCATCCATCCCCGGGCTCATAGTCAGTCCCGTCAGAATGATCAGCGGAAAAAGCACAAAGAAAACAGTAAAATAGCTCAGCTTCTGCAAGGGCGAATACCGCCGCCCATGATGCAGTTTCAGCCGCGCATGATCGAGCGCATCCTTCGGCAACCCGGAAATATCCGACCCTTTAGGCACGATATCGCGCCGCAAATGGCCGTTGATGAAGCTCGCCAGGAACCAAACGAACAGGGCGCCAACGAATACCCACCCAAAGAAGAAATGCACCACTCGTCCCGTCGCGAGATCACGGAACGAGGGAATAGTGACAGCCCCCGGAAAGCCCACATATTGCGGAGCTTCCGCCGTGCCGCTCATGCCGAGCACACCGGTCGTATCAAACGTCTGCCCGAAAACCGTCGTGCGCCCGCGCGGACCCTGGGGCGTATTCACCGCCCCGATCTCAAGCACCGCATTGTCGAACTCAAATCCCGACTGCTGCCCGATATAGAGCGCCGGATGAGCGTTAAAAATTTGCAGCCCCGACAGCAGCAGGAAGAACAGGCAGATCGCCCAGACCCAATGCGTCACTCGCGTCCACACCGATTGACGATAGATCAACGGCCCCTTGGCCAGCGGTGCTTTTTCTACATCTGTCATGAACGTCCCCTTGGCGGCACCATTCGCCCCGTTCACTAGCAACGGTAACGCACGGGACAAATGGCGGCCAACACTTGTTTGTGACTGCTTTTTCTTACATCGCCGGCGCCATGGCACCGCCCGCGATGGGATTGGCTTCCATCTTTTCGTCCATGCCCAGCGACCGGATCGCCCCCATCACATCCATGCCCTCGTGCAGTCCATTGCAGGCAACAGTCGCCGCCGTCATCGCTTCCTCAAAGGTAATAGCCGCCGCCTGGGTCAGGCAAAGCTCAAGGTCAGCATCACTGATCATCGCCTGCGGCGCCATGGCATCCATGGCCGGAGCCATCGCATCCTCGGCGAAAACAGGCGCCGCTCCGGCAACCATCAGGGCGGCAAGCGTGATCGTCTTGAAAACGTGCATCGGAAAAATCTCCCATTGAGACCCGCCCCTCCGGCGCGTCCATGCCCAGCCATTCGCCCGCCCATCCCAATCCGTTACGCAATCACCGCGTCGTGATATCGGCTCAACTTTCTCTGCGCCGCCGTGTAACCATTGGCGCAGAGGGGACGAATGGGAACGTGATGCAGGCGGACGAAACCGAGAGGCGGCTGCGCGGGCTGATGCTCGCTTCGCTCGATGGCGACGCTACCGCCTATCGAATGCTTCTGGCCGACCTCACGCGCTATCTGCGTCCCTGGTTTGCCCGCCGCCTCAGTCCCGCCCATGCTTCGCACGCGGAGGACCTCGTGCAGGAAACCCTGCTGGCCGTGCATACGCGGCGCGAAACCTACGATCGCACCAGGCCCTTCACGGCCTGGCTGCATGCCGTCGCCCACCACAAATTCGTGGACCACGTCCGCCGCTACGCCATCCGCCCCACCGTCCCGCTCGAAGACGACGCGCCGATCTTTGCCACCGACGACAGCGCCAACGCAGCCGATCGCCATGACGTCGAAACCGTCCTCAGCCAGGTCCCGCCCCGTACCTCCGATCTCATCCGCCAGACCCGTCTCGAAGGCGCCACCGTTGCGGAAGCCGCCGCCCGTCACGGCATCACCGAAACCGCAGCAAAGGTCTCCATCCATCGTGGCTTGAAAGCCCTGATGGGCAAGTTTGCCGGAGGCGAGAAATGACCGACGACCTCATAAATCGCCTCGCCGCCGATCTGAAACCCACCCCGCCCCGCGCCATCGAACGCAGGCTGATCCTCGCGCTCGTCGTGGGCGTGCTCGTCACCATTGCCGGCGTCTATCTCGTCCTCGACCTCATGATGGGCCGGTCCTTCGGCGGCGCCGATAGCGCGGTGATGTTCTGGACAAAGTTCGGCTACACGCTCGCCTTCGGCCTCCTGGGCCTTGCAGCCGCGCCGGTCCTCGCCCGCCCCGACGGCCGCATCATCTGGCCCCTAGCCGGCGCGGGCCTCCTCGCGCTCCTCGCCCTCGGCAGCGGCACCATGATGTGGATGCGCGCCGATTGGTCCATGCCCATGCTGGTGGGCCAGACCGCCATGGTCTGCCCGTGGCTGATCACGCTCGCCGGCACGCCTGTGCTGATTGCTTTGCTCTCTGCGCTACGCACCACCGCGCCGCGCTCGCCGACCCTCGCCGGCTTTGCCGCCGGCCTCGTGGCGGGCGGCTTCGGCGCCTGGGCCTATGCCTTCTACTGTGGCGAAACCGGCATGATGTTCATGGCCGTCTGGTATTCGCTGGGGATCGCGATGACGGCCCTCCTCGGCGCCGTCATCGGAAAGTTCGTTCTGCGCTGGTAGGCCGGACTATTCGTCCCTGGCCGCCCAGTTCATGCCACG
This sequence comes from Devosia sp. LjRoot3, assembly GCF_964252865.1. Taxonomy (NCBI): domain Bacteria; kingdom Pseudomonadati; phylum Pseudomonadota; class Alphaproteobacteria; order Hyphomicrobiales; family Devosiaceae; genus Devosia; species Devosia sp. LjRoot3. The sequence goes on from NZ_CAXUPK020000003.1 coordinate 408,926, forward strand.
ACGCATGATCGTCGCCATGTTGGAATTCTCGAATTCCTTGGCCTGATGCCCCAGCGTCATATGGAACACCTTGCCCTTGCCATGCCGGCGCTTCCAGACGACCGGCATCACCACGCCGTCGATCCAATAGGCGTGCTCACCCGTAAAAGTCGTCGTCGCCAGCACCTCGTTGGAGGGGTCGACATGCATGTAATACTGCTCGGACTTGTAGGGGAACGAGCCTGAAATCCCCGCCATGATCGGGTCCTCGGGCTTGGTCACATCGACCGTGTAGTCGATGATATTGCCCGGATGCGCCACCCACTGGCCGCCCACCATGAACTGATAGTCCACCGCCTCGCGGAAGGCATCGCTCATGCCGCCATGGTGCCCGGCCAGACCGACACCGCCTTCGACGGCCTTGGTAAGGTTCTCCGCCTCTTCCTTGGCGATCTTGCTCATCGTGAAGATCGGGATGATCAGCGACAGGTCGCGAATGGAGGGATCGGCAAAGGCGCTGGTCTCGGTCGCCGTGCGCACCGAATAGCCATCCTCGTGCAGCCAGCGACGATAGATCGTCGCGCATTCCTCGGGATCATGGCCTTCCCAGCCGCCATAGACGATCAAAGCACTGCGCATCAGGGCACCCCCTCAAATCAAACGGGGCGGAGAATACCTGACTCATCCGCTATTGAAACCCCAAATGGCATCGATTGCAGTGCCCATTCGTGCGCTGCCATCCGTTGGATAAATCTCGGAAATGAAACACTTTCCACTGTCACAATTAGCTGGTTAACTCTCCTTAATGCTTCAGTGGCGGCACGAAAAAATGTCGGGAGCGCCGGAAGTCGAAGCAGGGCCTTGCTGCAATCACGAAGGAACCACAGGGATGAAGAAGCTTTTGCTGGGCGCCACCGCGCTCACCCTCTGCGCCGGTTTTTCGACCGCCGCTCATGCCGAATTCACACTCAACATCCTGCACATCAACGACTTCCATTCGCGCTTCGATCCGATCACCGGTTCGGACTCCAATTGCGACGCCGAAACCGACGCAGCCGGCGAATGCTTTGGCGGTATCGCGCGCCTCAAAACCATCATTGACGACACCCGCGCCAAGTACGAAGCCGGCAACTCGCTGCTGCTCTCGGCCGGCGACAATTTCCAGGGCTCGCTCTACTACACCACCTACAAGTCCAAGGTCGTTTCCGACTTCTTCAACCAGATGGGCTTTGACGTGGTCGCCACCGGCAATCACGAATTCGACGATGGCCCGGAAGAATTCCTGAAATTCATCGAAGCGGCCGAATTCCCGATCATTGGCGGCAATTTCGACGTGACCCGCGATGAAGGCCTGCGCGGCAAGGTTCAGGGTTCCATCGTCGTCGAAGTCGGCGGCGAAAAGATCGGCATCATCGGCGCCACCACCGAAGATACCCCCGAGATCGCCTCGCCCGGCGACGTCGAATTCCACGACGTCATCCAATATGTCCGCGGCGCCTCCGAGGCGCTCGATGCCGCCGGCGTCAACAAGATCATTCTTCTCAGCCACATCGGCTACAACGAAGACCTCAACGTCGCCGCCTCCCTGCCACTGGTCGACGTCATCGTCGGCGGCCACAGCCATACCCTCCTGTCCAACACCGCCGAAGGCGCCGCCGGTCCCTATCCGACCATGGTCACCAACCCAGTCGGCGTTGAAGTCCCCGTGGTTCAGGCCAATCAATACGGCAAATATCTAGGCGATATCGCCATCACCTGGGATGACAATGGCACCGTCACCAAGGCCGTAGGCGAGCCCTACCTGATCGACGCCACTGTCATTGCCAACGAAGACTTCAAGGACCAGCTCGCCACGCTCCTCGGTCCCATCGAGGAAATGACCAGCCAGGTCATCGGCACCACCACCGACAAGCTCGAAGGCGCCCGCGAAGTCTGCCGTGTGCAGGAATGCTCCATGGGCAACCTCCTGGCCGACGCCATTCTCGACCGCGTTGCCGATCAGGGCGCCACCATCGCCTTCCAGAACGGCGGCGGCGTCCGCGCTTCCATCGACGCCGGTGAAATCACCGTCGGCGACGTGCTGACCGTCCTGCCCTTCTCCAACACCCTCGCTACCGTTCAGGTGAGCGGAGCTGACGTCATCGAAGCCCTCGAAAACGGCGTCAGCGATATCGAAAACGGCGCCGGCCGCTTCGCCCAGGTCGCAGGCCTCAAGTACACCTACACCCTCGCCAATCCCGCCGGCAGCCGCATCAGCGACGTGCTGGTCAAGGGCGAAGGCGACACTTGGGTGCCGATCGACGAAGAAGCCGACTACATCGTCGTCACCAACAACTACGTGCGTGGCGGCGGCGACGGCTACGAGACCTTCGCTTCGGGCGAAAACCCCTATGACTTCGGCCCGCCGCTCGAACAGGTCGTCGCCGAATACATCGCCAAGCTGGGCGGCGAATACACGCCCTACCTCGATGGCCGCATCACCGTGAAGTAAGGTTTTTCGCGATACCAAACACGAAGGGCGCCCATCGGGCGCCCTTTTGCGTTATCTCTTTTGACCGATGCGACATCCCACAAACGGAAAACACCATGTGCCGCAACATCAAGCCGCTTTTCAATTTCGAGCCGCCCGCCAGCAAGAACGAAATGCACGAGGCGGCCCTGCAATTCGTCCGCAAGATTTCCGGCTTCAACCGCCCCTCGCATGCCAACGAGGCAGCCTTTTATGACGCCGTGGAAGAGATCGAGAAATCAGTCCGCAAGCTGCTGACCGCCCTCGACACCAAGGCCCCGCCCAGGGATCGCGAAGTCGTCGCGGCCAAGGCCCGCGAACGAGCCCGCGAGCGCTACGGCACAGCCTGAGTTCGGGCGCTAAACCCGGCGCGCCAATTGGCCCCAGGCCAGCAGGATCACCACCGCGCCGACAATAGCGCCGATGAAATTCGCCCCATCGCCCGGCCCATACCAGCCGATCTGCTGCCCAAGCCAGGTCGCCACCACCGAGCCGACAATGCCCAGCACCGTCGTGAGGATGAACCCCTGCGGTTTGTTATCGCCGGGCGTGATCCACTTGGCGATCAGGCCGGCGAGAAAACCAATGATGATGGCCCAGACAATTCCCATTGCGACGCTCCCACGACAACAGCGCCATAAATTGGAATGCCCTCCCCTGCTTGCAAGAGCGAACCCGCAATCGGGGCATTGCGCCCCCTAGTTTTCCCGCTTATTCCGGCCGCGCCAGCACTTTCTGGGCAAAGCCGGGCGCCGCCACGAGGTTGGCAAGCCCGCGCAATTGCTCGGTCGTCCCTTCCCCCAATACCGCGTCTATCCGCTCGTTCAGCTCTTGCCAGAGCAGGTACATCTGCCGCGTCTGTTTGAGCCCTTGTTCGGTCAACACCGCCCGCTTCACGCGCCTGTCGTTCGTGTCCACCACGACTTCCACCAGCCCATCCCGCACCAGTGGCCGCAGTGCATGCGTCAGTGCCGAAATCTGGATCGAAAGCCGCTTCGCCAACGCCTGCAATGACGGCCCCGTTCCGCCCAATGCGCCGCCAAGCTCATCGATCCGCGCCACCAGCAGCGCCTGCCCCGAAGTCAGTCCCGACGCGGCCAGCGCATCGTCATAAAGCTGCGTCAGTTGCCGCGACGCCACCCGCAGCGCGGTATGCGTGCAGGTGAGCGGGTCATAGGCCTCAGTGCTTTCAACATCCGCAGGCGTGATTTTTGGCATTGTCATTCTCCACCCAACAAAATAGTTGAGCACATCACCATTGACAAGAACATGGCCCGATCCCAATTAGTTGAGCACTCAATTAAAGGAACTTCCCATGTCCAAAACCGCTCTCATCACCGGTGCCTCCTCTGGCATCGGCGCCGTCTACGCCCAGCGCCTCGCCGCCCGTGGCTATGATCTCGTCCTCGTTGCGCGCCGCGCCGAGCGTCTCGCAGACCTCGCGACCCAATTGCAGCAGGCTCACAAAGTTTCCGTCCGCACCATCGCTGCCGACCTCTCGGCCGACGCCGGCATGGCCAGCATCGAAACCGTGCTGCGCGACGAAGAGATCAATCTGCTGGTCAACAATGCAGGCATGGGCCCGATCTCCTCGACCGCTGACCTCAGCGACGAAGCCGCCGCGCAAACCCTCGCCCTCAACGTCACGGCCCTCATGCGCCTCACCCGCGCCGCCCTTCCGGCCATGCGCGCCCGCAAGTCCGGCGCCATCGTCAATGTCGGTTCCGTCATGGCCTTCCACGCCATGCCTGCCACCTCGCTTTACAGCGCCACCAAGGCTTTCGTGCTGACCTATAGCCGCGCCATCCAGCAGGAAGTGCAAGCCGACGGCATCCAGGTCCAAGCCGTCCTCCCTGCCGGCACCGTCACCGAATTCTACGAAGCCGCCGGCGTACCAATCGCCAATTTCGACCAGTCCGTCTTCATGACCGCCGAAAACCTCGTCGACGCCGCCCTCGCCGGTCTCGATCGCGGCGAAGAAGTCACCCTGCCCTCGGTCCACGACCTCGAGCTCTGGAACACCTACGACACCGCCCGCCAGAACCTCTTCGGCGGCACCCAGAACGGCAAGCCAGCCCCACGCTACAAAGCCGCCTGAAACAAAAAGGCCGCCCTGATTTCGGAGCGGCCCTTTTTATCACAACCCACGGATGTCACCCCGGCGAACGCCGGGGCCCATCCTGAAATGCCTCCACCTCCACAGTGTCATTCCCGCGAAAGCGGGAATCTCTGTTCCCGGCGGAACATCTCTCGCAGGAGCGAACCGCGCCCGGCTTACACCTTGTGTTCAGCCCGATCCCTATCCGTCACCGTCGCCAGATCCAGCACCTTCTGGATATTGGTCGCATGGCGGAAGCTCGGCTCAAGGTTCTTGCCTGCCCGCACCGCTTCAGCAAAACGCTGATAGTTCGTCGGCACCGGGTCGACCGCAACCTCGGTCCAGGTACCGGTCTCGATATCGTCGCCAAGGCACGTAAACAGCTTCGACCAGTCATGCCGATGCTGCACTTCCACCGAGCCCTTTTCGCCGTAAACGCGCAGGCGCAGTTCGTTGAAGTGGCCGGTCGCCCAGCGCGTTGCATGAACCACGCCGAGTGCGCCATTCTCAAGCTGCGCCGTCATGGCAAAGCTGTCATTGGCGTCGAGATCATATTCGCCGATCCGGTTGCCCTCAGCCTTGTCGAAGGTGTGCAGGCGGCAGAACACATCCGAGAAATCGCTACCGGCCCCGTAGGCGGCAAAGTCGAGAATGTGCACACCGATATCGCCCAGCACGCCGTTGGAACCGTGCTTCTTCGACAGGCGCCACAGCCACTGGCTTTCCGTGCGCCAGTCGCCCCAGGCCTTCGACACCAGCCAGCTCTGCAGGTAGCTCGCTTCAAAATGCTTGACGGCGCCGACCTGACCGGACTGCACGATCTCGCGGGCCTTCTGCAGCTGCGCGACATTGCGATAGGTCAGGTTGACCATGTTGACGAGACCCAGCCGTTCGGCCGTCTCGGTCATTTCCATGGCCTTTGCATGGTCCGTCGCCAGCGGCTTTTCGCAGAACACATGCTTGCCGGCGTTCAGTGCCGCCATGGTCGTCGGATGGTGGATGCTGTCCGGGGTGACATTGGCCACCGCGTCGAACTCGCCCCAGGCCAGGGCCGCGTCGAGCGAGCCAAAGCCCCTCTCGATACCATGGACCTTGTTGAACGCCTCGACCCGCGCCGGATCGACGTCCACGCCACCCACCAGTGTCACGCCGTCGATGGCAGCGAAATGCTTGGCATGCTGATTGGCCATGCCGCCGGTACCCAGAATGAGGATACGCATTCTTTTGATTCCTTGGCCGCCGCGGCAGCCGCTAAACAGTTTTCAACTCATCGGGGCCGCAAAGTAGCCCTCGATACCTACCCATCGTCATCGCCCGGCTTGTCCGGGCGATCCATTACCGCGCTCGCGGCCCCCTGGATTGCCCGGACAAGCCGGGCAATGACGAAAGAAGGGAAAGTGCGTCTTACTTCTTCACTTCGCCTGCGTGGTCGGCCGACGAAAGCTTGGCGCCGCGTTCTTCGATCTTTTCGATCGCTTCGCCAACCGGCGTATTCGGCGCCTTCATCAGGTGCGCATGGCGATCGCCGTTATAGGCCCAGTTGACCGCATTGCGCAGCACCTGGCCCACATTGGCGTCGTGATAGGTCGGGTAGGTTTCGTGGCCGGGACGGAAGTAGAAGATATTGCCCGCGCCGCGACGATAGGTCAGGCCCGAACGGAACACTTCGCCGCCCTGGAACCAGGAGACGAAGACGGTTTCGAGCGGCTCCGGCACGGAGAAGGGCTCGCCATACATTTCTTCGTATTCGAGCTCGAAATAGGCCGGCAGGCCCTTGGCGATCGGATGACCCGGATTGACGACCCAGAGGCGTTCCCGTTCGCCCGCTTCGCGCCAGTGGAGGTTCGCCGGCGAACCCATCAGGCCCTTGAACACCTTCGAGTGGTGGCCCGAATGCAGCACGATCAGGCCCATGCCCTGCCACACATGTTCCATGACGCGCTTGACGACGACATCGTCGACCTTGTCGTGAGCCGCATGGCCCCACCAGACCAGAACATCGGTCTCGGCCAGCACGGCATCGGTCAGCCCGTGTTCCGGTTCCTGCAGCGTCGTGGTCTTGGTCGAGATATTGCTATCCTGCGCGATGAGCGAGGCAATCTGGTTGTGCATCCCGTTGGGATAGTTTTCGGCAACCGTCTTGTTCTTCTGCTCGTGGACGTTCTCGCCCCAGACCAGGGTACGGATCGGCATTGGTAGTCTCCTAGTTTGACGAGCCGGATGTGGAGGCATCGGCCCTTTCTCATTTCTCTGCGTCATTCCCGCGAAAGCGGGAATCTCCTTTCATCGATCAAGGGAGATTCCCGCTTTCGCGGGAATGACGCAGCGATTGGTTTTGTGGCGGCCCTAGGGCCGCCACGGCATTTGTGATTGATTTAGCGGATCGGCTTGCCCGCGGCATCGAAACGATGAATGCGCTCTTCCTGCGGCGAAACCTTGAGCACTTGCCCGCTCTGATAGCTGACCGCACCGTCGAGGCGTACCACGACCGGTTCTTCCTGGCCCATATCGAGATAGACATAGGAATCCGCACCGAGATTTTCGGTATGGATCACCGTGCCTTCCCAAATGCCATCGGTCTTGATGTCCATGTGCTCGCCGCGAATACCCAGCGTCGCGCAACCGAACTTGTCGGCCTTGTCGCCGGCAATGAAGTTCATCTTGGGCGAGCCGATAAAGCCGGCAACGAAAATGCTGTCCGGACGCTCATAGAGTTCCATCGGCGTGCCGACCTGTTCGACAAGACCATCGCGCAGCACGCAGATGCGGTCGGCCAAGGTCATGGCTTCCACCTGGTCATGCGTCACATAGATCATGGTGACGTGGTCCATACTCTCGTGGAGCTTGGCGATCTCGATACGGGTCGCCACGCGCAGCGCCGCGTCGAGGTTCGACAGCGGTTCGTCGAAGAGGAACACCTTCGGATCGCGGGTAATAGCCCGGCCGATGGCAACGCGCTGGCGCTGACCGCCCGAAAGCTGCTTGGGCAGGCGGTCGAGATACTGACGGATCTGCAGCATGTCGGCGGCTTTTTCCACGCGCCGCTGGATCTCTTCCTTGCCCTTGCCCTTTTCGAGCGTCAGGCCGAAGGCCATGTTTTCGTAGACCGTCATATGCGGATAGAGCGCATAGGACTGGAACACCATGGCAATGCCGCGCTTGGAAGGCGCCAGCGCGTTGACCAGCTTGCCGTCAAACAGCATCTCGCCCGAGGTAATATCCTCAAGGCCCGAGATCAGGCGCAGCAGGGTGGATTTGCCACAGCCCGAGGGGCCGACAAACACCATGAACTCGCCCTTGCGGACTTCCAGATCGACGCCCTTGATCACGTCGACCATGCCAAAGGACTTGCGGACATTGCGAAGTTCGATCGCAGCCATTTCTAAAACTCCTTAGCCCTTCACGCCGCCGGCCGTCAGGCCCGACACGATTTTGCGCTGGAAGACGAGAACGAGGATCACCAGAGGCACGGTGACGATGACGGAGGCAGCCATGATGTTGCCCCAGGGGATTTCATATTGGGTGCTGCCCGAAAGCAGCGCGATGGCCACCGGCACGGTGCGCGTCTCGTTGCTGGAGGTGAAGGTGAGCGCGAAGAGGAACTCGTTCCACGCCCCGATGAAGGCGAGGATGCCCGTCGTCACCAGCGCCGGCCACATCAGCGGCATGAACACGCGGGTGATGATCACCCAGGGCGAAGCCCCGTCGACGATCGCCGCTTCTTCGATTTCCACCGGCAGGTCGCGCATGAAGGTCGTCAGAACCCACACGGTGAACGGCAGCGTGAAGATCGTATAGGAGAAGATCAGCGCCCATGGCGTGTTGTAGATGCCCAGGGCCCGGATCACCTCGAAGAGGCCGGCCAGCACCGCCATCTGCGGGAACATCGAAATCCCCAGAATGGTCAGCAGCAACAGCCCCCTGCCCCGGAACCGCACGCGGGCCAGCGCAAACGACGCGGTGATGGCAAGAAACAGCGCCAGGATCACCGTGACCGAGGACACGAAGATCGAATTGAGCAGGTTGCGCGGGAAGCTGCCCGAATTGAGCACGTTCCAATAATTGTCGAGGCTGAATGAGGTCGGCCAGTAGTTGACCTGGAACAGCGCCGTACCCGACTTAAAGCTGGTGAGGATCGCGTAGTAGAACGGGAACACGCTCACCAGGACGATGAAGCCTACGAGCAGGTAGAACAGCGTCCATTTGGTTGCTTTCCAGAGATCGAAAGTCGCACCCATTATCGGTCTCCCCCGTCAAACTTCACTTGGCCCAGCCAGATATAGAGGATGGTCAGGACGGCGATGATCAGGAACAGCAAGGTCGACATGGCCGAGCCATAGGCGAACTTGTCGAAGTCGAAGAGATTTTCGCGCGCCAGCACGCTCATCGTCTTCGTCGCCGCGCTATTGGGCGTCAGCACATAGATGAGGTCGAAGATGCGCAGCGCGTCGAGCAGGCGGAAAATGATCGCGACCATCAGCGCCGGACGAACCAGCGGCAGCGTGATCTTGAAGAACTGCTTGACCGGATGCACGCCGTCGATTTCGGCGGCTTCATAGATATCCTTGGGGATCATCTGCAGGCCGGCCAGAATGAGCAGCGCCATGAACGGCGTCGTCTTCCAGATATCGACGATCAACACGGCGGTCATCGCCGTTTCGGCGGTCGCAGTCCAGGCAACCTTCTGGCTCAGGAGGCCAAGACGCATGCCAAGATCATTGAGAATGCCGAACTGGTCATTGAGCATCCAACCCCACATACGGGCGGAAACGATGGTCGGGATGGCCCAAGGGATCAGGATGGCAGCGCGAACGATACCACGGCCCTTGAACTCGGCATTGAGCACCAGCGCCACCATCATCCCGAGCACGGCTTCGAAAAGCACCGAGACGAAGGCAAAGCGCACCGTGTTCCACACCGCGTTCCACCAGGCCGGATCGACCAGCAGTCCGCGCCAGCGCACCGAGCCACTTTCGAGCACGGTCCAGCGCAGGTAGTTACCGAAGCCGATCCACTGCGCCTCGTCCAAATTGCTCAGCGAGGCGTCGGTGAAGGAAAAATAGATCGATCGCAGCAGCGGCCAGCCGGCCACCACCGCGAGAGCAATCAGCATTGGGATGAGGAACAGGCGCGCGGCGCGAATGCGCTGCTGCATCAGTTCCGATTTCACTTTTGGCGCGGCCACCCTGGTGGAAGACGCCAGTGTTTCGGTTGTCATCGTTGCTCCTCCCAACGCCTATGGTCATCTATTGCGCAAGGCGGGCGGCGGGAAATCCCGGCCGTCCGCCTTGCTGCTGGGCCCTGGGAGGACTTACCAGGCGTCGCCCTTGAGTTCGGTCAGGTCGGCTTCGAGAACTTCAAGATTCTCGGCAGCAGTACCATTGCCCGAAAGCGTGGAGTGCACGGCGCTCCAGAACAGCGAGGAGACCTCGTTGTACTTGACCTGGGTCGGCGCGGACGGGCGCGGCACGGCGTTCTGGAAGATTTCCTTCCAGGCCGGGATGATCGGCTGGCCTGCAGCGATGTCGGCGTCGTCATAGAGCGCTTCGATCGTGGGCAGGTTGGACTGCATCAGGGCGCGTTCCTTCTGCACTTCGGACGAGCTCAGATAGAGCGCCAGTTCGATGGCGGCATCCGGATCGGGCGAGTACTTGGAAACGGCAACGTTCCAGCCGCCGAGAGTGGCAGCCGAGCGGGCTTCCGGACCGTCGCCGGCCGGGAGCGGAGCAACGTCGAACTTGCCGGCAATCGGCGAGTCCGCGCCATTGCCGAGCGAGTAGGCATAGGGCCAGTTGCGGTGGAACACGGCATTGCCGAGCTGCCACACGCCGCGGCTTTCTTCTTCCATATACGCCAGGTTGCCTTCCGGAGAGATGGTGCCGATCCAGCCGGCAGCCATGTCGATGGCCTTGGCAGCCTGCTCGTTATTGATCGAGATGGTGCCGTCAGCTTCAACGATCTGGCCGCCGCCGAAGGACTTGACCCATTCAAGCGCGTTGCAGGTCAGGCCTTCATAGGCATTGCCCTGGAACAGGAAGCCCCACATTTCGGCATTGCCGGCAGCGCGTTCCGCATCCATGATTTCCTTGGCGGTCGCTTCAAGCTCGGCCCAGGTAGCAGGAACGGTCTTGCCGTACTTTTCCAGCAGGTCCTTGCGGTAGTAGAGCGCCGGGGCGTCGGTGAAGGCCGGCAGGGCCACGAGCTTGTCGCCCACGGTCTGGGATTCGATGATCGAGGGGAAGTGGTCGCCCACGACATCCTTGGCGGCTTCCGAAAGATCGAGGAACTGGTCGGCGAGCTGCGGCGCCCAGATCACGTCGGTTTGGTAGACGTCGATGTCGGTATTGCCGGCAGCCAGCCACAGCTTGTACTGGCCGAACTGGTCGGTGGTCGAGGACGGCATCGGAACGATGGTCACCTTGTGACCCGTGTCGGCCTCGAACTTGTCGAGCTGGCCGCGCAGGAACTCAAGGCCCGTGCCGGTATCGCCGGAAACGATGGAGAGCTCGGCAGCCTGCGCCGCCCCAGCCACCAGCGTCACGCTCGTCAGCATCGCGACAAGCAACTTGTTCAGTGTCATTGGAAATCCTCCCGAAAGAAACCTTGCGCAGGGAGGCAAAACGGCGCTGCCCAACGCAGCACGCGTGAGCCCGCAATTCCCTCCCCTAAAGCACCCACCCCACCGTTCACGCCGGCAGATTTTCAAAGCGCTTTGGATGAAAAGGAACCAGAGCCGCAGAAAACTGTCAAGCACCGACCGCGGCCAATTTTCACCATTTTTGCACACACCTACAAAATCACATTTATTTTCAATATCTTACAAATTGCAGAACGCCACTTTTCGGCCAAATCGTTAAAATCGATCTGATGTACGCACCTCAGCCATTTTCAAACTTTGAAGCCCTCTTGCATCAAAAATTGAAATCGCTTTGAATGCACTTTGGAGGAGTTGGGCAAAGGCTCTGGTCAAAGAGCCCTGCCTGCCCTAATGGCGAGGCGAACACAGCGGCCGCAAGGCCAAGCCCCGGAAAACCGGGCGCCGAAACCATCTGGGCCAGAAGCCGCTATGAGATTGAAAGACCTTGCCGAGCATCTCGGCCTGTCGCAAACGACGGTGAGCCGCGCGCTCAATGGCTATCCCGAAGTCAAGGAAGCGACGCGTGCGCGTGTTTCCGAGGCTGCGGCACAGCTTGGCTATCGCCCCAATGCTAGCGCCCTGCGCCTCGCCACCGGCCGCGCCGGCGCCATTGGCCTTGTCCTGCGCGGCGCCGATGAACTCGGCCCCCACATGTCCGAATTCCTCTCGGGCCTTGGCGGCCGCATGGCAACGCAGGATATCGACATCGTTGTCGCGACCGTCGCCTCGCACCAGGAAGAGCTGGCCGCCTATCGCCGCCTTGCCGCCAGCCAGCGCGTCGATGCCATGATACTGCATTCGCCCACGCTCAAGGACGAGCGGGCCGAATTGCTGATGGAGTTGAAGGTCCCCTTCGTGCTGCATGGCCGCACCAATGTCGCCAAGCCTGTCGCCTGGCTCGACATCGACAATACCGGCGCCCTCGAACGCGCCACCAGCCACCTGCTCGATTTGGGCCACCGCCGCATTGCCCTGCTCAATGGCGTCAAGGGCCGCACCTTTGCCGAGCATCGGGAACTCGGCTACATGGCCGCCCTCTCGGCCCGCGGCGTCCCGTTCGATCCGGCATTGATGGGCAATTCAGTCTTCACCGACGAAGTCGCCTTCCGCATGGCCCAGTCCATGCTCGAGCTCCGCCCCCGCCCCACGGCCTTTCTGGCCGGCTCGATGATGACCGCCCTCGGCGTCTTCCGCGCCATCCGCCAGGCCGGCATGCAATTGGGCACCGACGTCTCCATGATCGCCCATGACGACGTCTTCCCCTATCTCAACGCCGACAACATGTACCCCACCATGTCGACGACCCGATCCTCCATCCGCCAGGCCGGCGAACGCATGGCCGAACTGCTGCTGCAACTGCTTGGCGGCAAGCCAGTCGCCGACATTCATGAGCTCTGGCCGGTGGAACTGGTACTGCGCGAAAGTTCTGGGCCGGCGCCGCTATTTTAGGGCGCCAAATGCCTAGCCGCTTGCCCTTGGCGCGAGCGCTCCGCCCGTCTCAATCGTCACCCTCGGGCTTGACCCGAGGGCTCTGCACTACCGACCATGACCAAGTGAAGCGTCCTCGGGCCAAGCCCGAGGATGACGTTCGGTGGCTGAATCAAAATCTCACGCCCCGAGCCTAAACCCCTTCATCCGCTCATAAAACGGCCGTGCCTCATCCGCAATCTGAGCCAGCCGATCCGGCAGCGGCCCAATCTCGTCAGGAGGCGAAAACCCGGTGCTATTGTAGACAGCATTGTACCAATGCGGCCCCCACACCCCATCTTCCGAATGCGGCCCTTTCGGCCAGCTCAGCATGGCCGGATCCCAATCCAGCCCCACCGCCGCACAAAGCGCGGGCAGCATCCCTTCCGGATTCCGCCTGATATCATCGCTATCCACGACCACCGGTGCCGTCCCAGTCCTTTGCGCCACCCGGTCGAACAGCATCGCCTGCCCTTCGAACCCGATATCGGCCAGCGTCACGCTCTCCCGCTTCTGCGCATAGGACGCCAACACCCGCTCCGGCGATCGCAGCAGGAACACATTGGTGACCTCATCCATCCAGTCGAGCGGAAAGCCCTCAACCATGTGATGGCTCATATGCTTCTGATACCAGACGGCCTTGCCCCCCGGTACCGGCCCCAGGATATGCCGCACCACCGCATCCGGGTCCTGCGGCTGCGAGGCCAGAACCTCCTCCTGCATGGGATGAACCAGCCCCGTCGCTTTGAGATAGGCCGCATAAAACGGCTCATCACTCACAAAACTATCTGCCCGCGAGGAAAAGCTGCGCATCATCGCTGTGGAAAGGTTCCGCGGCCCCGACCACATGGCAATCCTTCTTACTTCGCTCATGGCCGGAACGTCTCCGCCTCGATCAGCTCCCGATAAAGCCCGGCCAGCCGCGCCGTCATCTCGCCCGGAATGGGCCCCGGCCCCTTCAGCGGATGCCCCATCCGCCGCCCATCCACCTCACGCACCGACGTAAGTCCCGCAAACGTGCCGGTCACAAAGGCCTCATCCGCCCCATAAACATCCGTCAGCGAGAAATTCTTCTGCCGCACGGTGATCCCCGCAGCTTCCGCGACCCGGATGATATTCCCGCGCGTAATCCCCCCGAGGCAGTAATCCCCGGTGGAGGTCCAGACCTCGCCCCGTCGCACAATGAAGAAATGCGTCGAGTTACACGTCGCCACAAACCCCTGCGGGTCCAGCATCAGCGCCTCATCCGCCCCCGCCTTCGCCGCCTGAATACACGCCTGGATGCAATTGAGCTTCGAGTGCGAGTTGAGCTTCTGGTCCTGCATATCCGGCGCCGTACGACGGATCGTCGAGGTAAAGAGCGAAATCCCATCCGGCTTTGGCGACGGCGCCTTGTATTCAGGAATGATGACTATGGTCGCATCGCCAATCGTCACCCGCGGGTCCTGATACGGCGTCGCCTTGATCCCGCGCGTCACCATCAGCCTGATATGCACGCCATCCGTCATGCCATTGGCGGCGAGACAATCGAAAATCCGCTTCACCAACTCGTCCGGCGTCAACCCCACCGAAAAATCGAGCGTCTTGGCCCCTTCATAAAGCCGCTCAAGATGCGCCCAGAGAAACGGAATACCGCCCTTGTGCAGCCGCAGCCCCTCCCAAACGCCATCGCCCAAGACGAACCCGGAATCGAAAACGGACACCACCGCCTTGTCCCGCGGCATCAGCTGGTCGTTGACGGCAATAAGAATGGAAGCATTGCGCGGATCGTCCGCATAGGCATGAACGCCATAGGCCATGAGAGTAGGCTTTCTATTCGTTAGACGCGGCGGAAACATCTCCTCTCAGGCCGCCGGTGTCGAGTGCCGAGTTCGCATTTGCCGCCACCAGCTGTCACCCCGGCGAAGGCCGGGGCCCATCCCCCGCCATACGAAAGCCACCACCCGCACAGCGAGGAAATAGCAAGTCCGCCAAAATTTTTGACCATCTGGACGAAACTGTCACAATTGGGCAATCTCCCCTTGCGGCTGGGAGGACGCGAGCAGATGGGCAGATAGGCGCAATATACTGGTGTTGCGGCAAGTATCGCCCGCTTACGGGCGACGCCTCGCCGTCATACAACTGTCATTGCACTGTCATGCCGCCCCTCTACTCCCTCGCCCGTTCGCAGCGGCTCTCCCCGTGGGAAAGCCCGCGACTGCTCATTCAGGGAGACAAAGAATGACGTTCAAGTCTGCGCTGACCACCTCGGTTTCGCTTCTCACCGTGCTCAGCTTCGCGGCTCCGACTTTCGCCCAAACCGATCTGGCAGCGCTCTACGAAGCCGCCAAGACCGAAGGCCAGCTGACCGTGATCGCCCTGCCCCATTCCTGGTGCAACTATGGCGGCGTGATCGAAGGCTTTAAGGCCAAGTATCCTGGCATCACCGTCAATGAACTGAACCCCGACGCCGGTTCGGCCGACGAGCTCGAAGCCGTCCGCGCCAACAAGGGCAATACCGGCCCGCAGGCCCCCGACGTCCTCGACATCGGTCTCGCCTTTGGCCCGCAGGCCAAGGACGAAGGCCTGCTGCAGGCCTACAAGGTCTCAACCTGGGACGAAATCCCGGACGATGCCAAGGACGCTGATGGCTTCTGGTACGGCGACTACTACGGCGTGCTCGCTTTCGGCATCAACAAGGACATCATCACCGGCGACAATCCGGCTTCCTGGGCTGACCTGAACAAGGACGAGTTCGCCAACTCCGTCGCTCTGGCTGGTGATCCGCGTACCGCCAACAACGCCATCATGTCGGTCTTTGCCGCTGGTCTTTCGACTGGTGCCGCTCAGGACGCTGCTGCTCAGGCTGGCCTCGAATACTTCAAGGCCCTCAACGACAAGGGCAACTTCGTCCCCGTCGACGCTGAAGCTGCCGCCATTGCCCAGGGCACGACCCCGATCGCCATCAACTGGGACTACAACCTGCTCGCCGCCCGCGACAACCTCAACGGCAACCCGCCGATCGAAGTCGTCGTGCCGTCCGACGGCGTTGTTGCCGGCGTCTACGTCCAGGCCATCTCGGCCTTCGCACCCCACCCGAACTCTGCCAAGCTCTGGATGGAATACCTCTATTCCGACGAAGGTCAGCTCGGCTGGCTCGCTGGCTACTGCCACCCGATCCGCTTCAACGCCCTCGCCGAAGCCGGCAAGCTCCCGGCCGACCTGATGGCCAAGCTCCCGGCTGCCGAGAACTATGCCAAGGCCGTGTTCCCCTCGATCGAAGAGCAGAACGCCAACAAGGCCACCATCACCGGCGGCTGGGACTCCACCGTCGGCGCTTCGGTTCAGTAAAGCGCATCAGCCTTCGCCGTTCATCCGGCGGAGGCTTCCCATTCTCGGTGTCATTCCCGCGAAAGCGGGAACCTCTGTTACCAATCGAACGGAGGTCCCCGCTTTCGCGGGGATGACACGCTGATGGGCTGGACGTCACCGA
Organism: Devosia sp. LjRoot3; assembly: GCF_964252865.1. NCBI lineage: Bacteria > Pseudomonadati > Pseudomonadota > Alphaproteobacteria > Hyphomicrobiales > Devosiaceae > Devosia > Devosia sp. LjRoot3. The sequence continues at coordinate 425,088 of NZ_CAXUPK020000003.1, forward strand.
GGCAAAGCCGGGTAACATGACCGACATTTCAGCCAAACCACCCCGCCGCGTCCCCTGGGACTCCCTCGCGGTTCTCCCCTTCGTCATCTTCGCGGTGATGTTCCTCTTCCTGCCCACGCTCTCGCTGATGGGCGCCGCATTCACCGACCGTGCCGGCAATTTCACCCTCGATAATATCGCCGGCCTTTTCACCGACCAGATCATGGCCGCCTACTGGATTTCGATCCGGATTTCTGGCGCCTCCGCCATTCTCGGCGCGCTGATCGGCCTCGCCATCACCCTCGCCATCATCCGCGGAAAGCTGCCCCAGGGCCTGCGCTCTGCCGTCATGACCTTTTCCGGTGTCGCCTCCAATTTCGCCGGCGTCCCCCTGGCCTTCGCCTTCATCGCCACCCTCGGCCGCCTAGGCCTTGTCACCATCGTCATCCGCACGCTGTTCGACTTCGACATCTATCGCCAGGGCGGCTTCAACCTCTTCTCCTTCTGGGGCCTGACCCTCACCTATCTCTACTTCCAGATCCCCCTGATGGTCCTGACCATCGCCCCCGCCGTCGACGGCCTCAAGAAAGAATGGAACGAAGCCGCCCAGACCCTTGGCGCCAATACCTGGCAGTTCTGGCGCTATATCGGTTTCCCCATCCTCTGGCCGTCCGTCCTCGGCACCCTGTCGCTCCTCTTCGCCAACGCCTTCGGCGCCATCGCGACCGCCTGGGCGCTGACCGGCTCGAACCTCAACATCGTCACCGTGCTGCTCTACAACCAGATCCGCGGCGATGCCCTCCAAAACCCCGGCCTCGGCGCCGCTCTGGCCCTGGGCATGATCGTCATCACCTCGCTCGCCAATGTCATCTATCTCGTTGTCGCCGCCCGCGCCGAAAGGTGGATGAAATGAAGTCCGACAAGTTCTGGGCCTGGCTGGTCTTCATCCTCGGCGGCGCCTACTTCATCGTCCCGCTCGCTGCCACCTTCGAATTCTCCCTGCGCATGCGCCGCGGCGAATACTCCTTCGACGCCTATGCCTCAGTCTTCGCCGACCCCTATTTCGCCTCGAGCTTCACTTACTCAGTCGTCGTCGGCCTCTTCACCATCATCGTCGGCATCCTCGTCGTCGTCCCCGCGGTCTATTTCGTCCGCCTGCGCATGCCCTGGCTGCGCCCCTTCATGGAATTCGTCACCCTCCTGCCGCTAGTCATCCCCGCGCTGGTGCTCGTTTACGGCTACATCCGCCTCTACGGCTCCTCCTCGCTGATCCCCTTCACCGGCTCCGTCCTCGGCACCGACATCCTCCTCACCTGCGCCTATGTCACCCTGGCCCTGCCCTACATGTATCGGGCGGTCGACAACGGCATGCGCACCATCGACATCGGCACTCTGACCGAAGCCGCCCAGATCGCCGGCGCCAATCAGCTCCAGATCATCGGCCAGATCATCCTGCCGAACATTCTCGTCGCCATCCTCTCCGGCGCCTTCCTCACCTTCGCCATCGTCATCGGCGAGTTCACCATTGCGAGCCTGCTCAACCGGCCGGCCTTCGGCCCCTATCTCGTCGGCATCGGCACCAACCGCGCCTATGAGCCCGCCGCACTCGCCATCATCTCCTTCATCATCACTTGGGGCGCCATGGGCATGATCAACGTGCTCGGCCGCTTCGCCCCCCGCACTTCCGCCAGGACCGACTGACCATGGCCGCCTTCCTCGAAGTCCAGAACCTCGTCAAATCCTTCGGCACCAATACGGTCGTGAAGGGCGTCAACTTCGCCTTCGAAAAAGGCGAGTTCATCTCGCTCCTCGGCCCCTCCGGCTGCGGCAAGACCACGATCCTCCGGATGATCGCCGGCTTCGAACGCCCCACCTCCGGCTCCATCCGCGTCGATGGCGAAGAAATCACGCATCTGAAGCCCAACCAGCGCAAGCTCGGCATGGTCTTCCAGGCCTACGCCCTCTTCCCCAATCTCACCGTCGGCGACAACATCGCCTTTGGCCTGAAAATCGCCGGCATGCCCGCCGACCAGCGCCGCGCCCGCGTCGAGGAAATGCTCAAACTCATCGGCCTCCCCGGCTTCGAAAAGCGCTTCCCCTATGAAATGTCCGGCGGCCAGCAGCAGCGCGTCGCCCTCGCCCGCGCCATCGCCCCAAAACCGCGACTCCTCCTCCTCGACGAACCGCTCTCTGCGCTCGACGCAAAGATCCGCGTCTCTCTCCGCGAAGAAATCCGCGCCATCCAGCAGGACCTAGGCATCACCACCGTCTTCGTCACCCACGATCAGGAAGAGGCCATGTCCATCTCCGATCGCATCGTGGTCATGAACGCAGGCAATCTCGACCAGACCGGCTCGCCCCACGAAATCTACAACCGCCCCTCGACCCGCTTCGTCGCCACCTTCGTCGGCCAGCTCAACACGCTCCCCGAAGCCAGTTTCGGCCCCAACCGCGCCATCCGCCCCGAGCTGATTTCCCTCACCCCGCGCCCCGAAACCGACACGACCCTGACCGGCACCATCTCCGACGTCGGCTTCCTCGGCTCCGTCGTCCGCCTCCGCGTCGACGTCGCCGGCACCCCCATCAGCATCGACACTTTTAATAGCCACGCCCTCACCCCACCCCAGCGCGGCGACACGGTTACGCTGCACCTGGCCGCCAAGGACGTGCTGACGCTGGGGGCGTAAGTCGACACACGCGCGGCCAAAGCGCTTACTTGCCCGCCCACCCACCGAACGTCATCCTCGGGCTTGACCCGAGGATGACGTTCGGTGGGCAAACGTGGCTCACACTGACCACGGCCACCTCCCCCTAAATACCCTTTGACCACCCACCCCGCCCCGGCCCATTCTCCCGCCAACACAACCGGGAATCGCGCCATGGACACCACCTTCGTCACCACCGAATGGCTCGCCGCTCATCTCAGCGATCCCGGCCTAATCGTCGTTGACGCCAGCTGGCACATGCCCAACGCCGCGCGCAACGCTCAGGCCGAATACCTCGCCGGCCACATCCCGGGCGCCGTTTTCTTCGACATAGACGGCATCGCCGATACCACCACCAACCTGCCCCACATGCTGCCCTCGCCGGCCGACTTCGCCCACATGGTCGGCGCCCTCGGCATCGGCAGCGATATGACCATCGTCATCTATGACGAGCTCGGCCTTTTCAGCGCCCCCCGCGTCTGGTGGACCTTCAAGACCTTCGGCGCCGAAAAAGTGCACATCCTTTCCGGCGGCGGCCCAAAATGGCGCGCCGAACGCCACCCGCTCGAAGCCGGCCTCGTCGCCAAGCGCGCCGCCCACTTCGACGTCAAATTCCACCCCGATCGCGTCGCCGATTTCGACTTCGTCCGCGCCCGCAGCCAGGACGAAGGCGCTCAAATCCTCGACGCGCGCCCGGCCCCGCGCTTCCACGCCGAAGTCCCCGAGCCCCGCCCGGGCGTACGTGCCGGTCACATCCCCAATAGCCGCAATATCCCGGTAAGCCTCCTCTCCGAAAACGGCGTCCTCAAATCCCCCGAGGCCCTCAAAGCCATCTTCGCCGAACGCGGCGTGGACCTCGGCAGGCCCATCATCACCTCCTGCGGCTCCGGCGTCACCGCCTCCACCCTGGCCCTCGCCCTCGACCAGGTCGGCGCCAAGACCGTCGCCGTCTATGACGGCTCCTGGTCCGAATGGGGCGCAAGGCCGGACGCGGAAGTCGAGAGCTAAAAGCGCCGCTTCAGCGCAACGTTTGCCGGCCTTTCCGATCGCACCACGTCATTCCCGCGAAAGCGGGAATCTTCGTTTCCATGCCGGGCATAACTGCCCCCTCACTTTCCCGAAATCTTACCGGATTTTAATGTAGCCAAACCGCGCAAGCTGTTACGCTGCCTTCGATTTTGCGCGCCCCGCATTTGAGGTTTTCTTTTGATCCGGCAGCTTCTTGCCTCCTTCGCGGTTCTCGCCGCGGCCGCCTTTGCCTGGCTCTATTTTGCGCCCGGCGCGCCCCAGATTTTGACCAATGCCGGCATCGTCCTGCCCTTCGGCCCGCAGGCGCAAGCCGCTCCCGCCCCCCAGGCCGGCGGACCCGGCCAGCGCCCCGGCGGTCCACAAGCCTCCGGCGGACCCGGCGGTAGTGGCGGACCGGGTGGTCCCGGCAGTCGGCCCGGCGCCCGCGCCACCAATGTGATCACCACTGGCGTCTCCCTCGTCCGTATCAACGACACGCTCGCCGCCATCGGCGAGGGCACACCCGTCCGTTCCGTCACCGTTGCCGCCACCTCCGGCGGCGAGTTGACCGAAGTGCTGGTGCGCCCCGGCCAGACCGTCGAGGCGGGCACCGTCATCGCGCGCTTCGACGCCGCCGCCGAGCAGATCGAATTCGACCGCGCCCAGCTCGCCCTGGAAGACGCCCGCGCCACCCTGACCCGTACCGAGGGCCTCGCCAGCAACAACGTCGTCGCTGGCACCGCCCTCACGGCCGCCCAACTCAGCGCCGCCAATGCCGAACTGGCCATGCGCAACGCCGAAATGGCCCTGACCCGCCGCACCATCGAAAGCCCAATCGGCGGACGTGTTGGCCTCATCCGCGTCACCCCTGGCAATTACGTGCCGGCCCAGACCACCGTCACCTCCATTGACGACACCTCCTCCATCCTCATCGATTTCTGGGTGCCCGAACGCTACGCCGCCCAGATCGAGCCCGGCATGGCGGTATCAGTGAACGCCGTCGCCCTCCCCGGCCAGACCTTTGGCGGCGATATTTCCGCCATCGATACCCGCATCGATCCGGCCAGCCGCACCCTACAGGTCCAGGCCGAAATCCCCAATCCCGAGGGCGTGCTGCGCGCCGGCATGAGTTTCACCGTCTCCCTCGCCTTCCCCGGCGAGGAATATCCGGCGGTCAATCCGCTCGCCATCCTCTGGTCGGCCCAGGGCTCCTATGTCTGGAAATATCTCGACGGCAAGGCCACCCGCGTCATGGCCGAAATCATCCAGCGCAATAGCGATGGCGTCCTGGTCCGCGGCGACCTGAAACCCGGCGACGCCATCATCACCGAGGGCATCCTGCAATTGAGCGAAGGCGCCACCGTCACCCTGCTCGAAGGCCCCGACGGCACCGGCACCACCCCACCGCAACCGTCAGTCGCGACCAACTAGGGGGGCGCTGCCATGTCCATTGCCAGCAAGAATGAACGGGGCGGCGCACTGGCAACGCTCTTCGTCCGCCGCCCGGTCATGGCCGTGGTCATTAATGCTCTCATCCTGGTGGCCGGCCTCGCCGCCCTCCTCGGCATCGAAGTGCGCGAACTCCCCCGCGTCGAAAGCCCGGTCCTCTCCGTCTCCACCACGTTTACCGGCGCCGCCGCCGAAACCGTCGACCGCGAGGTGACCGCCATTGTCGAAGGCGCCGTCGCCCGCGTGCAGGGCGTCACCGCCATTTCCTCCAGCTCCTCGGTCGGCCAAAGCCGCGTCACGCTGGAATTCTCCGAAAGCACCAATCTCGATATCGCCACTTCCGACGTGCGCGACGCCCTGAGCCGTGTCACCCGCCAATTGCCCGACAGCGTCGAAGCCCCCACCATCTTCAAGGCCGATAGCGACGCTCAGCCGATCATGCAGCTCGCCGTCACCTCGGACAGTCTCAGCATCGCCGACCTCAGCGAATTGGTCGACGGCATCGTCACCGAGCGCCTCGCTGCCGTCGAAGGCGTCGCCGAAGTGCAGGTCTACGGCACCCGCACCTCGTCCTTCGAAGTCGACATCGATCCGGTAAAACTCGCCAGCCACGGCCTCACCGTCGCCGATATCCGCAACGCCCTCTCCACCATCGCCTTCGACTCCCCCGCCGGCTCCATCAACGGCCCCAACCAGAACATCTCTGTCCGCGCCATTTCCGAAATTACCGAGCCCAGCGATTTCGAAGAGATCATCATCAATGGCCGCACGCGCCTCGGCGATGTCGCCAGCGTCGTCTTCGATGCCGCCGCCAGCACCTCTTCCATCCGCGCCGATGGCCGCCCCGCAATCGGCCTTGGCATAGTCCGTCAGGCCCAGTCCAACTCCGTCTCGATCTCCCACGCCGTCCACGCGGCTGTAGAAAGCCTCAACGACACCCTCCCCGAAGGCGTCACCGTCAAGATCTCCAGCGACGAAGCCGTCTTCATCGAAGGCGCCCTGCACGAGGTGGAGATCGCCCTGATCGTCGCCCTCGTCGTCGTCATCGGCATCATCTATCTCTTCCTGCTCGATTGGCGCGCCATCATCGTGCCCGCCATTTCCATGCCCATCGCCCTGCTCGGCGCCGTCGCCGGCATGTATCTGGCCGGCTTCTCGCTCAATATCATCACCCTCCTCGCCCTGGTCCTTGCCACCGGCCTCGTCGTCGACGACGCCATCGTCGTCCTCGAAAACATCATGCGCCGCAAACATATGGGCGCCGGCCCCCGTGCCGCTGCCGTGCTCGGCACCCAGGAAGTCTTCTTCGCCGTCATCGCCACGACGCTCACCCTCGTCGCCGTCTTCGTCCCCTTGAGCTTCCTCGAAGGCCAGACCGGTCGTCTCTTCCGCGAGTTCGGCTTCACCCTCGCCATCGCCGTGCTGCTCTCGGCCGTCGTCGCGCTTTCCATGGGCCCCATGGTCGCCTCACGCCTGCTGAAAAACGATCACAAGGAACACACTGGTGGCCCCTTCGGCGCCATCGGCCGCTTCTTCGCCGGCCTCTATCGCGTGACGCTGCGCGTGGCCCTGCGCAATCCCGTGGTCGTCATCCTCCTCGCCCTGCTCTTCGCCGGCTCCGCCTATTACGTCTATGGCGGCCTCCGTCAGGAGATCACCCCTTCCGAAGATCGCTCGGCTATCAACCTGCGCATCAACGCCCCCAACACGGCCAGCCTCGATTTCGTCCGCACCCGTCTCGGCCAGGTCGAATCCATGCTGCAGCCCTATGTGGAATCAGGCGAAGTGCGCTCGGTCTTCGTGCTCTCCGGCTGGGGCAATGGCGGCTCCATCACGCTCACCCTGGCCCCCTGGGGCGAACGCGAGCGCAGCCAGCAGCAGATCGCCTCGGAGATCAACGGGCTGATGGCCCAGGTCCCGGGCGTCCGCGCCTCGGTCAGCCAGGGCAATAGCCTCGGCATCCGCGGCGGCGGCTCCGGCCTGCAATTCGCCGTGGCCGGCTCCGACTACACCGTCCTCGCCGCGACCGCCGACACCATCGCCAAGGCCCTCGAAGCCGACGGCCGCTTCGGCCGCGTCTCCGTAAACTTCGACACCAGCCAGCCCCAGCTCACCCTCACCGTCGACCGCGCCCGAGCCGCCTCCCTTGGCATCGACATCAATGGCCTCGCCCCCACCATGCAGGCCATGATCGACGGTTCCGATGTCGGCACCATCTTCATCAACGACGAGAGCTATTCGATCCGCATGCTCTCGACGAGTAACCCCGTCAACGACCCGCGCGATCTCGAAACCCTCTTCGTCCGCACCGGCGACGGCCGCTACGTCCCCATGTCGACCATCGCCACCATCGAGGAAGCGCCCGTCCCGCCCTCGCTCCGACGCGAGCAGCAGCGCCGCGCAGTCACAGTGACCGCCAGCCTCGAAGATGGCCTCGCCCTCGGCGATGCCTTCAATGAACTCCAAAAGATCGCCGCGCCTCTCCTCCCCCAGGGCACGTCCATCCTGCCGCTTGCCGAAGCCAAGACCATCGGCGAAGCCAACAACGCCCTCTTCCTCACCTTCGGCTTCGCCCTGGTGATCATCCTCCTCGTCTTAGCCGCTCAGTTCGAAAGTTTCTGGAGCGCCATCATCGTCATGGCCACCGTCCCCTTCGGCGTCGCGGCCGGTCTCTGGGCCATCCTCCTCACCGGCGGCAGCCTCAACATCTTCAGCCAGATCGGCCTGGTCCTCGTCGTCGGCATCATGGCCAAAAACGGCATTCTCATCGTCGAATTCGCCAATCAGCTACGCGACCGCGGCCTCTCCGTCGCCGAAGCCATCGAACAGGCCTCCAACATCCGCCTGCGCCCGGTGGTGATGACCATGATCGCCACAATCCTTGGCGGCGTCCCCCTGGTCCTCGCCTCCGGCGCCGGCGCCGAAGCCCGCGCCGCTCTCGGCTGGGTCATGGTCGGCGGCCTCGGCTTCGCGGCCATCGCCACGCTCTACCTCACCCCCGTCGCCTACCTCCTCCTCGCCCGCTTCTCGACCCCCAAGGCCGAAGAAGAAGCCAAGCTGGAGCGCGAACTGGACAACATGGAAACAAGGCCCGAGCCCGCGGAGTAACACTGCTATTCTCGGCTGCGTCCCTGCAACTGCGCCAGATAGTCCCGCAGCAAGGCCACCCGCCGCGGCCGAAAGCTCTCGGCTGTCACCTCAGCCCTCGCGATCCGATCCCCGCGAAAAATCCGAAAATCCTGCCGCAGGCAACACCAGGCCAGCACTGACAGCGTCCGCTCCGTATAGACGATCGCCAGTGGCCAGATGACCCGCTCGGTCTCCGCCCCGTTCTGGTCGGTGTAGCGAACCGCCACCGCCCGCTCCCGCCAAGCCGCCTCGCGCAGCTTTTCGAGATCGATTGCCAGCGGCGCCCGCGCCTGCGGTCGAAACACATGCGACACGGCATGCATTGCCTGTTGCTCGGCCTCATCCGGCAGCGTCGCCGCGATCTTGGCCAGTGCCGATACCGCCGCCCCCGCCAGCGCGGCATCGCCCATGCCGCGCACCTCGGCCAGACCCAACACCAGCGCCTCGATTTCCGAACGCGTCAGTGTCTGCGGCGGCAGGGCAAAATCCTCCACCAGCCGATAGCCATAGCCCCGCTCGCCTTCGATCCGCGCTCCCGCCGCGCGAAGACTGTCGACATCGCGATAGAGCGAGCGCAGCGACACGCCCGTCTCCTCCGCCAATCGCTTGGCAGTAAGCGGCGCGGGCAATACGCGCATCGCCTGCAACAGGCGCAAAAGTCGATCGGATCGGGCCATTTCCAACTGTCGAAAACTGGCAGTTGCCCCTCGCTATACCAGTCACTGCCAACCGGCAAGCAGGAGCCTCAAATGAGCATCGAAACCACCACCCACCTCAACTTCCGCGGCCAGGCCCGCGCCGCCCTCGCCTTCTACCAATCCGTCTTCGGCGGCACGCTCACCGCCGTCACCTATCAGGATGCCCACGCTGTCCAGAACCCCGCCGAGGCCGACCAGATCCTCTGGGGCCAGGTCGCCTCCCCTGAAGGCTTTCGCGTCATGGCCTATGACGTGCCCTCGAGCCAACCCTACGATGCCGGCACAAACCCCGTCTTCGTCTCGGTGCGCGGCAAGTCTGCCGACGACCTGTCCGCCTATTGGGCCAGGCTGATCGAAGGCTCTACCGTCATCGTACCCCTCGCCAAATCCGCCTGGTCCCCGCTTTACGGCATGGTCCGCGATCGCTTCGGCGTCACCTTCGTGGTTGACCTCGCTGTCGAATACACCCAAGCCTGATCGGAACGGCGACGAGCCCGCAGCGTTCGGCCTCAAAACCAACCGGGAGCTGAACCATGTTCGACCACACGGGCATCATCGTCACCGACCTAGCAAAGGCCCGGCGCTTCTACGACGCCATAGCCGCCGCGCTCGGCCTCCAGACGATCAGCAATAGCGAAGAGAGCTTTCTCTTCGGCAAGAGCAAGGAAGAGCCGATCGCCTATCTCTGGGTCGGCACCACCCGCCCCTCCTATTGGATCGAAGGTTCGCGCGCCGGCATCAACCAGATGCACGTCGCCTTCCGCGCCGAGAGCAAAGCCATGGTCGACGCCTTCTACAAGGCTGCTCTCGAAAACGGCGGCACCGACAACGGCGCCCCCGGCCCCCGCGATGGCGTCCCCGACTATTACGGCGCCTTCGTCCTCGATCCCGATGGCAATAACATCGAAGCCTGCGTCCGCGGCGAGGCGGCAAAGTAGGAAAACAAAAAGGGCCGCCGGATCGCTCCGGCGGCCCCAAACTCGTCGGCAAAAAACTTAAGCCGAGCGGTTCTTGTTGTAGAGATCGAAGAACACGGCTGCGAGCAGCACGACGCCCTTGATCATCTGCTGCCAATCGATGTTAACGCCCATGATCGACATGCCGTTGTTCATCACGCCCATGATGAAAGCACCGATCACAGCACCCGCCACCTGGCCGACACCACCCAGCGCCGAAGCGCCGCCGATGAACACGGCCGCGATCACGTCGAGCTCGAGACCCTGGCCGGCCTTCGGCGTCGCCGAATTGAGGCGCGCGGCATAGATCATGCCGGCAAGGGCAGCAAGCGCACCCATGATGGCGAAGATGTAGAAGGTCGTGCGTTCGGTCTTCACGCCCGAAAGCGCTGCTGCCTTGAGATTGCCACCCAGTGCATAGATGCGACGACCAAAGGTCAGGCGCTTGGTGAGGAACACGAAGAAGGCAATCAGCACGCCCATCACCACCAGCACGTTCGGCAGGCCGCGATAGGAAGCGAGCATATAGGCAAAGAACAGCACCAGCGCCGCGATGACGAGGTTTTTCACCACGAACAGGCTAAACGGCTCGACGTCATAGCCGCGAGCGCGACGACGGGCACGGGTGCGGATCGAGAAGAACACCGAGCCGACAACCGCCAGAATGGCAATGACCATGGTGGTGGTGTGCAGCACGACGTTCTGGCCGTTTTCGGCGAGCCAGGGGAGCGTCGTCGGCCCGATCAGGTCGGGAATGAAGCCGGCGGACAGCAGCTGGAACTCGGTCGGGAACGGGCCTACCGACTTGCCCGCGAGAATGGCCAGCGACAGACCCTTGAAGATCAGCATGCCGGCCAGCGTCACGATGAAGCTGGGGATCTTGTGATAGGCGATGAGATAGCCCTGCGCCGCGCCGATGGCCGCGCCTGCCAGCAGACAGATGGCACCGGCCACGATCGGATGAGCAAGGAAAGCCAGTTCCGGCGGGAACTTCCAGCCCACCATCAGCATGGCGGCGAGCGCGCCCACAAAGCCCGAAACCGAGCCGACCGACAGGTCGATATGGCCGGCCACGATCACCAGCAGCATCCCCAGCGCCATCACGATGATGTAGCTGTTCTGCAGGATGATGTTGGTCAGGTTCACCGGCTTGAACAGCACGCCAGCGGTGAAATACTGGAAAAACAGCATGATGAGGATAAGCGCCAGCAAGAGGCCATAGTCGCGCATATTGGCGCGCAGGGCCCCGATAAAGCTGAGCTCGCTGGATTTGGCCTGATCGGCCGGGGTGCCGGTCGGTGCAGTGTGAACGGTCATGATGCTTTTCCTTCAGCGCGCACGATGGAGCGCATGATCTTTTCCTGGCTCGCCTCGCTGGTGGGCATTTCGCCCACGATGCGGCCTTCGTTCATTACGTAGAGACGGTCGGTAATGCCGAGCAGTTCGGGCATTTCCGAAGAGATCACCAGGATCGCCTTACCCTGGGCGGCGAGCTGGTTGATGATCGTGTAGATTTCATACTTGGCGCCCACGTCGATGCCGCGGGTCGGCTCGTCGAGAATAAGCACTTCGGGATTGGCATAGAGCCACTTGGAGAGAACGACCTTCTGCTGGTTGCCCCCAGAAAGGTTGCCCGTCACCTGATAGACGCTCGAAGACCGGATATTGGTCTTCTTGCGGTAGTCGTTGGCCACATCGAGTTCGGCCAGATCGTCGATCACGCCCCAGCGCGAAATGCCGGCGAGGTTGGCAATCGTGGTATTGTGCTTGATGTGGTCGATCAGGTTGAGACCGTAGTTCTTGCGGTCTTCCGTGGCATAGGCAATGCCATTGGCGATGGCCTTGCCCACATTCGCCACATCGATCTTGCGGCCGTTCTTGAACACTTCGCCTGAAATCTTCTGGCCATAGGACTTGCCGAAGAGGCTCATGGCGAATTCGGTGCGGCCCGAGCCCATCAGGCCGGCAATACCGACGACTTCGCCCTTGCGCAGGTTGATGTCGATATTCTTGATCACCTGCCGCTCGCGGTGCTGCGGGTGGTAGACCGACCAGTTCTTCACCTCGAGGACCACGTCGCCGATCTTCGGCTCGCGGCTCGGATACCGGTCTTCCAGCGACCGGCCCACCATCGAGGTGATGATGCGGTCTTCGGTAATGTCATTGGTATCCATCGTCTCGATGGTGCGGCCGTCGCGGATCACGGTCACGCGGTCGGCAACGCGCGAAATCTCATTCAGCTTGTGGCTGATGATGATCGAGGTAATGCCCTGCTTCTTGAATTCGAGCAGCAGGTCGAGAAGCGCCTGGCTGTCCTTTTCCGAGAGCGACGCGGTCGGCTCGTCCAGAATGAGCAGCTGCACCTGCTTGGAGAGCGCCTTGGCGATCTCGACAAGCTGCTGCTTGCCAAGGCCGATATTGGTCACCAGCGTATCGGGATCTTCGCTGAGGCCAACCATCGCCAGGAGCTTGCGCGCGCCATCGCGCGTCTCGTCCCAGTCGATCACGCCGTTCTTGGCCTGCTCGTTTCCGAGGAAAATGTTTTCGGCGATCGAGAGCAGCGGCACCAGGGCGAGTTCCTGGTGGATGATCACGATGCCCTTGTGTTCGCTGTCGCGAATGGAGCGAAAGTTCTGCTCTTCGCCCTTGTAGACGATATGCCCCTCATAGGAGCCGTGGGGATAGACGCCGCTCAGCACCTTCATCAGGGTGGATTTACCCGCCCCGTTCTCGCCGCAGATGGCGTGGATTTCGCCTTCCTGCACGTCGAGATTGACGTCCGACAGCGCCTTAACGCCGGGGAACGTCTTGGTGATGTTGCGCATCTCAAGAATAGTCTTGGACATACTGGGCCCTGTTCTTCCTGAGCGTGTGACACTGACGTCACTCACCCTCGATTGTCACCCCGGCACCGGCCGGGGCCCATCTTGAGATCTCGGGATGGACCCCCGCAGTTTACCCCCGGACCTGGTCCGTGGGCTGGGGTGACATCCGGTGGTTGTGGCTGTCCGTTGCCAGACGCGCCTCAAACCCGAGCTCTAAAATCTCGAAGGGGCCCCGCGTTGCCGCGGAGCCCCAAATTTGTTTTGCCACAAGGGCTTACTGCAGTTCTTCCGGCTTGATGTAGCCCGAGTCAACGACCAGAGCCTGGTAGTTGGTCAGGTCAACCGAGTACGGGGTCAGGAGGACCGACGGCACAACCTTGACACCATTGTCATAGGTGGTGGTGTCGAGGCCTTCCGGCGTACCGCCAGAAACAACGGTGTCGACGAGGTCAGCAGTGACCTTGGCCAGTTCACGGGTGTCCTTGTAGACGGTCGAGTACTGTTCGCCGGCGATGATCGCCTTCACCGACGGAGCTTCAGCGTCCTGACCGGTGACAACGGGCCATGCAAGGTCAGCCGAGCCGTAGCCAACGCCGCGGAGCGACGAGATGATGCCGCGCGACAGGCCGTCATAGGGAGCCAGCACGCCGTCGACGCGCGAGCCGTCCGAGTAGTTGGCCGACAGGATGTTGTCCATGCGAGCCTGAGCGACAGCACCGTCCCAACGGAGGGTACCGACGGTTTCCATGCCCTGCTGGCCGGACTTGACGACGATGTCGCCAGCGTCGATCAGCGGCTGAAGGACGCTCATGGCGCCGTCATAGAAGAAGAACGCGTTGTTGTCGTCCGGCGAACCGCCGAAGAGTTCAACGTTCCACGGCTTGGTGTCGGGGAAGCGTTCCTTGAGACCGGCAACCAGCGAGTTTGCCTGGAGCACGCCCACCTGGAAGTTGTCGAAGGTGGTGTAGTAGTCGACATTGCCCGATTCACGGATCAGGCGGTCATAGGCGACAACCTTGATGCCGGCATCGGCAGCCTGCTGCAGCACCGCCGACAGCGTGGTGCCGTCGATCGAGGCGACCACGAGAGCCTTCACGCCCTTGGTGACCATGTTTTCGATCTGGGCGAGCTGGTTCGGGATATCGTCTTCTGCATACTGCAGGTCGACGGTGTAGCCCTTGCCTTCGAGCGCGGTCTTCAGCTCGTTACCGTCGGAAATCCAGCGGAGCGACGACTGGGTCGGCATGGCAATGCCGATAGCGCCCTTGTCCTGGGCGTAGGCAACGGTTGCGGCGGTGGCCATCAGGGCACCGGCAGCAAGCAGCGTCGCAATTGATTTCAGAACCTTCACGTCTCGACTCCCTTAGATTTTTCGAGGTGATTGATGTGTTCGTCGTGGTTTCTGCCGATCAGGCCAATTGGTTCCTGCATCCCCTTCCGAGCAAATCCTGCTCACCCGGAAAACGACGCTCTACTCTGCCCGCCGGCCTGGCGCCGGCAGCTTTGAATGGAACTGCATGATGTCCTCCTGCTCGACGGCTTGATGCCGCCTTGGCCCTCCCGGGAACCACGGCCCGCAAACTAGGATAATCAGATATGCGTGTAAAGCAGGGCAAAGCGGTGAAAGGTTATTTTTTCGATTGTCGAAGATATAAACTTGAGCGTAGAACGCCCGCTTTCAGGCGGTTGCTGACTTTCGTTTCAGTCGCTAACCTTAGAAAAATCGAGGACACCCTCTCGCCATTATGAACCGGCAAACGGTCAGCGAGAGTCAAAGGTATCAGATACCTCGGGAGGAGTTGTGGTGAGTTTGAGTGGAGACATGCGCTCCGATCACGGCAGTGCTGCAAGCGCTGTTGCCGATGATCTGGCGCAACTGATCCTGGGAGAGCTGGCACCGGGCCAGAGCCTACCCAGCGAGGCCGAGCTTGCGGAGCGCTATTCGGTCAGTCGCCTGACCATTCGCGAAGCGGTAAAACTCCTTGCCGGCCGGGGACTTTTGGAGCTTGCAAGAGGCCGCCGCGCCATGGTGCGCGAGCCCGACGGCTCCGCCTTCACCGACTTCCTGACATCCATCGTAAGGACCGATCCAAAGGGCCTCTTCGACCTCGTTGAGGTACGTTTGTCATTGGAAGTTCAATCGGCGACACTTGCAGCCAAAAGAGCGAACCGCGCCGGCATCGTCGCCATCGAAAATGCCCTCCAGGGCATGCGCGACTCCGTTGGTGATTCTCCCGACTTCGCAGACGAGGCGGCCGAAGCCAACTTCCATTCCTACGACTTCGGCTTTCACGAAGCCGTCGCCCTCGCCAGCGGTAACCGTGTTCTCGGATATCTCTTCGAAGCCATGGCCGTGCCGCTGCGCGAAGGCTTCTTCATCAGCCAGCGCGGCCACGCCGATCGTGGCCACACGCCACAGGACACCATCGCCGCCCATCAGCGCATTCTCGACTGTATCCGCGAGGGCAATGGCAGGGCCGCCGCCGAGGCCATGCGCATGCATCTGCGTGACACCGAGCGCGACATCCGCATGGCCGTAACCAAAATGGCCCAATCACCCGTTCGAAGCTAACAGTCTGCTAGCGAACTCACCGCCTATCCAAGCCCCTGAATCACCGCTAAGCTCCTTCTCGGGAAGCTGAATATCTGTGGCCATGGAGCGAGCGACGCGTTCGAATGTCGATCAAAGCCGCAATCTATCACCGGACCCATTACAAGTACGATCGCCCCGTTGTCCTCGGCCCGCAGATCATCCGATTGCAGCCGGCGCCCCATTCCAAGACCAAGGTTTTGAGCCATTCCCTGCGGGTCGCGCCGGATCTGCACTTCGTCAACACGCAGCAAGACCCATACGGTAACTTCCTGACACGCTTCGTTTTTCCGGAGCCAGTTACCGAGCTGAAGATCGAAGTCGACCTCATCGCCGACATGACGGTCTACAACCCCTTCGACTTTTTCGTCGAGGAATCGGCCGAGACCTGGCCCTTCGAATATTCCGAAGATATCCGCGCCGACCTCTCGATTTACCGCGTCCCGGAAAAACTTACTCCCGCCCTGCAAAGGTTCCTCGATACTATCGACCGGCGCCCGCGCAACACCGTGACCTTCGTCACCGAGCTAAACGCCACGCTCCAGCAGAAGATCAACTACATCGTCCGCATGGAGCCCGGCGTCTGGACGCCCGAGGAAACCTTGACCAATGGTCAAGGCTCATGCCGCGACTCGAGCTGGCTTCTCGTTAACACATTGAGAAACCTAGACTTTGCGGCACGCTTCGTCTCCGGCTATCTGATCCAGCTCAAGCCCGACCTCGTCTCACTCGACGGCCCTGTCGGTACTGACCACGATTTCACCGACCTCCACGCCTGGTGCGAAGTCTACCTCCCCGGCGCCGGCTGGGTCGGCCTCGACCCCACCTCCGGGCTCCTGACCGGCGAGAGCCACGTCCCCCTCGCCGCCACCCCGCATTACCGCAATGCCGCCCCGATTTCCGGCCTCGCCTCCTATGCCGAGGTCGATTTCAACTTCGACATGAAGGTGACTCGCGTCGCCGAACATCCGCGCATCACCAAGCCATTCTCGGACGAAAGCTGGAACCGCCTCAATAGTTTAGGCCATGAAGTCGATTCTATTCTGAAGGCTGAAGACGTCCGCCTGACCATGGGCGGCGAGCCGACTTTCGTCTCCGTCGACGACTTTGAAGCCGGCGAATGGAACGCCGACGCCGTCGGCCCCACCAAGCGCCGCCTCGCCGACGACCTCATCCGCCGCCTCCGCAGCCGCTTCGCCCCGCAAGGCATGCTGCATTACGGCCAAGGCAAGTGGTACCCCGGCGAAACCCTGCCCCGCTGGACTTTCTCCCTCTACTGGCGCCTCGACGGCAAGCCGGTCTGGAAAGACGAAAAACTCATTGCCCGTGAAGGCGTTAAGACCACCGCTACCCACGAAGACGCCCGCAAATTCCTCGAATCCTTCGCCCGGAATCTCGGCCTCACCGGCGAAACCATCGACGAAGCCTATGAAGACCCCGGCGAGTGGCTCCTCAAGGAAGCCAGGCTCCCGGCCAATGTTGACCCCGCCAATTCCGAGCTCGCCGACCCCGAAGCCCGCTCGCGCATCGCCCGCGTCTTCGAGCGCGGCCTCACCAGCCCCACCGGCTATGTCCTCCCGGTCCAGCGCTGGAACGCTGCGGCTTCAAGCCCCTGGCTGACCGAAAAATGGAAGACACGGCGCGGTAAACTCTTCCTCGCCCCCGGCGACAGCCCTGCCGGCTACCGCCTGCCATTGGCCTCGCTAAAGCACCTGAAGCCGACATCCTATCCCCATGTCGTTCCACTAGATCCCGCCGCCCCGCGAGCCCCTCTGCCTGACCCGGAAGAGCTACTTTTCCGCGAGAAGGCAGACGCACGCCAGCAGACCGCCTCGTCGTTCACCGCCTCAAGCGAACAGCAGGACCGCACCGAACAGGTCATCAGCGAAATCGAAGGCGAAGTGCGCACTGCCGTCACCGCAGAGATTCGCGACCACCGCCTCTGCATCTTCCTGCCCCCGGTCGAGCGCCTCGAAGATTATCTCGAACTCGTCGCGGCCACCGAAGCCGCAGCCAAGGAAATCGGCCAGCCCGTTCATCTCGAAGGCTATGCGCCGCCTCACGATTCTCGCCTGAACGTCATCCGCGTCGCCCCCGATCCGGGCGTCATCGAGGTCAACATCCACCCCGCCGCCACGTGGGACGATTGCGTCGCCACCACTGCGGCAATCTACGAAGAGGCTCGCCAAAGCCGTCTCGGCGCCGACAAGTTCATGCTCGATGGCAAGCACACTGGCACCGGCGGCGGCAACCACGTCGTCGTCGGCGGCGCCACGCCGAACGACAGCCCCTTCCTGCGCCGGCCGGACCTACTGAAGTCGCTGATCCTTCACTGGCAGCGCCATCCCTCGATGAGCTACCTGTTCTCCGGCCTTTTCATCGGCCCCACGAGCCAGGCCCCGCGCTTCGACGAGGCCCGTCACGACAGCCTATACGAACTCGAAATCGCCATGGCACAGGTCTATGCGCCCGGCCAAGGCGCGCCGCCTTTGCCCTGGCTCGTCGACCGCCTCTTCCGCAATCTTCTCACCGACGTCACCGGCAACACCCACCGCTCGGAAATCTGCATCGACAAGCTCTATTCGCCCGACGGCCCCACCGGCCGGCTTGGCCTTGTCGAATTCCGCGGCTTCGAAATGCCGCCAAACGCCCGCATGAGCCTCGCTCAGCAATTGCTCGTCCGCGCCCTCATCGCCCGCTATTGGCGCGAGCCCGCGCAGGGCGACCTCGTCCGCTGGGGCACGACGCTCCACGACCGCTTCATGCTACCCCACTTCGTCTGGCAGGACTTTTTGGGTGTGCTCGCCGATCTCAAGCGTTCGGGCTTCGATTTCGACCCCGCCTGGTTCGCAGCCCAACTCGAATTCCGCTTCCCCTTCTGCGGCGAAGTCGAGGTGGAAGGCGTCAAACTCGAACTGCGCCAGGCACTAGAGCCCTGGCACGTCATGGGTGAGGAAGGCGCCATCGGCGGCACCGTGCGCTTTGTCGACAGCTCCATCGAGCGCCTGCAGGTCAAGCTGACTGCGCCAAATCCGGACCGCTACACGGTCACCTGCAACCAGCGCCCGGCCCCGCTCGCCGCAACCGGCACAGCCGGCACCTCCATCGCCGGCGTCCGCTTCAAGGCCTGGCAGCCGGCCTCTGGCATGCACCCTGTCATGCCCGTGCACGCCCCGCTGGTCTTCGATATTTACGACAAATGGACCGGCCGCCCGATCGGCGGCTGCACCTATCACGTCGCCCATCCTGGGGGCCGCAACTACGAGACTTTCCCCGTCAACGGCAACGAGGCAGAGGCACGGCGCCTTGCGCGTTTCGTGCCGCACAACTATACGCCCGGCACCTATCCCTACCGCCCGGAGCAGCCAGCGGACGAATTCCCGCTGACGCTTGACCTCCGGCGACCGCCCCGGTTCACCTGAACACCATGATCAAGCGGAACTCCGAATCCCGCAGCGCCCCTCCAGAAGGTCCGAGCATCATCTCGGACTATCACCTGTTGCCGGGCGTCCCCGACGAGATGATCGACCCCAACGGCGCCCTCCGCCCGGGCTGGGATCGCCTCATGTCGGCTTTCGATGCGCTGGGCTCGACCGAACTCGCAGCCCGTTTCGAGCGCGCCGACCAATATCTGCGCGATGCCGGCGTCTTCTATCGCAAATATGACGGTGCCGAGGGCAAAGAGCGCGCCTGGCCACTGGCCCATATCCCGCTGCTGATCGACGAAGCCGAATGGCTGACCATTTCCAAGGGCCTCGTGCAGCGCGCCGAGCTGCTGGAAAACATCGTCGGCGACATCTACGGCGACAACCGCCTGGTCCAGGAAGGCCTCCTGCCGCCCGAACTGGTCGCGCAAAACAACGAATTCCTGCGTCCCCTCGTCGGCGTCAAACCCGCCAGCGGCCACTTCCTGCATTTCTGCGCCTTCGAACTCGGCCGCGGCCCCGATGGCGCCTGGTGGGTGCTGGGCGATCGCATGCAGGCGCCCTCCGGCGCCGGCTTCGCGCTTGAAAACCGCGTCGCCACCACGCGCGCGCTTTCCGATGTCTATGGCGAGATGAATATCCATCGCCTCGCCGGCTTTTTCCGGGATTTCCGCGACCATCTGTTCGTCCAGGCCAAGCGCGACGGCGGCCGCGTCGGCATCCTGACGCCAGGCCAACTCAACGAGACCTATTTCGAGCACGCCTATATCGCCCGCTATCTCGGCCTTATGCTGCTTGAGGGTGAAGACCTCGTCGTCGAGGACGGCCAGGTCATGGTGCGCACCGTCGCCGGCCTGAAGCCTGTCAGCGTCCTCTGGCGCCGCATGGATGCCAGTTTCGTCGACCCGCTCGAACTGCGCTATGACAGCCGCATCGGCACCCCCGGCATGGTCGAGGCCGTGCGCTCGGGCTCGATTTCCATGATCAATGCCCTGGGCACCGGCATTCTCGAAACCCGCGCCCTCGCTGCCTTCATGCCGCGGCTCTGCAAGCACCTGCTCGGCACCGGCCTCGAATTGCCCGAGATCGCCACCTGGTGGTGCGGCCAGGCGGCCGAACGCGAATATGTGCTCGACAATTTCGACGACCTGATGATCGGGCCGGCCTTTGCAACAACCCTGCCCTTCGACGACCTGCGCGGCACAGCACTCGGCGCGAGCATGACCGCAGCCCAAAAGGCCCAGCTTAGGGATCGCATCGCCACCCATGGCCGCGACTATGTCGGCCAGGAGCCCGTGCGCCTCTCGACCGCCCCGGTCTATTCCGATGGCAAACTCGAACCGCGGCCGATCACCCTGCGCGTTTTTGCGGCACGCACCGAGAACGGCTGGAGCATCATGCCCGGCGGTTTCGCCCGCGTCGGCTCGACGCCTGATACCACCGCCCTCGCCATGCAGCGCGGCGGCCAGGCAGCCGACGTCTGGGTGGTGTCCTCCACCCCGGTCGAGCAGGTTTCGCTCCTACCCCAAGAAGGCGACCGGCTCGTCCGCAATTCGCCCGGCAGCCTGCCGAGCCGCGCCGCCGACAATCTCATCTGGCTCGGTCGCTATGCCGAGCGCTGCGAAGCGACGGTCCGCATCCTGCGCGCCTACAATGCGCGCCTCGCCGAACTCTCAAAGCCCGATCTGCCGATCCTCACCCATTGCGCAGAGTTCCTCGAAAGCATCGATGTCGACGTAACCGAGGCCATGCCGCAGGGTCTGCTAATGTCGATCGACAGCGCTGTTCATAGCGCCGGCCAGATTCGAGATCGCTTCTCGCCCGACGGTTGGCTGGCGCTCAACGATCTGCAAAAGACCGCACAGCGTTTTGCGACACGCATCCAAACCGGCGACGACGCCACACGGGCCATGACCGTGCTCCTGCGCAAGCTCGCCGGCTTCTCGGGTCTCGTGCACGAAAACATGTACCGGTTTGCCGGCTGGCGCTTCCTCGAAATCGGCCGCCGCCTCGAACGCGCTATTCAGATCGCGCGCATCACCGGCTGGCTGACGGGCGACGATGCCCCGGACGGTTCGCTCGAAATGCTGCTCGAAATCGGCGACAGCGTCATGTCCCATCGCCGCCGCTATTCGGTGACGGCGGGCACGCAGAGCGCCATCGATCTGCTGGTCCTCGACCCGCTCAACCCGCGCTCGGTCCTCTTCCAGCTTACTGAACTGCGCGCCCAACTCGAAACCCTGCCCGGCGGCATCCGTGACGGCCAACTCTCCAGCGTCGCCAAGGCCGCCCTGCAATTGCAGACGCGCCTCATCACTGCCGAGCCAGAATCCATGACGCCGGACAAGCTCGACGAAATCTCCCGAGAGATCGGCCTCCTCGCCAGTCTCATCGCTGCGCACTATTTTACCTGACCATGCTCTACGATGTTCGCCTGACCCTGACCTACGATTATGACGCGCCCGTTCACGGCGGACGTCACCATATTCGCGTCGCCCCAACGACAGTACCGAACGTTCAGAGGGTCATTGCCTCGTCCCTTTCGTTCTCGCCGAAGCCGCATCGTCTGACCAGCTTCGTCGACTTTTTCGGCAATACGGTCAGCGACGTCACGTTCGTCGAGCCGCACGAAAAGCTCGAAGTGCGGTTGACCGCTCGGGTTCAGGTGGATGACCTTGCCCATCCTGCGGACCTCTCCGCCTCCCTCGACCAGCTTGGCCTTGAAGTCGCCCGCTACTGGTCGGTCGAAGCCGATAGTCCGCAGCATTTCCTCGCCGCCTCGCCGCGCGTGCAGATCGTGCCCGCAATCACCGAATATGCCGAGAGCGAGACTGCAGAGGCCGAAACCGTCCTCGCCAAGGCCATGGCGCTCTGCCTCGCCATCCACAAGGATTTTGAATACGACCCCAAGGCCACCGACGTCGAAACCAAGCCCGCCGAGGCGTTCTCGCTGAAGAAGGGCGTCTGCCAGGACTTTGCCCACGTCATGATCGCCGGCCTGCGCGGCATGGGTATTCCGGCCGGCTACGTCTCCGGCTTTCTCCGCACCATCCCGCCCGCTGGTCAGGCGCGGCTCGAAGGGGCCGACGCCATGCATGCCTGGGTGCGCGTTTGGTGTGGCGCCCACACCGGCTGGGTCGAGTTCGACCCCACCAATGCCATGATTGCCGGCGGCGACCATATCTCCATCGGCCACGGCCGCGACTATGCGGACATCTCGCCGATCGTCGGCGTACTACGCACTCACGGCTCGCATGAAACACGCCAGTCCGTAGACGTCATCAAGGTCGAATAGCGGCTCGCTCGCGCCGCTGGAACCAAATCTGCACCTCGCCGTTTGTCTGTCATGCCGCCCGCGACGGGCAATTTGACTGAGAACTCCGCCACTTGCGGAGTGTTGGAGGCACAGATGACCCAGGCTGAAATCAGGGCCCTCGAGCATGCAAGCCGCTCTACCGCTGTGTGGTCGAACGAAGTCTACGACAGTTCCCCGCATTTCGGCGAAGTCGTCCGCGCACTGCTGCCAGCGGCGCTGATCCTGGCGACGGCCACCGCGCTGCTTGTTGCCCTGCTCTAGTCGCTTTCTCTCGCGCCGACTGACCGCAAAAGACAACAACAATCGGCCCATCTCGAAAGATCGAGGCATCAGGGCCGGGATACAGAAGTCGAGGTAGCTCCATGACGCTCGGTACAATTCTCATCATCATCCTCATCCTGCTGCTGATCGGTGCCTTGCCGAGCTGGGGTTACTCCCGCGGCTTCGGCTACTTCCCCTCCGGCATTCTGGGCGTTGTACTCATCGTGGTGCTGATCCTGGTCCTCATGGGACGGGTCTAGCATCACCGCAATAAAGGCACGCGCTCCAGGCGTTCCGTGCCCTCGCGAACCGGCAGACGCCCCCCTTTCGGTTCGCCCCTCGCCCCGATGCACGTCGTGCGTCGGGGCTTTCTTTTTCATCGGCGATTGCGGCGGAACCGGCTGCCGCGTCAGGCGTTTTCCGTTCACCAAACAGGAGTGTACCCATGGCTTCGACGACTGATATGGCGCCCACCACGACCCGCAAGAGCAGCAATGCAGGTTCCCGCAGGCCGGCGGCCAAGACGCGCGAGCAGGAGCTTGAGGCCCAGGTCGCCCAGCTCCAGTCCGATCTCAAGTCCATCACCGAGACCCTTCGCAAGTTGACGGGCGAGAAAGCCGGCGAGGTCCGCGATATTGCCGAGGCCGAGCTTCGCCATCTCAAGAAGCGCGGCCAGCACATGGTGGAAGAAGCGCAGGATCAGGCTGGCGAATACGAACAGCAGCTCAAGGACACGATCCGGGAAAAACCTCTGACGGCGGTCGCCACCGCCCTCGGTATCGGTTTCGTGCTGGCCCTGCTGACGCGCTGATGCTTGGCCTGTTGATGCCTCTTGCAGGACTCCTCGGCCTTGAGGTCGAGGGGCTCAGCCAACGCGTAAAGGGTCTGGCGATCGTCTATGCGCTGATCCTCGTCTGCGTGGTGATCGGCCTCGGCTTCCTCATCGCCGCGGGCTACATCGCACTCAGCGACCTCGTAGGCCCGTTGACGGCCACGCTGATCCTCGCCGGCAGCTTTCTCGCCATCGCGCTGATCGTCTACATCGGCCTTGCCATCAGCGAGAGCAATCGTCGCAAGCGTCTGGCCGAGCGCAGGCGTTCCAGTGACGCCGGGGCTTTCCTCACGACAGCGGCCCTGACAGCACTGCCCCTGCTTACGCGTTCGCCCATGCTCGTGAAGCTGGGCATTCCGGCGGCTGCCCTGGCGGCTCTGGTTCTGCTGCGGGACAAGGATACCCCTGACTCGTGACGGTTCGCCGCCACGAGTTTTTTACACGTCTTTCGCTGGAAAAATGACTGACAGCGCCTGCGGCAGGATGGTGAGTTCGACATCGCGTTCGAGCTCGATCAGTTCGCCGTCGATCACGGCATGAACCTCCCGCTTCCGCTTGGGGAAATGGAGGATCAGGTTCTCGCTTTCCAGTTCCGTCACCTGCGGATTGGCGCGCCAGCGACCAACCAGTACGTCGATGACGAGGCTGATGAGTTCGCCCGTTGTCACCGTACCGGCGAAATAGATGCCCAACCGCCCGGTATCGAGGCGTTGCGCCACCGGCACCGGTCCATCGTCGAGCGGATTGTTGGAGACCGCAATCCCGGAGACGATCCGCTTCTGACGGCCTGAATCATCTTCAAATTCAACTTCGAAGCGAGGCGGATTGAGCGCCGCCGCGGCAATGGCGCGCAGGCTGGCCAGCATTTTGCCCACCCGGCTGCTATAGGCCATTCCGTTACGGATCCGCACCAGGCGCGCATGAATACCCACACCGAACTGGTGCACGAAGGGCTGATTGTTGGCCGTCGCCAGGTCAACCTGGCCCACAGTTCCCTTTGCCACCGCGTGAAGCGCCTTGCGAATATCGGACGGCACGCCGAGGGCACGGGCAAAGAGGTTCATCGTGCCGGCGGGCAATATGCCGAGCACCTTGCCGGTGCGATGCGCGATCGCGGCCGCCGAGGAAATGGTGCCATCGCCGCCGGCCGCAATCATGGCCTCAATATCGGGATCGACGGAAAATTTCTCTATTGTTGCAAGGACTTCGCTTCCGCTCACAACGTGACACTGCAACTCGTGCCCGGCCTCGGCGAAGACGGCCACCGCTTCAGCACAGAATGCATCGAGATCCATGGTGCGCAAGGTGCCGCTATCGCTATTGAAGATCGCGGCAACGCGCATGTGGATCACTCCATGGCCGACTGGCTGGGCGGAGCCGGTGTTCTATCGAGCGCCGGCAGGGAGACAGAAATGGTGACGCCTTCACCCGGAACGCTCACATAGACGGGTTCACCGCCAAATTGGCCCGAGAGCTGCCGGATGATGACGGAACCAAGCCCGCCTTCCTCCTGCCCTTCCGGCAGACCTACGCCATTGTCCGAGACTTTGAGCGTTGGCACCCCCGCTTCATCGCGGAACAGCGCCACTTCGACACGGCCATGGCGACCATCGGGAAAACCATGTTTCAGCGCATTGGTCACGAACTCGCCAACCAGAATGCCGAGCGTCGTCGCATCCCTCGCGCTGACTTCGATACTCTCGATCTTGCCCTCGATGGCAATGCGCCCTGAATCGGTCTGAGTCATCGCGATGTCTTCAAGGACCGCGCTCAAAAACTCCTCGGCACTGGCCGATTCCATATCGTCGCCGAGACGCAGGCGACGATGCGCCGAAGCGATGGCATGCACACGGAGCCGCGCCGCTTCGAGGGCCGTGCGCACTTCTGCAGACCGGGTGCGCATGAGCTGCAGCGCCAGGAGCGATGACACCGTCGCCAGGGAATTGCCGATCCGGTGACTGGTGTCCTGCAAGAGCGCCTCGACGCGCTGCCGTTCGCGCTCGGCATGGGCCCGAGCCTCTTCGATAGCGCGTGTACGCTCGACAATTTCGGCTTCCAGCGCTTCATTCTGGTTAATGAGGCCACGATGACGCTGAGCCATGGCGCTAACCTGCCTTTGCGTGCGGGCCATCAGGGCATAGGCAAGACAAACGGCCGCTGCGAGCGCCGCGATAATCGTTCCCACAAGCCAGATGCGGGAGCGATCAATCCCCTCGTTGCGCAGCGCGAGCTTCTGGTTTTCTTCGGCGATGAAGGCTTCGAGAGTATCGCGGACTTCGCTCATCAGGCGAACGCCCATTCCGGTCTCGATCAGGCTCTGCGCTTCTTCCTGCCGCGCCGTGGCGACCAGTTCCACGGTGCGCGCCATTTCGGCCATCTTGCCGGCAATATCCCCGGTGATGGAACGCACACGTTCTGCCTGGGCCGCATCTTCGGCGGTCATTTCCAGCAGTGCCTTCACATAGGCATCCACGTGCGCCGCGGCGGCATGGTAGGGCTCAAGCAGTTGCGCATCGCGCGTCAGCATGTAGCCGCGCTGGCTGGCCTCGGCCTGGCTCATGACATTGACGAGTTCCCTTGCGGTATCGCGAACCGCATAGGTATCGGTGATATCGCGAAGCTGCCGATCCATGCCCTGCATGAGCAGCAGCGACACCACTGCTGCGAGGCAAACAAGAACAAGCGACACCCATATGGCGATGCGTCTTGCCGTTCGCCGACCTAAAACTGGCGTCTGTACGCCCGCCACTCGCTGTGCCACCACACTCATCCACACCGTCTCTTTCCGACCCCTGCCAAAAGCCCGACGGCCCCTTATGGTATGTCTTCCGCTTGCCATGCTGCAATGGCAGCAATGAGGCCTGTGGCCTATATCAGCGGGCGCTTCCGCTCCCTGGGTTTCTCCCAGTCCGCAAGCTCACGCAGCCCTTCGGCATCGACGATCTCGC
Organism: Devosia sp. LjRoot3; assembly: GCF_964252865.1. Classification (NCBI taxonomy): domain Bacteria; kingdom Pseudomonadati; phylum Pseudomonadota; class Alphaproteobacteria; order Hyphomicrobiales; family Devosiaceae; genus Devosia; species Devosia sp. LjRoot3. Next base: position 451,209 of record NZ_CAXUPK020000003.1, read on the forward strand.
AGCTGCGGTCGAGCCATTGGATGAGGCCCTTTTCCGCCAGCTTGCGAAGCGTCTTGTTGGTATGCACGATCGACAGGCCCAACGTATCCGCCACGTGCTGCTGCGTGACCGGAATGTGCAGGAGCTTGTCGGAGATCTTCCCCAGCGCCTCGGCCCGGCTATGGAGAAAGGCGAGGAGATAGGCTGCCCGCTCCAGCGCCGTTCGCCGTCCGAGGCTCAAGAGATGTTCGTCCAGCATCCGCTCCTCCTGAGCCGCGATCCAGGTCACATCGAAGCCGAGCCCCGGATGTCCCTCGAATAGGCTGTCGAGCTTGTCGCGCTGGAAGACGCAGAGAACCATTGCGGTGAGCGCTTCCACCGAATGCTCCATCTCCCCCATGATCGAGCCCTGCAACCCCAGCAGATCGCCTGGCAGCAGATAGTTGAGAATCTGCCGTCGACCATCCGGCAGGGTTTTGAAGCGAAAGGCCCAGCCCGACAGCACCGTGTAGAGGTGGGGGCTGTGGGTGCCTTCGGACAGAATGGTGGAGCCCGCTTCCGCTACGAGCTCGCCCCTCTTGAAGGATGAGACGAAGCGCAATTCCGGGTCGGTGAAATCACGAAAACCGGAAAGGCCTCGCAGGGGACATTGCTCGCACGGCACACGGCGGCCAGTGCTGGGAAGAACGAGGCTCAATGGGAGATACCGGAGGGTTCATGGGCGGGGTTGGCAACTTAACGTGCAACCGCCAAACCCGTTCCACCACATGTCTTTTTTAAATGACACCCTGCCCCGTGAAAGCTCAAAAGCGGCCGTACCTTACGATGGACAGCCGACATGCTTTCTGGCCGAACGGTTCTGATCGTCGAGGCTCAATACCTCATCGCCATGGACCTGCAAAATACCCTGGACGACCTTGCCGCCGGCAAGGTCATTATCGCCCAGGATCCCGTTCATGCCCGAGAACTCGCCCCGGACTGGAGCGTTTGCGGCCTCGCCATAATCGAGGTCGAACGGGAGCTGCCCGAGCACATCGCGCTCATCGGCGAGCTGCTGCGCGAAGGTATTCCGGTCATTGGGCTGACCGCCGATTCCGAGCTTGAGAAGCACTTGAACTGGCTTTCCGGCACCCCGATCCTGCTCAAGCCAGCTCCGTCCGAGCGCATGCTCGCCCTGATCTCGGACCTTCTTGGTCCTCAGAAGGAGTGATTGGTCGTCGTCACCTGCGTCGACAGGGCATCCGGGCCATAGTCGGACTCGCCACTGACCTTGAGCATTTCCTGAAGGCGTGAACGCGCGCGGCTGACGCGGCTCTTCATCGTTCCGACAGCGCAATCGCAAATCTCGGCCGCTTCTTCATAAGAGAAGCCCGAAGCGCCGATCAGAATGATGGCTTCGCGTTGATCATCCGGCAGTTCCGCCAGTGCCTTCTTGAAGTCCTCGAGATCCATCGCGCCATATTGGGAGGGGTGCACGGAAAGGCGTTCGGTGAAAGCACCGTCGCTATCCTGCACTTCGCGGCCACGCTTGCGCATCTGGCTGTAGAACTCATTGCGCAGAATGGTGAAGAGCCACGCTTTGATATTGGTGCCCATTTCGAAGCTCGATTGCTTCGCCCAGGCTTTCATGACGGTGTCCTGCACAAGGTCATCTGCCTTGTCATGCTTGCCTGTCAGCGAGACGGCGAAAGCACGCAGGCTCGGAAGTGTGGACAGCATTTCGCGCTTGAACGACGGGGTTTCGGTCGCCATGCACTCACTCTCCACCCTGCGATGACTGCTTGGTCTGGGTCCGCTCTGCATTGTCGAGCTTTTCCAGTAGATCGAGGAGCTGGTCTGGAACCCCCTCCTCCTGCACGGCCCCGTAAAGGGCCCGCAACCGCGAACCAATATCCGATGTTGGCCCCAGTCCGTCATCCGGCTGAAGCCGCACGCGTTGTTGGTTCACAATGTTATCCTTCGTCATACCCTAACTCTAGCTTCCCGGGGCTTGCCGCTACCGATGAGAAAGTCCGTTCGCTAAAAATAGTTCCAAAGGCATCGGAACTTTTCTTTCTCCCCGCGATTTAGTCATCTCGTGAAGTCACGGTCTCAAGCGTCACTGGAGTTTCCTACATGTCATTGTCCACGCGGATCGCGCCGCACCTGCCTTACCTCCGGCGTTTTTCCCGGGCGGTTACAGGGTCGCAGACGTCTGGCGACGCCTATGTCGCAGCCACGCTGGAAGCACTGATCTCAGACATTTCCCTCTTCCCGGAGGCATCGAGCGATCGGATTGCGCTGTACAAGCTCTTTTCCGCGCTGTTCACGTCGTCTTCCGTCGATATTCCCGCACCCACTTCCAGCTTTGCCTGGGAGCAGCGCGCCGCGAGGAACCTCGCCAACCTATCGCCCCGCCCGCGCCAGGCCTTCCTGCTCGTTGCAGTCGAAGGTTTTACGCATAGCCAGGCAGCAGAGGTGCTCGACGTCAGCGATGAAGAGTTCGCCAGGTTCCTCGATGAAGCCTCGCATGAAATCTCGCGGCAGGTAGCCACCGAGATCATGATCATCGAGGACGAGCCGCTGATCGCAATGGACATCGAGCAGATGGTGGAGAGCCTCGGCCACAAGGTGGTCAGCATCGCCCGCACCCATGCCGAAGCGATCAAGCTGTTCAACCAGACCAAGCCACGCATGATCCTGGCCGACATCCAGCTGGCCGATGGCAGCTCGGGTATCGACGCCGTCAACGACATCCTCAACACCCATTCGGTGCCGGTGATCTTCATCACGGCCTTCCCCGAGCGCCTCCTGACAGGCGAACGTCCCGAGCCCACCTTCCTCGTGACGAAGCCGTTCAATCCCGATATGGTCAAGGCGCTGATCAGCCAGGCGCTGTTCTTCGAAGATGGATCTCGCGCCGCGGCGTAAGTCCTCCTCCCATGCAAAACTCAAAAGCCGGCTATGCCGGCTTTTTTGTTGGCCTCAGGAACTTGCCAAGTCCCCCAACGTTTACTTGGCAAGACAACGCCATGGAGGCACCCATGCTCTATTATGCCCTCGTCTTTCTCGTTATTGCCCTGATCGCCGGCGTCCTCGGATTCGGTGGCATTGCTGGCGCCTCTGCCGGCATCGCGCAGATTCTTTTCTTCCTGTTCCTCGCGTTCCTCGTGGTTTCGCTGCTCATCGGCCTCTTCCGTCGGACCTAGAAATCAGGAAGCTCAAACAAAAAGGCGGCCCATCGGCCGCCTTTTTTATGGTCCGGGGAAGAGTTCGCTCGTCTTGCCCGTCCAGTAGTAGATCAAGAGCCCAACCCACTCCTTGATCCCGGCCGTGCTCACATTGACGTTTTGTACCAGGTTGGCGATGTCGAAACCGAAGCCCTGCGGCCCCGGCGTGCGATAGTCAGTCGGCCATGGAATGACCGAAAGTCCCGCTTTCTCGAAAATCCCCACGGATCGCGGCATATGAAATGCCGATGTGACGAGAACGATGGTCCCGCCACCACTCTCGCCCAGTAGATCCTTGGTATTGGCGACATTCTCGTCGGTATTGCGCGACTCCCCCTCGAGCACCAATCGATCCCGCGCAATGCCGAAGGCGAGGAAGAAGCGCTCGGCGGTAGTCGCCTCCGTCTCTCCTTCGTCCGTCAGAGCCCCGCTGCCACCACTGACAAATATCTTTGCGGATGGATAGGTTTGGGCCAGCCAGAGCGTGGTCGTCAGCCGGTCGCCGGCATCGTTGAGTTCCGCAATCTGCCTGGCCGAGCTGGGCCGTTCCAGCGTCGCGCCACCCAGCATGATGATGGCGTCGACCACTGGCGGCGGGGGCGCAGGGACAGCAAAACGGTCCTCCAATGGCTGCATGATCAGATATCCCAGATTGGTGAAGCTCACCGTTCCGTGGATCAACACGCCAAGCACAAGTGCCGTCGCCGCCAGCCGCTTCTTGCCCCAAAACAGCGCCACGACGGCACCCAGCATCAGCAAAAAGACCACGCTGAGGGGCTGAGCGAGCAACCAGAAGATCTTTGACGCCAGAAAGAACATGCACGTTTCCCGTTAGCTTCCGCGTCCGTTTGTGCCCGCATTCGCTCGCAAGGCCAAGTGCGCTGGGCACTATCGCTTTTTCCCCTTGCCATCTGCCCGGCATTTGCTTTTGTTGAAGGCGGTCAAAATTGCCAGCCTCAAAAAAAGGCAATTGCCGTTCAGGAACACCCGAGAAGCGGGTGACATGGTGAGCATGCAGGAAGCTAGGCCCATACGGGCGGGGACATCGCCGGTTGTTGAGTTACGGGACTTGCACAAGTCCTTCGGCGCGTTGGAGGTTCTCAGAGGCATTTCCTTTTCGGCCCGCGAAGGCGAGGTCATTTCGCTGATCGGCTCTTCGGGCTCCGGTAAATCGACGCTTCTGCGCTGCATCAACATGCTCGAAGTGCCCGACGACGGCGACGTGCTGATCGATGGTGAACCCATCAAGCTGCGCGGCACCGGCCAAAACCGGCACATCGCCGACGAAGCCCAGATCCGCCGCATCCGCTCCGAACTCGGCATGGTGTTCCAGTCGTTCAATCTCTGGGCACACATGACGATCCTCGAAAACGTCATGGAGGCCCCGCTCATCGTGCAGGGCCGCCAACGCTCCGAGGTGGAAGCCGCGGCCCGCGCCATGCTCGACAAGGTCGGCATTGGCAGCAAGACCGACGCCTACCCGTCCCAGCTGTCCGGCGGCCAGCAGCAGCGCGCGGCCATCGCCCGGGCCCTCTGCATCAATCCGCGCGTCATGCTCTTCGACGAGCCGACCTCGGCGCTCGATCCCGAGCTCGAAGTCGAAGTTTTGCGCGTCATCAAGGTTCTCGCCGACGAGGGCCGCTCCATGGTGCTGGTCACCCACGACATGGAGTTCGCCCGCTCGGTTTCGGACAAGGTCATTTTCCTCCATCAGGGCCAGATCGAGGAGGAAGGCACCCCGGACGAAGTATTCGGCGCCACCAAATCGGCCCGCCTCAAACAGTTCCTAAACGCCGCCAGCCACAGCTAGCGGCCCCACCAGACCCGGACAACCGGGCAGACATGCGACGTCAAACGCAACGGAGACAACATGAAGAAGATTATGCTGGCAGCTCTTGCCGCTCTCGCCCTCGGCGGTTCGGCCATGGCGCAGGAATCCATCCGCATCGCCACCGAAGGCGCCTATGCGCCGTGGAACTTCCTCGATGACAGCGGCAAGCCTGCCGGCTTCGAGATCGACCTAGGCAATGCCATCTGCGAAAAGGCCGGCCTCACCTGCGAATGGCTGATCAATGACTGGGATTCGATCATCCCGAACCTGCTCGCCGGCAACTACGACCTGATCATGGCCGGCATGTCGATCACCGACGAACGCCTCGAAACCATCGACTTCACCCAGAACTACTTCCCGCCCGATCCGTCCAAGTTCGTGGCCATGGCTGGTACCGAGATCGACTTTGCCGCTCTTTCCGGCAAGCGCGTCGGCGTTCAGGGCGGCACGATCCAGGCTGCCTATGCCGAAGAGAACTTTGCCGCAGGCAATACCGTCGTGACCTTCGCCACCGCCGACCAGGCCATGGCTGACCTCGCCGCCGGCAATCTCGACACCATTCTCGCCGACGGCGCCTATCTCGAGCCCGTCGTTGCTGCCTCGGGTGGCGGTATCGCCTTCATCGGCGAAGACGTGCTGATCGGCAACGGCGTCGGTGGTGGCCTGCGCAAGGAAGATACCGAACTCAAGGCCAAGCTCGACGAAACCCTGACCGCCCTCAAGGCAGACGGCACCGTCGATGAGCTGATCGCCAAGTGGTTCGAAGGCCGCGGCCCCTACTTCGCCGAATAAGGCTTGATTTCGGCGAAGGGCCAAAGGCCCTTCGCCTACCTACGGAACTGGTGCCAGCCACATGACCGACGACATCGCCTATTGGTTCAGCTATCTGACCAACGGCAAGCATTTGACCTGGTATGCCAGCTTCCAGTTCACGGTTCTCGCCGCCCTGATGGGTGGCGCGCTAGCCGTCTTCTTCGGCCTTCTCGGCGCGACCCTGAAAAACTCGCGCTTCCTGCCCCTGCGCCTCATCGGCACGTTCTATTCGTCCATCGTCCGCGGCGTGCCCGACGTATTGTTCTTCCTCTTCTTCCCGCTGGCCTTCGAGCAGGGCGTCGAATGGCTGGTCGCGAGCCAGATCTGTACCCCCGAAGCCATCGCCGCCCAAACCGCCGCCTGGCCGCCCTGCAAGGAAGCCAACTGGTTCCTCGGCACCACAGAATATCTCATCCTTGCCAGCGTCTCGCTGGGCCTCGTTTACGGCGCCTTCGCCACTAACGTCATTCACGGCGCCCTGCGCTCCGTCCCCGCCGGCCAGCTTGAAGCCGCCCGCGCCTTCGGCATGTCGCCGGGCCAGGTGCTCTGGCGCATTCAGATCCGCCAGATGTGGGTCTATGCCCTCCCCGGCCTCTCCAATGTCTGGATGCTGATCGTCAAGGCGACCTCGCTGCTCTCGCTCCTGCAGATCGCCGATATCGTCCTCTGGGCCGACCGTCTTGGCGCGCCGAACTTCCTGCCCGCCGTGGGCCTCGTGCACGAGGACTGGCGCTGGCGCTACTATCTCGTGCTCTTCGTCTTCTACATCCTCGTGACCTGGCTCTCCGAGCGCGCCTTCGAGGCAATCATGCGCCGGGCCGGCAAGGGCATTCTGAGCGAGGCGCGCGTCTGATGCAGCCTTTCCTCAACGATCTCGCCCTGATGTCGCAGGCAGTCCTGTTCAACATCTACTTCGCTGCAGCCTCGATCCCGATCGGCTTCGTGCTGGCCGTCTTTCTCGCCCTCGGCAAGGCCTCGCCCAACCTGATCATCAACCGCCTCTCGCGCGGCTATATCTACGCCTTCCGCGGCTCGCCGCTCTTCATCCAGTTCTTCATGTTCTATTCCCTGGCCCTGTCGCTCAACCTCTCGGTCTGGAAGCCTCTGGGAATATCCGGCTTCGTGCTGCACCCACTCTTCATCGGTCCGCTGGTACTGGTGCTGAACACGGCCGCCTATACCGGCGAAATCTTCTATGGCGCCCTGCGCGCCGTGCCACGCGGCGAAGTCGAAGCCGCCCGCGCCTATGGCATGTCCCGCAGCCAGCAGTTCCGCCGCGTTACCTGGCCCAATCTGATCCGTCTCGCCTGGCCGGCCTATACCAATGAAGTGGTTTTTCTCTTCCACGCCACCGCTATCGTCTATTTCGCCCTGCCCGTTGTCGGCGCCCAGGCCGACCTGATGATCACGGCCAAGACCCTGTTCGAACGCGATTACAACGCCTTTCTCCACTTCTCGGTGGCGGCGCTCTATTTCCTCGCCGTGTCGCTGGTGGTTTTCTTCCTCTTCGGCCTCGTCTATCAGCGCCTGATGCGCCACATGCCGGCGCCGCCGCGCATGCGCTTCCGGCCCAAATGGATGCGCTGACAAGGAGCGACCATGAAGATCATCGCCGACCTCTGCATCGTTCCCATGGGCGTGGGGCCATCCGTCTCCGCCTATATCCGCGAAGTCCGCGACATCCTCGCAGGCACCGGCCTCACCCATGAGATGCACGCTAACGGCACCAATATCGAAGGCGAGATGAGCGACGTCAGCGCCGCCGTCGAGGCCTGCTGCCAGCGCCTCCATGAACTTGGCGTCGAGCGCATTTTCTGCACTATGCGTTTCTCGACCCGCACCGACAAACCGCAGACCATGGCCGACAAGCTCGCCCGTCTCGCCTGAGTTATCCGCACATGACCTTTTCCCAGCACCACCTCGACCTCCCCAGCGACGCCCCCGGCCAGACCACGCGACTCTATTGGTACACTGTCGGTCCCGAGGCGGCCGAAACCAAGGTGCACCTGCAAGCCGCGCTCCATGCCGACGAGCAGCCGGGCACCATGGCCATCCATCATCTGTTGCCCATGCTGCGCGATGCCGATGCCGCCGGGAAACTGCGCGCCCGCTTCGTGCTCTTCCCCTCGGTCAATCCGCTGGGCCTCGCCGCCCGCGTGCTGCGCCGCCATATCGGCCGCTACGACCTCGAAACCGGCGTCAACTTCAACCGCCGCTGGCCCGACCTCTACCCGATCATTGCCGAGAGTGTTGCGGGCAAGCTCGGCTCCGATGCCAAGGCCAATGTCGCCACCATCCGCGCCGCCGTCGGCGCCTGGATCGACGCGCAAAGCCCGGTCACCGCCGGACAGAAGCTGCGCCTTCACATTCTCAAATCCGCGCATGACGCCGACATCGTCCTCGACCTCCATTGCGACGACGAAAGCCTCATGCACATCTTCACCTCGCCCGACCTGATGCCAGGCCTGCAAGATCTGGCAGATCGCATGGGCGTCGCGGCAACCCTCACCGCCGAAGACAGCGGCGGCGGCTCCTTTGACGAAGTCCTGCCCAACCTCTTCCGCAAGGCCCAGCGCGCCAATCCCAACGCCTCCGTGCCCATGGCTTGCGAGGCCGCCACGCTCGAATATCGCGGCCAGGCCGACACCCATGATGCTTTTGGCAAACTCGACGCCCAAGGTCTCTTCGATTTCTTCGCGGACCGCGGCCTGATCGACCTGCCGGCCTCGAAGCCCGTCACGCCGGTCCCCGGCCCCACCCCGTTCGAGGCAACTGAAGTGCTGCGAACCTCAAAACCCGGCCTCCTCGCCTACCGCGTCGAACTCGGCCAGGAAGTGAAGGCCGGTGATGTCGTCGCCGACCTCATCGCCATGGACGGCCCCGAAGCCTTCGTCGCCCGCACACCCATTCGCGCCGGCACCAGCGGCTTCATCCTCTCCCGCGCTTCTGCAAAATTCGCCGTTGCCGGTTCAGCCGTTGCCAAGATCGTGGGCAAGGACATTCTGCCGAGCCGCGCCGGCGGCTACCTGCTCGAAGACTGATATCAGCCAATGCGGGCCATAGCGGCCCGCACCCTTTGAGCATCGAGCGGCTTGGCGATCACGCCCTCCGCCCCAGCATCGAGCGCCTTGCGGCACTCGCCCAGCATGCAGATCATCAACACGGGAATGCCGCTGGTTTCGGGATCAGACTTCAGCGCCGCGAGCAGGTCCCAGCCATCAAAACCCGGCATCAGCACATCGAGGAAAATGGCACCCGGCCGCATCGACCGGGCGATCTGCAGGGCCGATTGGGGCGTGCCTGTCAGGATCGGGACGTAGCCATCCCCGATCAACAAGCGTTCCGCGACATCAAGAACGTTCTGGTCGTCGTTGACGACCAGAACACGCATGGGATCGATCCTTGCGATCGGCCCGACCTTGCTGGCTTCCACTGACCTCAACGAGGCCACTGCCCGCTGCATCGCTGCCCGAACACCCATCCCACACGCCCTTCCCCGAATCGTCCCGGGAGTGTGGGCGGCGGCCTGTTCACGAGCCGTGAACCAGATCGTTACAATCCGACCTTTCCATGCTCCAGCGCCGTCATTACACCGCGCAGCTCGGCCAGCCCCTTCATGCGACCAATCGTGGGATAGCCCGGCTGCGCCCGGCGCCCGAGATCGTCGAGAATGTCCTGACCGTGATCGGGACGCATGGGAATGACCCAATCCTTGCGGCCTTCAGCCTTGCGGCGGCGCTCCTCGCGAATGATGGCGGCGATCAGTGCCACCATGTCGGTATCCCCCGCCAGATGCTCGGCCTCGTAGAACGAGCCGACAATGTCGTCATTGTCGCGCTTCACATTGCGCAGGTGCAGGAAGTGCACCTTTGGCCCAAAGCGTTCCATCATGCCCGGCAGATCATTATCCGGCCGCGCGCCGAGTGACCCCGAACACAGCGTCATGCCATTGCTGGGGCTATCCACGGCATCGAGGATGAACCTGTAGTCTGCCTCGGTTGACATGACGCGCGGCAGGCCGAGCAGCGCGAACGGAGGATCGTCCGGGTGGCAGCAAAGTCGCAGGCCCAGCTTTTCCGCTTCCGGCACAACCTCCTCGAGAAACTGCACAAAATGCTGCCGCAACTGATCGCGGCTGATAGCGCCATATTCGTCGAGATGCGCCTGCACGTCCTCTAGCGACATGGATTCCGTCGAGCCCGGCAGACCCATGGTTACATTGCGACCGAGCGTCTTCTTCTCGTCCTCGCTCATCGCAGCAACACGACGCCCCGCCTCGTCGGCAATGGCATTGGTATAGTCGGCAGCAGCGCCCGGACGCTTCAGGATATAGATATCGAAAGCCGCGAAATCATTGATATCGAAGCGCATGCACGAACCGCCATTGGGCACGGTCCAGCGCAGATCGGTGCGCGTCCAGTCCAGCACCGGCATGAAATTGTAGCAGATCACTTCCATGCCGCTCTCGGCGAGGTTGCGCATGGAAATCTTGTAGTTGGCAATGTGCTCGCGCCAATTGCCCTTCTGCTTCTTGATGTCCTCGCTGACCGGCAGGCTTTCCACCACATCCCATGTCAGACCCGAAGCCGTGCCGTCCTTGCGGGTGGCGATTTCCTTGTAACGCTTGGCGATCTCCTCCGGCGTCCAGACGACGCCATTGGGCACATGATGCAGCGCGCTCACGACGCCGACGGCACCGACCTGCGTAATATCATCGATGCTGCAAAGGTCCTTGGGGCCGAACCACCGCCAGGTCTGTCGCAAGTCGAAACTCCATTCTTGTATGGTAGATCGGTACTAGCACATTTCGCGCAAGAGAACCCTAGTCGTTCGCCAGCTTTATTAGGGTTTCCACATGGCAGGGCGTTCCCTCGCGACACCAGCAGGCAAGGTTCTTGCCCGCAAGTTCAGCGCGAATCTTTTCGAGCGACGGTCGCGGCCGATCGGCCTCAATTTCACCCCGCATCCACCGGCCGTGCCGCGCGACCGCCTCGACCTGCGCGGCCGCCCGGTCGAGTCCGGTTTCCTCGGCCACAGCATCGATGCTGAAGGGATTGCCCCAAGGCCCGGGTCGCGCAACAGAATGCGCCGGCAATCCATTGATCGCCTTCGAAATAGCCTGCAGGTCGAAACCTGCCCGACGCGACAACACGATACGTACCGGCCTCATTTGCGCATCTCCCTGTCGAAGACGAATTTCGGCATTTCCCATTTGAACATGATGGACAGCACACGCAGCGGCAGGCCGACGCCCAGCGCCACCAGCAAGACCAGATCCGGATGCAGCCCGGCGGTGATGCCGAGATAGTAGACAATGCCCGTCACGATCGAGACGGTGGCGTAGAGTTCGCCGTGAAAGACAAGCGGCACGTCCTGGCACAGGACGTCACGCATGATACCGCCCACGATCCCCGTCACCATGCCCGCTACGATGACGATAATCGGATGCGCCTGCGTCTCCATGGCGATATTGCAGCCGATGATGGTGAAGACCACCAGACCCAGCGCGTCGAGCAGCAGGAAGGGCCAGCGCAGCCGGTGCACCAATGGCGCAATGGCGATAGTGAGAAGGGCTGCACCGCAGCACAGCACCAGAATGTAGGGGTTTTGCACCCAATAGAGCGGGTAGTGGTCCAGAAACAGATCGCGCGCCGTGCCTCCGCCCAGCGCCGTTATGCAGGCGATCAGACAAACACCGAACCAGTCCATGTTGCGCCGCCCCGCAGCGAGGGCCGCCGACATCGCGTCGGCTGTGATCGCGACATAGAACATCATGGTAAGCATGGAAGAATCCTGGCGGCTGGTCGAAACCGGGTTGTCGCCGCCACGTTACAGAAGCACCACTGGCCGTCCAGACCTGAGAAGGATTTGTCCCATGCGCCAGCCGAAAACCGTCCGCGCCCTCGAAGCCTTCGGCCGCGTCCGCCTTTCCGAAAACTTCTTCATGCGCGACTTTTTGTACTCCGAAATCGCCGTCATCAACGGCTTCCAGAACCTGCCCGATGACCCCGATCTCGCCATCGCCGCCGGCAAGCGCCTCTGCGGAGAACTGCTCGAACCGCTGCAGGCAAAATTCGGCCGCATCTCCGTCCGCTCGTCCTACCGATCGCCCGAGGTCAACCATTTCGGCAATATCAACAAGCTCAATTGCGGCAGCAATGACAGCAACTTTGCCGGCCACATCTGGGACCGCCACGACGCCAAGGGTCGAATGGGCGCGACCGCCTGCGTGATCGTCAACCGCTTCATCCCCTATTACGAGCGAACCGGCGACTGGGAAGCCATGGCTTGGTGGGTGCACGATCACTTGCCCTATTCCGATATGGAATTCTTCCCCAAGTTTGCCGCCTTCAATCTGCAATGGCGTGAAGATCCCATCCGCGGCATCTACAGCTTCATCCCGCCCCGCCGCGGCCGCCTCACCGAACCCGGCAAACCCAATTGGGCCGGCCGGCACGATGAGGCCTACGCGGCGATGCTGGAGGAGATCGGCTAGAGGAAATCCGCCCGGTGCGGCGTGAACACGTCGACCAAACGGCCCTTTTCTAGCGCCACGACGCCATGGACGAGGCCCGACGGCACGATAAAGCTGCCACCCTGCCCCACCACCTGCGTCTTGCCGTCGATGGTCACTTCAAAACTGCCCTCGGCGACATAGCTCACCTGGATATGCGGATGGCTATGGAGCGCTCCGACAGCGCCCTTATCGAAGCCAAACTCGACCTGCATCACCTCCGGCGTGTAGATCAGCACACGCCGGGTATTGCCCGGCGCCAGTTCGGTCCATTCGGTCTCGTTGGGTTGCGCGAAAAACTTCTGTTCAGTCATGAAATCACCTTGCGAGCCAGCCGCCATCGACGGGGATGACGGCGCCATGCATGTAGTTGGAAGCGGGAGCGAGCAGGAACACCGCGGCATCGCCAATGTCCGACGGCACACCCCAGCGCCCCGCCGGAATGCGCCCGAGAATTGACGCCGATCGATCAGGATCGTTTCGCAGCGCCTCGGTATTGTTGGTCTCGATATAGCCGGGCGCTACGGCATTCACATTGATGCCCTTGGCCGCCCATTCATTTGCGAGCAGCCGCGTTATGCCCAGCACCCCGCTCTTCGAGGCCGTATAGCTCGCCACGCGGATACCGCCCTGGAAGCTCAGCATTGAAGCGATGTTGACGATCCGCGCCGGCCGATTAGCCTCGATGGCCCTGCGGCCCAGCGACTGGGCGAGGAAGAACATCGTCTTGAGATTGATGTCCATCACCTGGTCCCAATCAGCCTCGGTGAAATCCACCGCATCGACCCGCTTGATGATCCCGGCATTGTTGACGAGGCCATCGATCGGGCCGTGCTGCTCCCAAGCCCCATCGAACATGGCCTGCGCTTCCTTGGTCGAGCCAAGATCGGCCCGCACCTCGGCAAAATCAGCGCCCTGCCCCGCCATCAGCGAGGCCGTTTCTTCCATGGACGAGCGACCGACCCCGATCACCCGCCCGCCTGCCCGGCCAATGGACAGGGCCATGCCCTGCCCGATGCCGGTATTGGCGCCGGTGACCATGACGGTCTTGCCCGAAAGGCTGAATGCGCTAGGATTCATCAGCGCAACTCTTCCATCGGCACCTTCTCGGCGTCCGTATAGTCGATGTTGTCCCCGGCCATCGCCCAGATAAAGGTATAGGCGCCAGTTCCCGCGCCACAATGAATCGACCACGGCGGCGACAGAATTGCCTGCTCGTTGCGCACGATCATGTGCCGCGTTTCGTCCGGTTCACCCATCAGATGCACGACGAAAGCGTCGGGCTTGAGGTCGAAATAGAGATAGGCCTCCATGCGCCGGTCATGAACATGGGCCGGCATCGTGTTCCAGACCGAACCCGGCGCAAACTGAGTCAGGCCAACGACAAGCTGACAGCTCTTGAGGCTGTTCGTGTACTGGAAGATCGAACGTTCGTTTGCCGTTTCGGCGCTACCCATATCGAGCCGCTTTGCGCCCGATTGCTGCAGAAGCGTCGTCGGATGTGAGGCATGGGCCGGAGCACTGAGGAGATAGTACTTTGCGCCGGCACCGCCAAAGCGCACATCCTTCGACCCCATACCGACATAAAGCATGTCGCGAGGACCAACCGCGTGGGCGGTACCATCGACGGTGATGGTACCCGCCTCGCCGATATTGACCGCGATCAGCTCGCGACGATCGAGGAAATTCGCCGTGCCCGTCGGCTTGATCGTCTCAAGCGCCAGTTCCCCACCGCTCGGCACCGCGCCACCAACCGCCATGCGGTCATAATGCGTATAGGTCCAGCGCACCGCAGCATCGGCAAAGAGGTCGTCTATGAGAAAATTCTCGCGCAGCTCCGCCGTGCCCATGCCGGCAGCACCAGCGGGATCAATGGCAAAGCGGATATCGAATTCGGTGCTCATGGTTTCTCCGGCAAATAACTTGGAGTTGGTATTCAGTGTTCGTCGCTCTGCTCGGCGAGACGCGCGCGATAGCGGTCCTGGCTGCGCGACAGATGCTCGCGCATTGCCTCCCGCGCGCCATCGGCATTCTGGGCCGATATGGCAAGCATGATGCGCTTGTGCTCTTCGTGCAGCCCCGCCTGATAGTCATAGGTGAGCACGCTTTCCGTGCCCCAAGGCGAAGCTACGTCGCAGGGAATCGTCCGGCTCCCCAGTGCATCCAGCACTTCGATGTAGAATGGATTATTGGTCGCCGCAGCCACGGCGCGATGGAAGGCGAAGTCCGTCTTGCCGGTCGGATTGCCCTGCTTCAGCAAACGCCCGAATTCATTCCAGGCTTCATGAATGGCCGCATCCTGGCTGGCACTGCGCCGCAGCGCCGCGAGACCCGCCGACTCGATCTCGATGCCCATACGCACTTCAAGCACGTTGAGCGCCACCGAAATCTTGTTGGATGTCTCTCCTCCGATGGAGGTGAAGGCGCTGGCCGCATTGGCCATCACGAACACCCCTGCACCCTGCCGCGGCTGCACGGTGCCGTCAGCGGCAAGGGCCGCAATCGCCTCGCGCACCACCGTCCGGCTGACGCCGAAATGCACGGTCAGCTGGCTTTCCGTCGGCAGTTTCTCGCCCGGCCCGAACTCGCCGGCCCCGATGCGCTTGCGCAGCGCATCGACGACCATTTCGGCGAGTTTGGGTTTTCTGGGCGGCGGGGAGATTTCGATCAGAGACATGGTGTTCTACCGGAAGAGGCTCGGCAACCAGAGCGAAAGCGCCGGGATATAGGTGACAAGGCCGAGCACGATGAGACCCGCCAGATAGAAGGGCCAGATGCTCTTCATGGCTTCCCACACCGTGATCTTGCCCACCGCCGCGGCGACGAACTGCACGGGCCCTAAAGGCGGCGTGTTGAGACCGATCCCGAGGTTGAGGATCATGATGACCCCAAAATGCACCGGATCGACGCCAAAGGCTGTGACCATGGGCAGGAAGATGGGCGTGGTGATGACGATCAGCGGCCCCATATCCATGAAGGTACCGAGCAATAGCAGCAGCACATTGATCAGCAGCAGCACCATCAGCGGATCGCTCGTCAGCTGCGAAATCGCCTCGGTCAGGATCGGCGCAACCTTCATATAGGCCATGAGCCAACCAAACGAGGCGGCCGCGCCGATGATGAAAAGCACCATGGCCGTGGTACGCACGGCACCGGTCACGCAGTGCACGAACTCGCGCCAGCCCATGGACCGGTAGACAAGCAGTGTCACCAACAAGGCATAGAGCACAGCGATACAGGAGCTTTCCGTTGCCGTAAAAATCCCCGAGCGCACGCCGCCAAAGATGATGACGATCAGCATCAGGCCGGGAATGGAAATCAGGAAATATTGAAAGGCCTTGGCAAAGCCCGGGAAGGGCTCGGTCGGATAACCGCGCTTCACCGCCACGATGTAGGCGGTGATCATCAGCACCAGGGCCAGCAGCAGGCCCGGAATGATGCCGGCGGTAAAAAGATCGGCGATGGAAATACGCCCGCCGCCCGAGAGCGAATAGATGATCATGTTGTGGCTGGGCGGCAGCAGCAGCGCGATCAGCGCCGCCATCGAGGTCACATTGACGGCATAGTCAGCGCCATAGCCGCGCGCCTTCATCTGCGGGATCATGATGCCACCGACAGCCGCAGCCTCGGCCACGGCCGAACCGGAAATGCCGCCGAACAGCGTCGAGGCGGCCACATTGACCTGCCCGAGCCCGCCACGCACATGGCCGATGATCGAGCCGGCAAACTGGATGATGCGGGCGGCAATACCCCCGCGCATCATCAGGTCACCGGCAAAGATGAAGAAGGGAATGGCCATCAGCGTGAAGGCCGCGACGCCGGAATTGAGCTGCTGGAACACCACGATGGCCGGGCGTCCGAGATAGACGACGGTCGCAAAGCTCGCAATGCCGAGGCAGAAGGCGATGGGCGTACCCACCAGCATGAGCGCCGTGAAGACGCCGAAGAGAATCCAGTATTCCATGTTGTCCTCAGTCCGCCGTCATCGTGGCATCGGCTTCGACGTCGTCCACATTCTCGCCGGCCGCGCGCAACAGGAGGCGCTCGAGTGAGAACAGGCACATGAGGACGCCCGAAATAACGATCGGAAGATAGGTGAAGGTCTGCGGCAGGCCGAGAACCGGGATGCGCACGCTCCAGCCGCGCAGGGCCAGTTCGCCGCCGTAAAACACCATGCCGGCAGCAAAGGCGAAGATGGCAATGTCGGTGACCGCGCGAAGCCACGGCTTGGCCGCGGATGGCAAGAAATAGAGCAGCACGTCAAAGCCCATGTGGAAATTTTCCCGCACGCCGACGGCGGCGCCGAGGAAAATGAACCAGCTCATGATCATGATCGACGAGGCCTCGGTCCAGGGCGGCGACGCATTGACGATGAAGCGCATATAGACCTGATAGGCGACGATCACCGTCATGGCGACAAGGCCGACACCGGCGATCCAGAGCGAGCCATTGGACAGCGCCCGCAAGGCGGTGCTGATCTTCAAAAGCCGATCTTTCATGAGCATGAACTCCCAAGCGGCGCGGGCCGGTCCGAAGACCGGCCCGGCTCAAATCAGCCTTCAGTGGCCTGGATGCGGGCCACGAGATCCTGCAGGGCGGGATCGGTGACATACTTTTCGTAGACCGGCTTCATGGCCTCGATGAACGGCGCCTTGTCGACTTCGTTGATCGTGGCGCCGAGTGCTTCCACCTTGGCCTTGGATTCCACTTCCTTGGCGACCCAGAGTTCGCGCTGAGCGGCAACGGATTCCTTGGCGGCTTCGCGGAAGAGGGCCTGATCTTCAGGCGTCAGGCCATCCCAGACGATCTTCGAGATCACCAGGACTTCCGGCACCATCAGGTGCTCGTCGAGCGAGTAGAACTTGGCGACTTCAGCGTGACCCGCCGTGTCATAGCTCGGATAGTTGTTCTCGGCGCCTTCGATAACGCCGGTCTGAATAGCCGAGTAAACTTCGCCATAGGGCATCGGCGTGGCATTGGCGCCGAGGGCACCCACCATATCGACAAAAATGTCCGACTGCATGACGCGGAATTTCAGGCCCGCCATGTCAGCCGGCGACGTGATCGGCTTTTCGCTGTTGTAGAACGAGCGAGCGCCGCCGTCGTAGAAGGCGAGAGCCACAACATCCACGGCGTCGAAGGCAGCGAGGATTTCTTCGCCGATCGGGCCATCGAGCACATTGTGGAAGTGGTCAGCCGAGCGGAAGATGTAGGGCAGCTGGGTGACGGTCGCCTGAGGCACCTGCGTGCCGAATGCCCCGATCGAGATACGGTTGAGGTCGATCACACCGAACTGGGTCTGTTCGATCGTGTCGGCTTCCTGGCCGAGCTGGGCCGAATGGAACACTTCCACAGAATAGCGGCCGTCGGTCTTCGCGCTCAGCAATTCGCCGAACTTCTTGACCGCTTCGACGGTCGGATAGCCATCGGGGTGCGTGTCGGAAGAGCGCAGCACTGTCTGGGCGCTGGCAGCCGAAACCATAAGCGAAGTCGCGATGACGGCCACAGCCGCCATCTTTGGCAGATGAAACATTGGTGTCCTCCCAAGATCCAACATGGCGGCTCCTCCACGAACCGCGCATGCTTGGCCAGCTTAGCCGACCACTGGACGCCACCTCTTGCATGAGCCAGCGCCATGGCTAAAACTGGTATGGAAGTACAAGTGACAAGTCAACATACAATTCGTTGTATGTTGTATGATGAGTTTCGCGAAACGAAGAAGGCGCCGCGGTTGGCGGCGCCTTTTGTTTCTCGCATTCAGGTCCTTCCCCCGTCGTCACTACCCGGCTTGTCCGGGTATTCCATGCGGAGGTGAGATGGATGCCGGGACAAGCCCGGCAATGACGACCACTTGGAGCAGTGGCGCAGTTAGATGTGGATCGCCCCATCACCCAGCGCGAGCGCGGCTTCGCGCACGGCTTCCGAGAGCGTCGGATGGGCATGGGTGGTGCGCGCCAGATCTTCGGCAGCGCCGGAGAATTCCATCAGCGTCACCAACTCGTGGATCATTTCGCCGGCATTCTTGCCCACGATGTGCGCGCCGAGCACGCGGTCGGTTTCCACGTCTGCGAGGATCTTCACAAAACCCTGGGTGGCCAGCATTGCCTTGGCGCGGCCATTGGCGGTGAAGGGGAACTTGCCGATCTTGTAGTTGACGCCGGCAGCCTTCAGTTCGTCCTCGGTCTTGCCGACCGTCGCGACTTCCGGATTGGTGTAAACGACCGACGGAATGGCGGCGTAGTTCACATGGCCAGCCTGGCCAGCCAGGATCTCAGCAACCGCAATGCCTTCGTCCTCAGCCTTGTGCGCCAGCATCGGGCCGGCAATCACGTCGCCGATAGCATAGATGCCGTCGACCGAGGTCTTGTAGTGGCCATCGACATGCACGCGGCCGCGCTCGTCGAGCGCCACACCGGCCAGTTCAAGACCCAGGCCTTCTGTGAACGGCTTGCGGCCGATGGCGACCAGCGCCACATCGGCGTCGAGCAGCTCGACTTCGCCACCCTTGGCAGGTTCGACACGCACCTTGAGCGAGCCATCTTCCTGCTTGTCGATGCCGGCGACCTTGCTCGACAGCTTGAACTCCATGCCCTGCTTCTGCAGCATGCGCTGGAACTGGCGAGCGACTTCGCTGTCCATACCCGGCAGGATGCGATCGAGATATTCGACCACGGTAACCTGTGCACCGAGGCGCGCCCAGACCGAACCAAGCTCAAGCCCGATCACGCCGGCGCCGATAACCAGCAGGCGGGCCGGCACCTTGTCGAGCGTCAGCGCGCCCGTCGACGTGACAATGGTCTTTTCGTCGATCTCGATGCCCGGCAGGTTCGTGGACACCGAACCCGTGGCGATGACGATGTTCTTGGTCAGGATTTCAGTCTGCGGACCAGACTGCGGCGTCACCAGCACCTTACCGGCGGCCGGGATGGAACCGATGCCGCGGAAGACGGTGATCTTGTTCTTCTTGAACAGGTAATCGACGCCGCCGACGTTGGAAGCGACCACGTCAGCCTTGTGGTTCATCATCTGCGGCAGGTTGAGAACCGGCGCCGGAATGTCGATACCGAGCGTCTTGAAGCTGTGGCCGGCTTCTTCGAACAGCTCGGAAGCGTGCAGCAGCGCCTTGGAGGGGATGCAGCCGATATTGAGGCAGGTGCCGCCCAGCGTCGGCCATTTCTCGACCACGGCAACCTTGAGCCCGAGCTGCGCGGCGCGAATGGCGCCCACATAGCCGCCGGGGCCGGAGCCGATAACTACTAGGTCGAATTGGTCTGCCATGATCTTCAAAGCCTCAGAAAAGTTTAGCGCTGCTGTGCCAGCGCGACGCGAACGGCCAACGCCAGGAATGTAATGCCGGTCACCCGATTAAACCACCGGCCGACTCGGAAAAAGCCCTGTCTCACCGAAGGGGTCGTAAAGAAAACCGACACCAATGCGAACCAGGCAAAAAGCATAAGGCTCATGCTGCCCACGTAGATAACTTTTATTTCGCCCGGCGTGTGAATGGAGACGAGCGAGGTAAAGAGCGCGAGGAAGAAGAGCACGGCCTTTGGATTGAGCAGATTGGTCAGGAAGCCCAGCGCGAATGCGGCCATGTCACCACGGCGCGCGCCAGCGGCGTCCATCTCGGTCGGCGGCTGCGGCGGCGGACTGCGCAGGGCGGCGATGGCCAGCCAGACGAGATAGGCAGCGCCCAACCACTTCAAAATATTGAACAAAAGCAGCGACTGCCCGACGATCACGCCGACACCGAGCAGCGTGTAAGTGCCGTGGACGAGGATCGAGGTCGCGATCCCCGCGGAAGTGAAGAGCGCGGCGCGGCGGTTGTGCACCACCGATTGGCGCAGCACCATGGCGAAATCGGCGCCGGGAATGACCGCGTTGATGCCGAAGGCCAGCATGAGGCCTGCAAATTCGAGCCAGGGGAAATCCATGATCGCACCGCGAGGTTAAGCGCGGCAAGCGTTACACCACTGGCTGCCGGGCGGCAATGCGGCGCCCGGCAAGGCCCCCTGCCCCGGCGGGCGGACCGCAGGTCCGGTCCGCCTAGAAAGCGACGCCGACAAAGAGCAGGAAGAGACCAATGGCCGAGACGAACCAGACGCTCGAGCGCAGGAAGGTCACGTCGATGAAGTAGGCCGGCAGATAGGCCCAGCGCGCCCAGAACCAGATCTGCGCGCCCCATTGGGTCAGCGCATCCGAACGGCCCGAGAGTTCCGTCGCCACCGCGAGGGCGATGAAGACAGCATAGGTCTCGAGGAAATTGCGCAAAGCGCGATTGCCGCGACTGGTCCACTTATTGGGCTCGCGCTCGTCGTCACGCGGCGTCCCGGCGTGAACGACGCCATAGTCGAGCCGATAAATCGTTGATTGAACAAAGAGATAGGCACCCGCGAGCACAGCGCTCCAGATAAGCAGGGTAAGTTCGATACTCATGCAAGAATTCCTGATGACTTACAGTCTGCTACGGCAATCCCCGACTTCCGGATCAGGTTGCACAGCCAGAAAAGCTGAAGACATCGCCCGGTTCGTCGTCGAACTCGCTTTCGCGGTAGAATGAGTACCAGAGCGATGACGCGAGCCGCGGCAAAAGCACCTGCCGCGCCGGCGCTCCATCCATCTCCTGCGGGATCATCTCCATGCCGCTGTCGGTCAGCACATAGGCAGTATTGTTCTCCTCCTCGGTGAACCGGCATATCTTGCTGCCGCCCGGCTCACACGGCCCCTCGACGCTCCAGAGCGGAGTCGAATAGCCGTTAGGCCACATGATCGCGCCGGTGAGTGTAACACCCGATTTGAGACCGAGGATAAATGACGCCGTCTGGTTGGCCGGCGCATCGCGTGGCACTGGCTGGAACTGCAACGTCCAGCCGTCTTCCTGCGAATAGGATGCCTGTTCGAAAGGACAATCGGGGGCTGCCATTGCTGCAGGCGAACCCAACAAAGTCGCGAAAACCGCTAGCCAGCGCATGCCCAATCTCCCCGCTCTAAGAAGAGTTTAGGGAAGTCATTGGCCAAGGCAAGATGGATTAAGACGAGGCGATTTCCTGGGCGCGCTTCAGCGGCGCGGGCAATTGCTGGTCGATGTCGAGCGCGCCGGAATCAACCTGCTCAAGGAAGGCCCTGCAAAAGCTGTTCTTGTCACCGGCCTGGTTGTAGGCGGTCATGATCTGCGAGCCACCATAGGTTTCGGCTGCCTGCTGCTGCCCTTCGGCCGCGCCACCGAGGCTGATGATCACGCGGTCGGCGAGATCGAGAAAGCCGATATTGCGGAGATACCAGTTCTCTGCGGCCGTCTTGTAAGCCCCGTCGAGGCCTGTGGTTTCGTAGCAATGCGTGGTCATCACATCGACAATGGCCTGCGAGCCGTGGAAGGCCATGAGTTCGCCGATGAGCTGGCTATTGGCGGCGGAGTCGTCCTGAGCGTGAGCGGGGATAACCAGGCTCAAGAGGGAAACGACCAGGGCCAGACAGGAACGCACGACCACATCTCCGGTGGGTATGACAATGATACGACAGCGCTATGCTTAGGGGGTGTATGCGCTAACAGACTGTTAACGTCGAGCATGACCCACAACACGCTTTGGTTAGCTCATGTAAAAAGGCCCGCCGAAGCGGGCCTTTTCATGAAATTCGTGAAGACTAATGCGTCAGAGATCGAGCACCAGACGCTCGGGAGCCTCAAGGCTTTCCTTGACGCGGACGAGGAAGGTGACGGCTTCCTTGCCGTCGACGATGCGGTGATCGTAGGAGAGCGCGAGATACATCATCGGGCGGATGACGATCTGGCCGCCGACGACGACCGGGCGTTCCTGGATCTTGTGCATGCCGAGGATACCCGACTGCGGTGCGTTGAGGATCGGGGTCGACATCAGCGAACCATAGACACCACCGTTGGAGATGGTGAAGGTGCCGCCCTGCATATCGGCCATCGACAGCTGACCATCGCGGGCCTTCTTGCCGAGGTTGCCGATTTCCTTTTCGATCTCGGCAATGCTCATCTGGTCGGCATTACGCACGACCGGAACCACGAGGCCCTTGTCGGTGCCAACGGCGACGCCAATGTGAGCGTACTGCTTGTAGATCAGGTCATCGCCATCGATCTCGGCATTGACGGCCGGGATTTCCTTGAGAGCGTGAACGACGGCCTTGGTGAAGAAGCCCATGAAGCCCAGCTTCACGCCGTGCTTCTTTTCGAACAGGTCCTTGTAGGAATTGCGCAGGTCCATGACCGGCTTCATGTCCACTTCGTTGAAAGTGGTGAGCATGGCAGCGGTGTTCTGCGCGTCCTTGAGGCGACGAGCGATGGTCTGGCGCAGACGGGTCATCTTGACGCGTTCTTCGCGCTCGGCATCGCCTGCGGCGGTCGGGGCACGCGGAGCGGCCGGCTTGGCAGCGGGAGCGGCGGCAACCGGTGCCGCGGCAGCGGCGGGAGCCGGAGCAGCCGGACGAGCGAGAGCCGCCAGCACGTCTTCCTTGAGCACCTGACCGGACTTGCCGGAACCAGCGATACCGCCGGCTTCAAGACCCTTTTCGGCGATCAGCTTCTGGGCCGAGGGAGCCGGAGCGCGGTCGGTCGCCTGGATCGGCTCGGGGCCGGCAGCGTTGGCGGCGGGCACTTCGGCCTTGGCGGGGGTCGGCGCAGCAGCGGGAGCTGCAGCAGGAGCCGAGGCAGCGGCGCCAGCGCCGGCAGCGATGGCACCGAGCAGCGCGCCCACGTCCACGGTGTCACCGGGATTGGCAGCGATGGCTTCGAGCACACCGGAGGCCGGAGCCGGCACTTCGATGGTCACCTTGTCGGTTTCAAGCTCAACCAGGGGCTCGTCAGCGTTGACGGTGTCGCCAACCTTCTTGAACCACTGGCCGATGGTAGCTTCGGTAACGCTTTCGCCCAGCGTCGGCACACGGATTTCTGTCGACATTGTTTGATCCTTTTATCTTGCGCTTACTTGGCGAAGGCTTCGTCGAGGAATGCCTGGAGCTGAGCCAGATGCGTACGCATCAGGCCAGTCGCCGGCGAGGCAGCGGCCGGACGGCCGACATAACGGACGCGCTGATATTCGCGGCCCATCTGGTCAAAAACCCATTCAACATAGGGCTGGATGAAGGCCCATGCACCCATGTTCTTCGGCTCTTCCTGGCACCAGACCACTTCCGCATTCGGGAAGCGGCTGAGTTCGTCGAGAAGCGCCTTGGCCGGGAACGGATAGAGCTGCTCGACGCGGAGCAGATAGACATCGTCGATGCCCTTCTTCTCGCGATCTTCGAGCAGATCGTAATAGACCTTGCCGGTGCAGAGCACGACGCGACGGATCTTGTCGTCCGAAGCGAGCTTGATCGTGGTCTTCGGGAGGCCCGGAGCCTCGGCATCGTCCCAGAGGAGACGGTGGAAGACGCTGTCCGGACCGAGTTCCACGAGACCCGAGACGGCACGCTTGTGGCGCAGCAGGCTCTTGGGGGTCATCAGGATCAGCGGCTTGCGGAAGTCACGCTTCAGCTGGCGGCGCAGGATGTGGAAGTAGTTGGCCGGGGTCGTGCAGTTGGCAACCTGCATGTTGTCTTCGGCGCAAAGCTGCAGGAAGCGCTCGGGGCGTGCGGAGGAGTGCTCCGGGCCCTGCCCTTCATAGCCGTGCGGCAGCAGCATCACGAGGCCCGACATGCGGAACCACTTGCGTTCGCCCGAGGAGATGAACTGGTCGATGACGACCTGCGCACCGTTCACGAAGTCGCCGAACTGGGCTTCCCACAGCGTCAGAGCGCGCGGCTCAGACAGGGAGTAGCCATACTCGAAGCCGAGCACCGCTTCTTCCGAAAGCATCGAGTTGATGACTTCGTAGCGAGCCTGGTTTTCCGGGTCGAGATTGTTGAGCGGGGTATAGCTCTTGTTGTCGACCTGCTGATCATTCAGCACCGAGTGGCGCTGGCTGAACGTGCCGCGTTCGCAATCCTGACCGGAGAGACGAACGGGGTGGCCTTCGGTGACGAGCGTGCCGAAAGCGAGCGCTTCCGCGGTCGCCCAGTCGATGCCCTCGCCCGACTCGATCGCGCCGAGGCGATTGTCGAGGAAGCGCTTGACCGTGCGGTGCACGTTGAGGTCGGCGGGAACCTTGGTGAGGTTGGTACCGATCTGGATCAGCTTGTCGAGGTCGACACCGGTTTCACCGCGGCGCGCACCGTCGTCCTGGGCAGGCTTGAAATTCTTCCAGGCACCATCGAGCCAGTCGGCCTTGTTCGGACGGTAGTCCTGGCCGGCTTCGAATTCGGTCTCGAGCTTGGCGCGCCATGC
Source organism: Devosia sp. LjRoot3 (assembly GCF_964252865.1). NCBI lineage: Bacteria > Pseudomonadati > Pseudomonadota > Alphaproteobacteria > Hyphomicrobiales > Devosiaceae > Devosia > Devosia sp. LjRoot3. The sequence continues at coordinate 475,841 of NZ_CAXUPK020000003.1, forward strand.
GGCCTTGAGCTTTTCGACGTCGTCGGCCGAAAGCACGCCTTCAGCAACCAGCTTGTCCGAATAGAGCTCCAGCGTCGTCTTGTGGCTCCGGATCTTGGAGTACATGAGCGGCTGGGTGAAGCTCGGTTCGTCGCCTTCGTTGTGGCCGAAGCGGCGGTAGCAGAACATGTCGATGACGACAGGCTTGCCGAACTTCTGGCGGTATTCGACAGCGACCTTGGCGGCAAAGACCACGGCTTCCGGATCGTCACCGTTGACGTGCAGAACCGGGGCTTCGATCATCTTGGCCACATCGGTCGGATAGGGCGAAGAGCGCGAATACATCGGCGAGGTGGTGAAGCCGATCTGGTTGTTGATGACCAGATGGATCGAACCGCCGGTGCGATGGCCCTTGAGGCCGGAGAGGCCCAGACATTCGGCAATGACGCCCTGGCCGGCAAAGGCCGCATCGCCATGGATCAGCAGCGGCAGAACCATGGAGCGGTCCGGCTTGCCATCGGTGGCGATGTTGACGAGCTTGCCATCGGGGGAGATGTGCTGGTCCTGCTTGGCGCGCGACTTGCCGAGCACGACGGGATCGACGATCTCGAGGTGCGAGGGGTTGGCGGTCAGCGACAGGTGGACATTGTTGCCATCGAACACGCGGTCGGAAGAGGCACCGAGGTGGTACTTCACGTCGCCCGAACCCTCGACGTCGTCGGGGTAGAAAGCGCCGCCCTTGAATTCGTGGAAGAGGGCACGGTGCGGCTTCTGCAACACCTGGGTCAGGACGTTGAGGCGGCCACGGTGGGCCATGCCGAGGACGATGTCCTTGATGCCCAGAGCCCCGCCGCGCTTGATGATCTGTTCGAGCGCCGGAATGGCGGCTTCACTGCCATCAAGGCCGAAGCGCTTGGTGCCGGTATACTTGACGTCCAGGAACTTCTCGAAGCCTTCGGCCTCGATCAGCTTGTTGAGGATCGCCTTCTTGCCCTCGGGCGAGAAGGTGATTTCCTTGTCCGGACCTTCGATGCGTTCCTGAATCCACTGCTTGGCGTCAGGATCGGAGATGTGCATGAATTCGATGCCGAGCGTACCGCAATAGGTGCGCTGCAGGATCGCCAGCATCTCGGGAATGGTGGCGTATTCGAGCCCGAGATAGTTATCGATGAAAATCTTGCGGCTGTTGTCGGCATCGGTGAAGCCGTAGCTGCGCGGATCGAGTTCCGGCGCCGGTTCATCAGCCTTGAGCTTGAGCGGGTCGAGATCGGCATGCAGATGCCCGCGCATGCGATAGGCGCGGATCATCATGATGGCACGGATCGAGTCGCGCGTTGCCTGCAGTACATCGCCGGCGGTCGGAGCGGGCTTGCCTTCGGCAGCAGCCTTCTTGGCGGTAGCCTTTTCCGCCTTGATCGCCACCTCGCCCCAGTTTCCGTCCAGCGCGGAAACCAGATCGCCGCTCGCGGACTGTGGCCAGTCCTTGCGGCCCCAGCTTGGACCAGCAGCATTCTTCTCGGCGATGCCATCGCTGTCATCAAGCCGGGAGAAGAAGCTGGACCACGTCGCATCGACGCTTGAAGGGTCCGTCTTATAGCGGGAATAGAGTTGTTCGATGTAGTCGGCGTTCCCCCCGTAGAGGAACGAGGTCAGCAAGAACGTGTCGTTCTTTTCCTGTCGTGTCATCGCTTTTTGTGCAGGACCTTGCGTCCTGCCATCCTTCTCAACAAACCGGCGGAGAGCCGGCTCTAAATGCGGCCGCCCAAAGTGGGGGAATATTGACCGCTTTTCCTTTGTATCTTGTTAAGACTTGCGGCGCCCGTGGGAGGCGCCGCGGCTCACACTACAATTTTTCTCGTCCACCGGCAGGCTTAACACCGAACCGTGACTGAAGCGCGACCGACATTGGTCGCATGCACCGCGTGACCCCTACGGCAAAGGCCCCGATTTCTCGGAGGCCTCACCCCAGGCCGCCATTAGCCTGGCCGATGAAAGGCGAGGATTTCCCCACCCTTCTGGATCGATTGCGCACATGAGCTGCGCGCAATCCTTTATCCGTCTGGCGATTAGCCTTTCAGCACTTCCGCCAGCGTCTTGCCGATACGGGCCGGCGACGACGAGACGCGAATCCCGGCAGCTTCCATGGCCGCGATCTTCTCTTCAGCGCCACCCTTACCGCCCGAAATTACGGCGCCAGCATGGCCCATGGTGCGGCCAGCCGGAGCAGTACGGCCGGCGATGAAACCAGCCATCGGCTTCTTGCGGCCGCGCTTGGCTTCGTCGATCAGGAACTGCGCTGCTTCTTCTTCAGCCGAGCCGCCGATTTCGCCGATCATGATGATCGACTTGGTGGCTTCGTCAGCGAGGAACATTTCGAGCATATCAATGAATTCGGTGCCCTTGACCGGGTCGCCGCCGATGCCGACAGCCGTGGTCTGGCCGAGGCCCTCATTGGTGGTCTGGAACACTGCTTCATAGGTAAGCGTGCCCGAGCGCGAAACAATACCCACCGAACCCTTGGAGAAGATCGAGCCCGGCATGATGCCGATCTTGCATTCTTCCGGGGTCAGGACGCCGGGGCAGTTCGGCCCGATGAGGCGCGACTTGCTCTTTTCGAGCTTCGCCTTGACGCGGACCATGTCCATGACCGGCACGCCTTCGGTGATGCAGACGATGAGCGGGATCTCAGCGTCGATCGCTTCTTCGATGGCGGCAGCGGCACCCGGAGGCGGAACATAGATGACCGAGGCATTGGCGCCGGTCTTTTCGCGACCTTCGGCAACCGATGCGAACACCGGCAGCGAGGCCGAGCCATCGAGACCCGAAGTCCAGGTTTCACCGGCCTTCTTGGGGTTCACGCCACCAACCATCTTGGTGCCGTAGTAGTTCAGAGCCTGTTCGGTGTGGAAGGTACCGGTCTTGCCGGTGAGGCCCTGCACGAGAACCTTGGTGTCTTTGTTGACGAGAATAGACATTGGTTTTTCTCTTCTGCAGTGCGCTTAGGCGGCTTTGGCGACGGCGGCGACGATCTTCTGCGCAGCATCGTCAAGGTCATCGGCGGAAATCACGTCGAGGCCCGAATTGTCGAGGATGGCTTTGCCTTCCTTGACATTGGTGCCTTCGAGGCGAACCACCAGCGGAACCTTCAGACCGACTTCCTTGACTGCAGCGATCACGCCTTCGGCGATGACGTCGCAGCGCATGATGCCGCCAAAGATGTTAACCAGGATGCCCTTCACGGCCGGATCGGCAGTGATGATCTTGAAGGCCGCGGTCACCTTCTCCTTGCTCGCGCCACCGCCAACGTCGAGGAAGTTGGCCGGCTCTGCGCCGTAGAGCTTGATGATGTCCATGGTGGACATGGCAAGGCCCGCACCATTGACCATGCAGCCGATATTGCCATCGAGGGCAACGTAGGCGAGGTCATACTTGGAGGCTTCGATTTCCTTGGCGTCTTCTTCCGAGAGATCGCGAAGCGGCTTGAGCTCTTCGTGACGGAAGGAGGCGTTGTTGTCGAAGGAGACCTTGGCGTCGAGAACGCGCAGGCGACCGTTTTCCATGACGATCAGCGGGTTCACTTCGAGGAGGCTCATGTCCTTCTCGGTGAAGGCCTTGTAGAGGATCGGGAACAGGTGTTCGCCATCCACGGCGGCCGTGCCGTCGAGCTTCAGCGCGCCGTTGATCTTGGCGATATCGGCAGCGGTGACGCCGGCAACCGGGTCGATGCCGACGGTGATGATCTTTTCAGGCGTGTCGTGAGCAACAGCTTCGATGTCCATGCCGCCTTCGGTCGAAACGACGAAGGACACTTTGGACGTCGCGCGATCGACCAGCAGCGAGCAATAGAGTTCGCGGGCGATATCAGCGCCGTCTTCGATGTAGAGGCGATTGACCTGCTTGCCGGCATCGCCGGTCTGCTTGGTCACGAGCGTGTTGCCCAGCATTTCCTTGGCGTTCTTGACCACGTCCTCGACGGACTTGGCGAGACGCACGCCGCCCTTGGCATCGGGACCGAGTTCCTTGAACTTGCCCTTGCCGCGGCCGCCGGCATGGATCTGGCTCTTGACCACATAGAGCGGGCCGGGCAGCGACTTGGCTGCAGCTTCAGCCTCGTCAGCCGAGAAAATGGCGACGCCGGCAGCAACGGGCGCGCCATATTCCTTCAGCAGCGCCTTGGCCTGATGTTCATGGATGTTCATTGAATTCCCCTTGGGTGGGCAGAGATGATCCGGCCAATTCTAGAGACCGGAAAAGGGAGAAGCCGCTGGGGCTGCCAGCGGCTTTTCTTGGGTCTACGCCAGCTTCGGCGCGATTTTCTTACACGCCGCGATCAGGCCCTCAACGGCCTCCACGGACTTGTCGAAGGCCTTTTGCTCGGCCGAGTTGAGCGAGATCTCGATGACCTTCTCAGCACCACCGGCACCGATCAGCACGGGAACGCCGACATAGGTGTCCTTGACGCCATATTGGCCGGAAAGGAACGCGGCGGACGGCAGGATGCGCTTCTTGTCCTTGAGGTAGCTTTCGGCCATGGCGATGGCGGAAGCAGCGGGAGCATAGAAGGCCGAGCCGGTCTTGAGCAGCGAAACGATCTCGGCGCCGCCATCACGGGTGCGCTGGATGATTTCGTCGAGACGTTCCTTGGTGATCCAGCCCATCTTGACGATGTCGGTCAGCGGAATGCCGGCGACGGTCGAGTAGCGAGCGAGCGGCACCATGGTGTCGCCGTGGCCGCCGAGCACGAAGGCATTGATGTCTTCGACCGAGACGCCGAGTTCGTCGGCGATGAAGTGCACGAAGCGCGAGCTGTCGAGAACGCCAGCCATGCCGATGACCTTGTTGGTCGGCAGGCCCGAGAACTTCTGCAGGGCCCAGACCATCGCGTCGAGCGGGTTGGTGATGCAGATGACGAAGGCGTTCGGAGCGTACTTGGCAATGCCGGCGCCGACCTGTTCCATCACCTTGAGGTTGATTTCCAGGAGGTCATCGCGGCTCATGCCGGGCTTGCGCGGCACACCGGCGGTGACGATCACGACGTCAGCGCCTTCGATGTCCTTGTATTCGGACGTGCCCTTGATGACCGCGTCGAAGCTCTGGCTGGGAGCGGACTGGGCGATGTCGAGGGCTTTGCCCTGCGGAACACCGTCAACCACGTCGAACAACACGACGTCGCCAAGCTCCTTCTGGGCTGCGAGAAGGGCGAGAGTACCGCCAATCTGACCCGAGCCAATGAGTGCGATCTTCTTACGCGCCATAAGTCTTCATCCCGGACTGCGTTGATTTGGCGCACGTCTTAACCCTACCGACGAGGAGGGGCAAGTGAACCCTTCGTCGTAAAGGCGCAAATCGCCTTGCCGATGGGCGATGGGGGTATGCCAAATGGGCAAGCAGTGCGACCGAGCTGACCGATGGGCAATTTTATGTAACTACACATTTTCTTGACGCCGGCATTTTGTGTCACTACAAATAATTCATGCGGATCACGTGGGACGAACCCAAACGTCTGAGCAACATTGCCAAGCATGGCTTGGACTTTGCCGATCTCACCCCTGAGTTTTTCTTGACCGCCCATATCGAGCCCTCCCGAGACGGGCGCTCTCTCAATGTGGGACTGCTCGGAGAAACACTCGTGATCGCAGTTGTGTCTCGCGAGCTCGGATCGGAAGCGATTTCCGTCATCTCGATGCGCCCGGCGAGCCCGAAGGAAAGGGACCGTGCAAATGGCTAAGAAGTGGCCGCAGTTCGTCACCAAGGATCTGGACAGCTTTCCCGATAGTGACGCTGAAATGCAGCGTCGTTGGGAGCTTTACGATCGCGAGATGAAGGCACTGATTGCTGCCGGGGGCGTTCACCAGGACGACGATGGCTGGTGGATCGACGACGCCACGGGTGAACTCATTGGTCCAGACCCTGAGATCGAACGCCCCCGGACGGAAGAGGAACTAGCGCAATTTCGTCCATTCGCTGAGGTCTTCCCCGACCAGGCGGAAAGCATCAGGCGCAGCCGAGGCCGCCCGCCGCTCGAGAGCCCGAAAAAGCAGGTGACCTTGCGCATCGACGCAGATGTTCTCGAACGCCTGCGTGCATCCGGCAAAGGGTGGCAGGGACGCGTGAACGAGGTGCTGAAGAAGACGGTGGGGCTCTAAGCTCCCTCCTCCGCCGGCGCGGCATCGCGCAGCCCCTTGGCGAGGTATTCTTCGGACTGCATCTCGTTGAGGCGCGAAATGGTGCGCTGGAATTCGAAGGCGGTCTTGTCGTCGCGGCCGAGTTGTTCGAGGGGGACTTCGAAGCTGGCGGCCAGCTTCACGCCGCGGTCATAGAGGCTGTCGATGAGCAGGATGAAGCGTTTGGCGGCGTCGGACTTGGTGCGGTCCATTTGCGGAATGCCGTCGATGACGAGCGAATCGAAGTGGTGGGCGATACGGACGAAGTCGCGCGTGCCGAGCGGCTTTTCGCAGAGATCAGAAAAGTTGAAGCGGGCGGCGCCCATGGATTGCAGCGGCACCGGAATCTGGCGGCCGATGCTCTCGATCGTGCCGGGATGGCCCGGTTCGCCACCGGTAATGCGGAGCCAGAGCTTGTCCATCGTCTGGCGCGTGTCGCTGCCAAATGCATAGACCTGCTGGCCGGCGAATTTCAGGCGCCGATAGTCCTGCTCTGAGAGCAATTCGACAACCTCGGTCTCTTCCTTGAGCCGCGCGATGAAGGGCAGGAAGAGCTGGCGGTTGAGGCCGTCCTTGTAGAGCTGATCGGGCACCACGTTGGAGGTGGCGATCAGGGTGACGCCGCCAGCAAAGAGCTTTTCAAACAGCCGGTCGAGCAGCATGGCATTGGTGATGTCATGCACATGGAATTCGTCGAGACAGAGGACGCGCAGGCCGGACTTCAGGATGGGCTTGGTGACCGCCTCGACCGGATCGGCATCCTCGTTTTTGCCGCGCGCCGCCTTGCGGAAGGCGGAAATGCCGGCATGCACTTCGTCCATGAATTCGTGGAAATGCACGCGGCGCTTATGGCGCGTCGGCAGGGCTGCGAAGAACAGGTCCATGAGCATGGTCTTGCCACGGCCGACTTCGCCCACAAGATAGAGCCCGCGCACGGCTTTGGGCTTGGCGCGCAGGCCCAGGAAACTCTTGGGCTTGCCGACGACGATATCGTGCAGGACACGATCGAAATGCGCCGTGGCCTCCAGCTGCGCCGGATCGCTCGTCAGCGCGCCACGCGCGACGAGGTCCAGATAGGCTCTGCGAACGGGGGCAGTAGAGGAGGAGGTCATGTCTTGGCCGAAGTGTCGTTCGGCAGGATGACACCTGCCAGCATCCACGGCGTCATCCCCGCGAAAGCGGGGATCTCAAATAAGGTGAGAGGGATTCCCGCTTCCACGGGAATGACGCTGAGATTGGGGAATAGAAAAAGCCGGTCTATCGACCGGCTTTGGAGCGCTTAGCGCGACATCGAGATCGCCTGGCCACCGCTCACGGTGCCGATATAGCGGCCGCCCGAGGGAGCGAGGAAGGCAGCGATATTGCCGTTATCATCATAGAGCTGCAGCTGGCTGCCGACTTGCTGCCAACCGGTGACCGAAGCGATCTGCGGCACAGCGCAGCCTGGGGACGAGGCACGATAGTAGTTCGTGCCGGTCTTTGCGGTCATCGGCAGGTTGAGCTGGCAGGTGCCCGTGCCGGCCGAAACCGTCCAGACGCCTTCCGGACCCGTCGAGAAGCCGGTCGCCGGAGCGCCGACATTGACGATCGAGCTATTGGTGCCGAGCTGGCCGGGGGTGGTGGCAGCGGCCGTGGTCATGGCCGGGGCGCCGCCGAGAACCGGCGTGCCGGACAGACCCGGCGCCGGCGTACCGGTTGCACCGATTGCCGGCAGCGTGCCCTGCTGCACTGAGGACGACTGCACCGGCTGCAACTGCTGCGGTGCGCGCACGACGTTGAGATCGGCCGTATTGGACCGAGCGGTCGACGAACAACCGGCCAGCGCCAGCGCGACGAGGCCCAATCCAATCACGGAGCCGGCTCCGCGCATCCAAACCTTCATTGGTCACTCCTGCCCGAAGGCTTAAAGGAAATTAACTCATTAGGCGGCTTATTAACCGAAGCTGCCTCAGGGTTCAACGCCCGACCCGCACAGAAAATCTCTCATTCCTTTATGGCCGATTTAGGAGTCGGGCTGTGTCATGTCTTTCAACAGCTCACCAAGCAGAAGCGTTGCATCGGCGGCCTCATCTTCAGGCACTTCAATGCCCACACCCTCGCGGCCAAACAGGTTCGGCACGCCCGGCAGGCCGCCATCGCGCGGTTCGAGCGGGTGAAAGCCATGGGCGCGCAGCGCCACGAGAATGATCCGCGCCACGCCTTCGTCGCGCACCTGGCCAATGGTGATAAAGTCCATATCGGCTCCTCTTCTCGCTCAATTGTGACCGCCCGACTGCCCGGCGGCAATGCCAATCCGCGTTCAACCGAACGACTCAACGCGCTTGTGACATTGCCAAAGCGGCGCGCAAGTGATGCAGTGCGGCTAAAGCCCCGCAGGCGCAAGGCGATTTGCTTGTAGCCAGAGAGGGTCCCAACAGGAAACGAGATGGGCGCCTATATCATCCGCCGTCTATTGCTGATGATTCCGACGATCTTCGGCATCATGGCCGTTTCCTTTCTCATCACCCAGTTTGCGCCCGGCGGTCCCGTAGAACAGGCGCTGGCCAATATGTCGGGCCAGAATGTTGACCTGAGCGAACGCGTTACCGGTGGCGGCGACGAAACACTATCCCAGCCGCCGCAGGGTGGGCACCAGCAGGGCGGCGAATATCGTGGCCGGCAGGGCCTGCCGCCGGAATTGGTCGCGCGCATCGAAAAGCAGTTCGGCTTCGACAAGCCGCCGCTCGAGCGTTTTGGCAACATGCTCTGGAACTATCTGCGCTTCGATTTCGGCGAGAGCTATTATCGCGACATTTCGGTGATCGACCTCGTCGTCGAGAAAATGCCGGTCTCGATCTCGCTCGGGCTTTGGATGACGCTGATCGCCTATGGCGTTTCCATTCCTCTCGGCATCGCCAAGGCCCGCCGCGATGGCTCGCGCTTCGACGTCTGGACTTCCACCGTGGTCATCATCGGCTATGCCGTTCCAGGCTTTCTGGTCGCCATTGCGCTTGTCGTGCTCTTTTCTGGCGGCAGTTTCTGGTCGATCTTTCCGCTAAGGGGGCTCACCTCCCCCGGCTTTGCCAATTTCCCGCTCTGGCGGCAGGTGCTCGACTATTTCTGGCACCTGGTCCTGCCCATCACCGCCATGGGTCTCGGCGCCTTCGCCACGGCGACGCTGCTCACCAAAAATTCCTTCCTCGATGAAATCTCCAAGCAATATGTGGTGACGGCCCGCGCCAAAGGGCTGACGGAAAACCGCGTGCTTTATGGCCACGTCTTCCGCAATGCCATGATGCTGATCATAGCGAGCTTTCCCGGCGCCTTTATCGGCGCTTTCTTCGGCGGCTCGCTGCTGATCGAAACCATTTTCTCGCTCGACGGACTGGGCCTGCTCGGATTCGAAGCCATCGCCACGCGGGACTATCCGGTGGTGTTTGCGACGCTCTACATCTTTTCGCTGCTCGGCCTCGTCATTGGGCTGATTTCCGATCTCGCCTATATGTGGGTCGACCCGCGGCTCGATTTCGAAAGCCGCGACACATGAGCATGTCGCCGCTCAACCAGCGCCGCTGGGCCAATTTCCGCGCCAACAAGCGCGGCTGGTGGTCGCTCTGGATTTTCCTCGTACTCTTCGTCCTGACGCTGGGCGCCGAATTCATCACCAATGACCGGCCGATCATCGTCTCCTACAAGGGCGAACTGCTGGTCCCTTCGGTCGTCACCTATCCTGAAGCCAAATTCGGCGGTTTTCTCGCGACGACCGACTACCGCCAGCCCTTTATCGCCGACGAGATTGCGGCCAACGGCTGGGCCATCTGGCCGCCGGTGCGGTTCAGCCACGATACGGTGGATGGTTACCTCCCCTCCTCCGGCACCAATCCTCCAAGCTGGATGCAGAGCTGGGACCAGTTCTGTTCGCGCTATCCGCTGGGCACGGCCGATCCCAATTGCAATCTCGGCAACTACCACTGGCTCGGCACCGACGATCGCGGCCGCGACGTGCTGGCGCGTCTCGTCTATGGCTTCCGCATCTCCATTCTCTTCGGCCTGATCCTGACGATCTTCTCATCGATCATCGGCGTCTTTGCTGGGGCCGTGCAGGGCTATTTCGGCGGCTGGATCGACCTCATCGCACAGCGCCTGATCGAAATCTGGACCTCGGTGCCGGCGCTCTATCTCTTGCTGATCATTTCGAGCGTCATCGCGCCCAGCTTCTGGGTGCTGCTGGGCATCTTGCTGCTGTTCTCCTGGGTCTCGCTGGTAGGCATCGTACGCGCCGAGTTCCTGCGCGCCCGCAATTTTGAATATGTGAACGCGGCCCGGGCGCTCGGCGTCTCCAATGGCGTGATCATGTGGCGGCACCTGCTGCCCAATGCCATGGTCGCGACGCTCACCTTCATGCCCTTCATTCTCTCGGGCTCGGTGACGACTCTCACCTCGCTCGATTTCCTCGGTTTCGGCCTGCCGCTCGGCTCGCCCTCGCTCGGCGAACTGCTGGCTCAGGGCAAGCGCAACCTGCAGGCACCCTGGCTCGGGCTCACCGGCTTTTTCACCATCGCCATCATGATGACGCTGCTGGTCTTCATCGGCGAAGCCGTGCGTGACGCCTTCGATCCGCGGAAGACGTTCTCATGACCGCGCCCCTGCTCTCCGTCCGCGACCTGACCATCCGTTTCGGCGCCTTCGAGGCGGCAAAAAAGGTCAGCTTCGATATCGCGCCCGGCGAAACGCTGGCGCTGGTGGGCGAAAGTGGTTCGGGCAAGTCGGTCACGGCGCTGTCGATCCTCAAACTCCTGCCGCCCTCGGCCACGCTCGAGGGCACGGTGATGCTCGGGGCGCAAAACCTTGCCGCGGCCTCCGTCGATCAGTTGCGCGCCGTGCGCGGCAATGATGTCGGCATGATCTTTCAGGAGCCGATGAGCTCGTTGAACCCGGTGCACACCGTGGGCAAACAGGTCGGCGAAATCCTCGCGACGCATCAGGGCCTGCGTCAGACGGCGGCACGCAAGCGTACGCTTGAACTGCTGGCGGAAGTCGGCATTCCTGACCCAGCAAGCCGCATCGATGACTATCCACACCAGCTTTCGGGCGGGCAGCGCCAGCGCGTCATGATCGCCATGGCGCTGGCGAACAATCCAAAGCTGCTGATTGCCGACGAGCCAACGACGGCGCTCGACGTGACCGTGCAGGCGCAGATCCTCGCACTGCTGAAGAAGCTGCAGCGCCAGCACGGCATGGCCATGCTGTTCATCACCCATGATCTGACCATCGTAAGAAAAATCGCCGACCGGGTTTCTGTCATGACCCAGGGCGAGATCGTCGAGAGCGGACCGACCGCCGAGATTTTTGCCAGTCCCCAACACGCCTATACGCAAAAGCTTTTGGCTGCCGCGCCGCGTGGCGCGCCGGTGCTGCCCAAATCCGCCTCGCCCATTCTGGTTGAGACCAAGGACCTGAAAGTCTGGTTCCCGATCAAGCGCGGCCTGCTGCGCCGGACGGTCGGACACATCAGGGCCGTCGATGGCGTTGATATCGCCATCCACAAGGGCGAGACGTTGGGTGTCGTCGGCGAGAGCGGTTCCGGGAAATCCTCGCTCGGCTATGCGCTGCTGCGCCTCATTCCCTCGGACGGCAGGATTGTCGTTCTGGGCCAGGAGATCGCCGGACGCTCCGGCCGGGCCATGCGGCCGATGCGCAAGCATATGCAGATCGTCTTCCAGGACCCGTTCGGCTCCTTGAGCCCGCGCATGTCGGTGGGCGAGATCGTCGAAGAGGGCCTCAAGGTCCACATGCCGCGGCTGACGACGGCGGAGCGGGAAGCCAAGGTGGTCGCAGTGCTCCACGAAGTCGGCCTCGATCCCAAATCAACCAACCGCTATCCGCACGAGTTTTCCGGCGGCCAGCGTCAGCGCATCGCCATCGCCCGCGCCCTCGTGCTGGAGCCCGATTTCCTCGTGCTCGACGAACCGACCTCGGCGCTCGACATCTCCATCCAGGCGCAGGTTATCGACCTCCTGCGCGATGTGCAGCGCCGCCGCGACCTGACTTATCTCTTCATCAGCCACGACCTGCGGGTGGTAAAAGCACTCGCCCATTCAGTGGTCGTCATGCGCAATGGCAAGATCGTCGAATCGGGGCCTGCCGCCGGCATCTTCGCCCGCCCACGCGATCCCTATACACGCCAATTGATGGCGGCGGCTTTCGATATCGAAACCGCAACCGACGGCTTGTTCCCGGCGGAAAAAAGCGACTAACCTCAGTGCCAGACAAAAGCGGAGCCAGCCAATGAAGCTCTCGACCCTCCTCGCCTCCGGCCTCCTCGCGCTTGGCCTCGCCGCGCCAACGGTAGCCCAGACCCCGACCGGCGTGTGGGTGCATGCCGATAGTCTCACCGAGGCCCCGAAATATCCCGAAGGCTTTGCCCATTTCGACTACGTCAATCCCGACGCGCCCCAGGGCGGCACGGTGCGGCTCGGCGACCGCGGCGGCTTTGACACCTTCAATCCCATCCTTCCCAAGGGCGAGGTCGTCAGTGGTATCGGGTTGATCTACGAAACCCTTCTTACCGCCTCGCTCGATGAGGTAAACACGTCTTACGGCATGCTGGCCGAGGCGATGAAAGTGGCCGACGACTATGGTTCGGTGATCTTTCGCATGGACCCCAAGGCGCGCTGGCACGATGGCGAGCCGGTCACTGCCGAGGACGTCGTCTGGTCCTTCGAAAAATCCAAGGAACTGAGCCCGGTCTATACTCAGTACTACGCCAACATCGTGAGTGCCGAAGTGACGGCGCCGGGCGAAGTGACCTTCACCTTCGACATGACCGGCAACCGCGAACTGCCCCATATCCTGGGTCAGCTCCTCGTCATGCCGCAGCACTGGTGGGAGGGCACGGACGCCAGTGGCAAGCCGCGTAATCTCGGCGAATCCACCCTCGAACCGCCGCTGGGCTCCGGCCCCTACAAGCTCGCCAGCTTCGAAGCCGGCCGTTCGGTAACCTATGAGCGCGTCGACGACTATTGGGCCAAGGATCACCCAACCCAGATCGGCTCGAACAATTTTGACGAGATCCGCTACGAATATTTCCTCGATGAATCCGTCTGGTTCGAAGCCTTCAAGGGCGACCAGTTCGATTTCTGGAGCGAATACACCGCGCGTCGCTGGGCCACGGGTTTTGATTTCCCCGCCGTCGCCGATGGCCGCGTGATCAAGGAGGAATTCCCGCAGGACTATAATGGCCGCGGCGAAATGGTGGGCTTCATCCCCAATCTGCGCCGCGAAAAGTTTCAGGACCAGCGCGTACGCGAGGCGCTGAACTATGCCTTCGATTTCGAAGAGCTGAACAACACTATCTTCTACAACCAGTATGCGCGGGTGAATTCCTACTTTTTCGGCCTGCCCTTCGCCGCCAAGGGCCTGCCGCAGGGCGAGGTGCTGGACATCCTCGAAGGCGTAAAGGACCAGGTTCCGGCGACGGTCTTCACCGAGGAATTTGTCAATCCCGTCAATGGCGACCCGACCAAGCTGCGCGAAAACCTGCGCAAGGCGCTCGGCCTTCTCACCGAGGCTGGCTACACGCTCAACGGCACCCAGCTTGTGGATGCCAATGGGCAGCAGCTGACCTTTGAAATCCTGATGCACCAACCAACGCTGGAGGCCATTGCCGCCAACCTGCAGCGCAATCTCGCCCAGATCGGCATTGCCGTGAGCGTGCGCATGGTCGACACGCCGCAATATATCAACCGGCTGCGCAGCTTCGACTACGACATGATCTATGCCAGCTGGGTGCAGTCCTATTCGCCGGGCAATGAGCAGCGCTCTTTCTTTGGCTCGTCGAGTGTCGATGAAGAGGGCTCGCGCAACTATGCCGGCATTGCCGATCCGGGCATCGACGCGCTGATCGACAAGCTCATTGCGGCTGAAGATCGCGACACCCAGCTTGCCGCTACCGAAGCCCTCGACCGGGTGCTGCTCGCGCACGATTTCGTCGTGCCGGGCTATTCCCTGCGTTATTCGCGCACCGCTCGCTGGGACCGCTTCAGCCGCCCGGAAACGCTGCCGCAATTCTCCAATGGCTTCCCCACCATCTGGTGGTGGGACGCCGAAAAGGCGGCAAAGACCGGAGGCGCGGGCCAGTAAACCTGTCACGACAGTGTCGTCGCGCCTGTGCAGTTATCCGCCCGCCGTATTGGGCGACATCACGACAAGGACTTTGGGCATGACGAACACCATCACCCGCCGCTTGGCTTTGCAACTCCTCGGCTCCGCCGCAGCCCTGCCCTTCATCGCCTCGGCCCTTCCGGCCGTGGCGCAGGAAGCTGCCGGCCGCATCATCGTGCTGTCCGACCTGCACTCGGCCTATGAGCGCACTGCGGAACTGCTCTCGACGCTCGAAAGCGAAGTCTCGAGCAATCCGGTCCCGCACATCATCCTCATCAATGGTGACGTGTTCGAGCTGGGCAATGTGGTTGCCGTGCGCTCGGCCGGCATCATCGACTGGGTCTTCCTCGAAGCCGTCGCCGCCCTCGCCCCGACGGTCCTCAATATCGGCAATCACGAGCCCGACCTCGATACCGACCTCGCCAATGTCATCGCGCAGGCAGAGGAAATCGGCATCACCGTCATCAGCAACATCACCGACACGCGCACGGGCCAGCTCTATGCGAGCACCGCGACCGACCTGACGCTGGGCGACCTGCCGGTCCGCGTCGTCGGTATCGCCACCGACAAGCTCAACACCTATCCCAAGGATAGCCGCGAAGCCCTCGCCATCCCCGAGCCCGCTGCCTGGGCCACGGAGAACCTGGCTGGTCTTCTTGATGGCGATATTCTACCCGTCGTCCTCAGCCATGCTGGCGTCGTCGCCGACCGCGCCATCCTGCCGCTTCTTGCCGATGGTACGCTGCTCGTTGGCGGTCACGATCACCTGACCTTCACCCATGACGAAGGCAAGACGCGCTACGTCCATACCGGCTCATGGAGCAGCACCTATACGGTGGTCTCCGTCGCTGCCGACAAGTCGCTGTCCGTCGAACAGAACCGCGTCCGCGACGACGTTACGCCCAACGAAGCGCTCGCTACGCTGATCTTCGACATGCTCAAGACGCACCTGACCGCTGAAGAGCTTGCAACCGTCGGCACCAGCGCTGCCGCGCTCACCCTGCCCCAGACCGGCCGCTTCGTTGCTGAGAGCATGGCGGCAGCTGGCGAAGGCGATATCGGCTTTATCGGCCATACCACGCTCGGCAATGGCCTGCCGCTGGGTGAGGTCAGCAAATATGCCTTCGACTCCGTCGTGCGCTTCGATGGCAAGCTGATGGTCGCCGAAGTCGATGCCGCAACCCTCGCTGAAATCCTCGCCGTGGTGAACCAGGACGAAGCCCAGACGCTCGAACAGCGCACCGGCGACTTCCTCTACGCCGCCCCGACGGGCCTGCCGACCAAGGACGTCTATCGCCTCGTGACCAATGACTGGTCGGCGACCAACCAGAAATCGTATTTCGGGCGCGAGGATCTGGTGTTCACGCCGGGTCCGGAAGTGGCACTGAAGGCGCTGGTTGTTGCGGCGCTGAAGTAGATACTGAACCCACCCATCCGTCGTCACCACCGGGCTCGTCCCGGTGGTCCATGCGGAGGCGAGATGGATTGCCGGGACAAGTCCGGCAATGACGACAACTAACAATTGGGAGGTGGGGGGCTACCCCGCCTTCCGCCCCACCAAATCCACGAGATGCGATTTTCCGACATGGGCCGAACCCTCGGCCACTTCGCCATCCCGATCACCGAGATGAAAAATCTCGAGCGCCGAAAACTTCTCGGCCAGCAGCGCCTCGGTATAGAGGTTTTCCAAAATCCCCGGACCGCCGGTCTTGTACTCAAGCTGCCGCGGACCATAACCCTGCAGGATCAGCAACCCACCGGGTTTCAGCGTCTCGATCATGCCAGCAAAGATCGTATCGCGCAGATCCGGCCCGGCGAACTGGAAGAAGATGCCGGCGACGACATCGAAACGCTCCGCTGGCCAGTCATAGTCAGAAATATCGAGCAGCTTGGTACTGAGTTTGACGCGGCGTTTGGCGGCGAGCTTTTTCGCCTTCTCGAGCCCAACCGGCGAAGCATCAAGGGACAGAACATCGAGCCCCTGCTCCGCGAGCCAGACCCCGTTCCGCCCCTCGCCATCGGCTATCGCGAGGGCCTTGCCGGACTTCGGCAGCAGATGGCTTTGTGCGGCGAGAAAAGCGTTGGGCGCTTCGCCGAAAACATACTCGTCACGGCTGTAGCGATCGTCCCAAAAGCTCATCAATAATCCTGTTCGAAGAACACGCCGAGGCTGGAGTCGCCGTTCTGCCCGGCCGTGCCGCGCACCACGAGGTCGTTGGTGACGTCGAGGTTGATCGTCACCTTGGACTGGCCGTTTGCCCCGGCCGTTACGCCGAGATAGATATTGTCCTGCAGGTAGGTGCCGGCCTGCACACCCACATTGCCCTGTGCGTCGGTGACGACATCGAGATCGGCAAGACCAGCCGCGCCGCGGAGGCCATCGACGAGACCGCCGCCACCGCCGCCAACCAGTTCGGCAGCAGCGCCGGCAAGCTGGGCCAATTGCAGCGGTGTCAATTCGCCCATGGAGCGCTTGAAGATCAGGCGGCTCAGCACTTCATCCTGCGGCAAGGTCGGATTGGAGGTAAACGTCACTTCCGGTGCCGAAGCACGGCCGGAAATGGTGACGAAAACCGTGATCCCGTCGCCCTCGGTCCGCGCCAGGAAATAGAGCTGCGGGTCGAGATCGCCCAGCAGCGTCACCGTGCCGGTTTCAAAATCGAGCCGCTGGCCGAGGACGGACAGACGGCCACGTTCGAGCGAGAAGGCACCCACCGGCTGGATATTGTTGAGCGGCCCGGCAAGGCGCACCGAACCACCGACCTCGGCATCGAGGCCACGGCCGCGAATGAAGATCTGGTTGGGCGCATTGACGGTTACGTCGAGCAAGAGGCCCGACGACCGGGTCTGCGGCACCGGAGCGCCGGCCGCATCGATGCGGGCGCGCTGCAGGGTCTGCTTCACCTCGGGCGGCGGCGCCACATGTTTGACATCGATGAGCGGCGTGCCGCCACCAAAGCCTTCCGGCACGGTGATATTGGCATTCTCGATATTGAGCGTGCCGGCCAGCAGGGGCGTACCCGTGAGATTGCCGGTCAACGTCAAGCCACCCGAAACCGTGGCGAGGAAGATTTCGCCATCCGAATAGCGGGCCGAATTGAGCGAAACACGCAGATCGGCCGGGAATTGGCCGGAAAGGCCGACCGTGCCCGAGGCAGAAACGCTGCCGCCGGTCGCGAGATTGGCCGTGAGGCTTTCAATGCGGGCAGAGGTGCCGGCAAGCGTCGCGCGGCCGGTAATGTCGGTGAGGCGGAGATTGAGTTCGGGATCGACATAGCCGGCGCCATTGACCGACACCGAACCACCGAACTGCGGCGCGGCAATGCTGCCTGATACATCGGCATTGAAATTGGCCGTGCCGGAAAGCTGGCCACCACGATCAATGAGGAAGCGATTGGCAAGGGCCAGCGGCGCCGAGCCCGTCAGCGTAACGGCAAGCCCGCCGCCCGACAGCGGCACGCGGCCGGAACCGGTGACATTGAGACCACCTGCGCCATTGGCGGCAAGACGCTCGATGGCGACGCTATTGCCGGAGTAGGAACCGGCGACCGTGGCGCTGATCGGCGCAATGCCGAAGGACTGAATGGCGGCGGCGTTGATGCCACTGCCGCGCGCATCGAACCGCACCTGCGGATTGGACGCTGAGCCGGACACAACCGCCGTGCCATCGAGCGTACCGGCAAGGCCGAGGCTGGGCACAATGGTATTGGCGATGGAGAGCGGTAGGGAGGCAATATTGACGTTGAGTGCCAGCGTCTCGCCGGCCGTACCCGAAGCGGTGATGCTGCCGGAGCCGACATCGAAGCGCAGGGCGTCGAGAGCCACACTATTGCCCTGCACCAGCAAGGTGGTGGGGTTGGCAAGACGGGCAGAAATGCTGCCCTGGGCGAGGTTGGCGCGATCAAGCGATACGCGATAGCCGCCTTCGACCGGGGCAAGGCCACCAGCGACGTCGACATTGGTGCCGGTGCTGAGAGCCGCCTGGGCATCAAAGCTCGTCGTGTCGCCGCTCTGGCTGGCGCGCGCATTGAGCGTGTTCACCGTGGTGCCGGCGGCAACGACGTTGCTGGCCGTGACCGTGCCGTTGAGCGCGGGAACGCCGAAGAGATCGACAGCCGTGGCGCTGATTTCGGCGCGGCCAACGGCAATGTCGTTGATCTTCAAATTGGTCGCGTTCGCCGTAAGACCCGCCTGCTGCACACCATCGACCGGCGACAGGGCCAGCGCGGCATTGATGCTGCCCGAGGCTTCGGTGAGGAGCAGGGCCGCTGCCAGCGACACATCGGACGCCGTGACATCGAGCCGGCCATTCAGCAATTGCGTGTCGACAGCGCGGCTGACTGAACCGAAAACGCGCGTACCTGCGATTTCGAAATCGAGATTGTTGAGCGCCTGCTGCGCCGTGTCGGAGACGACCTGCGAAGCGAGCGTGGCCCGATGACCATCGAGCATGGCTTCGCCGCTGATGCGACCGGTCAAGTTGCCTTGCAGCAGCGAGAGATCGAGACCGACCTTTGCGTCGCGGAGGTTGCGACCGACGAGATTGCCATTGGCAACGGTGGCGTCGAGCAAGAGAGCGACCGGCGCTTCGGCCGATGCCGATTTTGCCGTGCCACGCACGACGAGCGCGCCGGAGGCCTGGTCGGTGAGAAGGCCGAGATCGGAGAGATCGAGCCCGATGGCGAAATTGGCTTCGCTGGTGCCATAGACGCCGTCGGCGGTGAACTGCACCTGCGGATTGGTGACGGAGAAATCGTCAGCGACGATACCGGCTTCGGTGCGGGCGAGGCGACCGGACAGCGCCACATTGCCGGCCAGCAGCTTGTCGGCGGTCTCATCGTCGATGGTCAGGTTATTGCCCGAGCCTTCAAAGGTCAGGTCGAACCCGCCGCCGACAAAGGCAACAGAACCTTCGGCGTCGAGCGACAGGCCGCCAGTCAATTCGCGACCGGCAAGGCCCGAGAACGGCGCGATGCTATCGGTCTGGACGCCAATGCGGCCGCGGAACGCTCCGCCATCGATGACACCCGAAAGACCCGCAGTCAGCGCTTCGCCGACAATACGAAGCTGCGCCAGTTCGATCGGCTGGCCGGCGTTCCAAAGCCCGGCAATACCGAGACCAACACTGTCGCCAAGCGCGGCTTCCACCGCTTCGTCGCCGGCAATGCCGGACAGCGTGCCGTCACCGTTAAAGGTGATCATGCGGGTCGCGGGATCGGAGAGATTACTGGCGACGCCGTTGATGGCGAGGCCAACACGATCGGCGGAGAAATCGCCGGTGATCAGCTTGTCGATGCCGAGATCGGCACTCCAGTCATCGGAACCATCGCGGCCGAAATCGATCGTGAGCTGCGCCGCCTGCACCTGCGGCGCGCCAGAGGCGGGCAGGAGCACAAGGCCACCGGCCGGGTCGGCTATGGAAGCCGTCAGGTCTAGGCGCGAGAGGAAATTGTCCGCCGTGGTGCTGGCATTGGCCTCAAGCGCCAGCTGCCCGCCGGTCAACGACAGGTCGTTGATGTCGATACCGCCGGCGCTGCGCACCAGTGCATTGAGCGACAGCCGCGTGTCGTCGCCGAAGAACGGGCGATACTGCTCGGCCATCAGCATGGAGAGCGGCCCGCCGAGATCGGCGTCTACGGCAAAGCCTTCGGCCGTCTGATTGATGGTCGAAACGCCGGCAAGCGCCGTCTGGCCATTGGCGAGCAGCGTCAGGTCCGCGCGAAGGTCCGCGACCGGCCCCTGCCCCGCCAGCGTCAACTGCATGGCTGGCCGCCCCTCGATATTGAGGAGATTGGCCAGCACACCGTTTTCCGGTTCGTTGAGATCGAATTTCAGGTCAATCTCATTGGTCTCGCGCACATAGGACACGTCGAGATTGAGCGTGCCGCCCGGCCCATCGAGGCGCACGATGTCGAGCGCCGTGTTGAGATTGCCGCCTTCAAGCGCCAGATTGCCGGCGAGCGAAATTTCTGAGCCGAGGCCGAACACGCCATCGCCGAAGGTGACGCGGGGCACCGACAATTCGCCGATATTGATGGCCACCGGGAATTCCGGCACCGAAAAACTGCCTGCTTCCGGCGGCGGCAGATCGACGCCCTCGGCCGGAACTGCATTGCGGATATATTCGATCGACTCGGCCTTGAGCGAGTTGACCTGCAACCGGCCGGTGAAGAGCGCCGCCTGGCTCCAGTTGAGGCTCGCATTGTTGACGCGCAACCACACGCCCTGCTGGTCGGCAATGGTGATCTCGCGGATCGACACATCCGAGCCGAGCGCACCATCGATATTGGACAGGCGAATCTGCCGCTCCGGCGTCGAAAGCTGGCCTTCGACGAAGCCGGTCAGCCAATCCTTCTGCGCTTCATCGGAATTGTCCTGCGCAAACAGCGCCACAGGCACGCCGATCAGCGGCACGAGAACGAGCGAAGCCAGGGCAACGCGGCGGTATTTTTTCTTCACAAGCGGCATCATCAGAAAGCCTGCCCGATGCCGACATAGATCGCATAATCCGGATCGCCCGCCCGCTTGTTGAGCGGAATGGCCACATCGAGGCGCAGCGGGCCCAAACCGGTATAGTAGCGCACGCCGGCGCCGACCCCGAGACGGAGTTCGTCAAGGCTCGGGAAGGTGTCTGCCGCGACATAGCCACCATCGACGAAGCCGACGACGCCAATGCTTTCGGTCACCTTGGCCCGCGCTTCGAGCGAGGCTTCGAGCAAATAACGTCCGCCGGTCACGCCGCCCTTGCCATCGTCAACGCCGATGGATTTGACCGCATAGCCGCGCACCGAGCCGCCGCCGCCAGCAAAGAACAGCTTGTCCGGCGCGATTTCATTGAGTGCCGGCCCGAGAAGCGCACCGGCCTTGACGCGACCGGCCAGCACGAACTGGTCATCCTCGGAGAAGCCGAAATAGGTGCGGGCTTCGGCGGTGAGCCGCAGGCCCATCTTGTCGAAGGAGAAGTCGTAATAGGGCTCGGCATTGCCCGAGAGATACCAACCCTCGGTCGGATCGACCGTGCTGTCGCGTCCGTCAAAGGTCGCGCCGGCATAAATGCCGAGGGTTGAGAAGTCGCGTGTACCAAAAACGTCGTCGAAGCGCGCGCGCTCATAGACCACGCCGCCTTCTGCCGTCAGTTCATCGGAGAAATAGTGCGTCAGGCCCAGACGCGCCTGTGCCGATGTTTCCGTATAGGTCGGATAGATCGTGCGCTCGGCCGCAATGGCGGCGACAAGATCGGTATCGGGGGTCAGGAAGCCGGGCTTGGTGAAGGTACCGCCAAACATGTAGTCGAACTGGGCGGTATCGATCGGCCAGGCAATGCTCGCGACACGCGCATCGAGCCGCAGCCTTTCGGCCTGCCCAAAAAGATTGCGCCAGAGATGGAAGCCCTCGACGCCGAGGCCGTCGACGGTGGAATAGGTCGCGCCCGCGCCAAAGCGGCGGCCGGGCAATTCTTCAACGAGAAGCTCGTAAGGCAGCAGCCCATCGGGCGAAATATCCTGCGCCGCCTGGAAGCGCGCCGCACGGAAGACTTCGAGTCGGTCCAGACGCCTTTGTGCGCGCGTCAGGTCGTCGGGATCATATTCCTGACCCACCGCAAGCCCGGTCTGCTGGCGCACGAATTCGGGGTTCATGTTCTGGGTGCCAGTGACTGTGATGTCGCCAAAGGCTGCGAGACGGCCCGGATTGACCGTGATGGTTACATCGACCGTGTTATTGGCATGATTGGCAACCACATCGCGACCGGTGATTTCAGCCTTGGCATAGCCCTGCTGCTGCCAGGCCTGAACGGCAAGCTGCTCTGCCGCAAGGATCACCGAAGAGCGCGCCACCTGGCCCGCGCCAAAGCCACGCAGAACCGGCAGGTCGACCTGGTCGTCCGGATCGCTGGTCGCGGGCGCCTGGTTGGCGATGTTGACGCTGTTGAACGTAAAGAGCGGACCGGGATCGACTGAAACGGTTACATCGACGGGATTGGGCAGCCGCGCATCGGGCGCCAGCTTGGACGCTTCCACGCCGCCGACGAGGATACTGATGGCGGCGCCATAGTGGCCCTCATTATAGAGAGCCGCGATGATGCGCCTGTAGTCGCCGCGTGCCTTGGCAAGGAGCCCTGCTACGCCGGAAGCTGGCTCGCCCTGATCGGCCACGAGCGAGGACGCATTGCGCGCCGCATTTTCGACAGCGCCGGTCTGGGTCGAGGAGAACGTGACGACATAGTTCTGCGGATCGATAACAACCGCATCCTGAGTCTCGTCCTCAAAAAACTTGAAGCCGAACAGTTCAAAACCATGCGCAGGAGCCGCCACAGCCAAGGAGGCCGCGGCGATGCACAAGGCGCCAATACTCGATACCCAACGCGCGCTTTGCAGTGAACCAGTTCCCGACCGTTACGCTTCAACCAATAGGTCAAAGCTGAGAATAGCTTGGCGCACGGAAAGATTGGGTTAACCCTCCCCCGCCTGCCCAAAGGGCGTCCTCTTCATGGCGAGTTTAGGGCCAGCCTGCCGCAAAGGGCAAGCTAGAGGCCGGAACGTGATGGTTTTGAAAAAGAATACGTGGCCGATAGGCAACGGTTTTTGGAGGCCGGTGTCCCACCACAAACTCGGTGTCATCCCCGCGAAAGCGGGGATCTCTGTTTTGCGCACAAGCAGGGATTCCCGCTTTCGCGGGAATGACGCCGTGGAGGAGGAAGGTAACCTACTCCCGCGCCAGCGCCTCCACCGGATCAAGCCTTGAAGCCGACCGCGCCGGCATGAACCCAAACACAATCCCGATCAGGCTCGCCGAGACAATCGCCAGCACGATCGATTCCGTCGAATAGACCAGCCGTGCCCCCGAGACGAGCACGGTCAGACCCTGACCCAGCGCGAAGCTCAGCCCCACACCGGCAGCGCCGCCGACAAAGCAAACCAGCACCGCCTCGATAAGAAACTGCCGCAAGATATCGCCCCGCCGCGCCCCGACGGCCATGCGGATGCCAATCTCCTTGGTCCGCTCGCTAACGGACACCAGCATGATGTTCATCACCCCAATGCCACCCACAACCAGCGAGATCACGGCGATGGTCGAGATAAGAAGCGTCATGGTCTGGGAGGTGGACTGGATGGTCGTGCGGATCGTGTCGGTATTTTGCAGGAAGAAGTCCTGCGTCCCGCCATGGAGCCGTGTCAGCAATTCGGTGATCTCGGCTTCCGCCGTAGCCATGTCGTAGTCGTCGGAAATGCGCACCGCGACCGAACTCAGGTAGGACTGCCCAAGAATACGGTCCATCACCGCCGTATAGGGCATATAGACATTGGCCGAATTGCCGCCCGGCCCAAAGCCGGACTGATTGGCAACGACACCGATGACCCGCACCGGCACTTTGCCCAACATGATCACCCGCCCGATCGGGTCTTCGCCATTGGTGAAAATGGCGTCGACGGCATTCTGGTCGAGCACCGCCTCCTGTGCCTGCGTCGTCACGCTGGTTTCCGTAAAACCCGAGCCCGACGAAAAACTGCGGCCATTGACCTGGAAATAGTCCTCGCCGACGCCGGTGATCGAAGCGCTCGACGCCGTATTGCGATAGCGCACCGTCGCCTGGCTCGACACCTGCGGCGAGACACTATCCGCGTAAGGCTGGCCCGCCAGCGCATCGGCATCCGTGGGTTTGAGCGTCCGCACCCTGCCCGAGCGCATGTCGCCAAAGCCGGAGCCGGGATAGACATTGATCGTATTGGTGCCGATCGACGAAATATTCTCGAGCACGCTCTGCTGGCTGCCCTGCCCCAGCGCCACCACAGCCACCACCGAGGCAATACCGATGATGATGCCGAGCATGGTCAGGAAGGTGCGCAGCTTGTGCGCCCCCATGGCCCGTAGGGCCATGGCCAGCGCCTCGCCCATGCGGTCGATCCCCATGCGCCAACCCGGTTTGCGCCGCACTTTTTCGACGCGATTGGCCGCCGTATCGCGTTCGCCGATATAGCGGTCATCGATGATCGCCCCATCGGCGATCTCGATCACCCGCTGGCACTGCTCTGCGATCTTGGCGTCGTGGGTGACGATGATAATCGTATGTCCGTCTGCATGCAGCTCCTTGAGCAGCGCCATCAATTCCTTGCCCGAACGCGAGTCGAGCGCGCCGGTCGGCTCGTCGGCGAGGATCACCTCGCCACCATTCATCAGCGCCCGCGCCACGCTGACGCGCTGCTGCTGGCCGCCCGAAAGCGCATTGGGCCGATGATGCAGCCGCTCGCCGAGCCCAAGCCGCGTCAGCAGTTCCGTCGACCGCTTTCGCCGCGCCGTCGCATCGGCGCCAGCATAGACGGCCGGCACTTCGACATTCTCGACCGCGTTGAGATCGGGCAGCAGCTGATAGCGCTGGAAGATGAAGCCAAAATGCTCGCGCCGCAGCGCGGCCAGCTCATCGGCATCGAACTTGCTGACGTCACGACCGTCGAAGAGATAGGTCCCCTCGGTCGCCCGATCGAGACAGCCCAGAATGTTCATCAGCGTCGACTTGCCCGAGCCGGACTGGCCGATAATGGCCACCATCTCGCCGCGATGGATATCGAGATCGACGCCCTTCAATACGGCCGCGCTCTCCCCACCCGCCGCGAAGCGGCGGACGAGGTTCTTGATGGAGATGATGGGTTTCGAGCTTGCCGACACCCCCTCCCGGCCTCCCCCATCTAGGGGGAGGTGCAGGTCTGTGTGCTTGGCAGCTTTTTTGCCCCCAACTGGATGCGGCACCTCCCCCCTTGTGGGGGAGGCCGGGAGGGGGGTATCGGCGCGGCTTGTCAGTGTCGAATGCATGGAAAACCTCACCGCATCATGATCATGGGGCCACCGGCACCGCCGGGACCACCCATGCGGCCTGCCCCCTGCCCGCCCGCCGGCCGCGACACCGTAACCAGACCGCCGCTGACGACCTGCTCGCCCTCTTCGAGGCCGGAGACGATCTGCGCCGTGATATTGTTATTGAGCCCGACCTCGATGCGACGCGGCTGCGTTTCTTCGGTCTTGGGATCATAGACCATGACCATCACGGCCCCATCCGGCCCCTTGCGCGTCACAAGACTCGAAGGCAGCGTCAGCGCGCCCTGGGCTTCGTCGAGCACGATGGTGACTTCGGCCGTCATCGAAATGCGCAGGCGATGGTCGGCATTGGGCACGTCGAACAGTCCATTGTAATAGATGGCGCTGCTCGAACTATCCGATGCCGTGTCGCTGCTGATCGATGTCGGCGCAGGCTCAACCTCGCGCAGCGTCGCCTCGATGCGATTGTCGGGTTCGCCCAGAATGGTGAAATAGACCTTCTGCCCCGGCACAACCTTGACCACATCGGCCTCGGAAATCTCGGCCTTGATCACCATGGTGTCGAGATTGGCGATCTTGGCGATGGTCGGCGTGGAAGAATTGGCATTGAGCGTCTGCCCTTCCTCGACCACCAGCGCCACGATAGTGCCATCGCTGGGGGCCACGATCTGCGTGCGGGCGAGATTGAGCTGGGCCGATTCCACCGTGAGATTGGCCTGATCGATCTGCGCGCTGAGTTGGTCGATCTGTGCCTTGGACTGTTCCACCGCCGCCTGGGCTGTCTCAAGATCGGTCTGCGACACAAGGCTACCGGCGCTCAATTGCGTATTGCGCGCCAAAGCCGCCTCGGCCTTGACCAGCACCGCTTCCTGATTGCGCTTCTGCGCCTCGATGCCCGCCAACGCTGCCTGCGCCGACTTCACCGCGTTTTCCTGATCGAGACTGTCGATCTCGGCGATGAGGTCTCCCTTCTTCACGTTCTGCCCAAGGGTGACATGAATGGCCTCGATACGGCCCGATACTTCCGCGCCAACGCTGACCAGCGAACTGGCTTCCAGCACGCCCGTCGCCAGCACCGTCGTCTCGATATTGGCCTTGGTGACGGCAGTGGTTTCCGGAACTGTTTTCGCTTCCGGCTGGCCGAGGAAATACCACCAGGCCGCACCACCGCTGCCCGCGAGCACCAGCACCACCGCAAGTAATTTGGCCAAGCGTTTCAATATCTTAAAACCCCAAACATGAATCTCATGCTCAAAATAAGGAATTCGGGGCCGAACTTCACGTTAGGCTTTGGCAATGCAGCCTTAAACTTTGGAAAGGTTGACGCGGCCAGTCTGCCGGTCCACCTTGCCGGCCTCCCTTTCTGACCTTCCTTCAGGACCTGAAATGTACCAGCTGCTCGACCCCAGCCGCTTTGTCGTCTTCATCACCGGCGCCACCTCGGGCTTTGGCGAAGCGGCCGCCCGCCGCTATGTCGCCGCCGGCGGCAAGGTGATCGCGACCGGCCGCCGCAAGGACCGCTTGGAAAAGCTGCAGGCCGAGCTCGGCGCCGACAACTGCTACATCATCGAGCTCGACGTGCAGGATCGCGCCGCGATGGAAAAGGCCATTGCCGAAATCCCCGCGCCCTTCAGCGCCATCAATATCGTCCTCGCCAATGCCGGTCTTGCGCTCGGCCTGCAGCCCGCCGCCGAAGCCGTGCTCGATGATTGGCAGACCATGATCGACACGAATATTTCGGGTCTGGTCTATACCGTACGCCTGCTGTTGCCCGGCCTCATCGCCCGCGGCGGCGGCCATGTCGTCACCCTCGGTTCCGTGGCCGGCGAATATGCCTATCCCGGTGGCTCGGTCTATGGCGCAACAAAAGCCTTCGTAAAGCAGTTCGCGCTCAACCTGCGCTCGGACCTGCAGGGCAAGAATGTTCGCGTCACCAATATCGAGCCCGGCCTGACCGAAACCGAATTCTCGCTCGTCCGCTTCAAGGGCGATGAGGGCAAGGCCTCCGCGCCCTAT
This sequence comes from Devosia sp. LjRoot3, assembly GCF_964252865.1. Lineage (NCBI taxonomy): Bacteria > Pseudomonadati > Pseudomonadota > Alphaproteobacteria > Hyphomicrobiales > Devosiaceae > Devosia > Devosia sp. LjRoot3. Next base: position 502,951 of record NZ_CAXUPK020000003.1, read on the forward strand.
TCCAGGACCAAGGCAATGAATGCCGACGACATCGCCGAGAGCATTTTCTGGTCCACGACGCTGCCCGCCCATGTCAACATCAACAAGATCGAACTGATGGCGACGACCCAGGCCATTGGTCCCTTCGACATATTCCGCGAAGGCTGACAGCCTCTTATGAAACGGGCAGTATGGGGCCGATTGTGGAGGTCCTCATGCTGCCCCGTCTGCTTCTGCCGGCCCTGGTTGCCGCTCTCCTGCCCGGCACTACCCTCGCCGCGCCCGTCTCGCTGAAATCGCTCGGCGACACCTGCCTCGAAACCACCCTCAAGAACTGCACCGTGGCCGCAGCGGGCTATGTCGCCCCGCGCGACACGAACCGGCTCGCCTACCAGATCCAGTCCGGCGTCGACGAATATGAGGGCATGGCCGGCGGCGTGGTGGTCTTTGCCGAAACCGATGGCGCCTGGGAACTGCTCGCCAGCGACTTCAACGGCGTCTGGTATCAGCTGCCCCGCCTCTCCGAAGCCGAACCCATCCTCTTCCACCTGCCCGGCGTGACTGCCGGCACCGGCTCGTTCAATGCCGACGTCCTGTTCGAATTTTCCGCCGACGACAAGGAGTGGCGCCGGGTGGACATGGACAGTTGGTGGGAAGGCGTCGAAGCAAAGCTGCCAAAAGGCCTAGAAATCTGGAAGGGCGTCACCTACGATTTCGGCGAGAACTATTGGGGCGAATACGTCGCCCGCACCAGCCTATGGCAGGAAACCGACGCCAATTGCTGCCCGACGGGTGGCTCGGCGGTCATCCACTTTACGGTGGAAGACGGGGCGTTGAAGGCTGGGGACGTGGAGTATGAGGAGCCGAAGGAAGAGGCGGAGTAGGCGCCTCCCCTCGTCCGGCCACGGCGTCATTCCCGCGTAAGCGGGAATCCCTGTTTCACAACGGAGATCCCCGCTTTCGCGGGGATGACACTGAGTTTGAGCAGGCCTCAAGCCAATCCCAAAAACCTCACCGTATCCGGATCAACCGGAATCCCCTCTGCCCGCCGCCGATCCATCTCTTCCCATTCCCGATCGCCCGGCGCCATCACGCGGCCGCCTTCGCGCACCCGCGACCCACGCAGGCTCTCGAGATAGCTCCCGATCGCCGCCGCAAACACCGCGCGCCCGGCGAATTTGTCGGGATCGATCACCAGCACGAAATGCCCCATATTCCGCGGCGTCGAAATATCGTCGCCGCCATACATGGGGATGAAATCGGGATCGAGCGTTGTCCCCGTCAGCAGCGCCGAAAACAGCGTCGCCACCCCCGCAAGCGCCGCGCCCTTGTACCCATAATCCAAACCGCCGAGCGGCAGCAGCATATCCGCCGCATGCGGATCGGTCGTCGGCTCACCATCGGCAGTGGCAGCAACGCCCTCCGGCAATTCCTTGTCGAGCGAACGATGCAGCAGCACACGATTGAGCGGAATGGACGAGGTCGCCATATCGAGGAGCCACGGCCGCGCGTTCGGCACGGGCGCCGCAAAGGCCAGCGGATTGGTGCCGTGGAATTTCTGCGCCCCATCATAGAGCGCCACCATGGAGTCGGTATTGGTCGTCGCAAAGGTCACAAACCCCTGCTCCGCCCCCGCCAGCGCATAAGCGCCTGTCGCGCCCAGATGCGACGAGTGCTTTATGCCCACAGCGCCGACCCCGGCCTGCCGCGCCAGCTCAATGCCAACCTCGACTGCCTTGTAGGCCGCATAGTGCCCGAGCCCATCATCGCCATGGACCATGGCGCTACCCGCGCCCCGGCTTTCGACCTTCAACTGCGGGTTCTTGTTGAGCCGTCCGCCACCCAACATCTTGCAATAGTGACCGGTAAGCCGCACGCCATGGCTGTCCACACCCACCAGCGACGCATGGATCATCGCCCCGATCGCCGCCGCCCGCGAAGCCTCGCTCGCCCCAGCCTCGGCTAGCCGCGTCGCAACACGCTCCCGCACAAGGGCTTCGGCAAAGCGCGGCGAAATATCATCACTCATTGGTCTCTCCCTCACCCCGTTCTACCCACCGTATCAACGAGACGAAAGCCGAAACCTCCCCTTGTCGTCATTGCCCGACTTGTTCGGGCAATCCACCTCTCCGCGCGCACCGCCCTATCCCATGGATCACCGGGACAAGCCCGGTGATGACGACGACGGAGAGAGGGATATGCACTGCCCATGCTTTAACCGCACACCACCCTCACGCACTTTTTGTTGGCACTCGCATCCCGTGCCGCTATTCTTGACCCAAAGTTGAGACCAGCCCCATGCCCAAAGCCCCCGATCAGACTACAAACGACCTTTGGCACGTCGTCGCCGCGACCGATGAACTCGCCATCGGCCTCGTCGAAACGACGCTCCTCCTCGATCGCCGCATCGCCCTGACGCGCGGGCTCGATGGCGAGCCGGTCGTGTGGCTCGCGAGCGACGAGGAAAACGGCGACGAGATCGACCCCGAAACCGTGCTCGACCGCCTCCCCGTCCGCACCGCCTATGGCTACACCTGGACCTGCCTCGGCACCCCTTCGGCCGAACTCTTCCCGATCCCGGAATATGCCGAACCCGACCGCACCAACATGAGCTGCGGCTCCATCGGCATCCACGTCTCGGCTCCCCGCGCCGTCGAAAACTTCCTCGACATGGGCCACTTCCCCTATGTCCACACCGACATTCTGGGTTCCGAGCCGCATACCGAGGTCAAGGAATACGACGTCGAGGTTTCGGAAGAACGCGACGAAGTGCTGGCCACCAAGTGCAAGTTCATCCAGCCCATGGCCGCCAAATCGGCAACCGCCGCGATGGAAGTCGAATATGTCTATCGCGTGCCGCATCCCTTCTGCTCGGTGCTCTACAAATCGTGCCCCGAGGATGAGGGCCGCCGCGACGTCATCGGCATTTTCCTCCAGCCCATGACCGAAGAAACCTGCCGCGCGCACCTCTTGCAGTCGATGATCGACTCCTATTCGACCGTGACCGACCTGCGCCGCTTCCAGCAGACCATTTTCGGCCAGGACAAGCCGATCCTCGAAAACCAGTACCCCAAGAAGCTGCCGCTCGACCCGCGCTCGGAAACCCCGATCCGCGCCGACAAATCGGCCATCGCCTATCGGAGATGGTTGAGCCAGAAGGGGATTACCTACGGCGTGATCCCGCAGGCCTCGTAAGGCCCACGACCAAAGCGCCCCGTACGCCAGGGCGGTTTGTGACTAAAAATTCGATCGTGGCGCGATCCTCAAACTTTTGGATCTGATCGACATGCCCCTGTCCCTCTCAGACCCCGCCTGGTACCCTATCGCCTCAAGCGAGGACTTGCCGTTCCGCCACGTCTATCAGGGCCAGTTACTCGGCCGTGAGCTCGCCGTCTGGCGCGCCGATGATGGCAATGTAAACGTCTGGGAAAACCGCTGCCTCCACCGCGGCGTGCGCCTCTCCATCGGCATCAATGAAGGCCAGGAGCTGAAGTGCCAGTACCATGGCTGGCGCTATGCCAACCAATCGGCCGGCTGCACCTATATCCCTGCGCACCCCGCCGACGCCCCGGCCCGCCGCATCGAAAACCGCAAATATCCGGTGAAAGAAGCCTTTGGCCTCATCTGGTCCGCCGCCAATGACGACCAGAAATTTTCTCCATTTGCCGGCGCCGAAAACACCGACTGGTTCCCGCTGCGCCCCATGCCGGTCAATTCAGCGCCCGAAGATGTGCTCGCAGGTCTTGCTGGCCTCGCCCCCGATGACCAGCCGGCCGATCTTCTCCCCGGCATGGCCCTGCGCCTCGGCACCACCATCTATTTCGTCCAGCCCGTCGATGCCGGCCGCGCCGTCATTCGTGGCCTCATTGCCGGCAAGCCGGAAGACGAAGTGGCAACCCTCCGCCACTACAACGAAACGCTGACCAAGCTGCGCGACCGCCTCGAACGCGCCGCGGCCAGGAAGCCAACGCCCGAACCGCTGCAGCCGGTCTTCGAAAAAGTCTCGGCCGACCTAGCCTCCATGCCCGACATCGCCATTCCGCGCGGCAACACCATGCCCGTCGTGGTCAAGCGCAAGTGGAAATCAGCCGACGGCGTCATCGGCTTCGAGCTGGCCGACCGCGACGGCAAGCACCTGCCGACCTTCCAGCCCGGCGCCCATATCGACGTGCACCTGCCCAATGGCCTCATCCGCCAATATTCGATCACCAACGGCCCCGGCGATCTTTCGTCCTATGTCATTGGCGTCAAGCAGGAGAGCGCCTCCAAGGGCGGCTCGAAGGTTCTGGTCGAGACCGTTCGCGAGGGCGACGTCCTCGCCATTTCCGAGCCGCGCAACAATTTCCCGCTGCGCCGCGACGCTACCCGCACCGTGCTGATCGCCGGCGGCATCGGCATCACGCCGCTCCTGTCCATGGCCCGCTTCCTCGACAAGTCGAGCCTACCTTACGAGCTGCATTACTTCGCCCGCACCGGCGACGGCCTCGCCTTCCAGAGCGAACTCGCCGCGCTCCATGGCAAAATCGACCGCCACATCGGCCTCGCCCGCGAAGCCATCAAGGCAAAGATCACCGAAGTGCTTGGCCAGTACCAATTCGCCAACCACGTCTATATCTGCGGCCCCGGCGCCATGCTCGAAATGGTGCAGGAAACCGCAGCCTCGCTCGGCTGGCCCGACGACGCGATCCACTTCGAATATTTCCAGAACGACAAGGTCATCGACTCGTCGTCGGCCTTCGATGTCGAACTCGCCCGCTCGGCCATGACGCTCCATGTCCCGGCCGGCAAGACTATCCTCGAAACCATGCGTGAAGCCGGCCTCACCGTCCCATCCTCCTGCGAGCAAGGCGCCTGTGGCACCTGCCTCACCACGGTCATGGAAGGCGAGGTCGACCACCAGGACGTCTATCTCAACAAGACCGAGAAGGCCTCCAATACCTGCATGATGACCTGTGTCAGCCGCGCCAAATCTGGCCGCCTCGTGCTGGATATCTGATAATGACCATAACGCTTTACGACTTCGAGCTCTCGGGCAACTGCTACAAGCTGCGGCTGCTGATGAACATCCTCAACCTACCCTTCGAGATCGTGCCGGTGGACTTCTTCCCCGGCCGTCAGCACAAGGCCGACTGGTTCCTGCGCATGAACCCCTTCGGCCAATTGCCGGTGCTGAAGGACGATGACCTGACCCTTTCGGACTCCGGCGCCATCCTCGCCTATCTGGCGAAAAAGTACGACACGTCCGGAAACTGGTTCCCTGATGACCCAGCCATCACCGCCGAAGTGCTGCGCTGGCATTCCGTCGCCGACGACATCACGTCCACGTCCTCTGCCGCCCGCCTCGCGCTCGGCTATGGCTACGCCTTCGATATCGAAAAATCGCAAAAAGGCGCCCATCGCATTTTCCGGCTGATGGACGAGCACCTCTGGTTCGGCGAAAAATCCGGCCGCGACTGGCTCTGCTCGCCGGCACATCCGACCACCGCCGACATCGCCTGCTTCCCCTATGTGATGCTGAGCGAAGAGGGCGGCATTTCTCGCCAGGATTATCCGGCCCTCCGCCGCTGGACCGACAGGGTACGTCGCGTGCCGGGTTTCACGGTCATGTCCGGCATTTTCCCAGCCGGCCGGGCGAAGGAATAAGCTAAGGGCGCCTCTCGGCGCCCTTTTTCATTTCACCTTGCTCGCGGTCTTGGCGACCTTCCAGCTCACATAGTCATCTGCCGTGCAGCCATAGGGCGCATTGCCGTCGCCGAAGCGCGCATAAAGCTGCTCGCAACCCCAGGTGTTGAGCGGCTCGGGCATGATATTGTTGATCTCGATGCCCACAGCGTCGAAGGCATCCGGCGCCACGGTGACGTAGTAGAGCCAGAACCCCAAGAACGCGACCACGGCCAGCACCAGCACAGCGCCACCAGCCAGCAGCCCGCGCACGATATTGGGCCCGCGCTTCGCCTTCGGCGGCGGATTGGCCGCGAGCCTTGCCCCACGCTGCTCCTGCTCGGCATCGAAAGCCGCCAGCGCCTGCTCGCGTTCGATATCGGTCAGTTCCACCCGTTCGAGATTGCGATCGAGCAAAACGGGAATGGCCACATGCTCAAGCTTGACCGCCACGCCAACGGGCTTACCCACCTCATCGAGCCCGATCAGCGGCGCCTGCCCCTTGGCAAAGTGCGTCCGCGTGGTGCGCTTCGAGCGTCCCTTGAGATGGTCGACATAGGAAACCACGCCATTCTTCACCTCGACCACGTCGACCGGCACCACCGTCAACCGCCCCGGCGTCGCCGCCGCGCGATTTGCGCCGGCCGCCTTCGAAGCCGTGATGATCGTCGCGATCGCGCCACCAGCGAACAGCAGCATGAACACGGCAAAGACACCCAGCCGGTTCCACAGCATGTCGAGCCCGAGGCTGAGCGTCGCCAGCTCCGGATCGTCCCGCGCGATCACCACGTCGACCATGTAGTCGCTGCTCGAAAAATCGAGAAAGGCCAGCGAGATGTGCTTCTCGTAGCTCTGTCCGTCGACGCGATAGGTAATATCAGCCTCGCAATCGGTGAGGCCGCGGCGCGAGCTGCACTCGCCATCGCGCAGATCCCAATCCTCCACCGTGCGTGGATCCTGATTAATCTGCCAGTCGCGCCACAGGCCCGGCCCTTGCCACCAGACAAGACCGACCGCCAGCCCCGTAAGCATGACGACCGTAAAGAGGAACGCCGCCGGCATGGAAAATGGCCGCCGGGCAATGGTCAGGGATCGATTGGGTAGCGGAAGGGTGACCTGGGACATGAAGTGCCTCTTCGAGTTGTCAGCTTTGGGGCCCGACTCGGCTCGAATAGGACAGCAGAGCCCAGTCACGAACCAGCCTTGAACGCACCGCAATTGTGGAAAAGCTTCGCACGCAACCACGAGACCAGTTGCAGGTATCTCCCTGTCGAACGGGCAAAACCTGACGCACTCACTGGAACTCGGCCGCCAATCCCGCTATTGGCTTCTTAAGATCGAGGAGAAAATCCCATGATTATCGAGCCCAAAATCCGCGGCTTCATCTGCGTCACCGCCCACCCCACGGGCTGCGCAGCCAATGTGCAGCACCAGATCGACCACGTCGTGATCAAGGGTGCCATTCCTTCGGATCGCAAGCGCGTGCTCGTGCTCGGCTGCTCGACGGGCTATGGCCTCGCCTCGCGCATCGTCACCACCTTCGGCAGCGATGCCGATACAGTCGGTGTGTCCTTCGAGCGCGAGCCGGCCGAAAACCGCCCCGCCTCCGCAGGCTGGTACAATAACCGCGCCTTCGAAAATCGCGCCCGCGCCGCTGGCCGCAAGGCCGTCACCATCGAAGGCGACGCCTTCTCCGACGCGATCAAGGCCGAGACCATCGAGGCGATCAAGGCCAATCTCGGCCAGGTCGACCTCATCGTCTATTCCCTCGCCTCCCCGGTCCGCACCGACCCCAAGGACGGCGTCACCTATCGCTCGGCCATCAAGCCCTATGGCCAGCAGGTGACATCCAAGACCCTCAACACCGCCACCGGCGAAGTTTCGGAAATCACCGTCGAACCGGCGACCGAGGAAGAAGCTCAGTCGACCATCAAGGTCATGGGTGGCGAAGATTGGGAACTCTGGATCAAGGCCCTGTCGGATGCCGGCGTTCTGGCTGACGGCTTCCTCAGCCTCAACTACACCTATCTCGGCTCCGAACTGACCTGGCCGATCTACCACAAGGGTACGCTGGGCAAGGCGAAGGGCGACCTCGACCGCGCCGCCAAGGCGATCCGCGCGACCCATGGCGAAAAGTCTGCCAATGTCGTGGCGCTCAAGGCCGTCGTCACCCAGGCAAGCTCGGCCATCCCCGTCGTGCCGCTCTATGGCACGCTGCTGATCAAGGTCGAGGACGAAATGGGCCTCGGCGAAGGCCCGATCCACCAGATCGACCGCCTCTTCCGCGAAAAGCTGCAGGGCGACGTGGCGCTCGACGACGAGAGCCGTATCCGCGTCGACGATTGGGAACTCTCTGTCCCGATGCAGAAGGAACTCGAAAAGCGCTGGGCCAAGCTCACCACTGAGACCCTGCCCGCACTGGCCGACCTGCCAAAATACCGCGAAGAATTCATGCGCCTCTTCGGCTTCGCCGTCGGCGGCGTGGACTACAGCAAGGATGTCGATCCCCGCGTGGTCGAATAAGGTTTTGGGGCGCCCCTGGCGCCCCTTTTCTTTCTTGGGGTGCACGCGGCAGGCATTCGTGGCTCACCCACCCCACCCTCATTCCCTCCCCATCAAGGGGAGGGAGGCGCAAGCGTTAGTCGTCTCGGCTCCATCGTCTCCCTCCCCCTTGTGGGGAGGGATCAAGGGTGGGGGTTGGGCCGCCTCAGGCGCCCATCTCGCTTCAGCCCGGCGGATAGGCGTGCTCTTCGCCCTGCCAGTCGCGCACCCTGAAACAACCATCCCCCGCTGACACGGTCGCCGCCCCGATATCGGCCTTGCCGTAACCGCCGGGAATATCGAGCACATAGGTCGGCTGACACAGCCCCGAAATCCGCCCGCGCAGAGCCGCGACAAGTTGCTGGCCCTCCTCGATGCTCAGGCGGAAATGGCCGGTGCCCGGCGCCAGATCGGGATGGTGCAGGTAATAAGGTTTGATGCGGTTCTCGACGAACCCGCGCATCAGCGCTGCCAGCGTCTCGACATCGTCATTGATGCCGCGCAGCAGCACCGACTGGCTGACAAGGACCACGCCGCCATCGACCAGCGCCTTGAACGCCGCCTTGGCCACAGCAGAAAACTCTCGCGGATGATTGGCATGCACCGCCAGATAGGTGGTCTTGCCGCTCGAGGTCAGCGCCGCGACCATCTCCGCATCGATCCGCTCCGGCTCGACCACCGGCACACGTGTATGGAAGCGCACAATCTTGACGTGCTCGATCCCCCGTAGCCGCTCCATCAACCCAGCCAGCCGCCGCGGCGACAGCACCAGCGGATCACCGCCGGTCAGGATCACTTCCCAGATCTCCGTGTGGCTCGCGATATAGTCCATCGCCGCATCGAGCTCGGCCGACGTCAGCGTCCCCAGCCCCTGCGGCCCCACCATTTCGCGGCGGAAACAGAAGCGGCAATAGACCGGGCAGACATGCACGGCCTTCAGCAGGACGCGGTCGGGATAGCGATGGACGATACCCTCCACCGGCGAATGCGACAGGTCCCCAATCGGGTCCTCGCGCTCGTCCGGCGTCGTCAGCAGCTCCGCCGCAGACGGCACGAACTGCAACGCCATCGGATCAGCGGGATCATTGCGATCGATCAGCTCAAGCACCGCCGGCGTGATGCCGATGGCATACTTCTCCGCCACCGCCTCAAGCCCTGAATTGGCTGGCACCAACCTTGCTGTTTCAAGATCGGCCACCGTCTTCAGCGAGGCCGCCCGCGCCTTCACCGGCATTTTGGCAATCGCGCTCATTCGGCTACCGGCGCCCAGAGCACCGCCTCGATCCGCGGCGCACCTGTCGCGAGCATAAGCAGCCGGTCAAACCCCAGCGCCACCCCGCTCGCCTCCGGCATCAATTCCAGCGCCCGCAGAAAATCCTCGTCGATTGGGTAGCGCTCGCCATAAATGCGCTGCTTCTCTTCCATCTCCGCCTGAAACCGCACTCGCTGCTCCGCCGCGTCCGTCAGCTCGCCAAACCCATTGGCGAGCTCAACCCCACAGGCATAGACCTCGAACCGCTCCGACACCCGCCGATCCCCCGGCACGCGCCGCGCCAAAGCCGCCTCGCAGGCCGGATAGCGATCGAGAACCGTAACCCGCCCATTGCCCAATTGCGGCTCGACCTTTTCGACCAGGACCCGGCTAAAGAGATAGCTCCAGCTCCGATCCTCCGGCACATCGAGCCCAACAGCAATCATCTGCGCCGCCAGCGCATCGCCATCGGGCACGCCCTCATCATCCATGGTCGCAAAGAGATCAATTTCGGCATGCGCGAGAAACGCATCGGCAACGCTCACCCGCTCTGCCCCGGCGCGCGGATCACAAATCCGCCCGCGGAACTCGAACTGCGAAATCCTCGTCACCTCGGCGGCCAACTCAATAATCGCCAGCGTATCGGCAATGATCACGTCATAGGCCTCACCCACCCGATACCATTCGAGCATGGTGAATTCCGGATGGTGCAGCGCCGAACGCTCGCGATTGCGCCACACATGCTGGAGGCTCGCGATCCGCCGCTCCCCTGCCGCCAGCAGCTTCTTCATGGTGAATTCGGGCGAGGTGTGCAGATACATCGCCTGCCCTTCCCCGTCGTTCCCGATCATCGTCGTGCCAAAGGCATGGAGATGCGTCTCGTTCCCCGGCGAGCGCTGCAGCCCTGGCGGATCGACCACGAGAAAATCGCGCTCCGCCAACCACAGGCGCACTGCCGCATCGAACCGGCTACGCGCAAGCAGGATCGGCCGCCGATCGGCATGGCGCTCTGGCGCCCACCAGGGCGAATGATCGGCAATGTCGAACGAACTCATGCGGGTTTCTTGCCGTGCGGACTGGCGAAATGGCGCGGAATAGGGTATCGGGCGCTCGACAATAGCTTATCGGCGCGAGACGGCTTGCCTCTATTACGCGCCAAACGATCGAACAAGGAAGAAAAATGGTCAAGGTCATCGCCTCGTCCCTGCGCAAAGGCCATGTGGTCGAGCAGGACGGCAACCTGCACGTCGTCCTCACGGCCGAAAACGTTCACCCCGGCAAGGGCAACTCGGTGACCAACGTCACCATGCGTCGCATTTCCGATGGCGTAAAAGTTCTCGGCCGTTGGCGCACCGTTGAAATGGTCGAAAAGGCCGACGTCGATGACCGCGTCTACGACTATCTCTATTCGGACGGTGAAGGTAACCACTTCATGGAGCCGGAAACCTACGAACAGCTCGTCGTTTCCGACGACGTCATCGGCGACCAGAAGGCCTACCTGTCGGACGGCATGAAGGTTCACCTCATGACCCACGAAGGCATCGCGCTCTCGATGGAACTGCCGCAGCGCATGACCTTCGAAATCGTCGAGACCGAGCCGGTCGTGAAGGGCCAGACGGCTTCTTCCTCCTACAAGCCCGCCGTCCTCAACAATGGCCTCCGCGTCATGGTGCCCCCGCACATCGATGCCGGCACCCGCATCGTCATCCTCACGGAAGACAATTCCTACGTTGAGCGCGCAAAGGACTGATCTGCGGCGGCGCTTCGCGCCGACAAAACTCCCCGGTGGGGAGTTTTGAGCAGCTCAGGCCCGGAGAGCTATGCTCGCAGGGCGCGAACACTCGGACACCAAAACGGGCCCATCTGGGCCCGTTTTTCATTTCTCCTCGATCTGCCGTTCGGCCTCGTGCCAGTAGAGGTCCGAGCGATCCGGTGGCGTGCCGTCTTCCAGCCACCGGTCATAGGCTAGCTGCCTTTGGTGCATGTGCTTGGCCCGGAGCCAATATTCCATCGCCCTGCCCTCCGGCCGTCCATCCTGTTCCCAGAGAAAATAGGCCGTGTCCCGCACGCGCTCCGCCAGCGCCGAATTCTTGTGCATTGCTCTTGCCGCAGAATGGGGGTGAACGCTTGCCCGCTCACCCCGTCGAGCTTCAGGCCGCCTTCTTGTTGACGACGCTGGTCGCCAATTGCGTCAGCTTCTTGTCCGTCGCTTCTTCCTCGGCCAGCGTCTGGCCAAAGAGATCGGCCGCTTCGGTATGGCCAAGCTGCTTGGCCCAGGACCGCAGCGTGCCATAGCGGGCAATCTCATAGTGCTCCACCGCCTGCGCCGCAGCGGTGAGCCCGGCATCAAGCGCCTGGGTGCCCTTGAACTCATCCATGATCGATTTGCCCTCGTCCAGAATCCCGAGGATCGCGTCGCAGGTTTTCCCGCGCGGCGTCTTGCCAAGCAGTTCGAACACCCGCTCCAGCCGCTCCACATGGCCTTCGGTTTCCGTGTGGTGCTGCTCGAAGCCGGCCCGCAGTTCGGGCGAGGTAGCGGCCTTGGCCATCTTGGGCAGCGCCTTCAGGATTTGCCGCTCGGCATAGTATATGTCCTTGAGGGTTTCGAGGAACAGATCATCCAGTTGCTTTTCAGCCATTTCTTGGGTCTCCGGGATTTCGCTTTGGCGACGCTGCACCTGCAACGGGTCGTGCCGACCAAAGTTCCGGCCCGAGGCGATCACGATCTGGCCCCGGCCGATTGCCATCTGGCCCCAGCCGATCACCATCTGGCCGGCCGATCACCATCTGGCCCAGCCGCTCCACCTCGCATAGAGTTGCGCCGAGGAGAATCTGCCCCATGCCGACTTCGCTCTATCCGGCCGATTTCTACGCCAATCGCCGGGCCCATACGGCTCATGCCGCCAGCCGCATCTTTGCTGCCCTGCCCGAAAAGCTCCCGCGCAATCGCGTCGCCGACATCGGCTGCGGCACCGGCACCTTCCTCGTCGCTTCCGGCGCCAGCTATCAGTTCGGCATCGAGGGCGATTGGGTAAAGCCCGACATGCTCGACGCCCCCGACATCGTCTTCGAAAGCCGCGATCTCGAACAGCGTTTTGCAGGCCCCCGGGTCGACCTCGTGCTCTCGCTCGAAGTCGCCGAACATCTTTCCCCCGAGCGCGCCGAAAGCTTCGTCGCCGACCTTGTCGCCATGGCTCCCGCAGTGCTCTTCTCCGCCGCCATCCCCGGCCAGGGCGGTGTCGGCCATCTCAACGAGCAATGGCCAAGCTATTGGGCCGCCCACTTCGCCGCCCATGGTTACAAACCCTACGATGTGCTGCGCGACAATATCTGGACCGACGAAGCCGTCCCCGCCTGGTACCGCCAAAACGCTATTTTGTTCCTGGACGATGAAACAGCCGCGGCTCTGGCGCTAACCGCCAGCGACCCGGCCCTGCTCGACCGGGTCCACCCAGCCTTCTGGGCCCGGGCCAATCGCGAACTCAAATACGCAAACGCCCTGCCGGAGTCAGAAGTGTTGCGGCAGCAGGCGCAGCAGCAGCAATAGGATATCCCCACCCCACGGCGTCATTCCCGCGAAAGCGGGAATCCCTGTTCGAGCGCCTGAAACAGAGATCCCCGCTTTCGCGGGGATGACACCGTTTTTCTTTGGAACGAAGAGCGCCTACCTAGCCGCCCAAAGCAACCCGCGCTTCAAGATCGTTCGAACCTGCGGGATTTCCAGCTCATCCGCCGTATGCCCGAGCGAGGAGTAAAACACCCGCCCCTGGTCATGCGTGGTCGTAAACACCACCGGCATCACCACATCCTTGCGCCAGGGATGAAACTCCCCCGAGAACCTGGTCGTGGCCAACACCTCAACCGCGGGATCGTAGTTGAGATAATACTGCTCCGAGGTGTGCTCAAAGCTTTCGATCCCCGCCATGATCGGATGGTCCGACCGCGTCACGTCGACCTTATAGGTGATGATATTGCCCGGATGCTGCACCCAATAGACACTGGCCGCATAGCGGAAGGGCACGCTGGCGCGAAACGTCGTCGCTAGCCCCATGTGATAGCCCGCCAGCCCCGTCCCTGCCCGAATGGCGGCGACGAGATTGTTCATCTTCTCGGGCGCCAGCGTACCGTCGGTAATGACAGGCACAACGAGGTCATTGCTGCCGACATCCTCGGCACCCAGCGCCTCATAATCCGGCGTCACGGTGACGGCAAAACCCTCTTCCTCAAGCAATTGCCTGACGACATTGGCGCCGCGTTCCGGCGTATGCAGCTCCATGCCGCCCCAGACGACGAGTGCTTTTTTGGTCATAGCCCCAATCCCACCGCCTCAGTCCGATGCACGCCCTTCGGCACGAAGGCAAAGGCGTCTTCAATGCCTAAAAGCTTCGCTGAAAGATGCACCACCGAGAGCCACATTTCCGTGCCCTGCAGGCCCGGCGTCTGCCCATCGGCAAAGGCAAAGCCCTTCCCGTCGATCCAGCGCTCTCCCGCCCGCGCGATGACAGAACGCGCAATCTGCTCCGCCTCCGCCCGCCGATGATCGGTCTGGCTCAGGCACAGCAACAGCGGATGAATGGTATCGAGCAGGTTACAAGCGGTATAAGTCCGCCCAGAGAAACCGCCATAATTCCGATGGTTGAGCAGCACAGAGTCGATCGCCGCTTCCGGCCGCGGCACGGCAATGCCGAACTGCGCATAGGTGCCGCGAGTCAGCCGGTAAAACCCGTTGACTGGCTGCAACAGCCCTTCCGCCGCCGTCTGCGATCCCCAAAGCCCCGCACCGCGATCCTGCCGCATCGCCAGCCAGCCAAACACCGTTTCGCGAGAGGTGCCGGTCGTAAAATACCGCGCATTGAAATAGAGCGCCGTGCCGATGGCATCGACAGTCGCCCCCGCGCCCCAGGCTCGCTCGCGCCAGGGCAGGCTTTCGAGCCAAAGCCGCAATTCGGTCGCCGGTATCTCCACCGCCTCGACGCGATGTAGCGGCTGCCCGCCCAACACCTCGATCGCGTAACCCGTCGAGAGCACATTATAGAGGGCCAGCCCATCGTCGCGCTGCGCCGTGCCCGGCTTTGGCGGCTGGAACGGATCGGGGAACAGCCCGGTTACCGCGTCCTGCACCACCTGCAATCGCGCCAGCGTCCCCGGCACATCGAGCCCCGGCGGCAGCTGACCAAACGAAGTCGCAATCTCGATAGCATCGCAAAGATGCCGATTGCTCCGCCGCGCCTCGCCGTCATGCTCACGCGACACATAGGCTTCGCCATCGAAATTCTCGGCCAGCACGTCGCGCCACTGTTTTCCCGCCCGATCCCCCAGCGCCTCAAGCTGCTTTCGCGTGTCGTCCTTGCGACCCCGGCCACGAAAACGCAGCACCTTGGCCGGCACGCCACCAACGATGGCCATCGCTGGCACATCCTTGCTGACCACCGCGCCTGCCGCGATCACCGCGCCACGCCCAATGGTGACGCCATCGACGATAACCGCATTGGCCCCGACCCAAACATCGTCCTCGATGATGATGCCAAGGCTCTCGTGCTTCTGGAGATAAATCGGCACCTCGGGATCGTCATAGCCATGGTTGAACCCGACCAACGACGCATGGCTCGCGATCCGCACGCCATCGCCGCAGCGCACTTTCCCCGAGATCATCGCATAGGGATTGACCGTGCAATGCGTGCCGAATTCGACATCGCCACGCACCAGCGCGTGCCCGCCAATCCAGCTCTCCTCGCCCAAGACCAGATGGGTCGTAAAGATCGCCGCATCCGCTGCCACATAAGCACTCGGCGCAAAGCTCGCCCCCGCCCGCAGCGCCAGCTCCGCCTGCCGCGCCCGGTGCTCGGCGCTGTCGACATCCTCAGGCTTCCGATCCCAGGTGAGGAATTGCAGCCGGGCATTCCACCAGTCTGCGTCCTCACCCGGCAAGGGACCAATGCTGTTCATCACGCCAGCCTTTCCAGCAATTCCGGCTGCACTTCATAGAGCATGGGCTTGCCCTCGATAAAACGCTCGATCTCTTCCACCGCCATCAACCCCAGCCGCAACCGCTCGGTGCCGATAGCCCCCGCCACATGCGGCGTCAGAAACACATTGGGCAGCGTGAAGAGCGGCGAGTCATCATGCGGAATCTCCGGATCGGTCACATCGATGACACCAAAGATCCGCTGCGTCTGCAACTCGGCCACCAAAGCCGCCTCGTCGATCAGCCCGCCGCGTGCGGTATTGATGAAGGTCGCTCCGTCCTTCATCAGTTTCAACTGCCGCGCCCCAATCATGCCCCGCGTCGAAGGCAGCAGCGGCGCGTGTATGGAAACAACATCCGACCGCGCCATAAGCGCGTCGAGTTCCACCAGCTCCACCCCTTCGAGATCGGGATCACCCGCCTGCACGAAGGGATCATAGAGCAGCACGGAAAAATCGAAATTGCGCAGCAGTTCGATTACCCGCCGCCCGATGCGCGATGCCCCGACAATGCCCACGGTCCTGCGGAAATTGCCGATTTCCGTATCGCCCAGCGCGTAGCTGGAGCGGCGGTTCGGTTCCTGCCGGTAGAGATCGCGCAGGGTAAAGATGTGCTTGGCCGAAAACAGAATGGAAGCCAGCGTGAATTCCGACACCGGCACCGCATTGGCCTCGGCCGAATGCGTCACCCTGATCCCGGCCACATAGGCCGCCGGGTCGACGGTGAACTTCACCGTCCCTGCCGCATGGGCAATCAGCTTCAGGTTCGGCGCCGCCCGCAAAAGCTCCGGCCCGATCATCGGACAACCCCAGCCGGAGACAAGAATTTCAGCCTCGCCCAAAAGCCGCCTTGCCTCGGGGTCGGAGAAATTCTCGATCGGCTCGCGCTGCAGGACCTCGCAGGTCTGTTCGAGGCGGTCGCGAAGAGCGTCGTCGAAGACGTGCCGCGTCTTGTCTGCCGCCATGGCAAAGAGAAGTTTTGGACGCATCAGTTCCGCTCCGGCACCAATATGGCACTGACATCAACGCCTTCGCGGGCGAAGAGCGCCTCAAGCGCGGCAAGGTCAGGCGCATGCGGCGGTGCCACGAGCGCAGCCTCCGCATCAGCCCCCGCCGGCAGCGCCATGGCCGCCGTCATCAGCACCGTCGTTCCCACCGGAATATCGCCGAGCAATTGCGGCACGATCGATTTCGAGACGACCAGGTTCGTATTGGGCAGCGCCCGGAACGCCCGCCCTTGGCGCTTTCCACCGAGATCGAGAATGGCACTGACATCGGTCTTGCTCTTGGCCACCCCGCGACCTGGCTCGTCGATATAGGTGTCGGCATTGAAATCGGCCCGGCCGATGGCGAAACCACCTTCGGTCGCCTGCAGAGGACGCGGCGTGTTGATGCGATGGACGCGCACATGCCAGTGATGGGCCGGAACAAGCCAGGTCTCGACCGTTACGTCAGCCCACGGCTTCCAGCGCGCAAACAGCACATTTTCGGCGATCTGGGCGACCTCGTTGCCCTCGCGCACCCGGTAATGCAGCCCGTCATCGGTAAAGGCCAGCATGCCGTCAAACGCGCCGCTATCGTAGTCGCGATCATCCGACTCCACCGAGAAGCCGTAGCGCGAGGAATAGACGAATTTGCTATACTTCTCCGCGCCCTGGCGCATGTGCCAGGTCTTTCGACCGAACCGAACCTGCTGGCCGCTCGAGAGGGCCACCACATTGCCCTTGGTGTGCTGCATCACCATGCCCGGATGCTTCAGGGGCACGGGCTTCGCATGGAAATCGGCCTCGACCTCTTCTGCAGTCCAGAACGGATGGTCAGCCGGCAGCGCCAGCGGCAGAAAGGCTTTCAGCGCCCAATAGGGCGAGCCCGCCGAATTGTAGCTCTCGGACATGAAGAGGTTGGGATAGCCATAGCCGATCGACAGCACGCCGTTGGCATGCGCAATCGGCAGCTTGCTCCACCAGCGCAGATGCCGCAGGAAGTGCCCCTTGATGACACCCCAGGGCAGCGCCTCGACATCGGCAAAGGCCAGCGCACCCCAGAACCCACCGCAGGCAAAGCGATAGGTCAGGCTCCGCCCAAAGGCCAGCGTGCCGCCATCCTCATCGAACCAATGCTGAATATCCCAGGCAAAGAGCCGCGCCCGCTCCTTGTAGTCGGCCACGCGCTTCTCATCGCCATTGGCGAGTTTGGAATAGATCAGCCCATAAAAGTGCATGGCGAAGGGAATGTAATGGTCGACCCGCCGCACATTGCCGTCGCGATACCAGCCATCCCCGAGATAGAAACCTTCCAGCTCTTCGAGGTACTTGTCGGTCAGCGATCGGTCGAAATCGACCCCACACTGTTCAAGCCCAAGATCGACCAGGATGCGGAAGAACTTCCAGTTATTGTCCGCATAGTCGAATTTCCGCGCATGCTTCAAATAGGCCGCCAGATTGTCCTTGGCCTTCTGCGGCAGCGGATCCCACACCAGATGCGGCAGCATCTTCATGGTAAAGCCGATGGCCGCCAGTTCCACCTGACGCTGGTCAGTGCCGTTGACGGTGCCCCAATATTCCGGATGCTCGGGATCGGTACCATTGGCGAGGCCCTGCCGGTAAAGCTCCCAGTGGTCGAACTCCCCACCACCCGCCGCCAGCGGCGTCAGCCCCCAGAGCGGGCGAGCAAAGCCTTCAAGATCAGCTGCGGCGCGATCGAAATGGGCCCCGGCCCCATCGAGCCGCACGCGGGCCGACCCTTCGGAGAAATAGGGCAGCAGCGGCTGGAACAGGTCGCGAAGCCCCTTTTCGACATCATCGCGTGACTTGAGCGGGTTACCAAAAAGCGGATTGGCCGTGGCCGGATCATAAGTCATTTCAAGCAAAAGCCTTTTGCGGCGCAGCGTCGTAAGCGCCCTTGAGATTGAGTGTTTCGGCAAAGTGGCAGGCGGCCATCTGGGCCGTGCCATTGATGGGGCGCAGCACCGGCTTTTCAGCCCGGCACTTGTCCTCGGCATATTTGCAGCGCGTGTGGAACGGACACCCCTGCGGACGATTGCCCAGATACGGGATTTCGCCCTTGAGTTCCTTGTTCCGCCCCTTGCGCCGCGTCGGATCGGCAATGGGCAGCGCTTCGAGCAGCATTTCCGTATAGGGATGCCGCGGCCGCTCAAACAGCAGTTCGGTCGGCGACGTCTCAACCACATGGCCCAGATACATCACCACCACCCGGTCGGCGATGTAGTTCACCACGCCAAGGTCATGGCTGATGAAAATATAGGTCAGCCCGAACTCTTCCTTGAGATCGTCGAGCAGGTTCAGAACCTGCGCCTGGATCGACACGTCGAGCGCCGATACCGCCTCGTCGGCAATCACCAGCTTCGGGTCCAGCACCAGCGCGCGGGCAATGCCGATGCGCTGCCGCTGCCCGCCCGAAAAGGCATGCGGATAGCGCCCGATGGCATCGGCCGGAATGCCCACCTTGGCGAGGGTGGAAACCACCCGCTCCTCCAGCTCCCGTCCCTTGCAGATCCTGTGGACCCGCAGCGGTTCGGCGACGATGTCGAAGACCCGCATATTGGGGTTCAGCGAGCTCATCGGATCCTGGAAGATCATGCGGATGTCGCGCCGCCACGGCTTGATGGCCTTCTTGTCGAGCGAGGTCAGCTCGACCTTCTGCCCACCCTCCTGATGGTAGAAAACCTTACCCTCGGTCACAGGCTGCGCCTTGATGATGCAGCGCCCGAGCGTGGTCTTGCCGCAGCCGCTTTCGCCAACAATGGCCAGGGTCTCCCCCGCCTCCACCGTCAGGTTGATATCGTTGAGCGCTACAAGGTCCCGGCTCTGTTTGAAGAGCCCGCCACCGAGCGTATAGACCTTTGAGAGATTTTCGACGGAAAGCAGCGTCGTCATGCGAGCGCCTCCTCTTTGACCTGAGTGAGGAGATGGCAGCGCGCCATATGGCCCTCGGTGACCTGCGTGCGCTCCGGCCGCGTGCCGGCGCATGGCCCGAAAGCATGCGGGCAACGGCTGGTGAAAGAGCACCCGACCGGACGATCCTTCGGCGACGGCACCGTGCCCTTGATCGGCTGAAGCCGCACGCGATCGGCCTTCCGCTGCAATTGCGGCACCGAATTCATCAGCGCCTGCGTGTAGGGATGCTTCGGCGCCTTGAAGACTTCGAACACATCCCCCTGCTCCACCACATCGCCGAGATACATCACCGCAATATCGTCGGCGATTTCAGCCACGACCCCAAGGTCGTGAGTGATGAACAGCATGGCCATGCCGAAATCGTCCTGCAGCTGCCGCAACAGGTCCAGAATCTGCGCCTGCGTCGTCACGTCGAGCGCCGTGGTCGGCTCGTCCGCAATCAGCAGTTTTGGCGTACAAGCCAGCGCCATGGCGATCATGGCGCGCTGCCTGAGGCCGCCCGAAAGCTCGAACGGATAGGCATTGGCCCGATCTCGCGCGCCGGGCACGCCCACCTGGTCGAGCAGCGCAATCGTGCGCTCCCGCGCCTGCTTGGGCTTGAGCCCTTCATGCAGCACAATGATCTCGTCAATCTGGTTGCCGATCGTATGGACCGGCGACAGCGAGCTCATCGGCTCCTGGAAGATCATCGAAATCTGCGCACCGCGAATGGAGCGCATGGCCGTGCTGTCGGGCTTGAGCCGGGCAATATCCACCTGCCCGTCACGCCCGTCATAGACGATCTCGCCGGTACGAATATCGGCATTCTTGTCGAGCAGTCGCAGCACGGCCCGCGCCGTCACCGACTTCCCACAGCCACTTTCGCCCACCAGCGCCAGCGTCTTGCCCGGCGTGAGCGTGAGATCCACCTGCCGCACCGCCTCGATATCGGGCTCATCGGGCGAGGTGAAGACGATCGACATGTCATCGATGGAAAGGAGGGGCTTGGTCATGCCAGGCACTCCCGAAGTTGAAGATTACCGACCATGAGGATCAGCGGCGTCGCGAAGGCCGTCCCCGAAGAAGTTGAGCGAAAGGATCACAATCACCACGCAGAGACCCGGAGCCAGCAGCCACGGCGCCGTCGCCAGCGTGCGGATATTCTGCGCTTCCTGCAGCAGCGTGCCCCAGCTGACGATCGGCGGCTGCAGCCCAAGTCCGAGGAACGACAGCGCCGTCTCCGCCAGGATCATGCCTGGAATAGCCAGCGTCGCCGCCGCAATGATGTGGCTGGTAAAGCTCGGCACCATATGCCGCGTCACGATCCGCCAATCGCTGGCCCCATCGAGCTGCGCCGCAGTCACGAAATCTTCCGTTCGCAGCGACAGGAAGCGCCCACGCACCACACGCGCCAGTTCAGTCCAGCCGATGAGGGAGAGAATAATCGTGATAGCAAAGTAGGTTTGGAGCGCAGACCAATCCTTGGGTAGTGCCGCAGCAAGACCAAGCCAGAGCGGAATGGTCGGCATGGAGCGAATGAACTCGACCACACGCATCACAGTGCTGTCGAACCAGCCGCCGTAGTAACCCGCGAACCCACCGATCACGATGCCGAAGAAGAGGCTCAGCGTCACACCAGCAAGACCGATAGAAAGCGAAATGCGCGTGCCATGGATCAGACGGCTCAGCATGTCGCGGCCCAACCGGTCGGCCCCCAGCACATAGAAGGGATCGCGCGGGTTCTCGACGCCCATGAATTTCACCGACATTGGGATGAACCCGGCCAGGTAATAGGGCTTTGACGGCGCGAAGAACTGCACCGGAATGATCACTTCCGGATCGATCACGAAGCTGCGGCGCATGGCCTTGGGATCGACTTCGGTCTTGTACCCGTTCACATGCGGCTGAAACGCCCAGCCGCCGTCTTCGGTGGCGACGATAAACTGCAATCCCTGCGGCGGCGCATAGGTGTAGCGCGCGCTATAGGCGGCAGGATCGGTCGGTGCCAAAAACTCGGCAAAGGCCGCGACGAGGTAGAAGAAAACCACGATCCAGAGGCTGACCACGGCCAGCTGGTGGCGCTTGAAGCGCCGCCACATCAGGGCCAGCTGGGATTCACGCTTGAGCCTTTTCGGCGCAACGTGTTCGGCCGGGGCAATCGTATCGACGGCCATATCACTTACTCCCATAGCGAATTCGGGGGTCGATCCAGGCCAGAAGCAGGTCCGAGATCAGAGTGCCGATGACCGTGAGCACACCGAGCAGCATGATGATGGCCCCTGCGAGATACATGTCCTGCGAGGTCAAGGAGCGCAGCAGCAGCGGTCCGGCCGTCGGCAGGTTGAGCACCACCGAAACGATCACCGAACTCGACACCAGCGCCGGCAACAGCCAACCAATCGTCGACACCAGCGGGTTGAGCGCCACGCGCACGGGATATTTGAGAATGACCTTCCATTCCGACAGACCCTTGGCGCGGGCCGTCGTCACATAGGGCTTCTTGAGTTCATCAAGCAGATTGGCGCGGAGGATGCGGATCAGCTCCGCGGTGCCCGCCGTCGCCAAAACCAGGATCGGCGCCCAGGCATGGGAGAAGAAGTCCCACAGCCGCGGCAGGCTCCAACGGGCATTCTCGAATTCGGACGAGAACAGCCCGCCGATCGTCGTGCCGAACCAGACAAAGCTGAGATACATCAGCAGCAGCGCCAGGAGGAAATTCGGGATCGCAAGGCCGATGAAACCGGCGATGGTCGCGAGATAATCGCCCAGCGAATACTTCTTCACCGCCACATAGATGCCGATGGGCAAGGCGATGAACCACATGACGAGGACAGCGAGGCCTTCGACGAGGATGGAATTACCCAGGCGCCCCCAGATCAGGGTCGTCACCGGCGCCTTCCACTCAAAGCTCTGCCCGAAATCGCCACGGAACAGGATGCCCGAGAACCATTTCCAGTATTGGACGATGTAGGGCTCGCCAAAACCATACTGCACGCGCAGCGCCTCGATGGTCGCTGGATCCACCCGATCGCCATTGGCGCTGAGGGTCGCGAGATAAGTGGTGAGATAATCGCCCGGCGGCAGCTGGATAATGGCGAAAGCCACGAAGCTGACGGCCCAGAGCGTAAGAACCATGGCGATGAGACGCCGGAAAACGAAACGCATCATGGGGCGTCTCCTTGGTATTACGAACTCGGTGCCTTGGAGGCACCCCCACCCTCATTCCCTCCCCACAAGGGGGAGGGAGGCGCAGGCTGAAATGTCTCGGTTCCATCGTCTCCCTCCCCCTTGTGGGGAGGGACAAAGGGTGGGGGCGTGCGGCACACACAGCACCCGCCTTTTCAGTCCCCTCGCGGCCCTGGGGAGGGGTCGCGAGGGGCCGGGAGGGACCCTATTCCTGGTCGAAGTACCACTGGAACGGGTCATAGGGTGCCGGGGTCGGGAACAGGTATGCGTGCAGCATCGGTTCGGCGATGTTCCGCATATTGTTCTTGGCAATGTAGTAGCCATTGCCAGGCAGGCTGACGCCGATCACCGGGAAGTTCTCCTTGGAGATGGCAAGGATCTGCTTCATCAGGTCGTTACGCACTTCCGGATTGCCTTCGCTGCGCAGCTTGTTGAGCAGGTCCATCTGTTCCTTGGCCCAGTCGGCCGGCTCTTCGGCGATTTCCGGACGCGAACCCTGGAACCACTGTGCCCAGCGATAGGCCCAGACCGATTCATCGTTGGCCGGCAGGTAGTAGCGCGGCTCCTGGATCACATCGAGGCCACCATCGCCCTGCCAGATCTGGGCGTCATAGTCGCCAGTCGGGCGCTTTTCGTAATAGAGCGTGCGGTCGATATTGTTGAGTTCGATATCAACGCCACCGGCCTCGAGCTGCAGCTGCAGCAGTTCCATCATGTCGACCCATTCCGAACGGAACGAGGAGATCATGTCGATGGTGATCTTGAGCGGAGTGCCGTCGGCAAAGGTGTAGAATTCACCGCTCTTGATGAGGCCCGCGGCCTCGAACGCAGCAGCAGCCGCATCGGGGTCGAACTCGGTATACTGCTTGGCCATTTCCTCGTCATAGAACGGGGATTCCGGACGCGGCGCGGCCTGGTAGGGTTCGCCCTGGCCGGTAAAGATCACGTCGATGATTTCCTGCCGGTCGATCAGGTGGCTGATACCGACGCGGAAATCCTTGCTCTGGAACAGTTCGCGGCGCTTCTCGTCCACATGGTTCATGTTGAACTGCAACATGAGCGTATTCATGTTGGACGGGATGTTTTCGCCAAGCCGATAGTCGCCAGCTTCCTGACCATCGAAGAAGATCGGCTGGTTGGCAACGGTTGCGATATGGCGATCCTGGTAGTCGATCTCGCCATTGAGCGCCATCAGCGTGATTTCTTCGAGCGAGTCCGAAACGCGCATTTCGAGCCGGTCGATATAGGGCAGCTGGTTACCTTCGGTATCGACCTTCCAGTAGTACGGGTTGCGCACGAAGGTGGTCCGGGTCGAGTCACCCTTGAGCGGCTCCTCGATCATCCAGGCATTCATCATCGGCAGTTCCGGATTGGCCCAGCGGATGGTTTCCGTCGCCCACGAGCAGCGGTCGGTCATCCAGAGTTCCCAGGTCTCAAAGCCCGCCGCCTTGGCTTCCGCCGCCGCGTTCGGGTTGTACTTGGGGTAGAACTGGCTGCAATATTCCTTGTTGAGCGAAACCAGCGTGAGGCCGTTGATGCTGGCCAGGTCGTCCATGATCACGCCATTTGGCTTTTCAAAGACGAGGCTGAACGTCGTCTCGTCGACGACTTCGACCTTCACCGGATTGTTCGGGTTTTTCATGAAAGTGCCGGCGCCATAGGTCGGCTCGCTGAAGAGCTCGGCCGCAAAGGCGATGTCGGCGCTGGTAAATGGCTTGCCATTGTTCCACTTGAGGCCTTCGCGCAGCTTGAAGGTATAGGTGCGCGCGTCCTCGCTGACTTCCCAGCTTTCGGCCAGGTTCGGAATGATCTCTTTCCATTCGCGGTCATAGCGAACGAGCCCGTCATAGGCGACGGTGCGGCCGATCCAGGCATTGTCGAGGCCGCCGCGCAGGGCGCTGTGCCAGGTGCCGCCATAGGTGCCAACGCTTTCGACCGGCGTGATCACCAGCGGATTGGCCGGCAGACGCTCGGCAACCGGCGGCAGTTCACCGCTGGCGACAGCCGCGTCCAGCACCGGCGACTGCTGCTGCGCCCATGCCGGTCCAACCGCGGCCATCATGGCCGCAATGGCCACGGCTCCGGTCAAACCAAGAGCAAAATTCTTTCCCATACATAGTCCTCCCAATTCCGGGTTCTGCCCCGGCAATCACATTCGGCAGAGCCGCTTCCTCCGCAGCTCGCCATCGATTGACCCCGCCTCTAGGACGGCCCACCGCTCAGACGAGCGGCAAGATGACGACAGCAGGGCTCAACGCTCCGACAGCGATGCCGGAGAGCAATGCCTTGCCTAGTTCTCGACTTCTGGGATGCGACCAGGCAGTGAACGGCCGGCCTTCGGATGCTGCCTTGAGCACCGCCTGTACCGGTTCCGCATGCCACTGCCGAAGAGTCACCAATTCCCCTCCCAGGTCACGTTCGATGCCAACAGTCTGCTAACCGGCAGCTGCCTTATTCGTCACCGAACGAGTGCAACGCTATGCACAATCTTGCGCAAATTCAAGCAATTTGCGCATTTCACGCAATTTACGCAATATTGCAGGAATTGCATTGCAGAACGAGACGGATAGCGAACGAAGAACCGCACTAAACCGAGTGTTTTTCAACATGGAGGGCAAAAAAGTTTGCGTTGGGATGCTCACAACCAGGCCAAAAATCGAGCCCAAGATGCTGGCCACTGGCAGGATCTACCGATGCCAGGAAAGACCTGAACCACACGCCCATCGTCACCACCGGGCTTGTCCCGGTGGTTCATGCGGCAGCGAGATGGATTGCCGGGACAAGCCCGACAATGACGACCACGTCTTGTTCAGCTCAAGAGGCTGGAGCAGCCTTCACTCAAACGGATGAACCGTCTCGCCCTCAACCAGCGTCAGCCCGATCTCCAGGTGCTGCACCGCCCGCTCGCCGTCCATTTGCTGGGACAGCAGCCGCACCACGCCGCGGCCGATCGCCTCGCGATCCACCCGCACCGTACTGAGCCGAGGGCTCGCCATGCCGGCGATGGGAAGGTCGTCAAATCCCATCAGCGAAAAGTTCTTCGGCATCGGGGAATCCTGCCCCAGGAGAGCATCGACCATGGACACGGCGACGCTGTCATTCCAGCAGAACACAGCCGTCGCGTCATACTTGCCGCTCAAGAGGCCAGCCAGCAGTTCCTTGCCTGAATTCTCGTTGGCCGTGACGATAGTGCCCACGGCATCGGGCGTTGCCGCTATGGCCGCCTCGAAGCCGCGTCGGCGCTGCAGGATCGTATGCCGGTGCCGATAGGTGTAGTGCAGGAGCTTGCGATGCCCGGCATCGATCAGGTGCTGTGTCGCCATGTAGGCGCCGTAAAAATTGGCCGGCGCCACCGAGCTCAGCCGCATCTTGGGGTCAACGCCATTGGCCAGAACCAGGCTGACATCGGCATCCAGCGCCCATTCCACCAGCGGTTCGACGGGGTCGATACCAGCAAGAACCAGTCCGCCCGCACCCGATTTCGCCATGTGCCGCTGCACAAAGTCGAGCGTCACCAGGTCCTCATTGACCAGCCGCACATCGAGCACGATGCCCGACTCCGCCGCCTGGCTGCGCATACCCTCCACGATACCGTGGTAAAAACTCGCGAGGCTGCCTATGGCGCCGTTCAGCGGCACCATGGCGACGGCGCGCTTGTCGAGATTGCCCGCCGCCGGCACATGCTTGCTCTTATAGCCCAGCATGCGGGCAACGCGCTGCACGTCGCGTCGCACCGCGTCGCTGATGCCGATTTCATTGGCCAGCGCGCGCGACACAGTCGACACGGACACCCCGAGCTTTTCGGCGATATCGGCTTGACTGGCGCGCTTGCTTGGCATCTGAAAAATCCTGCTTACCCCTCTACGCAATATTTGCGTTTTTTGAATAAAGCAAGATTTCTCCGATTCAGGCCATTCCAAACCGCTTTCCGAGCCATTTCATCTGCTCGCGATCCTGGAACGGCCCACCGCCTTCGTGGTTGTTAAATTCATATTCCACAATGGTTTTGTCCGCGCCCGCAAAGGCCTGGTAGGCGCCGTAGACCGTCGAAGGCGGGCAAATGTCGTCCATCAGCGCCACCGAGAACAAGGCCGCCGCCTTGCTCTGCCGCGCAAAATTGACGCCATCGAAATAGCGCAACGTTTCGAAGACCTTGGCCGACTTATCCCTGTGCTGGGCAAGGTAGCGTACTATCTCGAGATAGGGATCGCGCCCGGCAGAACGCACGGCACGCGGAAAATCGCAGAGGAACGGAACATCCGGCATCACCGCCTTCACCCGGCTATCAATCCCCGCCACCGCCAGCGCAATGCCGCCACCCTGGCTGCCGCCGCAAACGGCCACGCGCTCGGGATCGGCAAAATCCTGAGCCAAGAGCATGTCAACGGCCCGCACGCCATCGGTGAAGAGGCGACGATAATAGTAGTCGTTCTTGTCCAGAATGCCCTTGGTCATCACGCCCGGAATGGACGAGGTCGAGCCGATCGGGTCGGGCGTCGCGCCCATGCTCCAGCTGCTGCCCTGCCCGCGCGTATCCATGCGGAAATAGGCATAGCCCGAGGCTGCCCAGTGCAGCAGTTCATGCGGAAAGCTGCGACCGCCGCCATAGCCGATGAACTGCACCACCAGCGGCAACTTCCCCTCCCTGTTCTTCGGCAGCACCAGCCAGCCTTTTACGGGATGCCCGCCAAAGCCGGGAAAGGTCACATCAAAGGCTTCAACGAGTTTCAGCGTCGTTTCCACCGGCTCGATGACAACCGCCCCACCAATGCCGCGGGCCTCGGCCAGTGTCTCGGCCCAGAATGTTGAAAAATCAGCGGGAATTTCTACCGCGCTGCGATAGGCACCAAGCGCGGGGTGGACGAGATCGGGGAATGGCACGGAACGATCCTGGTATGGAAGAAACTGCCCCAGCCTGCTCTCGCCGTGCGCAAATTTCCAGCCACAGGCGAGCTTTGCCACAACAATCGCGACCAGCGCGCCTATCGATGGTATCTGGCGATCGTAAGCCGATGAAATTGCAGGTTTTTCGCCACAGGCCGGAACATGGGTTCGGCCGGAACGAACAGCACCCGCCCTGCCACCACGTGTTGCCTTTGCTCCTCCGCCAGCGCTTCCGGCCGCGGCACGATCACCTGCCAGTCGTCGGTGGCCGCAATGAGCCCGCGCGCAAAGGCGTCGGCCATGCTGGCTTCCAGCACCAGTGCATTGCCGATCTCCAGCGAACCGCCGAGTTCCCGCGGATGGATTGGCACCACCGAAAGCTGCTCATGCAGAATCTGAGCATCAGGAGGAAATCGCAAACCACTGATGGCACAGCGATAATTGTAAGCGGTGAGCGCGAAACGATAGAAGGCAAGGTGACTGTCGATCGAATGGGTGAACCCGGCCAAAGGCCGCTCACCAAACCCATCCGGATCGTTTTCGTCGATCATATCAGCCCGTCTCCGTGATAATCTTACGGAGATTTTACGTTAGTGAAAACCACTAAGAGTGCCGGACACGACAGCGCGCAGCGGACCACATGCCGCCGAAATGACATTTCAAAACTCCGGCCCCTGGCGTAGGCTGCCGGAACGCATTTCTATTTCCTTGATCTCAAAGAAAACGAAATGCCTGAATGCGCCCAAGCGCGGCACAAGATTGTCTATCAAGCCGGTAGAGATTTATCCCGGGCAGAACTAGATTGAAGCCAACCAATAACTGGAGCGTCTCATGACCACGAAAACCCTCCTTCTCGCCGCCCTCCTGGCCGGCGTCGCCCTGCCCGCCTCCGTCCTCGCGCAGGACTTCAATCCGGACGCCTCCATCCGCATCGGCTCGCTCTATGAGCCGCAGAACCTCGACAACACCGCCGGCGCTGGCCAAGGCATCAACGAAGCCTTCAACGGCAACGTCTACGAAGCCCTGTTCCAGCTGACCGATGCCGGTTCGGTCGAGCCCAAGCTCGTCGAAAGCTACGAAGCCAGCGAAGATGGCCTCACCTATACCTTCACCCTGAAGGACGGCGTCACCTTCCACTCCGGCGACCCGCTGACCGCAGCCGACGTAAAGTACTCGATCGAGCGCGTCACCGCCGAAGCCTCCAAGAGCTCGCGCAAGCGCAGCCTCTCCACCATCACCGGCATCGAAACCCCCGATGACAAGACGGTCGTGATCACCCTCTCGGCCCGCTCGATCTCGCTGCCCTACAACCTCTCCTATGTCTGGATCGTCAACGACGCCGCCACCGACATCACCGCCACCGAAGACGGCACCGGCCCCTATTCGCTCGGCGAATGGCGCCGCGGTTCGGCCCTAGCTCTCGAGCGCAACGACAGCTACTGGGGCGAAGCCCCGACCAATGCCGAAGTCGTCTACACCTATTTCACCGACGCCACCGCGCTCAACAACGCGCTGCTGACCAACGCCGTTGACGTGATCACCTCGGTGCAGAGCCCGGATTCCCTGGCCCAGTTCACCGGCAACCCGGCCTTCACCGTCACCGAAGGCGCTTCCACCACCAAGGAACTGCTGGCCTATAACGACCGCGTCGCTCCCTTCGACAACGTCAAGGTTCGCAAGGCCCTGGCCCGCGCCACCGACAAGGCACGCCTCCTCAACTCCATCTGGGGTGACTATGGCACGCTGATCGGCTCCTTCGTGCCGCCGACCGACCCGTGGTATGTCGATCTCACGGGCGTTGATGCCTACGACGTCGAAAGCGCCAAGGCCCTGCTCGCCGAAGCCGGCTATCCCGATGGTTTTGAATTCACCCTCGACACGCCCGACTACGATCCGCATCCGATCGTGGCGCAGTTCCTGCAGTCCGAATATGCCAAGATCGGCGTGAAGGTGAACATCAACATCATCACGGCCAACGAGTGGTACACCAAGATCTACCAGGAGAAGAATTTCGAGGCGACGCTGCAGGAGCACGTCAACCACCGCGATATCGTCTTCTACGGCAACCCGGACTTCTACTGGGGCTACAACAACCCAGACGTCGTGAAGCTCGTGGCCGACGCTGAGTCTGCAGGCTCGGAAGCCGAACAGGTCGAAAAGCTGACCGAGGCCAACAAGATCATCGCGGAAGACGCAGCCGGCAACTGGCTCTACCTCTACCCGCAGATCGTCGTCTCGGCCGCCAACGTCACCGGCTACCCGATCAACGGCCTGAACTCCCAGTTCTTCGCCTACGACATCCAGAAGAGCGAATAGGCCGTAAGCGCCTTAAGCTTCTGACTGTGAACACTCTGTCCACCGGCCCTTCGGCCGGTGGCTTTGCCTTTACGGCCCCGCTATTGTCGCGTCTGATATCGCGCAAGGACTAAAACCATTCTCGCCTACACCATCCGCCGCACGCTGATCCTCATCGCCTCGCTGTTCATCGCAGCGGTTGTGCTGTTCGTGCTGCTGCGCCTCCTCCCCGGCGATCCCGCCAACGCCCTGCTCGGCGTCGGCGCCACCGAACAACAGATCGCCGCCGCCCGCGCCCAGGTCGGCTCCGACCAGCCGCTTTACGTCCAGTTCGTCGGCTTCATCGGCAATCTTGCCCGGCTCGATCTGGGCACCTCCTTCGTCAGCCGCGCCTCGGTGCTGGGCGAGATCGGCAATCGCATGGTCGTCACCCTGCCGCTGACCTTCTTCGGCTTCCTCGTCGCCCTTGTCCTCGCCATCCCGCTCGGCATTATCGCCGCCGTCCGCTCGGACAAGTGGTACGGCGCGGCGATCTCCGTCGTCTCCCAGCTCGGCATCGCCATCCCGGTCTTCTGGCTCGGCATCCTGCTGGTCACGCTCTTTTCCATCAATCTGCGCTGGCTCCCCTCGGGCGGTTTCCCCTTGAAAGGCTGGGCCAATTTCGGCGAGGCCATCACCGGCATGATCCTGCCTTCGCTCACCATTGGCCTCGTCATGGGCGCCTCCCTCTTGCGCTATGTCCGCGCCGCCACGCTCGACGTTCTCGGCAGCGACTTTCTCCGCACCGCCCGCGCCCTCGGCGCCAGTTTCCCCGAAGCCCTCATCCGCCATGGCGTCCGCAACGGTGCCGTGCCGGTCATTTCCATTCTCGGCATCGAACTCGCCAGCACCTTCCTCGGCGCCGTGGTCATCGAGCGCGTCTTTTCGCTGCCCGGCCTCGGCTCCATGCTGCTCCTCGCCATCCAGCAGCGCGACTATCCCAATGTGCAGGGCGTTCTCTTCATCTCGACCCTTCTCGTTCTGCTGATCGGCTTTGCCGCCGATATCATCCAGCGCCTCATCGATCCGCGTCTCCGCGGTCGCGGGAGGGCGCTGGCATGAGCACCGCCACCGTGACCGCTCCCGCCGACAAAAAATCCCACTCCCTGGCCCTCAAGGCCGGGATACTGCTGGTCGGCCTTCACGTCGCCATTGGCCTCCTTACCCTCGTCTGGCTCCCCTACGACCCCACCGCCATGGCCGGCGGTCGCCTCGAGGGACCAAGCCTCCTCCACTGGCTCGGCACCGACCGTCTCGGGCGCGATCTCTTCACGCAGATGATGATCGGCAGCCGCATCGCCCTGATCGTCGGCGTTGGCGCCGTCACCATTGGCGCTGTCATCGGGGTCACAATCGGCCTTCTCGCCGCCTTCGCCAGCAAATGGCTCGACGACGCCTTGGCGGCGACACTCGACATTCTCATCGCCTTCCCCACCCTGCTCAT
The DNA here is from genome assembly GCF_964252865.1 of Devosia sp. LjRoot3. Lineage (NCBI taxonomy): Bacteria > Pseudomonadati > Pseudomonadota > Alphaproteobacteria > Hyphomicrobiales > Devosiaceae > Devosia > Devosia sp. LjRoot3. The sequence goes on from NZ_CAXUPK020000003.1 coordinate 534,092, forward strand.
CGCCATGCTGGTGGTGGCAGCCAGCGACACGGCCAATCTCTGGTCGGCCATCGTTGCCCTCGGCATCGCCCTCTCGGCCATCGTTGCGCGCCTCACCCGCATCCTCGCCAAGCGCGTACTGGTGATGGACTACATCACCGCCGCCCGCACCTCGGGCAGTGGGTGGCCCAAAATCGTCGCCATCCATATCCTGCCCAACATCTGGCCCACCCTCTCGGTCAATTTCGCTCTGCAATTCGGCCTCGCCGTCATCGCCGAAGCCTCGCTCTCCTATCTCGGCCTCGGCGCCCCGCCGCCAAACGCCTCATGGGGCCGCATCCTCCAGGAAGCCCAGGGCACGGTGTACACTGCCCCTCTCGGCGCCATCGCCCCCGGCATTGCGCTGGTCTCCCTCGCCATCGGCGTCAACCTCTTGGCCGACGGCCTGCGCGACACCATCGACCCGACGAGGCGCGCCCGATGACCGCTCTTCTCTCCCTCGAAAATCTTTCCGTCCATGCCGGCAGCAAGGCGCTGGTTTCGAACCTGTCACTCTCGCTCAATCGCGGCGAACGCCTGGGGCTAATCGGCGAATCCGGCTCCGGCAAATCGCTGACCTCGCTTGCCGCCACGGGCCTCCTGCCAGCCGGCCTCTCGGCCTCCGGCTCCGCCATTCTCGCCGGCAAGCAAGTCATTGGCGCGCCTGATCGCGAGTTGAACCAGCTGCGCGGCACCGCCGTTGCCATTGTCTTCCAGGAACCTCTTACCGCTCTCGACCCACTAATGCGCGTAGGCAGGCAGGTGGCCGAACCACTCGCCCGCCGCGCCCAGCGCGATGGTGCCCCGCTCTCCGGCGCGGCGCTCGATCAAGCCGTCCTCGCGCTCCTCGACGAAGTCGCCCTGCCCGAGCCGCAGCGCATCGCCAAATCCTATCCGCACGAGCTTTCCGGCGGTCAGCGACAGCGTATCGCGATCGCCATGGCCCTCGCCTGCAAGCCCGACCTGCTCATAGCCGACGAGCCCACCACCGCTCTCGACGTCACCACCCAGGCCGAAATCCTCGGCCTCCTCGACCGCCTGGTTCGCGAGCGCAACATGGCCCTCCTCTTCATCAGCCACGACCTTCCCGTTGTCGCCAACACGGTCGAGCGCGTCGTGGTCTTGCGTCAGGGCGAAACCGTCGAAGCAGGCGAGGTCGCCGAAGTCTTTGGCAACCCGCGCCACGACTACACCAAGAGCCTCCTCGTCGCCGCCCGTCGCCTCGACGATGCCATGGAGGGCCGCGCATGAGCCTCGTCCGCGTCGACCACGTCAGCTTCGGCTACACCGCCAACCGCCGCATTCTCGATGACGTCTCGCTCGAGATCGCCCCCGGCGACACCATCGGCCTTGTCGGCGAAAGCGGCTCGGGCAAGACCACCCTACTGCGCCTCCTCCTCGGCCTCGCCCGGCCCGACAGCGGCAGCATCACCTTCGATGGAAAACCGCTCGATCCCGGCAATGGCGCCTTCATGCGCGATTTCCGCCGACGGGCCCAGGTGGTTTTCCAGGACCCCTATTCCTCGCTCGATCCGCGCCAGACGATCCAATCCATCATCGCCGAACCCCTGCGCTCGCTAAAAATCCCCGGCGATCACAACAAGATGGTAGGCGACGCCCTTCAAGCCGTAGGCCTCGATCGCGACGTCGGCACTCGTTTCCCGCACCAGTTCTCCGGCGGCCAGCGCCAGCGCATCGCCATTGCACGCGCCATCGTGCCCGGCCCGCGCCTTCTGCTCGCCGACGAAGCCGTCAGCGCCCTCGACCTGACGACCCGCATTCGCATCGTCGACCTCCTTGCCGGCCTTAGCAAAACCATGAGCCTGCTGTTCGTGTCGCACGATATCGGTGTCGTCGCCGCGCTTTGTCGGCGCATCGTCATTCTCGAAAAAGGCCGCGTGGTGGAAGCCGGCGACACGGCCACGGTCCTTGCCAATCCCAAACATCCCTATACGCAGCGCCTGCTTGCCAGCGTGCCGCGCCTTACCCTCCACGAGGTGTCTTCATGACCGACTACGCAACCCAATATGCCGAATGGCAGGCCAAGCGCCTCGCCGCGCTCAAGGCGCCCAATGGCTGGCTCAACATCATCGCCCGCGTCTGGCTCGCCGAAGGCACCGTCACCGTCGGCGCCGCCGCGGACAATGACATCATCCTCTCCTCCGGCCCGTCCTATGTCGGCAGCCTCACCCAGGATAGCGACGGCCAAGTCACCTATACGCCCGCCGATGGCAGCGCCGCCCAGGTGCTGAAGCTTTCAAAATACAGCCCGCCGCGCTTCACCGCCGGCAACCTGCTTTTGGAGGTCACCTCGCTCAATGGCGAGAATGCCCTACGCGTACGCGACACGACATCGGACGCACCGAACCAGTTACAGCCGCTCGAATATTTCCCGCTCGACCCGACCTGGCGCATAACCGCCGACTGGGTTGCCTTCGAAGCCCCCAAGGGCCTGACCATCAGCACCTCCAAGGCAATCGAAACCGAAGTCGAAGCGACCCACAAGGCCGTCTTCACCCGCGATGGCGTCACCTACGAACTGCTCGCCACCCATGGCACGGCGGAAGCCCCGCAGTTCGTCATCCGCGACCTGACCTCGCGCGACAGCACCTATGCTGCCTGCCGTTTCGTCTTCGGCGAAGACGTCACCGACAAGACCATCGTCCTCGACTTCAACAAGGCGCTGAACCCGCCCTGCGCCTTCACCGAACACGCCGTCTGCCCGCTGCCGCCGGCCGAAAACGTGCTGCCGATCCGTATCGAGGCCGGCGAAAAACGCCTCCACGATTGATCTGAATCCAGACGGCAAAAGGCCCGGCAGCGTCACCGCTGCCGGGCCTTTTGTTTTGAACCTTTGGCTCTAGCGCCTGACAGCGCGTACAAGGGCAATGAGGATGCAGGCGCCCAGGAGGCCCGCGACCAGATAGCCGAGCCAGCCGCCGAACGAGATGCCGATGATGCCAAAGAGGAAGCTGGCAATCAGCGCACCGACGATGCCGAGCACGATGTTGAGAAAAATTCCGGTATTGGTCTTCATGATGCTGGATGCAATCCAGCCTGCCAGACCCCCGATAATGATCGCTGCAATCCAGCCGATACCTGCGTCGCCCATGTGAACCCCACAATTGAGAAGACGGCTCGACCCGAGCCGCTCCAATCAACGCCGCAGGGACCAAACGGTTGCGTGACCTTAGAAATCGAAGGCCCAGCGCCCATCCGTTTCAGTGAAGCGCCCCATGCTCGGTGCCGACCAGCCTCGTCCGATCGAATAGAGCCGCACCCGGCAAGTAACGACGCCATTGGGGTGCTTGGCGCAATCGGTGGCTTCAAGCTTCACCCGATCTTCGACAATCGCGACCCGCTGGCGTTCGAGAATACGAGCATTGCTGAGCATGGCATCGATCGCCTGCGTCGGTGTCGGCCCTCCAGCGACCAGCGGCGCCTCTCCGGAACTGCATCCTGCGAGCACCATCAATCCAACAATAGCCAGCATACCAAGTGGCTGCATCATGGAACCCTCCTCGCCCCATAAGCGAAGACCCTAACAAATAGAGGTAAACCCGACGTGTAGCAGTCACATCGAATGCATCCGTACCAACTCGTACTGCTTCGGCTTGAATGCCCGTCCGAGCTTTGCTACAGGCAAAACAAGACAATCCTAGTCATATAAGGGAAGCCCGTGTCAGGCAGTGCAACGACGCAGCGAACGCTGCGATTGGAAGGCATCGGGCTGAGCGTCGGCTATGGCGGCACCAATGTGCTCGACAATGTCGACCTGGCGATTCCCACCGGCGAGATCACCATTCTGATCGGCCCCAATGGCTGCGGAAAATCCACGCTGCTCAAGACCATGGCACGCATCCTGACCCCATCCAACGGCAGCGTTCTTCTCGATGGCAAGGACATCCACCGCCTCGACACCAAGAGCGTCGCTGCCAAGCTGGGCCTCCTGCCCCAGGGCCCCATTGCCCCCGAAGGGCTGACCGTGCGCGAACTCGTCGCCCAGGGCCGCTTCCCGCATCAGACCCTCTTGCGCCAATGGACCCGCGCCGATGAAGACGCCGTCAATGGCGCCATGGACATTGCCGGCATCACCGATTTTGCCGATCGCAGCGTCGATACGCTCTCAGGCGGCCAGCGTCAGCGCTGCTGGGTCGCCATGGTGCTGGCCCAGGAAACCGACCTCATCCTTCTCGATGAACCCACGACCTTCCTCGACCTCAAGGTGCAGGTCGACCTCATGGACCTGCTGGCTGGTCTCGCCCACCAGCGCGGCCGAACCCTGGTCATCGTGCTGCACGAACTCAGTCTCGCCGCCGCCTATGCTGACTATCTGGTGATGATGAAAGATGGCCACATCGTCGCCGCCGGCACGCCGGACGACATCTTCACCGCCGAGCGGTTGAAGCAGGTCTTCGGCCTCGATGCCAAGGTGCTGCGCGACCCCGATAGCGGCCGCATGGTCTGCGTCCCCTCCGGCACGCGCATGCGCAGTGCAACACCCGTGACCGCACAATGAGCACCATCGTCGCCCCCAATGCCGGCACGCATCCCGTCCGGGCCTGGAGCGGCGTTCCGGTGCTTCTCGGCGTTCTGGTCCTCGCCTTCCTGCTGCACATCGCCGTCGGCGCCAAGCAACTCTCGCTCGGCACAGTCATCGAGGCTCTGTTCAACTTCGACCAGACCGTTTTCGACCACGTCATCGTACGCAATCTCCGCCTGCCCCGCGCCGTGCTGGCGGTCATTGTCGGTGCCAGCCTCTCCCTCGCTGGCGCCCTGATGCAGGGCGTGACGCGGAATCCGCTGGCCGATCCAGCCCTCCTCGGCCTCACCTCAGGCGCAGCCTTCGCTGTGGTCATCGCCACCAGCGTGCTCGGCCTCACCAGCATGATCTTCATTCCCTGGATCGCCATGCTCGGCGCGCTGGGGGCTGCGCTCGTCGTCTACATCATCGCCCGCCTCGTGCCCGGCGGCGCCACCCCGCTCAGCCTGACCCTCTCCGGCGCGGCCATCAGCGCCTTCCTCAGCGCCGTCATCTCCGTGATCCACCTGCTCGATCAGGACACTTTTGAAAACCTGCGCGTCTGGCTCACCGGCGGTCTAGCCGGCCGCGACATCACCCTTCTCTTCTATGTCGGCCCGCCAATCGCGCTTGCCCTTATCGGCGGCGTGCTGCTCGCCCCCCGCGTCACAGTCCTCGCCATGGGCGATGAAGTGGCCCAGGGCCTCGGCGTAAAAACCGGCGCGCTGAAAGTACAATTGCTCGCTGTGGTCGTGGTGTTGACCGCCTGCTCCGTCGCCCTCGCCGGCCCGCTCGGCTTCATCGGTCTCGTTATCCCCCATGTCGTCCGCCTCTATGTCGGCTCTGACTACCGCTGGATCGTGCCCTACGCAGCACTGGCCGGCGCCGTCTATCTCCTCGGCGTCGATACCATTGCCCGCATCGCCATCCCGCCGCGCGAAATCTCGACCGGCATCATCACCGCCATGATCGGCGCGCCGCTCTTCGTTCAGCTCGTCCGCCGGAGGACCCGCTGATGTCCGCTCCGGCCCACCACTGGGTTTTCCGCAGCAAGTCCGAGGGAATCGCCCTCCGCCTCCCCGTCCGCGCCCTCGTCGCACTGGCCCTCCTTACGCTGGTCCTGCTCCTCACGTGCTGCGTAAGCCTTGCCACCGGCACCTATGGCGTCGCGCTCAACGAGGTGATCGACACCTTGCGCGGCCTGAGCATCAGCCGCGCCATCGACAATGTCGTCTGGGAATTCCGCTTCCCGCGCACTCTCGTGGCCGCCCTTGTCGGCGCCATGATGGCCCTTTCAGGCGCCGCATTGCAAAACACCACCCGCAACGGCCTCGCCGATCCCTCCCTCGTCGGCGTCAGCCAGGGCGCCGCCTTGGCCGTCGTCACCCTGACCGTCGTCTTCCCCGATGTTTCCGGCGCCCTGCGCCCCTGGGCCGCCTTTGCCGGCGCCATTCTCGTTGCCCTCGCCATTCAGGGCCTGTCGCACACCCGCCAGGGCGGCAGCACCATTCGCTTCATCCTCATGGGCATCGGCCTATCGACTTTCATCTCGTCGATCACCTCGGCGCTGATGACCTATGGCGACATCGACCGCGCCATGGCCGCCCTCTCCTGGCTCGCCGGGTCGATAAATGCCGCAAGCTGGAGCGATGTCTGGACGCTGGGCATCTGGTGCGCCGTGCTGCTCCCCGCCCTCCTCGCCATCAGCCGCAGTTCCTCGGCTACCCGCATGGGTGAGGCGACAGCCGTCAGTCTCGGCGTCCGCACCCGCCTGATCCGCAATCTACAGCTCGGCATCGCCGTGGCCCTCGCCGCCATCGCCACCTCAGTTGTCGGCCCGCTCGGCTTTGTCGGCCTCATCGCACCGCACGCTGCGCGCCGCATCGCGCCAGCCGGCATCGGCCTCAATCTCTTGATCACGGCCATGGTGGGCGCCGTACTGGTCTCGCTCGCCGATCTCGTCGGCCGCGCCGCCTTTGCACCCATTCAAATTCCCGCCGGCCTGCTCACCGCCCTTATCGGCGTGCCGCTCTTCATCGTGTTGATGGTGCGCAGCCGTTCCACCGCATCGCATTGATCTTGGAGGATTTCATGTCGTTTCGTTCAAGCCTGCTCACCGCCCTCCTGGCATTCGCCATGGCTACACCGGCCCTCGCCCAGGAATTCCCGGTCACCATCGAGCACAAGTTCGGCACGACAGTTATCGAGACCAAACCCGAGCGCGTCGCCAGCCTCGATTACGGTGGCATCGGCAACCTGCTCAAGCTCGGCGTCACCCCCGTCATCGTGCGCGAATGGCGCGACAAGTTCCCCTCCACCACGCCCCCCTGGGGTCAGTCGCTGCTCGCCGGAGAGCCCGTGGTCTTTGCCGGCGACATCGATCCTGAACTGGTTGCCTCAACCAATCCCGACGTCATCATCGCCCTCGCCTCCGGCATAGATGAAGACCTCTATGCCAAGCTCAGCCTCATTGCCCCTGTCGTCGCCATTCCCAGCGGCCTCGGCGACTATGAACTGCCCTGGGACCAGCGCGCCCTGATCGCCGCCCGCGCTATCGGCGCCGAGGCCGAAGCCCAGCGCCAGATTGACGCCATCCATGCCCGCTTCGCCGAAGTGCGCGAAAGCCACCCCGAATGGGCCGGCAAGACCGCCGTGGTCGGCCGCATCGTCGAAGGCGAATTCAGCGCCTTCAACAAGCTCGACATCCGCGCCAAATTCCTCAACGAATTTGGCTTCGTGACGCCAACCGCGCTCGACGACATCACCGAAACTGCCTTCTTCAATCTCGTGTCGCCCGAACTTATCGAGCCGATCGATGCCGACGTCCTTGTCTGGTATGGCGGCTCGGCGGCCCTGCAGGAATCGCTGGATTACCCCGCTCGCCCCTTCCTCAAGGCCAGCGCCAATGGCGGCGAAATCTTCCTCACCGATGAGCATCTCGCCGCCATCGCTCGGCAGGAGCTTCTCTCCATCCCGGTCGCCGTCGACTTCCTCGTGCCGCTGCTCGAAGCCGCCGCCGATGGCGATCCGGCAACGCCGGTCGAAGGCGCCCTCCAGTAATTCCGCTCTGACCTCTCGTGGAGACTATCCGATGATCTTCCGCACTGCTCTCGCCGCCCTCACCCTGGCACTCGGCCTCGCCCTCCCTGCCATCGCTCAGGAAACCCGCTCCGTCACCGCCGCCAACGGCACGTTCGACATTCCCGTCGCCCCGCAGCGCATCGTCGCGCTCAACGACCAGATTGTCGCCCTGCCGCTCTATGAGCTGGGCGCCGCTCTGGTCGGCAGTGCTGGTCGAGTAGATGCCGAAGGCAAGACCTTCCTCCGCGGCGGCATGGATACGCTCGGCATCGACTATTCGAACACCGACATCAAATATGTCGGCCAGTTCAACGCCCTCGACCTAGAGGCCATCGCCGCCCTGCAGCCCGATCTCATCATCGGCGGCACCTATACCGACCCGGCCGTTGTGGAACAGCTTCAGGCCATCGCGCCGACCCTGGTGATCGACAACGGCGCCCTCGGCCTCGTCGAAACCCTCCGCACTCTCGCCGATGTCAGCGGCCAGGCCGGCAATTTCGAAGCTCGCTACCAGCGCTATCTCGACAATGTCGAACGCACCAAATCCTATATCGGCGACACGTCCGCCGTCTCCGCAACCATGACCTTCATGTTCCCGGCCGGCGAGGAACTCTGGGTCTATCGCGCCAATCTCGGCGCCATCGCCCAGGTCCTCTCCGATCTCGGTTTCGCCCAGCCCACAGCCGTGTCTGCCCTCGAAGCCACCCAGGCCTCATGGAGCGCCGAGCTGATCCAGGAACTCGATGCCGATTTCATCTTCGGCTTCTATCGCCAGCAGCCCGACGCGACACCTGAAGCCGTGCGCGCTGCTTACGAAAAATTCGCACCCGGCTGGTGCCAGGCCCTCACCGCCTGCCAGAAGGGCCAAATGGTCCTGCTGCCCGGCCCCACTTTCGGCAGCACCATGGCCGGCCTCGACCTCGCGCTCGATCTCGTCGAAACCCATGTCGCCGGCCGTTCCTTCGTTCCATTTGAAGAAGCCAAGTAATGGGCAAGCACGTCTTCTGCACCGATCTCTGCCACGAACGCGGCGAGCCTCTGGCCGGCACGGGTGACGCGCCCAAGCGCGTCCTCATGCTCGCCTGGCCCCGCGGCAAATGGCGGGTGCCGCGCTGGGAGTCGGTCGACATGTCGACCGAACTCTCCGAGGCTCTGCACGAAGCCGCCCATGCCAAGCTGCATGTGGCGCTGGTCGACAAGGTCGAGGCAGAAGGCAAGCTGCCGACGCTCCACGCCCTGCCAGAAAACGTCTATGCAGATTTTTCCGACGAGGCCGAACTGATCGCCGCCATCCGCGACTATATCGGCGGCAAGGTGTTTGCTGGCGCCCCCGACACACGCCCGACCATCATCTGCTGCACCGATAGCCGGCGCGACGCTTGTTGCGCCCGCCACGGTTTTTCCACCTACAAGGCCCTGGTCAAGATCGCCGACCCGGCAGAATTCAACATTGTCCAGGCCACCCATATCGGCGGCTGCCGCTTCGCCGCTTCGCTCGTCGTCATGCCCCAGCGCCAGCGCTATGGCCGTATGACCGCCGAGCACGCCGAAGGTTTTCTCGACGCCATCGGCCGCAACGAAGTCTATCTCCCGACCTACAAGGGGCGTTCCGACGAGCCCGAACCGGCCCAGGTGGCCGAACTCGCCGCGCTCAAATGGGCCTCCGAAAATGGCTTTGGTACATCAGCCGTCTCCCTCGGCGGCGACATTCCCGAAGACGCTCACGAAGGCGACCTTCTTACCCTCGAAGCCGAGCTTGCCGGGGCCCGGCTTTCCATTCGCATGCACGCCCAGGATTTCATGGTCCAGGGCAATTGCGGCGTCGTCGCCGAAGGCGGCGGCGAGATGACCCTGCGCTGGTGCGTGGACGAGGTCATCGCCCAACCAAAGGCAGCAGCACACTAACCACGTCAAATACGGGCCCCACCCGAAGCGACTCTGGAGACTACCAATGACGATCCTACCCCGCCACGCCGCCCTGATCGCCACGGCGGGCCTCGCCCTGCTGCTGGCTGCGCCGACCCTTGCCCAGGAAACCCGCTCCTATACCGACGATGCCGGCCGCACCGTCGAGGTCCCCGTTGCGCCCAAGCGCATCGTCACCCTGCATGACAGCTCGCTCACCGTGCCGCTGGTCGAACTCGGCATCATCCCGGTCGGCGCCTTCGGTCGTAATGGCGAGGCCGGCCCCTTCATGCGCGGCGCCGCGACGCTGACCGGCGTCACCTTCGAGAATTCCGACATCGTCAATGTCGGCGGCTCGCCTGCCGATCTCGAAGCCATCGCAGCGCTCGAACCCGACCTGATCATCACCTCAAGCTTCCAGGAAGCCACCGCCGAGCAGCTCGAAGTCATCGCTCCGACCGTCTTCGTCGAAGACAATGTGCGCGGCGAACTCGCAACCTTCGAGGACATCGCCGAGCTGACCAATACCCAGGACAAGCTGGCGATCCTCAAGTCGCGCTACCAGGCGCAGGTCAACCAGGTGAAGGCCGTTATCGGCGACCGGAACATCTCCGCTTCGATCATCCTGACCCAGGAAGGCCAGATCGCGGCCTGGCACACCTATGGCGTCATCGGCAAGGTTCTGCGCGATGCCGGCTTCACCTTCCCTGCCGTGATCGATGGCCTCGAAGGCACCGAGCGCACCTTCTTCTCCGGTGAAGAACTCCCGGCTTTCGATGCCGACTTCATGTTCCTCACCTATGACGCCGCCCGCGGCCAAAGCCCGCAGGAAGCCATCGCCGATATCGAAACGGTAACGCCCAGCTTCTGCCAGTTCCTGACCGCGTGCACCGGCGAACGCTTCGTGCTGGTGCCGCGCGAAGACGCTGTCGCCCGCTCCTACACCGCCGCCGGCATGATGGCTTCGGCCGTCCTCGCCGCCATTTCCGGCCGCGATCTCGACGCACTGGCCGAATAACGCTTCAACCGCAGGGAACCTCCCATGTTCAAACAGCTTGTTGCCGCCGGCATCCTGGCCCTTGCCGGGCTCACCGCCGTCTCCGCCCAGGAAACCCGCAGTTTTACCGACGACACTGGCCGTACGGTGGAAATCCCCACCAAGCCGCTGCGCATCGTCTCGCTGCACGATCTCTCGCTGACCGTCCCGCTGATCGAGCTTGGCGTCTTCCCGCTTGGCAGCCACGGCCGTACCACGCCGGAAAACGTCCCTTTCATCCGCTCCAGCAAGGTTCTCACCGGCGTCGATTTCGACAACTCGGACATCAAGTTCGTCGGCAATCTGCCCGCTGACGTCGAAGCGGTCGCCGCCCTCGAACCCGACCTGATCCTGACCACCCCGTGGCAAAAGGCCGACGTGGAGCAACTGCAGGCCATCGCCCCGACCGTCGTTCTCGACGACGACGGACGCGGTGCCTTCGCGATTTTCGATGTTCTGGCCGAATTGACCGGCACCCAAGAGCGCCTTGCCGTGCTCAAGACCCGCTATGAAGGGCAGATCGCCCAGATCAAGCGCTTGATCGACACCGGCTCGATCAGCGCCAGCGTGATCCAGGCCAATGACGGGAAACTCTATATCGAGCACACCTACGGCACGCTGGGTAAGGTTCTCCGCGACGCCGGCTTCACCTTCCCGGCCAAGATCGAAGAGATCCCGGTCGGCGAAAGCGCCGAATTCAGCGCCGAAACCCTGCCCGAATTCGACGCCGATTTCGTCTTTGCGACCTACCGCACCGACACGCTGCAGACCCCGGCCGATGCCATCGGCGCGCTCGAAACGGCCATGCCCAACTTCTGCGAGTTCCTGCATGCCTGCCGCGAGAACCAGTTCATCGTCATCCCGCGCGAGGAAGCCTCGGCCGCGTCCTATTACGCACTGGGCGCCATCAGCTACATGTTGATCTCGAATATCTCGGGCCGCGACTTCGTGCCCATGCCGCGCTAACCGCCCAAAAACTGTCCAACCACCTCATCCCCGCGAAAGCGGGGATGATCGTTTTATGTCAGGGATTCCGGCTTTCGCAGAACTGACAGCGTGATAAGAAGATGGCCCGCTTCCGTTCCATACATGTCATTCGAGATGCCGCGATGAGCAATTCCATTTTCGCCCAGATCGTTGCCGCCATCGGCGCCGTAGCCGTGACGCTCCGTCATGGCGGCGAAAACAAGTCCCCGGTCTATGGCTCCAAGCCCGACATCCCGGCCCCCAAGGCGCAGGGTAGCATCCCGACGCTGAAAATGCCGACCGCCAAGGGCTGGGAAGGCAATCACAAGCCGACCGCCGCTGCAGGCCTCAAGGTCAATGCCTTCGCCAAGGGCCTCGATCATCCGCGACAGATCTACGTGCTGCCCAATGGGGACGTGCTGATCGCCGAATCCATGGGTGAATCGGGCAAGCCCAGCTCGCTCTTCGACCACGCCATGTCGGCCACCATGCAGCGCGCCCGCGCCTCGGGCACCAGCCCCAATCGCGTGACCCTGCTGCGCGATGCCGATGGCGATGGCACCGCCGAAATCCGCCACGCCTATATCGAAAACGTCCGTCAGCCCTATGGCATGGTGCTCATCGGCTCGACGCTCTATGTCGGCGCCAGCGATGCGCTTCTCGCCTATCCCTACGATCCCGAAGCGACCAAGATAACCACGCCCGGCAAGAAGCTGATGGACCTCGTCCCCGGCGGCCACTGGACGCGCAATCTCATCGCCAGCAAGGACGGTACCAAGATCTATGTCGCCGTCGGTTCGCTGACCAATATCGGCGATGCCGGCATTGCAGCCGAAGAAAACCGCGCCTGCATCCACGAATATGACATCGCCACCGGCAAGTCGCGCATCTATGGCGCCGGCCTCCGCAATGCCGTCGGCATGGCCTGGGAGCCGACCACCGACGTGCTCTGGACCGTCGTCAACGAGCGCGACGGTCTTGGCGACGAGACCCCGCCCGACTACCTGACCTCAGTCCGCGATGGCGGTTTCTATGGCTGGCCCTATTCCTATTGGGGCGTCGTCGACGATCGCGTGCCGCAGAGCACCGCGCACCCTGCCTCCAAGCAGGATCACCCGGACTTCGCGCTTGGCGGCCACACGGCCTCGCTCGGTCTCTCCTGGGTTCCCGAAGGCACCTTGCCCGGCTTCCCCGCTGGCATGGCCATCGGCCAGCACGGCTCCTGGAACCGCAGCAAGTTGAGCGGCTACAAGCTCACCTTCGTCGCCTTCGAAAACGGCAAGCCTGTGGGCCTCCCGCGCGACATCCTCACCGACTTCCTCTCGGCCGATGAAAAGTACTCCTTCGGTCGTCCGGTGGGCGTCGCTGTTGCCGCCGACAAGGCCCTGCTCATGGCCGATGACGTCGGCGACGTGATCTGGCGCGTCACGGGCGCCTGAGGTCGGACTTGACCATGCTGACCAAAACTCTGGGCGCAGGGCTTTTTGCCCTCGCCGCTTCATCTATCGCGCATGCCCAGGAGCACCTCACGCTGACCATCGGCGTGCAGGAAAGCGGCACCGTGCAGTGGGAAATCGAGACCATCAAGTCGCTCGGCCTCGACACCGCCCACGGCCTCAATCTCGAGGTCCGTCCTTTGGCCGATAGCCGCGCCGGGCAGATCGCTCTACAGGCCGGAGCGGTCGATATCATTCTCTCGGACTTCGTCTGGGTCGCCGCCCAGCGCAATGACGGCAACCTCGTCACCATGGTTCCGCATTCGCTGACCGTCGGCGGTCTCATGGTCCCGGCCGATAGCGCCATTGCCGACGTAACCGGCCTCGAAGGCAAAACCATCGGCGTTGCCGGTGGTCCCGCCGACAAGAGCTGGGTCATCCTCCAGGCGTATTTCGCCAGCAAGACCGGCAAGACCCTGCCTGACGTCGCGGAAGCCCGCTTCGGCGCCCCGCCTCTCATCAACGAACTGCTGGGCAATGGCGGCGTCGATGCCGGCCTCAACTTCTGGCAGTGGAACGCCCGCGCCAAAGCCGCCGGCATGCACGAACTGCTCTCTGTAAGAACCATGTTGGCCGAACTCGGCGTCGCCGAGCCGCCGCCGCTACTAGGCTGGACTTTTACGGAAGCAACCGCGGAAGCCAAGCACGACGCCGTGGTCCGCTTCCTCGACACCTCCTTCGCCGCCAAAGAAGTGCTTCTCGCCGATGACGCTACCTGGGAAAGCCTCAAAGGCCTGATGGGCGCCGAGGACGATGCCGCGCTCTTCGAGCAATTGCGCGACGACTATCGAGCCGGCATCGTCTCCTCTTACAATCCCGAGGACACGGACGCCGCCGAACAAACCTTTGCCCTCCTCGCCCGCTTCGGCGGCAGCGAAGTGGTGGGTGAAGGCCAAGAACTGTTACCGGGGACATTTTGGCCGGGCTACCGAAAATAGGCGAACCGCCACGCGCAGGGCGTCAACGCGCCCTGCCGCTGCTCGAACTTCTGTCCTTCCCGATCCTGCTGCTGGTCTGGCAAGTCCTCGCCATGGTGCTGGCGCATCGGCTTTTTCCTTCGCCCGTCGCCGTGGGTCAGGAAATGCTGCGCCTCGCGACAGAGGGAAAACTCCTCGCGGACCTCGGCAAGACACTCTGGCGCGCCAGCCTCGCCTTCCTTCTCGCCATGCTGATCGGCACCGCCCTCGGCATCCTGCTGGGCCGCAAAGCCTGGCTTGATCGCCTGTTCTCCAGCTGGCTCCTCGTCGGCCTCAACCTGCCCGCCATTGTCGTTGCCATCGCCCTCTATATCTGGCTCGGTCTCACCGAAACCGCGCTGATCCTCGCCGTCGTCATCAACAAGGTACCGCTGGTCGCCACCACGATCCGCGAAGGCGTCCGCAGCTTCGCCCCCGAATTTGATGAACTCGCCCAAGCCATGCGCTGGCCAACAGCAAAACGATTGCGCCTCGTCTTCCTGCCCCAGCTCATGCCCTTCGTCCTCGCCGCCGCGCGAACCGGCCTGTCGCTGATCTGGAAGATCGTCCTCGTTTTCGAAGTCCTGGGCAGCGATGGGGGCGTCGGCTACCGCGTCAGCCTCTTCTTCCAGTTCTTCGACATCACCGGCATCCTCGCCTACACCTCGGCCTTCATCCTCGTCGTCCTTGCCATTGAATACGGCGTGCTGCGCCCCATCGAGAGGAGGGTGCTGCAATGGCGACCGGCCCAGGCCTGAACATCTCCGTCAACGAAAAGCACTACGCCGGCAGCGCGGCTCCCATCCTCTCCGGCTTCAAAACCGAGATTGCGCCCGGCAGCGTCACGGCCATTCTCGGCCCATCCGGCATCGGCAAATCGACGCTCCTGCGCATCATCGCCGGCATAGACCGCGATTTTTCCGGCCACGTGACCATCGACGGCCAACCCGCCGCCGAAGCCGCCCCGCCGGGCTTCCTCTTCCAGGACCCGCGCCTGCTGCCCTGGCTGACAACATCAGACAATGTCCGAACTGCCGGCACTGGCGTCAGCACCGAAAAGGCCATGGCCGCCCTCGGACGGACCGGCCTTGCCGACCACGCAAACCTCTACCCGCACCAACTCTCCGGCGGCATGCAGCGCCGCGCCGCGCTCGCCCGCGCCTTGGCCCTCAATGCCGGCCTGCTGCTGCTAGATGAACCCTTCGTGTCGCTCGACCGTACTCTCGTCGAGGAAATGTACGAGCTGATCGCATCAGTCGCCGCCTCGCACAGGCCGACGATGATCCTCGTCACCCACATGACCGAAGATGCTGCCCGCCTCGCCGACCGCGTGCTGGTTCTGTCCGGAACGCCCGCCCACATAACGGCCGACCTTGCCTTCCCTCAGCCCCGCGACCAACGCGACAGGGCCACGCTGGACACCTATCGCCAGCTGATCGAAGGCGCGAACTAGCGCTCGTAGTCGATCGGCATACCGATAGTCAGCCGGCTGCGCGGCAAGCCCTCAGGCGGGCGCGGAACAGGCGAACTGGCATAGACGAGGTCGCGCGCCGCCTGGTCGAGCGCAGCAAAGCCACTGGAGCCGGCGATGCTCACCGACTGCACATTGCCCCCCGCATCGATTGTGAACTGCACGACCACCCGCCCCTCTTCGCCGCGCTGCCGGGCATCGGCTGGATATTTGCGGCGTTGGCCGATATGGCGCAGCACGCTCGATTCCCAGCGATTGACCTGCGAGGCGCTTGGCTCCGCGCTGGCAGTCTGCTGCGGCGCGGCGGCCTGTTGCGCCTGCTGCTCCTGCGGCCTCGGCGCCGAGGCCTGCGTCGCTGCCTGCTGTGGCGGCGGTGTCCGGCGAGGCGGCGGCGTAAACTTGGTTTCGGGCGTGTTGGCGCGCGTCTCCGCAATGCGCGGCGACATCGTCACCGGCACCGGCAGGTTCGGATCCACAGGCTCGGCCACCGGCTCTTCGGGCACAGGTTCTGGCACCGGTTCGGGTTCTGGCTCCAGCGGCTCGACGATCTCTTCCGGTTCGACAACGGGCTCCGGTTCCGGCTCGGGCGCAGGCCGCTCGACCGTAGCCATCTGCCGCTGGATGACCACGGCAGGCTCCGGCACGTCCACTTCGGGCACATCGATGATCGGCTCGACCGGTTCCGGCACGACCGCGGGCTCGGGTTCAGGAACAGGCTCGGGTTCCGGCAGCGGTTCCAGCTTGGGCTCAACCGCCGGCTCCGGCTCTACAGCGGGTTCAGGCTCTGGCGGAGGCTCAACCTCGGCCTCGGCGGTCTCGACGACCTCCTTGGGCTCGGCCACTTCTTCCGGTTCGGTGACTTCCTCCGGCTCCGCAACCTCTTCCGGTTCAACCTCCGGCGGCGGCTCCACAACCGGCTCGGGCTCCTCGACGGGTTCGGCTTCGGGATCAGGCTCCGCTTCGCTCGGCGGCGTCGCCTCGGAGGCGGCCGAAAGCTCGCCCTCGGGCACGTCGAGTTCTTCGGTCACCGGCGACACGGCGAATTCAGCAAATTCAACAACGATCGCCCCGGCTGGCGGGCCAGCCGCTTCCTCTACCGGCACAAAGGTCTGATAGGCCCAATAACCGCCAACGAGCCCGGCAATAACCAGCAGGCTCGCCGTCGTCCAAAGGAAAACGTCGCCCTTCTTGGCGCGCAAAAAGTCTTCCGCGACAAAGCTGTCGCCTTGCTTGGTCATTCTGCGGCCTGGGCGTCCTGGCCGCTCGGCACAGCCACCGCATTGGCCGATTCCAATCCCACCAGCGCGATCCGCACATAGCCGGACGAACGCAGCAGGTTCATCACTTCCATCAGATCGCCGTAAGCCACGGCCGCATCGGCGCGCAGGAACACCCGCGTCTCCCGATCGCCGCCGGTCACTTGATCAAGCGAGGCGGCAATCGTCTCGCGGGCCATCGGATCATTGCCGATGGTAAGGCTCAGATCGTCCTTGAGCGTCACGAAAAGCGGCTCTTCCGGACGCGGTGCCGGGGTCGCATTGGAAACAGGCAGGTCGACATTGATATCAACCGTCGCAAGGGGCGCGGCCACCATGAAGATGATGAGCAGCACCAGCATGACGTCGATGAACGGCGTCACGTTGATCTCGTGATTGACATCGAGTTCGTCGCCGCCGCCTTCCTTGATCCGACCGGCCATGCCCCCTACTCCGCCGCGAGGGCCGTTGGGCCACGCACGATAGAAAGCGCTGCGCGATCAAGATCACGGCTCACAAGGCGCTCGATACCAGCCGAAACGTCAGCCAGCAGCTGGCGATAGCCCGTCACCGAGCGGGCAAAGGCGTTGTAGATCACGACGGCCGGAATAGCCGCGACGAGACCAAAAGCCGTCGCCAGCAGCGCCTCGGCAATGCCCGGCGCCACCACGGCAAGGTTGGTCGTCTGCGTTTCGGCAATGCCCACAAAGGCATTCATGATGCCCCAGACGGTTCCAAAGAGCCCCACAAACGGGCCGACCGAACCCACCGAGGCCAGGATGCCAAGGCTCTGCGAAATCTTGCGGCCCGCGGCCACTTCGATGCGGCCCAAGCGTGAGGAGACGCGCTCCTTGATCCCACCCGGATCGACCCGGCCAACGAGATCGCGCGACATTTCAACCTCTTCGGCCGCCGCCTTGACCAGCATGGCGCCAAGCCCGCGGCGATCGGCCATCACCGCGGCAACGCTTTCGAGGCTGTCGGCCTTCAACACCTCGCGCAGCGCCTTGTAGGCGCGGCGGCGAGCACCGGAAAGCTGCATGCTCTTGGCCACCCAGATGATCAGCGTGACGACGGACGCGCTCAGCAGGCCGATCATGACGCTCTTCACGACATAGTCGGCCGCCATGAACATGCCCCAGGGCGAAAGATCATGGCCTTCAAGGCCCGTTTCCACCATGGGGAGATCGGACTCCGCAGGCGCCACAGGCGTCGTCGTTTCCGTGGCAGGGGCAGACATTGCCGGATTTGCATCTGCAGGCGACGGCACCGCCGTATCCTGCACCGGGGCGGCTTCCTGGGTCACAACCGGGGCCGCCGGAGCCGGAGCGGCGGGCGCTACAGCCGTCGGCGTCTCCACCGCAGTCACAGCCGGAACAGCATTCTGCACGGGCGCAGTCTCCTGGGCCGCGACCGGAAGGGCGAGGCCGGAAATGAGGAGCAGACCAGCGACAGCGTAAAGCGCGCTTCTGTTGCGGTGCAGACGATCAGCCATGAGGACACTACCCTTGACACAGCACCTGCTGTCAACCGGGCGCCGGATCAACTGATCCCAAGCGACCGCCCATCGGGCGCGGCATATGCAGAAGCTCAATGCCGCTCACCTATTAAAGATGACGTTTATTGTCAAGAAAACGACAGGACGATTGAGCCGATCGCGCAAGGATTTGCACTGCGCGCGAAAGTCTGCCGTCAGGCAAGCAGCTCCGGTGCCGCCAAAGCCGCAGCAAGGCTCGTTTTATCGAGCACATCGCGCGAGGCCAGCGCCACGCGCGAAAACACATGCCGCAATTCGCAGCTTTCCTCCGACCGGCAATCCTCGCAGCGCCGATAGGCGACAATGGAGAGACAGGGCAAAAGCGCAATCGGCCCGTCGATGAGGCGCAAAACCTCGCCGAACATCACCTCTTCGGCCGGCCGGATCAGCTCATAGCCGCCCGTGCGCCCGCGATGGCTGCGCACGATACCATTGCCCTTGAGCTGGAGCAGGATCTGCTCCAGGAATTTCTTCGGGATCTTCTGCTCGGCCGCAATCTCGCTGGTCATCAGCGTATTGCCGGGCCCTACGCGCGCAAGCGCAAGCAGGGCACGAAGCGCATAGCGGGCCTTCTGGGAAATCACCGCGCGCTCCTCGCCACCCTATTCGGCTGGAAACAGTTTCCAGCGTTTGGGACGGAAGCTGATCTGGCTCCGCTCGCCGGCCGGATGATCGAAGGGAAGATCGATCTCCACCCGATGCCCTGCACCACCAATGTCGAGCTCAACGCGACGGGTACCACCGACGCGGCGGCTGCTGGCGACGACGCCGGACAGGGCCGCATCACCATCCACGAGTTCGATATCATGCGGGCGGAAGAACAGCCGCGCCGGCCCCACAGCCTCGGGCGAGGAAATGCCGATCGGCCGGTCGCCCAGCCAGATGTCCCCACGCTCGATATTGACCGGCAGGGTGCTGGATTCGCCGATAAAACCGAAGACGAATGGCGATTGCGGCTGGTCATAGACCGTGTCCGGCGTACCCACCTGTTCGATCTTGCCCTGGCTCATCACACAGAGCCGATCGGCCAGTTCGAGCGCCTCTTCCTGGTCATGCGTCACGAACACGGTGGTGTGCCCGGTCCGATCATGCATTTCGCGCAGCCACTTGCGCAGCTCGCGGCGCACCTGTGCGTCGAGCGCACCAAAAGGTTCGTCGAGCAGCAACACACCCGGCTCGATGGCGAGAGCACGGGCAAGTGCCACGCGCTGGCGCTGACCGCCGGAAAGCTGGCTCGGATAGCGCTTTTCAAGGCCCGAAAGCTGCACCAGATCGAGCAGCTCGCGCGCCCGACGGCGAATTTCCGCCTTGGGCGGGCGCGTCGCGCGGGGCCGCACTTCGAGACCGAACGAAACGTTCTCAAGGATCGTCATGTGCCGGAACAGCGCATAGTGCTGGAACACGAAGCCGATATTGCGCTCCTGCACGCTCTTTTCCGAAGCGTCCTCGTCGCCGAAGAAAATCTTGCCCGCCGTCGGCCGTTCGAGGCCCGCAATAAGACGCAGCAAGGTGGTCTTGCCCGAGCCCGAAGGTCCAAGCAGCGCAATGAGCTCGCCCGATTTGATATCCAGCGACACATCGTGGAGCGCCGGAAACCGGTCGAATTCCTTGCGGACGTTTTGAACGCGTACTTCCATCTCTATTCCAGTTAGTGGCCGCGACCGGTGGCAGCGAGTTCGTCGCCGAACCGCCATTCCAGCGCTGTTTTGAGAACCAGGGTGACGAGCGCCAGCAAGGCGAGGAGCGAGGCCAGCGCAAAGGCCGCCGTGCTCTGGTATTCATTGTAGAACATTTCGACCTGCAGCGGCATGGTCGTGGTCTGGCCACGGATTTTCCCCGAAACCACGGCCACAGCACCGAATTCACCCATGGCGCGCGCATTGCAGAGCAGCACGCCATAGAGCAGGCCCCATTTGATATTGGGCAGCGTCACGCGCCAGAAAGTTTGCCAGCCCGAAGCGCCGAGCGACAAAGCCGCCTCTTCGTCGCCCGAACCCTGGTCCTGCATCAGCGGGATGAGTTCGCGGGCAACGAAGGGGAAGGTCACGAAGATCGTCGCGAGGACGATGCCCGGCACGGCAAAGAGGATTTCGATATTGTAAGACCGCAGCCACGGCCCGAGCACGCTGCCCGAGCCAAACAGCAGCACATAGACGAGGCCCGAAATCACCGGCGACACCGAAAATGGCAGGTCGATGAGGGTAATAAGAAAGGCCTTGCCCTTGAATTCGAACTTGGCGATGGCCCAGGAGGCGGCAAGGCCGAAGACGACATTCAGCGGCACGGCAATGGCTGCAACGAGCAGCGTCAGCCTGATGGCCGATTGCGCGTCTGGCTGCTGCAGCGACTGGATGAAGACGCCGATCCCCTCGCGCAGCGCCTCAGAGAACACTGCGACCAGCGGCAGAACCAGGAACAGGGCCATGAACAAGAGGCCGACAAGGATCAATATCCAGCGGACATAGACCGGCTCATTGGTCGGCGAGGCCAGGCGGCGGACATGCGTACTAGCTGCCATAGCCATATCTCCGGCGGCTCCAGGCCTGAATAAGGTTGATGATGAAGAGCATCACGAAGGAAATCGCCAGCATCACCGTGGCGATCACCGCCGCCCCGGCATAGTTGAATTCCTCAAGCCGAATGACGATCAGCAGCGGCGCGATTTCCGAAACGAACGGGATATTGCCGGCGATGAAGATCACCGAGCCATATTCCCCCACAGCCCGGGCAAAGGCGAGCGCGAAGCCGGTCAGAATGGCCGGCATCAGGCTTGGCAGCAGCACGCGCGTAATGGTCTGGAAGCGGTTGGCACCAAGCGTCGCGGAGGCCTCCTCGACCTCCTTGCTGATCTCTTCGAGGATCGGCTGGATGGTGCGGACGACAAAGGGCAGGCCGATGAAGATCATGGCAATGGTGATGCCGATTGGCGTGTAGGCAATGCGCCAACCCAATTGCGCCGCAAACTGCCCCACAATGCCGTTGGGCGCATAGATCGCCGTCAGGGCAATGCCGGCCACAGCCGTCGGCAGGGCGAAAGGCAGGTCGACCATGGCGTCAAAAATGCGCCGGCCGGGAAAGCGGTAACGCACCAGCACCCAGGCGATCAGCGTGCCGAACACAACATTGATCCCAGCAGCAATTGTCGCGGTGAGAAAGCTGGTGCGCAGCGAAGCGAGCACGCGCGGATCCAGCGCCGCGGCCCAAAACCCGTTCCAGCCGAGCCCTGCCGAGCGCAGCACCAGGGCAACGAGCGGCACGAGGATGATCAGCGAAAAGTAGGTAAGGGTGAATCCGAGGGTCAGGCCGAAGCCCGGGATGACACTGGGTTGGCGAAAGCGGCCGAGTCTGCTCATGCGGCTTTCTCCAGCAGGGATGCGCTCACGAGGCATCCGGGTTGGTGCAGTTTTGGTCGGATCATGCGGGGGCCCGAAATTTCCGCCCAACTCTAGCCACGGAGTAGGGTTTCGCAAGGCGGGGCCCGGACAACATTCTATCAAATGATAGAAATTCATTCCACGGGCCGCGCCCCAGGCCAAACTCGATTGCGTTTGGGCGCAAAGTCAGTGCGCGGCGAGCAAAGAGTTCGCTATTGCGGCACATTGCAAACGGATGTCCGGGACGGCCTCGATCTCGAAATATCGACCCCTCGTCAGCGGCCCGACAACGCGTACGCGCTGCGATACGCGCCCCTCGCTGGCGACCACCGCGCAATTGGGATCGACGTCGAGACCGATATGCATTTCGTCCGGCCGCGCCGCGCCCGATTGCACCAATTGCCGGATCAGCGGATTGGCGCTGGCGCGAACGTCGACCGACACGCCCCCGCAATCATAAACGCGCGCCACCTCGATCACCTCCCGCCGCTCGGAGCCGCGCGGTCGGACCGTTGCTCGCACCACATCCCCCACCCGTTCGATGCCGACGAATTCGCCCGCCACCAGATTGACCTGCCCGCTATCCACGGCGCGCGCTAATCCCGCATAAAGATCAGGCGGCAGGCGATGGCGATGAATATTCCACCATGGCCGCACGTGACGCAGAAACTGGCGCTTTTCTCGCAGCGGCCAACTGCCCCAGAGCCGCTGATTGAACGGCCGCAACCCATCGACAACACTGCGCCAGTCGCCACCCTTCGCTTCCACATCGCGCACGATGTCGCGGAACCAGCGCGCCAGATAAGTGAGGCTGGTCCCAAACGGCACGTCGGCCGCATCGATCGCGATCGGCGCCACATCCTTGTGCGCTTTTGGAAGCAGGCCATTGCGCGAGACCACCGTAATGGGCCCACGATGCTTCGCCTCGGCCAGTGACACCCAGGCATCGACCATGCTGAGGCCCGAGCCGAGGATCATCACCGCCGCATCGGGGTCGAGCGGCGTGTCCCGCTCGGACCCCGCACGAACAGCAATGCCCCTGCCCCGCGCCGGCTGGGTTTCGTGGCCTACCGCCAAAGCAGCCCATTGCGAAACAATGCTCGTTCCATTGGCCAGCACCGTCTCGACGCCATTGGGCGTTTCGTGCAGCGCCACGGCTTCCTCGGAACGCACGAGCAGGCGTCCCGGCATATGTTCGCCAGCCTCGCGCAGCACATCTTCAAGATAGGCGCCATAGAGCCGACGCGGCACGAAGGTCCAGGACGAGCCGTGCTTGCCGGGTTCGCGCCGTTGCAGCCAGCGCCAGAAATGCTCGGGATCATCGGCAAAGGCGCTCATGCCGCGCGCCGGCACATTGACCCGGTGGTTGCGGGCGAGCGCCGAATAAGCCAGCCCCTGACCAAAGCGCCCCTGCCGTTCGAGCAAGGTAACACGCAGGTCGGGATCTGAGCTGCGCAGCAGATGCGCCGCCAGTAGCACGCCGCTCGCCCCGCCTCCGATGATGACAATGGATTTGCCCGTTGAGCCAGTGGCGGTCATCGCAGCCCTCCCGGTTATGCGCAATGCGCCGTCAATATTGGATGCCGGGACACGCCCCGGCTAAAATGAGCGCAATTGCGCTTGGGCAGAATTCACCCGCCGTGACCGCTCTTGCCAGCGATCCGCTCGCTCGGCAACCTGCCGAGCCAATTCATAGCCCTCGACCCACCGCCCAAAGCCGCTCGCCACATTGATGTGGCCCACATAGCCGGCATCGACCAGCGGCGCCTGCCAGTTTTTGGCCAGCGAAACGGCCTTGTCGAGGGTCATGTAGATATCGTCACGACTGGCGACGACCTGAGTCGGAAAGGGCAACGGATCCGTTGGAATGCGGCCGAATTCATAGGTCCGCGCATGAAGTGCCGAGGTGCGCTCTATATCGGCCGGAGCGACCAGCAAGGCTCCACCAACCAGCGATCCCACCGAACTGCCAGCCAGCCTCGCCACCAGCATGGTCCCAAGACTATGCGCGACGATGATCGCGCCTGGATTGGCCAAAACAGCCTCTTCGAGACGCTGCTGCCAGCGCGCCGCCT
Source organism: Devosia sp. LjRoot3 (assembly GCF_964252865.1). Classification (NCBI taxonomy): domain Bacteria; kingdom Pseudomonadati; phylum Pseudomonadota; class Alphaproteobacteria; order Hyphomicrobiales; family Devosiaceae; genus Devosia; species Devosia sp. LjRoot3. The sequence goes on from NZ_CAXUPK020000003.1 coordinate 557,785, forward strand.
CCGGATTGGCCCAGTCGGTCTGCTCGACCAGTTGCGCCTCTTCGAAGTCTTCGAGCCAGAAACGCTGCCAGTGCCCGTCGCCCGATCCGTTGAGGCCAGGCACGACAAGGACCGGCCGGGTCATTGCTCCGGTATCCCTTCATGCCGCGCATCCCAAAAACTGCGCGGCTCAGGCTCCGGCGCCTTGCCGGCAAGGTAGATTGCGTCCTGTTCGAGCGGGCTCAACGCCGCCTCATCAGTGCGCGCGGGCAGGCCACCAAAGAAATTCGCCTTGGCGGGCGCCTCTTTCGCACTGTTCCGGGCCAGGGGGCCGGGGCTAAAAATACCGAAGAAATGCACCATTCTGTCCTCCAAAGTATAGACGTCACTCAGGAAGGGGACGTGCCCCGCGGCGAAGAAGGTGCGGCCGGCGCCATAAGCAACCGGCCGCAACCAGTTTATTGAGCGGGACCGGAGTAGATCTGGTCGAAGACGCCGCCGTCGCCAAAGTACTTCGGCTGCGCTTCACGCCAGCCACCGAAATCCTCGATGGTCACAAGGTTCAGCTCGCCAAAGCGGGCAATGTCTTCTGGAGCCGCAGCATCCGGACGGAACGGACGATAATAGTGCTTGGCAGCGATCGCCTGGCCGGCATCGGAATAGAGATAGTCGAGATAGCCTTCGGCGAGGTCGAGGTTACCCTTCTTCTCGGCATTGCCCGGAACCAGCGCCACCGGCGGTTCAGCAAGGATCGAGAGCGACGGCGTCACGATATCGAAAGCATCGGGGCCAAGCTCTTCAAGGGCGAGATAGGCTTCGTTTTCCCAGGCGAGCAGCACGTCGCCAATGCCACGCTGCACGAAGGTGGTGGTGGAGCCACGCGCGCCGGTATCGAGCACCGGAACGTGCTTGAAGAGCTGGCTCACAAACTCCTGCGCCTTGGCATCATCGCCGCCATTGGCTTCGCGGGCCCAGGCCCATGCCGCAAGGAAATTCCAGCGCGCGCCGCCCGAGGTCTTCGGGTTCGGCGTAATCACTTCGACGCCGTCGGCAACCAGATCGCCCCAATCCTTGATGCCCTTGGGATTACCCTTGCGCACCAGGAAAACGATGGTCGAGGTATAGGGCGCATTGTTGTTTTCGAGCTTGCCGCGCCAATCGGCCGGGATGAGCCCGGCATCGGCGATGGCATTGATGTCGCTTTCGAGCGCCAGGGTGACGACGTCGGCTTCAAGCCCGTCGATCACGGTACGGGCCTGCGAACCTGAACCGCCATGGGTGACCTGCACGGCCACGGTCTCACTCTTGGTCTCTTGCCAGTGAGCGATGAACGCCTCGTTGAACTCGCGATAGAGCTCACGGGTTGGGTCATAGGAAACGTTGATGAGCGTCCGGTCCTGCGCATGGGCAGTGACGGAGAAACCAACCGCGAGCGATGCGGCCAGGGCGGCATAGGCGAAAATCTTGGCTGTCCGTTTCAAGGAAACCTCCCGATAGCGAATACATAAACCCTATCAACTCAGTCGTGATTGAAAAGGTTCTAGCTTGCGAGCCGAAGCCCAGAAGGAGAAAATAATGCTCCAACAGGGCGCCGCTGCCAAGTTTGTCGCAATTGGGTTCTGAAACGAGCCCTCTTTCCCAGGTTTCGTTGCGCTTTTCGGAGAAGCTTTACGCGGCCTTAACGGCAGCGCCACTGCTGACTGTTAGAGTGCCGAGTCTGAAAGCAATAGAGGCAGGTCACCGTCGACGGCCCGAGGGAGCACCCTCTATCGCTCGGGTACGTCGATAAACAGCAGAGAGGCGGCCACAAAAATCAACAGGACCTTGGACATTTCAACCATGAGCAGAACATCCATCAAACCGCTCACGAACAAGCCAACTGTAAAGCTCAGAGCCAAATAGAGCCGAACGTCCCAGTTGCTGGCGTTTCGCTGACTAAAGGCCGCTAACAGCGGCATCGCCATGAACAAGACGTACGAGACAAGTCCGGGAACGCCCGCGGCGACAGCAAAGCTAAGCGGATCATTGTGGATGTAACCCCACTGCTCCGCAGCATAGCCATCCTGGGCCATTTGCGACAGATATGGCATTGCTGCCTGAAGTTGATTGTGCCAGCCGTGACCAACGTGTGGCGCGTCGAGGAATGCCTTCCATCCGGCACGCAGCATCTCGACACGGTAGGCCGTGGAAGTGTCTTGGCCCAGATCACCGGTTATCACCCCTGCGACCGCACGCAACGCGTTCCACGGGCGATCAATGCCGGCAAGACTAGCGAGGTATATCGCTAGCAGAACCGCCCCCGCCAGCGCGAAAGGAATGGCGACCTTAAGCCATAAAGGAATGGCGCGACGCTGCACCCAAGCGAATCCGAAAAGAAGAGCCAAGGCACAACCAATCACCAGAGCTGCCCTGGTGCCGGACGCTACAGCCGCCAGCAACCCGAAGGCGGGGCCCGCCAAGGCAAACCAGCGCCATGGCGATCTGCCGGTCAAGGTCAACGCCAAACTCATAAAGCCAAACGTTACGGCCCACGTGGCGAAATGTATGGGGCTAAATTCTGGCGCGGAGGCACGGGGCTGCCCCAGCAGCAGACCGCTCAGTCCAACCAGCCCCGCCAAGGCGGATGCGGCCAGACAGAGAAGAGCAAAATGCCCGAGCGTGAACTGCACCTTGCCCAGTGGGGCAATTGCAAGCGCAAGAATGGGCATCAAGGCAAAGGGTAAGAAGTCGCCGATTGACGCTACGCTCGGTAGCCCTGGCTGCAAAAGAAAGGCGATCGCCAACAGCAGGAAACCGGACCACGACGCCCAAAGCACGGGCGAACTCCGCAAGATAACCCAGAACGACTGCCGCCAGCCCAAAACGAAAGCAGGGACCGCCAACAACATTGAAATATATGCGGCATAATTTCCGGCAAATGACCAAAAAGTCACGGCAGAAACAACACAAGCAACCGAAAAAAAGACAGAAATAAAAGACCGGCTGTCAACGCTCGCGTTTTCGGACAGAAATTTCATAGGTAATTCCGAGTCACCGCATATGATTTCTATATGCGCCCATTCGGTCGCATCGATATGCCGCCTTCTTATTGCTCACGCCCGGCTCTGTAAACGGTCCAATTGCGGCATCGTGGCAACGTTGAACCACCGACTCCATTCCACAATCAGCTGAGGGCTCACCCCAGAGACGAGCCGCGTCTCAGACGCTTGACCGTCCCCAGCGCGCCTGCAGCGAGCGTCCAAAACCACCCATAAAGGGCGCAAAGACGAGGACGATCGAGCGGAAATAGTGAATCAGCAGGAACAGCACAGTCAACACCGCGGCGCCGACAATGATCACCAGTTCCAGCGACAGCCCGATGGATTTGAGCCATGCCGTCAACAGCATGCCCGGCAGGATATGAGCGGCCGCCCAGGCGAAGGCCGAAGACACGTTGATGATGGTGAACCAGCGATAAGGCATGCCCATCATCCCGGCGATACCGGGCACCACGGCTTTCACCCCCGGAATAAATCGCCCGATGAAAACCGACTTGCCGCCATGCTTGGCAAAGAACACCTCGCCCCGGCTCAGGAGCTCAAGATAGTTCCTGAACGGCCAGATCGTCTTGATGCGATCCTTGAGCGCAAAGCCCACCGTGTATGAGATGGCGTCCCCAATAACCGCGCCCACAACGGCCGCGAGGTAGATTTCCCAGAACGGCAGCTTGCCCGTGGCGATAATACCGCCAACGAGTAGCAGAACCGGCGTCGAGGGCACAAACAGCCCCAGGATAAACACCGCTTCGCCGATGGCGACGAGGAAGATGAACCCAATCGAAAGCCAGAAATTGTCCGACACGGCATTGAGCAGCGTCTCAAGCCACACCGACACGGAATGAAGAAATTCGATCATAGGGGCTGAAAACCAGGAGAAATGAAATTGGGCGTGAATGGCGTATCGGCAGCACAGCGCCGGCAGTTTGCGTCGATCTCGTCCACGAATGCCCCTCGATCACCGGCGATCCGCAGGCACGTCGCCGCGGAATTTTGGGCCAGACTACTCCTGCGACCACAAGGAAAGCTAGCCACCTTCCCCGCCCGTCGCGACGATTTGCTTATGAGCCAAGGCACCGGACTTGCCTCTGCGGGCGTCGTGCAAACCCACACCAAAGGCGAGCGCCTGCCACGCTTTTGTGGATTTTTCCACGCGCATATGTGAGACCCGCCGCGGCGCAGGGCTGCGCCGACCGATTTGCAGCATCGCCCACGCCCCAGCCGCTGCTCCGACCACACACGCCAAGGATGAACTCCGATGACCCCGAAATCGGATGAAGGCAAAGCCAAGCCACGCATCACCCCCGCCACCTTGCTCGCCGGCTTTGCCGTGTTGATTTCCTGCCAATTGGCAGGCGAGACCCTGGTCAGCGTCGCACGCCTCCTCGCGCCGTCCTTCGTTTTCCCCGGCCCCGTTGCCGGCATGCTGCTGCTTCTCGCCTATCTCGGCTGGCGCCGCCGACTGCCTGCCGGGCTTGATGCCATGGCCACCGGCCTCATCGGCATCCTGTCGCTGCTTTTCGTGCCCTCGGCCGTCGGCATCGTCCAATATGGCGGGCTGATCCTCGAATGGGGTCCGCCCCTCCTGCTGGCGCTCGTCATCTCGACGCTGCTGACCCTCTTGGTCACCGTCGGCACCTATCTCGCGCTCTCCCGCCTCTCGAATGGGGAAAAGCCATGAGTGGCATTGCGGAAATCTGGGTCTATCTCAGCGCCAGCCCCCTGCTCTGGCTCACGGCCACCATTCTCGCCTATCTACTGGCCCTTGCCATTTCGGCAAAACTCGGCGGCACGCCCATCGCCAATAGCGTGCTCATCGCCGGCCTCCTGATCATTGCCCTGCTGCAGGTGACCCAAACCTCATATGCCCAGTACTTCGAAGGCGCTCAGTTCGTGCATTTCCTGCTCGGACCGGCGACGGTTGCCCTCGCGATCCCGCTCTACAAAAACCTTGAAAAGGTCCGGCGCTCGCTCTTGCCGATAGGCGGCGCGCTGGTCGCCGGCTCGCTCACGGCCATGGGCAGCGCCGTTGCCATCGCCATGGCCTTCTGCGCCCCCGCCGACGTCGTCGCCTCCATCGCGCCGAAATCCACCAGCGCTCCCATCGCCATGGAACTCGCCCGCAATCTCGGCGGCATTCCCTCCCTCGCCGCCGTGCTGGTGATCCTCACCGGCATCCTCGGCGCCGTCATCGTCACGCCGCTGATGAATGCGCTCAAGATCAAGGACTACGCCGCGCGCGGCTTTGCCGTGGGCGTTGCATCCCACGGCATCGGCACGGCACGAGCCTTTCAGGTCAGCGAGGTCGCCGGCGCCTTTTCAGGCATAGCCATGGCGCTCAATGGCGCCCTGACCAGCATCCTCGTTCTTGTCTGGGTCCTGCTCTCCCAGGCCTAGACACCCTTGCCCACCACCTCGGCGGCGGCGATCGCCGCCATATTGACGAGACCACGGCTGGTAACGGTCGGCGCCACGATATGCGCCGGCTGCCGCGTCCCCATCAGGATCGGCCCGATATGGAGCCCGTTGTTGAGCTCCTTGAGCAGCGTCATCGACAGGTTGGCCGCCTCAAGATTTGGGAAGATCAGCAGGTTCGCTTCCCCGTTCAGCACCGAGTCCGGAATATAGCGCTCGCGCAATTCGGCATTGACCGCCAGATCGCCCTGCATTTCCCCCTCGACCACAAGATCGGGCGCCACCGCCTTGAGCCTTTCATAGACCGCCCGCATCTTGCCGGCCGTCTCGCCCTCGCGCGATCCAAAGTTCGAATAGCTCAACAGCGCCGCCTTGGCCTCGATATTGAAGCGCTTGAGATGGTCGCGCGCCTGCAAGGTGATCGACACCAGCTCATCGACGCTCGGGTCGATGTTCACATAGGTATCGGCCAGGAAGAACACGCCGCGATTGAGCAACAGCATCGATAGCGCCGAAAGCTGGCTGGCATCGTCCGCCAGCCCAATGACCGAGTGAATGTCCCGCGCATGCTTGATGTAGCGCCCCTGCAACCCGCAGATCAGCGCATCCGCATCGCCACGCCGCACGCCCAGCGCGCCGATCACCGTACTATTGGTGCGTAGGATCGTCCGCGCCGTATCCGGCGTCACCCCTTTGCGACCCACCAGCGCGTGAAACTCCGCCACATAGTCGCGATAGCGCGGATCGTCCTCAGGATTGATGACCTCAAAATCCTTACCCGGCCTGATCGTCAGACCAAACCGCTCAAGCCGCGATTCAATCACCGAAGGCCGCCCGATCAGGATCGGCTTGCCGATACCATCCTCAAGGATCACCTGCGCCGCCCGCAACACGCGCTCATCCTCGCCATCGGCAAAGGCGATGCGCTTGGCCCCGCTCTGCGCCTGCTCGATCATGGGCTTCATCACCATGCCCGAGCGGAAAACGAAGCGCCGCAACTGGTCACGATAGGCATCGAAATCCGCGATCGGCCGCGCCGCAACCCCACTCTCCATCGCCGCCTTGGCCACGGCCGGCGCGATCCGCAGAATAAGCCGCTGGTCGAACGGATTGGGGATCAGATAATCCGCCCCGAAAATCGCCGGCACACCATGGGCCGTCGCCTCTAGCCCCGGCTCATGCGCCAATTGCGCAATGGCATGCGCCGCCGCAGCCTTCATCTCCTCATTGATAACGGTCGCCCCGCAATCGAGCGCACCGCGGAAGAGGAACGGGAAACAAAGGACATTGTTGACCTGGTTGGGATAGTCCGACCGCCCGGTACAGACCAGTGCATCCGGCCGCGTTTCCTTGGCCAGTTCCGGCATGATTTCGGGGATCGGATTGCTCAGCGCCAGGATCAGCGGATTTTCCGCCATGTCCTTCATCATTTCCGGCTTCAGCGCCCCGGCCTTGGACAACCCGACATAAATGTCGGCACCGGCCATCACCTCGCTCAGTTCCGTCGCCTCGGTGTCCTGCGCAAAGGCACCGCGCCAGCGATCAACGGAGTTGTCGCGCTTCTTGGTCACCAGCCCCTTGGAGTCAGCGACCCAGATATTCTCACGCTTGGCACCCACCGCGATCAGCATGTTCATGCAGGCAATGGCCGCCGCCCCTGCCCCCGAGGTGACGATCTTGACCTTGCCAATATCCTTGCGCACGAGCCGCATGGCATTGATCACTGCCGCCGCGACGATGATCGCCGTGCCATGCTGGTCATCATGAAAGACCGGGATATTCATCCGCTCGCGCAGCGCTTCCTCGATCTCGAAGCATTCCGGCGCCTTGATGTCTTCAAGGTTGATCCCGCCAAAGCTCGGCTCCAGCGGCGCCACGATCTCGATGAACCGCTTGGGGTCCTGCTCGTTCACCTCGAGATCGATGGAATCGATCCCGGCGAACTTCTTGAACAGCACCGCCTTGCCTTCCATCACCGGCTTGGACGCCAGCGCCCCGATATTGCCCAGGCCCAGCACGGCTGTGCCATTGGATATGACGGCGACCAGATTCCCCTTGGACGTATATTTGTAGGCCGCCTGCGGATCGGCCGCGATTTCCTCGCAGGGAACAGCCACGCCCGGCGAATAGGCCAGCGACAGGTCGCGTGTATTGGCCAGCGGCTTGGTCGCCACGATCTCCAGTTTGCCGGGCTTGGGAAACTCATGAAAATGCAGCGCCGCATCGCGAAGGCTGGAAGTGGTATCGGCCATGTTGTCTCCCCGGTATTTTCTATGGGCTATTCAGCGCCTCGTCCCACAATCAGGACGGCGCCACCCGTGACCAGATAGACTTTGGTCGCTACGGCACGGCCTTCCCGAGCATCTCCACGAACAGCCCATAGGCCACTTCCGTATTGGCAAGGTCCTGCCGTGGATCGATGAGATCATGCGGCAGACCGAGGGAGAGCGGCACCAGCTTCACCTCAACCTGCGCGCCATGCCCCTGCCATGCCGCAACAAGGCGCTCGATGAGACGGTCATTCACTTCGGTGTCGGCCTCGTTGACCATCACCGAAAGCTTCTGCGCCAACGGGGCCTCCCTATCCGCCAGTCCGGAAGTTACCTCGCCAATGAACATGAACTGAGCGAAAGCCCTGGTGGCTACCCGCGGATAGGCATAGTCCATCTCGGGCGATCCTTCCGGGTTTCGCGGGTCCCAGCTGATCATCATATTGGGCAAGAGCAGCAGCAGATTGGTGGCCGCCCGATTGGCCCAGGTCGGGACCTGGCGCGGCCCGAAAAACGGGGCCATGGCAAGAGACTGGTCGACATCGGCACGCTGCTGGCCGCTCCAGGCCGAGAGCACGCCGCCCGCCGAAAGACCACTGACGACAACCTCTCCGCCAACTCCACGCGCGATCGCGATGGCCTCCTCGGTCGCCGCCACATAGTCCTCCGCGCCCACATCAGCCAGTGCCGTGGTCATGCGATCGAGCTCACCATGCCCCGGCAGGCGCGGCACATAGACATTGTATCCCAGCTCGAAAAGCTTGGGCGCCAACTCGTCCGCCTGCGCAGGACAGTTGGTCAGCCCATGCAGGAAAATGACGGTCGGCGCCTCTCGGCTGTCCTGCAAAAGCAGTTTTGACGCGCATCTGGGATTGATCGGTATCTGGTCTTCGCTTTGGCGCGCCGCATCGTAAAGGGCAATCGCCTGCTCATAGCTTGGTTCAGCGGCGAGGGCCCCCGCCCCCAAAACGCGCCCTCGATCAAGCGGCAACACCGTAAGCCAGACGAAAAGGGCAACCAAGGCGCCCGCCAATGCCAGCAATGCCAACCCCGCCCCACGCAGCAGTTTTAGGGCCGGATCGCTGCCCTTCGCCGCGGGATAGAGCGGCCGCAACACCAGCGCCGCAATCACGCCGGCAACGGCCATGGTCGGAACCGCGGCAAATCCCGTCGTCAGGAAGCCCAGGCCGCTGAGCCGGCTCACCGCGGCTGCCTGCTCCATCGCTCCATCGATTTCAGGCGAAATCCTGAACAGTTCAGCGACCCCGAGCACGACCGGGTAGGACAATATCCCCGTCAAGGCCCCGGCGATTGCGCCCCGCAGCAGCGAGGGCCGCCCGCTGCGCCCCACCAGGACCCACCAGCCCAGGGCGCCGACCACGAAAATGCCGATGGCGATATCGGCCCAGTCCAGCCCGCCCTCGCTCCCGAAGAACTCCGCCACCGGCAATCCGCCGACAAACGTCGCCAGGAGGCCGCCCAGGGAGAAAATGATCCCCGCCAGAATATTTGCCAGAACAGGTCGAAACATCATGCCGCCACCACTCCAAGGCCCCGAGCTTACTGAAAGCCTGGGGCATTCTCGATGTGCGCAAAATCCCGCGCCTTTGCTGCCCGTCCCTATTTGAGCACAAACGGCCGGCGCGCCTTTTCCCGTCACCCATTCTGGGATTAGCTAATTGGCAACAGTAGTTTGGTGAGCGTGGCCATGCGCCTGAGCGAACGAATAGGGTCCTACATATCCACGGCGGGCCTGATTGTCGGGATCCTGTTTTTCGCGCTGTCGCTCACGCCTTCGCTGATCCCGCGTCCCGCCGTCGTCCAGGGCCTATTGTCGGGTTGTGTCTTCGCCGTCGGCTACGCGGTGGGCGCAGTCCTCTTCTGGTTCTGGACCTATCTGCAGCTTCATCCCGCCAATCTCACGGTCCGGCGCTGGTTGCGCTGGGGGCTGCTCACCGCTTCAGGCGTGATCGCGCTGATCTGCCTTTATCGCTATACGGGCTGGCAAAACACCGTCCGCGCCGAAATGCAGCTCGAGCCGATGGACGATAGCCACGTCCTCGTCGTTATCGTGCTGGCCCTCATTCCGGCGCTGCTCCTCGTCACCATTGGCACTCTGATTACACGCGGGACCCAGCGCGTTGCCGCCCTCCTGCGCACCCGCCTGCCGCCGCGCGCCGCTACCCTCGCCGGCATCATCATCGTTGGCATCGTGACGGGGCTGCTGGTCAACGGCGTGCTGTTGCGCAGCCTGATCAACTTTGCCGACGAAACCTTCCTGCGCATCGACGCCGTCGTCGCCCTGACCGGCAATCCGGCGCCAATCGATCCACTCCGCTCCGGCAGCGAGGCCTCGCTGGTTCCGTGGACCTCCATCGGCCGCGATGGCCGCGTCTATATCGAAACCCAACCAACCGAAGCTGATATCGAGGCCGTCACGGGGCGGCCCGCCCTCACGCCGCTGCGCACCTATGTCGGCCTGCGCTCAGCCGAAACCCTCGCCCAACGCGCCGATCTGGCCTTGGCCGAAATGCTGCGTGTCGGCTCCTTCGATAGGTCCACGCTCGTCATCATCATGCCGGTTGGCACCGGCTGGATCGACCCGCCCAGCATCGATTCACTGGAATACCTTCTCGATGGCGATGTCGCGAGCGTCGCGATCCAGTATTCCTACCTCACGAGCCCCCTCTCGCTTCTCGTCGAGCCCGACGAGGGCGTATCGACCGCGCAGGCCCTCTTCGACATCGTCTATAATTATTGGCGTGCCCTCCCCGCCGATCAGCGCCCGCGTCTCTTCCTCAACGGCCTCAGCCTCGGGGCCAACAGCTCCCAGGCATCGACCATGTTTCTCGATGTCCTCGCCGCCCCCTTCGATGGCGCCCTTTGGGTAGGCCCGCCCTTCACCAGCACGGTCTGGCATTGGGCGACGGCAAACCGGGCTGACCAATCCCCAGAATGGCGGCCCGCTTTCGGCGACAGTTCCAGCGTTCGCTTCGCCAATCGCGGCACCGAATTTGCCGAACCCGGCGAGAACTGGGGGCCCATGCGGATCGCCTTCCTGCAGTATCCCAGCGACCCAATCGTCTTCTTCGACTACGACACCATCTTCCGCGCGCCGGACTGGATGGAGGGCGAACGGGGCGAAGGCGTATCCCCCGAATTCCACTGGTACCCGATCATCACCTTCCTGCAGCTGGCGATGGATATGGCGCTCTCCAACACCTCGCCCATCGGTTACGGTCACGTCTATTCCCCCGCCGACTACGCCGAAAGCTGGTATGCGCTGGTCGAGCCGGAAGGCTGGGACGCCCAGAAGATGACCGAGCTCAAGGCCGCATTGCTCAACAATACCGGGCGTTCCTGATGGCAGGTATTGGCTCCCGACCGCTCACGGCAGGCCTGCTGTTCGGCCTCGCCGCAGTGGCAATCGCGCCGGCCATCGGCCTCACCATCAGCGGCGACCTGCTCAATGACGATGGACAGGTCACCTGGTTCAACCTGTTCGTCGGTGCCGGCGCCTGCGGCGCGCTCATGTGGCTTCTGCTCTGCGGACTGCCCCGCGCCGTCACCCTGCTGCGCGGCGGCATCGCCGGCATCCTTGCAGGCCTCCTGTCCTACCCGGTCGTCATCACCTTCGCCGAACTCCTGCAGCGGCAATGGGGCCTGCTGCCGCCCCTGTCGGAGCGCCTGGAGCAGGTCCAGCTCATCACCACGCTCACCCTGATCACCACCGGCTTTCCGGGCGTGCTGCTCATGTCCCTTGCGGGCATGGTCATCGCGCTCCTTTTCAAGCGGCTGCATCCGGACCTCGCAGAACGCCCGGGCAAAACCTCGCCCCTCCTCAAGCACCCCGCGGTCCCGCGGGTGGCTCTGGGTCTGGCCATGCTCGCCGTTGCCGGCCTGGGCGTGGCCTTCTTCTGGTTCGGAAACACTGAAATCGACGCCCCGCCTATTTCCACGCCCGTTGACGAGACCACGATGAACTATGAGCAAGCGACGGCCGCCTTTGCCGCCGTCCAAGAACAGGAAGCAAGCCTCGACCTCGATCCGCTCTGCCGGTCCCGCCTCTTGACCCAAGGCCAGAAGGTCGCCCGCTCGATCGTCTATTTTCACGGCTTCACCAGTTGCCCCGCCCAGGCCGATGCCCTCGCCGAGCAATTGTTCGCCATGGGCTACAACGTCTACCTGCCCCGCATGCACGGCCACGGCTTTGTCAGCCCCACCCCGAGCGACCTCGACGATTTCACTGCCGAAGGACTCATCGATCACACCAATGCAGCGCTCGATCTGGCCCAGGGTCTTGGCGACGACGTTACCGTGATGGGCCTCTCAGCTGGCGGCACATTGTCCGCCTTTGCCGCCCAGTTTCGGGCTGACGTGGATCAGGTCGTGCTGATCTCGCCCTTCTTCGGACCCTATGTGGTGCCGACCTGGGCCATGCAGGCCGGCACGAACGTCACCCGCGCCCTCCCCAACATCATCTTCTCGTGGAATCCCCTCGAAAACGCCACGCCGGAAAAGGCCGCCATCGCCCACGCCATGCCGACCACCCACGCTTTGACCGAGATCATGCTCGTCGGCTGGCAGGTCCACGCCGCTGCCCAGAACACTCCGCCTGCCGTGTCCAACATCTCCATCCTGCTCAACGACGCAGACGTCGCCGTCAACAACCGCCAGACCTTGGAGATCGCAGCCTATTGGAAGGAGCATGGCGTCGAGCCGACCATCACCACATTGCCCTTCGGCGCCCGCCTCCCCCACGATATGATCAACACGCGGGAACGGGGTGCGAATGTAGAGCTGGTCTACCCCGCCTTGCTGGAATTGCTCGCCCAACCCTAGACGGAGTTGAACCCCGCAATACCGGCCAATTAACGCGTTTCTAACCATGATCCCCTAAGGTGAATCGCTGATGGGCTACACGCAATGGCGCGTGTGCTGAGGCGTCTATGCGTGACTTTCTACCGGCAATTGCCTTTTCCATTCTCGCCTCCCTAGCCGCATTCTCCACGACGATGGCCGCGCCTGAGACTGGCGAAATGGCGGTTGTTTTCCCCCCATTCACTGAGGAAACGCACGCCTGGGCCATCATCCATGCGGCTGGCGCGCAAGTCGTCGCCCCCACGCAGATCGGCAATGTCGTGGTCGTCCACGCTGACCAGACCGATTTCCAGACACGCGCCCGGGTTTTGGGCGCCCTCTTCTTCGTCAAGGCAGAGGGCCTTTGTGCCCCCCAAAGGCCGGAGGCCTCTCTATGACACTCGACACCATTCGCCAGCGCGCCACCATTGCGGTCGCGGCCCTCGCCCTCGCGCTGACCATCGCCACGATGGTCACCGAATGGCTGGTTCAGGGTAGCGATGGCCCGGCGACGCTCCTAGCGGGCTTCGGCATTGTCGCTCTCGCCGCGACCTATTTCATCAGCCGTCAGTCTGCCGCATTCCGGTATATGGCGGTGGCGGTGATGATGGGCGAAGTCATGGCCCTGCTGATCGCCGCGCGCGGCACGACCTACCAGGTCGATCTTCACATGGTGTTCTTCGCCGCGCTGGCGGTTTGCGCCCTGCTGCACGATGCACGCGCCATTCTCCTCGGCGCCGCGGTCGTCGCCGTTCATCATCTGGGCCTGGGCATGACGCTCGATACGCTCGTCTTCTATGGCGGCGCCGGCATCGGGCGCATTCTGCTCCACGCCGTCGTCCTCATCGTCGAAGCGGCGGGCCTGATCTGGATGACGCTCAACACCCACAAGCTGCTGCATCTCTCCGAAGAGCGCTCCGAGCAGGCCCAGACCAGTGCCCGCGAAGCCGAACTCCTCGCCCAGGAGGTCGAAGACACCACCGCCGCGCATCGCTTCGAACGCGCACAGACGATGGAGCAGCTCTCCAAGGACTTCAATCGCGTGGTCAATGCCGCCATCGATGGCAATTTCTCGGATCGCATTTCGACGCGCTATGACGATCCGGCCCTCGCCAATCTCGCCGCCTCAATCAATCGCCTCGTCGATACGGTTGGTCACAGCATCGGGGAAACCGGCCGCGTCCTCTCCGGCCTCGCACACTCGGATCTGACCATCCGCCTGTCGGGCACCTATCGCGGCGCCTTCGCCCAATTGCAGGGCGACACCAACGCCCTGGCCGAAAAGCTCGAAACGGTAATGAGCGCCCTGCGCCACGCCCTGATGGCCCTGCGCGGCGCCACGGGCGAAATTCTATCGGGCGCACAGGACCTCTCCGAACGCACGACCCGCCAGGCCGCAACCCTTGAAGAAACCTCCGCCGCCATGGAGCAATTCTCCGGCACGCTTGCAGAAAACGCCGAACGCTCGCGCAACGCCGACAGCAATGCCCGCAGCGTTAGCCGCACCGCCCGCGATGGCGGCATGGTCATGGCCGATGCGACCGCCGCCATGACGCGGATCACCCAGTCCTCCGCCAAGATTTCCAACATCATCGGCCTCATCGACGACATCGCCTTCCAGACCAATCTGCTCGCCCTGAACGCTTCGGTGGAAGCGGCGCGCGCCGGCGAAGCGGGCAAGGGTTTTGCCGTCGTTGCCGTGGAAGTGCGGCGCCTCGCCCAGTCGGCCGCAGGCGCCTCGGCCGACGTGAAGACCCTGATCGAACAGTCATCCAGCGAAATCGGCGTCGGTGCCAAGCTCGTCAACGAAGCCGCAGGCAAGCTCGGCGCCATCGTCCAGGCCGTCGATGCCAATACCGCCCTGATGGAGGAAATTGCCCGCGACAGCGATAGCCAGGCCTCGGCGATTGAGGCCGTCGCCAGCGCCGTGCGCCAGCTGGACGAGATGACCCAGCGCAACGCGACCCTGGTGGAAGAAACCAACCGCGCCATCGAGCAGACTGAAGCGCAGGCCAGCGACATCGAAAAGGCCGTGTCCGGCTTCAGGATCACGGGCGACATCCGTCGCGCCCGCGCCGCCTAGCGGGGTCACGGAGACATCGGCCCCACGTCGAAACTCGATATCTGTTTGGACATCAACACGGCATAGTCCGGGGTCAGCGGCCCCGCCGAACAGACCTGCGTTTCGGTACCGCTCTCCCGGCACGCCGCGTTGAACGCAGCAATAGTGCCGCGCGTCAGGCGCCCATCGAGCGCTCCCCCATAGCGTTCCGCCTTTTTCAATTGCTGTTGCAGTACATAGACATAGGCATTCTTGTTGCTCCAGAAGAGCATCTGCACCGCCTGCGAAACATCGCCCGCGCCGAGCTTGCCAAAGCTCTCTCCCACCCGCTGCATCGCATCCGGCGTCGGCGGCCCGGCGGCATAAAGCGCCATGCTTTCAAACGTCGCCGCCTCGGGCGCTAGCAGATCGCCATATTGGTCAAGCGACGCTCTCGCCTTGGCAATGGACGGAGATAGCCCCCCTCCGCCCGACCGATAGAGCTGTAGCAAAAGCCGCAAGGCCGCGGGATTTCCGCTCCCAACCTCCGCCAGAAGCCGCTCTTCCGCCGCCGCGCCGCCCCCGCCCCCGCCCCCGCCCAGACCCATCATTTCCAAACGCGCCATTTCAACCGCCGCGCCAGGCACACCCTGCGCCACCGCCCCGCGAACCAGCGCAAGCCCTTCGTCCCGATGCTCGGTCGCCAGTGGCCCCGAAGCGAGAAGCCCTCCAAACCGGAAGCTGGCGCTGGCATCGCCAAGTTGAACAGCCCGCTCAAAGTAATCCCGCGCCTTCTGATAATCCGGTTGGCCATAGCGACCATCTGCATAGTACCCGCCAAGGATGCCGTTGGCCCAGGCACTGTCTTGCGCGGCATCTCCCAGCAGCTCCAATGAGCGCCCCAAATCCTTGGCAACCCCGCGCCCCTCGAAATGCATCAGCGCCAGCTGAATTCTGGCAAGGTCGTCGCCATCGCCAACCGCCTCTTCGAAGAACTCGGCGGCCTTGGTCGGGTCCGGCCGCAGCACCCCCGCACCATTGAGATAGAGCAGCCCCAGTTTCACCGCACCTGCGTCAATGCCCTGGTCGAGCGCCCTCTCATAGTAGCCCCGCGCTGCCATGGCATCGACGTCAACAGCACCGCCCTGCGTCAGCGCGTCCCCAAGCTGGATTTTCGCCCAGCCATCCCCCGCCTCGGCAACTTCACGCAGCAATTTGAGCCCGCGCTCGGGGTCTGCCGGTCCCACCTCGCCCGCCAACAACATCAAACCCAACTTGTTCTTGGCCCCCAATTCCCCCAGCGCCGCGGCCCGCTCATAGTAGTCCCGCCCCAGCGCCGGATCTGGTTCAACCGGCTCCGCCCCCTTCACATAGAGATCGCCCAACATCGCCAGCGCAGCCGGATTCTCCTCTTCCGCCAGCGGTTCGAGCAGCGTCCGAACCCTCGCGCCATCCTTCGGCAGCACCCGCCCTTCGAGCAGCAGCGCGGCAAGGCTGGTCGTGCCCCAAACATCGTGTTCCCCGGCCGCCGCCTCAAGCAGCAGAACACCCTCGTCAACCTCCGCCCTGACCTCGGATTTGAGCAGCATCTGCGCCAGGGTCACGCGCGAAGCATTGTCCCCCATTTCGGCCGCCTGCCCGAGATACGTCCGTGCCACAACCGGGTCCGGCTCGACCGCGCCCACCCCGTCCCTGTAGCTGATCCCCAGTCGAAAGAGACCCGCCGCACTCCCGAGATCGGCCGCCCTCTTGAACATGGCAATCGCCTTGTCCCCATCCACCGGAACGACATCGCCATTGGCCAACATCGCACCCACATCGATCGCAAGCCACGGATCAGTCGACGCCGACACCGCCTTGTCCAGCAGCCCCAACCCCTTCGAAATATCCTGTTTCGTGCCCTGCCCACGCACCAGCATGAAGCCGAGACGACTCACCGCCTGCGCCTCGCCCCGCTCGAAGGCCGCTTCAACCAATGCAAAAGCGCGGTCCGGGTCCGCCACGACACTCCCCGCCCCCTTGAGATAGATGTCGCTCAACGCAACCCGCGCCGCCGGATTGCCCTCTTCAGCAAGCGGCGTCAGCAAATCCACCGCGCGTCGAGCGTCCTGCGGAACCTTGTCCCCGCGAACCAGCAAGTCCGCCAGGACCGTCGCCGGCCACGCCTCCCCCCGCGCCACGCCAGCATCGAGCAAGCCCACCGCCCGATCGACCGAAGCCTCGTCACCATCGGCCAACAGCAGCAGTGCAAGATTGATGCTGGCAAAACTGTCGCCCTTTGCCACCGCCGCCTCCCAGAATCCCCGCGATTTCGCCCGATCCGCCGCCGCGGTTCCCAGCCCGCTCGCATACGCCTGAGCCAACCGGGTCATCGCCGCCGCATTGCCACTCGCCGCCGCTTCCTCAAAATAGGCTATGGCCTTTTCCGCCGGCTCAGCCAGGCCCTTGGCATAGAGATCGCCCAGCGTGATGAGCACCCAGGGATCGCCACCCTTGCTAACCCCCTCCAGAAGGCCAACCGCCCGGCCGATATCGCGCGCAACACCCTCTCCGTCGATCAAAAGCGACGCCAACTGAAACTTGCCCCAAGAATCGCCGATAGCCGCCGCCCGTTCAAAATACTCTGCGGCCAGTGGCACATCCCTCGGCGCCTTGTTCGCACCGGCGAGGTACAGCTCCCCCAGCTCCGTCAGCGCGCCCGCATTGCCCGCCTCGGCCAGCGGCTCGAGCAACGCCACCACCTTGGTACCATCCTGCTCCACCACCTCTCCCTGCCGATAGAGATTGGCGAGCAGGATAGCGGCCCAGGCATCCCCCCGCTCCGCCACTCCAGAAAGCAGCCGCACCGCCCGCTCCGCACTGCCCGGCGTTCCCCCCTTGAGCAGAGCCTGGGCCAGTTCCACCTTGGCCGTCGGATCGCCCTGCGCCGATGCAGTTTCAAGGGCAGCAAGAACACAACTGGGCGCAGAAAGAGTCACTTCGCAGACTTCCTCTCCCGCGGCCGCCACGGCAGGGTTGATCACGCACAAGACGAACAGAATGGGCAGGTGGCGCATGGCGGTCTCCGAGCAGAGTAAACCACCAGGATCGCCGCCTCGGTGCCTTTGGCATTGATGAGCGTCAAAATCCGCTCATCACAAATTAAGCGCTGCCGCTATGCGCATGCCCCTCTTGCTGCGCCGGCATGGAACGAGAAACGCCGCATGCTATTGTCACGTCAGGCATTCTTGCGGCCGCGGCGGGGCAATGGCGCATAGGGGAAGGCCATTCGGCCACCAAATCTCCCAGCTTTTGACATATCTCGTTGCCCAGTGGCCCAGAGGTTGCCGTGGTTTTCGTGTCTTGGTAACGCGCCCGTGATTGGGCTCGCGCAATGAACTAAGAGGCTGAAGCATGCCGATGTCCCGATTTCGCTACACGCTGAACGAGGCCGTGGGCGATCCCAAGGCCTGGTCCTTCACCTGGGCGATAACGGATGACGTAACCCTCAGCAGCATCTGCGGCTTTTGCGGTCAGACGCACCAGCGCCTCACCTACGAAGTCGCCCGCGGCGACGACATACTCTGGATCTGTCAGCGCTGCGTCGGCCGCTATCCTGTGGGCGGCGTCATCGACGGAGATCGCTTCGATATCCCCTCGGTTCGGGCCTATATCCATGGCCTCACCGCCCGCCAAAAGCAGCGCACCTGCCAGGAGGCCATCCGCAAGGTGCAGGCTGCCCTGCCCGATCTCCAGCTGGGCGAAATCATCGTCTACTTCGAACGCAATCTGCAATTGTCCCCACAACCGGCGGCCGTTCTCTTCGCCGGCATGGCCCAACTGGACGAGCCCATCGACCCACGCATTTTCGAAGTTCAGACCCGCAGTATCGCCCATCAGGACGAGTTCGGCAGCCTCGATGAAAGTCAGCGCACCGTGATCTGGCCCGCCCTCACGCCCCAGCAAAGGCGCAGGCTCGCCTCCCTCGGCTATGCTCCCGGCGGTATCAAAACCCGTCGCGCCCGCGGCACCGACCGCCGCGAGTTGCCCGCCCCCCGCATGCCTGCCTTGAGCGAGCCGGCAATACTCGATCTCCGCCCGGAACGATCAGAAAAATCAACGGCTTGACCCTCTCGTCAGCCGCATGAGCCCCGATTGTCCCGAAGTCCTGCCCCATTGCGGGCATGATCAATCGCGACGATCCTCATCCCACGAATAGAAGCAAGGATGGGGACATGATCTTCGCCCCCGACTGGACTTACTCTGCCGCGCGCCGCGTCTCCGTATGCCTTCTGGCCCTCGCAGCGTCAGGCGCGGCGCAGGCCGCCGAACCCTACATCCTGGGCATTTCGGACAAGCTGGCCATCAAGGTAGTCCAATGGAAAGCCGCCGATTCCACCTTCGAGGAATGGACGGCGCTTGGCGGCGATTACATCGTCGGCGCCGACGGCAATGTGAATTTCCCCATGGTCGGCCCAACCGAGAGCCTGGGCAAAACCAGCACCGAGCTGGCCGCCAATCTCGGCACCGCCCTGCAGCAATCCCTTGGCCTGCCAACCGCGCCTTCAGTCACCGTAGAGGTCTCCACCTACGGCCCCATCTACGTCTCGGGCGATGTCGGCTCCCCCGGCGAATACCCCTTCGCCCCCAACCTGACAGTCGTAAAAGCCCTGGCCCTCGCCGGCGGCGAACGCCGCAGCGCCGAAGCCGTCGCTCGCCCCGAAAAGGAAATGCTCAGCACATCCGGCGCGCTCGACGTTCTCGAAGACGAATATGCCCGCCTCCTCATCCGGCGCGCTCGGCTAGACGCCGAACTCGCCAATCAGGAACAGATCCCCGTCCCCCCCGAGCTCGAAGGCCATCCCGATCTGCAATCGCTTCTCGCCGCCGAGACCGCAATCCTTGAAGCGCAGAAGCGGCAGGCCGAAGCCCAGTCGACCTCCCTCACCGACGAAGTCGCCCTCCTCACGACCCAGATCACCGCTTTCAACCAGAAGCAGACCAGCGCCGAGGGCCAGCTCGAAACCGCCCGCGACCAGCTCGACAAGATCACCGCCCTTTCCGACGACGGCCTCGCCCTCTCCTCACGCGTGACCTCGCTCCAGACCAATGTCGCCGATCTCGAATCCCGCCTGCTCGATACCGAAACCGCGACCCTTCAGGCCCAGCAGGCCATCGCCACGGCCAATCGCGAACAGGCCCGCCTGACCGATCAGCGCATTTCCGATCTCACACTCGAGCGCCAGACCGTCGACGGCCAGATCAGCGCCCTTGCCCTGAAAATCTCGACCCAGAAGGGCCTCGTCCAGGAAGCTGTGCTCTACACCGGCGTCTCCGCATCAAGCGAAACCGCCCCCTCCTACAGCTACGCCATCATCCGCGACGGCGCTGAAATCCCCGCCGAGATCGGCACCCCGCTCATCTCCGGCGACGTCGTCATCGCCCGCCTGGCCTTCGCACAGTGAGGATTTTGAGATGAAGCAAACGCTCGGACTTCTCGCCCTTCTGGCAGCCGGCATCGCCACCCCGGCCGTCGCACAAGACGCCTTCTTCGATGGCTTTGACACGCTCGACCAATCCCGTTGGTACGTCGCCGATGGCTGGGCCAATGGCGCCCACCAGAACTGCACCTGGTCCACCGATCAGGTCACCGCTTCAGGCGGCATGCTCCGCGTCGGCTTCTCGCCCCAGCCCAAGGGCGATCGCCAATATCGCTGCGGCGAATTGCAAACCCGCAAAGCCTATGGCTACGGCACCTACGAAACCCGCCTCAAAACCCCGTCCGGCTCGGGCCTAAACGCCGCCTTCTTCACCTATATCGGCCCCCAACAGGGCAAGCCGCACGACGAGATCGACTTCGAAATCCTCACCCGCGACACCGGCCACGTCGACACAACGACCTTCGTGAATGGCAAAAGCGGCGACGGCGAAATCGGCAGCGGCCAATCCCACGCCCTACCCTATCCCTCCGACAGCGACTTCGTCACCTTCGCCTTCACCTGGGAGCCGGACCAACTGCGCTACTACATCAACGGCCAGCTCGTCCGCACCATGGACGACCCCAAGACCATTCCGAGCAATCCCCAGCGTGTCTTCTTCAGCCTCTGGGGCACGGATACCCTGACCGACTGGATGGGCCAGTTCACTCCGGTGACCGCCCCCATCGCCATGGAGGTCGACTGGGTCGCCTTCACGCCGCTCGACCAAGAGTGCGCATTCGAACAATCCATCCTCTGCCAGGACTGAAAAGGACTTCTCGATGAAGCTGGTATTCTTCCGCGGCCACGTGCCCAATTTCGGCGATGAGTTGAACCTTCACGTCTGGCCCGCGCTCCTGCCCAAGGGCTTTCTCGACGAAGACGAAAGCGAGCTTTTTGTCGGCATCGGCTCCATCATTGGCGACCACCTCCCCGAAAAGTCGCGAAAGTTCGTCATGGGCTCCGGCTATGCCGGTTATATGGGCCTGCCCGATGTCAACGACGGCACCTGGGACATCCGCTTCGTCCGCGGCCCCAACACCGCCAAAACCCTTGGTATCGATCCCGAACTCTCAATCTGCGACAGCGCCATTCTCCTCCGCGCCATGGACCTGCCGCCCCCCGACGACAGCGTCAACATCGCCTTTATGCCCCACTATGAAAGCCTCGAACGCGGCGACTGGGCCGAAGCCTGCCGCATGGCCGGGATGACCCTGATCGACGCCACCGCGCCCGTAGACACCGTCCTCAGCCAGATCCGCGGCGCCCGCCTCCTCATCACCGAAGCCATGCACGGCGCCATCGTCGCCGATGCCCTGCGCACCCCCTGGATCGGCGCCCGCCCCATCTATGGCGGCCACCACAAGAAGTGGCTCGACTGGGCCGGCGCCCTCAACCTCGACGTCCGTCTCAACGAACTGAAGCCCACCAGCGTCCTCGAATACTACATCGGCCGCACCGGCCGCGGCGGTCGTCTCGGCAAGGTCGGCCAATTCAACGCCTCCCCCCTCGCCGCCATCCCCAACCGCATCTTCACCAGCATCGCCGCCAAGCACCTGCAGCAAATGGCCCGCCTCGAGCCCCAGCTCAGCAGCGACGCAAAGATCGTAGAAGTCACGGAAATGGCTCAGGCGGCGGTAGACGGTTTTGTCCGCAGCCGCATGGCGGTGAGCTAAGCGCACTGAGATGACAGAGGGAGTAACTTGCCCTCTGTCTCAGACCTCGAAATCCAGATCATCATCGTCAGATGGGTTCAGAAGCGGTCTGTTGACGGAACTTGAAATCGCGACGACTTCGATTTCGGTTTCCCGGATACGATAGTCGTAAAAGTACCCGTCCCTCACGAGACGACGTAAGCCAGGGACAGGTAGCCCTTCGTCGGAAAAGCCCGCTTCCGCAAAGCCCGCGAGATCACGCCTCACCGACTTGACGCGCTCCAGAAAATGCTCGGCCGCTGCACGACTGTGTTGGCGAAGATAAGCAGCTTCCTGCCGAACATAGTCAGCGGCGTTTCTAGAGAGTTTGACTTTCATCAAGCGGCATTGCCGCGGACGATCTGCTCTACCTGCGCAATGACATCATCCATATCCTCGGACTCGCCCTTCTCGAGCTGCGCAAGGCCGTCTGCAACGTTGAGGATCTCAGCGCCCTCACCGGCAAGGTAAAGCCGCATCGCACGCACCATCACCCAGCTACGGGAGCGATCAGACGTTTCCGCGATGCGCTCGATCGCTTCGAGCACATCCACCGGCAGGCGAAGCGTGATTGGGTCAGAGAGCTGTGGTTTTGACATGGCTACACTCCAGATCGAACTACAGTGTATTACAAAACCATCTGAACGCAAACGACCAAAAGGCTCGTAGGTAAGGCAGCAGCAGCTAACGCTTCTTCCGCAAGAACCCCACCATCCGCTGCACCCGCTCGCGACCCAGCACAACAATGACCGCCCCGTAGCTCGTCCCCGCGACACCAATGGTCGCAGCGAGCCGCAATACCGGTTCGGCATCGCCCATTTCGCGTTGCACCAGCCACCCTGCTCCCCACATCACCGCGGTTGCCAGCACCGGTAGGGCAAACGACCCCAGATACGACAACAGCGAAATGCCCAGCAGCCGCACCACCATGTGCAGCGTCGGCATCCACATCAGCGCATTGAGCACCACCAGCGACACCGTCAGCGGCAACAGGCCCCAGCCTGCAAACAGGAAGACGTAAAGCACCGTCACCACCTGCTTGCTGAGCACATAATAGAACCACAGGTCGGCCTGCCCCTGGCTGCGGATTAGCGAGGCCTGCAAAATCCCCACCGCAGTCAGGACACCCAGGGCGCAAAACGCCTGCACCACCGGCACCGCCTCGATCCAGTGCTCGCCAAAAGCCAGCGGGATGAGATCGCCTGCCACCAGCGCCAGCCCGGCAAAAACCGGAAATGCCACCACCGACGACGCAAAGGTCCCGAGCAGATAAGCCTCGCGCAGCTTCGCCTTCTCCCCCTGCATCGAAGACAGCAGCGAATAGGAAACAAGGTTCAGCGCCCCCGACAGGAGGTCCGTGAGGATCTGAAAAATCCGCCGCGCAAAGCCGTAAATACCCAGCCCCGCCGGCCCGAGAAGCGCGCCAATGAGAAGCTGATCGAGGCTGATCGTGGTGATGAAGTGGTTGCCCGTTGAAAACAGCCCGAACGCCTTGAGATCGCCCAATGCCTTGAGGTCAAATCGAAACCCCGGCCTCCAGCGCGCCGCGATCAGCGCCCCGATACAGGTCGTCACCGACCCCGCCAGTTGCGAAGCCGCAAGCGCCCAAAGCCCAAACCCGGCCCAGAGCAGCCCCAGGCAAACCACGGCCGCAACGAGCGACGCTGCCGTTGTCCGCAGCGCCAACATCCGGAACGACATGGTCCGCACCAAGAGCGCATTGGGCACCGCCGCGGCCATATCGAAAATCACCCGCGCCGAAATGAATGGCACTAGCGCCGTGAGCAACGGATCGCCCGAAGACGAAGCCACAAACGGCGCCGCCACGCAGAGCGCGCCAAAAATCAGAACCGCCGCCCCAACGCAAAGCCAGAACACCGTATCAAGATGCTTGGGCTCAATATCCGTGCGCTGGATCAGCGCCTCGCGAAACCCCGCCGGCGCCACCGCCAGCCCGACCGTCGCAATACTCGCGGCAAAGGCGACAATCCCAAACTCGGCCGGGGTGAGCACCCGCGACGTCGCCAGAAACACCAAAAATCCGAGGAGGGCCGGCGCGAGACTGCTGACCAGCGACCACATCGTGCCCTTGATCGCAGCCGAAGCCCGGCCCGATTTCAGATGATCGAGCCGCTTGCCTCCCACTTCTGTCGTGACACTCATGCGCTGTGCCGCAACCCATCACGCGAGGCGACGAAGCGCTCAAACTCCGGCGTCACCCGCCCAAGCAGCCGGATCATCATTCCACGCGACCGGAGTTTTGCCGCCTCCACCGGAGATACATGCGGCGACAGCCCCAGCCCCAGCAGCGCCTTGCCCACATTCATCGCGCGCACGCCAATCGGCGTCGCAAACCGCGGATCGGTCAGAAACCGCTGACGCTGCTCCGCACTCGCCTCAGTCCAGACCCGCTGCCGCAAGGCCTGCACCGACCGCTTCAGATCCAGCTCGCGCCGCAAATACCCGGCATTTAGCTCCGCATTCCGCGTCGTCTGCTCGGCATTCTCGGCCCAAACGGCCAGGGGCTCCATGGCCACATAGACCGGCTCAACCACCGAATAGGTCCGCAAATATTCCTGCAGCGTTGCCGTGCATCCATACTGGATTTCAAGCGGCGACTTCGCCCTCAGCGACCAGAACAACCCGCCATTGGAAACCCCGATCCCCGCCAACAGCGCCATGCGGAAATCGCCGGCCTCATAAAGCCCTTCGGTAAAGAGCTCATCGAGCACGCCCACATCGCTGATGGCGGCCCGCTCGGTGCCGCTCGCATATTCAAAGTACTGATTGCGTAGCACGATCTCGACACCCTGGCTCCGCACCAGCGCAATGTTCGCCACGCAAAAATCGGGCAGGACGAAATTGTCGTCCTCCACCACACAGAAGAACTCCGCCGCGTGTGGATTCTCGGCCGAAAAGCAGTGGTCGATATTCTTCGAGGCAAAAAGCTGCGGCGTGTTGGCCGTATAGCGAATGCGCTTGTCCCCGATCGCCGCGACCACCGATCGCGCCGCCTGGTCCGGATCGTCGTCATAGACGTCGCAGACCCAATGAGGCCAGGATTGGTCGATCATCGAATAGAGCGCGCGGCGCAGCGCCTCGGGGCGCTTATAGGTCGGCGTGCGGAAGTGGACGAGGCCGGGCTGGTACTCGGACATGGCTGAAAAGACCTCCAGGACGGCGCCTCGCGGGCGCAGCGGATTGGGCGCGCAGGGCAAGCAGCCCCTGCGCGGCATAAATGAGGGTGGCAATGCCCATGATCGAGCGGATGGAGAATTCGAAGAACACCTCCACCTCGATGAAGCTGCGAAGGATCATCAGCGCCTGCAGCGCCAGCAGCAGCGCATTGGGCGCATTGGGCCGGGCAAAGGTATAGGCGGCCATGGCAAGGGCCCCGCCATAGATGATGATGATCTGCAGCGTCAGCCCGATCAGCCCGATCTCGACGGCATTGGAAATATAGGTGTTGTGGAAGTTGAACCCCGCGCCCGAAGGCACGTCGAACATCGACCAAAGCTCTTCGGCCGGCGCAAAGCCGATCACCCAGAACGAGCGATAACCCAGCCCCTGCAAAGGCCGCTCGGCAATAAAGCTAAGCCCCGTCGCCCAGAGATCCGTGCGCCCCGTCAGGGTCGCATCCTTGCCCGAGCCTTCGAGTATTTCCGCCAGCAGCGTATTGCCCGCCACCATGATCAGCAGCGCCAGCGCCGCGCCCACGATAACCAGCATCACCACCACGAACAGTTTCTGCATGCCCGTCAGCCGCGTAATCAGCAGCGTCAACAGGATGATGGCCATACAGGGCGCCAGCATCAAAATAGCACCCGCCGACTGAGCCAGCGCCAGCAGCGGCCCCGACAGCACCGCACCGCCCGCCGCCAACAACCGCAGCATAACCGGCGAATCCCGATCCACCGCGACCGCCACCGATATCAGCGCAAAAACCGCGATATGTGCCGCCACAGCATTCTTGCTGCCAAACGCGCCGACCCAGGCGCCACCCAGCCCCGTCTTGCCAAAGGCGAGACTGGCCACCACGCCGATGCCGTAAACAATGAACATCAGCCGCATCAGCGTCGACGTGGACACCCGCCCGGTGATCACGATGGCCACCGCCAGCGTAAACGTCAGTTGCAGCCCATAGCGCAGCGAATTGGAAGGATAGAGCGACCACAGCGAGGTCAGCATGCAATAGGCAGGCAACAGCAACACCGGCCACCACCGCCTCAGGCTATCGATCGTCTGGTGCGGATTGCTCACGATCAGCAACGCCCCGCAGCCCATGAAGGCCAGCGCCGCCATCGACCCGAGCATGGCATTGAGCACCAGCGCCGCAAAGGCGCCGAATGTAAGAAGGGTAGCCATGTTGACGGTCAAACGCGCCGGCATCTGCATCAAGACGCCTCCGCCATTTCCGGGGCCGCTACCACCACTTCAGGAATGAACCCGGCCGCATAGCGCCCCGCCGCATCGAGCGGAATGCAACGCACTGCCCCCGTCCCGCGCCGAGCCGCCAGCCCGCGCCAGATTTCACGCTTGGCCGGCGCCGACCAATCTGTCAGCGACACCGGCACATAGGCAGGCACCATCTCGCCCGCCCCCGCGCCAAGCACGAGCACAGGCGAAGGCAACGCAGCCTGCACCGGCGCCGCGCGCCGCTGCCGGCCTTCCGCAAACGAAGACCACAGCCGCCCAACATGTCCGGGATTTCTAGCAACCAGCGCCAGCACCGAAGCCAGCCGCCGAGCCTTCACGCTCGCCACCAGCCGCTCATAGGCAAGCCCCTGCTCCAATCCCGATAGCCGCTGCCGGAAGGCCGCTTCAATCCGCCCATCGATGGGCCCAAAAGCACCAATCAGCGCCTTCTGCCGCCCAACCATGGCTTCCATATCCGCCACCGAAAGCCGATGCGAAATCGACCCCGAATGCCGGCGGTAAAGATAAAACGGCTCCGGCACGATCAGCATGCTAGCGCCGTCGAGCAGCAGCCGCAGGATCAGGTCAAAGTCCTCGCCGATCCGCAGCCCCTCGTCATAGCGAACCGCCTTCAGCCGCTCCGCCGAAATCAGCGGCTTCAGATAGCCCAAGGCTGGCGAACCATCGGTCCCCGCGAGCACCCAGCATTCGGTCGAAACCAGAAAACTCCGCTCCACCCCCTCGCCCAGCATCAGGCGAGGCGCAGAGCCATCTTCGAAAAACAGCAGGAGGTCATCGGCCACGATATCGGCATCATGCGCCGCCGCAGCCGCCAGCAGCCGCTCGAACCGTTCGGGATGAATGATGTCATCGGAATCGACCACCGCGATCCAGCGTCCACGCGCCACATCAAGCGCCCGGTTGCGGCAGCGCGCCGGCCCGCCATTCTGATCGGTGGTGATGAGCCTGATCCGCCCATCCACCTCCATCAGCCGCCGCACGTGGGCAAGGCTGTCGTCCCCCGAGCCATCGTCGCTGACGATGACTTCGAGGTCAGACACACTCTGCCGCAGCACCGAATGGAGGGCGTGAACGATCTTCTCGCCCGCCTCGAAATTGGCCATCACCACCGAGATCAGCGGCGCGGCCCCGGCCGGGGCTTCAGGCAATATCGACATCGGCCGCAGCCGTTTCAGCGGGCGCCCCATCGAGCTGCCCGATCAGCGCCAAAAACTTCTCCATCTGCAGCTCGAGCTGCGACACGCGCTTGCGCGCATTGGAGGCACTCTGCTCGGCCGAGCGGATCACCGCCTCGTCAGCCGCGGCGCGCATTCCATACTCTTCGGATGTATCGAGCATGGTCGCCGCCTGAGCATAATACATGCTCATGCGCTGCTTCAGCCCGTCGCGTTCGCGGCGGGCATCGGCGAGGGCCATGAGAATGGCATTGCGCACGGTTTCCATTCGGGCCTGGTCCGTCTCGGCGTCCCGGCCTGGATTACGGGTGCGAAACGCACCCGGTCGAAGCGAAAGAATGGCCATATGGTTCTCCTACCGGCTGCCGGTTCGAAGGGCGACAACCCTGACAGTCTTGAGAAGAATGACCATGTCACCGGTAAAGCTCCATTCGCGCACATAGGTGCTGTCGAGCTGTACGCGCTGGTCATAGCCGACATCGCTGCGGCCACTGACCTGCCAGAGCCCGGTGATCCCCGGACGCACGGCCGAATAGTGAGCAATATCATCAGCGTAGCGGACAACTTCGTCCTGCACGATCGGGCGAGGCCCAACAAGGCTCATATCCCCGCGGATCACGTTGATCAGCTGCGGCAGCTCATCGAGGCTGGTGACGCGCAGGAACTGACCGAGCCGGGTGATCCGGGGATCGTTCCGCAGCTTCTGCGTCTCTTCCCATTCGGTCCGTGCCTGGGGGAACAGTTCCAGATGACGCTGTAGCGCCTCTTGGGAATTGACCACCATGGAGCGGAATTTGAGGCACCGGAACCGGCGCCCATTGAGACCGATGCGCTCATGACCGAAGAAGATCGGCCCGCGGTCGGTCGAAAACATGATGACGGCAATGAAGAACATGGCCGGCAGTGCAAAGATCAGCATCGTAGAGGCAGCAAGCACATCGAAGGCACGCTTGGCGACGCCCCCACGGGGCATGCCGGCTTTGCTCGGATAGGTAGTTTCGCCGACTTCGGCATTGATGATCGACATGATGTTCTCTCTCGCAGAATGGACTTGCGAAGAAAGGCAGCAGAGCCCGCCTTTTCCTATCGTGCGGAAGTGGTCGCTGAAGCGCCGTGCGCTCCGTCGAAACCGGATTTCTCACTCATCTCTGATAGACCCCGAACATCAGTCCGGAGACGCCGCATTTGGTGTCGACGGCATGTGGCTTGCCGCGACGTATGGTGAACCAAACATGATGGGAAAAGGGTATCAACGCCTCTCATGCATAGCTGTCATGCAGGGGCGCGGTCACAAAATTGCCCCAAGAAACGACGGGCAAAGCCAGGCAAATCAAGCTCTTAAGAAGAGCGGATCATCGGCGAACGGGATATACTGTACTAAGGTACAGTGCGGCGCCTTTTAGCGCGGCAAGGAAGTAACCATGCGTAGAATTGGCCGTATTACCGCTCTGCCTTAAAGGCTGAGCAGGAACATCACCCCGTTCCAGACAAGGTAGATACCGACCCAGGCCAGAGCCATCACACCGATGGCAACCAGCCCCCAGGGCCAGGGAAAAGGCGCACGCTGGCCGGTGTCGGAGGGGGCTGCCAG
The DNA here is from genome assembly GCF_964252865.1 of Devosia sp. LjRoot3. NCBI lineage: Bacteria > Pseudomonadati > Pseudomonadota > Alphaproteobacteria > Hyphomicrobiales > Devosiaceae > Devosia > Devosia sp. LjRoot3. Next base: position 586,738 of record NZ_CAXUPK020000003.1, read on the forward strand.
AGGCACCTTGCGGGCCGCGCCATCCTCGGGCCTGTCACCGTCCACGTTCATCCTCCATCTGGCGGGCATTCTTGTCAGGCGGCGCCATTTGGGGCCGCAGCCATTTTCCTACCAGTGCCCGGTAAATACACCCCTCGCGGACAGATTAAAATACGTCCGGCCTTCACGACTGCGTAGCGCGGCGCTTTTGGCAGCGTTTTCCAGCTCGCCGCGCTCATTCGCCTTTACTTGCAACCCCACCTCGCGACCGAGAAAAGACTTGCAACTATATCAAAATACTTATCACCAGCGTCTGACATCAAATCGATAAAATGGCGCCTATGTGACCAATTGCCTTGAAACTAGGCAAAATGAATCGAGAGCAAAACTGCAATCGAGCCATGCGGTTCTGGAACCCAATTTGACTGGATCGACTTTGGTCTACATGCTCCAATTCAACCTGTTGTTACCCTCAATCAGGAGAAAGCCATGGTAAAACGCGTCAAAACTGCCGTTTTCCCGGTCGCCGGCCTCGGAACACGCTTCCTGCCGGCCACCAAGGCCATGCCGAAAGAGATGCTGACGGTCGTCGATCGTCCCCTCATTCAATATGCAGTGGACGAGGCACGCGAGGCGGGAATCACCCACTTCGTTTTCGTCACCGGCCGCAACAAAGGCGTCATCGAAGATCATTTCGATCGCCAGTTCGAGCTTGAGACCACGCTCGAAACCCGCGGCAAGACCGCCGCCCTCGAAGCCCTGCAAAGAGATCTGCCCTCAGCCGGCCGCACCAGCTTCACCCGCCAGCAGGAGCCGCTCGGTCTCGGCCACGCCGTCTGGTGCGCCCGCGATATCGTCGGCGACGAGCCCTTCGCCCTCCTCCTCCCCGACATGCTGTTCAAGAGCCGCCGCGGCGTCCTCAAGCAGATGGTCGAAGCCTATGAGGAAATCGGCGGCAACATCATCGCCGTCGAGGAAGTGCCGCATCAGGAAGTGTCGTCCTACGGCGTCGTCGGCCGTGGCGAAGGCACCGATGCCGGCTTCCGCATCACCGACATGGTCGAAAAGCCAAAGCCCCAAGACGCCCCCTCCAACCTGATCATTTCCGGCCGCTACATCCTGCAGCCCGAAATCTTCAACCTCCTCGCCGACCAGCCCCGCGGCGCGGGCGGAGAAATCCAGCTCACCGACGCCATGCAGACCCTGATGCACGCCCAGCCCTTCGCAGGCGTCAAATATGAAGGCCAGTCCTTCGATTGCGGCTCCAAGGTGGGCTTCCTCACCGCCAACGTCGCCTACGCCCTCGACCGCGACGACATCGCCGACGACTTCCTCGCATCCCTCGGCAAACTCGGCCTCCACACCGCCCTCATCGACGGCATGAAAATCGCCGCCGAATAATCTCTCCCTACCCCACCCAAAAAGCATGGGCCGCCCGGATCATCCCGGCGGCCCATTCGTTTCGCGCTTTCAGACGGCAACCTAGAATTGCCAATAGTTATCACTCCGTAGTAAAGTCAGACGGAGGTAGCCCATGGCCAGCAGTGCAAATCTCGGACAACATCTTGAGCAGTACGTGTCCGAACTGATCAAGAACGGTCGGTACCAATCCCGCAGCGAGGTTCTGCGCGAAGGTGTGCGGCTGGTAGAGGAGCGCGAAAAACGCCTTGTCGCGCTTGATGCCTCTATTGCCCGTGGCCTTGCGGATGCCGAGGCAGGACGAGTCACATCGGTGCGAGACGTCGCCGACGCACTAGCCGCCAAATATCAGAGAATGGCCAAAGAGCGCGAAGCGTGATCGTCGTCTACACCGACGAGGCCAGAGCAGACCTTGAAGGTATTGGCGACTATATCGCGGAGGACAATCTCGCCAGGGCGCTGACCTTCGTGCTGGAAATATCGGATCGCTGCGAAGAGTTGGCTGACATGGCCGACGCCTTTCCCCTTGTACCTCGATATGACCACACAAAGGTCCGGCGCCGTCCTTTTCGCAATTACCTGATCTTCTATCGCGTCGCCCAAAATCGGGTGGACATCCTGCATGTCCTCAATAGCGCGCAGGACTTCGAAGCCATCCTGTTCGGAAGCGCCGACTAACTCTGCGCCGCCTCAGTTTCCTTCGCCGCCCGCACTTCACCGCGATACGCAAACCGCTCCAGCCCGCCGATATCGGTAAACTTCGGCAAGGTCCCCAAATCGACCTTGTTGAGCACCACGCCGACGACATGATCAGCCAATTCCGGCTCGCGCTCGAACACACCGCGCACCAGACGCCGTGGGGTCTTGCCCCATTCAGTCACCAGCACACTGGCATCGGTCAGCGGCAGCAATGAGAGCGCATCAATCACCGGCCCCAGCGCCGGAAGGTCGACGATGACATAGTCAAACTGCCCCCGCGCCTCGGCCAGCATCTTCTGCATGGCAATACTCGAGAGATCCCCACCGCCAGCCTCCGGCGCACTGGCCGAGAGCATGACGAGCCCGGTTTCGAGATCCGTCGCCGCGGCGTTGCGCCAATCACCCTGCTGCGAAGGCATGATCCGCGTGGGAATGCCGTTCCGCCCCGCACCAAGATCGGCATCGAGCAACAGCACCCGCGATCCCATCGCCGTCAGCATTTCCGCCAAGGACAGCGCGAAGGTCGATTTCCCCTCATTGGGCAAAACCGACAGCACACCCACCACCGCGGTGCCGCGATCGGACACCGGCTGCAGCACCAGCCGCGTCGATTTCAGCGCCTCTGCATAAGCCGCACCCCATCGCCGTCCGACACGCGTACCCAAGGCACCGCGTACAAGCGCGCGAATGCTCCGCTGCCGCGCCTCTGCGGTATCGCCTCGCCCGATCTGCAGCTTCGGCATATAGCCCAGGAACCGCATCCCAAGCTCGCGACGCACCTGCGCCCCAGTCCGGAATCCGCTCTCGCGCAGTTCATTGAGAACACCCAGCACCGCACCAAAGAAACACCCGGCAATCACCGCCGCTGCCAGAATGACCATGGTCCTCGGGCTCGACGGCTGCTCCGGCAACAGCGCATCAGTCACGATACGCACCGACGGAATAGGGAAACTCTGCCGCTGCACGGCTTCCTCATAGCGCGCCAGGTAGCTGTTATAGAGCGTGCGCAAAGCATCCGAGCGCTGCTGCAACTCGTTGAGCCGCACCTGCTCCTGCCCGATGGCACCCGCACTCTGCCCTTCAGCATTGATATCGCCCCGAAGCCCGGCTTCCTGCTCCTGCGCAATGGCCAACTGCGTGCGATATTGCTGATCGAGATTCTGCAGCAGCGCAAAAATCCGGCTATCCAGCGCGCCCTTCTCCGCCTTCAGCACCGCGAGCTGCGGATGATCGGCGCCATAACTGGCCTCCACCTCGGCAATCCGGCTCGTCAGCGTCGCCACCTGGTTGCGCAGCAGGGAAAGCTCCGCAGGATCGGTCTGCGCGCCACTCAGCAGCGCCACGGCGCTCGACGCCATCTCCGGCCCCGCCGCCACCACGGCCCCAACTTGTGCCGACAGCGCGCGCAGCCGCGCCGTTTCCGCCTGCGCATCCGCGAGCTTGGTGGAAAGGCTTTCAATCCGCTGGGTCGTCAGATCGCGATCCTGCCCCACGGAGAGCCCGGTCTCCTGCCGATATTGTTCGATCGCCAGAATAGCCTGCCGCTGGCTCTCGCCAATCTCGGCCAACCTCTGCTGCAGCCAGTCCGCCGCCGCGCCCGTCGCCTCAAGTTCCGCGTTAAGCTGATCCTGCAGCAGCGCCTCGCCATAGGCCCGCGCAATCCTCTGCGCCAGCTCCGGCGTCGCGGCTTCATAACCGACGCGAATGAGCGAGCTGCGCCCCATGCGATCAACGACCACATTGGCGCGCAACATACCCACTACCTCATCAAGGCTTGCTTCCGCCGCCACCGGCTGCGCCCGCGGTCCAAGCCCGATCAGGCTCTTCACCCGCTGACTGAACGAGGGCGGCGGATTGAGGAATTCCTGATCGGTCATCAGGTTCTCCGCTTCCGCCACGGCCTTGGCCACGCGGCTCGAGCGCAAAACTTCGATCTGATTGAGCACCTGCGCCTCAAGATCGGTCGCGCTGGTGGAAACCGCCTCCCCGCTCGTCACCTGCTCAAGCTTCTTGTCGATCAGGATTTGCCCCGCCGACAGATAGCTGCGCGGCGCCATAGTCAGGTAAAACCCCGCCAACAGCACCATCATTGCCACGCAAAGCCCAAGCACCAGCGCCTGCCGCCTGATCAGCGAAAAGATGCGATCAAGATCGATGGTTTTCAGGTCCGATGGCTGAGGCGCCACCGCTTCGGGATACATGTTCTTTTCAAGCATATCGTGTCCTTGGCTGTTTCAGCTCAGGATGCGGCCGGCTGGCCGTAATGTTCAGCTTGCGCGAGGCCGAGAATGCCCCCCGCCACGCCCATGTGGAGCACCGCGCGCAGCCAGTTGCGGCGCCGCGATACCGGCGAAAACACCGTCAGTCCGGCCATCACACAGCAAAAGGAAATCTTGGCCATCACCACCGGCAGGCTCTTGAGCCGCGCACCGCCCAGCAGCATGCCATGCGTCTGCCCAAACCGCAGACGGCGCTTGGTCAGCCAATCCATGCTCGCCCGCGCCGCCGGCACCGGCTCCTCGACCACGGCCTCCGGCGCATAGTCAATCTTCCCGCCCAGCCCCGTCAGCCGATAGAAAAAGTCCGTATCTTCCCCGCCCGACCGGCCCAGCGCCACATTGAAGCGCAGCGCCCGGAACGGCGCCACCCAGCGGATCAGCACATTGCAGGTATAGCCCGTGCGAATTTCCCCGCCGACAAACACCGGCAGCGTCGAGTGGAAATCCCCCTCGACCATCCATTCCGGTGCATCCGGCTCATAGATCGCCCGCACCGGCCCAAGCACCGCCGCCGCGCCACTCGCTTGCGCCTTTTCGAGCAAAGCCTTCAGCCAGCCCTGGCTCACCACCTCGTCGTCATCGACAAAGGCAACGAAATCGCCATCCGCCGCTTCAAGACAGGCATTGCGCGCGACGCAAATATTGGCCGCCGGCGCATGCACGTAGGTGACCGGCATGCCCATTTTCTTCCGCAGCGCCTCGACCCGTTCCCGCGCCGAGGGCACCTCGTCATTGTCAGCCACGATCACGCGCAGCTCATGCACGCCGCGATCAAGCCGCGCCACCGAGCGCAGCGTTTCGACCAGAAACGGCCGCCTGAAGGTGCAGATGCAGATATCGATCCGTGCCATTCGGCCTCACACGGTTTCGCGCCGAAACGGGCGCTGGACGAGATGCAGCCAGAAGCCGGACGACCAGGCGAAATGCATGATCATCGCGGCCCAGCCAACGAGCGGAGACAGCACCATCGGCGTGCCATATTCGGGATAGTGCTTTCGCGCCGCATGTATGCCGAGCGCGATGCACCCGACACCCCACAGCGCCAGTGGAATGAGAAAGGCCCAGTGCCAGATCGACAACACCGCCAGTAGCACCACCGGCAAAATTGCCAGCGGCGCCATCTGCCGCAGCCGCGGCCGCATCCGATGCTTCAGGATATTGGCCGCCCTGCCCCCGCCATAGCCAAAATACTGCCGGAACAGCCCCGCCATGGTCGAACGCGGATAATAGATCATGCCCGTCCGGTCGGTCAGCCAGATCGTGTGCCCCACCGCCCGCAGCCGGAAATCAAGCTCCGCGTCCTCATTGGCGCGGAACGTCTCGTCATAGCCACCGACCTGCCGAAACGCACCGACCCGCATCAGCGCGTGATGCCCATGGTCAACCGGCCCGCTACCGAGCCCCATGCGATGCGCCGAACCACCGGTACCGATGGGCGAATTCTGCGCCGTCGCCACCGCGCGCTGAAAGGCGGCGTGGCCCTTGGTCGTCATGGGCACGACCACGCTGGCCACGCCGCGCTCCTCCGCCTCAGCCACCAGCGTGCGGCAGAAATCATCGGGATAGGTCCCATGCGCATCGATGCGAATGAGATAGTCCATCCCATCGCCAAATTGCGCCACGGCCAGATTGATCGCCGCCGACTGTATCCGCCGCGGATTGTGCATCAGCGTGACGCGCGGCGCCTCGACCGCCCGCGCCAGCACGATATCCCGCGTCCCGTCCGTGCTGCCGCCATCGGCCACGACCACCCGCGCATCCAGCGCCTCCGCCTCGACCAGCAGCAGGTCCAGCAGCGGCCCGATATGCCGGCTTTCGTTCAGCGTCGGCACGATGATGAGAACGCCACTCATGCCGCCAACTCCGTCTCTCGTTTGATCCCGGCGACACCAGCCAGCCGCGACACCAGCGCCACGCACTCCTCGGCCTCGCAGCGGAACGCACGCTTTCCAACGGCAGCAACGGCTTCCGCCAACTCCCGCAGCCGCTCCGGCGTCATCCCGCCAAAAAACTCGACCAGCGTTTGTTGCTCGATGTCCGGAATGACGACACCAATCCCATGCCGCTCGACAAAAGCCGCCGTCTCGGTGCCAGCCAGTGCAATTGGGATCGCCCCATTGAGGCACCCCTCGTAAATCCGATTAGGCAGCAGCCAGGCCGAGTTCTGCCCTTCCTCGAAGAAGTCGATGGCCCAGACCAGATGCACACCCGAATAGATCGGGGCGAGGTCATCGGGATACCGATACACCCCGCCAAAGCTCACATGCGGTGCCGCCTTGACGGTGCCCTCAAAATCCTCGAACTCCGTCACCGCCGGCCGCCCCCGCAGGGTCACCTCCAGCTTGCCGCCCAGCGCCCGCGAAACGCCATCCAGCGCCGCCAGCGACTTCCTGCACCGCAGCGCCCCAAACCAGCCGAGCTGCACCGGACCCTCGACGCCATCCAGCGCCGAATTGCGCCCGACGGCATCATGCCCAGGCGCAAAAACCTTGTTCTCGATCAGCAGCGCCGGCGGCGCTCCCTGCTCGTCAAAATAGCGCTCAAGAAAAGCCGGCGAACTCGTAATCAGCAGATTAGCCTTCTGCATCAGCCGCTGCTCCACGGCCCGCATGCCGCGCCCCAGCCTGTCCTGCCGCAACATCAGCCGATGGATATCGAGGCATTCATAGACCAGCGCCGGCGGCTCATCCCAAAGCGACAGCAGCCCCTCGGCCACCGCCAGCATTTCGAGATTGCGCGCAATGATCACATCCGGCCGCACCAGCGCCTTGGCCCAGCGCTTGGCGCCATAGCGCGCCTTCAGCGTCGCCAGCAGCCGCTGCAGCATGCGCGCGTCATGGGTAATATCGAGTTCGACCACAGTTTCGGCCGGCAGATCCGCCACTGGCGCATCGGCGCGACGAAACCCGGCTATCTCCACCCCTGCTCCGCCGAGGCGCAGCATGGCCAACCGCCGCGCTACGGCGGGGTCGGAGAGGTTGTGGACCAGGTAGAGAATTCTCGGCAAGAACGCATCTCCCATCCAAAGCTAAGAGCCTAAGTGGAGATGCTGGGAGCCATGCGGTCAACGCGACCCAGAGGGACGAAGCGCTGCACGCAGCGCATGCCCCAAAGCCGCCACAATTGAAACGCGGCAAGGCGGGGCTTTGCGCCACCCCGCCCCGCCACTGCCACAAGTCGAATCCTTATCGCGCTGCCAGATGCTGCCCGGTCAAGGAGTGTTTTGCCTTGGCGAGATCCGCCGGAACGCCTTCAAACTGCACATTCCCGCCTTCATTCCCCGCCCCCGGCCCCAGGTCGATCACCCAGTCGGCGCGCGAAATCACATCGAGATTATGCTCGATGACAATCACCGAAGACCCCGCCTCCACCAGCCGGTCAAACAACCCGATCAGCGTATCGACGTCGTTCATGTGCAGCCCCGTCGTGGGCTCGTCGAGCACATAGATATTGCCTTGTCTGCCCAGCTCCGCCGCCAGCTTCAGCCGCTGCCGCTCCCCGCCCGACAGAGTGGACAGCGGCTGCCCCAGCGTCAGATAGCCCAGCCCCACATCCACCAACCCTTGCAGGATTTTCGCCACCGCCGGCTCGGTAAAGAACTTCGCCGCGTCCTCGATACTCATCTCATAGACATCGGCAATCGACTTGCCGCGCAGCTCATGCGCCAGCACTTCCGGCAGGAACCGCTTCCCCTCGCAGGTCTCGCAAGTCGTCACCATCGGATCCAAATGCGCAAGATCGGTATAGATCACCCCGAGCCCATTGCAGTCCGGACACGCCCCCTTGGAATTGGCGGAAAACAGCGACGCCTCAACCCCATTGGCCTTCGCAAACGCCTTCCGCACATTGTCCAGAATGCCCGTATAGGTCGCCGTATTGCTCCGCCGCGACCCCCGCGCCAGGTTCTGGTCGATGATGATCGTGTCTGGATAAGCCGTGGGCAAACATCCCTGGATCAGGCTCGATTTCCCCGACCCGGCCACACCCGTCACCGCCGTAAGCACCCCGCGCGGAATAGCAACCGACACATCCTTCAGGTTATTGATCCCCGCCTTCTCGATCTTCAGCGCCTCGCCCTTGGCCGCCCGCACCTTGTCCTTGATCGGCTGATGCTTCTTCATGTGGTTCCCGGTCAGCGTCCCCGAACCCAGCAGCCCCGCAAAATCGCCCTCATAAACCACCTCTCCGCCTTTGGAGCCAGCGAACGGCCCCATATCGACCACATGGTCGGCAATCGCGATCATGTCCGGCTTGTGCTCGACAATGAGCACCGTATTGCCCTTGTCCCGGAGCTGCGTCATCAGCCCCGCCAGCCGTCCCACATCATGCGGATGCAACCCCACCGAAGGCTCGTCGAAGACATAGGTGATATCGGTCAGCGACGACCCCAGATGCCGCACCATCTTCACCCGTTGGCTCTCCCCGCCCGACAGCGTCGAACTCTCCCGATCAAGGCTCAAATACCCGAGCCCAATGGTCACGAGGTTCTCAAGCCGCAGCGCCAGCGCCTCCAGCATCGGCCCCACCTGCGGCGCCTCGATGGAGCGAATAAACGGCGCCAGATCGCTCACCTGCATACCGGATAGATCGGCAATCGACTTACCCTTGATAGTGGACGTCAGCGCCGCCTGATTGAGCCGCGTCCCGTGACAAGCCGGACAGACGGCGCGGGTAAAAATCTTCTCGTACTCGCGCAGCACGTGCGGCTGCAGGCTTTCCGGGTCCTTCGATCCGAGCCCGGTCTTGAGCCGCGAGACCACCCCCTCATAGGTCAGCCCGATCTTGCCCACCTTGATCTTGCGGCCATCATTGAGGTGGAAGAGATTGAAGCGTTCTTCCTCGGAATAGTCCCTGATCGGCTTGTCCATGTCGAACAGGCCCGAATTGGCGAAGATTTCCCACCACCAGCTGTCGACCGAAAAGTCCTTGGGCAGCAGCGCACCATCCCTAAGCGACTTGCTCTCGTCCACCACGGCCGACATATCCATAGCCGCCACCTGCCCGATGCCTTCGCAATCGGGGCACATGCCGCGCGGATCATTGTAGGAGTAGAGCGAAGGCGCCCCCAGCTTCGGCTCCGCCAATCGCGAAAACAGCACCCGCAACATCTGCGCCGCATCGGTCACCGTCGCCACGGTCGAACGCGAATTGCCCCCCAGCCGCTGCTGGTCGACAATAATCGCCGCCGAAATGTTCTCGAGCTGATCGGCATCCGGCTGCCCATAGCGCGGCATGAACTGCTGCACGAAGGCGGGATAAGTCTCGTTGATCAGCCGCTGGCTTTCCGCCGCAATGGTCCCGAACACCAGCGACGATTTTCCCGATCCCGAAACCCCGGTAAACACCGTGATCTTGCGCTTCGGAATATCGAGCGACACATCCCTGAGATTGTTCTCCCTTGCCCCGCGAATGATGATCGAGCCGTAAGGCGTAGTGTCGGACATTGTTGCTCCCTAAAGCGAGGCTTTGCGAATTTGACTGACGCCGACGGCCAGGCCGACAGCGGCGACGATGACGGCAACCAGCGCGCCGTACAAGACTGAGAGATCGGCGAAATTACCGGCGAACAGCGCCCGCTCCGCCTCGACGAGATAGGTCAGCGGATTGAACCGGCTCAACGTATAGAGCCAGCCCGGCGCATTGGTCATGGGCAGCAACACCCCGCCGAGCAGCATCAGTGGCAGCGAGACGGAGTGGCTGACGAGATAGAACAGCGAGCCATCATGCTTGGAGGCAATGGCCAAAGCGTAAGAAAGCGAGGCCACCCCCACACCAAAGAGCATCAGCAGAGCCAGGCCCAACAACATCTGCAATGGATGCAAAGCCAAGCCGAACGGCACCGCCACCACGATCAGGATCAGCGCCTGCACCAGTAGCGGCATCAGTTCCTTGAGCGCCCGCCCCACCATGATGGCCGGTCGGCTCATCGGCGTTGCAAGAAAGCGCTCAAAACTGCCGCTCATCAGCTCTTCGGTCAGCGCCCAGCCGCAGGAAACGGTGGTGAACAGCACCAGCATGACCACCATGCCCGGCACGAACCATTGCAACGGGCTCGCCCCATCCGGCCCGGGAACACTGCCCAGCAGCGGCACGAACAGCGCCAGGTAAAGCAGCGGCTGCACCAGCCCGAAGACAATGTAATACCAGCTCCGCAGCGTCGGGCCGATTTCGCGCCGGAAGGAAATAGTCGTGTCCGAAAGAAAAGCCATTTTCTGATCCTCCTCAGACCGGCGCGCTTTCGCGCAGCGAACGGCCCGTCAGCCCCAAAAACACATCATCCAGCGTCGGCCGCTCCACACGGGCGCTGATCGCTTCGATCCCCTCCTGGTGCAGTCGCCGAATGAACTCTGGCAGCAGCGCCTCTCCGTCCGGCAGCGCCACGGTCAGGTTACGCCCCTCCACCTTGGCGTCACGCGCCCCCGGCAAGTTCCGGGCAATCCCACCCGCCAATGCCGCCTGATCCTCGCAGAGCACGCTGACATGAATGGCGTCCCCCGCCAGATCCGCCTTGAGCCGCGCCGGCGTGTCGTCGGCAATGAGCACGCCATTGTCCATCACCATCACCCGCTCGGCCATGGTGTCGGCCTCGTCGAGATAATGCGTGGTCAGGAAAATGGTCATTCCCGATTGCCGGCGGAGTTTCAGGATATGATCCCAGAGATTGGCCCGGCTATGCGGATCGAGCCCTGTCGAGGGTTCATCGAGAAAGAGGATAGGCGGGGTATGCATCAACCCCAGCGCCACATCCAGCCGCCGCTTCTGCCCGCCCGAGAGCGAAGCACAATCCCGATCCGCCAGGCCATCAAGCTCCAGCATGCCCAGCAATTCATCCGCACGCTTCTTCGCCGCCGCTGTCCCCAGCCGCTGCGCCTTGCCCTGCGTCACCAGCTCGTCGCGCACCCGGTGATAGGGCCCCGAGGCCGTCCCCTGCCCCACATAGCCAATGCGCCGCCGCACCTCTGCCGGCTCGCCCACCACATCGAACCCGCCGACATTGGCGCTGCCCGATGTCGGCGGCAGCAGCGTGGTCAGCATGCGCACCGATGTCGATTTGCCCGCCCCATTGGGCCCGAGGAAGGCCACCAGCTCCCCCTCGGCCACATCGAGGTTAAGCCCGCGCACCGCTTCCACCGGACCGGTTTTGCTCTTGAAAGTCCGGACGAGGTCCCTTGCATGGATCATTTTTCTCTCCGCTTGAACACACTGCTCCGGCCTCGCTGACATGACGTGTCAGCAAGCTCCATTTCGACAGTGTTCTCGACATTTCCGCACGAAGGCCTATAACTTCGTACGCCGCACAGGGTTTAATCAAAACGCCGTACGGTGTAAATAGTTATTTGAGGACTAGATGGCCGACGACATTGCCGGGCGCGGAGACCCCCTGAAAACCCTGCATCTCATGTGGGGCCGCACCGAACCGCCGCGCCGTGGCCCAAAATCCCGTGTGGACCTGCGCGACCTCGTCAATGCCGCCATAGCCATCGCCGATGCCGAAGGAATCGAGGCTGTCTCGACACGCCGCGTCGCCGAAGCCGTGGGCATCTCACCCATGAGCTTCTACACGCACATCCCCGACAAGGCCGTCCTGCTCGACCTCATGCTCGACGCCGTCTCGGGACCCGCCGAGGGCGAAAGCCCCGCCTCGATGAATTTCGACCCGACCCGGTGGCGTGACAATGTCGCCCTCGTGGCCCGCGAATACCGCGCCTTCTTCCTGCGCCATCCATGGACTTTGCAGTTGAGCAGCCACAGGCCCGTTCTCGGCCCCAACACGATCAAGGCTTACGAACATTTCCTCAGCACCTTTGACGGGCTGGGGCTGAGCGAAGTCGAAATGGACCTCTCGGTCTCGATGGTCGCCAACTATGTCCACGGCGCCGTGCGCGACGTCCTGCGCGCCAGCCAGGTCAAGGCCCTGACAGGCCTCAGCGACGATGAGTGGTGGTACACCATCGCCCCATTCCTCGAGACGATCGACTTCTCGCCCTACCCGGTCTCAAGCCGCGTCGGCCCAGTCGTCGGCGAACTCTACGGCCTCGGCAATCCCGACATGGCCTTCGATTTCGGCTTGGAGCGCCTGCTCGATGGCCTGGGCGTGCTGATTGCCAGCAAGACAAAGGCGGCGCCCTAGAACGCCGCCTCTCAAATCTCTTAGTGCCCGGTTCCGCCGATCAGCCTCTGGCGGATCGCCGTACTCATATTGTCGAACAGGAACACCACAAACAGGATCAGCAGCACCATATAGGCCACCTTGTCCCAGTCCGAATTGGTGCCCATGGATTCGAGCAGCTTCAAACCAATACCACCCGCACCCACGGCACCGATCACCGTGGCCGAGCGCGTATTGCTCTCCCAAAAGTAGAGCGACTGCGACACGAACACCGGCAGCACCTGCGGCACCACGCCATAGCGATTGACCGAAGCCGGACTCGCACCCACCGACTTCATGCCCTCGCGCTGCTTGTCGTCCACATTCTCCAGCGCCTCGGCATAGACCTTCCCGAGCGCACCGGTATCGGTGAAGAAGATCGCCGCAATGCCGGGGATCGGGCCGGGGCCAAAGCCACGGGTAAAGAACAACGCCCAGATCAGCATGTCGACCGAGCGGATGAAGTCGAAGAACCGCTTCATCAGCCAGTTGGTCGTCCGGTTCGGCGTAATCGTCCGCGCCGCAAAGAAAGCCAACGGGAAGGCCAGCAGCGTCGCCAAGAGCGTACCGACGAAAGCCATCACCAGCGTCTGGAACAGCTTTACGAGAATATCCGCATGCTGCCAGGCCTGGTTATTGAGCCACTGGTTGACGACGAACTGCGCATTCGACATCTCGGGATTGACCCGGTCACCCGAGAACATCAGCCCGATCGAAGAGAAGAGATCATGGCCCCAGAGCGGCGACTTCGGATCGAAGAGGAAGTTCGCCCAGCCGAAGAACCGGCGCTGCACATAGACCTGATTGTCGCGGATCTCGGCCTGACCGGCGAAGCCGAAATCGACGATCACCTTCTGGCCGTCCTGCTGGATCGCAGCCGGCACGCCTTCCGGCGCAATCGCCGCATTCTCGGTAATGGCAACCGGCCAGGCTTCGCCACCGACAAAGACATTGACCTCGGTGGTCGTGATATCGAGCCGATCGGCCTCGCTACCAAAGGTAACCGTCACGCTGCCATCTTCATGCGCCGTCAGCCAGTCGATCGTCGCGCCCACCGGGTACTGCCCGCGGCTCGACCATTGCGGCGTGATCGTCCCATCCTCGCCAAAGCGCAGGCGCGGCGTGGCACGCCAGCTATACCAGTCCTGCACATAGATCGAGGCGCGATCCCATTTGCCGTTCTGCAATGCCGGCCCGACATTGAAGAAGAACCAGCAGAAAACGAGATAGGCCACCGTCACGCCGAGCCCGACGATCAGGCCGTGGCGCTTCAGGAACGAGGTCTTGAACACCTCGGGAAACTTCTGTTCGAGCCGAGCGCGCTCGGCAGCACTGATCGCTGACATATTACACGCTCGCCTTTCCGAAATTGAAGCTTGCATCGCCCACCAGGCGCCGGCGCAGCCAGCCCGAAAGCTGGTCGATGGCAATGATGGTCACGAGCAGGAGAATGATGATCGCATAAGTCTGGGCCGCATAATCGCGCCCGATCGACAGGCGAAACACCTCGCCGATACCGCCGCCACCCACTGCACCGATAATGGTCGAGGCGCGCACATTGATCTCCATGCGCAGCAGCCCATACGAAACAAAGTTCGGCATCACCTGCGGCACGATGGCGAAGCGCACGCGCTCCAGCCAGCTCGCGCCGACCGACTTCAGCCCCTCATCGGGCTTCATGTCGGCATTTTCCACCACCTCGAAGAACAGCTTTCCGAGCGCACCCACCGTATGCAGCGACACCGCCGCGATAGCCGCGATCGGCCCGATGGAGAGCACGGCAGTAAGCAGGCCAGCGATAACGATTTCCGGGAAAGCACGCATCACTTCCATGATGCGGCGAACGACCCAACGCACCGGCCCCGCGCCAACAAGGTTCGTGGCTGCGAAAAAGCACAGGCAGAAGGCAAAGGCGCCACCAATGATGGTCGAGACAATGGCGATATTCACCGTCACGATCAGCTGGTAGATGAAATTCGGAATATAGATCGTATCGGTCAGCCAGATATTGCTCGACGTATAGTCATACTTCGCTGACCCATCGAAATAGGGCGACTCGATCCCGAACATCGCGCGGAAGATCTCGAACGGATCGCGCGGCATAAAATTCTTGATGAAATCGAACATATAGGGGAGGCGTTCGAAGAACTTCCCCGAATTGGCCGAATTGGCATAGGACATCGCCGCAAACAGCGCGACCAAAACGCCCACGACGACGAGGATCGTATAGATCCGCCGCGTCATCACCTGGCTGCGATAATGCTCCAGCAGCGTCGCGCCCGCCGGCGAAAGTCCAGTCGAACTGTGGGTGGTATCGGCCATGGGCAGTCATCCATTCCACCGCGTCATTCCCGCGAAAGCGGGAATCTCTCTTGCAGAGACCCCCGCTTTCGCGGGGGTGACGTCGTGCTAAAACAGGAAGAGAGGCAGGACTGACCTGCCTCTCCCAGTAAGAAATTAACCGCCGATCACCGACTTACGAGCGTCGATGATGGTCTGGTAGAGCGGCTGGCCGGCGTCGACGAAGTTGGTGTAGCCACCAGCGGTGAACGCGTCGAAGCATTCGAAGTCGGTTTCCGGCAGGGCCTTGAAGAAGGCGGTAACCTGAGCCTTCGTTTCAGCCGGGAGCTTGTTGGAAACCATCAGCGGGCCGTTCGGGATGATCGGCGACTGCCAGACTTCAACCAGGTCGTCCATGTCGAGGAGCCCCTTGTCGACCATGATGCGCAGGTTGCCGGAAGTGTAGCCTTCCGAGAATTCGCCCTGGCCCGAACCGAAGGTGGTGCCAACATCCCAGGTGCCGTCGAGAACGCCGAGCACGAGGTTTTCGTGGCCGCCGCCAAAGCCGGTTTCGCCATAGAATTCAGCGATCGGAGCACCGATATCGGTCGGCAGCGAAACGTTCGGGATCAGGTAGCCGGAGGTCGAATCCGGGTCAGCAAAGCCGAGCTTCTTGCCCTTGGTCGAAGCGAGATCGGTGATGCCCGAGTCAGCGCGAGCAACCATGATCGTGTGGTAGCCGGTCGAACCGTCAGCCTGCTGGGTTGTAAGCACCGGGTCAACGGCTTCCGGATCCTGGAGGTAGATGGCGGCATAGGACGAAGCGCCCATGATGGCGATGTCGATGGTGCCACCGAGCAGGCCCTGGATGATGCCGTTATAGTCGGGCGACGGGAAGAACTGGACTTCCGAAACGCCGGTCGCAGCCTTCAGCGGCTCGGCGACGCATTCCGAACGACGCAGCTGGTCGGCTTCGTTTTCGCCGCCATCGAGGCCGATACGGAGGACGGTGACGTCCTGGGCGAAAGCAGCTGAAGACATCGAGAGGGCCACGGAGGCCAGGAGCAGTTTACGGATCGCGGACACGGGAAGTCTCCTTTGGTGACGCGGGATAGGTCTTCAGCCTCCAAGGGCCGATGACTTAGGGAGCCTGCTGCGCGTTGGTCGGCGTACGCGGCAGGAATTGGACGGGCGCGATCGAGGTCGAGGTCATGGCTTCCGAGAAAGCCTCCTTCAAACCATCGGCGCCGTAGATGGTGCGAGCGACGTCCGTCGTCAGCTCGTCAGGCGTACCGTCAAAAACCACTTGCCCCTGCGCCATGCCGACGATGCGTTCGCAGTAAGCGCGCGCCGTATCGAGCGTGTGGAGGTTGGTGATGACGGTGATGCCTTCGGCATTGATGTCACGGAGAGAGTCCATGACGATCTGCGCATTGCGCGGATCGAGGCTGGCGATCGGTTCGTCCGCCAGGATCATCTTTGGATTTTGCATCAGCGCCCGGGCAATGGCCACGCGCTGCTGCTGACCGCCCGAAAGCGTCTGCGCCCACTGCGTCGCGGTCTGCGCAATATCAAGCCGCTCCAACGCCTTAAGCGCCTCGAATTGCTCCTCAGGTGTGAACACCTGAAGCAAATTAAGAACCGGATTGCGGCCATTGAGCCGGCCGAGCATCACATTGGTGATGACATCAAGGCGCGGCACGAGGTTGAACTGCTGGAAGATCATGGCGCAGTCGCGCTGCCAGGCACGCAGCGCCTTGCCGCGCAGCTCCGACGTCTTCACGCCGTCATATTCGATATAGCCCGACGACACGTCATTGAGACGGTTGATCATGCGCAGCAGCGTCGACTTGCCGGCGCCCGAGCGGCCGATAATACCGACCATCTGGCCCTGCGGAATTTCGAGCGTCACATCATTGACGGCGACCTTGTCACCGAAGCGTCGTGTAACGTGCGAAATCTTGAGCATGCTTGGCGCCCCGCCTTTGAGATGGGCGACACCTAAGGGCCATGCATAACGTCAGCATAACGGTTGGATGACGGTTCCATGACCATCCACCGGGGCTGTCACAGTGCCGCGTCAGCAAATCCGGCCCTGACGCGCCTTCGGAAATCTCCTAACGAAGCGTCACAAACGAAAATCCCCGCTTGCGCGGGGATCGTGTCGTGACAACGTTCACTCATATTTCTCGAGAAAAGCCTCGATCCCGAGCGTCCGGAAATCCGGCAGCGCCACATGCAATTGCTCGTGGCTCCAGTCCCACCACTTCAACGCATCGAGCCGGCTGGCAATCGGATCGGAAAACCGCTGCCTGATCGTCTTGGCCGGCACGCCCACGGCAATGGCAAAATCCGCCACATCCTTGGTCACCACCGCATTGGAGCCAATAATCGCCCCATTGCCAATCTTCACCCCCGGCATGATCACCGCACCATGCCCGATCCAGGTATCGTGCCCGACACTGATCGGCGAACTCTCGCGCCACTCGAAGAACGAGGCATCATCCTCCTCGCCCTCAAAATACTGTGCCGAGCGATAGGTGAAGTGATGGAGCGAAGCCCGCTCCATCGGATGCATGCTCGCGTAAATGCGCACATTGGCGGCGATATTGGAAAACTTCCCGATCGTCGAATAGGCGATCTGCGTACCGCTGACACAGTAGGAATAGTCGCCCATGGTCGAATAGGCGACATGGCAGAACGCCCCGACCTCGGTGTATTTCCCCAGCGTCGACTGGTTCACCTTCGCCGTCTCATGCACCGACGGCGTTTCACTCAACTTCTTCATGCTGCCACCTTCGGCGCAAAGCCTGTCACATCGACGATCCGGTCGGCCACTTCCGCCCGCACGTCTTCGTCATGGAAAATCCCGAGCATGGCGACACCCTCGCGCTTCTTCTGCGCGATCATGCCCACCACCACCGCCCGATTGGCCGCATCGAGCGACGCCGTCGGTTCGTCCAGCAGCAACACCGGATGATGCGTGATAAAGCCACGCGCGATATTCACGCGCTGCTGCTCGCCACCCGAAAACGTCGCCGGCGGCAGGCTCCACAGCCGCTCCGGCAGATTGAGCCGGCTCAACATTTCGCCGGCGCGTCTCTGGGCTTCTTCTTTGTCGGTCCCACGCACCACCAGCGGTTCGGCCACCACGTCCAGCGCCGAAACACGCGGCACCGTGCGCAAAAACTGGCTGACATAGCCAATGGCATCGCGACGCAGGGTAAGCACAGTCCGTGGATCGGCACTGGCGAGATCGACTTGTTGCCCATCATGGGCAATGAGAACTTCGCCGCTATCGACGCCATAGTTCCCATAGACCATTTTCAGAATGGACGACTTGCCAGCGCCCGAAGGTCCGCCCAGCACGACACATTCGCCGGCATTGATGTCGAACGTGACATTTTCCACCACCGGCAGGCTGATCCCACCACGGAGGTGCATGGTGAAGGTTTTCGCTAGATTTCTTACGGATAGAGCGGTCATCATCACACCTGCAGGATCGAGCTGACGAGAAGCTGGGTATAGGGCTCGCGCGGATCGTCGAGCACCCGGTCGGTCAGCCCCGCCTCGATCACATGGCCGCCCTTCATCACAATCATGCGGTGCGACAACAGCCGTGCGACAGCCAGGTCATGGGTCACGACAATGGCCGAAAGCCCCAGCTCGCCCACCAACTGCCGCAGCAGATCGAGCAACCTCGCCTGCACCGACACGTCGAGCCCGCCAGTCGGCTCATCCATGAACACCAGCCGCGGCCCGGTCACGAGATTGCGCGCAATCTGCAAACGCTGCCGCATACCGCCCGAAAAACTCCGCGGCTGATCGTCGATCCGGTCCGCCGCAATTTCCACGCGCCCGAGCCAATCGAGCGCCGTGTCGCGGATTTTGCCATAGTGCCGATCGCCCACCGCCATCAACCGCTCGCCGACATTGGCGCCCGCCGAAACCGTCATGCGCAGCCCATCGGCGGGGTTCTGGTGCACAAAACCCCAGTCCGTCCGCGTCAGAAAACGCCTCTCGGCCTCACTAAGCTCATAAATATTGCGCCAGCTCTCATCGCGCATCCGATAGAGCGCCTCGCCCGAACTCGGTTCGAGATTGGCCGAAAGCGTATTGAGCAGCGTCGTCTTCCCCGAGCCGCTCTCGCCGACAATCGCCAGCACTTCGCCCGGATAAAGCTCGAAATTGACATCGGCACAGCCAAGCCGCGAGCCGTAATATTTGGTCAGGTTGCTTACACGCAGCAGCGGTTCGTCAGACATTGAAAGCTCCAGAGCGTGAGGCAAACACGGACCGTATTCTTCTCCCCCTCGGGGAGAAGGTGGCGCGCAGCGCCGGATGAGGGGGACGCTTCAGCGAGAGTGGAGAGATCCCCCTCACCGACTCGGCTTCGCCGAGCCACCTCTCCCCGAGGGGGAGAGGAACAGAGCTACCGTTCGCTGTAGTAGTGAGGCGCATCATTCCGCAGCCTCCTTCATCCCCAGAACCCCGACATGCCCCGCTTCCCGCCGCTCTTCGCAGTGGTCGGTGTCCGAGCACACATACATATGGCCGCCCCGGTCATCCAAAATGACCTCATCGAGATACACCTGCTCAGCGCCGCACAGCGCACACGGCTGCTCAAAGTGCTGGATGGTGAAGGGGTGATCTTCAAAGTCGAGGCTCACCACATCGGTATGCGGCGGCACCGCATAAATCCGGTGCTCGCGCCCTGCCCCGAAAAGCTGCAGCGCTTCCGAACGATGCATCTTGGGATTGTCAAACTTTGGCGTCGGGCTCGGGTCCATCACATAGCGACCCTCGACCTTCACCGGATAGGCATAGGTCGTGGCAATGCGCCCATGCCGCGCAATGTCCTCATAAAGCTTCACATGCATCAGCCCATATTCTTCGAGCGCATGCATTTTCCGCGTTTCGGTTTCGCGCGGCTCCAGAAAGCGCAGGGGCTCCGGGATCGGCACCTGATAGACAAGGATCTGCCCCGCCTCGAGCTTGCGCTCGGGAATACGGTGCCGCGTCTGGATGATCGTTGCCTCGGCCGTATGCGTCGTGGTTTGCACCTGCGCCACCTTGGCAAAGAAGGCCCGGATCGACACGGCGTTGGTCGTATCATCCGCCCCCTGGTCGATGACCTTGAGCACATCGTCCGGCCCGATGATCGACGCCGTCACCTGCACGCCGCCCGTCCCCCAACCATAGGGCATCGGCATTTCGCGCGACGAGAACGGCACCTGATAGCCAGGGATCGCCACGGCCTTCAGAATGGCCCGGCGGATCATCCGCTTGGTCTGCTCATCAAGATAGGCAAAGTTATAGTTCGCGACGGCGTTCATTCCGCAGCCTCCTGCTGTTCAGCGCGCGCCTCGTGTTCGGCCCGCATGCGCCGGATCAGGTCCAGCTCCGCCTGGAAATCGACATAGTGGGGCAGCTTTAGATGCTCGACGAAACCCGTCGCTTGCACATTGTCCGAGTGGGAAATGACGAATTCCTCGTCCTGCGCCGGCGCGGTAATATCCTCGCCGAATTCCTTGGCCCGCAGCGCCCGATCCACCAGCGACATGGCCATGGCCTTGCGCTCCGCCTGCCCGAAAACCAGCCCATAGCCGCGCGTAAACTGCGGCGGGATCTTTGCCGAGCCCTTGAACTGGTTGACCATCTGGCATTCGGTCACCCGAACGCGCCCCAGGCTCACCGCAAAGCCAAGCTCGGGAATATCGAACTCGACCTCGACTTCACCAATCCGGATTTCACCCACGAACGGATGCGTCCGCCCATAGCCACGCTGCGTCGAATAACCGAGCGCCAGCAGAAAGCCCTCGTCGCCGCGCGCCAAAGCCTGCAGCCTGAGATCACGATCCAGCGGAAAATCCAGGGGCTCGCGCGTCAGATCACCAACCTCTTGACCCTCAGCCAATTCGCCATCCGGCTCGATCAGCCCCTGACGCCCGAGCAGGTCCGTCACCCGCGGCGCCAGCCCATCCTCGGCCTCACGAACCGCCGGCACTTCGGCATCTTCGCCGACAATGCTCGGGTCCAGCAGGCGATGCGTATAGTCGAAGGTCGGTCCAAGCATCTGCCCACCCGGCAGGTCCTTGAAGGTCGCCGAAATACGCCGCTCGATCTTCATCGCCCCGGTGTCGATCGGCTCCGAATAGCCAAACCGCGGCAGCGTCGTGCGATAGGCACGAACCAAAAAGATCGCCTCGATCAGGTCGCCCCGCGCCTGCAAAATCGCCAGCGCCGCCAGCTCCCGGTCATAAAGCGAACCCTCGCCCATGGCGCGGTCCACCGCGAGACCCAACTGCTCGACAATCTGATCGAGCCGCAGCGCCGGCACCGAGCGATCACCGCGACGACGATCCGCCAGCAAGCGATGCGCATTGGCAATGGCGGCCTCGCCGCCCTTTACAGCTACGTACATCCTACGCCTCCACAATCCGGCTCGAGCGCGGCAGGCCCATCACCTGGCCACCGGCCACCAGCAGCAGGTCCACGCCCCGCGGAAACAGCTCGCGGTTGTCGCTCCACTGCGCGACGAAATTCCCCGGCAATCCCACCGGGCCGATCTCCTGCGTCTCGCGAATCCCCGGCCCGCGCAGCACCAGCTTTGCGCCGCCGTTCAACTCCGGCACTTCCGCAATGATGGTCGTCGAGCGATCGGGATATTCTTGGCTTCCAAGTTTGCAGCGCGCCAATTCCGGCATCGCATCGCCGAGCGCCACGAACGCGAAATTCGCCTTGGCCGGATCGTCGACCACGGTCGCGCCGGTATGAAACCCGACAAAACCCTTCACCGCGTCCACGTCTAGCGCCGGCGACAACCATATGGTCGTGTCGTGGTCGCTCAACGTTAGCAGTGTGCTAGCCAATTCACGTCCAAGTGCACCCGAACCGTCACTCGAACCCGCCAGTTTTTGCTGCGTTCCAGGGTTCGCCAGCGCATCCAGAACAGCCCGGAAAGCCGCCTGCGCATCGACAACCGGATCGGCAAAACCAGCGCCAAAATCATGGGAAAGCATCAGTTGTCCCCTCTCACCATGGTGAAAAAATCGACCCGCGTCGCCGCCGTTTCCTCGGCCCGCACGTCATCGCGCTCGGCGCCAAGTGCTTCCAGCGGCGCAATAATTTCCGCGTCCACCCTGGCCACATCGCGCTGCCGCACGGCATCGATCACCGCAATGGCTTCAGCCTTGTCGAGGTCGCGCCCCAAACAATACCCGTGCCCAACTTCCCCGGTTACAATCCGCACACTAGCCCGGCTCACCGTCGCCTCGCCCAGATTGAACGGCGCCCCGCCGCCACCGGCCCGACCGCGCACCATGACCAATCCGGTCTCTGGTCCGCGAATACGCTGATGCGCTGGTTGTTCGCCAAAAGCGGCCCAGCGCTCGGCCAACGCCTTGGACGGTGCCGATGCCAGAACATCCAGCGCCCGCTTTCTTGCGCGTTGCTCGGCAGAAATCTCTGTCGTCATGCTTGCCTCGATTTGTCTAATAAACTAGACAACTAGTCCAACTAGTTCCGCTCTACGCTTCCCGTGTGAAAGTGCAATGACAAAATCGCATTCAGCCGCAGGTGGTGTCGCGCTCTGGCGCCAGATCGCCGACGCCATCCGCCTCGACATCGTCGGCGGCAAGCTCGCCAATGGCGATCGCCTGCCGACGGAAGCCCTTCTGGCAGAACGCTTTTCCGCCAATCGCCACACGGTACGCCGGGCCCTGGCGGTGCTTGCCGAAGAAGGCGTCGTCCTCGCCGAACAAGGCCGCGGCACCTTCGTGCGCTCCATCCGACGATTGAGCTATCCCATCGGCAAGCGCACACGTTTCCGCGAAGGCCTCAAGGGCCAGGCGGGCTCCCTGATCTCAGTCAGCATCTCAGACAAAATCGAAAACGCCACCGCTCGGGTCGCGGAAGCACTGGGCCTGAAACCCGGCGCCAAGGTCGTTCGCACGGAAAGCATGTCGGTTGCCGATGGCGTGCCGATCTCCCGCTCCACCACTTGGCTACCCTATCGCCGCTTCCCCGATTTCGCGGCACGGATCAAGGAGATGCAGTCGACCACAATGGTCTTCCAAAGCTATGATATTTCAGACTATTCCCGCGCCTCGACCCGCATTTCTGCGCGCCACGTCGACGTGGAGGAAACCCGCTCCCTCAACCTCGCCCCCGGCGCAATCGTGTTGGTCTCGGAAGCCGTGGACGTCGATCCCGACGGCGAAGCGCTTTCCTACGCCCTCACCCGTTTCCCGGCCGAACGCATGGAACTCGTGGTTTAAGTATTTGCCGGCAAACGCAAAAGGTCTCGCAGCAGCGACACAAACTGCTCGCCCGCCAAATCGAGCGCACCGGAATTATCAATCCGCACCGTGCTCGCCGGCAGCCTGACGCCAACGCTGCGATCCATCCGCCGTCGGATTTCCTCGGCATCTTCCCGGCCACGCCCGGCCAACCGCGTCGCGATCACCTGCGGGTCCGCCGTCACCTCAACGACAACCGCCGTCGGATAGCGCGTCACAAGCTGCGGAATGACCGCACGGGACAAGTTGGCAATCACCACCCGCCCCTCCTGCAGATCGTCTTCGAGTTCCACCGGCAGCCCATAGCGCAGGCCATGCGCCGGCCAGCTCAGGGCAAAGCGCCCTTCCGTCTCCGCCGCCATAAACTGGTCCAGCGTCATCGTATCGTGGTCTTCGCTACCGCCATCGGCATCCCGCGTCACCACGCGCCGCACGATCACGACATCGCCGGCCAGCCGCTCGCGCGCATAGGCCATAACACTGTCCTTGCCGGCACCGCTGGAGCCGACCACGGCGACGAAAGTGCCGGTCATATCACCCGCCGCCCTTCGCGCCACACGGTCTGGACGATTGGAATGCCCTCTTCGATCCGCAGATGCACAAGGTCCGCCCGCTTGCCCACAGCGATCTCGCCGCGATCATCAAGCCCCGCCGCCTCGGCCGGGCACTTCGTCACAAAACTGATCGCCTCCGGCAAACTTATCCCCGGTACCTCGTCAACAAGGCAGAATGTCGACTGCAGCATCGAGAAGGGAATGTAGTCCGAAGACAGAATATCAAGGAGCCCCGCCGCTGCCAGATCGCGCGCCGAAACATTGCCGGAATGCGACCCGCCGCGCACCACATTGGGTCCGCCCATCAGGATCGCCATGCCCGCATCGCGCGACGCCTTGGCTGCTTCCAGCGTCGTCGGGAATTCGGCAATGCGGATGCCAAGCTCGACGGCCTCATCCACATGCGCCGAAGTCGCATCGTCATGGCTCGCCAGCGCAATGTTGCGCTCGGCACTCAGCGCCGCCAGCGCCTTGCGGTGCTTGTCGGAATAAGTGTCTGATTCAGAAGACCTTCTGGCGATGAACTCGGCCAGCGCAGCATCGCTCATCTTGAGCTTGCCCTGATAATAGACCTTATAGGCATCCGGGCTGGCAAACTGTCGCTGCCCCGGCGCATGGTCCATCAACGAAGCCAACCGCACCAGCGGGTGGTCCATGATCTTCTCAAAACTGTCGAGACAATCCGGCGCCGAAACCTCGCAACGCAGGTGAATCAGGTGGTCGGCCCGCAGCCGCCCGGCATTGACGCCAGCCGTGATCGCATCGGCCAGAATCCGCAACTCATCCATGCCCATATCGGCATGCTCATCGATGCCAACGCGAATGGCGTCGAACACCGTCGTAATCCCCGAAGCCGCAATCTGCGCATCATGCGCCTGCACGGCGGCGACCGGGTGCCAGCGCACCTTCGGCCGCGGCGCATAGTGCGTCTCAAGGTGGTCGGTGTGCAGCTCGACCAGCCCCGGAATCAGGTAGTCGCCGTTCAGATCCGTGCCGCGCTTGGCCGTAGTTCCGATGTCGGTAATGACACCACCAGAAATTTCCACGGCGCCTTCAAGCACTTGGTCGGCCAGCACGATGCGGGCATTGGTCAGGACGGTCGAGTCGAGGGCTTGCATGGTCGTTTCAGCGCGTTCGAATGAGAAAGGTCGGTGCGATAGCCCGACAATGTGACAGGGCGACGACAGGCCGCTACAGTCTCAGAGCGAACCGAGGCCCGCAAGATAGCGCGTCGCCGCTGCACCGGAGATTTCTCCCACCAGCGCCCGCGCCAGCGTATCGCCCACGGTCACCCCCAGCTTGAACCCATGCCCCGAACAGGCGCTGACCACCCAGCCAGCTCCGCCGATCGGCTCGACCAGAAACCGCTCGTCATCCGTCACCGTGTAGTAGCAGACCTTGCGCTCAAGGATTTTGTAGTCCGCCGCATCGCGAAATGCCCGGTTCAGCGCCGCCAGCACCGGCTTCACATCAGCCTCGCTGGCAATGCGATCATCGCTGCCATGCCCAAGCCGGGTAAACACATGGTCGCCAATCTTGAGTCGCGTCCCCTCCCGCGGCGGCAGGACATAGGCGCCATAATCTGCCCCCATATCGACCACCACCGGCGCCGCCGCCCAAGCGGCCGCGTATTGGGTCGGCGGCTCGAGATAGAGCACCAATTGCCGCGACGGCACCGCCACCTGCGCATGGGCAGGCAATAGATCACCAATCCACGCCCCCGCCGCGACGACAACCACATCGGCGCCAAACGCCTGCCCATCGACCGTGACTATCCCCGCCTCGGCATCAACCGAAGTCACCCGGCTGTTGGGCCTGAGATCAGCACCATTCTCCTCCAGCCACCGCGCCAGATCCTCAACGATCCGCCGTGCAAACAGTATCCCCGCCCCTTCCGCCTCAAAAGCAGAGTGCACGCCGTCCAGATTGACGAAAGGCAGCCGCGCCTCAAGTTCTCCAAGGGAAACCGAGCGATGAGCAATCCCCAAGCCGTCCAACTCCTGTGCCGTTGGCGCGTAGTAGTCCTCATCCGTCCGCGACACATAGACCGCGCCCGTCGGCAGGTAGTGGCTGCGCCCGAGATCGCGCCAAAGCTGCTCATAAAGCGCAAAGGTCGGCACCATCAGCGCGCCATAGCCATCGAGCCCGGCATAGGTGTGCCGCGTAATGCGATGTTCGTCGAAGGAAGAAGAGACTGGATTGGGAATCGGCCCCTGATCGAAAACCGTCACGTCCACACCACGCCGCCGCAGCGCCCAGGCCAGCGAAAGCCCACCAATGCCGGCGCCAACGATCGATACTTTCATTCCATCTCCTTGCCGCCGCGTCGTCGCAAAAGACTCAGCGGCCATTGCTTTGCTCGCACATTTGCCGAAAGAAGCACATTCTTTCTCGCCGCCTCCCGGCGACAGAACCCAGCCTGCGCCACCCCTCTGCCAAGGGAAAAAGCCTTGCCATTATGGGCTTGATCGGCCAACACACCATTTATCTATCAATTTTGTAGACTTAACATGTGGCTCTGTTTTCCGCGAGGAGCCATTCATGTCCTATCGCCTCAGCCTGCTCGACAAGAGCCCGATCGCAAAAGGCGAATCCGCCACGACCGCCCTGCGCCGCACCATCGCTTTCGCGCAGCGCGCCGAGGCTCTTGGCTATGAGCGCTTCTGGGTCGCGGAACACCACAACACGCCCGAGCTCGCCAGTTCCTCCCCTGAAATCCTGATCGCCGCGCTGGCTTCGGCAACCAAAACCATCCGCGTCGGCTCCGGCGGCGTCATGCTGCAGCACTACAGCCCCTACAAGGTCGCGGAAAACTTCAACCTCCTCGAAAACCTCGCCCCCGGCCGCATTGATGTCGGCATCGGCAAAGCTCCGGGCGGGCTCCCCCTCTCCACCCGTGCCCTGCAAGTCGGCCGCAGCGCGGAAAGCCGGCCCGACTTCGCGGCCCAATTGCGCGAACTCGACGCCTATCTCGGCGTCGGCAAAGACACCCGCACCGAGGGCTTGGCCGCTACGCCCGCCCCCACCGCCGAAGGCCAAAAATTCCTCCTCGGCGCATCGGTCGAAAGCGCCACCCTCGCAGCCGAGCTCGGCTGGCATTTCGTATTCGCCCGGCATCTCAATGGCGACGACGTCGCCCTCGCTTCAGCCATTTCCACCTATCGCGATCTCGCCCACCGCACGCCCATCGTTGCACTGGCGGCAATCGTCTCCGCAGATGGCGACAAGGCCCGCGAAACCGCCGAAGCCTTCACGCCCTATCGCGTCACCATTCCCGGGGGCCAGAGCGTCACCGTGGGCAGCGAGGCCCAGGCCGCCGAATATGCCCGCCAGGCCGGCGTCACCGACTACACGGTCGAAAAGCGCAAGGCCAATGTCCTCGCCGGCACGGGTCACGACATCATCGCTGCCACCGATGCCCTCGCCCGCCAATACGGCATCGAGGAATTCATCCTCGACCTCGCCAATCCCGGCGACAGCCGCCTCGACGCCATCGAGCTGATCGCGTCTGCGCGCCAGACCACGCCCACCGCCCTTTCCGCCTGATCCCTGGAGATCCAAATGACTCAGAACCGCATTCCCTTCGGCCTGATGCTGCACGGCCCCGGCGGACACATGAACGCCTGGAAGCACCCGAGCGGCCCCGCCGACGCCTCCGTCAATTTCCAGTTCCTGCTCGACCAGACCCTCAAGGCCGAAGCCGCAGGCATTGCCTTCGCCTTCGTCGCCGATGGCCTCTACATTAACGAGCAGTCCATCCCGCATTTCCTCAACCGCTTCGAACCGATCGCCCTGCTTTCGGCCTTGGCCGCCACCACCAGCAAGATCGGCCTCGTCGGCACGCTCTCGACGTCATACAGCGACCCCTTCACCGTCGCCCGCCAGTTCGGCTCCATTGATCTCCTGAGCAATGGCCGCGCCGGCTGGAATGCCGTAACCTCGCCGCTCGAAGGCTCCGCCCGCAACTACGGCCGCGCCCAGCACCCCGACCATGCCCTGCGCTACGAAATTGCCGCCGAGCACATCGATATCGTCAAGGGCCTATGGGATTCCTGGGACGACGATGCCTTCACCCGCGACCGCGCCACCGGCCAATTCGCCGACTTCGAAAAGCTGCATCGCCTCAACTACAAAGGCAAATTCCACTCCACCGAAGGCCCGCTCAATATCCAGCGCTCGCCCCAGGGTCAGACCGTGCTGTTCCAGGCCGGAGGCTCCCCGGCTGGCATCGAACTCGCCGGCCGCCACGCTGATGCGGTCTTCGCCAATTCCACCAATATCGAGGAAAACCGCACCCTCACCCAAAAGCTCAAGCAAAGCGCCGTCGCCCATGGCCGCGGCGCCGATGCGATCAAGGTGCTGCCCGGCATCGGCGTCATCGTCGGCTCGACCGAAGAAGAGGTCGAGCGCAAATACCAGGAGATCGCGGGCCTCGTGAACGTCAAGGAAGCGCTGAACTATCTCGGCCGCTTCTTCGATCACCACGATTTCAGCCAATACGATCTCGACGCGCCCTTTCCCGAACTGGGCGATATCGGCCGCAACAATTTCCAGTCCGGTACCGATCGCATCAAGTCGCGCGCTAGGGAACGCGGCCAGACCCTGCGCGAAGTCGCACTAGAACAGACGACGCCGCGCAGCGATTTCCAGGGCACGCCCGAACAGATCGCCGACAAGATCATCGAATGGGTCGACGCCGGCGCCGCCGATGGCTTTGTCCTCGGCTTCCCCGTTTCCGCCCAGGGCTGGAAGGACTTTGACGAACACGTCCTGCCCATTCTCGAAAAGCGGGGTCGCCACAGCCGTGAGCAGATCGGCTCGACGCTGCGCGATCACCTTAGCCTGCCCTTCCGCGAAAGCCGCTATGCGCTGGCAGAAGAAAAGGCCGCCGGCTGATGGGCTTTGCGGCGCCCCTAAAACCCGAAACGTCGGAGGATTTCAAGGCCCTCCGGCGCTTCCTCCATACGCGCCCCGAGCTCGCCTATGCCGAGCACGAGACCAGCGCCCTCGTCGCCAACTACCTCCGCGATTGGGGTTTTGAGGTCGAAACCGGCATCGGCGGCACAGGCGTTGTCGGTTCGCTCACCGTCGGCCCCGGTGAAAAAACCATCGGCATCCGCGCCGACATGGACGCCCTTCCCATCGAGGAAGTCACTGGCCTCGACTACGCCAGCCAAAGCCCCGGCAAGATGCACGCCTGCGGTCACGATGGTCACACCACCATCCTCCTCGCCACCGCACAGAAGCTGGCAGCGACTCGCAATTTCTCCGGCACAGTCCGCCTAGTCTTCCAGCCCGCCGAAGAAATCGGCGGCGGCGCCCGTACCATGATCAATGACGGCCTCTTCGAGCGTTTTCCCGTCGACGCCATCTTCGGCCTGCACAATTGGCCCGGCATTCCCGCCGGCCAGTTCGCCTTCCTTGAAGGCCCGGCCATGGCCTCGGTCGACATGGCAATCATCCGCATCCAGGGCAAAGGTGGCCACGGCGCCAAGCCACACCTGTCCATCGACCCCGTCGTCATCGCTGCGAGCCTCATCCTCGCCCTGCAGACGGTCGTGTCGCGTAACGTCGATCCCTTGCAGGCCGCCGTCGTCACCGTCGGCTCCATCCACGGCGGCAGCCTTCCCAATGTCATCCCCGACAGCGTCGAACTGCAACTGACCGTCCGCTCCTTCGACGAAACGGTGCGCCAGTCTATTCGCGAGCGCATCACCGCCTTGGTCCACGCCCACGTCGCCTCCTACGGCGCCACGGCGGACCTCCGCTACCCCACCGGCTACCCCGTCCTCGTCAACGACGCGACGCAGACCGATTTCGCCCGCGAGGTCGCAAAGCGCCACTTCGGCGCCGACCGCCTGGACCCAAGCCTGCGCCCCATCACCGCCAGCGAAGATTTTGCCTTCATGCTCGAAAAGCGCCCGGGCAGCTATCTCTTCCTCGGCAATGGCGACAGCGCCGACCTCCATAGCCCTCGCTACGATTTCAACGACGCTATCATCCCCGACGCGGCCCGCTATTGGGTGCACCTCGTCGAGGACTTTCTTTCCGGCAACACCTTTGCTGAGGCCACGCCATGACCGACCGCTTCTTCTACACTCTCCCCACCGATCCCGTCGCCCTGCCGCTCGTCGAACAGCTCACCGACGAGTACCAGACCCGCTATGGCAACTATTTCGAGGAAGGCGGCGCCGTTCAGGAAATGAACCGCTACCCCGCCGAGCGTTTTGCTGCGCCCGATGGTGCCTTCGTTCTCCTGCTACGCAATGAGCGCCCAATCGCGGGTGGCGCCTTCATGCGCTATGACGAAACCACCGCGGAGTTCAAGCGCGTCTGGACCGACAAGGATTTCCGCCGCCAGGGCCTCGCCAAGCGCGTCCTCATCGAGCTCGAAGAGCAAGCCATCCGCCAAGGCTATGAGCGCGTCTATCTCACCACCGGCTTTCGCCAGCCCGAGGCCCGCGGCCTCTATCTCACCACCGGCTATTCCGCGCTCTTCGATCTCGAAGCCAATCCCGAAGACATCCAGATCCTCGCTTTCGAGAAGGCGCTACCCGCTTCAGCCGGCGTTCTCGCCGCCCGGAATAGCGATGCGCAAGTGGCGCTGGCGCAGGGCAAATAGTTCCTGCGCCCGCCCAAAGTGAGCATGCCCAACACTTCTTCAGGCGACAGGCTCAAACTAATATCCACTAAATCGATAGACAATAGGTGAAGCAATGGCATCGGTAACGGATATCGGCTCGGAAGCCCCGGCACGCCCGGCCACGCGCGATCTGCATCAGCTGCGCATCGTTCCCGCAAAACACCCCTGGCGCATCGCCGGCAGTCTCCTTGCCGCCTTCGTCATCGCCATCTCGCTCCATTCCATTCTCACCAATGAGCGTTGGGGTTGGGCAGTCTTCGCCGAGTATTTCTTCTCCGAGCCCGTCCTTGCCGGCCTTGGCCGCACCCTGCTTCTTACAGGCATCTCCGCCGTCATCGGCTTCCTCCTCGGTGGCCTCCTCGCCTTCGCCCGCGTCTCGAAGTCGCCGCTGCTATCAGGCCTCTCCTGGGGCTATATCTGGCTCCTGCGCTCCATCCCGCTGATCGTGCTGCTGCTGGTGCTCAACAATCTCGGCTACCTCTACGCCAGCATCAATCTCGGCGTTCCGTTCACCGACATCCTCTGGGCCCAGTTCGATACCGTCCAGACGCTGAGCCCCTTCACCGTCGCCATCATCGGCCTCAGCCTCAACCAGGCTGCCTTCTCCTCCGAGATCATTCGCGGCGGCATCCTCTCCGTCGATCTGGGCCAGCACGAAGCTGCAGCAGCCCTTGGCCTCAGCCGCTGGCGCCAGGCGGTCCACATCGTGCTGCCGCAGGCGATGCGCGCCATCTTGCCCTCGGGTTTCAACGAGATCATCGGCCTCGCCAAGGCGACCTCCATCGTCTACGTGCTCGCCCTCCCCGAGCTCTTCTACACCGTGCAGGTCATCTACCGCCGCAATCTGGAAGTCATTCCGCTGCTGATGGTGGCGACCGTCTGGTACCTCATCATCATGGTCGTGCTCTCGACCGTCCAATACTTCATCGAGCAGTATTACTCCCGCGGCGCCCGTCGCGAAGCCCTGCCCCCGCTGGTCGACAAGCTCTTCCGTCTGATCAGCCGCAACGCGCCCCAGCCGCAGGCCGCTGTACCCACCTCCACCATCGCCGACCGCAAGCCGATCGCCGGCTTCGAAACCGGCCGTATTGGCGGCGAAGTCGAAATCCACGGCGTCAACAAGTCCTTCGGCGACCTGCAGGTTCTCGACAGCGTCAACCTCACCGTCGCATCAGGCGAAGTGGTCGCCATCATCGGCCCCTCCGGCGCCGGCAAGTCCACCCTTCTTCGCACCATAAATCACCTTGAGCGCGTCGATACCGGCATCGTCGCGATCGACAGCGAACTCATCGGCTACGAACGCCGCGGCGACGCCCTCCATGAGTTGAAAGAGCCCGCCATTCGCCGCCGCCGCGCCAGCGTCGGCATGGTGTTCCAGAACTTCAATCTCTTCCCCCACCTGACCGCCCTCGAAAACGTCATCGAGGCTCCCGTCTCCGTCGCCGGCCTGCCGCGCGAGGAAGCAATTGCTCAGGCCCGCGATCTCCTCGCCCGCGTCGGTCTTGCCGATAAGGCCGATGCCTATCCGCGCCATCTCTCTGGCGGCCAGCAGCAGCGCGTCGCCATCGCACGCGCCCTCGCGCTCCGGCCCAAAGTCCTGCTCTTCGACGAACCCACCTCGGCCCTCGACCCCGAACTCGTCGGCGAAGTTCTCGACGTTATCAAGGAACTCGCCAAGTCCGGCACGACGCTGGTGATCGTCACCCACGAAATCGGCTTTGCCCGCGAAGTGGCTGACCGCATCGTCTTCATGGAGAGCGGCAAGATCCTCGAAATCGCGCCGCCCGAGCGCCTCTTCAGCACTCCGTCGCATTCCCGAACCGCAGAGTTCCTCGCCAAGGTCCTCTAGCCCTTAAGAAACCCGCGCCCTCCTCCCTCTTTCCATGCCGGTCAGCGGCAGGATGGCGCACGTCCAAACGAATGGATTTGACATGACCACCCGCAAGACTTTCCTCATGGCCGGCACGGCCCTCCTCCTCAGCGCCATCCTCGCCCCGGCGACCTTCGCCCAGACAAGCCTGAGCCTCGATCCCAACCCGACCGATCGCCTCCACGCCGAAAAGAACGACGCAGCCGCGGCACTCCTCCCGGCAGATCACAAATGGGCCAAGGACGGCGTCATCAGCATCGCCGTCGCACCTTGGGCCCCGCCCATCGCCACCTATGCCACAGACGCCACCACCGTCGTCGGCTTCGATCCCGATGTCGCCCGCCTCGTCGGCGAAGTGCTTGACGTACCGGTCGAGATCGTCCCCGTCGCCTGGGCCGATTGGCCGCTCGGCCTCGCTTCCGGGAAATATGACGCGGTCATTTCCAATGTCGGCGTCACCGAGGAGCGCAAGGAAAAGTTCGATTTTTCGACCTATCGCCTTGGCCTCCATGGCTTCTACGTCAAGGCTGATAGCCCAATCACCGCAATCACTGAGCCCAAGGATATTGCGGGCCTAAAAGTTATCACCGGTTCGGGCACCATCCAGGAAAAGATCATCCTGCAGTGGGACGAACTCAACAAGCAGGCCGGCCTCGCCCCCGTCGAAATCCAATACTACGACGATGACGCCGCTGCGGGCCTCGCCCTCGCCTCGGGCCGCGCCGATACCAATTTCAATCCCAATTCCACCCAGGCCTATCACGCCGCCCAGACCGGCGAGACCAAGCTCGTCGGCACCGTGAGCTCCGGCTGGCCGCTCCCGGCCGAAGTCGGGATCACCACGGTCAAAGGCTCGGGCCTCGCCGAACCCTTCACCGCCGCCATCAACGACCTGATCGAAACCGGCCTCTACGCCCAGCTTCTTGAACAGTGGAACCTCGGCGCCGAAGGCATCGACGTGGCCAAGACCAATCCCCCAGGCCTGCCGAAGCCCTGAGCCCCTCCCTCCGTCGTCACCACCGGGCTTGTCCCGGTGGTCCATGCCTCGACGGGATGGATTGCCCGGACAGGCCTGATGACGACGACGGATAGTTTGGGATCGCTCGGCCCAACAACGAGCGGTCTCTAGCGCGGGCGGTGTTCTCACTCCTCCCCTGTCCCGCCCGCGCCCCTCTTTTCCGGACCATGCCAATGACCCAGCACATCAAAGAGATCGGCTTTCTCACTCCCGGCAATTTCGACAATGCCGCCCCCTTTGCCGGCATCGACGAAACGCTCGACCTCATCGCCTTCGGTGAAAAGCTTGGCTTTGACGGCGCCTGGGTCCGCCAGCGTCATCTTGAACCGGGCATCGGCTCCGCCGCTGTCTTCCTTGCTGCCGCCAGCCAACGCACCAGTCGCATTCAGCTTGGCTCCGCCGTCATCCAGATCGGCTATGAAAGCCCCTTCCGCCTAGCCGAAGACCTCTCCATGGTCGATGTGCTCTCGCGCGGTCGCCTCAATGTCGGCCTCAGCGCTGGTGTGCCGCCCCATAGCCATCTCATCGCCCACTTGATCCACGATGGCGACTGGAAGCAGCACGACCTCAGCCACGAACGCATCAAGCATTTTCGCGACAATCTCAGCGGCGCCTATCTCGGCGACGACGAAACCTTCGTCCAGACGCCCTTCGGCCCCCAGCGCCCGCGCCTCCAGCCCCACGCCGAGGGACTGGCAAACCGCCTCTGGTATGGCGGCGGCTCGCAGCGCTCCGCCCGCTGGGCCGGCGAGAACGGCTTCAATCTCCTCACCGGCAATGTCATTTCCGGCGAAGGCACCGACGACTTCCACACCGCCCAGGTCAATCTCATCAACACCTGGCGCGAAGCCCTCAATGGCCGCCCCGCCCGCGTCGCCCTCGGCCGCGTCATCGTCCCCACGGACTCCGCGCCCCCCTCGCGCATCGCCCGCTACGAAGCCTATGCCGCCTCACGCCTCGAACGCACTTTTAAGCCACAGGGCGAGCGCCGCACCCTTTTCCCGCGCGACCTCGTCGGCCCCGCCGAACAGATCGTCGAATGGCTGCTCGATGACCCGGTCCTGCCCCTCGTCTCCGAACTGCGCCTCGAACTCCCCTACGAGTTCAAGCGCGCGGAATACGAACAAATCCTCACCGACACCATCACCCGCATCGCCCCTGCCCTCGGCTGGCAAGCGAAAGCAGCGCCGCCACTCGCGGCCGAATGAACTTCGCTCCAGCGCCCGCGCGACGCTGGAGACACCTCCCTAGCGCATCCCTCAGGACAAGGAAGACGACATGACACTCAAATCCCTCCTCACCGGCGTTGCCCTTCTGGCCCTCGCCAGCGCGGCCCATTCCGCCGAGTTCGACCTCAGCCCCGAACAGCCCGGCCGCCTCAAGGCAGAGCCGAACCAGGCCGCCATCGCCGCCATCCCGGCCGACTACAAGTTCGCGGCCGATGGCAAATTCACCGTCGCCGTCTCCCCCTGGGATCCGCCGATCGCCACCTACGCCACCGATAATCAGGCGCTGGTCGGGTTCGACCCGGATCTCGCCTCGCTGGTCGCCGACTCGCTTGGTCTCGAACTCAATCTGGTGGCCACCGCCTGGGCCGATTGGCCGCTGGGCGTCAGCTCGGGCAAGTTTGACGCAGTGTTTTCCAACGTCACCGTCACCGAAGAGCGTAAGGAAAAGTTCGATTTCTCGAGCTACCGCCAGGACGTTCTGGGCTTCTATGTCCGCAATGACAGCCCCATCCAGTCGATCACCGAACCCAAGGACATTGCGGGTCTGAAGGTCATCACCGGCGCCGGCACCAATCAGGAAAAGATCATCCTCGAATGGGATCGCCTGAACAAGGAAGCCGGACTCGCCCCCATCGAAGTCCAGTACTACGACGACTCCGCCGCCAGCACCCTCGCCATCCAGTCCGGCCGCGCTGACGTCGAGTTCAACCCCAACCCGACCCTCTCCTATTCCTCCGCCGTTACGGGCGACACCCGCCTCGTCGGCGTGCAGAGCGGCGGCTGGCCGGTGAAGGCCGAAATCGCCGCCACCACCCGCAAGGGCGCAGGCATTGCCGACGCCATCACCATCGCCATCAACGGCCTCATCGAGAACGGTCTCTACGCCCAGAGCCTCGAACGCTGGAACATCGCCGCCGAAGCCGTCGAAACCTCGCAGACCAATCCGCCCGGCCTGCCCAAAACCTGATTTCTTCCAACAACCACCTTCCCCACTGGGCCGGCTCACACATGTGCGCCGGTCTTTTTTTGTGAGGGACACAGCGCAGCTGGTGAGGATTTGCCACGACGCGGCTACCCACCAGCTGTCACCCCGGCGCAGGCCCGGGCCCATCTCCAAATCTTAGGATGGGTCCCAGCCTGCGCCGGGATGAAAACCGGGGGCGGGCCGATCTACGGGGGCTCAAAACAACAAAAAGCCCCGACGCCATCAGCGCCGGGGCTTTCGATGCAAAAGGGCCAAAAACCTCAGCTCTGGAACGGATCCAGCGTCGGCAACAGCTGCTGGTATTGTCCCCGCCAATAAAGCAGCGGCTGCAGGTCCGTCGACAGCTCAACCGAGCGCACTCGTCCCAAGACAATCGCGTGCGAATGCCGCTCGATGGCCTCGTCCAGCTCGCAATCGATCACCGCCACCGCACTCTTGAGCCCGAGATTGCCACTGTCGAGCCGGTTCCATTCCCAGCCCACATAGCGATCATTACCCCTGATCCCACCACGACCAGCAAACCGGTCCGCAATCGCCGATTGCCCATCGGTCAGAATATTCACCGCAAACGACCCCGCATCACGCAGCGCCTGCCAGGACGACGAGGACTTGTTAAGGCTCACAAGAATGGTCGGCGGCTCAGCCGAAAACGAGGACACCGACGTGGCGGTAAAGCCCGTCCGATTTTCCCCCGTACCCACGGTGATCACGCTCACCGCACCTGCAAGGTTGCGCATAGCCTGCTTGAAGGCAGATGCATCGACAGCATCCGCAGCCTGCCGAACCGGCGCATAAGTTGCAAAATCGACAATCGACACCGTCAGTTCTCCTATCCCGCGCCAATGCAAGGACGCAAAGCCTGGAGAAAGACTAGCCCCGGTCGCCGAAACGCGGGAGGGCGCGAGGGAGCACAGTTTCCCGTCGTACGCAGCCCGAGAGGAATTTATATCCACTAATTCTATAGACTAATAACTTTCAGCGGCAGACGCTAGTTGGCCACGAACATTGCCGTGATGATCGCCTCCGCGACGACCCTGTCGCCGACCTTGGCAACCCCGCGATATCGGCCAATCTGCCGCCGCCTCTGTTCCTTCTGCAAATGGAAATGCAGCACGTCGCCCGGATGCGCCGGGCTCCTGAACCTGGCCTGATCGACGCCGAGCAGAAGCATTGAATTTACGTGCTCGCCGTCCGCCTGGCCGCGCAGGGCGATGGCGCCCGCCACCTGGGCGATTGCCTCGACGATAAGGACACCGGGGAAAATAGGCTGATCGGGAAAATGCCCCTGCGCCCAGGGCTCGTTGATCGAAACGCATTTGACGCCGATCGCGCTGTCGTCGCCGTCGATCGAAACGATCTTGTCCAGCATGAGCATGGGAAAGCGGTGTGGCATGACTTTGAGCAGGTCACCGATTTCCATAGCGCTCAACTCGACCATCTCAACAAGCTCCTCAAATCCAACACACATTCGAATCACGGCCACCAATAAAGGGAGCCGTCGCATACCGCTTGCAGCATTGTGAGGCAGAGCCAAGGCAGAAAACGGACTTTGCACGTCCCGCGGCAAAGTCCTGGAGCAAGACAGCATTCCGCACAGATCAGGCGAGGCGCGTCCCCGTCTGCTGGTCGAAAAGCGTGACACGATCGGGGTCTGCCTCAATCCCGATGGGAGCGCCCACCTCGGCGGCAAGACGATCATGCACCACAACCACGATCGGCTGGCCGCTCACTTCTACCTGCAAATGCGTCTCCGACCCCGTCGGTTCGATATTCAGGACCGAAGCGCCAATGCCACCCTCGACCACGCGAATATGCTCAGGCCTGATCCCGACCTGCACCGCACGCCCGACATAGGCCCGCGCCTTCTCGCCGAGCGGCCAGAGCGTGCCGCTCACATCGCGCAG
The DNA here is from genome assembly GCF_964252865.1 of Devosia sp. LjRoot3. Classification (NCBI taxonomy): domain Bacteria; kingdom Pseudomonadati; phylum Pseudomonadota; class Alphaproteobacteria; order Hyphomicrobiales; family Devosiaceae; genus Devosia; species Devosia sp. LjRoot3. Next base: position 624,046 of record NZ_CAXUPK020000003.1, read on the forward strand.
CACCAGCCGCCCGCCCTCCTCGACCACCGTCCCATCGACAAAATTCATCGACGGCGAGCCAATAAACCCACCGACAAAGCTATTGGCCGGATTGTCATAAATCTCGAGCGGCGAGCCGATCTGCTCGATGCGCCCGGCCCGCATGACCACGATCCGGTCAGCCATGGTCATGGCCTCCATCTGATCATGCGTCACATAGATCATCGTCGCCTTGAGCCGGGAATGCAGCGCCTTGATTTCCCCGCGCATCTGCACACGCAGCTTGGCATCGAGGTTCGACAGCGGCTCATCGAACAGGAACACCGCCGGATGCCGCACGATGGCGCGCCCCATGGCCACACGCTGCCGCTGGCCGCCCGAGAGCTGTCGCGGATAACGATCGAGCAACGGCTCCAGCGCCAGGATCTCCGCGGCGCGCCGCACCTCGTTCTCGATCTCCTGCTTGCTCTTGCGAGAAAGCTTCAGCGAAAACGCCATATTGTCCCGCACCGTCATGTGCGGATAGAGCGCGTAGCTCTGGAACACCATGGCGATATCGCGTTCCTTCGGCTCCAACTCGTTGACCACGCGACCGCCGATATCGATCTCGCCATCGGTGATGCTTTCGAGCCCCGCAATCATGCGCAGCAGCGTAGACTTGCCGCAACCCGAGGGCCCGACCAGCACGACGAACTCCCCGTCCCGCGCCGCCACGGAAACCCCGTGCAGCACCTGCATGGGACCATAGGCTTTCACCGCATTGCGAATGGTAACACTGGCCATCTCGGCCTCCTTTTATCGGCCGCCCATGCCCGCATTGAGGGCGATGGAATTGTAGATGAGTTTTTGCAGCAGGATGGCGAGGAACACGCCCGGCAACATGGAAAGCGCCGCGCCCGCCATGATGAAATTCCACTGCGTACCCTGTTGCGTCTGGAAATAGGTCAGACCCACTGGCAGCGTCGCATTGTCGGTTCCCGTCATCACGATCAGCGGCCAGAGGAAATTGTTCCACTGCGCGATGAAGGTGAAGAGCGAGAGCAATCCGATGGCCGGCATGGACAGCGGCACGATAATGCTGACGAGGATACGCAGCCGCGAAGCCCCATCGATCCGTGCCGCCTCTTCCAGCTCCATCGGAATGGAGAGGAAAAACTGCCGCATCAAAAAGGCCCCAAAAGTCCCGAAAGCCACCGGCAGGATGACACCCTGGAAGGTGTTGACCATGCCGAGGCTGTTGACGATCAGAAACAGCGGAATGATCAGCATGATCGCCGGCACCATCAGCGTGCCCAGATACGCCATCAGCAGCGCATCGCGCCCCGGAAATTTGAGCCGTGCAAAGGCATAGCCCGAAAGGCACGACACGATCACGGTGATGATCGTCACGCTCACCGAGACAAACATGCTGTTGAAGAAGAACCGCCCGAACGGCAGCTGCGTCCAGGCCTTGGCGAAATTATCCCATTCGAACACATGCGGCAGGATGCGCACCGGATAGGCCATGACCTCGGCATTGCTGCGCACCGCATTGGTCACCATCCAGAAGAACGGGAACAGAAACAGCAGCGCGACGATAAGCAGACCGCCATGGTTGAGAATGTCGAGCGCCAGGGAAAGCCGCGTACGGGACTTAGTTGTCATAGTGCACCCACTTGCGCTGGAGCCAGAACTGCACGGCGGTGAGGGCCATGATCATGGCAAACATCACCCAGGCGATGGTCGAGGCATAACCCATCTGGAAATTCTGGAAGCCACGCTGATAGATCGCATAGCCCAGGGTTGCCGTGGCATTGCCCGGCCCGCCGCGCGTCATCACGTAGATCTGGTCGAAAACCTGCAGCGAGGTGATCGCCGTCATCACCGTGCCGAAAAACAGCGTCGGCGAAATCAGCGGCAACCGGATCTTCCAGAACCGCTGCCAGGCATTGGCGCCATCGATCCGCGCCGCCTCGAGATAGCTCTGCGGCACCATGTCGAGCGCGGCATTGAACAACACCGTATTGTACCCGACGCCTGCCCAGAGCGAGACGATAATGATCGCCTGCATGGCCAGGGTCTGGTCGGTCAGCATGCTCGGCATCTCAACCGAAATCGAGCGCATGATGAAGTCGAAGAACCCGCCCGGCGCAAAAATCAGCATCCAGACGATGGCGACAGCGATGCCGGGGGTGAAGGTCGGGAGGAAAAAGACCACCCGGAACCATCGCTGTCCCATCTTGAGGCTGGATATCCAAACTGCCAGCCCCAATGAGATGACGATGTTCAGCACCAGATATTCGGCGGTGAAGAACAGCGTGTTTCGAAGCACCGGCCAGAATTGCGGGTCGGCGGTAAAAAGTCGGACATAGTTGGAAATGCCCACGAATTGCGGCGTGCCGAGCAGCTTCCAGTTGGTAAAGCTCAGCACCACCGAGGCGATGATCGGCACCACCAGAAACAGCACCATGCCGATAAGGCCTGGCAGCAGGAAGAAGAAGGCGGTCCGCCCTTCCCGCCGATCCAGCCGGCTGCCCCAGCGCGAACGCTTCTGGCTACCGGTTACCTCGGTCACATCATTGATCGCCGTCATGGGCTCCTCCCTATCCAGCGTAAGAATGGACCCGGCCGGTCCCGTCGACCAGCCGGGTTTCGGCGCTTAGAAGGGAAGCTGGTTCTGGATGTCGCCCAGCACCGCGTCCGTCGTCGAGTCGCCGTTGAGGGCGAGCGGCATGTACTGGGTGATCAGGTTTTCGAACTCGTTCCAGTATTCGTTGAGGCGGAACGGTGTCGAATGGGCAAACATATAGTCGAGCACTTCATGAGTGCCGGCCACATCCTTGGCCGCAACGTCATACCAGAACTTCTGCTCGGCAAGACGACCCGGCAGAGCACGGCCGGCCGAAGCCAGGATTTCCGCAGCCTTGGGACCGGTCAGGATCTGCAGCGCCTTGTAGGCCTCTTCCTTGTGCTGGCTCGTAGCCGAAATACCCCAGCCCGAGCCGGCGGTAATGAAGCGCGATTCACCTTCCCCGCGCGGCAGCGGAGCCACGCCGATATTGAAGTCGACGCTGTCCTTGGTCTGCTGCAGCACCCACGGTCCGTCGATATACATGGCCGCACCACCTGCCGCGAAACGGCCGCTGCCGGTGATGGCGCCGGCGCCCGAAGCAAAGACCGGCGAGGTCTTGTCGACGGCGACGAGGTCAACGAACTTGCCGACCGCAGCGGCATAGCCGGCATTGGTCACGTCAAACTGGTTGCTGTCGTTGAAATATTCGGCACCAAGCGCGACCGGGCCGGCGACAAAGTCGAAGGCCTGCACGGCATAGCCATAGTTCTCGCCTTCGGTAAGCTTCTGGGCCGCAGCCTTGAAGTCATCAAAGGTCCAGTCGAGCGCGGGTTCGGCAACGCCAGCTTCCGCAAACCGGTCGCGGTTGTAGTAGACCATCCACGGGCCGACGTCATAGGGCAGCGCATATTGCGTGCCGTCATGGCCGAGGCCGGCAATGATCGAGCTTTCGAACACCGAAGTGTCGAACCCATCGCTCTCGAAATGCGCATCGAGCGGTTCGAGAATGGAATAGAAGCTCGGCATGCGCATGGACTGCATGGCCACGAGGTCGCCGATCTGGCCGGACGAAGCCAGCACCGGCAGGCGGGTCCAGTAGTCGGTCCAGCCCGAAATCTGGGCCGTCACGGTGATGTTGGGATATTCTTCGGTCACGAGGTCAGCCAGGCTCTTCCAGAGCGCGGCATCCTTTTCGTCGCCCCACATCTGCCAGGTCAGGTTCACCTGCTCCTGGGCTTGCGCGGTGGCGATGAAGGCACTGCTTGCGAGAAACGCAGCAGCCAGAACGGTGGTCAGTTTCACGGTAGTCTCTCCTCAGTAACTACAGGTTGATCGGCAAATTCGGTCGTTCCGGAGTTCTTGGGCTCCGGCTGGTCGGGCAGCCCTTTCAGGCCGCAAGCAACACCTCCAGGTCATGGACCATGGTGATGAATTCGGCGCGCTGCCGCCGCCAGGCATCGGCATCGCCGCCCAGCTCCAGCATCTGTGTCATGCGCGGGATGAAGTCCGGCGGCAGGTGCTTGAGCTCTGCCGCCATCGGCAGGTTCCAGCCATCGCCGGGGTAGTAGACGCGGTTGAAGGCGAAAACGACCTGCAGGATCGCATTGGCGAGCTTCCCGCTGAGCCCGACGAGAAACACCAGGTCCCGCCGCTCCACCTTGCTTTCGTAGTGATAGTCCTGCGCCCAATAAGCGAGAATTTCGCGATACTGGCGCAACACAGCCGCCCGCAGCGCCTCGGGGTAGCACACCAGTTGCGCCTTCCAGCCGGCCAGCACGCCGTCGGGATCGGAAACGATCTGCTGGTTCGCAAGATCGGTCGGCAGATGGTAGCCCCAGATCGTCCACTCAAAGCTCTTGTCGACCGGCGCACCATCGATCCAGGCGGCGAGATCGCGGTGCACCCCCGCATAGGAACGCATCCAGACCCCATCCATGCGAAAGCCCTTCTCTTCCCAATGGCGCATGGTTTCTTCAAACCGGCGCCACTGCGGCGTGCTTTCGACATCCGGCCCGCGATAGGCATCGGCATAGACCCGGAAGTCATAGTCCGACTGCGCATCCGCCCGCCCCTTGCCGCGCGATCCGGCAAGGGCGACTGCGCCCCTGCCGTTCTCGGCCAGGTCCGCGATGAGCGGCGCCATCGCGGCAATGAGCTCGGCTTCCTGGTTCATGGTGCTAACCGGTCTTCTGGTCTGAACCCCGCTCAATCCTTGAGGAACAGTTCGACGACGGGCGAAACCACGTCCGGCTTCAGCACCGGCAGTTCCAGGGTAAGAATGCCGTCGCCAACGGCCACACCGATATTGGAGTCGACCTCGGCATCGGGATCGAGCCAGTGGATCTCGCTCGCATCGTGCAGGAACTGCGCATACTTCACCTTGCGCCCCAGCCCTTCGATATGGACATGGCGGAACGGCCAGTTCTGCAGGTGCAGATAGAGACGATTGCCCTTCTGGGTGAACTTGGTGCCGTTCGGCGCCTTGAACTCCGAGGGACCGGCGCCATAGATCGAACGCGAATTGACGTCCATCCACTCGCCATAGCTCGCCAGCGCCTTGTTGGCACGCGCGTCGAACGTACCGCGCGCCGTCGGCCCGACATTCATCAAGAGGTTGCCACCCAGCGCCACGGTGTCGACGAGGATATTGATGAGCTGACCCTCATCCTTCCAGGTACCCTCGTCGCGGTGATAGCCCCAAGAGCCGGACAGCGTGTGGCACACTTCCCAGCGCACCGGCTGACCATTGATGGTCGGCGCCACACGCGGCGTATACTGTTCCGGCGTCGCCAGATCCTTGGGGAAATTGCCATCGGTCGGCAGGTCGAGACGATCGCCGACGATGATATTGGGCTGCAGCTTGCGCACGAGACCGATCAGCTCTTCGCTTTCCCAGTCATTGCGTCCCTTGCCCGGCATGCCGCGATGCTCGCGGTTGGGATAGGAGAAGTCGAACCAGATCACCGAGATTTCGCCGAACTGGGTGAGCAGTTCCGTCACCTGGTTGCGCATGTATTCGGCATAGTGCCGGACATCGCGCGTCTTGTTCATCTCCAGCGCATCGGCATGGTTGCGAAGCGGATGGATGCCGTCGATCGGAAACTGCGGGTGGTGCCAGTCGATGAGCGAATAATAGAAACCGACCTTGAGCCCTTCAGCCCGGAACGCTTCAACATAGGCCTTCAACAGGTCCTTGCCGTAAGGCGTATTGGTCGCCTTGTAGTCGGTGAACTTGCTGTCCCAGAGGCAGAAGCCTTCATGGTGCTTTGCGGTCAGCACCACATACTTCATCCCGGCCTCGCGCGCCCGGCGCGCCCATTCCTTGGGATCGTAGAGGTCGGGATCGAAATTCTCGAAATATTTCCGATAGTTCTCGGGAGAAATCTCCTCCCGGTGCTGCACCCATTCGTGCCGCGCGGCCAGCGCATAAAGCCCGAAATGGATGAACATGCCAAATCGGTCCTGGGGGAACCAAGCCTTGCCGTCCGCCGCGTCTACACCGCCGCTGGTAATAAGAGCGCTATCCAATCCATCCTCCTTACCGATCTATCGAACCGGTTCGATGACTATCCTTGAATCATGCAGCGCCGATGTCAACCCCTTCACGAAAACGGTCAAAGAAGTAACATTTTCGTTGCACACAGCCCCGCAAATGCTAGGTATCACAACAGTATCGTTAATGAAGAACGTGCCTCATACCCATCAATGAGGCATAGAAGCGGTTCGAGAAGGAGCCTGATGGCCACGATCCGGGATGTCGCCAAAATCGCCGAAGTGTCTGTTTCGACAGTCTCCCTGGCCTTCAGCAGTCCAGCCCGGGTCAGCGCCCGCACGCTGGAACGCATCCGCAACGCCGCCGCTGCGGTAGGCTATGTCGCAGACCCATTGGCGCAGAGCCTCGCCCGCGGCCGCAGCCGCATGATCGGCTTCGTCGTCGGCAATGTCGGCAACCCCTTCTTTGGCGACATCCGCCGCGAGCTCGAAAACTACGCGCTCGAGCACGAGCACTTCGTCCTCATCACCGACTCCTCGGGCAAGACCGATCGCGAGCGCGACCTCATCGAGCACCTGATCGGCCTCAAGATCGCAGGCCTCGCCCTCGCCCCCTCAAGCTTCGGCCCCGACTATGTGAAATTCGTGGAGTCGATCAAAGTCCCCATGGTCTGCTTCGACCAGAAAGTCGCCGGCATCGAGCGCGACTTCGTCGGCTCTGATAATTTCCTTGCTGGCGCCATGCTGACCGAGCACCTGCTGCAACTCGGCCACCGCCGCATCGCCTTCATCGCCGGTCCGCAGCACATGCACACCGCCTCGGAGCGCTATCGTGGCTTCGTCGAAACCATGGCCAGCGCAGGGGTGGAGGTGAACCCAAACTACGTCGTCGACGGTCAATTCACGCGCTCGGCGGGCTACGAAGCCGCAATGCGTCTCCTGATACAACCAGAACGGCCAACGGCGATACTCGGTGCTAACAATGCGGTAGCATTAGCGGCACTCCAAGCCATGCAAGAGCTAGGCTTTTCGTGCCCCGATGACATCTCCCTGGCCATGATCGACAACGTGCAATGGAGCAGCGTCATCACCCCGCGCATCACCATGGTGGTGCAGGATACGCTCCAGCTCGGCAACATCATCGCCCGCCGCCTGCTGCACCGCATCACCGACCCGGACGCATCGAACGAACCCCCGCAAGACTTTGTTCTTGCTCCGAAATTCGTCCCCGGAAACTCCTGCCGCCGTATCTAGTTCATCGCGTCGATAGCCTGGCGCTGCCTGAGCATCTCCAGGAAAATCCGATAATCCCGATCAAACTGCCCCCGCGCCGCCGCATTGGGCGCCCGCGACACCCCACCCTGCTGCATCGCCAGACAAGCCTGATCCAGACTCGAATAAATCCCCGCCGCATTCGCCGCCACCATCGCCATCCCCAGAAGGGTCGCATCCGGCGTCGAAGGCTCCACCACTGTGCAGCCGGTGGCGTCAGCGTAAAGCTCCATCAGCAAAGGATTTTTTGTATGTCCACCGGTAATGTGGAGCGTGTCGATCGCATAGCCGCGCGTGTTCAGCGTCTCCAGAATATGCCGGACACCGAGTGCGATCGAAACGCAGATCCGCCAATAGAGACGGCACAAAGAGTCAAAGTCGCTGTCGAGCGTCAGACCCGAAATGACGCCAAGCGCAAAGGGATCACCCAGCGGCGAGCGGTTGCCATGGAAATCTGGCAACACATGCAAGCGGTTAGCCAGCTCCGGGCCTTCGACCTTTCGCAACTCCACGACGCGCCGACAGATCGCCAGATGCTTCTCGCGCGTCGGCTCGCCCCCTGCCCCGTGCCAGCGGATGATATGGTCGAGCAGCGCGCCAGTCGCCGATTGGCCGCCTTCATTCAGCCAGACGCCCGGCAGAACGGCACCGAAATACGGTCCCCAGACGCCTGTCGTCGGGCGATCTTCGGCCGATAAAGCCATGACACAGCTCGATGTTCCGGCGATCAACGCCAGATGGCGGTCGATGGTATCGACGTCAGGCGCGAAGGCGCCAAGCACCCCAAGAGCGCCGGCATGGGCGTCGATGAGGCCGGCTCCGACATGGCAATTGGTGGTGAGGCCGAGCTGGGCGGCGGCAGTTTCCATTAGGGGGCCCAAGTCATCGCCGACTGGGCTCGCGACTTCGGGAAGTGCAGCCTTTTCAATGAGATCGTCGAGACCGACGAGCTGCAAAAAGTCCTGCTGCCAGCCTGGAGTGCGGTGGCCGAGATAGGTCCATTTGCAGGTCAGGGTCGACTGCGATCGCGCGAGCGAACCGGTAGCCTTCCAGGACAAAAAATCAGCAAGATCAAACATCTGGCCTGCGCGAGCCCAGCTCCTGGGCAGGTTGCGCTTGAGCCACATGAGCTTGGGCACTTCCATTTCCGGGGACATGACGCCGCCGGCATAATGGAGCACCTCGTGGCCCGTGCGCGTGCATTCATCGGCCTCTTCGAGGGCGCGATGATCGAGCCAAACTATTGTATCCCAACGATCTTCTCCGTCTTTCGAGACGGTGACCGGAGCGCCTTGCGCATCGCGAACGACGAGGGAACAGGTGGCGTCAAAGCCGATGCCGACGACATCGGCCGGGTCGGCCTTGGCTTCGGCCATGGCGGCGCGGACGGCGAGGCACACGGCGGACCAGATGTCTTCGCTGTCATGCTCGGCAAAGTTGGCGTCGGTGCGCCGCATGAGAATCGGATTTTCGTGGCGGCCCAATAGTTTGCCATCACGCGTGAATACGCCGGCCCGGGCACTGCCGGTTCCTACGTCCACTCCCACCAGGAGGTTTTGCGACACGCCGCCCTCTCTTCTCGGTCCCGGCGGGACCTTAGCGGAAGGCGTGGCGATGAGCTAGGGGCCACGCCCGAGCCATCAGGCTAAAGTCGATCAGCCAGATAGGCTTCGAGCGTGGCCTTCGTCCCCTGCGTCCACAGAGAATTCAAAGACTTAGTAAAGGCGGCGATGAAACTGGGCGCCTTGGCGAGGTCGCCGTAAATGTCTGCCATTTCGAGCCAGGCGGCCGGATTTTCCTTGGCTTTCTTGGATTGTGCGGTGAGGCGATCCCAGTTCGGATCGTTCAGTTCGATCACCGCGCCGCTGTCTGTCGTGCCGTAGCAATAGCGGCACCAAAGGGCACTCACGAGGGCCAGTCCGGTTAGCAGACTGTTGGCGTTGACCCTGTCCAAGGCGGAAGGAATGATAAATTTCGGTTGGCGATTGGAGCCATCGAGGCAAAGGCGTCGAATCGTGTCGCCGATCTTGGGATTGGCGAAGCGCTTTTCGCAGAGCGCGAGATAGTCGTTGAGGTCGGTATCGGGCACTGGCGGCACGACGGGAATGATCTCTTCGGTCTCGACCTTCTTGAGGAAGGCGGCGACCAGCGGATTCTCCATGGCTTCATGAACAAAGTGGATATCCATGAGACCCGCCGGATAGGCGATGGTCGCGTGGCCACCATTGAGGATGCGGATCTTCATGTGCTCATAGGGCGCGACATCAGGGACGAACTGCACCCCGACCTTTTCGAGCGCCGGGCGGCCGGCAGGGAAATTGTCTTCGAGTACCCACTGCTTGAAGTTTTCGCAGAAGACCGGCCAGGCGTCGTCGATACCAAAATTATCAGCGAGAAGTTTCTTCTCGCGGTCCGACGTCGCCGGGGTAATGCGATCGACCATGCCATTGGGGAAGGCGACCGAAGATTTGATCCAGGCGGCGAGCGCGGGATCGATCAGGGCAGCAAGGCCGGCGACGGCGTTTTCGGTGACATGGCCATTGCCGGGGATATTGTCGCAGCTCATCACGGTGAATGGCTGCAGACCGGCATCGCGGCGCTTGACGAGACCAGCGAGGATCAGGCCGAAGGCAGTCTTAGGCGCGTCGAAATGCGCCGCGTCATAGGCGATGTCGGGGTGTTTTGGATCGAACTTTTGGCTCGCCGGGTCGATATAGTAGCCGCCCTCGGTGATGGTCAGCGAGACGATACGGATGGCCGGGTCAGCGAGTTTTGCGATGACGGCGGCGCTGTCGCCGGGCTTCAGGTAGTCGATCATCACGCCGGTGATGTGGGCGGAGCTACTGTCGGCTTCCTGCTCGACGACGGTGGTGAGCCAATCCTGGGCCGAGAGCTTTTGGCGCATGGCCTCGTCGGTCTCGCGCACGCCGGCGCCGATGAGGGCCCAGTCGTGGCCCTCGCCGAGGTTGAACAGTGCATCGAGATAGACAGCCTGATGGGCGCGATGAAAATTGCCCACGCCGAAATGGACGATGCCGGGAGCGAGATCGGCGCGGCTGTAGCGGGGAACCGCGGCTGATTTGATGGCGTCGAGATTGGCGGCGGAGAGCTTGGTGGTCATGGCACTTATGTCTTTCAGATCGCCTTTCCGGCGGCGTCGAACTTATAGATGCGGGTCGCGTCGGGTGTCAGGTAGACAACGTCGCCGTGCTTAAAAGTCTGGTCGCCGTCGGTGCGGATGGTCATGAGGCCGAGGCCGTCGGTCTGGACGTGGAGGAACGTGTCGGAGCCGAGCTGTTCGGCAACGCCGACCGTGCCCTTCCAGGCGCCTTCGGTGGTCGAGAGCTTGAAGTGCTCGGGGCGCACGCCGATGGAATGGGCGTTATGTTTGGCGGCCTCGGCACCATCGACGAAGTTCATTTTCGGCGAGCCGATGAAGCCGGCGACGAAGCGGTTCGCGGGCTTCTTGTAGAGGTCGAGCGGCGAGCCGAACTGTTCGACATTGCCGGCATTGAGCACCACGATGCGGTCGGCCATTGTCATGGCTTCCACCTGGTCGTGGGTCACGTAGATCATCGTGGTCTTGAGCTGCTGGTGCAGTTCGGTGATTTCGAGGCGCATGTTGACGCGCAGCGCCGCGTCGAGGTTGGACAAGGGCTCGTCGAAGAGAAAAGCCTTTGGCTCACGCACGATAGCGCGGCCGATGGCGACACGCTGGCGTTGACCGCCGGAGAGCGCACGCGGGCGACGATCGAGATAGGACGCAAGGTTGAGCGTGCGCGCCGCGTAGTCGACCTTTTGCGCGATCACCTCGGGCGGCAGTTTTGCCATCTTCAGCGGGAAGGCGATGTTGTCCCTGACGCTCATGTGCGGATAGAGCGCATAGGATTGAAAGACCATGGCAAGGCCGCGCTTGGCAGGCGCTGCGTCTGTGACGTCCTGGCCGTCGAGTTTGATGATGCCCGAAGTGGTGTCTTCGAGGCCCGCGATCAGGCGCAGCAGCGTGGACTTGCCGCAGCCAGATGGGCCGACGAAGACGACGAATTCGCCATCCTTGATGTCGAGCGAGATGTCCGGAATGACCTGGACTTCGCCGAAGGACTTGTTGACGTGTTCGAGGGTGATGGAACCCATGTTTTTGGTCCTTACCTGAGCGAAATCAAAAGATGAGAGGCTTGGGTGGCACGCGGCAAGATCGCCGTTTGCTCCCTGCCCCTATGGCGAAGAGGGCGGAGTGCGGGGACCCTCTGACGGAGGTCGGGGGAAGGCCCCCTCACCCCAACCGAATTCGCAAATGCAAACTCGGTAAGCTGCGCGCCGACCTCACCCTCGAGGGGAGAGGCGAAGAAGCAGAACCCCCTCATTTCACCGCACCAAAGGTCAGGCCACGAACCAACTGTTTCTGGCTGAACCAGCCGAGCAGCAGGATGGGGGCGATAGCAAGGAGCGAGGCGGCGGAGAGTTTTGCGAGGAACAGGCCCTGCGGCGACGAGAAAGATGAGATGAAGGCGGTCAGCGTGCCGGCGCGGCCCGAGGTCAGGGTGATCGTCCAGAAGGCTTCGTTCCAGGCGAGGATGACGTTGAGCAGCAGCGTCGAGGCGATGCCGGGCACGGCCATGGGCACAAGGACGTGAACGATCTCATTCCAGAGTTCGGCGCCATCCATGCGGGCGGCCTCAAGGATATCGACCGGGATTTCCTTGAAGTAGGTGTAGAGCATCCAGACGATGATCGGCAGATTGATCAGCGTCATGATCAGCGTCAGCCCATGCACGGTGTCGAGCAGGCGCAGGTCGCGGAAGATCAGGTAGATCGGGATCAGCACGCCGACGGCCGGCATCATCTTGGTGGAGAGCATCCACATCAGGATGTCCTTGGTGCGTTTCGATGGCGCGAAGGCCATCGACCAGGCCGCCGGGATGGCGATGATGAGCCCCAGGAGGGTCGAACCAACCGAGACCACGATCGAATTCCAGGCGTGCTTGAAATAGTCGGAGCGATCCTGGACGGCCTCGAAGTTTTCGAGTGTGAAGTTCTGCGGGAAGAACGTGGGCGGCGCGGCGATAGCCTCGGCCTCGGTCTTGAAGGCGGTGAGCAGGGTCCAGAGGATCGGCGAGAACAGCAGGAGGGCCACCGCCCAGGCGAGGACGGTGAAGCCGACTTTGGTGGAGGTTGGGACGCGGCGGGCCATGTTATTGACCTCCTGCTGCACTGAGTGAGTGGAGGGATACCCCCACCCTTGATCCCTCCCCACAAGGGGGAGGGAGAAGATGGAACCGAGACGACTGAGACTTGCGCCTCTTTCCCCCACCGGACAACGCGCTTGCGCGTTTCCGGCGCAGGCACCGTGGGGAGGGAATGAGGGTGGGGGTGTTGGCGAACTCAAGCATCGAGATTCTTCCCCACCGCGCGCATCAGGAAGATGGCGACGATATTGGCGATGATGACGGCCACCACGCCACCCGCGGAACCGGCGCCGATGTCGTTGGACAGGATGCCGGTGCGGAAGACTAGGAAAGCGATATTGGTGGAGGCATAGCCGGGGCCGCCGCCGGTGGTGACGCGGATTTCGGCAAAAATGCCGAGCAGGAAGATTGTCTGGATCAGCACGACGATGGTGATCGCCCGCGCCATGTGCGGCAGGATGATGTAGCGGAAACGGTTGGCGGCATTGGCGCCGTCCATTTCGGCGGCCTCGCGCTGTTCTTCCGAGAGCGATTGCAAAGCGGTGAGAAGGATCAGTGTCGCGAACGGCAGCCACTGCCAGGCGACGATGACGATGACCGAAAACAGCGGATACTGGTTGAACCAGTCGACTGGCTGCAGGCCGAAGAATTTCCACAGATGCCCGAGCATGCCGTAGCCGGGATGCATGAAGCCGTTTTTCCAGATCAGCGCTGCGACGGGCGGCATGACGAAGAAGGGCGAAATGACGAGGATGCGCAATATCCCCTGCCCCCAGATCGGCTGATCGAGCAGGAGCGCGAGGAAAGTGCCACCGACGATGGTGATGATGAGAACGCCACCCACCAGGATCAGAGTATTGACGAGAGCCTGAGTGAAGCTTGGATCGCCGATGACATAGACGTAGTTGGCCCAGCCGGCGAAGCCCGTCATCATCGGATTGATCAGGCTGTAGTTCTGGAACGAGAACCACAGGGTCATGACCAGCGGCACGATCATCCAGATGAAGAGCACGATGACGGCAGGCGCCATCATGGTGCGCGCCAAGGCGCGAGTTTGTTTGGTGGCCATTCTTTTGCGACTTCCTCCCGGTGTGGCCAAGGCCACGGTGTCATTCCCGCGAAAGCGGGAACCCCTGTTTGCTCCGCACCGGAACGGAGATTCCCGCTTTCGCGGGAATGACCCGGTGGTTTTGGACAGTCTTTGTATGAACGCGGCTTTTGGAAAAATCCGCCCGGCCGATAGAGGGGATCAATCGGTCGGGCGGCAGTCGTCGGGAGGTCTACTTGATGTACCCGGCGCGGGTCATGTCGCGCAGGGTTGCGTCCTGGGCCTGGGTCAGGGCGTCGGCAGCCGACATCTGACCGGCAAGTGCGGCCGAGAAGAGCTGGCCGACATTGGTGGCGATACCGGCAAATTCGGGAATGGCCACGAACTGCACACCCGTATAGGGGACCGGATCTACGGTCGGGTTCGTCGGATCAGCCGAATTGATCGACGCCAGGGTCATGGCGGCGAAAGGTGCCGCGGCCTGATAGTCCGGGTTTTCGTAAAGCGAGGTACGGGTGCCCGGGGGAACGTTGGCCCAGCCTTCCTTTTCCGCAACAAGCGCGAGGTAGTCCTTGCTGGTTGCCCAGTTGATGAACTGCTCGGCCGCCTCGGCATTCTGCGAGGAAGCGGGGATGGCAAGGGACCAGGCCCAGAGCCAGTTGCCACGCTTGCCAAGGCCGGTATCGGGCGCCTGGGCAAATCCGACCTTGTCGGCAACGGTGGAGTCGGTGGGATTGGTCACAAAGGACGCGGCGACGGTGGCGTCGATCCACATGCCGCACTTGCCCTGCTGGAACAGCGTCAGGTTTTCATTGAAACCATTGGAAGAGGCGCCGGCCGGGCCGGCATCGGCCATCAGCGAGAGATAGGTATCGAGGGTATTCTTCCACTGCTCGCTGTCGAACTGCGGCTGCCAGTTTTCATCGAACCAGCGGGCGCCGAAGGAGTTGGACATGGCCGTCAGGAAGGCCATGTTCTCGCCCCAGCCGGCCTTGCCGCGCAGGCAGATGCCATTGATGTCATTGGCCCGATCGGTCATTGCGCGGGCGGCTTCGCCGATGAATTCCCAGGTCGGGGCTTCCGGCATGGTGAGGCCGGCTTTTTCCATCAGGTCGGTGCGATACATGATGAAGGAGCTCTCGCCATAGAACGGGGCGGCGTAGAGCTTGCCATCGACCGAAAGGCCGCCCCGGATGGCGGGGAGCAGGTCGTCGACGTCATATTCGGCATCGGCGGAGAGGCCGTCGAGGGGTTTGAGCCAGTTCTGCTTGGCCCAGATCGGCGCTTCATAAGTGCCGATGGTCATGATGTCGTATTGGCCGCCATTGGTGGCGATGTCGGTCGTGACGTTCTGGCGCAGCGTGTTTTCTTCCAGCACGACCCAGTTGAGTTCGATGCCGGTCTCTTCGGTGAAGGCGCTCGATAGACCCTGCATGCGGATCATGTCGCCATTGTTCACCGTGGCGATGGTCAGCGTCTGCGCCGAAGCCGAGCCGACGAGGGCAAGCGTCATCGCGCCCACGAAAAGGGGTGTCAGTTTCATTGAAGTCCTCCCAAGACGAAGCGAGTTTTTGCTCCTGTCGTGGGCAAATGTTCACTTACTGAGCAGATATGTCAATAGGGGTGGCGTGCTGGCAATATGCAGCACGTACCTCACGACACAGGAAACCTGGGAAAGTCAGGGCCGACAGAGATTAAGCAAAAGACTAATTAGTCGAGCACTTGCTCAAGTCGCTATGCCAGCAGCAGTTCGGCCGTGCGCTCGTCGGTGATGACACCATTGACCAGCCGCCGATTGAGCGCGGCGCGGATGGCAGGCGCTTTGTGTCGGCCCATAGCGAGACCGACGACGAGGCTTGATTCGCGCGACGGAATGGGCGCCGAAGCAACGCGATCGTTGATCAGGCCCTCGATGAGCCGGCCTTCGGCATCAAAGCACCAGCCGCAGATTTCGCCGACCGCGCCGGCCTTCTGCAGCATCTTGTGGTCGGCTTCGGAGATAAAGTTGTCGAGCAGCAGCGGCGCCTTGGGGCCGAGATCGCCGATGCCGACAAAGGTGGCATTGGCTTCGGCGGCAAGGGCCAGGGTCGCCTTGATCATCGGTTGCCGATGCAGCATTTCGCGCTCGGCCGCCGATGAGGCAATGACCGGCAGCGGCATGGGAAAGCTGCGGGCTTTCACCGTATCGGCCACGTTGAAGATGACGTTGTAGAACGCGGCGGAGCCATCGGGCGCGATATTGCCGGTGAGCGACACGACCTTGTGCTGCGGGCATTCCATGGGTTGGATCTGCTCGATGGCGGCTTTCAGCGTACGGCCGGTACCGATGGCCATGGTTATCGACTCGGGCCGCATCAGCCAGCGCTCGATTTCGGCGGCACCCGCTTCGGCGACGCCAATGGTGGTGGAGTCGCTCGCCGGGTCCGAGGGCACCACTTCGACGAGATCGAGCGCGAAGCGGGATTTGAGGCGCGCGCCGAGATCCA
Organism: Devosia sp. LjRoot3; assembly: GCF_964252865.1. Lineage (NCBI taxonomy): Bacteria > Pseudomonadati > Pseudomonadota > Alphaproteobacteria > Hyphomicrobiales > Devosiaceae > Devosia > Devosia sp. LjRoot3. The sequence continues at coordinate 640,060 of NZ_CAXUPK020000003.1, forward strand.
TGCAGCGGCCGATGGGGTGATCGAGGCGGACCTTTATCAGGCCCTCGCTGACCGAGAGCGAGACGAGGCGCTGCGCCGACTGGCGCGAAATACCCATCTTGGCGGCGATCTCTTCCTGCGTATTGCCGGCGACATAATAGAGCCAGCCGGCGCGGGCGGCGTCGTCGAGCCGGGTGGCAGTGTTCTCTTGTCGCGCAGCCATTGGTCGTCACCTTGTCCGTCGCGCGATTAAGCGCGATTGGCGGCAAAGGGCAAGTGCGCCGGCGCGTGGAAGCGAAATACCAAAACGACGATCCCGCGCCTCTCGACCGCGCAGTGGACACGGGCGCATGGCCGCTTGCCGAGGCTCTGCCGCAAAGCGCTGAACATACGTGAATGTTCGAATGAACGCGTGTGCATTGCCTTTCCCTGCAATGGGGCGCACTCTTGTTCGGGCGTTGAGTCGATGCCTTTCGGGAACCTTCATGGCGAATACCGCACCCGCCATTTCCGCTCTTTGCCATCAGGTCGCCGCCTTGCCCTGGCGACGCGAAGCCGATGGCTCGCTTTCGGTATTGCTCATCACCTCGCGCACCAATGGAAAATGGATGCTGCCCAAGGGCTGGCCAATGAAGGGCCTGAGCGAAGCTGAATCGGCACGCCAGGAGGCGCTCGAAGAGGCCGGTGTCGAGGGCGTCGTCGATGCACAGGCAATCGGCTCGTACCGCTATTCGAAACTTTTCAGCGATGGGACCAGCACGCCCGGCCAGGCCGTGATCTTCCCCCTTGCAGTCACGCGCGAGCGAAAGGGCTGGAAAGAAAAGGGTCAACGCCAGCGCTGCTGGATGTCGCCGCACGAGGCCGCCGAGGCGGCCCATGAGCCTGACCTGGCGCGCTTTCTCGCCAATCTGGCAGCGGGCCGCGTGATCCTGCCGGAAGCTCATCGGGCCCAGGCAATCGCGCTCTAGAGGCGGCGATTCCGACGCGCTCAGGGCAGCACGGGCACAAGATTTCTGTTGATGAGGAGAGCGGCAGAAAAATGCTTGGCGCAAAAACCCGCGCAAATACTTCTCATTCCGTGCAAAACCGCGATCGGGCCAGCCCAATGCTATTTCGCCCAAGTATTCGCCCCCAACCGAAAAACCTGCTGCATTTACTGATAGATAGGTAACGCCTGCGGATTTTTTCCGCTCCCCCAAGGGTATTCGCAGTTTCTGCAAGTGTGTCGATTGCGCATCGCGCCTTGGTTAAAAAAGTGGCAACCGGCCGAGAGAACTTGCGCAAGTTCGCCCCCACAAGTAAAAGTTGCTTAGTTTGGGGACAAAACGAACATGACGGTAAAGTCTTTGCTGCGACCCGTGTTGGTTGCTGGCGGTCTTGTTCTGGCGGGGAGCGCCGGAGCCGCGGATTTGAACATTTATCGCAGCGCCAGCTGCGTCAGCTACACGCAGTCGACGCTGCCATCGCAGCCGCGCGAGGTCATCAAGCAAACGCTCTGGGACAACTTCCAGAATGCCGAGGCTGGCATGAACGATCCGCGCGTGCAGGCATCCGGACGGCAGGCTTTCACCTGGGCCATGGAAACCCGCTGGGCGTGCACTGCGGCAATTGGTTATCTCAACGGCGGCAATATTGATGAGGAGTCGGTCGGCAAGTGCGACTGCTTCCATCAGCGTTTTGTTTCGCTCAAGTAAATCCGCGGCTTGCAGAAAGTAACATTCGATGAAGAATTCTCTGCTTAAGGCGCTGCTACTATCGGGCGTAACTCTCCTGGCGCCAATCAGCGCCAACGCCATGAGCCTCCGCGATGCCGTTCAGGTTGCCCTTGAGAGCAACCCGCAGATCGGCCAGGCCATTCAGAACCATGATGCGACCGGTTTCGAGCTGCGCCAGGCCCAGGGCCTTTATGCGCCGCGGATCGACCTTGAAGCATCCACCGGCATTCAGATGCTGAGTTCGCCATCCCGCCGCGCTGCGGGCCTCGATGACGATGCTCTCTACCCCTCGCAGGTCGGCGTCGTTGCCTCGTTCGACCTTTATGACGGCGGCTTCCGCGATGCCGAACTGCTGCGCCAGTCGGCGCGCGTCGACAGCGCTTCCTATCGCGTTCTTGAGCGCAGCGAATTTGTCGCGCTGCAGATCGTCCGCGTTTACTACCAGATCATCCTGCAGCAGCAGATCGTCGACCTCAGCCGCCAGAACGTGACCTTCCATGAAGGCATCGTCGGCGACGTGGCTTCGGCCATCGAAAGCGGCCAGTTGACGGAGGCGGATCGCTTCCAGTCGATCGAACGTCTCGCGGCGGCACGCGCTCGCCTGACCGAAGCCGGCGTCGAGCTGGCGGCGGCCCAGATCGAATTCAAATCCTTTGTCGGCCTGATGCCGGGCGCGGTAAACTCGCCTGCCCGCGCCAAGGGCTCCATTCCGAACTCGCTCGAAATCGCGATCGCCAAGGGTATCCTGAACAATCCGCGGACCATGACGGCCGCCGCCGATATCGACGCCGCCTCGGCGCTGGTCGACCAGGCCGAAGCCGGCCTGCGCCCCAAGCTTCTGCTCGAAGGCCGCGCCAGCACTGGCTACGACATTTCCGGTACGGACGAATTCACCAGCGATGCAAGCCTCAAGCTGTCGATGCGCTGGAATATCTATGACGGCGGCATCAAGGCCGCCGCGGTTCAGGAAGAAATTCGCCGCGAAAGCGAAGCCAAGCTCGTCTATGACCAGACGGTCCGCGAAGTCGAGCAGGCGATCCGTGAATCCTGGCTGCGCCTGCAGAGCCAGGGCGAGCTGGCCTCGGTCTATGACCAGCAGCTCAATTCCTCGGCCGAACTCGTGACCTCCTATCGCGATCAGTTCAAGATCGGCGAACGCTCGCTGCTCGACGTGCTCGATGCGCAGAATACGCGCGTCAATGTGCAGATCCTGCGCGAAACCGCGCGCTTCAGCGTGATGTTCGCGGAATATCGCGTGCTAGCTGCAAGCGGTAGCCTGCTGGGCTTCCTGGGCGTTCAGGCGCACCAGACCGCAGTGGCCGATTCACGCGCTGCGATAGACGCGAAATCCTGGGAAGATTCGGAGCCGCGCACGCTGTCTCCGTTAACCATTCCGACACTCGGAAACTAAGTTCGGCGCTATGTTTGCGCCTTTTGGACAAGTCCATGCGTTAGTATTGGACTGTCGTGGGCCTGTCCGGAAGTGCACCATGCTTAATATCAGAGCGGCAGGATAGCCATGTCCGCCGTTACCCCTGCCGATATGCCAGGGAATGGGAGCCAGGATCCCGTTCTCGATTGCGTTCGCTTTCTTGCCCGCGCCTGGCGTAAAGCCGACTCGCCATCCACATTGACGGCGGGCCTGCCGCTCAAGGACGGGCTGATGGATGTCAGCCTGATCGAGGCAGCCTTTGCCCGCATCGGTGTGACGGTCCGCCCGGTCAACGAGGCCCTGTCCCGTTTCAAGGACTATGATTTTCCCGCCATCCTGCTGCCGGGTGATCGTCCGCCGCTGGTGATCCTGCGCAAGATCGGCTGGCGCATGTATCGGGTCTATGATCCCCTGGTCGGCGTCGAACAGAATGTCGACGCAAGGACGCTTGGCGCTCGACGCGTTGCCAGTTTCCTCTGCCCCTTCCCCAATTTCGAGAATGTACAGGACTATTCCGGCCACCGCTTTGCCCGCAGCGGCCACTGGTTCTGGTCGGTGGTGCGCGGGCACACGCTGAGCATCTGGTACGTTCTGCTGGCCGCAGCCTTCATCAACGTTTTCGCGCTGGCTTTCCCGCTCTTCACGATGAACGTCTATGACCGGGTGTTGCCGAACTCGGCCCAGACCACAATGTGGGTGCTGGCCATCGGTGTGGCGATGGTGTCAATATTCGACCTGTTGCTGAAACTGGCGCGGGCCGGCGTGATCGAATTTGTCGGGCGCTCCATCGACTTCCGCCTGTCCTCGGCCCTGTTTGATCGGGTGCTCAACACACCCATGGCGAACCGTCCCGCTTCGACTGGCGCCTTTGTCAGCCGCATCGGACAATATGAAGTGCTGCGCGAATTCGTCGCCGCCAGCACGCTGGTCATGTTCGTCGACGCCCTGTTCCTGGGGATTTTTGCCTATATCATCGCGCTTCTGGTCGGCTGGCTGGTGGTTTTCCCGCTCATTGCCGGGGTCATAGCCCTGGTCATGACGCTGGTCGTTGGCATCCTCTCGGGGCGGGCGGTGAAGTCGGCGCTGGCAGAGTCTTCCGCGCGTAACGCTGTTCTCGTCGAAGCGCTGACCAGCGCCCAGACCGTCAAAGCGTCTCGCGCCGAAGGGCAATTGCTGCGCCGCTGGGAGGCTGCCGTGCTCGCCTCATCGCACACGCAGGATCAGTTGCGCATGCTGCAATCGATCGCCACCAATTCGACCGCGGCGCTGTCTCAGCTCTCGCTGGTCGGCATCATTGTGGGCGGCTCCTATGCCTTCACCACCGGGGAAGTGACAACAGGCGCCATTATCGCCGCCATGATGCTGTCCAACCGGCTGATCGCCCCGATCGGGCTGATTGCCGCAACGCTCTTGCGCGCCCGCACGGCGATGGAGGCTTACCAGACGGTCGACTCCATCATGAAGCTGCCCGACGAGCGGCCGAACCGGCAGAACCAGACCCAGCGCGTCGTGCAGACCGGGCGGATGTCGTTCAACAAGATCCGCTTCGCCTATCCAGGCAGCAAGGTCATGGTGCTCGATGGCGTCTCCTTCGCGGTCAAGCCGGGCGAAAAAGTTGGCATTATCGGCCGCATCGGCTCAGGCAAGACCACGATCGGTCGCCTGATGGTCAACTTCCACCGCGCCAGCGAAGGCGAGGTGTCGATCGATGGCATCGACATCGACCAATACCACCCCGACGATCTGCGCCGCGCCGTGGGTTTCGTGGTCCAGGACCCCGAACTCTTCAACGGCAGCGTGCGCGACAACATTTTGATGAGCGATCCCGGGGCCACCGAGGAACGGCTGCTCACCGCCGCAAGGCGTGCCGGCGTCGAAGACTTCGTCTCCCGTCATCCGCAGGGCTATGACATGCCAGTGGGCGAACGCGGCATGTTGCTCTCGGGCGGGCAGCGCCAGGCGATCGCCCTGGCGCGCGCCATGCTCGTCGAGCCAAAGATTCTCTTCCTCGATGAACCATCCAGCTCCATGGACCTCGCCACCGAGCGCCAGCTGATCAAGCACCTCGAGACCAGCATGACGCCCGACCAGACCGTGCTGATCGCCACGCATCGCTATAGCCTCTTGTCGCTGGTGTCGCGCCTGCTCGTCATCGACAACGGCCGGCTGATCGCCGACGGCCCCAAGGACGAGGTTCTCACCCAGCTTCGCAGCCGGGGAGAAGGCGCATGAACTCGCTTGGGCCAGGAAACCAGAAGGCACGAGACTATTATCTGCCGGTCGAAAAGCCGCCGCGCTCCTGGACTTATGTCATCGTTATCGTGGCCGCCACGCTTTCTGCCTTCCTGCTCTGGGCCAACTGGGCTGAAGTCGACCAGATCAGCCGCGCAGAAGGCAAGGTCATTCCCTCGGGCAAGACCCAGATCATCCAGAGCGCCGAGCCGGGTGTCGTCAGCGACATTCTCGTTCGCTCGGGCGAGCAGGTATCGGCCGGACAATTGCTGATCCGGCTGGACGACACCACGACCGCTTCGAGCGCCGGCGAAGTCGAGGCGCGGGTGCTGGCGCTGCAGGCGCAGGCGGAACGGCTACGCGTTGAAAGCGAAAGCCTGCCGATCGATCTCTATCGCTGCCCGAACCTTGTGGCCCTGCAGGCCCCCGACGTCTGCGACGCCGAAATTGCCCTTTTGAAGTCGCGCCTCGAAAATCTGACCAGCACTACCGACGTGTTGGCGCAGCGCGTCGAACAGCGCCAGCGCGAGATCAATGAGCTCGCCGCCAACAAGACCCGGCTGCAGAACAGCCTCGACATCACCCAGCAGCGCCTCGACCTGATCGCGCCGATGGCGGAACGAGGGCTCGCAGCGCAGACCGATCTCCTGACGCTGCAAGCGGAAGTTGCCGACATCACCGGCCAGATCGCAGCATCCGAGGAAAGCGCCGGACGCCTGAACGCAGCCCTGCGCGAAGCACAATTGCAGGTGGAGCAGGCCGACCGTCAGTTCCGCCAGGAGGCCCTGTCCGAGCTGACGCAACGCCGTGCCGAACTGGCCAGCGCCGAACAGCAGCTGCGCGGCGCCACCGATCGGGTGAGCCGCACCGAAATCCGCTCGCCTGTGGATGGCATCGTCAACAGCATCGACGTGACCACGATCGGCGCCGTGGTGCAGGCTGGCGCCAGGCTGCTCGACATCGTGCCCAAATCCGACTTTCTCCTCGTGGAAGCACGGCTGAAGCCGGCCGACGTCGCCTTCGTCATTCCGGGGCAATTGGCGCGCATAAAATTCTCCGCCTATGACTTTTCAATCTATGGCGGCATCGAGGGCGTGGTCGACAATGTCGGCGCCGACAGTATCGTCGACCAGAACACGCGCGAAACCTATTATCTCGTCACGGTGCGCGCCGAAGAGACCGCGCTCGACTACAGGGGCCAGCAACTTCAAATCCTGCCGGGAATGGTGAGCACGGTCGACATTATCACCGGTCGCCACTCGATCCTCCAATACTTGCTGAAGCCAATCAACAAGGTGCAGCAGGAGGCGTTGATTGAACGATAATGTCGACGACCAGGATGGAGAACCGGAAGCCACCGCCGAAGGCGCAGCAGATTGGGCGATCCCTGTCTTCCGCACCATCAACACGCCTTCAGGCCGGCATGCGCTGAGGCTGGAAGCCGCGTTCTGGGATGGCCTTGCCCGCCTCGCCCAGCATGAAGGGCGCAAGACCACGGACCTGGTTCGCGACCTGGTCGTTCTGGACCGGGGCATTGGCGCGAACCTGTCGAGCACCATTCGCAGCGCGGTGGTCAAACGCCTGCTCGACCGCGACGCCGCCCTCGCGCCGCTGACCGCGCCCCTGGCGCTCGTCAAGCTGATGCAATTGGCGCCCCTGCCCTCCTTCGCCCTCAACCGCGCGAAAACGCTGGTGCGCGTCAACGAGGAATTTGTGCGCTATCTGCGCAACGCCCTCTCCAAGACCGGACCGGTCGAAAAGGCGCAGTTGAAGCTCGATCAGGCAGCCGAAACCCTCTTTGCGGAGATCGCGCCGGGCACTGCGGTCGAATGCGGAATTTCGATCCGGCTCGACAATCACGAGCACCGCACCCAGGCCCGCATCGTCATCCCGCCGACCATTTCCCACCCCATTCTGGTGGGTTTCATCAGCCACTGAAGCTGTTGAGGTCGAACAACATATCCCAGTATGCTGGTGAAGTTAAGGTTAAGTAAATAACTTGTATTCTAGCATATCCGGATATGTATTCGACCATTGATACCAATTGAGGTCAAAAAAGCAAGGCTGTAGTGTCGCCCCAAAATAGCAGCAATTTCGCCGCGAGGGTGTATTATGGTCGAGCGTATCGGGAACGAAGAAGGCATTGATTTTGGCACCCGCGGAGAGGCTGCCGAACCCATTCTGGTAGCCCAGGCGAACACCGGGACAACAGGACAGCCGGCACCCACGACCGCGGAAACCCGCATCGTGGTCGAGCTCGAAGACGACGTCATCCTCCGCCTGCCGTCCACGGCAAGTGTCGACCAGCCCCGCACAAACGGCGCCGACCTCGAATTCGTCCAGGCGGACGGCAGTGTCATCGTCGTCCCCAACGGCGCCATTCAGGGCCTGACCATCTTCATCGGCGCCACCGAAATCCCGCCGCTGACCGTAGCCGCCTTGTTTGAAGCCAACGGCATCGAAGCCGCAGCTGGCCCGGCCGGCGCAGGCGCCGGCGCCCGTGGTTCGGGCGGCAATTTCGAAGTACCGGTTGGCGGTATTGGCGATGCGTTCGCGCTTGGTGATCTGCTTGATCCGACGGCCCTGGCTTTTGGCGCCAATCCGCTGGAAGAGCTTTATCCCAACAATACCCCGCCGCGCTTCGCGTTCAGCAACTATGCCTTCCGCATTTCCGAAGAAGGCCTGGGCACAGGCTTGAAGGATAGCGGGCCGGCCGGCGGTGCGGACACGACGAACAACACGTTCTATTTCATCGATCTCCAGGTCACCGACGCCCCGGACGGCGACACGCTCACCTTCACGCTCGGCAGCCCTACCGCGGGCCTGACGTCGAATGGTCAGCCCATTGAATGGCAGGGCATCGACACCAACCACCTGATCGGCAAGGTCGGCGGCGCGACCGTTATCGACATCACCATCGGCGGCCAGACCGGCATCCTGATCGTGCAGTTGCTGAACCCCCTTGACCATCCGCTGGACAATGTCGAGGACGTGCTCAATCTCGGCCTGACCGTCACGGCTAATGATGGGCGCGGGGGCACGGCGACAGCCACGATTTCCATCGGCATCGAAGACGATAGCCCGGAAATCGGCAAGCCGGAATCCAAGGGCGTCGACGAGGATGGACTCGATGATGGCGTGGGCGAGACCCCCCGATCCGACGGCGACAATGACGGCAACGCCAAGAGGGTCACAGGTTCCCTCGGAATCAAGTGGGGCGCCGACAACGGTGATCAGGCCGACACGACCAACGAGAATGGAAGCTTTACCCAGGATGGAACCGGACGTTCCGTCTACTTTTCGCAGGCTGATTTCGACGCCTTTGTCGAGACCTACAAGCACCTGACGTCTGGCAACCAGAAGTTGGTCTTTACCTGGAGCGGCAACACCATCACGGCCAGCGTCATGGTCGGCGAAAGTGAGTCGCAGCCGATCTTCCGGATTTCGCTCTCGGACGACGATGTGGGCATTTACGAAGGCCGCTACGAATTTGAGCTTATGGGGCCACTCGACCATAAATCGACCGGCGGCGAGAGCGAAGAAGGGTCCAGCGACGACCTACCGCAGAGCGGCGGCGAAGGCGAGACGGGCCACGAAAACGTTGAAGACGACATCGTCCTGAATTTCCAGTTCACTGCCAAGGATGCGGACGGCGACACCGTCGGCGGCGGCTTCTCGGTGACTGTCGATGATGACATGCCCGTCCTGATCGACCGCGAGCGCGACAACGAGCGCATTGTCGATGAAGACGACATCCGGACCGAGCTTTCGCGGGGAACCAGCCCCAATGATGGCGCTGAAGAGGATGGCTCCTATACCGGCGAACCGGCGAGCAACAAGCCTGGGCCCGCCTTCATCTTCGGCAAGCTCGAGGGCCTGGTGGATTTCGGTGCCGATGGCCCTGGCGGTTATGCTATCCACGATGGTGCCCGTGCAGCCTTTGCCGCCTATGGACTGAAATCGCACGGCGACGCCCTGTCCTATTCAGTGACGCCCGGCTCAACCTGGACAACCTTCACTGCCACTGCCGGCCAGGACAACCGCATCGTCTTCGAATTCCGCGTGAACGTGACGACGGGCGACTATGAGTTCCGCCTGTACGACCAGCTCGACCACGTCCTTCCGGAGGGCGGCTTCGATCCGAACTTCGACCTGCAGACTGGGGCTGCATCCGCGCTGGACTTTGGCGCCATCGTTCGCGCCTATGATGGTGACGGGGACTACGTCGATCTCGTTGACCAACTCCTGATCAAGGTTCGCGATGACGTTCCGGAACTCGCCAAGCATGGCCTGGCCATTGGCGTTGTCGAGGAAGAACAGCTTAACGGTGGCAATGAAGACACCGGCGGGCTCCTTGATATCGACCTGAATATCTTTGGGCACCACTACGACGTCATCAGCACAGTCTCGTCTGACAATGGTCTGATGTCGCTCAAGAACCTGATAGTTGGTGGCGCTGATGGCGGCGGCAAATTCTCGGCTCGTGCGGACGTGGAAGGCACCGTCGTCCGTGATGCTGATGGCAATATTGTCAAATCCGGCGAGTTCGAAGTTGTCATCTCAAGCGTCGAAAAGCTCTCGGACGCGGGTGGCACCTATACGCTGATGATCGCCACCGCCAACGGTAACAACGTCTTCACGCTCAAGGTCTATGAGAGCGGCGAGTGGCGCTTCGAGCTTCTGGATCAGCTCGACCATAAGGACGACAACAAAGAAGACATTCTGGCGCTCGATCTCGCCGCGTTCCTGAAATACACCGATTTCGACGGCGACAGTGTCGATCTCGCCGGTGACAGCTTCCTTATCACGGTCATCGACGACATCCCCGAAGCTTCGCTGAAGCCCAAGGCTAATGCGAAACTGATCGTTGATGAAACCCGGGCAGATTCGCCTCAGGACACCGCGGGCGACAATGCCGGTGATGAGAAGAACATCACGAACCCTTTCCCCAGCTATGGCAATCTGATCGCTTATACCGCGGGCGGATCGGGCACGCTCTTTAGCGCCGCCCCCAGTGTCGGCGCCGATCAGAGCGGCAGCACCGCCTATTCGCTGTCCCTCAAGGGTAGCATTGAATCCGGCGTCCGCGATTCCGCGACGGACAGCAACATCCTCCTGTTCAAGGAAGGCGACGACATCGTCGGCCGCGTGGGCGGTTCGGGTGGTGATGTTGCCTTTGTCATCCGCGCCGATGCCACCACCGGCGAAGTGACGGTCTACCAGTTCCGCGCGGTCGAGCATGACAATGTTGGCGGCACCCAGGCTGACCATGACGAAACCACCTCGCCCGAATATCTGGACGCGAAGAAGATCTATCTGACCCAAACCGTCACAGACGAAGACGGCGACGAAGACTCGGCCTCGATTGATATCGGCAAGGTCATCGGCTTTGAAGACGACGGTCCGAAGATCGTCAGCCTCTCGCTCACCGGACGTAGCATCAGCCATGACGAGACGCCGGGGGTCAACAGCGACGACGCCGACGATATCCATGGTGCCCTTGCCATCTTTGATTCCGTTCTCAACAAGGGCGTGGATCTCGACGTCACTCAAAGTGGTGCCATTGGCTTTGCCAAGGAAACCAACTTGATTTCGTCTACCGTCAATTTTGGCGCGGACGGCAAGGCCACGTCGAATGACACCGTCTTCTCGCTCGTGCTCACCGGCGGAGACGGCCAGGATTCCGGCCTCAGCACGTCCGAAGGCGCTGCCATCCTCCTCTATCTTCAGGGTGGCATCATCGTCGGCCGCATCGGCGGCTCGGATGGTGTAGCGGCCTTCGCCATCGCCATTGATGGCAGCAACGGCGACATTTCGCTGGTCCAGTATCTGTCGATTACCCATCCAATCGGCGGCGACAGCCACGACGAGTCCACTGGCCTCAATCTGGCCGACAACAATGCCATCGAAGTGCGTCTGACCGTTAAGGACGGCGACGGCGATACCGACAGCACGACGGTCGACATCTCGGAGACGATCCGCTTCCAGGACGACGGCCCATGTATTGAGGTCGAGCGCGCCAAGGACGGCTGGGGCCATGCGGAGCTCAAGGCAGTCCTTCTCGATGAGACGACCCCGAACGGCATTCCAGACGATAACACGGGTAATTCCGACTGGTCGCTGACCACCAATCCAGCTCTGGCAGTTGCGATCGGTGGGGCTTCTACTGCCGTCTCCGGCAAGGGTTCGGTCGCCGGGCTTTTCGATATTGATGCAGACGGCGGCGCCGACGGCATCGACAGCGTCGAAAAGGCGTTCAGCTTCGATTTGCGGGATGCCGATGGCAAGATCGTCAAGACCAGTGACCAGGGTGTAGAGACAACGCTGAGGGTTACCGACGTTGAAGGTATCGCTGCTCTTGGCGGCCTAAATGATGCCCAGCGCACGATCTACCTCTACCGCATCGATGAAAACACCATTATTGGCAAAATTCGCGGCGCGAGCGCTACCGGTGACGAATACATCGCTCTCAAGATCGAACTGACCGGTACGGCGGAAAATCCGCAGTTCACTGTTACTCAGTATCTGCCGATCGCCCATCCCGACGGCACTTCGCACGATGAAGGCAGGTCGCTCTATTTCAAGGACGGCGACGCAAGCCTGTCGATCAAGCTGACCGCTACGGTTATCGACAAGGACGGCGATACCGACGAATCCTCGGCATCCGTCAAGATCATTGACGACTGCGACTCGATCATCACGATCGAAGACGATGGTCCGAAGATCATTGGCGTAACCTTCGCCTCGCTCGGACAAGAACTGATCCAGAATGGTGGTTTTGAAGCCGGCCATGGTCTGCCTAGCGGTACCTGGAACCTTTTCAACGCCATCACTGGATGGACCAAGGGCACAGCGGTGCCATTCGAAGTTCAGACGGGTGGCGCAGGCGGCGTGCCGTCGACTGACGGCGCCGTAGTCGAGCTGGATGGCGACACGGAACTAAACGGGCCGGCCAATGGCGTCACGCCGACGGCCGGCACCAATGCCAGTATCAAGCAGGAGGTCATCGGAACGGAAGCGGGCCAGTGGTACCAGCTGACCTTTGACTATGCGCCGCGTACCAATGGCGGCGCCAACACGGCTGGACTCGAGGTCTATTTCGGTGGCGAGAAAATCTTCCCGCCTGCCAATGGGACCTATGCAGCCAATGAATGGACGAAGATTACGCTTGAGGTGCAGGCGCCGTACGACAATGCCGTTCTAGAATTCCGGGGCACGGGAACCCAGGACGAATACGGCGCCTTGATCGATAATGTCAGCGTGAAGGCCAAAAGCTTTGGCCTCGACGACGAGAGCCAGGACGATGGCATCGTTGGTGGGCCCGGCGATGATCCGTCCGGCAATGTTCTCGCCGGCAAGATCAATTTCGACGCCGGCACCGACCACCTCAAGAAAATCACCGTCGACGACGACATCAATGTCAGGGCCATCTGGGTCGACAAAAACACAGGCGTTGGACACAGCGTCAAGGTGGACGTGGACTGGATTCAGGATGGTCAGGGCGGCAGGCTTGTCGGCACGATGACTCGTGGTGGGCAAATCCGCCCCGTATTCGAACTGTCCGTCAATGCCGACGGCACTTTCACCCTGACTATGAAGGCGCCGCTGGACCATCCCAAGACCGATGACGGTGACAAGAAAAACGGCACTGAGACCGAGTGGGAAGACAATATCGCTCTCGAGTTCGACTATACGATCGAGGACAATGACGGCGACAAGGCCTCCGGCTCGATCAAGGTCAGCGTCGATGACGACACGCCGGACTTTGTGGGTGGTATCCAGGATACGGCAGTCCAGAATTTTGGAAACGTCGTAAAGGGTGCTCTCAATGTAGACTTCGGCGCCGACGGCCAATATGCCGACAAGGGCCTCGTGATCTCCAAGCATCAAGACCTGGGCAGCGTTGCTGAGGAGCTCACCAATGGCGGGCGCACGCTGACGGGCTATGTAGGGAACACCAAGGTCTATGAACTCACGCTGAATAACGACGGAACTTATAGCTTTACCCAGCATGCCAATATTCCGGGTGAAGGCTCCACGCTCGCGCATGTCAGCTTCGATGCCGACTTCAATGCTGTCGCTTATAAGGACTATGGCGAGTTTGTCGTCAGGGGCCTCAACGGCGACAAGATCAATGGTTCCGACTACCATTCGGGCGGCATTGGCGTCGGCAATAGCAGCGGCATGACCGAGGGTGAAAAGCTGGAGATCGTTTTCGACTCGCAGATGACCTCGGTAAAGCTGGGCATCAACTATTCTAGCGGCGACGACGACGATGACATGGAGATCGACTGGGTTGCCTATGACCTGGCCGGCAACGTGGTCGCCTCCGGCACGACTTCGGACTTCGACGAAGATACCTCCCGCACCATCAATCCCGGTGTGGGCTTTTACAAGCTGGTCCTCACCGCCGACGACGACGCCCATAACTCGGATTCGAGCTTCCGTATCTCGAGCCTGAGCGGGGTCAAGGCCGGCAGCAATGTGGGCAGCCTCGAGTTTACCGTCACCGCCAAAGACGGCGACAAGGACGCCCAGTCGGACACGTTCACCGTCACCCTCAAGACCAACAGCGCACCGGCGGTCACGGTCCAGAGCGTGGACAACGAGGTACTGGAAGCAGCGCTAGGCACCGGCAGCAATCCGAACAACGCGGCCAAAACCGCCAGCGGCACCATCACCATTGCGGATGCCGATGGTCTCTCTGACATCGTCAGCGTCACCATCAACGGCGGGGGAGCGGGCCACGAGACGCAGTCACTTGCCAACCTCCTCAACAAGGAGATTCTGGGCGACCACGGCACGCTGAAGATCACCGGCATCACCAATGGGGTGATCAGCTATGTCTACACCCTGACATCGGCCACGACCGACCTTCAGAATGCGCTGGAAACCGACGTATTCTCGATCACCGTTAGCGATGGCGAGGCAACCGCCAATACCAGCATCACCATCGAAATCGTCGACGATGCTCCGCAGGCGGCGGCCGACGCCTTCACCCAGAGTGCTGAAAATGCCGCTGTCACCGGCAATGTCCTTGCGAACAATGGCAACGGCGCTGACGTCGTCGGCGCCGATAGCGCCCCCGTTGTCACGCTGATTGCCAACTCTTCGACCGGGGCAGGCACCCTTGTTCTCAGCAGCAATGGCGGCTTCACCTACACGCCGGGCGTCAGCGAAGAAGGGACGGTAACATTCCAGTACACGGTCACTGACGGCGACAGCGACCCTTCGACTGCGACGGTCACTATTGAGCTCCTGAAGGACAGTGAACCCACCATCTCGGTTGCACCAACGAATCCTGCGCTGGATGAAGATGGATTCATTTCTGCAAACGTTGACACGCCACTGCCTTCTCTCGAGACGGATGGTAACGAGGCGCTGACGTCTTTTGGAAGCGTCACCGTCAACTTCGGCGGCGATCGGCCAGTCGCAGGTTCCCTCGTCACCGCATTCAAATTCGTCAACCCGACCGCACTAAACGACCAGCTAGTGGCTCTGGACGGTACGCCCATCGCTTTCACCGTTTCCCCGGATGGGCGAACGCTGACCGGCAAGGCAGGCTTGGCCTCGGTCGTCGTGATCCACTTGGAAAGCGCCACACCGGTCGCACCAACGAATGCCATCTTCGCGTACTCGGCCCAAATCCTGGCGCCGTTGCAGCACGCTTCGCTTAATGGGATCACTGGAGACAACACGGAAAACCTCCTGACGCTAAGCGGCATCTCGTTCGAGGTTACCGACGCCGATGGAGATTCTATCCCCAGCAGCTTTAACGTTACCATTCTGGATGACGTGCCGACCGCTAAGAATGAAGGCGCACAGGACGTCAACGAAGGCGTGACTCTCGCCGAAGGTAGGTTCGACTTCGACGAGGGTGCAGACGGCGCCACTCTCACCCATATCAAAGACCAGGCTGTCGGTGCCTTCGACGCTCAGACTGGCTGGTCGAACTGGATCGATCTTGGTGCGGGCTCGATCCGTGTCAGGGCGAATGGCGACTATGAGTTCCGGGCCAAGAACCCGACACTCGGCGCTTCCATCGACGTCGACGGCACTTACACTGTTACCGACCGCGATGGCGATAGTTCGACGGCCAGCTTCGCCTTCGACGTCAAGGACGTTAACGTCCCGGTTGCCAACGATGATGAGGTCGGCTCCGGCACGGTCGTCTCCGACGCTGGCGTCGACATCAACGTCAAGAGCAACGACCTCGATGGCCTCGATGGCGTCGACTGGTCGGTTGGCGGCAATAAGGTTGTCGCCACCACCCAGCCTAGTCACGGCGCGGTGACATATCTTGGCAATGGCGTTTTCAAGTATGTTCCCACCCTGGGGCATCACGGCACGGACAGCTTCCAGTATACGATCACGGATAAGGACGGCAGCCCGAGCACCGCTACCGTCACCATTTCCAATATCGACACCAATGAAGATCCGGAGATCACGGTCGAGGCCACTAACCTCGTGCTCGACGAGGACACCCTGTCGGGCCATAACGTTGATAATGACCGCATAGGCGAAGAAGCGGTCCTCACGGCCCACACCGGCACCGTCACCGTGGACTTCGGCGGCGATCTGCCGGCCAATCCGGCCGCTCACTTCAAGTTCCTTACCGACGGGCTCAGCCTCCAGACCAGCGATGGCACTCCCGTCACCTTCACCATCAATTCCGATGGCGATCTGGTCGGCACCGCCAATAATCAAGAGGTTCTGCGCCTCGAAGTGACGGGTTCGCAGACCAATGATTCGGAGGTAACCTTTACCTACCAGGCCACCCTGTCGGCAGGGGTAAAGCACTCGGGCAGCGGCGAAACAGCCCTTGTCCTCAACGACATCAAGTTCGAGGTAACCGACAGCGACACCGGCACGGTCCAGGGCACGCTTGACCTGACCATCGGTGATGACATCCCGGTCGCCACTGGCAATCTCGCGACAGTCGAGGCCGGCAAACTTGAGACCGTGGATATCCAGTTCATTGTGGATCGATCCCGGAGCATGTTCCCCAGCGATGGTGGCGCGATCGCCAATGTCCCCGGTGGTTATAGTAACGATCGCATGGGTCTAGCACGCTATTCCATGGAGCAGTTGCTTAGTTCCAACGATCAGATCCAGAATGTGCAGATCGTTCGTTTCGCCGGCAGCGCGGTTTCTACAGAGTGGATGACGCGAGCAGACGCATTGCTCTTCATCAAGGATAACAGCAATTGGGGATCACAGAGCAGCACCAATTACGATGCTGCCCTGCAGAGCGCTATTGAAAACTATGGAAGCGGCCCGGCCAACCCAGCGGACAAGAGCTTCGTTTACTTCTTCTCCGACGGGGCGCCCACTTCAGGCGGTGGTATCACTACCGACGGCTCAAACAGCAATGTCTCGATCGACGAGTGGGAAACCCACATCGGTCTAAGCGGAATAGATCAAGTCTTTGCGGTGGGAATTGGTACAGCCCCTGCTAACCAGCTGAATCCAATTGCCTGGCCGAACGACACGACGAATGTGAAACTTGTCAACACGAGCAATGTCAGCGATCTGCCGGACACGTTCCAAGGTCTGCTTGGAAATGCGGTTTCCGCCACCGGCAATGTGCTAACCAACGACAGCTTTGGTGCCGACGCGGATGGTGGCTTCGTCAAAACGATCACCATTGGTGGGGTAACCTACACCTACACGCCATCCGGTGGCATTTCTGCATCAGGCACCACGCCGAGCGGCTTTGAAAACCACGGCACTTGGATCAAGGTACCAACTGCTTTGGGTGGTGTTCTCACTTTCCACTTTGCGGCCGACAGCTTTGGCAACGACGCTGGCGATTGGGGCTATCGTTCGCCTACAGGGGTGACTGGCAGCAACAATATCGAGAACTTCGGCTATACGATCTCGGACGGTGATGGCGACACTGCTTCGGCCAATCTTAAGATCGTCGTGGCTCCGAAGCTGGCCATCGAGGATATCCAAACCACCGAAGGATCGCTGGCCACCTTCAAGCTCGCCTTCTCGCATGGCTTCGGTGAAGCGGTAACCATCGACCTGTCCCTTGCCAATGGCACGGCCGGAACGGGCGACTATGGCCAGAGCTACCAGGTGTCGTATGACAACGGCCAGACTTGGGCCAATGTCTCCGGCAGCTCGATCACTGTACCGGCAGGCACCAACCCGAACCACGTGTTCGTCCGCGTGCCGACCATTGACGACACGAGCGTCGAGGGTAGCCAGACCTTCACGCTCACCGCCACGGTGACCTCCGGCAACACGACCAATACGTCGGACAGCGCCGTTGCCACCATCGTGGACAATGACAGTGCTCCGCCGGTACTGGCGCTGAATGGCGGAATTGCCGCTCAATATCTGGATGAATTTGGTTCGGGGTCGCACAGCAACAGTAACGGCGGCTCGCCAGTCTGGAGCAGTTCTTGGATTGAGACCAACGACTCGACTAACGGCAACGTCGCTACCGGCGGCACCATCCGGATCACCGGCGGCGAGTTGAGGTTAGGGGATGACAGCGACTCGGGTAGCGGCTCGGATTACATTTCTCGCACGCTGAACCTTCAGGGTGCGACCTCCGCCACGTTCACATATGATGTAAGGGAGGTCGACCTCGGCAACGGCGAAGAGGCCTACGTTTGGGTGTCTTCATCTGGGCTCGAAGGTACGTTTGTTAAGCTCGCAACGATCACGGGCAGCACAAACAGCAATTCTTTCAGCCACGATATCTCCGCATACGCGACCGCGAACACGACCATCAGGTTCGAAGTGTTGAATAACCTGGACGGGGACGAATTTGTCTATGTCGACAACGTCAAGGTAGTTTTCTCGGCCCCGCCGTCCACCGATTTCACCACGAGCTTCACTGAAGGCGGCGGCGCAGTCGCCGTGGCAGCCACCGGTTTGGCCGCACCCAAGATCACCGACAGCGACGACCTCAACATGGAGTCGGCGACGATCGTGCTGACCAATGCTCATAGCGGAGACGTTCTGAGCGTTGGAACCCTGCCGAGCGGCATAACCGCCAGTGTCGATACTTCGGTGCCAGGTCAGATCACCGTGACCCTGAATGGGTCGGCCAGTAGAGCCGACTACCAGTCGGCCATTCAGGCGGTGACCTATTCCACCTCCTCGCATGCTCCCTCGGCCACCGACCGTATCATCAATGTCACCGTCAATGATGGCCTGGTGAATTCCAACACCGCCACCACGACGATCCATGTGACGCCTACCAATGATCCATTCACGGCCGTTGACGACAAGATACTGACCAACATCACTGATTTCTCAGCGATCGATGTGCCCCGGTCGGCATTGCTCTACAATGACCTCAACCCGGATGATGACGATCTTTCGGTCACCGGAACGTCGAATCCGGTTGGCGGAACGGCCGTTGTTGCGGGCGAAAATGTAGTGTTTGATCCCGTTGATGCGCCAGCATCGACAGTCTCCGTCTACAATTTCGCCGGTGTCACGACGTCGACGAACAATCACTTCGCTCGTGACTTCGAGATCGATCCGTCCGCCGGTAACTTCCCATCGGGCACTTTCCCGAACGCAAACATTTTGTCTGGTATTCAAAATGGACCGGACCAAGCCAACAATAACGAAGCTTCCAACTCCGAATATTCGGCCATTTCCGCTTCCGACAACACGCACTGGACTACTCTTGATCCCGGCAGCGACGGCGATCACGCAGTATTCTGGGCTCAGTTTGATGTTGCCGAAGCCTTCGACTCGATTACGCAACTCGAGATCAGCGTCGAGGGGCGCCAGGCAGGCTCGCCCACGTCTGGTCAGGACGGACATCTCGGCATCTGGAATTATCGTACCGGAGCCTGGGAATCGCTGGATGTGGATCGGTTCTCGGGAACCGACGGCACTTGGAGGGGTACCATCACGGCCAACATTGCCGACTACCTCGACGACGTGACCAACCAGGTTACGATCGCCCTGGTGAATGAGGACGACAATGAACCGCTGCTGATCGATTATGCGGAGCTCAAAGTCACATCATCGGCCACCACCAAGATCGACGCCGATTTCACTGGCGGCACGTCGGACCTTGGCGGTTTCACCTATGTCGACAACTACTTTGACGGCACGGGTAGCGACGCCAGCGGGAACAGGTCTGCCAACGGGGATACAAATGCCGGCGCGCTCCATATTGACCTTGGTGGCGACAATAATGCCGATCGGGAAGACATGAATGGCGCGTTCACGCGAACATTCTCGCTTGCTGCGGCCGCCCTTGTGACTATTACCTTCCGGTACAAAGCGTCACTAGATGGCCAAACTGACGACGGTGAAGATGTCCACGTCCTAGCACGCATTAATGGCACTTCGCTGGGCCACGGCGGTGTTATTCATCAACTGGATGGCGTCGATTCTACCGATGTTGACCAGGAGACCGCTTGGCTGACGTTCACGACCACCATACGGCTTGAAGCCGGTTCGCATACACTTGCGCTTGGAGGGCTGATGACGGCCAAAACCAGCAGCAATGAGTTTGCGGACGTCGATTTTGACAACGTCGAAGTCACGGCGGCGCCTGTCGTCGGTGGCTCCTTCGACTATATCGCGAACGATGGCAGTAGCACCGACACGGCCAGCGTCACTGTAGAAAGCCAGACCGGCTCGACCATCACAGGCACCATCGCTGGCGAGATCCTCATTGGCGGCGACGGCAATGATATCCTCATCGGCAACGGCGGGAATGACTTCCTCATCGGTGGCGACGGCAATGATATCCTCTTTGGCGGAGAAGGCGGCGACGTCTTCTACTTTTCCAATAGCGGCGACGATCATGCCGACACCATCAAGGACTACGTCGTCGATCAAGGGGATGTCATTGACCTGACTGAACTGCTGGACGGCATCACGGTCACCCAGGACAATGTGGCAACGCATGTCAATGTTGCCGATGCCGGAGCCAATACGGTGATCTCGATCGGCGGAGAGACGGTAGCAACGATCGAAAACTTTGATCATGCCAGCCCGATCAAGATCCTTGTGGACGGTGACGAGTTCATCATAGACCTCTGATCTGGAGCCCACTCGAAAAGAAAAGGCCCGCTCTCGAGCGGGCCTTTTTCATTTTCTAAGCACGTCTCACAGTTCTAAGCCCGGCGCCACGGACGACAAATCCGTCGGCATGTCTGCCACTGCCCGGCTATTGCTCGCGAAGCCATGAATATAGCTGCGCTCGCCCGTAAAACTCATGATGGGCTGGTATTGAGCGATATCCGTGTCGACGAGGAGGCGGTTGCTGACATTGTCGAGCACGTAGGCGCCTGAGCCGGTGTGGGCGATCAGGACGGCGTGGAATAGTTGGCGGCGCGTGTCCTGCAGGAGGACCAGCTGCAGCTTGTCGTCCGGCATGCCGAGATTGCGCAGCGCCCAGTATTTGGCGATGGCGAAATCTTCGCAATCGCCGGCGCCCTTGCGGGCCATTTCGGCGGGCGTTGCCCAATAGTCGCTGGTGCCCCAGACCGCGTCGTCCGACTTGTAGGTCATGGCGCCGTTGACGGTGCGATTGACGAGGTTGAGCATTTCCCTGTCGGAGAGACCAGCAACCTGATCGGCAATGCCGCGGATCTTGTTGGCAAAGCGGCTGTCGCAGCCGGCAAGGCCACTCTGGACACAATCAGCGCCGAACATCTGCGAATAGTCGGTCTTTCGCGCGGCCTGCCATTTGCCGGCCGCCGGGAGGCGCGCGGCTGAAATGGCGACCGATTCGAAGACGCCAAGCTTGGCGGGCGTGCTTTTCGGTAGCGCCGGCAACGGTGTTGTTGGAGGCGGCACGGCAGCCACCAGAAGTGTGTCGGCCTGCATCGACTGACTATAGACCGGCATAGGAGCAGTAACTGGCGAGCCAGTCGGTGCAGCAGCGGCACTTACAGAGAGCAGAGCAGCAAATGTAAAGTTCAGAAGCAATTTCGCCTCCTGATTGATTGTCAGAAGGCTACGAGGATCAAAATAAAATTGTACAAACCGGCATAGTATATTTGAAGTATTCTATTTCGCTAAAATTTTATAGATCGAAGCGCAACAGCAAAAAAGTCTGGACTTGATCGATAAAATTGCATCCTTTTCTCTCAACGAGGATTGAGGAGTCGGGACTATTGCTAGTAGCCGTCATTCTCAGGGGCACACGCATATGGCGAAGTCTTGGTTCGGCTGGTTTGGTGGAAAGACCGAGGTAGAACGTCGGGCCGAAAGGCCGCGGGCGGCTATCGCTGTTGGCCCAGACGATATCGACCCTCTGACCGGGGCACTTTATTGGGACCGGTTCCAGGTCATGCTGAAGGCAGAGCAGGCGCAGGAGCCTGGCGTTCTGCTGCTGATCGACCTCAGCGAGCGCTCGATCCGCGTTGGCGCGACCGAAGAGGAGAAGGCGCTGGAAATTCTGCCCTGGCTGGCACAGGCCATCCGGCAGGCCATTCGCGCCGATGACCTGCTCGCCCATGTCGACGGCTACCGCTTTGCGGTGCTGCTGCGCGGCGCCCCGCAAGCGGTTGGTCAGATGACCAGCGACCGCATCCTGGATTCGGTTGACAACACCATCTTCATGACGGCCGACGGCATCTCCAAGCTCGATATCACCATCGGTGGCACGGTTTTTGAAGTGGCCGACGGACAGGCCGTCTTCGACACCGCCGCGGCCAACCTTGATCGCGCCAAGCGCCTCGAGCAACCGGCACTCGTCCAGTAGACGTGTGAGCCAGGCTAGGCTCGTCCGGGCGCTTTACTGGCCCGGACTTCTAGCCAGCTTGGAGCCGAGCAGTTCGCCCTGCTCGCTCAGGATCGAATAGGCGACCCCACACAGCAGCGAATTGATGTGCCGCAGCGAGCGCACGGTCTGCAGATGCAGTTCGCTGGTCTCAAAACTGTTTGGATCGCCTTTGCGCAGGCGCGCAAAATGCTGGTTCATGCTGGAGCGCTCCAGAACGCCGACCGCGTCCTTTTCGGCGACGAGCTGGCGCGCGGACTCGATGTCTTCGGAAACGAGGACATTGAGCGCAAGCTGGAGATTGCCCAGCACCCTTGCATGTAGATCGAGCAATTCCTGCCAGCCCTGCGGCGAGAAGGTCAGGTGGCGCTCGGCGAGTTGGTCGGCGACCCGCAGCAATTGCCGGGCGATAATGTCGCCGGCCTGTTCGAGCCCGATGGCAAAGGTGCTGAGGTCGGAGGCGCGGCTGACCTGGCCTTCGTCCATCTTGTCCCAATCGAGTTGAGACAGGAAAAGCTTGATCGAGGCATTGGCACGGTCGACTTCGGGCTCCAGCGCCTTGACCCGACGGATGGCTGTCTTGTCGCCGCCTTTGAGGATTTCCATCGCCGGCTGCAGCATGACCTCCACCATTTCGCTCATGCGCAGGAGTTCGCGCGTGGCGCTGGCAAGGGCTGCGTCGACATTGCCATTGCTGTCTGTTGCAAGGGCCGGACGCCGGAGGCGCGCGAGATCGGCCGTTTCATCGGCGGGGCTTTCCTTGACCACCCGATCAAGCAGGCGCGAGGCCGGGCCGACAAGCGGCAGGCCCAGGATCATGACGACAAAATTGAAGGCCGAATGAAAAAGGCTGGCCTGCAGCCCGACATTGCCCGGCAGGCCAAGCGTATGGACCTGCAGGACTTCGATGACGATCAGGCAGATAATCGCCGCGCCGCCACGGAACAGCAGAGCCCCAAGGGAAATGCGGCGGGCACGCACGTCGGCGCCGCGGGTCATGCCGAAGGCAATGAGGGTGCCGCCGAGATTGGCGCCGAGCACGAGAGCCGCGGCCACTTCGAAGGGAATAACCCCGGCTGTGCCGAACGTGATGATGACGAGGACGCTGGCGACCGAGCTATAGGACAGCCAGGTGATGATGGCTGCCACGAGGAAACCGGTCCAGGGATCGCCGCGCAGATAGTCGATGGCGACGGCAAGCACTTCGCTGTCGCGCCAGGGCGCGGTCGCTTCCGACACCATTTCAAGTGAAAGCAGCACGAAGGCGACGCCGAGTATCATGCGGCCGAGCTGTTTCATCTGGCGGTCATTGGCGCGCAGGAACAGCGTGCCGCCCAGAATGATCAGCGGCGCGGTGAGCAGGGTCAGGTCGAACGACAGAACGCTCGCAACCAGTGCCGAACCGAAATAAGCGCCGAGCATCAGCGCCAGGCCGGTACTGCCCGCGAGCAGACCACCGGAGGCGAAACTGGAGGCGAGCGCCGCCACCGCGGTCGAGCTTTGCAGCGCCACGGCCATGCCGGTGCCGACCATCGCGGCCGAGAATGCACTGCGCTCGGCGCGGGCCAGCGTGCGCTTGAGCTGGGCGGAATAGGCCCGCTCCACCGCCGTTCGCACCATGCGCACGGCCCAGAGCAAGAGCACGATGGCCGCCACCAGATGGACGATGATGAAGTACATCAGGCCTCCCCTGCCCGCGCTGTTTCGAGTCGCCATCATGTTCACATGAACACAGAGGGCGCAACTGCTCGATGCAATCGGGTGCAAAATACGACGGTCCGGCAAATTCGCCAGACCCCATGATATCCGGCAATTTCGGCCAGTTTGCGGTGCAATGTTGATCATTCGCGCCACTTAGAATGTTCATTTGAACATTTTTCTGTTGCAAACGCGCATTCCGCTGTTACCAATTCACGGAGCACGGGGCGGGGAGGCCTCGGCCAAAACACAAAGGGAGTGAGAATGTTCAAGAACGTTTTGTTCCTGTCCGCGAGCCTGGCTGTCGTTCTGTCGGCAGCACCAGTGGCGGCACAGACCGAAATTGCCTGGTGGCACGCCATGGACGCCGAGCTCGGCAAGAAGCTCGAGCAGATCGCCAGCGACTTCAACGCCAGCCAGACCGAATTCAAGGTCATCCCGACCTATAAGGGCAGCTATGCCGAAACGCTGACTTCGGCCATTGCCGCCTTCCGCGCCAATGAGCAGCCGGCCATCGTACAGGTCTTTGAAGTCGGCACCGGCACCATGATGGCCGCCAAGGGCGCCGTCTATCCGGTCTACCAGCTGATGGCCGACAACGGCGAAGCCTGGGATCCCACGAGCTTCCTCGCCCCGGTGACGGGCTATTATTCGGACACGGACGGCAACATCCTGTCCATGCCGTTCAATTCCTCGACGCCCATCATGTATTACAACAAGGACGTCTTCGAAAAAGCCGGCCTTGACCGCGATACAGCGCCGAAGACATGGGCCGACATCGAGAACTTCTCCAAGAAGATCGTCGAGTCGGGCGCCGCTCCCTGTGGTTTCACCACTGCATGGGTGAGCTGGATCCAGACCGAAAACCTTTCGGCCATCCACGACCAGCCCTTCGGCACGCTTGAAAACGGTTTTGGTGGCCTCGGCACCGAATTCACCTTCAACGGCGAAGTGCAGGCCAAGCACTGGGCCAACCTGAAGAAATGGGCCGATGAAGGCCTGTTCGAATATGGCGGCCCCGTCGGCGGTCCGGATGCGGCCCCCAAGTTCTACGCCCAGGAATGCGCGATCTTCATGAACTCCTCGGCCGGGCGCGCTGGCGTCATCAACAATGCCAAGGACTTCGAAGTCGGCTTCGCCCCCCTGCCCTATTATGACGACGTGACCACCGATCCGAAGAACTCGATCATCGGCGGCGCGACGCTTTGGGCGCTCAACGGCAAGGATCCGGAAGTCTACAAGGGCGTCGCCCAGTTCTTCACCTATCTGAGCCAGCCCGAAATCCAGTCCAGCTGGCACCAGGCGACCGGCTACCTGCCGATCACCAATGCCACCTACGAACTGGGCAAGGAACAGGGCTATTACGAAGCCAATCCGGGTTCGGACATTGCCATCAACCAGATCACCCGCGGCACGCCAACGCCCAATTCCAAGGGCGTCCGCTTCGGCAACCTGACCCAGATCCGCACCGTGGTCGACGAAGAGTTCGAAGCCATGCTTGCCGGCACCAAGACGCCGCAGGAAGCCCTCGACGCAGCTGTCGAACGCGGCAACGTGATCCTGCGCGACTTCGAAGCCGCCAATAGCTGATCCTCCCCGGATCGTCCCGGCCAAAATGGCCGGGGCGGTCCAACCGGCGGCGCTTCAATGCTGCCGGCGCGACAATATTCGGCCTCTTGGGGGAGTTCGGCCCATGCAAACCAAGCGCACCATTTTTCCAAACAAGCTGCTGCCATACATTCTCTTGGCCCCGCAGCTTGCCGTGACGCTGATCTTTTTCATCTGGCCCGCCATGCAGGCCGTCAAATCGTCGTTCGAGCGCGAAGATCCGTTCGGGTTCAAGACGACGTTCATCTGGTTCGACAATTACAAGCGGCTCTTTGCCGACCCCAGCTATATCAATGCGGCGGGCAATACCTTTGTCTTTGCCATATCGGTGACCGTGTTCTCGATGAGCCTGTCGCTGCTGCTGGCTGTGGCCGTCAATCGCGTGCTGCGCACCAACCGGCTCTATACGACGCTGCTGGTCTGGCCCTATGCCGTGGCCCCGGTGGTTGTGGGTATCCTGTGGTGGTTCATGTTCAACCCCTCCATCGGCATCGCGCCCTATCTGCTGCGTGGCCTGGGGGTCAGCTGGAACCACAGGATCGATGGCAGCCAGGCCATGTTGCTCGTCATCATCGCGGCGAGCTGGAAGCAGATTTCCTACAATTTCCTGTTCTTCGTCGCAGGCCTCCAATCGGTGCCGCAATCCCTAACCGAAGCGGCCGCCATTGATGGCGCGGGCCCCTTCAAGCGGTTCTGGACCATCGTCTTCCCGCTACTCTCGCCGACGACGTTCTTCCTGCTCATCGTCAACATCAACTACGCCATGTTCGACACGTTTGGCATCATCGACGCCACCACGGCCGGCGGCCCGGCGCAGGCGACCAATATCCTCGTCTACAAGGTTTATGCCGACGGGTTCCTGGGGCTCAACATCGGTTCCTCGGCTGCCCAGTCGGTCGTCTTGATGCTGATCGTCATCGTCCTAACCGCAATCCAGTTCCGCTATGTCGAGCGGCGTGTTCAGTACTAGGAGCGAGCAAAATGGTAGAAAATCGCCCCTTTCTGAGCTTCCTGACCCACCTGGTGCTGATCATCGGTGTCGTGCTCGTGGCGTTTCCGGTTTATCTCGCCTTCGTCGCCTCGACCCATGGCGAAGGCGACTTTCTGAGTGGTCTCGTGCCTCTCTGGCCCGGACCGCATCTGATCGAAAACTATCGGCTCATGCTCACCGAGGGCATTTCCACGGCCGGCGCGCCGCCGCTCTGGATCATGCTGTCCAATTCGTTGATCATTGCCATCATCATCGCCGTGGGCAAGATCGCCATCTCGCTGCTCTCGGCCTATGCGATCGTCTTCTTCAAGTTCCGGTTCCGGCTGATCGCCTTCTGGATCATCTTCATTACCCTGATGCTGCCGGTGGAAGTGCGCATCATTCCCACTTTCAAGGTCGTGGCGGACCTGGGCCTGCTCAATTCCTATGTCGGCCTCACCCTGCCGTTGATCGCTTCGGCGACCGCAACCTTCCTCTTCCGCCAGTTCTTCCTGACCATTCCGGATGAACTGATGGAAGCAGCCCGCGTCGATGGCGCGGGGCCGATGAAGTTCTTCCGCGATATCCTGCTGCCGCTCTCACGCACCAATATCGCCGCGCTCTTCGTCATCCTCTTCATCTATGGATGGGTGCAGTATCTCTGGCCGATGCTCGTCACCACCGACAGCCGCTATTACACGGTCGTCATGGGCATCAAGCGCCTGGCCGCCACAGCCGATGCCGAGCCCCGATGGCACCTCGTCATGGCCGCCGTGACGCTGGCTATGCTGCCCCCCGTCCTCGTCGTCATCTTCATGCAGCGCCTTTTCATCAAAGGCCTCGTGGAAACGGAGAAATAAGCCATGGCCACGATCAACCTGGTTGACCTCAAGAAGAACTACGGCTCCGTTCCGGCCGTCAAAGGCATCAATCTCTCGGTCAAGGACGGCGAGCTCATCGTTCTGGTCGGGCCCTCGGGCTGCGGAAAATCGACCCTGCTGCGCATGGTGGCGGGCCTCGAATCCGTCACCTCCGGCCGCATCGAGATCGCCGGCCGCGACGTGGTGAAAGCCGAGCCGGCCGAGCGCGACATCGCCATGGTGTTCCAGAACTATGCGCTCTATCCCCATATGACGGTGCGCGGGAATCTCGAATACGGCCTCAAAAACCGCGGCACGCCGCGCGAGGAGATCGACCGCCGCGTCAAGGAAGCAGCCGATATTCTCGAAATCGGACCCATGCTGGACCGAAAGCCGCGCCAGCTTTCCGGCGGCCAGCGTCAGCGCGTCGCCATGGGCCGAGCCATCGTGCGCGAGCCGGCGGCCTTTCTCTTTGACGAACCGCTGTCCAATCTCGACGCCAAGCTGCGCGTGCAGATGCGGGTGGAAATCCGCAAGCTGCAGCGCCGGCTGAAAACCACAAGCCTTTATGTGACGCACGATCAGCTCGAAGCCATGACCCTGGCCGACCGGCTGGTGGTGATGAACAATGGTCTGGTGGAGCAACTCGGGACGCCGACGGAGGTCTATGACCGGCCGGCAACCCTGTTCGTTGCCGGCTTTATCGGCTCACCACCGATGAACCTGCTGCCGGTTTCCGCGCTCGACGCAGCCTCCGGCTTTGACATTCTCGGCCTGCCTCCCGGCACCGATGTGGTGGGCATTCGCCCCGACCACCTCACGCTTGAAAGCTCGGACGAGCCGAGCCTTGCACTGGCCGCGACCGTGGAACTGCTCGAACCGATCGGGGGGGAAAGCCACCTCCACGCGCGGCTCAAGAACGGCGATCATGCCGTCATTCTCAGCGTTCCCGGCCGGCCGGAGATTGAGGAAGGTGCAACCA
The DNA here is from genome assembly GCF_964252865.1 of Devosia sp. LjRoot3. Taxonomy (NCBI): domain Bacteria; kingdom Pseudomonadati; phylum Pseudomonadota; class Alphaproteobacteria; order Hyphomicrobiales; family Devosiaceae; genus Devosia; species Devosia sp. LjRoot3. The sequence continues at coordinate 668,256 of NZ_CAXUPK020000003.1, forward strand.
TCACCATCCATGTCAAACCCGCTGACCTGCACCCATTCAATCGTGAAAGCGGCCGTCGCACCGACACCGCTGTCGCAAATCCGTAACAGAACCGACTTAGTGGCTTGCGGGCCAAGAACAAAGACGCGTCATGACCATTCCATCCGATATCGGTCCCACTCGGGACGAAGTGCAGGCCCATCGCGGTGCATCCGCCGTGGCGCCCGAAAATACCATTGCCGCCTTCAAGGCTGCCGCCGAACAGGGCGCGCGCTGGGTCGAACTCGACGTGGCCCTGCTTGCTGACGACACGCTGGTCGTTATCCACGACGATAGCGTTGACCGCACGACCTCGGGCAAGGGCTCGCTCGGCGCCCTCACCCATGCCGATGTCGCAAAGCTCGATGCCGGCGCCTGGTTCGATGCCAAATATGCTGGCGAACGCCTGTCGACCCTGGCCGAAGTCATCAAGGCGCTGGGTGAATTCGGGCTCAGCGCCAATGTCGAAATCAAGCAGCACAAGCACCACAAGTCGCTCGACCAATTGGTGCGCGCCGTGCAGGCCGACATCAACAAGCGGGACCCGAAAACCGAGATCATGATCTCGAGCTTCGATCCCGAAGCGCTCAAGGCGATGCATGCGCTGGAGCCGGACCTCGAAATGGCCATGCTCTGGGGCCGCCCGCCTGAAGACTGGGCTGACAAGCTCAAGGTCATTCCGGCGACGACCATTCACATGCATTACAAGGCGCTGAGCATCGGAATGCTGGAAGAAACCAGCAAAAACGGTATCAAGGTACGTGCCTGGACCTGCAACAACCCCGTCGAACTTGTCTCCTTCTGGGGCGCAGGCCTGACCGGGGTCATTACCGACAATCCCAAGCTCTTCCTGGGGTAGCAGAGGCTTTCGGCCAAAAATGCTGTCGCATCGGCAACGTGAAATCCTGAGCCTGATCGAGTCCGAGGGCGCTCAATATATCGAGCCCCTGGCGGCCCGCTATGACGTGACCACCCAGACCATAAGGCGCGATATCAACGCGCTTTGTGATCTTGGTTACGCACGACGCTTCCATGGCGGCGTCGACATGCCCGTGGGCGCCCGCAATATCTCGGTCAATGCCCGCGCCGCGCTCAATAGCGGGGCCAAGCAGCGGATCGCCCGGCGCATTGCCGCCGCGATCCCCGCCGGCTCGACCGTCTTCATGGGTATCGGCAGCACCGTGCAATTCGTGGCCGAGGCGCTGCGCGATCATCAGGACCTGCGCGTCGTGACCAATAATATCGATGTCGCCCTGACCCTGTCGGAAGCCCCTCAGGTTGAGGTGCACATGACCGGTGGTCTCTTGCGCCACAATGACCGCGACGTCGTCGGCCCCGACGCCCTCAATTTCTTCGAGAAGTTTTATGCCTCCCATGCCGTGGTCGGTGCCGGTGCGCTCGATCCGGAAAAGGGCATTCTCGATTTCAGCTATAGTGAAGCCCAGCTCACCATGAAACTGCTCGACAATGCGCGCACCAAATTCCTTGCCGCCGATGTGAGCAAGTGGTCGCGCGACGCCTCGGTGCGCGTTGCCCCCTTCTCCGCCATAACCAGCTTTTTCACCGACGCGCTGCCCAATGACAAACGGGTCGCCGCGGCTTTCGAAAGTGCCGGGATCGAGGTGGAAATCTGCGGCGGAGACGCCGAATGAGTTTTATCGGCTCCGCCCCCCGGCCCGAAGACCTGCGCGATGTGCGTTATCTTCTCACCGACATCGACGACACGCTGACAACCGAAGGTCGCCTGCTGCCGCAAACCTATCAGGCCCTGTGGGACCTTGATGCGGCCGGGATCCGTGTCGTCACGGTGACCGGTGGCTCGGCCGGCTGGTGCGAGCACATCGTCCGCGCCTGGCCTGTCGCCGCCGCAATCGGCGAGAGCGGCGCCTTCGTGATGACGGCCGACCATAATCGGGTCGCGGTCGAATATTGGGAAGATGAGGCCTTGCAGGTTGAGCGGCAGAGGCAGCACCTGGACACGATCGTCCCGCTGCTCGGGGATCGTTTTCGCCTCGCCCATGACCAGCACTATCGCCTCGCCGACGTCGCCATCGACATTGTCGGCTATCCGCGCCCGGAGGTAGACGCGCTGGCCGAACAAATCCGCGCTCTTGGCGGCACGGTGGCGATCAGTTCGGTGCACATCAACACCTGGATCGGCGACTACAACAAGCGCACCATGAGCGAACGCGTGCTGCGCCGCTGGGGCCTTGGCGACAATGAGCTGGCTCAACAGGTCAGTTTTGCCGGCGACTCGCGCAACGACGCGCCGATGTTCACCTTCCTGAGCAAGACTTTTGGCGTCGCTAATATCCTGCCTGTGCTCGACGATCTGCCGACCAAACCACGCTGGATTTCGGCCGACATTGCCGGGCGCGGCTTTGTCGATATCGCCAGGGCGCTGCTCGCCGCCAAGGCCTAGGCGCCAAGCTTCCAGGGATCGATTGTCGGAACGCCTGCGGCCGCAAAGGCGCTGACATCGCGGGTTGCGACCTTGAAGCCGTGGGCCGCTGCGATGGCAGCGATGTAGCCATCCGGTGTTGGAAAGCCCTTTCCCGCAGTACGGGCGGCTACAGCGAGGTCCGCATAGTGCCGGGCAGCGGCGGCATCAAAGGCAAGGATCCGGCCTTCGAACAGGGCCATGAGCCCTTCAACCGTCGCGGCAAGCTTCGTCTTGCGCTGCCCATCGGGAAGCGCCCCAATGCCGAACAACAGTTCAGCAACCGTCACGCTCGAAAGGTAAAGGGTCTCGGCCGCCTGCGCATCCAGCCAATCCAGCACGGCCGGATCTGGCTGCGGCTTCATGCCCTCGGACACGACATTGGTGTCGAGCAGGATCATTCAAAACTCAGGGGTTCCGCGGGCATCTTGTCTCCGCCCTGCTCCAGAACCTCGAAATCAGCATTGGTCAGACCGGCACTTCGGCTCAGGGCGGAGAGGGCAGAGCCGATGCGGACCCGGTCAGCGGGCCGAACCGCGGCCTCCAGGATGTCGCGCATCTCGGCTTCCGTGCTGCGGCCATGGCCGGCCGCGCGCACCTTGAGCGCGCGATGGGTTTCGTCAGAAAGGTTACGAATGGTGACGGCAGGCATGTAACAGCTTCTTCAATCAACCGATGAGCATGCTATCAATATAGACAATTTGCTATCACTTTCAAGAAGCACAGGAGGCCGGACGGCATGCCAAACACTTGCCTCGTTTTTCAGCATAGCTACCATCCTGCAAACGAAGTAGACAGCGGTCCGCCAGTCATGCAGTGACTGAGCCGCATAGGCCCTTGCAGTTGAGTACCATGGCAGAGTCGCTTTCGATTCTGGTGATTGACGACAACGCGATCCGCGCTTCGATCATCGAGGCCGGACTGCGTGAGGCTGGCCATGCCTCTGTGCGGGTCATTACCGATATCGAGGATGTTGCGCGGCGTATCGGCGAAATCGCACCCGATGTGGTGATCATTGATCTGGAAAATCCCAATCGCGACGTGCTTGAGCACTTCTTCGCCCTGAGCCGCACCATCAAGCGGCCCATCGCCATGTTCGTCGACAAATCCGACCCAGCAGAAATCGAAGCGGCGGTCGATGCCGGCGTTTCCGCTTATGTGGTGGACGGGCTGCGCAAGGATCGCATCAAGCCAATCCTCGACATGGCCATCGTCCGGTTTCGCGCTTTTTCGCGGCTACAGGGGGAACTCGAGGCAGCGCGATCAGAACTGCAGGGCCGCAAGGTGATCGACAAAGCCAAGGGCATTCTCATGTCCTCGCGCGGCCTTTCCGAGGATGCGGCCTATGCGCTCCTGCGCACCACGGCCATGAACCAGAACCGCAAGATCGTCGAGATCGCCCAGGCAGTGGTCACAGCGGCGGAGCTTTTGGGACCATGAAGAAGGATTTTTGCTCATGGGCCTGACGCAAATCACCGCCGGATACGTGCCGCTGCTCGATAGCGCGGTGCTGCTCGCCACCGAAGAATTCGGCTTTGCCGAAAGCGAAGGCCTGCACCTCAATCTCGTGCGCGAAACTTCGTGGGCCAATATCCGCGACCGTGTCGCCATCGGCCACCTCGATGTCGCCCACATGCTTGGCCCCATGCCCCTCAGCGCCAATCTTGGCCTGACCCCGCTTGATGCCGCAGTGATCGCGCCGATGGCGCTCGGCCTCGGTGGCGCTGCCATGACCATGTCCAATGCCGTCTGGGCCAAGATGACCGAGGCCGGCGCACCCGAGGATGGCGCACCGGGTCCGGTCGGGGCCGCACTGCGCAAGGTGGTCGAGGACAGGGCACGAGCCGGCGAACCGCGCCTGCGCCTCGCCGTGGTCCACCCCGAAAGCGCCCATAACTATGCCCTGCGCTACTGGCTGGCGGCCTCGGGGATCAACCCTGACCAAGACGTCGATATCGTCATCGTGCCGCCCCCGCTGCAGGCCGATGCGCTTGCTGCCAAGCGTACCGACGGGTTTTGTGTCGGCGAGCCTTTTGGCTCGGTGGCCGTGGCGCGCGGGATCGGCCGGATTGTCACGACCAAAGGCCAGATCTGGCAGATGAGCCCCGACAAGGTGCTGGGTACGCGGCTGCAATGGGCCGAACGCTTTCCCGAGCAACTGGCCGCCCTGCTGCGCGCCGCGACGCGCGCCGCGCGCTGGTGTGAAGACCCAGCCAATCACGCGACCCTGTCAGCCATGCTGGCGCGCGAGGATCGGCTGGGCATCGATGCCGATCTGATTTTGCGCACCCTGTCTGGCAGGCTGCAATTTGAGGCGGGCGTCGAAAAGTCCATGCCCGACTTTTTCGTGCCCTATTCTCGCGCAGCCAATTTCCCCTGGGTGAGCCACGCGCTCTGGTTCTACTCGCAGATGGTGCGCTGGGGCCAGGTGGCCCATACGCAAGAGAATGCGCAAAAGGCCGCGTCGAGCTATCGGCCCGACCTCTATCGCGCCGCCCTTTCAGGCATGGGCATGCCCGTGCCCGGCGCCAGCAGCAAGATCGAAGGTGCGCTGACTGAACCAACCCAGGTTGGCGCCCTCGGCGGATGGCTGACGCTGGGGCCGGATGGCTTCTTCGACGGGACGGATTTTGATCCCGACAAGCTCGATGCCTACATCGCCGCTCAAGCGCAGCGATGAACACGAAATAAGCAGATTGCCAATCTGCCGTGCAAATAATCACCTTGCAGCAGATGCCTGATTTTCAGGCTGCCCCACCTAACAGCCTGGAAAATATAGGCTTTGGCCAGGGAATCCAGTTTGGCACGCTTCCTGCAATGATGTTCCCGAGCGCTTCGGCGCACTGAATTCCGGCGTCCAACGATGGGCGCCACATATTGGCAACGCCGCCAACCACAGTTTCTTCGTCCCTCAGACGGAGTTCCTGCTGGTTGGCGGCGTTTTCGTTTTGGTCTTCGGGTCCGGCTGGACCCCGGTTTGATGGGAAGAACATGGCCGAAAAACTCGTCATCATCGGTGCAGGCATGGCCTCGGGCCGCATGCTGGAACATCTCTTCGAGGCCGAACCCGGTCGCTACGAAGTCACCCTCTTCGGCGCTGAGCCGCGCGGCAACTACAATCGCATCATGCTCTCCCCGGTGCTGGCCGGCGAGAAGCGCTATGAAGACATCGTCACCCACGATGCCGACTGGTACGCTGCCAATGACGTCCACTGCCGCTTCGGCCAGACGGTCACGAAGATCGACCGCGAAGCCAAGTCCGTCTTCGCCGACGGCGTCGAGACGCCCTATGACCGACTGGTCATCGCAACGGGTTCGGCGCCCTTCATCCTTCCCATTCCCGGCAAGGACCTTCCGGGCGTGCGTGCCTTCCGCGATCTCGACGACGTCGAGGCCATGGTGGCAGTGGCCGGCAAGCCCGACGCCAAGGCAGTGGTCATCGGCGGCGGCCTTCTGGGTCTTGAAGCAGCCGCAGCCCTGCGTGGGCGCGGCATGGAAGTGGTGGTCCTTCACCTCGCCGGACACCTGATGGAACGTCAGCTCGACGCTGCCGCCGGCTATCTGCTGCGCCGCGAACTCGAAGGCCGCGGCATTAAGGTACACTGCAAGGCGCAGACCAAGGCTATACTCGGCACCGACCGCGTCGAAGCCGTGGCGCTTGATGACGGCACGATCTATCCGGCCGACCTCGTGGTCATGGCCGCCGGCATTCGCCCCGAAACCCGGCTTGCCACCGATGCCGGCATCGAGATCAATCGCGGCATCGTCGTCAGCGACGCCATGGTGACGTCGGACCCCGATATCCTGGCGCTGGGCGAATGTGTCGAGCACAAGGGCGCTGTCTATGGCCTCGTCGCACCGCTCTACGACATGGCAAAGGTTGCCGCCAAGACGCTGACCGGCACCGAGGCCGCCTTCAAGCCGGTGCAGACCGCGACACAGCTCAAGGTTACCGGGGTCAGCCTCTATTCGGCCGGCGACTTTGCGGAGGCCGACGACCGCGAAGAGATCGTGCTGCGCGACGCCACTGCCGGCGTCTACAAGCGCGTCGTGCTCAAGGACAATCGCATCCTCGGCGCCGTGCTCTATGGCGACACGGCCGACGGCTCCTGGTTCTTCGATCTCCTCAAGCGCAGCACCGATATCGCGCCGATGCGCGACACGCTGATCTACGGGCAAAGCTATGGCGGCGGCGCGTCTGCCGACCCGCTTGCGGCTGTGGCCGCCCTGCCCGCCGAAGCCGAAATCTGCGGCTGCAATGGCGTCTGCAAGGGCACCATCGCCAATGCAATCACGTCCAAGGGCCTGACCTCGCTCGACGATGTCCGCGCCCACACCAAGGCCTCGGCCTCCTGCGGCTCGTGCACCGGGCTCGTCGAAAAGCTGTTGATGGCTACGCTTGGCGACAGCTACAACCCGGCCGCCATACAGCCGATGTGCCCCTGCACCGAGCTTGGCCACGACGAAGTGCGCCGCCTGATCGTGGCGCAGGAGCTGAAATCCATTCCCGCGGTGATGCAGGAACTGGGCTGGAAGACTTCCTGCGGCTGCGCCAAGTGCCGGCCGGCGCTGAACTACTATCTCGTTGCCAACTGGCCCGGCGAATATGAGGACGACGGCCAGTCGCGCTTCATCAACGAGCGCGTTCACGCCAATATTCAGAAAGACGGCACCTATTCGGTCGTGCCGCGCATGTTCGGCGGGCTGACCACCGCCAACGAGCTGCGCGCCATCGCCGATGTCGCCGACAAGTTCGAGGTGCCCACTATCAAGGTGACGGGCGGCCAGCGCATCGACCTTTTGGGCATCAAGAAGGAAGACCTGCCCGCCGTCTGGGCCGATCTCAACAAGGCCGGCATGATGTCGGGGGCGGCCTATGCCAAGGGCCTGCGGACCGTGAAGACCTGCGTCGGTTCGGACTGGTGCCGCTTCGGCACGCAGGACTCCACCGGGCTCGGCGTTCGCATCGAAAAATTCATGTGGGGCTCCTGGACCCCGGCGAAACTGAAGCTCGCCGTGTCGGGCTGCCCGCGCAATTGTGCCGAAGCGACCTGTAAGGACATCGGCGTGATCTGCGTCGACTCCGGCTACGAAATCCACTTCGGCGGCGCCGCCGGCCTCGACATCAAGGGCACGGAAGTCCTGTGCCATGCCAAGACCGAGGACGAGGCGATGGAGATCATCGCCGCGCTGACCCAGCTCTATCGCGAGCAGGGCCGTTATCTCGAGCGCATCTACAAATGGGCCAAGCGCGTCGGCTCGGACTCGATCAAGGCCAATGTGGTTGAAGACCTGGCCAAGCGCCACCAGCTCTTCGAGCGCTTCGTCTACTCGCAGAAATTCGCCCAGGTCGATCCCTGGGAAGAGCGCGTCAATGGCCGCGACGCCCACGAATTCGCGGCCATGGCCGATTTCCAGATGTTGCAGGCAGCGGAGTGATTGCGATGAACGATTGGGTCGATATCGGCTGCCTCGAAGACGTTCCCCGCCGCGGCGCCCGCTGCATCAAGACGCCGCTTGGCAAGATCGCCGTCTTCCGCACGGCTGACGACAAGGTTTTCGCCATCGACGACCAGTGCCCCCACAAGGGTGGGCCTTTAAGCCAGGGCATCGTCCATGGCGCGCAGGTCACCTGCCCGCTCCACAACTGGGTTTTCTCGCTCGAAACGGGCGTCGCCCAGGGCGCCGACGAGGGCGCGGTGCGGACCTATCCGCTCCGCCTCCATCAGGACCGCATCCTCATCGATGCCCAGAGCTTTGCAGCGGCCACCGCCGCCTGACCCCAGGAGTTTCAAGAATGGACTACGTTGCTCCAACAGATTTCATCAAGAAGATGATCGACGCCGGCGAGGCCAAGGTCTTCATGTCGACCCGCGACACGCTGATCCGCGCCTTCATGGCCGGTGCCATCCTGGCGCTGGCCGCAGCCTTCGCCATCACTATCAGCGTGCAGACCGGCCAGCCGCTGGCCGGGGCGATCCTGTTCCCGGTCGGCTTCTGTCTGCTCTATCTCATGGGTTTTGATCTGCTCACCGGCGTCTTCACCCTGGTGCCGCTGGCCCTGATCGACAAGCGTCCCGGCGTGACCATTGGCGGCGTACTGCGCAATTGGGGTCTAGTCTTTGCTGGCAACTTTGCCGGCGCCATCACCGTCGCACTGATGATGGCGATTGTCGTCACCTTCGGTTTCACCCAGGCGCCCGACGCCGTGGGCGAACGCATCGGCCATATCGGCGAAGGCCGCACGCTCGGCTATGCCGCCCACGGCGCCGCCGGCATGCTGACCCTCTTCATCCGCGGCGTGCTCTGCAACTGGATGGTCTCCACGGGCGTCGTCGCCGCCATGATGTCCAACTCGGTCACCGGCAAGGTTCTGGGTATGTGGATGCCCATCATGCTGTTCTTCTACATGGGCTTTGAGCATTCCATCGTGAACATGTTCCTCTTCCCCTCGGGCATCCTGCTCGGCGGCCAGTTCTCCTTCTGGGACTATATGATCTGGAACGAGATCCCCACCGTCATCGGCAATCTCGTCGGCGGCCTGACCTTTGTCGGCCTCACCCTCTACGCCACCCACAGCCGCACTGCCCCCTCGCGCCAGAAGCCATCGGCCGTGGGTGCCGTGCGCGAAGTCAAGGCCAGCCCAGTAGCGGCCGAGTAAACCAGGCAAGGAGACCGGGAGATGCACATCGTCACGCGCCAGCCGGGTGAAGCACAGCGTCCGCGCCTTGCTGCCCTCTCGACCCTTCCGGTCTTCTACACTCTCACCGGCAAGCGCGTTCTGCTTGCCGGCGGCTCGGAAGCAGCCGCCTGGAAAGCCGAACTGCTTGCGGCGACCGGCGCCGTGGTCGAAGTCGCAGCGCCAGAGGCCGAACTCTCCGAGGAAATGCAGGGCCTTGCTTCCTCCGGTCAGGTGACGCTGCTTGGTTGCCATTGGACCGTCATCTCCTGGGATGGCTACGCCATGGCAGTCGGCGATTGCGAGGACGAAGAAGAAGCCGCCCATTTTGCCGCCGCCGCGCGCCGGTTCGGCGTGCCGGTCAATGTCATCGACAAGCCGGCCTTCTGTGATTTCCAGTTCGGCTCCATCGTCAATCGCTCGCCGCTGGTGGTGGGCATTTCGACGACGGGCGCTGCCCCCATTCTCGGCCAGGCGGTGCGTCAGCGCATGGAAGCCATGCTGCCCAAAAGCCTGATGGATTGGGCGGGGCTTGCCCGGCACATCCGCGAACGCGCGACCAACCTCCTCCAACCCGGCCCCGAACGCCGCCAGTTCTGGCAGCGCCTCGCCGACAGGGCATTCCACACTCCTGCTGAAGAAGCCGAACTCGAAAGCTGGATCGACGAGGCCAAAGGCACTGAAGGCGGCCGCGTTACCCTCGTCGGCGCCGGCCCGGGCGATGCCGAATACCTCACCCTCAAGGCCATGCGCGCCCTGCAGGCGGCCGACGTCATCCTCTTCGATGACCTCGTTTCCGACGAAGTGCTCGAACTCGCGCGGCGCGAGGCGAAGCGCATTCTGGTTGGCAAGCGCGGCGGTCGTGATAGCTGCAAACAGGAAGACATCAATCGCACGATGATCACCTTGGCCAGGGCCGGCCGCCGTGTGGTGCGCCTCAAGTCGGGCGACCCGATGATCTTTGGCCGGGCTGGCGAAGAAATCGCCGAACTCAACCGCGCCGGCATTCCGGTGGATGTCGTCCCCGGCATCACGACGGCGCTAGCCCTCGCTTCCGAGCTAAAACTGTCGCTGACGCACCGCGATTGCGCCCAATCCGTCCGCTTCGTCACCGCCCATAGCCGCGATGGCAGGCTGCCAGGAAATCTCGATTGGACCGCACTCGCCGACAAATCGACGACCCATCTCTACTACATGGCTGGCCGCACTTCGGGCGAGCTGGTCGCGCGCCTCCTCGACGCCGGCCTTGCCCCCGACACGCCGGTTGTTTTTGCCTCCAATGTCAGCCGCGCCGGACAGAGCATCGTCCACACTTGCCTGCGCGATGCGGCAGACAAGGCCAAGAACCTCGATCTCGACTGCCCGATCATCCTCGGCATCGGCTCGGCTTTGCGCCTCCCAGCCGAAGCTCAACTGCAGGCCACGGCCTGACCATTCGGCAATTGACCTTGCTCCGAGAGGCCAGATTGGGTCATTGATGGCGGCGTGATGAACGCTGGCATGCCGTGCAGATGAAGTGGTTTTGGATCTGGTGGCTGGGACTGGCCCTGCTCGGCACGGCGGGCCTCGGCTTCTATCGCCAGGTGACCCTCCTTGGCGAGTTGGAACAGGCCGGCTCTACCCTTGCCGCCGAAGCTGCGCAACGCGCCGACCAGCATGATGCGCACCTGACGGCGCTGTCCGCCATCGCGCAGGCCGACAAGACCGACAGCAGCGCCTTCCTCGAAGTCGCCACCACCATCCTGCGCTTTTATCCGCGGATCGACGAAATCCAGCTAGTGCCGCTCCAAGACCCAGCGCCCATGGCCGGCACGCAGCCGCTGGAACCCAACCTCGCCGAGGCGGTGAAAGCGGCGGCAGAGGCTTCAACCGGGCAAACCGCCTTGCTGACAACCCCGGAGCGGCCCGGTCACTACCTGATGGTCAAGCGCAGCCCAAACAGCGATGCAGCCCGCGACGGCTTGATGGTGGCCGTCGATGCAGCGCAACTGCTCGCATCCGACGCCGCCTTCTGGAGAAATGGCACTGCGGCGCTGCGGCTGACCATGCCGGATGGGCATGTGGTCTATGGGCCCGCAGAAATGCCTGCACCGCAATTTTCTCGTCGCCTCGGCAGCGCGACCCAGCCGCTGCTGCTCGAAGCATCCATGCCGGTAAGCCTCAGTCAGTTGCTACCGCTCGATCGTCTGGCGGCCATCATCCTCGGTGCAGGGCTACTCGCCGCCATCGGCTCGGCCTTGCTACAACAGCGCACCCGCACGCGCCTTGCCGAGCGCCGTGCCGAACTCAGCGACATGGAATCGCGCCTCGCCCACGCCTCGCGCGTCAATGCCATGGGGGAAATGGCGAGCGGCATGGCCCACGAATTGACCCAGCCGCTGACAGCCATTCTGGCGCAAGCTCAGGCGGGAAAGCACCTCCTCGCCCGGCAAGACAATGTTTCCCTGGGTAAAGTGCTTGATGACACGGTCGGCCAAGCCCGCCGCGCCGCCGATATTCTCGAGCGGCTGCGCCACTGGTCGCGCCCACAACGGCCGGTCGCAAAGCCGGTCGATCTCGGCGCCGCAGTCCGTTCGGTTATCACGCTGCTGGAGGGCGAAGCTGCCCAGCGCGCCGTCATCGTCCAGCCGCACGTGCCGGCCAAGCCGATCAGCGTTCTCGCCGATCCGGTCGAACTGGAACAGGTGATCTTCAACCTGCTGCGCAATGCTTTCGAGGCCGTTTCCGAGCAATCCGGGGCGCGCGACGTCAGGATCGCTCTCTCCGAAGCCGATGGCGTGGCCCGGCTCGATATTGCCGACAATGGTCCCGGCGTCCCGTCCGAGCTCGTGCCAAAACTGTTCACACCCTTCACCACCACCCGGCCCGAAGGCACCGGCCTTGGGCTGGCGCTCAGCCAACGTCTCATCGAACGGGCCGGCGGCGAGATTGCCTATGTCCAGCAGGATCGGGGCGCACTCTTCCGGGTGACCCTGCCTCTGGCAAAGGGAGGCGCGAAAGCATGACTCAGCCAGTCTATCTCGTCGAAGACGACGAGGCCGTGCGCAATGCGCTGAGCCTGCTGCTCTCCACCATCGGCCTCAGCGTGAAAGGCTTTGGCGATCCCACCGCCTTTCTCGGGCAGTTGCCGCGGCTCGAACCAGGTTGCCTGATCCTCGATATTCGCATGCCCGCCATCAGCGGTCTGAAATTGCAGGAGCAATTGCTGGCGCAGGGCGTCGACTGGCCCACCATCGTCATTTCCGGCCACGGCGATATCGAGGCCTGCCGTCGCGCCTTCCGCAATGGCGCCGTCGATTTTCTCTCAAAGCCCGTTGACGATCAGGACCTGATCGACGCCATCCAGCGTGCCCAGCAGGTGCTCGATCGCAACCTCGGCGCCAAGGCGCTGCGGGCCGAAACGCTGGCGCTTCTCTCGGCACTGACCCCACGCGAGACGGAAGTGCTTGAGCGCATTGCGCAAGGGTTTTCGACCCGCGAGATCGCCGAAGGCCTCGGCCTTTCTCCGCGCACCGTGGACAGCCACCGCGCCGCCATTGGACTCAAACTGGGCACCACGTCCCAGGCCGAGATGACGCGTCTGTGGCTCGAAGTGCAGGGCACTCGGTAGTTCTACCGAGACCGGCGCCAGCCCTACCGATTCATCCAAGCCCTCCCGGCGACTAGGATTTCCTCATCACCAACGCAGAGGAAATCACCATGCTTCGCACCCTCGTTCTGACCGCCATGCTGCTGGCCCCCACCGCCACTTTCGCGCAGGACTTGCCGACCGCGCCGTACCTGCCGCTCGACCTTGCGACGACCGCTGCCCGGGCCGCGCTCGACGCTTGCGCCGCTGGCGGCCACAACGTCTCGGTTGCCGTGGTGGCGCGCGATGGCGCGACCAAGGTGCTCCTCAAGGCCGACATGTCCGGCCCGCACACCGGCAGCAGCGCCGAAGGCAAGGCCTTTACTGCCGCCGCCCTCGGCCGCAATGCCGGTGAACTCGCTGATTTCATCGCCGCTAACCCGCAGAACGATGGCCTCCGCGATATGGACTCTCGCTTCGTCATCCAGGCCGGCGGCCTGCCGATCCGCATCGGCGATGCCCTGGTCGGCGGCATCGGCGTTGGCGGCGCTCCCAATGGCGGTCTCGACGCCGATTGCGCTCGTGCTGGCCTCGCCGCCATCGGCGCTGAGTAAACGCAAAAAGGGCGAGCTACGGCTCGCCCTCGCTTATCCCTGCACATTTTTCGGGCGCGCTGCACAATTGATTGCCTTCTCCGGCGACTTGAATTAAACAAGTTTGCGCTTGGAAAATTGGAGGCAACATGTCGGATTCGGTCGAAGGTCGCTGGGCTGAAATCTTCACGCCGCGCTACGCGACCGTGACGCTGATCCTTTGCCTCGGCGTGGCGCTCCTCGCCTTTAACGCCTTCCTCGCCTCCATTTCCCTGCCGACAGCCGTGCAGGAACTGGGCGGCGTCGCGCTGATTTCCTGGGCGCTCACTCTGTTCCTTGTCTTCGCTATTGTCGGCGGCTCGGGCGCGGCACTTCTCAAGCAGCGCCTTGGCGCGCGCACCGCCTTGCTGGTCTCGGCCGGCGTCTTCCTGCTCGGCACCGTGATCGCTGCCAGCGCAACGTCCATGCCGCAAGTCCTGGTCGGCCGCGCGCTTCAGGGGCTCGGCGAAGGCGTGGTTTCGGCCATCTGCTTTGCCCTTATTCCCGAACTCTTCCCCTCGCGCCTCGTGCCAAAGGTCTTCGGTCTGCAGGCGATGATCTGGGCCATCGCCGCTTTTGGCGGTCCTGCTGCCGCCGGTCTCCTCACCGAAATGGTCTCCTGGCGCGCCGCCTTCCTGGTCAATGTACCGCTGGTGCTGATCTTTGCCGCCATGGTTGTGATCAAGGTGCCTGCCCATTCGTCGGAGGATCGCGTCGTGGCACGCTTCCCCGGCTTGCGGCTGTTCGCCATCGGCGCGGCCATCATGCTCGTGGCCTTGGCTGGCCTCGCCGCACCGCTGCCAGCGGCAGCCCTGTTGGTCGTTGCAGCAGTTCTGCTCGTTGCGACCGTCTGGATGGACGGAAGGGCCGAAGAACGCCTGATGCCGCGCGACGCATTCCGTCCCATATCGGTGGTCGGCACGGGGCTTTGGGTCGTCCTTCTCATCAATGTCGCCGGCGCAGGTTCGGCGGTCTATCTCGTGCTCGTCGTGCAAGAGATGTGGGGCTACAAGCCCGCCTCAGCCGGTGCCATCGCCGCCGTGCTCGCTGTCGCCTGGAGCGCCTCGGCCATCACCGTTGCCAATGTGCGCAGCAAGGAAACCCGCAAGACGCTTATCCGCCTTGGGCCGGGAATGATCGGGCTTGGCCTATTGCTGGTGCTGGCCGGGTTGCAGATCGATCAGGTGGCCGTGGTCATCATCGGACAATTGGTCATCGGCTGCGGTTTTGGCATGCACAATGGCTACCTCAACCTCTCCATGATGGAAGCCGCCAGCGACGAAGAACGCGACCGCGCCTCGGCCCTGATGCCAACGACGCAATCGGCTGGCAATGCCATCGGCGCGGCGCTGGCTGGTGTCGCCGCAAATTCCGGCGGCATGGCCGTCGCTGTTTCCGCGGACGCGGTGAAATTCGCGATGGTTCCGGTCTACGTGCTCGGCGCCGCCACGGCAGCGCTCGCCCTCGTGGCGGCCTGGCGCATGGTCAGCCTGATCAAGCCGCAGGACGCCAGTTCCACCTTCGCCGCCCATTAGAGGTCAGATTTGTCGTCCTGATGGCCCCACACCGAGAAAGCACCGCCCAGCAGACGGTTGCGCGGATCGGTCTCGTCGAGGGGCGCCAGCGGATCGGGTTTTCCGAGTTCAGCTGAGCCGTGAGCCGGTGTCCAATTGAGCCCGGGATCAGGCTCGTTGACCATCATGGCGCGTGGGTTGTTTGAAATCCCATAGACGATCCGATAGCCGAGATCGGGCTGGTCGAGCCCGGTCTCGATCAGGGTAGCCAGGTCATCGCGATTAAGCCAAAGCCGGGCCTCGCGCGGCGTGCCGGGATCGCCCGCCGTGCAGATACGAATGGCGAGGCATTCGATCCCGAACTTGTCGAAATAGAGCCGGCCCAGCGTCTCGCCAAAGGCTTTTGAGACGGCATAGAGCGAATCCGGACGATAGGGGACATCGAGATCGAGCGGCGTATCCGTCGGCATCGGATACATGCCCACCACGTGATAGGTGGAAGCATAGACAACGCGCTTCACTCCGGCTTTGCGGGCCGATTCAAAGATATTGTAGCTGCCGATGATGTTGGCATCGAGCACGGTCTGCCACCCGGCCTCCTTGGCCATGCCGCCCAGATGCACGACGCCGGAAATATCCCGCGCCATCAGTCGATCGACCGCCTCGCGATCCGAGAGATCGGCAATCTCCACAGCCCCGCCGTCCTCGGCCGGCCTGATATCGGTCGCGAGCACCGCCCTGCCCTTTTGGGCAAACCAGCGGCGCATATGGGTGCCCAGCCTTCCGGAAGCGCCGGTCAGCAATATGGTGGACATGGAAGCTTCCTTATTGCGGTGCGTCGGCGCGCAGACGCGGATCGGGGCGCGGCACGGCGCCGATCAGGCTCTGCGTATACTCGTGCTGCGGCCTCTCGCAAATCTGCACCACGTCGCCAACCTCGACAATTCTACCATTCTTCATCACCGCAACCCGATCACAGAAATAGCGGATGACCGAAATATCGTGCGAAATGAACAGGTAAGATAGACCATATTCGGTCTGCAGATCACGCATCAGGTCGAGCACCTGATGACGCAGCGACACGTCCAGCGCCGACGTCGGCTCATCGGCAATGATGAGGCGGGGCCGCACCGCCACCGCGCGGGCTATGGAAATTCGCTGCCGCTGTCCGCCCGAAAAGGCATGCGGATAGCGATCGCCAATATCGGGCGGCAGGCCAACGCGCGACAGCAGTTCGGAGACCCGATCCATCATCTGCCGCTCGGTCATGTCGGTATTGGTCCGCAGCGGCTCCGAAATGGTCTGGTAGATGGTCATGCGCGGGTTGAGCGAGGAATGCGGGTCCTGAAACACCATGCGCACTTCGCCATAGAGCGACTTCATACCGGCCTTGTTGAGCGTCGCGATATCGACCGGCTCGCCATTGCTCGGCCAATACATCACCTGCCCGCCGGTCGGATCATAAACCCGCAGCAGCGTCCGCCCCAGCGTCGTCTTGCCCGATCCGGATTCTCCCACCACACCGACCGTCTCGCCCTGGTTGATGGTCAGGCTCACCCCATCGATGGCTTTCAGATAATTCGTCGGCCGGCCCATGAAACCGGCATTGAGCGGAAAGTGCAGCTCAAGATTCTCGATCTTGGCGATGGGCTTCTCCGCCGTCGGACGCGGCGGGCGCGGCGCCGGCGTTTCGAGCTTTAGCACCGAGCCGAGCAGCGCACGCGTATAGGCCTGCTGCGGCCGTTCGAAGAGATCGAAGACACCGGCCTCTTCCACCTTCTCGCCCCGGAACATGACCATGACGCGATCGGCGATCTGGGCGACGACGCCCATGTCGTGGGTGATGAACAGCACCGCCATGCCCCGGTCACGCTGCAATTCGCGGATCAGTGACAGGATTTCGGCCTGGGTGGTAACGTCGAGCGCTGTGGTCGGCTCGTCGGCAATGAGGATCTCCGGATTGCACGACAGCGCCATGGCGATCATCGCCCGCTGCCGCATGCCGCCTGAAAATTCGAAGGAATAGCGATCGAGCGCCTTTTCCGGCTCCGGAATGCGCACTCTGCCGAGGAGCGCCGCGGCGCGCTTCCGCGCCTCTTCCTTGCTGACCTTTTCGTGCAGCAGGATCGTTTCGATGATCTGGTGGCCGATCGTATGGACCGGTGACAGGCTGGTCATCGGCTCCTGAAAGATCATGGCAATGCGCCGGCCGCGCACTTCGCGAATGGCAAGGCCACGGCTGCCTAGCTTGACGATATCAACCTCGCCCGAGCCAGTATCGAGCAGGATTTGCCCGCCGGTGATGGCGCCCGGCTTGGCGACGAGCTGCAAAATGGCACGGGCCGTCACCGACTTGCCCGAACCGCTTTCCCCAACCACGCATAACGTCTCGCCACGCTTGAGGTCGAAAGAGACATTCTTGACCGCGTGGACAACGGATTTCTGGATCGGGAAATCCACCGAGAGATTGCGGACTTTCAGAATGGTTTCGTCTGACATGACCGGCTCACTTGGCATAGGGGTCGGCAGCGTCGCGGACGCCATCGCCGAGGAAATTGAGGGCCAGCACCGCCACGACGACGCAGATGCCGGGCACGAAGAGCCAGGGGGCTTGCGTAATGGCGCGCAGGTTCTGCGCGTCCTGCAGCAGCACGCCCCAGCTGACGATGGGCGGTTGCAGCCCCAAGCCGAGGAAACTCAGCGCCGTTTCCGCGAGGATCATGTTGGGAATGGCGAGCGTGATGGCGGCGATAATGTGCGAATAGAGCGAGGGCATCATGTGGCGCATGATGAGGCGGAATTCGCTAACCCCATCGAGCCGTGCAGCGATGACGAAATCCTCGCGACGCAGACTAAGGTAGCGACCGCGCACGACGCGGGCAATTTCAGTCCAGCCGATCAGCGAGAGGATGATCAGGATGGCAAAGTAGATTTGTAGCGGCGGCCAATCCTTGGGCATGGCGGCGGCGAGACCGAGCCAGAGCGGAATGGTGGGCACCGACCGGATGAATTCGATGACGCGCTGGATGACCCGGTCGATCAGCCCCCCGCGATAGCCTGAAATGCCGCCCAGGATCAGCCCGATGATCAGCGACAGTGTCACGCCCACAAGGCCGATCGACATGGAAATGCGCGTGCCGTGAATGGTGCGGCTGAGGAGATCGCGTCCAAGCCGATCGCCACCGATCAGGAAGAAAGGATCAGCCTTGTCCACGGGCCCGAGGAAGTGCCGATTGGCGTCCCAGAGGCCCCAGAACTTGTAAGGCTGTCCCTCGACGAAAAAGCCGATGGGAATGACCTTTTCCGGATCGGGCTGGAACAGGCGCCGGAAACTTTTCGGATCAACCTGGCTTTTGAAGCCCAGGACATGCGGGGCAAAGCGCGTCCCCTCCTCGTCCGTCAGGAAGAGATGGATCTGCTGTGGCGGCGCAAAGGTATAGCGCGGGTCGAATTTGCCGGGATCGTAAGGCGCGAGAAACTCGGCAAAGGCGGCCACGAGATAGATCAGCACCACGACGACGAGGGCGACCATGGCGAGGCGATGCCGGCTGAACTTGTGCCAGATCAGCGTCCACTGGCTGGCGGCAACGAGGCTGCCGGCATGCACCTGCTGGTCGAGCAATTCGGCGTCCTTGGCAGTATCGAAGGGCGCACTCATGAGAGACGAATCCGCGGGTCGGAAATGGCGAGGAGAATGTCGGAGATCAGTGTGCCGATGAGCACCAGCCCGCCGGTGAGCAGGATGAAGGCGCCGGCCAGGTACATGTCCTGGCTCTTGAGCGCCTGCAAAAGCAGGGGCCCGGCCGTGGGCAGGTTAAGAACGGTGGACACGATGAGTTCGCCGGAAATGAGGGCCGGAAGCACCCAGCCAATGGTGGAGATGAAGGGATTGAGCGCCACGCGCACCGGATAGGTCAGAATGAGCCGGCCTTCGGGCAGGCCCTTGGCGCGGGCGGCCTCGACATAGGGCTTGTGCAGCTCATCGAGGAGATTGGCGCGCATGATGCGGGTCAGCGCCGCCGTGCTGCCGAGACCGATGACGAGGATCGGGATCCAGGCGTGCTGGAAGAAGTCCCACACTTTCGCAAGGGAGAATGGCGCATTCTCGAAGGCCGGCGAGAAGAGCCCACCCACCGAAACGCCAAACCACATCGTCGAGATGTAGAGAAGCACGATGGCGACCAGGAATTCCGGTACGGCCGTGGCGAGAAAGGCAAAAGTCGTCGTCAGATAATCAATGACCGAATATTGCCGCACCGCCGAGATGATGCCGATGGGCAGGGACACGGCCCACATGGTTATCAGCGTCAGGAACGAGATCAGCGCCGTCATCCCCATGCGGCCCCAGACCAGCTCGGTCACCGGCTGGTTCCACTCAAAGCTCTGGCCGAAATCGCCGCGGACGATACCGCCGATCCATTTGAAATATTGCACGGCGATGTTTTCACCCAGCCCATAGCGCTCGCGCAGATTGGCCAGCACGGCGCTGTCGACGGCTTCGCCGGTCTGAGCGATCTGGGCCGCATAGGTCGAGACATAATCGCCCGGCGGCAATTGGATGACGGTGAAGGCGAGTAGCGAGATCGCAAACATGGCCGGGATCATTCCGGCTATCCGTTTGAGAATGAAGATCAGCATGGACAGCGATCCCTTGGTCGAGGAACCCGGCCGGAGAACCGGCCGGGCAAGAGGACAGGGTTAGTTCTTGAAGTAGAACTGCTCGGTATTGAGCGTGCCCGGATCGGGGTGGATCCAGCCCGTCGGTGTATCCGCCGGCACATTGCCGAGATTGTTGGACACTACCGCCAAGCCCGGAATGGCCGTGCTGATGCCGATCTGGTAGAACTGGTCGGCCGTGATTTCGAGCAATTGCTGGAACAGCGCAGCCTGCTCTTCCGAGTTCGATGTGCCCTTGATCTGGTCGTAGAGCGCCCACTGCTCCTTGACGTATTCGGGCGGCTCGGTGCCACCATCGCCGATGTAATACTTTGCCCAATCGACGGCGAAGTTGGACTCGGTCGAGAACGGAAAATAGTCGCGCGGATCGATGAAGACGTCGATGCCGCCGGACGTAGCGCCCCAGACGACGATGTCGTGCTGGCTCGCGGTCTTTTCCTCATAGAAGCGGGTGCGATCCTGCGCCGAGAAGCGCGCATCGATACCCACGGCCTGCCAATATTGAGTAAGAAGTTCGGCAGCATCGGCATGGGCGCCCAGCGCTGTCACAGCCGCAACATTGACCACCAGCGGACTGCCATCGGGCGCCAAACGGAAGCCATTGCCGCCGCGCTTGTCGAGACCGATGGAGTCGAGCAGGCGATTGGCCTCATCGACATTGTATTCGAGATATTGAGTGGCGAGCCGCTCATTGTAGAACGGCGTGCCCTCGCGCGGTGTAACCTGCTGAGGGGTACCCTGGCCCAAGTAGAGCGTATCGATGATCGCAACGCGGTCTAGCGCATGCGACAGGGCAATACGGAAGTCCTTGTTATCGAAAACTTCGGCCTTTACCGGGTCATGCGAGTTCAGATTGACCGAGATGGCCAGCGAATTGCCGACCCGAGACTCACGCGGCGAAATATTGAAATTGCCCGCTTCCGCACCTTCGACCAGCACCGGCAGGTTCGAAGCATTGGCCGTGTGGCGCACTTCATAGTCGATTTCGCCGGCCAGAACGCTGAGCAGCAGCGTTTGCGCTTCGGCATTCACCGAAACGCTGAGCCCATCGATATAGGGCAACTGGTTTCCGGCGGTGTCGACCTTCCAGTAATAGGGATTGCGCTCGAACGAGACGCGCGTCGCGCCGGCCACATAAGGCTCGGTGATGTGCCAGGCCTCGAGCGTCGGGCGTTCGGGATTGCGCCAGCGCTGGATGTTCTCGATCCCAACGCCGCACATATTGGTCATGTGCTCGGCCCAGTCGGCAACGCCGGCGGCCTTGGCATTGGCGTCCGCATCCGGGTTGTATTTGGGCATGAACTGGCTGCAATAGGCCTTGTTCAGCAGTGCCAGCTGCACGCCATAGACGCTGGCGGCATTAATGATGAAAAGGCCGTTGGGCTTGGTCCAGGAGATGGTGAATTCGGTCGGCGACGTTACCGAGATCGTTGGTAATTCGCCTTCGACCGTCAGCCAACCGGGCTTGGTCGGGAAGAGCTTTTCGTCGGGTAGAACGTCTTCGATGAAGAAGGCGATGTCATCGGCCGTAAAAGCGCTGCCATCGGACCATTTCATCCCCTCGCGGAGGGTAAAGGTGAACGACTTGCTGTCTTCGCTCGCCGTGTAAGCGCTTGCAATATTTGGGTAAACGTCGCCGGACCAGTCGGCATCCCAGGTGAGCAGCGGCTCGTAGCCGAAATAGGTGAAGAGCATGTTGCGGTCATTGCCGCCCACCATGCCGCCGCGGAACGTGCCGCCATATTTGCCGACTTCACCGACGGGCGTGACGACGCGCGGATCACTGCCGACGCGCTCGGCCACGGGTGGCAGATCCAGCCCATCGAGCGCCGGAGACTGTTGATATTGCTGCGCAAATGCCGCGACGCTCCCCAGCGTCACAAGCGAGATTCCCGCCAGGGCGGCTACCCTCAAATGTTTCAATTTTCCCTCCCATCAGACTGATTTCGCCGGCGGATGTGCCGTTCCAGGCGATTGCTGAGGCCCGCACTCTTGTATGACTGCAATTGCAATGTCAACATGCAATCATACTTCTTTTGAAATACGGCGTTTCACATGCCGTTGACAGACCCATTCAGGCCATGCATACAGAAAGAAGTATTACTAATCGCCGCCGCAGGAGACCGGACGTGAACTTCGACGAACTCAAGACCAAGATCGGCTCGGGCCTCTTGTCATTTCCGGTGACCGACTTCGATGCCGCAGGCGAGTTCGATCGCAAATCCTACGCCAAGCGGCTGCAGTGGCTGTCCTCCTATGACTCGGCGGGCCTCTTCGCAGCGGGCGGTACGGGCGAGTTCTTCTCGATCGGCTATGACGGGGAATATGACGACATCATCAGCACGGCGGTGAGCAATGCCGCGCCCGGCGTGCCCGTGCTGGCCGGCGTCGGCTATGGCACGCGCATGGCGGTCGAGCTGGCAAAGCGCGCTGAAAAGGCTGGCGCCGCCGGCATCCTGGTCCTGCCGCACTATCTGATGTTTGCCGAACAGGAAGGCATCATCGCCCACATGAAGGCCATCTGCGACGCGGTTAGTATCGGCGTCATCTACTACGCCCGCGACAACACTCGCCTGACGCCGCAATCCCTCGCAAAACTGGCCGAGATGTGCCCGAACCTGATCGGCTACAAGGACGGCATTGGCGACCTGCAGCTGATGGTGAAAATCTCGACCCTGATCGGCGACCGCATGGTGCATATCGGCGGCCTGCCAACCGCCGAAGTCTTTGCCCAGCCCTATCTCGAAATGGGCGTAACCACCTATTCCTCGGCGGTGTTCAACTTCGTGCCGGAACTGGCTTTGCGTTTTTACAAGGCTGTGCGCGCTCGCGAGGCAGCAACGATCGAAACACTGCTGAGGAATTTCTACCTGCCCCTGATCGAACTGCGCGACCGCAAGCGCGGCTATGCCGTTTCCATGGTCAAGGCCGGCGCCGATCTGGTTGGCCGCGGGGCCGGCAAGGTGCGCAGCCCACTGACGGAACTGACGGGCGAAGAGCGTGAAGAACTCTCACAGCTCATTGCCGCCAATCGTTGACACCAAAGCGCCCTCCCTGCGCAAAAAGGCCCGGATCGCAAGATCCGGGCCTTTGTTTTTACGCCGCTGCGCTCGATGCCATTCCCGCGAAAGCGGGAATCTCATTGAAGTAGCGCCTGCTCACAAAACTCCGTCGTCACCGCCCGGCTTGTCCGGGCGGTCCATACCGCGACAAGATGGATTGCCCGGACAAGCCGGGCAATGACGATCGAAGAAATGCGCGGCTGGGATCAAACACCTGGGTCAAAAACAGAGATTCCCGCTTTCGCGGGAATGACACCGTGGGTGTGGGACGTCGGGAGAAAAGTGTCAGGCCCCGTAGGGGTCCCAGCCATTGGCCTGGAAGAGGCCGATGATATAGCCATAGCAGAAGGCAAAGGCGGTCTCGAATGGCGCTTCGCCATCGATATGCGGCACATGGTCGGGCATGATCATGCAGTCGACGCCGACTTCCTTGTAGATCTTCAGGCTCGCCGCCATGTCCATGTCGCCGGCATCGGGAAACTCCTCGGTAAACGAGTAGCGACCGCCCTTGATATTGCGGAAGTGGACGTTGAAGATCTTCTTCCGCTCACCGAACCAGCGGATGATGTCGCCGATTTCCTCGCGCGGATTTTCAAGGCTTTCTGCCACCGTTCCCTGGCAGAAGTTGAGCCCGTGATAGGGGCTTTCCGCAATGGAGACGAACTTCTTGAGCCCTTCAGCCGACCCCAGGACGCGCTCTTCCATGCCGCGATAGCCGGGGCGTGTCAGCGGATCGTGCGGGTGACAAGCAAGGCGCACCTTGCTCGCTTCCGCCACGGGCACGACGCGCTCGAGGAACCAGGTGATGCGTTCCCACATCTCGTCGGCACTGACATTGCCGGCGCTGCTGGGAACAGCGTCGTCCGTCGTCCGGTCGTGCCGGAAGGTGGACATGATGGCGCCGCCGCGACCGCGCTCGGACGGGGTGCGCGGAATGCCCAGAATGTTGAAATTGTACTTTGCCGCCTTGATGCCAAGCGCGCCCAGCGTCTCGATCAACCGACAAATGCTGTCGACCTCGCGCTCCCTTTCCGGATCCTGACCAAGAACGATGGAAGGCGATTTTACCTTGTCGACACCGGCCGACGACATGGGCAATTGCACCATGTCGAGCACCAGGCCCGCTGCCTCGATGCGCTCGATATGGCGCTCCAGCACCTCGCGCGTCCAATCATGCGGATTGCCGACCGGATCGACGCAGACATGGCGCAGGCCAAGCTGTGCTAGCTGGCGCAAGTGGGCATCCCCCACCTCGTTGAACTTCTCCCCGCTCAGCTGGGTGCCCACATACATGCAAAAATCCCTCAAGTGTTATGACTTCTACAAAGTTGTATGAAATATCTGCACATGCTACAAGCTGAACATGAGCCCGGGGGGACAGATTTTGGCGCCCCCTACAGGTTCACGGCACGAGAAGGATGACAAATCCGGCGCCGCATGGCATGCGATAAGCGTCCCCACTCTGCCGCAATGCGTTAGCAGACTGTTACCATCGAGAATGCGAAAACCGGAAAATGGCTGAAATCGAAGCGCTGCGACTGACCGACCGCGTGAAAGACGGGCTGGTCCGGCTGATCGCCGATAGCGGCCTCAAGCCGGGCGACAAACTGCCGCCGGCCGACAGGCTCTGCGAAACCTTCGATGTGAGCCGCACTGTGGTGCGCGAAGCCATTGCCAGCCTCAAAGCCGAAGGCCGGCTGCGCTCGCTGCGCGGCAGCGGTGTCTATGTCAGCGAACCGCCCAAGGTTGTTGGTGGCTCCATGTTCATGGAAGCGCCGCAGGACATTGCCGAAGTGCTCGACTTCATCGAATTTCGCATCAGCGTCGAGATCGAGGCCGCGGGGCTGGCGGCAGAGCGCCGGACGGAGACCAACCTTCTGCGCATGGAACAGGCGCTGACCCAGTTTGCCCGGCACCTGGCCGACAATTCGCTGGCGACCGACGCCGACCGCGCTTTTCACCGCGCCATTGCCGATGCCACCAACAATTCGCGCTTCCGTCTTTTCGTCGACGAAATGGGCGAGCGCCTGATCCCGCGCCGGGCGCTGGGCGCCAGTTTCAGCGACGAGAAGGACAAGGCGGAGTTTCTGGAAAATATCCAGACCGAGCATCGGCGCATTTTTGACGCCATTACCAATCGCCAGCCTGACGCGGCGCGTCTTGCCATGCGCCAGCATCTCGAAGGCGGCCGCCGCCGCTATCGCGAATGGAGCCTGGCCCACGATCTGGGCCAATGAAGCACGGGATGACGCAGCCTGATGTGAACTGGGTGATCCGCGAGCGTTTTGGCGTGGGCGAGAGCCCCGTGTGGGACGACGCGAACGGGCGCCTGCTGTGGTGCGATATTCCGGCGGGCGCCATTCATGCGCTCGATATCGCCACCGGGGAGCGGGACTTTTGGGAGTTCGGCGAGCCGGTGCCAAGCCTGGGGCTGGCCAGGAACGGCAAGCTGGTGGTGGCCCTGCGCAATGATGTCATCCTGTTCGACCCGAGCAACGGAACGCGGGAAACCGTGGCGAGCATAGAGCATGCCAAGCCCGATATGCGGCTCAACGACGGCAAGGTGGGGCCGGATGGCGCCTTCTGGGTCGGCAGCATGGATGCTGCACCCGGCGATGCGCCTTCGGCAAAACTCTATCGCGTCGCGCCGGATGGCGACGTGCGGGTGATTGCCGATGGGATTGCCATTTCCAACGGCCTCGCCTGGAATGCTGACGCTACCCTGCTCTACCATTCGGACTCGCGCGGCAGCATGTGGCTCGACTGCTGGGATTTTGACCGCGCAACAGGGGCGGTCAGCAATCGCCGCCGTCTTAGGGACAATGACGAGGCTAATGGCAGGCCCGATGGCGGCGCCTGCGATCTGGCGGGGACCTATTGGTCGGCAGGGCCTTCGGCCAGCCGGATCAATCGGTTCTCGGCAACGGGAGAATTGCTAGGCTGGGTGGATGTGCCGCTGAAGCTGCCGACCATGCCTTGCTTTGGCGGGGCGGATATGAAGACCGTGTTTGTCACCAGCCTTGGTTCGGGCGAAGACGGGCGCGATGGGATTGTGCAGTTCCGGGCGGATATACCGGGGGTGCCCATTGGAATGTTTGGGTAACCGCGCACGACTCGCCGGCGCTACCCCGCCCATCATCCTCGGGCTTGACCCGAGGGCATTTCACTTGGCGATGGCGCTGCAAGGATAGAGCCCTCGGGTCAAGCCCGAGGGTGACGATTGGCGGTTGCCCGAGCCTGGAGAGGGCTTACGGCCGCAGTAGTGTCTTGATGGCGCGGCGCTCGTCCATGGCGCGGTAGCCTTCCGCGGCTTCGGCGAGCGGGAGTTCCAGATCAAACACTCGACCCGGATTGATCTGGCGCGTGAGGATCAGATCCAGCAGATGTGGCAGGAAGCGACGCACGGGCGCGGGGCCGCCGATCATCCCGGTCTGCGAGAAGAACAGTGATTGGCCATCGAACTGCACGCCGTGCGGCACGCCGACATAGCCGATCATCGAGCCGGGGCGGGCGCAATTGATCGCCGTCTGCATGGATTCCTGCGTGCCGACGCATTCGAGCACGGCATCGGCGCCGATGCGCTGGGTCAATTCCTTGACCCGTGCCACGCCCGCATCGCCACGTTCGGCAATGATGTCGGTGGCGCCATAGTCGAGCGCCAGATCCTGCCGGCTCTTGTGGCGGCTCATGGCGATGATCCGGTGGGCGCCCAATTGCTTCGCGGCGAGGACGCCCATGAGCCCAACGGCACCATCGCCAACGACCACGACGGTCGAGCCGGACTGCACGCGGGCGGCGTCGGCTGCATACCAGCCGGTGCCGAGCACGTCGGAGGCAGCGAGGAGGCTCGGGATCAGATCGTCGTCCGGCATGGTGTCGGTGGCGATCAGCGTGCCATCGGCGAGCGGCACGCGGGCATATTCCGCCTGCCCGCCGGTCATGAACTCGCGTTGCTCGCAGGACGACTGAAAACCGTGGCGGCAATGGGGGCAGGTATTGTCGGAAAGAACGAAGGAGCCGACGACGAACTGGCCCGGCTTCACCGTCTTCACTTCGCTGCCGACGGCAACGACCACGCCGCAATATTCGTGGCCCATGGCCATGGGGCTCGAAACATCGTTGAGGCCACGGAACGGCCAGAGGTCGGACCCGCAAATGCAGGTAGCCGTCAGGCGGATGATGGCGTCGGTCGGCTTTTGGATCACCGGTTCGTCGCGTTCTTCGACGCGCACATCGCCGGGGGCATAGAGCATGGTGGCAAGCAAGAAGGGTCTCCTTGGCGAGGGATCGCCAGTGGTTCGCCCCCAGTGTAGCCAAGCTGGGATCATCGGATTATCTTGAGTAATCTTGATGCAGTGTTGAGCGGGATTCAGGAATGGCGCGTAGCCCGATCGACGATCTCCAGGCCTTTCTGGCCGTGGCCCGCGAGCGCAGCTTTACCCGCGCCGCAGCGAAACTCGGCGTAACCCCCTCGGCGCTCAGCCACACGATGAAGGGGCTGGAGGCGCGGCTGGGCGTGCGCCTCCTGTCGCGCACGACGCGCAGCGTTTCCCCAACCGAAGCCGGAGAGCGGCTGCTTCGCGCCGTCGCGCCGCATTTCGACGAGATCGAGGCCGAGATCGCGGCGCTGAGCGATTTTCGCGATCGGCCGGCGGGGACGATTCGCGTGTCCTGTGGGGATTCGGTGGTCGCCTCGGTCTTCCGGCCGATGCTACGCGGCTTCCTCGCGCAATATCCCGACATCACCGTCGAGCTGGCGATCAACAATGGCTTTGTCGACATCGTCGAACAACGGATGGATGCCGGGGTGCGTCTGGGCGAGGCGCTATCGCGCGATATGATCGCGGTGCGGATCGGGCCGGACTGGCGCTTTTCGGTGGTGGCAACGCCGGACTATTTTGCCCGGAGGCCGCCGCCGCAAAGCCCGCAGGACCTGACCAATCACCAATGCGTCAACCTGCGGCTGAGCACGGCCGGCGCGCTTTATGCCTGGGAATTCAAGAAGGATAGGCGCGAGCTCAATGTGCGGGTGGAGGGGCAGTTGATTTTCAACAGCATCCTGCCGGTGCTCGATGCAGCGCTCGACGGGCATGGCCTTGCCAACGTGCCCGAATTTATGAGCCGGCCCTATATCGAGCGCGGCGAACTGGTCGAGGTGCTGGCCGACTGGTCGCCCACCTGGCAGGGGTTTCACCTCTACTATCCCAACCGCCGCCAGCCCTCCCCGGCCTTTACGGCCTTTGTCGAGGCGCTGCGATATCGCGTCTAGCCAGATCGATGGCTTGACTCCGCCCGGCGACTGCGATTGATGAAATATGACTATTTTGGTCATCAAATGGATCGGTCATGATTTCTCGCCGCCTTCTCACGCTCCTTGGCGTGCCACTTCTGCTTGCCCTTGCGACACCCGGTTTTGCCCGCGACATCACCCACATCATGGGCGTCACTGCGGTGCCGGATCAGCCGCTGCGCATCGTTGCCCTGACCAATGAGGCGACCGAGGATCTCCTCGCGCTGGGCCTCGTGCCGGTTGGCGCGGTCCGCTCGGCCAATGCCGATCCCTGGTTCGACCACGTCGCCGACGCGCTCAAGGATACGACCCTCGTGGGCGAGGAACTGGCGCCCAATCTGGAAGTCATTCTTTCGCTCGAGCCCGACCTGATCCTGGGCAACAAGAAGCGCCACGAGCAGATTTATGAGCAGCTCTCGGCCATCGCACCGACGGTTTTTGTCGAGAACATCACCGGCCAATGGCGCAACAATCTCGCCTTCTATGCCGAGGCCGTGGGCAAGGTGGCCGAGGGCGAAGCTGTTCTCAAGGGCTATGAGGACCGCGTGGCGGCGATCAAGACGGCGCTGGGCGATCGCGTTGCCGAAAAGGTCGGGCTCGTGCGCT
The DNA here is from genome assembly GCF_964252865.1 of Devosia sp. LjRoot3. Classification (NCBI taxonomy): domain Bacteria; kingdom Pseudomonadati; phylum Pseudomonadota; class Alphaproteobacteria; order Hyphomicrobiales; family Devosiaceae; genus Devosia; species Devosia sp. LjRoot3. The sequence goes on from NZ_CAXUPK020000003.1 coordinate 696,742, forward strand.
TCATTTCCGGCCAGAACTACGCCTACAACAATGACAGCTTTTCGGGCTCCATCCTGCGCGATATCGGCTTCGGCCGCCCCGCGGCGCAGGACAAGGCAGGCCTTGCCGAGCCGATCACCCTCGAACGCATTCCTGATCTCGACGGCGACCGCCTGCTGCACTTCAGCTACGAAACCGGCGATGGCGGGGCGACCAAGGAAGCCGAAGCCTGGATGGCCTCCCCGCTCTGGCAGAACCTCGAAGCGGTCAAGGCCGGGCATGTCTATGCTGTGTCGGACACCGTCTGGGCTACCGCCGGCGGCGTGATGGCGGCGCACCTCGCACTCGACGACATCGAGAAGATCTACGAGATTCCTTCGACCCGATAGGGCAGACGAAAAATGCGGCCGGCGCAGCAATGTGCCGGCCTTTTTGTTGGATTATCGCCTCAGAAAAGGCGGGAATGCTTGGTTTGCTCCGCCCGCACAAGATCAGGACAGCGTGAATAGTTAGTCCGAGCGTGTTGCCGCCGTTCAGCGCGGCCATCTGCCAACCGAACCACCACCATTCTAGAAAAATTCCTGCCTACCTTAGTCAGCGCAATTTTCATTGGGTGCCGTGATGAGGCCCATTCCTGCCGGGGAACTGTCCGATCTCATCGGATCGATCTATGACTGCGCCCTAACGCCCTCCCTCTGGCCTGCAACGCTGGACGCCCTGCGCGGGCGCATGGCCTTTCTCAGCGCCACGCTGGCCGTCGTCGAAATGCCCAATGGCAATACGCTGATCAATGCGGCAAGCGGGGTGGACGATATCTGGCTCATCGCCATGCGCGACTATGGCCGCGAGATCATGGATCAATGGGGCGGCGCCGACCGGGTGCGCAACTATCCCCTGGACGTGCCGATGGTGCTCTCCGAGGTGAACCCCGAAGCCCTGACGCCGGCCAATCGCTATCATCGCGAGGTCGGCTTGCCGCGCGGCGTGGTCGACTCGCTCTCGGTTGGCCTGCTGCGCGACCAGACGGCCTTTGGCGCGATCACGTTCACCCGGCATGAATCGGCCGGACTTGTCGGCCAGACCGAAATGGAACTGGCCAACCTCTTCATCCCGCATCTCAAGCGTGCGGTGACCATCAGCCGGTTGCTGGAAGCGCGCGCGGTCGAAAGCGCCACCTATGTGGCAGTGCTCGATCGCCTCAGCGTCGCAGTGCTGCTGGTGGCGTCCGATCTCCGGCTCATCCACGCCAATCAGGCGGGCGAGGCGATGCTGCGCGCGGCAAGACCCTTTGGTCTGCGCGCGGGGCGGATTTCTGGACCGCCCAATCTCGACGCTGCCCTTCTGGTTGCGCTTGCCTCCTCGCTCGATGATCTCGGCCGGCGGGGGCTTGGCATTCCTGCCTATGGCAATGGCGGCGAAGAACTGGTGCTCCATGTGCTGCCGCTCGCCGCAGCCAATCCGCTGCAGGGCGCCGCAGCGGCCATCTTCGTGGCGCCCTCCACATCCCCGCCCCCTGCCCCGCTTGCTGCCATCGCCTCGCTCTTCGATCTCACCCCAACCGAAGCGCGCGTGCTCGAACTCGTCGGCTCCGGCCGAACCAATGCCGAGATCGCCACCACCCTCAATGTTGCGGTTTCGACGGTGCGCACGCATCTGCTGCGGGTGTTCGAAAAGACACGGACGCATCGCCAGGCCGACCTTGTCGGCCTCATCGCCTCCTTCTCGTTGCCGATCGCGTAGCGGCTCCACCAAACGGTGGAAGCAATGGCATCGCCGACCGGGATAGCTTCCACCCCGTCACGGACGACCGCGAAATCGGCCCGCCAACGGCCCGAACTTCGTGCAGACGCTTCGCCAACCCCAAAGGCAGAACCTCGCACCTCATCTCGATGTGGCGGCGTCTGCTGTCGTCCGCGCAAACATTGGACAGGAGACAGAGATGTTCAAACGACTCATCACGCTGCTGACTGATTGGGCGAGACACATTGAAACGGAATCCGCCCTCCGCGATCTCGACGACCGCATACTGGCTGATATCGGCCTGAACCGGCGCCGCCCATTGCTGCTCGCGGGCCTTGAACCGCTGGTTCGGATTGTTCCTGAACCAGGCGACGCAATCACGCGTCCGATGGATTTGGGCGCCCCGGACTTCCACCAGGATCCGGCACCGCCGGCGGTCGAGCCGCGCCCCGTCGCGGCAAGAAAGACGCCCCCGCGCTATCAGCCAAATATAGCCAAAGGCGTGTCTGCGGCGCTGGCTGGCCGCAGGTTCAGCATAGGCGAAGACTTGGCCGGCCCGCATCCCCAATGAGGCGTTCAAGATGGCCGCGCCCGGCACAATGACGGACGCGGCCGATTGACACTTTTGCCCCGGAAGGCCACGACCAGTGGCGAACAGGATCGCCACACGGGGAACTCAATGGGACACCGGCTTTCGAAGATCGTTACCCGCACCGGCGATGATGGCACGACCGGACTTTCGGACGGATCGCGGCTGCGGAAAGACGATGCGCTCATTGAAGCCATCGGCACGGTGGACGAGCTCAATAGCGTCATCGGCTTTGCCGAGAGCCAGCAATCCCTCCCGCATCTGCGCGAGGCCATGGTGCTGATCCAGCACGATCTCTTCGATCTCGGGGGCGCCCTTTCCCTGCCCGGCCATGCCCTTCTAACTGAGGTGCATATCGAGGCGCTGGAGCGAACGGTCAGCGCCTGGAATGCCGACCTGCCCCCGCTCAAGGAATTCATCCTGCCCGGCGGTTCACCGGCTGTTGCGGCGATGCACATGGCCCGCACGGTTTGCCGCCGCGCCGAGCGCCGCCTGCTCTCGCTCGATGATGAGCGCACGGCCAACGGGCGGGTCTATCTGAACCGCCTGTCGGACCTGTTGTTTGTCGGTGCGCGGCTCGCGGCCGAAGGCCAGGAACGCAGCTGGAAGCCCCGGCGATTTTCTTGAAAACGCTTTAACCGGCGGGCGTATAGTTGAGGATCGGGGCAAGCCAGCGCTCGACCTCGGTCAGATCCATGCCCTTGCGCTGGGCATAGTCGATCGCCTGGTCGCGCTCGACCTTGGCGACGCCGAAATAATAGGCGTCGGGATGGCCGATATAGATGCCGGAGACCGATGAACCCGGCCACATGGCCATGCTTTCGGTCAACTGTACGCCGGCCGCAGCTTCTGCATCGAGAAGACGGAACAGGGTAATCTTCTCGGTATGGTCGGGCTGGGCGGGATAGCCCGGCGCCGGGCGGATGCCGCGATAGGGTTCGCCGATCAGTTCGTTGGGCGCAAACGTCTCATCAGCCGCATAGCCCCAGAGGTCCTTGCGCACCCGCTGGTGCAGCATTTCGGCCATGGCTTCGGCATAGCGGTCGGCCAGCGCCTTGACCATGATCGAACCAAAGTCGTCATTGGCGCGCTTGAAGCGTTCGGCGATCTCGTTTTCTTCCGGGCCAGCCGTGACGACGAAGCCGCCGACATAGTCTGGTGTGCCGGCCGGGGCCACGAAATCGGCCAGAGCGACATTGGGACGGTTCTCGCGCTTGGAGGTCTGCTGGCGCAGCGTGTAAAGCGTTGCCAGTTCGTCCCGACGGTCTTCGGCAGTGAAAAGCTTGATGTCGTCGCCCACCGCATTGGCCGGCCAGAAGCCGACGACGGCACGCGGCTTGAACCACTTTTCGGCGATGACCTTCCTGAGCATGTCCTGCGCATCGGCAAAAAGCTGGCGGGCCACTTCGCCCTGCTTTTCATCCTCAAGAATGCGCGGATAAACGCCCTTCAATTCCCAGGTCTGGAAGAACGGCGTCCAGTCGATATAGCGCGCGATTTCGGCAAGATCCCAATCCTCGATCACGCGCGTGCCGAGGAATTGCGGGGCGTCCACCTTGTAGTCGGACCAATCGACCTTGAAGGCATTCTCGCGTGCCGCGGCAAGCGGCAGGCGCTGCTTGGCGAGTTCGGCGCGCTCGTGTTTTTCGGCGACCTCGACATATTCGGCGCGGATACCGGCGACATAGTCGGGCTTCATTTCCGGCGACAGCAGCTGGCCGACAACACCGACGGCACGGCTGGCGTCGGTGACATAGATCGCCTGCCCCTTGGTGTAGCGCGGCGCGATTTTCACCGCCGTATGCACGCGCGACGTGGTTGCCCCGCCGATGAGCAGCGGCAGGTCAAAGCCCTCACGCTCCATTTCGGCGGCAAGATGCACCATTTCGTCGAGCGAAGGTGTGATCAGTCCGGAGAGGCCGATGACGTCGACATTCTCGGCGCGCGCAACTTCCAGAATCTTCTGCGGCGGCACCATGACACCGAGATCGACGATCTCGTAATTGTTGCAGGCGAGCACGACGCCGACGATGTTCTTGCCGATATCGTGCACGTCGCCCTTGACCGTCGCCATCAGAATTTTGCCGGCAGACTGGCGGCCGGTATCGCCGCCCGCGGCCTTTTCTGCTTCCATATAGGGGAGGAGAACGGCCACGGCCTGCTTCATCACGCGGGCCGATTTCACCACCTGCGGCAGGAACATCTTGCCCGCGCCAAAGAGGTCGCCGACGACATTCATGCCCGCCATGAGCGGGCCTTCGATCACGTGCAGCGGGCGCTCGGCAGAGAGGCGCGCCTCTTCGGTATCAGCCTCGATGAACTCGGTGATGCCGTTGACCAGCGCGTGCTCGATGCGCTTTTCGACGGTCCATTCGCGCCAGGCGAGGTCGCGGACCTTTTCTTCACGCGGACCACCCTTGAAGCGCTCGGCGATCTCCAGCATGCGCTCTGTCGCGGTGCCGCCGGCCTTGGGCTTGCGGTTGAGGACCACGTCTTCGCAGGCCTCGCGCAGCTCAGGATCGATCTGGTCATAGACGGCCAGCTGGCCGGCATTGACGATGCCCATATCCATGCCCGCCTTGATGGCGTGGTAGAGGAACACGGCATGCATGGCCTCGCGCACCGGTTCATTGCCGCGGAAGCTGAAGGAGAGGTTGGAAACGCCGCCCGAAATATGGGCATAGGGCAGGTTCTGGCGAATCCAGGCCGTCGCCTCGATGAAGTCGACGCCGTAATTGTCGTGCTCTTCGATGCCGGTGGCGACCGCGAACACGTTGGGATCGAAGATGATGTCTTCGGGCGGAAAGCCCATTTCTTCGACGAGGATCTTGTAGGCACGCGCGCAGATCTCGGTCTTGCGCTGATAGGTGTCGGCCTGGCCCTGCTCGTCAAAAGCCATAACGACGACCGCAGCGCCATAGGCCATGCAGAGCCCTGCATAGTGGCGGAACTGCTCTTCGCCTTCCTTGAGGCTGATCGAATTGACGATCGGCTTGCCCTGGACGCATTTCAGGCCGGCTTCGATGACTTCCCACTTGGAAGAGTCGATCATCACCGGGACACGGGCGATTTCCGGTTCCGAGGCGATGAGGTTGAGGAACTCAACCATCGCGGCCTTGGAGTCGATCAGGCCCTCATCCATGTTGATGTCGATGACCTGCGCGCCATTCTCCACCTGATCACGCGCCACCGCGAGCGCGGCGGTATAGTCGCGCGCCGTGATCAGTTTGCGGAAGCGGGCGCTGCCGGTGACATTGGTGCGTTCGCCGATATTGACGAAGACGATATCGGGCGTGAGGACGAAGGGCTCGAGACCGGAAAGGCGCAGATAACGGTTCAATTCACTTCCCTCGGAGCGACGCCGGCCACGGCATCGGCAATAGCGCGGATATGATCGGGCGTCGTGCCGCAGCAGCCGCCGACCACATTGACGATCCCCTCGCGCGCGAATTCGCCGACCTGGCGAGCGGTGTCTTCCGGACCTTCGTCATAGCCACCAAAGGCATTGGGCAGGCCCGCATTGGGATAGGCGCAGGTGAACGTATCGGCCACAGCCGAGATTTCGGCCATGTGCGGGCGCATGGCCTCGGCGCCGAGCGCGCAGTTGAGACCGATGGTGAAGGGCCGCGAATGGCGCACCGAATGCCAGAAGGCGGTCGGGGTCTGGCCGGTCAGGGTGCGGCCGGAAGCGTCGGTGATCGTGCCTGAGATCATCATCGGCAGGGCAACGCCCGTCGCCTCAAAGGCTTCCATGCAGGCAAAGATCGCCGCCTTGGCATTGAGCGTATCGAAAATGGTTTCGATGAGGATCACATCGGCACCGCCTTCGATGAGGCCATTTACCTGCTGCGAATAGGCTTTCCTGAGGTCTTCGAAGCTGACGGCGCGAAAGCCCGGATTGTTCACATCGGGGCTGATCGAGGCCGTGCGGTTGGTCGGGCCAACGGCGCCGGCAACAAAGCGCGGCTTGCCATCGATGGCCGTGGCGCGATCGAGCGCCCGGCGCACGACGCGTGCGCCTTCGACATTGAGGTCGTGCACGGCCGATTCCATGCCGTAATCGGCCTGGGCGATGGTCGTGGCCGAAAAGGTATTGGTCTCGACGATATCGGCGCCGGCCATGGCGTATTTGAAGTGAATCTCTTCAATCGCCTCGGGCTGGGTCAGAATCAGAAGGTCGTTATTGCCCTTCTGCGGATGGTGGGAATGGTGCCGGCAGGCGTGGCCGGAGCCATGGCCGATGAAGTCATCTTCCGACAGGCCAAGTCCCTGAATCTGCGTACCCATGGCGCCATCCAGAATAAGGATGCGCTCGCGCGCCAGGCGCTCCAGGGTTTTGCGGCTGGGGGAAGCAACTGCCGACATGACTACCTCGCAAGTGTTGAGGGCCTTTTATCGAGTGCTGTCCCGAAAAGAAAGCCGAGCGAGATATGGTGCGGCAAGGTGCGCCTTGCCACCACCTGCTGTCATCCCGGCGTTGGGCCGGGGTGACAATCGAGGGTGGAAAGGCAATGGGGGCGAGAGCCCCCCGCCCCGACGTCAGAACTTGGCGCGGGCGCCGGCGTAGAAGGTGCGGCCCTGCGTATTGTAGCCGTAGACTTCCTGGTACTTGGTATCGAAGAGGTTATGGACGCGGCCATAGACCTCCACCTGCTCGCTGACCTGGTAGTTCAGGCCGCCATTGACGACGGCGTAGGCCGGGAGGGTGTGCTTAGTGCCCGCGTAGGCGTCGAGGTTCTCACCGGTCAGAACCACGTCAGCATGGACGGTGAGCGGGATTTCTTCGAGCTTGTAGGCGAGGTTAATGGCACCGGAATGCTGGGGGCGACGGATTTCCCGCGTGCCATCAGCCTTGAAGGCGTCGAGATAGGTATAGGTCACCCCGGCCGTGAAGCCATTGAAGAAATTTGCCGTTGCACTCAGTTCCACGCCCTGACGAGTGCTGGTTCCGGCAACGTTGACCACCGAGCTGCCGGCGGTTGCGATCAGGTTTTCACGCGTCTGGTTGAAGTAGGTCGCATCTAGAACAACGAGGCCGTCCAGGACGCTCTGCTCCACGCCTATGTCCCAGCCAAAGCCAGTTTCCGGCTGCAGGTTGGGGTTCGGTACGAAAGTTGGGCTGAACCCGTAAAGTTCGAAGAAAGTCGGATTGGTCGAGCCGGTGCCCGCCGATGCGTGGATGCGGGTGCCCGTATCGGGAATCTGCCAAGCGCCGCTTACGCTGTAAGTGGTGTGGTCGGCAAAGCGGTCGTTGAAATCGTGGCGCAAGGCAGCAGTCAGGTAAACCTGATCAAGATATGTGCCTCGGTATTCGCCAATGAAAGAGTTTGCCGTGCGCTCTTGAATTGTCGGTGAACCGAGTTGCTGAAATGTTTCGCGCACTAGGTCATATCCCAGGGTGAGCGTATGGGTGCTATCAAGGAAGCCCGGTGTGGCAAAGTGCCGGCCCACTTGATAGCTCACTTTCTGCCGATCTCCAGTGTTGGCAAAGACTGAACCCGGGCTGATGAACTGGCGCTCTACCGTTCCCGCGCTGACGCGAGCATTTTGGAACCAGATGCCGTCCTCGCTAACCCACCCAAGGCCAAGCGATCCAAACAGTTCATCGAACGTTGTCTTATCGTCTGAATCGAGAACAACACCAGAAGGCCAGGTCTGACTGTCGGTTTTTCCGTCGAGCTTGGCATATCGGATTGTTCCATCCAACGTCAGGCTTGGCGTCAATTCGGCCTTGAACCTGGCATTTGCGTCGATATGGCTGGCGCCATCCAGTTCATTGCCCGCAAGCGCCTCATTGAACCCGTCCGTGTGACGGAGAGTGAGCGAACCCGACGCTGCGAAATTATCCTGATCATAAGCCAGAGAACCGCTGGTCATTTTCGTCCCGTCAGTGCCGAGCTCACCAGCAAGGCTGCCGTGCAGTCCCGGCTCGTCTGCTGACTTGGTAACGATATTGACGACGCCGCCTGAAGCGTTCGAGCCCCAGAACGCGCTCTGTGGCCCGCGCAGGATTTCTATTCTCTCGATGTTTGCGACTTGCAGTCGGGCGAAGTCGAACTCGCCATTCGATGTATCGCCAGCGGGGACGCCATCGATCAGGACAAGGACGTGATTGCCTTCCGCGCCGCGGACGCGAACCTGGGTTAGGCCGCCAGGCGAGCCCGTGCGCGACACCGCAAAGCCCGGCACCTGACGCAGGACATCAGCCACATAGGGCGTGCCCGACAACTGGATCTGGTCGCCATCGATCACAGTGTAGGACCGACCAATTTCCTTCTCCTCAAACGGCGTCAGGCCAGCAGCTGTAATGCGGAGGACATCCAGCGTTGTTTGCTGCGCGGCGGTCGGCAGGGCCGTGGCGAGCATGGCGGTGAGAAGGGCGAGGGACGAAACGTGGGGCTTGAAGCGCATGGGTAGAGGCTTTCTTCGGCAGGGCCGCTCAGCGGGCTCCAGCAAGTGCAATGCTGCACTGGCGGCTGGCGGGACACGCGGGCTGAGCAAGAAATTGGAAACAGTAGATCGTAGGCGCCGCGGTTAGCGGCCCGAAAGAAAGCGGATGCGATTTGTCGTCATCGATCTGGTCCTCTCGCCGATCCGCCCGATCAGCCTGATATGGATTCCGTTTCCATGGCAGGTCTCCTGGCTCGCGGATCAGGCCGAAGTCTCGCCTTCCCAGCCGGATAGGCCAGTGGACCAAGAAACTTCGTCTCCGCTTACAGTTGCGGGGGCAGCGTCGGACTGGGGATCACTCCCCCACCGGCTTCCCTATTATCCCCTCGCGGGGACCATGGACGCGACCAAGAATGGTGAAGACACCATTAAGAGTCAACGACATAAGGATTTCCTTATATCTCTTTCAACAACAGCTTTGCGGCGGGGCGTCAGTTCAGCGCAATCGAGCGGTTGAATATGCGCCCATAGCCCGGTGTCTTGTCTGGATGCAGGATGGATATGAGGTCCATCAGCACCATGTCCGGGCGCATGCTTCCCAGTTCATAGAACTGCACGCCGCCATTGGGGCCTTTCAGGGCATCCGGAATCCAGACCTGGCCGGCCTCCGCCGCGGGAAGCGCGGCTAGTCGCGGGTCTTCCGCCGCGATGTCGGCAAGCGTGTGATAGTGGATCGAGGCTTGGATCCAGACTTTTGCGTCGCGCGCCGCCACGATCAGCCGTTCGAGATCGCGAATCTGAAAGCTGCCAGTGCTGGTGTCGTCCTCGAAGACGTAGCGGCCGCCCGCATCGCGGATGAGCCGAGCCATGAAGGACTGTCCGCCCGCGGCAAAGAAGATACCGTTAAAGGCCTGCCCGCTCAGGACCAGTGGGCGCTCATCCTCCGGCACATCGGCAACCAGCGCCAGGGCCGCATCGTAGTGTTCGACCACGTCCGCAAAGGCCGCATTGGCCTTTTCCTCGGCATTGAAGAACAGACCCATGAACTTGACCCACTCGGCCCGACCCAAAGGCGAGGTCTCCTGCCATTCGGCAAAATTGACGACCGGCACGCCAGCCACCGCAAGACGCTGCACTTCCGGCTCGCCACCACCACCGGCCATGAACACGTCGGGCGCAGCGGCGACGACGGCCTCGACATTGACCACGCCAGAGGTTTCGTATTCGACGACCTCGGCCTGTTGGATGTGTTCGACCAGCTCGGGTGTAGCGATGAAATCCCGCCGCGCCACGCCGGTGACGGCACCCACCCCGCCAACGGCCACGAGGGCGGGGCTTTGTGACGTGCTGCCGGAAAACAGCGATTGGATGGGGACGGTGACGCGCGGCGCATCGGCAAGCTCGGGGCCCAATTCCGGCTCGGGCGTGCCACATTGCACCAGCACATAGGATTCGCTCTGCCCACCGGGAGAGGGCCGCTCGACCGTCACGACCTTGTAGTGGCCGAAATAGGCGACGGAAAAATTGTTGGCATAGTCCACACCGGACTTGGCGTCAAAATAGTCGGTACCAGGCTCGAATGCAGTGACGCAGCCCTCGGCATCGAATGCTGCCGAGGCCGGCAGGGTCAGTGCCAGAAGGGCAATGGCGGCTAGGACAGGACTACGACTGGTCACGATAGAGGTTCCGTCTGGAATGTAGCTTTGGCCTGCTGGCGAACGAAGCGCGCAAGATCGGCGAAGGTTGTGCCTTGATAATGCCCGTTCCCGCCTTGGGCGTCCCAGCCGGACGCGGTCATGGTGACCACCACGAGAGCGGCTTCAGGCGAATGAGTTATCTCAAAGCCTTCACGCTCCAGCACGGTCCGAGCCATGCCCACACGTTCTTTCGAACCATCGACGAAAGCCTTGCCATGCGGATGGCTGCGGATCTTGAACGTGCGGTCGCCAGCGGAGAAGGCAATGTTCGGGCCAGAAAACGCGGCAGCGACGCTGCCATCAGCAAGCAGATCCTCGGGCGCGCCGATATGCATGCGCCCTGCCCCGTCGATCAGCCAGATCGTGTCGGCCGTGCGCAGCGACAGTTCGAGATCATGGCTCGATAGGATCACCGCCACATTCTGCTCCCGCGCGAGCTGGCGCAGCGTGGCGATCATTTCGACGCGCGCAGAAACATCGAGAAAGGCGGCGGGTTCATCAAGCAGCAGCACGGCGGGTCGCTGCGCCAGCGCCCGGGCGATCATGATGCGCTGACGCTCGCCGTCCGACAGTTCATTGATTTCGCGATGCGCCAGATGTTCCGCGCCGACAGCGATGATCGCGTTACGGACGATGTCGCGGTCGATGTCCGACAGGAGACCCGACCAGCCGACATGCGGATAGCGACCCAGTTCGACCAGCTTGAAGGCTGGCATGACACCAACCGCGACGCGCTCGGTGAGGACAATGGCAACATTGCGGGCGAGGTCGTATTGCGACATGCGGATGATGTCGGTGCCGTTGATCTCGACAGACCCGGCAAGGGGCGGCTCCATGCGCGCCAAGGTGCGCATCAGCGTGGACTTGCCGATGCCGTTGACGCCGAGCAGGCACACCAGTTCGCCGGGGGCGATTGCCACATTGATATGGCTCAGAACGGTCCGCGTACTGCCATGGCTGCGATAGCCGACAACGAGGTCACGCGCTTCGAGAATTTGCGTCATCCCGTAAACACTCCGCTGCGCGAACGCAGGATGACGAAGACCACGACCGGCGCCCCAATCAGCGCCGTCACCGCATTGAGCGGCAAGACGCCGAACTGGCTGGGCAGGAGCGAGACGAGCTGCGCCAAAAGCGCCGTCAGCCCCCCCAGCAGGATCGTTGCCGGCACGAGCACGCGATGGTCCGATGTTTTCAGCATGGCGCGGGCCATATGCGGCACCGCAACGCCGAGAAAACCGATAGGCCCGCAAAACGCCGTAACGACGCCTGCGAGCATGGACGCCACCGCCATGGTGAGAAGCCGCATGGCCCGCGTGTTAAGGCCCATGGAGCGGGCATAATTCTCGCCCAGAAGCAGGGCATTGAGCTGCTTGATGCTGAAACAGGCTACGGCAAGGCCGAGTGCGGCAACAGGGGCCAGGATCTGCAGCTCGGTCCAGGTCACCGCGCTGAACGACCCGAAACCCCAGGCGATCCAACGCTCGAGCTGGTCCGGCCGCGCGCCGGCCACCAGCAGGGTGACGAAGGCGGACACCGCGTAACCGGTCATCAGGCCGAAGATCAGCACGGTGGATGGGTTTTGCAGCCGCGAGGAAATTGCCAGCACCGGCGCCAGCACCAGCAAGCCACCCAACGTTGCCGCCCCGACAATGGCAAAACCGCCACCGAGGCCCATGCCGCTCGACAGAAACGCCCCGATGGCCGTGCCCGAGGCGAGGACAACCAGCGCCACGCCAAGGCTCGCGCCGGAGGTGATGCCGAGCACGAATGGGTCAGCCAGCGGATTCCGCATCAGCGTCTGCATCTGCAGACCCGCAACAGCAAGCGCCGCGCCGGCAAGGCACGCGGTGATGGCCCGCGGCAGGCGGATCGACAGCACGATGTCAAAATCGGGATTGCCATTGGCGGGCTGGCCGGTCAGAGCGCCGAGCACGGACTGCAGTGGTATCGACGTCGACCCATAGCAGATCGCAGCAACGAAAACGGCCACGAGCAGGACCGCCACTAGGCCAAGAACCAGAACATGGCGGGCCCGCATGGACGACGCCAAGGCGGGGATGACCGCATCGTAGTTGTTCTCGCGGCCCTGCTCTTGGTGATTGAGTGTCATCAGAAAACCGCCCAACCGCACGCGACATCAGTGCGGACCAACATGATCCCCTGTTGGTAAGGCCAAAAACGCATTCTTACGATCCGCGAAAGCAGATTATCGCGAATTTCTGTGAGAAGCGCGAGAAGTCGGCGGCGGCGATCGTTAGGAGGCGGCCGGCGTCGACCACCCCCTAGAGGATGAAGTCGCCGGCGCCCATTGCTGCGAGCGTGGTTCCAGTGAGCTGGATGTCCAATTCGCTCGTGCCGATATCCGCGTCCAAGTTGACCTGCACCAGAACATTGGGCCCCAGGATATCGTTGATCCTCACCTGACCGATCCCGTCGAAGGCCAGCGCATGCCGATAGCTCAGAGTGCCATCGAAAATCGCTGCCAGATCAATGGTGTCGGCCCCCGAATCCTGAAAATCGGTGATGATGTCCATACCCGCGCCGCTCGGCGAGTCGCCGGGAGACAGGAACACGAAGCGATCGGCATTGGTCCCTCCCGTCATCGTGTCCGTTCCCGCGCCGCCGACCAGAATGTCGTCTCCCGAACCACCGATCAGAGTGTCATTGCCATCGCCGCCATGGAGGGCATCGTTGCCGGCAGCGCCGCCAAGCGTATTGTTGAGGTCATTGCCGGTGATCGTATTGGCCAACCCGTTGCCATTGCCCGTCGTCGCCGTGCCAACCAGCGTCAGGTTTTCGACATTGGACCCGAGGGTGTGATTGACCGCCGCCAGAACGGTATCGATGCCCTGATTGCTGGTCTCTATGGCCCGGTCGCCTGCCGCGTCGACATGGTAGGTGTCGTTGCCGTCGCCGCCGCGCATGGTGTCACTGCCCAGTCCACCATCGAGCGTATCAGCGCCACCATTGCCCACCAGCGTGTCGGCGCCATCGCCACCCGCCAGAGCATCATTCCCCGCCGCGCCCGTCAGGACATTGCCGAGGCCATTGCCCTGCCCGGTGAAATTGCCCGTTCCGGTGAATGTCAGGTTCTCGACATTGTCGAAGGCCCCGATCCCAAACTCGGCCAGCGCTGTCAGCACGGTATCAGTACCCTGTCCCGCAGCCTCGACGACCACGTCATCAAGGCTATCAACGACATAGCTATCGTTGCCGGCAAGGCCCGCCATGGTGTCGGCACCGAGGCCGCCATCGAGCTGGTTATTGCCCGCGCCGCCCGTCAGTGCGTTATCGAGGCCGTTGCCGGTCGCGTTCAGGCTGCCGCCGGCCGTCAAAACCAGGTTCTCGACAAAGTTGCCGAGGGAATAGGCGACGGAACTACGCACGGTGTCGATACCCTCGCCATCGCCCTCCACCACCAGATCGCCAGCATTGTTGACCATATAGGTGTCGTCATTCGCGCCACCCGCCATGGTGTCGGCGCCACCGGCACCATCCAGCGTGTCGGCACCATCGCCTCCGGTGATCACATTGGCGAGGCCATTGCCGGTGCCGGTAAAGTTTCCGGTCCCGACAAAGCTCAGGCGCTCCACATTGCCCAGGCCGGCGAGGCCAAAGACATTGAGTTTGGAGCGGATCTCGTCATTGCCCGCCCCTGCAGACTCCACGACCCGATCGGCACTGGAATCGACGTAATAGGTATCGTCGCCCTGCCCGCCGGTCATGGTGTCGTTGCCAAGCCCGCCATCGATCACATTGTTGCCGATCGTTCCGACGATGGAATTGTCGGCATCATTGCCGGTACCCGAAAGATTGCCGGTTCCGATCAGGATCAGGTTTTCGACATTGGCCGCGAGCATATAGTCGGCACCCGCCTCGACCGTGTCGACGCCACCACCGGCAAGTTCGACGATTGTGTCGAGCGAGACATCACCTGCATCGGCAAGCACATAGGTGTCATTGCCCACGCCGCCATCCAGAATATCTGCGCCAGCGCCTCCAAGCAGCCGATCGTTGCCCGCATCCCCGAACAGCTTGTCGGCGCCGGCAAGGCCGGACAGCGTGTCATTGCCGTTCCGACCGAAAATCTCGTCTTCCTCGGAGGTACCGTTCAGCGTGTTGGCGGCGTTGGTACCGATAATGACGGGCGCAACATTGGTCACCCCTATGGTGACGACCTCCTCATAGAAGGCGCCCGCACCATCGGTGACACGCAAGGTCAAGTCGTGGCTCGTCGCCGTCTCGAAATCCACCTGGGCCCCGGCCGCCACTCGTATCTGGTCGCCGACAATCTCGAAGAGACCCGCCCCGCCGGCAATGATGGAATAGGTGAAGGTGTCGCCGAGGTCAGCGTCCACCGCGCTCAACGTGGCCACTACCGTGCCCGCGGCGGCATTCTCGACCACTGTTCCACCGGCCACCAGGATGTCGGTTGGCGCCTCGGTGGTATTGACCACTTCAATGGTAACAACCTCGGAATGCGTTAGCCCACCGCTATCGGTCACCTCGATCGTGATCTCGTGGCTCGGCGCCGTCTCGAAATCGAGATTGGCGCCGGCGGCGAGCACAAGCTCGTTGTTGACGATGACAAACCGCCCACCAGCATCATCGGAAAGCGAGAAGACGTGGCTGTCGCCGGCATCCACATCCACTGCGGACAGAAGGCCGATGACTGTTCCGGCAGTGGCATTCTCGGCAATGGAAGTCGCGGAAATCGCGAGATCGGTCGGTGCATCGTTGACTGGCGCGATCGAAACCGCGACCAGCTGCTCGGCCAGGCCGCCATTGCCATCCTCGACCACGATGATGAAGCTGTCGGCGCCATTGGCATTGGCCATGGGCGTATAGACGAAGGCGTCGCCACTGATCTGCACGACCCCCTTGCTTGGCCCGTGGCCCGACTTGAGGGTGTAGGTCAGTGCGTCCCCATCGGGATCGCTGGCGCCTATTGCCGTCGAGGCAGAGGCCTCGTCCTCGTCGAGCGCGACGGTATTGTCCGGCGGAAGCGTGGGCGCCCCGTTCGGCGGATCGCCCAGACTGATGATCCGCATGAAGATTTCGTCCTGCCCGGGACCGTCAGGATCGGGCACTACCGGATCGCCATGCCAGGTTGCGACGAGATCGCCCGAGGCCAGCATGACCAGGCCATCACCCGAACGGTCGGCCTCGTGGCGCTGGTCGCCGAGGGTCTCATTGCTTATCGAGAAGCGATCGCCGAGTGGCATGCCAGTCGCGTCGTACCGCTGTCCGTAATAGGCAAAGGCCGAACCATCGTCGTCCCGGTCGGTCCAGCTGACCAGGAAGCCGCCATCCGGCATCGCGATAACCGACGAATAGTTCTGCGAATGCTCTGAAAGCGGGTGGACCTCGATTTCCACGCCGAGCGGTGTGCCACTGCTGTCAAACTGTCGCATGAAGATGCGGCCCAGGGTTCCGTCCTCGTTTGCGCCGTCCCACGCAACGACGAACCCACCATCGGCCAGAACCGCGACGGAGGGTTCCTCCTGATTAAGCTCGGTCAACGTATTGATCTGAAACTCGGCGCCGACCGGATTGGCTGAGGCGTCGAAGCGCTGGCCAAAAACGCCGCCGTCCGAGCCATCCTGCCCAGCGGACGTCCAGGTGATGACGAAGCCGCCATCGGGAAACACGGCAACCGTGGCATCCTGCTGCGACCCTTCGGTAAATGTATTGACCTGAAATTCATCCTCGATTGCGGTTCCTTGGGCGTCGAAGCGGCGAGCGAACACGCCCTGCCCGCTACCATCCTGTCCGCTGCCTTCAAGGCCTGAGGATCGCCATGTGACTATGAAGCCGCCATCGTCGAGTGCGGCTAGAGACGGCCACGCTGTTCCGGTCGTCGGCGAGATGGGTATGGTACCAGCAAGCACGCCATTGGCATCGAAGAGCTCTCCCCGCAGGCCTCCAGGCAGGCCCATCAGCACCACAACATAGCCGCCGCCAGACAGTCCCACGACATTGGCACCAGTGGCAGCGGCAAAAAGAACCTCGCCGCCGCTCGCCTCGCCCGTCGCATCAAAGCGTTGGGCAAACACATCACGGGGCACATTCTGGGTGGTCCAGGTGATGACAAAGCCACCATCCGCGAGTGCCGCGACGGAGGACAGGTACTGCGTACCAACCGTCGTCGTGTTCACCCTTGTGTCTGGCCCAGGAACAATATTCTCCACCGTCACCGCGATATCCTGCGTGTCAACCCCGCCCTCGCCGTCGGAGGCCTGAACCGTCACCTCGTAGACATTGTCGCCGCCGATATCGTTCGGCCCCTCGAAGTCGGGGCCGGCGATGAAGCGCAGAGCACCGGTTTCCGCATTGATCTCGAAACGGGATGCATCGGCTCCGCCTGCGATGGAAAAGGTGGGACGCTGGTTGAGATCGATATCGGTGGCTGCGATGACCGCCACGTCGGTGGAGTTCTCGATCACGGAGTAGGCTGCGGCGTTGCCTCCGCCACCGGAACCGATAACCGGAGCAAGATTCTGCGCCGCGGCATCGAAAATCTGGATGCGGGCGCCCGAGCCGGCGGCTTCGTCAAAGTCCCACCAGACGGCTGCAAACTTCCCGTCAGCCAGCGCGGTGATCTGCGGGGCGAACTGATAGCCCGGCGTGGCCAAATTGAGCCGGAAATCGGAGCCAAGGGGCGTGCCGTCCGGCGCAAAGGCCCGGGCGTAGGTGTCGTAATCAGTCTCGCTCACCGGCCCATCCCAGGCCACCAGGAAGCCACCATTGGAGAGTTCGACCAGCCGAGGGGAATAGTGATCTCCCGCCAGAGTGCTGACGAGCATTTCTGGCGTCAGCGCATCGCCGGTGGCAGAAAATACCCGTGCACGAATATCTGCAACGCCATCCACGACCGAAGACCAGGCGACGACAAACCGCCCATTCGACAGGGCGAGTATTTGCGGCTCGGAGTACTCCGCAGGTGTCGTCGTGTGGGCCGGGATAGGGCCAGCCAGCTGCACCCCCATCCCATCATAAAGACGAACAAAAACGCCATAATCCCCCGTGGCATCGCCGTGATACCAGGCGACGGCAAGGTTGCCGTCAGGAAGTTCTGCAACCCTGGCACTGTAGCTGAAATGGCTGGCCAGGCTGCCGACAAGAATGTCCGAACTCAATGGGCTTCCGTCGGCGGCAAAGAGACGCATGACGGTCTCGCTCAACGGCGCGGCGCCATCCACGCTCTGATCCCAGGAAACGACGAACCGGCCGTCGGCCAAGACGGTGACGCGAGGGTCGCTTTGGCTTCCCTGGGGATCGGAACTCGGTGAGAATTCGGGGCCGAGCAAGGTACCGTCCGCGGCGTGGACACTGCCCCGCACCTCAAAGCCCGACCCAGGAATGTGCGTTGTCCAGGTCAGCACGAAGCCACCCCCGTCCAGCCCTGCCATGAATGGCCCGCCGCTGTCGTGCGGAACGGCAATAAAGTCGGAGCCTTGGGGAGTGCCGTCCGCTGCAAACACCTGCGCCCGGATAACGGGGACCGAGGCTTCGTATGAGGCCCAGCTCGCAACGAAACCGCCGGAGGACAAGGCAGCGACGCTCACCTGCGGGAAGGAGTTTGAATTGACGCTGAGCTGGAGATCCGGCCCCTGGGGCAGTCCGTCTGCACCATAGACCCGGGCCCGCAAATCGTACTGATCAGGCGAACCCTCGACAGTGATCGTCGAGCTCCACCAGACGACAAATCCGCCATTGGACAGCTTTGTCAGGTTGGGGCTTTGCACGGGCTGCAACGGCGCCGCCACATCAACCGCAGTCTCGTTTCCGACACGTTGAACAGACATCCGGCCGTCCTCCACATTTTTAGCAGCATGGCCTCGACCGGCCGATGGAACTCGGGTTCACACACGCTCAAAATCAGAAACTGCGGCCCACAGGGCCCGGTGCTGACCTGCCGACCAAAGCGATGCTGTCGAGGCCAGCAACAGGAGAACGCTCGTCATCCCGGCTCGACGGAGCAGGCGTTGCAGTCGCCGTCGCTGGCGTGCAGGCCATTCAAAGGCATGAATAGACATGACCCTCTGACGCATCACAATGGACGAAGGTCTGATGGACTATCTGTGCTTTGGTTCTGCCCCGGCCCCTTCAAGCTGACATCGGGGAATCGCCCCTTCGCTGTTGATCTCGGCCTTGCCGCTGTGGCACCTATCGAAAATTGTCCAACGAAAGCCATTGCCTTGACCAACCAGCGCGAAATTGCCCGGCGGGCGAAAACCTCGCTCAAGACCGTGTCCCGCGTGATCAACCGGGACCCGCTCGTCAATGCCGAGACGCGGGCGCGGATCGAGGCGATTATTGCCGAGATCGGCTATGAGCCGTCGCAGGCAGCGCGCATGATGCGATCCCAGCGCAGCAATGTCATAGGCTTCCTGGCCGATGGTGTGGCGACAACCACCTCGTCCATCGATCTCGTCCGCGGCGCGCAGGACGTGGCCTGGGAACGCGGCAAGCAGATGATGTTGTTCAATATCGAGCGGGGCACACAAAGCGCTGACATGGCCGATAGCCAGCTCGCCGCCTTTCGCGCCGAGGCAATCATCTATGCCGCCATCTTCCATCAGGAGGTGGATATCGCCCCCACGGGCGTGCCGCACGTATTGCTCAACTGTTTCGACCGGCGCGGCCGCCACGCGGCCGTGGTGCCGGACGACTATCAGCTCGCCTTTGACCTCACCCGCATCATCTACGAGCGGGGGTATCGCAGACCAGCCTTCCTCAACCTCGGCACCGATATCGTGGCGAGCCAGTTGCGCGGCAAGGGCTTTGTCGATGCCGCCCGCACGGCGGGGCATGAGGCCGCCGGGCAGATGCATACAGCTGTCGTCTCGCCCGCCGGCGCACCGACCGAGTTTGCGACGCGACGGATCTTGGCCGAGATCATGAGCGCTGGCGAAAAGCCCGACCTGATCCTTTGCGGTCAGGACATCATGGCGATGAATGTCTATTTCGAACTGGGCGAACTGGGCCTGAAGGTCGGTCGAGACATTGCCGTGGCCAGTTTCGACAATCTCGACCCCATTGCGACTCTCCTGCAGCCCGGGCTTTCGACCATGGAATTGCCCTATTATGACATGGGCCGCGCCGCCATGAACCTCGCCATTGATGGCGCAGACGAAAGCCAAGTGCTTCGCCTGAAAGGCAAATTCATCGAGCGCCAGTCGCTCTAGCCTCCATTTTTGCAGGGCAGCCATGCACTATTGACAACGTGAGACAATTTTCACTATTAAATGTCTCACGTTGTCATAAGCGAATGACGCGCCGTTGGAGGAGATTTTTGTGAACCGTGTCCTGTATTCCGGGGTGGCTCTGGCCGCCTGCATGATGTCTTCGCACGCCCTGGCCGGGCAGCTCACCGCCTGGGTCATAGATGGCGACAGTGAAAAGCCCTATTTCACCCAGCTCGAAGAGACCTTTAACGCCAAGTACGGCGCCGAAGGCATCACGCTCGATGTCGTGCCGATCCCGAGCTACAATGAAGCCATCCAGGCTGCGACGCTTTCTGGCGGCCTGCCCGATGTGATCATGCTCGACGGCCCGAACATGGCCTCGGTCGCCTGGGCCGGCACTATCCAGCCCATCGGCGATCTCATTGATCCTGCCATCCTCGAAGACTTGCTGCCCGCCATCAAGGCCCAGGGCACCTACGGCCCTGAAGAGCAGTTCTACTTCGTCAGCCCCTATGATTCCGGCACTATCCTGTGGGGTAACAAGGCGCTGCTGGAAAAGGCCGGCGTGCGCATCCCCACGTCGGTGGAAGACGCCTGGACACGCGAGGAAATGTCCGAGGCGCTCGAAAAGCTCGCGGCTCTGCCAGAAGTCGAATGGCCGCTCGACGTCAAGATGAACTATGGCGCCGGCGAATGGATGACCTATGGCTTCTCGCCCTTCGCCCAGTCCAATGGCGGCGACATCATGGATCGTGAGACCTGGACCGCCGAAGGCACGATCAATTCGCCAGCCAATATCGACACGCTGACGACGCTGCAGAACTGGAACAAGGCTGGCTATATCGTTCCGGCCAGCGCCGGCGACAACAAGTTCTATGGCGAAAAGACCGCTGCCCTGTCCTGGGTCGGCAATTGGATGTGGCCTGCACACCGCGAAGGCCTGGGCGACGACCTCGTCCTCATTCCACCGCCCGCCTTTGGCGAAGCCGGACCGATCTCGGCCAATGGCGGCTGGGGCTGGGCCGTGCCCTCAAGCTCGACCAATCTCGAAGACGTCAAGGTGTTCCTCAACTACGCCATGTCGAGCGAACAGGTCGCCGCCTATGCCGACACCACCGGCTATGTGCCGTCGCGCGCCTCGGCCATTCCGCTCTCGGAAACCTATGGCGAAGGCGGGGCCGGCGAAATCTTTGCCAAGCTCGCCACCTGCTGCGCCGTGGTGCGTCCGGTCCATCCGGCCTATCCGGTGATCACCAATGCCTGGGCCACTGCCGTCGTCAACGTGCTCTCGGGCGATGTCGACGTGAAGGCCGAGCTCGATCGCGCCGCCCAGACGATCGATCAGGATATTGCCGACAACGACGGCTACCCGCCCTTCGGCCAGTAAGACCGGCCGCATTCCGTCCCTCCCAGGGAAGGGGCCGCAAGCCCCCAAACCGCTCCCGCTTCGATCCCCTCTGAGCGGGAGCGGCTCAGATATTTCCGACGCGGTCGGGTTAGCAGGAGGCATCCCATAGATGCGTATCAAAACCAAAGGGCAAGGCCAGGAACTGGCCATGCTGCTGCCCGCGCTGGTCTTTATCACCGCCCTTATCGTCGTGCCCTTCCTGCTCTCGGTCTGGTTTTCCTTCACCGACCAGCGCCTGGTTCCGCGGCCCATTCTAACGAAGTTCATCGGGGCGACCAATTACGAGCGCATGTTCGTCGATCCCCTGTTCTGGCAGGCGATCTGGAACACGGTGTTGTTCGCGCTGATCGTGACGCCGGTTCAGCTCGGCATGTCGCTGGGCGCGGCGCTGATCCTGAATTCGGCCATTCCCTTCCGCAGCTTCTTCCGTTCGGTGGCCATTCTGCCGCTGCTCCTGCCGATGACGGTGATCGTGTCGATCTGGGCCGTGCTGTTCCGCATCCCGTCCGGACCGTTCAACGCCGTCTATCAATGGTTCGCCGGCCAGGGAAATTATGTCGATTTCCTCGGCAATCCCTCGACAGCCATGCTCTCCGTCGTGGCGCTCTCGGCCTGGGCGACCTTTCCCTATCAGATGCTGATCTATCTCGCGGGCCTGCAGGATATTCCGCAGGACCTCTATGAGGCCGCCAAACTCGATGGCGCCAAACCTTGGCAGCGCTTCCGCTACATCACCTGGCCGGGGCTGAGGAACGTCAACATTTTCCTGCTGATCATCACCACCGTGGGCGCGCTGAAACTCTTTACCCAGGTCGATATCCTGACCAAGGGCGGGCCGAACGGGGCGACGACAACCATCATCCACTATCTCTTCAAGCAGGGCTATGCGACCCAGAAGGTCGGCTATGCCTCGGCCGTTGCGGTGTTCTTCTTCCTTGCGGTCACCGCCATTGCGCTCTTGCAGCGCCGGTTCCTCAAGAATGAGGGAGAAGCATGATGCGCTTCACCCGCGATGCCGCCCTGCCCTCGCTCTTCGCCCTCGTGCTTGCGCTGGGCGTGCTGCTGCCGCTCCTGATGATGGTGACGATCAGCCTCAACCCCAATGAGCAGGACATCATGGTGTCCATGGGGTCGATCCGTTCGTTCATTCCCCAGGTCTTTTCCTTCGAGAACTATATCGAGGTCTGGACCGATCCGGTGCACCCCTTCGCGCGCTATCTCGCCAATACCGCGCTCATCACCTTCTCGACGCTGACCCTGTCCATTCTGTTCAACTCAATGGCCGCCTTCGTGCTCGCGCAAGGCACATTGCCGATCCGCAAGCCGGTGATGATCCTGATCCTCGCCACGCTTGCCGTGCCCGGCGAAAGCCTCGTGCTGCCGCAATTGATGATGGCGGGCTGGCTCGGCCAGGTCGACAGCTATCAGGTGCAGATCGTGCCGGGCGTTGCCAATGCCATGTCGATCTTCCTCTTCTACCAGTTCTTCTCGCGCCTGCCGAAAGAGCTGATCGAGGCGGCGCGCATCGACGGCTTTTCGTTCTTCCAGATCTACCGGCATGTCGCCATGCCGCTCTCAAAACCCGTCATCTCGGCCATTGCCGTGCTGCAATTCCTCGAAATCTGGAATGCTTATCTCTGGCCGGTCATGGTCACCCGTGGCCCCGAATATCGGCCGCTCTCGGTCGCCATGTCGGCCTATTTCGGCACCAACCAGGCTGCCTGGGGCAATATCATGGCCTTTGCCGTCTCCATGGCCGTGCCCGTCATCCTCTTCTTCCTCATTCTCCAGCGCCAGTTCATCGCCTCGGTGATGTCCTCGGGCGTCAAGGGCTAGACCATGACTGAAAAGTTTCGTCCCAATCTGCATTTCTCGCCGCGCGCCGGCTGGATGAACGATCCCAATGGCATGATCCGTGTTGACGGCGTCTGGCACCTGTTCTTCCAGCACGACCCCGACAGCACCGTGCACGGCCCGATGCACTGGGGCCACGCCACCAGCACAGATCTCGTCCACTGGCAGGAGCAGCCGATCGCACTTTACCCGAACGATCTCGGCACTTGCTTTTCCGGCAGCGCCGTCGAAACCGAAGAGGGCGCGGTAAAGCTCTTCTACACCGCCCATAGCCGCACCTCGACGGGCGAAGACTACCAGGTGCAGTGCCTCATCCATGCCGACCGCGCCCTCAGCAAGTACGAAAACCATGCGGCCAATCCGGTCGTGCCCAATCCGGGCCTGACGGCCTTTCGCGATCCGAAAGTCATCTGGCACGAAGCCAGCGGCAAATGGATCATGCTGGTGACCGAAGGCCAGTCCATTGGTTTTTACGGCTCGGACGATCTTGAGCGCTGGACCCATCTTTCGAGCTTCGGTGAAACTCATGGCCGGCACAGCCCCGGGCCATGGGAATGCCCTGATATGGTCCCCCTCACCGCACCCAATGGCGAAGCGGTCTGGGTGCTGATCGTCGGCCTTAATCCCGGCGGCTATGCGCCGGGTTCGGGCACGCAGTATTTTGTCGGCCAGTTCGATGGCACGACCTTCACCAATGCCAATCCGCCGGAAACCGAACTCTGGCTCGACTATGGCCGCGACTATTATGCCGCCCAGACCTTCTTCGAGCACGGCGGCACGGCAACGCCCGTTGCCATCGCCTGGGCCAGCAACTGGCTCTATGCCAAGCAGACAAAGACTGCCGCCTTCCGGGGCGTGATGTCGCTGCCGCGCGAATTGCGTCTCCAAGACACTCCCGATGGCCTGCGCCTCGCGGCGCGCCTTCCCCTTTCGGCAGAGGCCGGATTTGCGAATGACGCCCTGCCCGGCACCAGCCGCACCGATCTCATGGCCGATCTGGCCGTGGGCGAAGAGATGGCAATTGTCCTCTTTGGCGAGGAGCAGCCGCATTTCATCGTCGGGCGCAGCAGCAAGGAGCGAGGCTCGATCCGCACCATCAGGCAGCCCATCGCCGGGATGGATCATTTCGGACACGACTATGCCGTCGACCTGCCCTGGCCGACCAATGACGTGCTCGACCTGACGCTCTTTATCGATCGCGGCCTTGTCGAACTCAGCGCCGCCCAAGGCCTCGTGTGGATCACCAACCTTTTCTATCCCGCCAGTCCCGACTCCCCCGTCTCCGTCACCACCCGCAGCGCAGATCAGTTCGAGGAGCTACTCAATGGCTGATGTCGTTTTCACCGCCGTCCACAAGCGCTATGGCGCCGTGGAGATCATTCCCGGCCTCGATCTGACCATTCCCGACGGCTCCTTCACCGTGCTCGTCGGCCCCTCGGGCTGCGGCAAGTCCACCCTGTTGCGGATGATCGCCGGGCTTGAGGAAGTCTCCGAAGGCTCGATCCATATCGGTGGCGACGATGTCACCACGCGCGATCCCTCCCAGCGCGGCATTGCCATGGTGTTCCAGTCCTATGCGCTTTATCCGCATATGAGCGTCGCCGACAATATCGGTTTCGGCCTCAAACTCTCCGGCATGCCCAAGGCCGAAATCGCCGCACGGGTAGCCGATGCCGCCGAAACGCTACAGCTGACGCATCTGCTCGATCGTAAACCCAAGCAATTGTCCGGCGGCCAGCGCCAGCGCGTCGCCATTGGCCGCGCCATCGTGCGCAAGCCAAAAGTCTTTCTCTTCGACGAGCCGCTCTCCAATCTCGACGCGGCACTCCGAGCCCAGATGCGCGTGGAACTCGCCGAGCTCCATAGCCGCATCGGCGCCACCATGGTCTATGTTACCCACGATCAGGTTGAAGCCATGACCATGGCCGACCGCATCGTGGTGCTCAATGGCGGCCGCATCGAACAGGCCGGCGCCCCCATGGAGCTTTACCGCCGGCCCGCGACCCCCTTCGTTGCCGGCTTCATCGGCTCCCCGAAGATGAATTTCGTCACCGGCGAAGAGGCTGCCAAGCTGGGCGGCGATCTCGTCGGCATCCGGCCCGAGCACCTGCGCCTCAGTGATACCGGCCCCTGGACCGCTACCATTCGCCATGTCGAGCATCTCGGGGCGGAAACCCTGATCTATGCCGAAGCCAATGCCATTGGCCCCATCACCATCAAGGCGGAAGGCGAGATCCCCCTGGCCGGCGGCAGCGCGATACGGATCGGCTTTGACCCGTCAGACCTGCACCGCTTCGCCAACGGCCACCGGCTGCAGGATGAAAGCGCCGCCTCATAGGACCGCGCGAACTTCGGCGAGCCGGCTGACGGCATAGTCGTCTTTCCAGCATACGGCGGCCTCCCAGGCGGCCGATGCCTGCGCGGCCATGTCATGGGCGACGCCTTCGAGCGCAGCGGCATTGAAGGGCAGAACCAGGTCGAGATCGGGAACGTCGACATGTGCCTCGTCCCAATCGATCAGGGCAATCCGATCGGCGGTCATACGGATATTGCCCGGATTGGTAGGATTGCCATGCACGACAGCAGTCTGCCGCCCGCTGAGCCGCTGCCATGCCGCTCGGCAGCGCGCAACCGCTTCGGACGGCATGACGGCAAGGTCGATCCGCGTTCCCGTCTCGACCTGCAGCAGATCAGCGGATGATCGCCACCCCGGGCGCTGCGGCCAGCCCCGCGTCAGCTCGTGCAGCCGGCGGAGCACATCAGCCACGCGCCGCCAATCGGCCTCCGTCTGCGGCGGCCCGCCTTCCATATATTCCATCACCACCAGCCCATCGACGAAGAGCCGGCCATCCAAAGTCGGGATCGGCACTGGTACGGTCAGACCGTTGCGGTCGAGAAATTGAAGCAGTTCGGCTTCCCAGGCGAGGTCGGCATCGCTCCTCCGGCCGAGGCGGGCAACCGCACGTCGCCCACCAACCTCTACGCTCCAGATATCGTTGGAACTGCCGCCCGTGAGCGGCTCAATGCGCCGCGCATCCTTGCCCCATTGCGCAAGATCGTCCCAAGCCATTTTGCGTCCTCATCCGACATCGACTCGCCCAGCCTAGCCAAGCCGGAAGAGGCCAACAATGCCGTGGCGCGCCGACGCGGACATTGGTCAGGCCGCCAGACTCTTCTGCAGAAGCACCAAGGTCATGTCCCCGTCATAGGACTGGGCGTCAAAACCAAGCTCCTGTTCGATCTGGATCGCGGACTTGTTGGCGCGGTTCTCGAGACTCATCAATCGCTTGACGCCCTTGGTCGTGGCAAAGCGTTCGACGTGGCGCAGCAATTCCCAGCCGATCCCGCGGTTCTTGTGGTTACCACTGACGGATATGGCGACCTCACCCACTTCAAGGCTTGGATCGCAAGCCAGCATGGCGGTGCCCAATATCGTGGCTCCATCCTCGCCCAGGGCAACGAAGCTTTCGGTCTGGTGGTGATCGACTGCCGTCATTGAAGCCAGTTGCTCATGGCCTACACGGACACTGCTGAGGAACCGAAAGCGCCGGTCTTCATTCGTCACCTCTTCAAAGAACCGTGCGAGCGCGGCCTCGTCTTCCACCCGAGCCGGGCGAACGTGGAGAACCAGCCCGCTATGCGTGACCAATCGAGCACTCCGGTTGTCCATTTCCATGCCTTTCTGCGATTTTTCTGGCCGGAACCTACGACAAGACGCCGGACGCGACCTTGACCTGCATCAAGCACGAAAGAATGCGCCACTTGCACATAAATAGGACTCCTATATATTGACTATATGGCAACGCCCCAATCATCCAGACCCATCGCATTTCGCATCCATGAAGGCCTCGAGCGTATCGCCATGGCGATGCGTTCCGACGATTGGCAGAGTTCGCGCGCGGCAGGAGTAAATCCAGCCCAGTTCGCCATACTCGCCCTGCTCGAAGGCCGCCCCGAAGGAATGGGCGTCAAGGAGATCGCCGCCAGCGTGCTGGTGTCACAACCCTCGGCGACAGATTCCATTGCAGCGCTTGAGCGCAAGGGGCTTGTCGAGAAGCGCCCCGATCCCGCTGATCTGCGCGCCCTGCGCATCCTCTGCACCCCCGCCGGTCTCGACCTGGTGCAGGTCGAACGGGGCAGGCCCGGCACCGCCGAACGCGCCGCTGACGCCCTTGAACCGGACATGCAGGAGCAGATGCTGCTCGCGCTTATCGCCATGATCCGGCAATTGCAGGAAAACGGCGACATTCCCATCCAGCGCATGTGCGTCAGCTGCCGCTATTTCAGCCCCTTCGCCCATGCCGATGCGGCCAAACCGCATCATTGCAATTTCGTGGACGCAGCCTTCGGCCAGAAGGATCTCCGCATCGATTGCCGCGAGCACGAAACCGCCGATCCTTCCCTCCGGGCTGCCACCTGGAGCGCTTTTTCGAAGGATCACTCCCACCCTCCAGGCCAATGAAGAAGGAAACTTTCCATGATCCGGACACTGCTTGTCGCTGCGAGCCTGCTCGCGGCGGCCCCTGCCCTCGCCCATTCCGTCACCGCGACGCCGGACGAAGCCATCACCGCGTCCTTTGACATCATCGAGACCAGCATCGTCACCAAGGGCGAGAATGCCATCTTCTCCACCCGCGTCCGCGGTGAAGCCGGCAAGGACAAGCCCGACGCCACCGGCAAGTTCGAAGGCTCCAGCGTCTTCGCCTATGTCTGGCCGACCAGCCTCGACAGCGGCGATATCGGCTTCGATTCCGGCCAGGGCATCGTGGCGCTCGCCGTCACCTTCCACCCCGACTTCGACGACGCGGCCTATGGTGGCACCAACCGCCACGTCTGGCATCCGCACTGGGTCGTGCTGGGCGAAGACCCCGCCTGTCCCGCCGGCCTAAAGGTCCATGACATTCCCGAGGGCACGACGCCCAAGGTGCCACCGACCTGGCCCAATGTGCCGCTGCTGATCGACAGCCCCGACTATCCGACGAGTTTTACCGGGGACGAAGTGGCCGTCTCCATTCCGCTTGAATTCATCGGCGCCATCGCCGATGCCTCCTTCGACGGTGTGACGGCAGGCCTCAAGGTCAATGCCAACCTGCACGCCCCGCTGCTCTGCGTCGACAATGTCTTCAAGGTAGCATCGGGCGATCTCAGCCTGCCCGGCAAGGTGACGCCGGCGGAGTAATCCGGCCAAAATAAAGCCGGCCCGTCGACTGCCATCGACGGACCGGCAGTTCCCACCCTCCAGGCATTGAAGAGAAGAAACATGAGCAGAAGTACCCTCTTCGCCCCCGCCAAGGCAACACGCCCCGCCTGATCCCGCTTCCAAGGAGTTCCATATGAAGATCGCCACCGTTCTCCGCCATGTGCAGTTCGAGGATCTGGGCAGCCTGCAATCGGTGCTCGAAGGCGCTGGCTATACCGTGGCCTATCGCAATGTCGGAGACGACGATTTCCTGTCCTTCGATCCGCTGGCGCCTGATCTGCTTGTCGTTCTTGGCGGTCCCATCGGGGTCTATGAGGAGGTGGTCTATCCCTTCCTTGGGTCCGAAAAGGCGCTGATTGCGCAGCGCCTGGCGGGCAACAAACCAACCCTTGGCATTTGCCTCGGCGCCCAGCTCATCGCTGCGGCCTTGGGAGCTAGGGTCTTCCCATCGGGCGTGAAGGAAATCGGCTTTGCGCCGCTATCCCTGACTACCGCCGGCCTGGCCGGTCCATTGCGCCATCTGGACGGCGTGTCCGTGCTGCATTGGCATGGCGACACCTATGAGCTGCCCGCCGGCGCGGAGCATCTTGCGTCATCGGCCCTCGTCCAGCAGCAGGCTTTTGCCCTGGGCAAGACCATATTGGGCCTGCAATTTCACGCCGAAGTCGATGCCCTCAGCGGCTTTGAGCGCTGGCTTGTCGGCCACGCGCATGAACTCGCCTCCGCCGGCATCGACATCCCCGCCCTGCGCCGCGACGCGGAGCGCCACGGAGGCGCATTGGTAGAGGCATCGACGCGGCTCTTCCGCGAGTGGCTGGCCGCATTGGAGAGCCCATGACCTATCCGCTTCGCGCCCTGCTCACCGGGCAGGTGAAACCGCTCGGCCGCCGCGGCGCGCCAAGCGGCATTGCCAAGTCGCCGGTTGCCGGTCCCATCATGCTTGGACTCACGGGATTTGAAGGCGACGCGCAGGGCGACACCAAGCATCATGGCGGCCCCGAAAAGGCGGTGCACCACTATCCCTTCGACCACTACGCAACCTGGACCGCCGAGATCGGCACCCATGCCCGGCTCGCTGAACCCGGCGCCTTCGGCGAAAACCTCTCGACGCTTGGCCTCACCGAGGATGTCGTCGCCATCGGAGACGTCTTCTCCCTCGGCGGCGCCGTTCTGGAAGTCAGCCAGGGCAGGCAGCCGTGCTGGAAACTCAACGAGCGGTTCAACATTCCCGACATGGCCCGCCGGGTCCAGACCAGCGGCCGGACCGGCTGGTACTATCGCGTGCTGCAGCCCGGCGCTATCGGGCCCACCGACCGGCTCGAACGCATTGGCCGCGCCGACCCCTCATGGACCCTGCGCCGCATCTGGCATTGCTTCTATGTCGACCGACTGAACCCCATCGAACTGGAGGCACTGGCGCGATTGCCAAAACTCGCCGAAGGATGGCGCCGCCATGCCGAGCGACGGCTGGAGACGCAATCCGTAGAGGACTGGACCAGACGGCTCGACGGACAGCCAACCTCCTAAACGGTTACCGCGTCGCCATCCTTCGCCGCCGAAAGCTTGATTGCGTCCCAAAGCCTGGCAAACCGCAATCCGTTGGCGACAGTGGATGGATTGGTCAGCCGGCCATCTCTCACCGCCATGAACGTCTGGATCGGGGTATCGCGTGTTTCGCCCTCTTCGCGCAGCCCCTCAATCTCCCGCCACTTACCCCAGGCATCGATCCGCACGATGGCTTTCGAATAGAAGAACGTGATGGCCGAAGCGCAGCCTGGCGGGCCTTCGCCGGCCGCGTTGAAGGTCACCACCGCGCCATTGCTGAGCCGCGCCGCCACCGCCGTCGCCAGGTCCACCCGCAGGCCGCGATTGTTGGCATAGGCCGAGACCCGCTCGAATTCGGCATCGGCAAGCACGCAGACCGTGTTCATCATGTGCGCGCCGGTATCGAACATGAAGCCGCCGCCGGAAATTGCCGGGTCCTGCTTCCACTGCCCCGCATAGCTGTCCGACCAGCCCTCCCAGATCGACGCATTGACGCTGACCAGTTCGCCGAACTCGCCACGCCGCGCCCGGTCGCGCGTATCGTGCACCAGCGGCGAAAGCCCGCCCTGGAAGGCAATCACAATCGTGCGGCCCGTGCGCTTCTCGGCCTCGACCAGCGCCAGTGCCTCGTCCTGCGTCGTCACCATCGGCTTTTCGAGCAGCAGGTCATATCCCGCTTCGACCACCGAAAGCGCATTGGCGCCGTGGAAGACATGCGGCGTCGACACATATACCGCGTCCATCTGCCCCTGCATGGCCGCCAGCATGTCGTCGGCGCTCGAAAATTCCTGCGGACGCGCAGCACCCGCCGCCTCGCAAACCCCGCAAAACCGGGCGAGCGAGGCCGGGCTAACCTCGGCAGCTGCGACGATCTCGACGTCGCTCATCTTCGCCCAACCCTGCGCGTAATCGGCAGCCTTCAAACCGGCGCCGATGACGCCTAGACGCAAAACCATAGTATGTGAGCTCCTCAACTCAGGTCGGTACCAGCGCTTCCACCGTCGTCACCGGACGTAGATTCAATTCCTCCGAGCGGAGGCACGCGTCAAGGTGCCCTGCCCCGCGCAGCTCCGGCACCGTCACCCGACAGGCGTCGGCGACATAGCGACACCGATCGGCAAAGGCACAGCCTTTCAGTGGCGCGCTCGCGTCGGGCACATGCCCCGTCAGGCGAATGCGCAGTCCCGTCTTGCGCGCCCCGCGCCCCGGAATGGCCGCCAGCAGCGCCTCGGTATAGGGGTGTCGCGGATTGCGGAAGATCTGGTCCGTCTCGCCCAGTTCGACGATACGCCCGGCATACATCACCGCCACCCGGTCGCTGGTATTGGCGATGACGCCGAGGTCGTGGCTGACAAAGACATAGGTCAGCCCCATCTCCGCCTGCAGCTCTTTCATCATGTTGATGATCTGCGTCTGCACCGAAACGTCGAGCGCCGACACCGCCTCGTCGGCGATCACCAGCTTCGGGTCCGAAGCCAGCGCCCGCGCAATGGCAATGCGCTGCCTTTGCCCGCCCGAAAAGGCATGCGGATAGCGCTCGGCATAGTCCGGGCTCAGCCCCACCCGCGAGAGCAGGTTTTGGACCTTGTCCTCGATCTCGGCCGCCGAATGATTGCCATTGACCTGCAGCACTTCCCCGATGATGTCGCGCACCCGCATGCGCGGATTGAGCGAACCCGTCGGGTCCTGAAACACCATGCGGATATCCGTCCGCAGCCGCTTCGCCTCGGCACCCCGCGCCGCGCGCACGTCGATATCGGCAAATTGCACCGCGCCGCTATCGGCCCGATGCAGCCCGACCAGCGTCTGCCCCAGGGTTGACTTGCCGCAACCGCTCTCGCCCACGAGCCCCAGCGTTTCCCCCGCAAACACATCGAGCGAGATGTCATTGACCGCCCGCACCGCCCCGACCTGCCGCTGGAAAAAGCCCGCGCGAATGGCAAAGTGCTTGTGGAGGTTCCTGATGCTCAGCAGCGGCTTCCCAACCGTCTTCTTCGCCACGACTTTGGTCGTGACGACCTCAGCCGCCTTGCTCGCCCGCGAGAATTTGTGCACCTGTGGCCCATAGGCGTGGCAGGCGACCATATGGCTCTGCCCGAGATCGGTCTCGAGCACGGCCACATGCCCGCACATATCCTTGCGCGCCCACTCGCAGCGCGGATGGAACGAGCACCCCGCCGGCCGCAAAGCCGGCGGCGGCACCATGCCTGGAATAGCCTTCAGCGGCGCCTTGAAATCCCCATCGAGCCGCGGCATCGAGGCGAGCAGCCCCTTGGTATAGGGGTGTTTCGGGTTCTCCAGCAGTTCCTTGACCGGCGCCCGCTCGACGATGCGCCCGAGATACATCACCGCCACTTCGTCGGCGATTTCGGCGACCACTCCGAGGTCATGGGTGATGAACAGCACCCCCATGCCAGTCTCGCGCTGCAACTCGCCCAAGAGGTCCAGAATATTGGCCTGCGTCGTCACATCCAGAGCCGTCGTCGGCTCGTCGGCTATAAGAAGCCGCGGCTTGTTGATCAGCGCCATGGCGATCATCGCCCGCTGCCGCTGTCCGCCCGAAAGCTGGAATGTGTAGCTATCGTAGCGCCGCGCCGGGTCGGGCATGCCGACCTCTTCGAGCATCTTGATGCCCTCGACCCGCGCTTCCTTCTCGCTGATCTTGCGATGCAGCATCAGCGCTTCGCTGATCTGGTTGCCGATGGTGTAGAGCGGCGACAGGAAACTCATAGGCTCCTGGTGGATCATGGCGATATCGCCGCCCCGCACCTGCCGCATCACCGGACTGGTCGGCTTTTCCTTGGCAATATCGAGCACTGACCCATCGGGCCGCCTGAGATTGATCGAGCCGCCCGAGACGCGCCCGGGATGATCGATCACCTGCAAAATGGCCTTCGCCGTCACCGACTTGCCGCAGCCGCTTTCGCCGACGAGGCACAGCGTCTTGCCCGCCGGAATATCGAGGTCGAGCCCCGGCACCACGTCGATTGCCTGGGCAAAGGTGATGCGCAGATCGCGGATTTCTACGAGATTTTCCATTGTTTCAATCCGCATAGGGGTCGGCGGCATCGCGCAGGCCATCACCGAGGAAATTGAGCGCCAAGACGGCAATCACCACCGCCGCGCCGGGCAGCAGCAGCCAGGGCGCCGAGGCAATGGTGCGCACATTCTGCGCTTCCTGCAGCAGCACGCCCCAGGAGACGATCGGCGTCCGCAGTCCAATGCCGAGATAGCTCAGCGCCGTTTCCGCAAGGATCATGCCCGGAATGGCCAGCGACACCGTCGCGATGATGTGGCTCAGAAAACTGGGCAGCATATGCCGGAAAATGATGCGCACCGGCCCGCAACCATCAAGCCGCGCGGCCTTCACAAAATCCTCGTTGCGCATGGCCAGAAACCGCCCGCGCACCACGCGCGCCAGGCTCGTCCAACCCAGCACCGAAAGAATGATGGTGATGAGAAAATAGACCTGGAGAGGTGGCACGCTGGCGGGAATGGCCGCCGCCAACCCGATCCAGAGCGGAATGGCCGGCACCGACTGAATGAACTCGATGAAGCGCTGGATGACATTGTCCGTCACTCCGCCAAACAGCCCTGAAATCCCGCCGATCAGAATGCCGAAAACAAGGCTCAGCGCCACGCCGATGAGACCGATGGTCATCGAAATCCGCGTGCCATAGATGGTGCGGCTCAGGATATCCCGCCCCAACCGATCGGCGCCAAAGAGGAAAAACGGCTGCCCCTCGATCACCGGCCCGAAGAGGTGCCGATTGGTGGGAATGAAGCCGAGGAGATTGTAGCTCTCGCCCTCGACGAAGAGCCCCAGAAAGATCGGCTGCGTCTCGTCCTCGACAAAGGTGCGGCGGCCCGAATTGTAGTCGATCTCGGACTTGTAGGCGTTCACATGCGGCCCGAAGGTCCACCCGGTCCCATCATCGCGCCCCATATGCAGCGGCTGCGGCGGCGCATAGCTGTAAGCCGGGTTGTAGGCCTCCAGCGTCACAGGCGCCAGGAACTCGGGAATGGCCGCCACGAGATAGGCGAGAATGACAACAATGCCGCCCGCGACGCCCAGCTTGTGCCGCCGGAATTTCTGCCAGACCAGCGCCCAATGCCCATCAAAGCCGCGCCCACGCTGATGGGTTTTCGCGATGGGAGCGACAAGGCCCGTGGATTCATCGAATGCGCTCATGGCCGCCCCCTAACCCTGCTGGTACCGAATGCGCGGATCGAGCCAGGCGAGCAGCAGGTCGCTGAGCAGCGTCCCGATCACCACCAGCACCGAGAGCATCAGGATAAAACTCGACGCCATGTACATGTCCTGCGTCCTGAGCGCGTCGAGCAGCAGCGGCCCCGTCGTCTGCAGCCCCATGACGATGGCGACGATGGTGCCGCCCGAAACGATGTCGACGAAAATGTCGTTCTGTCCCGAGACGAACGGATTGAGCGCATGCCGCACCGGATATTTCATCAGCAGTGCAAACTCGCCCTTCCCCTTGGCCCGCGCCGCGGTGACATAGGGCTTGTGAAGTTCATCGAGGAGATTGGCGCGGATCACGCGAATGACGCTCGCCGTGCCGGCAGTGCCCAGCACCATCATCGGTAGCCAGAGATGCGCCAGCAGATCGAGAACCCGCTCCCAACTCCACGGCGCCTCGACATATTCAGGCGAAAACAGCCCGCCGACATTCACGCCGAACCAGGCAAAGGCGATATACATGGCCGCCAGTGCCAGCAGGAAATTGGGAATGGCGAGGCCCAGAAAACCCAGAAAGGTCGCGAGATAATCGCCCGCCGAATAGCGGCGCACGGCCGAATAGATGCCGATGGGAATAGCGACGACCCAGATGAACAGAAGGCTCGCCACCGACAACACGATGGTCAGCCCCAGCCGCGGCCAGATGACGTCCTTCACCGGCAGGTTGAACGAGAACGAATAGCCGAAGTCGCCGCGCAGCACGACGCCGGTGATCCAGTTCCAGTATTGGACCATCAGCGGCAGATCGAGCCCATAGGCTTTTCGCATCGCCTCCTGCTCAGCCAGCGGCATGATATCGCCCTGCGCAGCCGCCAGTTCGGCCGTGCGGGTCACGAAATCGCCGGGCGGAATGGCAATGACGAGGAAAGAAATCAGCGACACCGCGATGAGCGCCGGGATCGCATAAATGATCCGGCGCACCATGAATGAACCCATCGCGGTCTCCTTTCATACAAACCCAATCGGACAGCCGCGGCACCCCGCGACTGTCCCGTTTTCGGGAGTGAGCTTACTTGAAGAAGAAGGTCGAGAAATTCGCCGGAGCCGGGCCGGGATAGAGCCAGCCTTCGATCAGTTCAGCCGGCACATTGTGCAGGTTGTTCTTGACCGAGCGGTAGTAGCCCGCCGGGTTGGCGATACCGATGGTGAGGAATTCTTCGGCCAGAAGGTCGGTGAATTCCTGCATCAGCGCGGCCTGCTCCTCGCCCACAGTCGTCGGAATGGTCGAGCGCAGTTCATAGAGGCGCTGCACATTGGCGGGCGGCTCCACCGGGCTCCAGCCGTCGGGCAGCGTGGCATCGGCATTAAGGCGTTTCATGTCCCAGGCGGCCCAGCCGGACCAGTTGCCCAGCGACCAGTAGCCATAGTCGTTCATGAAGCGACCGAGATTGAGCAGCGGCAACTGCCCGCAACCATTCTCGCCCACCCACACGGCCGCATCGGCTTCAGGCTTGGCGCGCGCATTCCCGAACAATTCGTCCGAGTGATAGTTGACGGTCACATCGAGCCCAGCCTGCTTCCAGGTGCGTTCGATGAGCTGGAAGGCGTCGACCGTATCCGGCTTGAAGTCGGCATTGATCTCGACCGAGAACTTGAACGGCTTGCCGTCCGGCCCGACGCGAACGCCGCTCGCGTCCTTGGGGATGATCTTGTCGAGATGCTCGGCCGCCTTGGTCAGGTCGAACTCGGTGAATTCCTTGGCCAGCTTCTCATTGTAGAAGGGCGAATTCGGCAGCGGCGCCGGCTGGAAGGGTTCACCCTGCCCCAGATAGATCGTGTCGATGATTTCCTGGCGATTGATGGCCAGCGACACGCCCGCGCGGAAGTCCTTGTTGCCGAAAACCTCGGCCTTGACCGGATCGGGATGCGTCACCGAAAAGCCAAGCACGGCAGTGTTGTAGTCGCAGCTCGTCGCCGGGATCAGGCGATAATCGCCCGCAGCCTGGTTATCGAAGAACACGGCGCGGTTCTGCGGCGTCGACACATTGCGCGGCGACATGGTGATCTGGCCCTGAATGGCCTGCAGCAATGTGACTTCCGGATCGGCCGCCACGGCCCAAACGCGCTCGTCGATATAGGGGAGCTGCTGGCAGGAGGGGTCGACGGCGAAATAATAGGGATTGCGAACGAAGGTCACGCGTTCCTTGCCCAGCAGCGTATCGGTGCCAATCCAGGCATGGACCGACGGGCGCTTGGGGTCGTTGAACTGGGCCGCGTCATTGTACGAACCGACATTGCCCTTCCACCAGGCGGCATAGTCCGTCGCCCCGGCAGCCTTCATCAGCTCGGCCACGCCATCCGGATTCAGGTCGATGTCGAACTGTTCCATATAGTGCTTGGGAAACTGCACGGCGCGCTGACCATAGGGGCCGGCCATGTTCTGCAGGAAGAGGCCGTTCGGCTCTTCATAGGCAAAGGTGACGGTGTAATCGTCGACCTTGGTCACCGTCGGCACGGCGCCATTGTTCTTGAGCTCGCCACGCGGCCCGCCGGTGGTGATCTTGATATTGTTCTCGACGCGATCCCACCAGAAGACGATGTCATCGGCAGTGAACGGCTGGCCGTCCGACCACTTCATGCCTTCGCGCAGGTGGAATGTGTAGCTGCGGGCGTCTTCGCTGATATCCCAGCTCTTGGCGATGCCGGGCACGACTTCCGAGCCATCGACACTCCAGCGCACCAGCGGCTCATAGCCGAACTGGCGGATATCGGCGAGATTGCCGCCGCCCCAGCTATCGATGAACTGACCGCCGTAGACGCCGACTTCCTCTGCCGGCTGGATCACCAGCGGCTCGACCGGCAGGCGATCGGCCACTGCCGGCAACGTGCCCGCATCGACCTGCGCCTTGAGCTGCGGCGCTTCGGTGAAACCGCTCGCACAAACCGCGGCACTATCCTGTGCCTGAGCCGGCAGCACCACCGCGCCCGGCAAAGTCGACGCGCTCAACAGCAGCGACGCCGCCATGAGCCGCGTTACGCCAAAACGTACCATCTGCATTTGCTTCCCTCCCACGAAATGAACACTTCGCATCCTCCGAGGTCCGGCCGGTGGGTTTGGAGCCGGAAGCCTCACCTTCCTGAGGGTGCTTTTGCCCCTCGTCACTAGTACCCACATCTATCGGTTTGGTGACGCTATCTTGTAAACGTTTTCAATACAAGATAGGAAAATCGACATGGTGGCGCGACCAGCAAAGTGCTATCGCAAAGGCATTCCGGTCATTCTCGATGTGAACAGTGTGCTAACCAAGTGGTAACCATAAAGGACGTCGCGAAGCTGGCCGATGTGTCGATCGCGACCGTGTCGCGCGTCGTCAATGACTATGCCCATGTGCGCCCGGAAGTGCGCGACGCGGTCAACAAGGCCATCGATACGCTGGGCTATCGCCGCAATGGCCTTGCCAGCTCTTTCCGCACGCAACAGTCCAATATCGTTGGGGTTTTGCTGCGCCAGCAACGCACCCCATTCTCCAGCGCCCTCGCCTACGCCATCGAAACCACCATGTTCGACCAGGGCTACCGCGTGTTGCTCTGCTCGACCAATGGCGATGCCGAGCGCGAGGAAGCCTATCTCGAAACCATGCTGGATATGCGCGTACAGGGTGTCATCATCCGGCCATCAGGCACCACATCGCGCACGACAAAGCAGGTTAACCTCTTGCGCGAGCGCGGTATTTCCGTCGCCTTTGTTGACATGAAGCCCAAGATCCCGGCGATCAGCTCGGTCGTCTGCGACAACTTTTCGGGCGGCTATCAGGGGATGCGCCACCTGATCGAACTGGGCCATCGCAAGATCGGCGTCGTCGCCGGCGGCGTGGCGCAAAAGGGCGGCAGCCAGGACGTCGGCAGCGAACGCGTCCGCGGCATTCGTCAGGCGGCACAGGATCTCGCCACCGACGTGGAAATCATCTTTTCCCAGCCATTCGAGACCGCCAGCTTTGACGTCGGCCGCGAAGCCGGCGCTGCGATGATAACCGGAAACCCCAGCCTGACCGCCATTTTCGGCACCACCGACATGCTCGCCATCGGCGTCATGCACGCCGCCCACGCACTCGGTCTCGACCTGCCGCGCGACCTTTCGATCCTCGGCTATGACGGCGTCCTGGAATCCGCCGTCACCTTCCCGACCCTGTCGACCATCGCCCAGCCGATCCACGAAATGGGTGAGATCGCCGCCATGACGCTGATTGGCCACATGCGCGAAGCCAGCAACTCGCCGCGCCAGGTCGTCCTCGAAAACACCCTCATCCAGCGCGCCTCGACCATTCCGCTCGAGAACTAATCCCCACCACGCCGCCCTGCCCTATACTGGCCGCACAAAACCGCTGCCCCGATGAAAAGGCGCGGTCAGACCAGAGGCATCGTCGTTTGCAAATTTACCCATCACCGCCTCTTGCAGTTCAATCTTGAAAACGATTACAAGAATTGAAGCATTCGCTGAGCGCCAAAAGGAAGCCCCATGCCCTCGCCATCAACCGCCGACATTGAACTGGCCCGCCGCCTGGCGCCCGTCATCCGGTTTGGCGACAACGAGCCATTCCTGCCGAGCCGCGTCGGCATTTCCGTCCTGACCGCCCCCGGCCGCTCGCCCTCCGCCACGCTCGACATCACCTTCGAGCCCGGCGTCGCCAAGGTCGTCGAATATGCAATCTGGTGGGACTGGGATATCCAGCACCTCTACGAACTCGAGCACATTTGGCTCAAGCTCGACGCCAATGACCAAGTCGTCGGCGTCGAAGCCAGCGCCCATGGCGGCATCTTCCCCATGACCATCGCCGAGGGCGCCCTCCCCCTCGAAAAAGGCCGCGTAACCTTGGTCTCCGCGCCCGGCAAACACGCCTTCAGCGCCACGCCCGAGGGGCAACTGCCAGCCGCCGAAATCACCTCGGTGAGCTGCCAGGAACTGGCCGGTCGCGGCACGATTCTCATCAACGACATGTTCCGCGACGCCCTCGCCGGGCTGACGGCCGAAGATCACCGCGTCGTAAAGCGCTACCTCCAGGCCCGCGCCTTCCTGCCATCCTTCCAGTTCAACCAGCGCTTTGATCTATCCACGGTCGAATTTTCGTCCTGGACCGATCTAGCCGCGTGGATTCCCGGTCGCGTCAAAACAGTTCTGGAGGAGGTCAGCGCACGGCAACCCCTTCTAAAGGCTGTGTTTCTGGATAGCGGCGACACATTGGTCAATGAGGCCACCGAGATCTTCGACGACGAAGGTTATGTCATCGAAGCCGGACTTATCCCCGGCGCCCTCGAGATGATCAACGCCCTCACCCGCGAAGGCTATCGCCTTGCCCTCGTCGCCGACGGCCGTGTCCGCAGCTTTGCCACCATCCTCGGCGGCCACGGCATAGAACCACACTTTGAAGCTCAGGTGATCTCCGAAGCCGAGGGCTGTTCGAAGCCCGACGCACGCATGTTCCAGAAGGCCATTTCGTCTCTGGGACTTAGCCAAAGCGACGCCAAGGACATCGTCATGGTCGGCAATCACCTGGAGCGCGACATCGGCGGCGCCAACCAGTTGGGGATCATAAGCATTTGGCAAAGCTGGTCCAAGAAACGCACGCATATCCCCGAATTTGACCACGAGATTCCGCGCTACACCATTCGCACCCCAGGCGAACTCCCAGCTCTTCTTGAAGAAATCGAGCGGCAGATGGCAAGGTGTCACATGAACCCGGTTAAAACATCGGCCTGACATCCAATCCGGAGAGATTCGCCGTGACGTTGAAATTCGTGGTGCTGAGCGACCTGCATGTCATGCCCGAGGGCGAATTGTCGGTGACGCTCGACACCGGCGCCCGCTTCGAACAGGCCGTGGAAGCCATCGAAGCGCGCTATGGCAATGCCGATTTCTGCGTTCTTGCCGGTGACCTCGCCGACCTTGGCCAGCCGGCCGCCTATGAGCGGCTCAAGGCCATCGTCGCGCGGATTTCTATCCCGGTGCACATCACGCTCGGCAATCACGACGACCGCGACAGCTTCGTCTCGGTCTTTGGCACCAGCCATGTCGCCGAGACGGGCAAAGTAGATAAAGCCTTTGATATCAAGGGTTATCGCATCATCCTGCTCGACTCGTCAGAGCCCGGCCGCGTCGATGGCGTGCTCAGCGCATCGCAGATCAGCTGGCTGCATGCCCGTCTCGCCGAGGCGCTGGACCGCCCTGTCATCGTCATTCTGCACCACAACGCCAATGCACTGCACATCGAATCCGACGACATCCGCATCCTCGAACCCGATGCCTTTATCGATGCGCTCAAAACCCATCCGGATATCCGCCAGGTCATTGCCGGCCACGTCCACCTGACCTCCACCGCCATGTGGCGCGGCATTGCCTTCACCACCCTTTCCGGTGGCCATTACCAATGCACGGTCGACCAGGAGCACGTCCCGATGCGCCGCCTGACCGGTCCGGGGCAAATGGCCTTCGTCATCGGCACCGAGGAGAGCACTACGGTGCTTTTCGACGACTATATCGACGGCAATACCGAGATTTTCCTGGAGGACTGAAGGTGGTCACCGGCCGCTTTCAGCCAGCTCCAGTTCGGCGCCGAGCCAGGCGATCAACCGCTCAATTGCAGCGGAGCCGCGCTGCTGGGGCGAGGTGATGGCATAGTAGCCGCCGAGGCGGACATTGGTGTCGAACAGCTCGACCAGACGTCCGCTCGCCAGATCGTCTTCCGCAAGGATGCGGCTGCCGAGCGCAATACCCTGGCCGGCGCGCGCTGCGTCGAGCCCGAGACTCGCGTCCCACAGGCGCGGGCCATTGAGGCGGTGCCCGGTCCCCACGCCGGCCGCCTCGAACCAGTCGGCCCATTGGCGATGACTTTCCTCGTGGATGAGCGGCCAATTCGGCAGGTCGGCCAATGACTGGATCTTGCCATGGGTGGCGAGCCATTGCGGGCTGGCCATGGGAAACATGCGTGGACGCAGCAGCGGTTGCTCCGTGCCCGCCAGCGCGTCGAAATCGCCAAAGCCGATGGCGAAATCTGCTTCGTCAGCGGCAAAATCGGGCAAGGCGTGCGTCGCACGCAGTACCACATCGGTGCCCCGCAAGATGTCCTCGATGGCGGCGAGGCGCGGTGTCAGCCAGCGGGTTGCGAGGCCCGGAATGCACCAGATGCGCAGCATGGCCCCGGCGCGGGCGGGCCGCAATTCGCTCACCGTATTGGCGATCTGGCGAAAAGCCTTGCTCACCGAGGCGAGCAGGATCTGTCCCTCGTCGGTGAGGATGATGCCGCGCGGTCCCGCGGTCATTAGCTTGCGACCCATCCAGCCTTCGAGATTGCGCACGTGGCGGCTGACCACGGTGTGGCTGACACCGAGATCGTCGGCCGCCTTGCGCATCGAGCCGGTCCGGCCGGTGGCCTCGAAGGCGCGCAGCATGAGAAGCGGCGGCAGGCGCGGCACGGTGTCGTCCCTCGGGGGCATAGAGAACTCCTTGTGGTGACTTTAATGCACCACACCACCCAACATAATCACATACCGCCCCAGCCTCGCAACGCCCTAGACTTGCGTCAAAGGAGTCTTGCCATGACCGACAACGCTATCCTGCAGAGCCGCCGCCAGACCGCATTGCCACGCGGCATCGGCACCGCTTTTCCCGTTTTCGCCCAGCGGGCCGAAGGCAGCGAATTGTGGGATGTCGAAGGCAATCGCTACATCGACTTCGCCGCCGGCATTGCCGTGCTCAATACCGGCCACCGCCACCCGAAGGTGATGGAAGCGGTGCGGGCGCAGCTTGACGGTTTTACCCATACCGCCTTTCAGATCGTGCCCTATGAGCCCTATGTGGCGGTCTGCGAACGCCTCAATGCGCTGGCGCCGTTCTCGGATCCGGCCAAGTCGATCCTCTTTTCGACCGGCGCTGAAGCGGTCGAAAATGCGATCAAGATCGCCCGCGCCCATACGGGCCGGTCGGGCGTCGTCGCCTTCAGCGGCGCCTTCCATGGCCGCACCACCTTCACCATGGCGCTGACCGGCAAGGTCGCGCCCTACAAGAAGAAGTTCGGCATTTCTCCTGCGGGTGTGTTCCACGTGCCGTTCCCGGCGGAATCCCATGGCGTCACCGTCGCCGAAAGCCTGCGGGCGCTCGAAACGCTGTTCCGCGCCGATATTGATCCCACCGATGTCGCCGCCATCATCATCGAACCGGTGCAGGGCGAAGGCGGCTTCCTGCCGGCGCCGACCGAACTGCTCGTGGCGCTGCGCGAGATCGCGAACAAGCACGGCATCGTGCTCATCGCCGACGAAATCCAGACCGGCTTTGCGCGCACCGGAAAAATGTTCGGCATCGAGCATTCCGGCGTCGAGCCTGATCTTGTGACCATCGCCAAAGCTCTTGCCGGCGGCTTTCCGCTCTCGGGCGTTATTGGCCGCGCCGAAATCATGGACGCTCCTGAAACGGGCGGCCTCGGCGGCACCTATGCCGGCAGTCCCGTGGCCTGCGCCGCGGCGTTGGCCGTGCTCGATGTGATCGCCGAGGAAAACCTGGTCGATCGCGCCAATGCCATCGGCAGCAAGATCAAGGCGGCGCTGGAAAAGGCATCTCGCCGCAATGACATCGCCCCGATCGCCTATATCCGCGGTCCCGGCTCGATGGTGGCTTTCGACATCGTCTCGCGCACCGATGGCGGCCCCGATGCGGCGACCACCAAGAAGGTGATCCAGGCGGCCATCGCCGACGGGTTGATCCTTCTTTCCTGCGGCATCCACGGCAACACCATTCGCCTCCTCAACCCGCTGACCATTTCCGATGCCCTGCTGGACGAAGGTCTCGAAAAGCTCGAACGCGCCCTCGTGGCCGGTGGAAACTGAGACCATGACCATGCGTCCCCTCGCCGATAGCAGCCTGCTCAAAAGTCAGGCCCTTCTCAACGGCCGCTTTGTCGGCACCGCCAGCACGGCCGTCACCAACCCCGCCAGCGGCGAAGTCGTCGGCCATGTGCCCTCCTTCGGCGCCGCCGAGGCAACCGAGGCTGTCGACGCGGCAGCCGCGGCCCTGCCCGGCTGGAGCGCCCGCACCGCCAAGGAGCGCAGTGCGGTGCTGCGCAACTGGTTCAATCTCGTCATCGCCAATCGGCAGGACCTGGCGACCATTCTCACCAGCGAGCAGGGAAAGCCGTTTGCCGAGGCGCTGGGCGAGATCGACTATGCCGCCTCCTACGTCGAGTTCTATGCCGAAGAGGCCAAGCGTATTGCCGGCGAAATGCTGCCCAGCCATCGGGCCGATGCACGGCTGATGGTGCTGCGCCAGCCGATCGGCGTGGTGGCGGCGATTACGCCGTGGAATTTCCCGGCGGCGATGATCACCCGCAAGATCGCCCCGGCGCTGGCGGCGGGCTGCACTGTGGTGGTGAAGCCTGCGCCCGAAACGCCGCTCACTGCATTGGCGCTGGCCGAGCTCGCCCAGCGCGCCGGCTTCCCGGCTGGCACGATCAATGTTCTCACGGGCGATGCCCGCGCTATTGGCGGCGTGCTCACCAGCCACCCCAAGGTGCGGCTGGTCGGCTTTACCGGCTCGACCGAAGTCGGCAAGGTCCTGATGGCTCAGGCTTCTACGACCGTGAAGAAGGTGGCGCTGGAACTGGGTGGCAATGCACCCTTCATCGTCTTTGACGACGCCGATATCGATGCGGCAGTCGAAGGCGCGCTGGTCTCAAAGTATAGGAACATGGGCCAGACCTGCGTCTGCACCAATCGCTTCTATGTGCAGTCCAGCGTCCATGATGCCTTTGTCGAAAAGTTCGTGGCCAAGGTTGCGGCCCTCAAGGTGGGCGACGGCTTTGCCGACGGTATCGCCCAGGGTCCGCTGATCACCGAAGACGCGGTGCTGAAGGTGGAAGCGCATATCGCCGATGCCACGGCCAAGGGCGCCAAAGTCAGGCTAGGCGGGCAGCGTCATAGCTTGGGCCACACCTTTTTCGAGCCCACGGTTCTGACGGGCGCACGCGCCGACATGCAGTTGGCGAAAGAAGAGACGTTTGGCCCTCTCGCCGCCGTCTTCCGCTTCGACACTGAGGCAGAAGTCATCGCCGCCGCCAATGACACCGAGACCGGCCTTGCCGCCTATTTCTACGCCCGCGACGTCGGCCGCATCTTCCGTGTGATGGAGGGGCTTGAATACGGCATGGTCGGCATCAATAGCGGCCTGATCTCAACCGAACTGGCGCCCTTTGGCGGCGTCAAGGAAAGCGGCAATTCCCGCGAGGGCTCGCAGCACGGCATTCTGGAGTTCACCGAACTCAAATATGCCTGCATCGGTGGTCTGTCGGCCTGATCGCGCCGCGCCCACTTTCGTGAGTATCAT
This sequence comes from Devosia sp. LjRoot3, assembly GCF_964252865.1. Classification (NCBI taxonomy): domain Bacteria; kingdom Pseudomonadati; phylum Pseudomonadota; class Alphaproteobacteria; order Hyphomicrobiales; family Devosiaceae; genus Devosia; species Devosia sp. LjRoot3. The sequence goes on from NZ_CAXUPK020000003.1 coordinate 740,902, forward strand.
GAGCGCGTTAGGGTGAAGGCATGTCCTTCACCCTGCGCCAGTTACAGTACTTTATCGCCGTCGCCGAGCACGGAACCATCTCCGGCGCGGCCCAAAACCTGTCGATCTCGCAATCGGCCGTCACCGAGGCCATCCGCGACCTCGAACTCGACCTCGGCGTCGCGCTCTTCGAGCGTCATCGGCGCGGGCTCAACATCACCCATCAGGGTCACCAGTTCCACCGCCACGCCGCCCGCATCCTTTCTGGCGTGCAGGATGCGCGGCGCAGCTTTGTCGAAACCGCCTCGGCCCCGCCAAGCCCGCTGGCCCTCGGCGTCACCTCCATGGTCGCCGGCTACGTATTGTCCGAGCTTCTGGCGCGCTACCGGCGTGCCTATCCCTCGGTGCAGGTCACGGCCATCGAGGACAATCGCGACTATCTCGAACACCTCCTCATCGGCGGCGAGCTCGATGTGGCGGTTATGGTCATCTCCGATCTGCAGGATCGCCATGCACTGCAGGCCGAAATCTTCGAGACGTCCTCCTATCGGCTTTGGTTGCCGCTGGGGCATCGACTCGCTTCCGCCGATGTCATCCAGATCGAAGATATCGTCACCGAGCCGCTCATCATGCTGACGGTGGACGAAATCGAGGAGAATACTGGCAAGCTGCTCTCGGCCCTCGGCACCAAACCGCGGGTGGCCTTTCGCACGCGTTCAGTCGAAGCCGTGCGTAGCCTTGTGGCGACGGGCGCGGGTGTCGCCGTGCTGCCCGACCTCGTCTATCGCCCGTGGTCGCTGGAAGGCGACCGTATCGAAAACCGAATTATCTCAGGCAATCTCCCGGTTGTGCAGGTCGGCATGGTGTGGCGGCGCGGCTCGGGCCTGCCGCGATCTGCCCGTGATTTCATAGGCTTGGTGCAGGCGCAGCAGAACCAGCGCAAGTTCTAGGATGTGGTATCGGCAATTCCGATATCTTCTATCTGTCGAATGAAATTGCGAAAGTTAATGCTCGGCGTAGTCTTTCCTAAGCTGGTGGGGACCGGCGATTGAAGGGAGAACGTCATGAAGCCTGTTTTACGCACTTGTACCGCCATCGCGATGGCAACCGTGTTTTCGGGCCAGACCATGGCCGCCGAGGCTCTGCAGACGCTGGGTGCCGGCGAGGGGCAGCTGAGCATCGTGGCCTGGGCCGGCTATATCGAACGCGGCGAAACCGACGCGGCCTTTGACTGGGTCACGGGATTTGAAGAAGCCACCGGCTGCAAGGTCTCGGTCAAGACCGCCGCCACCTCCGACGAAATGGTGGCGCTGATGAACGAAGGCGGGTTCGACCTTGTCACCGCCTCCGGCGACGCGTCGCTGCGCCTCGTGGCCGGCAACCGCGTCCAGCCGATCAACACCGCCCTGATCCCGTCCTGGTCGACCATTGACGAGCGCCTGCAGAACGCCGCCTGGCACACGGTCGACGGCGTGCATTACGGTACCCCTTACGTCTGGGGCCCGAACGTGCTGATGTACAATACCGAGGTCTTCAAGGAAGCCCCGACCAGCTGGAACGTCGTGTTCGAGCCGATGGATTTCCCCGATGGCCAGCCCAATGCCGGCCGTGTGCAGGCCTATGACGGCCCGATCTACATTGCCGACGCCGCGCTCTATCTGATGAGCCACAAGCCCGAGCTTGGTATCACCGATCCCTACGCCCTCAATGAAGACCAATATGCTGCCGCGCTCGACCTCTTGCGCACGCAGCGCACCCTGGTTGGTCGCTACTGGCACGACGCCTTCATCCAGATCGACGACTTCAAGAACGAAGGCGTTGCTGCTTCCGGCTCGTGGCCCTTCCAGGTCAATCTCCTCGCTGCCGATAGCCCGGTTGCTTCGGTCTTCCCGGAAGAAGGCGTGACCGGTTGGGCCGATACCACCATGCTCCATGCCGACAGCAAGAACCCGAACTGCGCCTATATGTGGATGGAGCATTCGCTCTCGCCCAAGGTGCAGGGCGACGTCTCGGCCTGGTTCGGCACCGTCCCGTCCGTGCCCGCCGCCTGCAAGGGCAATGAGCTGCTTACCGACGAAGGCTGCGCCAATAACGGCTACGAGAACTTCGACAAGATCCGCTTCTGGCGCACTCCGACCACCCAGTGCGAACAGGGCGAATGCGTACCTTACTATCGCTGGGTCTCGGACTATATCGGGGTCATCGGCGGACGCTGATCTGCCCAAGTGGGGAGGCCATGCGCCTTCCCACCACCCAACCAACCTGAATTTCGACTAGTCTGTCTGGCCGGCCGGTTTGGCCGTGCGGTGCGGCATTGCGTCCGCCGCCAGAAACGGAGCTGCATAAAATGACCGCTGCTGTGTCCCTTCAAGGCGTTTCGCGCCACTTCGGCATCATCAAGGCCATGGATGAGGTCAACCTCGAGATCGCCAGCGGCGAGTTCTTCGCCATGCTGGGCCCCTCGGGGTCAGGCAAGACCACATGCCTCAGGGTCATTGCCGGTTTCGAACAACCCACGCACGGCCATATCGAAATCTTCGGCGAGAACGCCACGGGCGTGCCGCCCTATCGGCGCAACGTCAACACGGTCTTCCAGGACTATGCGCTGTTCCCGCATTTGAACGTCCTCGACAATGTCGCCTATTCGCTGATGCTCAAGAAGGCGGCGCGGGCCGAACGCCACAAGGCGGCTGAGGCGGCGCTCGACATGGTCAAGCTCGCCGGCTACGGCACGCGCCGCCCTTCCGAGCTGTCCGGCGGTCAGCGCCAGCGCGTGGCCCTGGCGCGCGCACTGGTCAATCGGCCGAAAGTGCTGCTGCTCGACGAACCGCTCGGCGCACTCGACCTGAAACTGCGCGAAAGCATGCAGGAGGAGCTCAAATCCCTGCAAAAGGCGCTGGGCATTACCTTCATTTTCGTCACCCACGATCAGGGCGAAGCCCTTTCGATGGCTGACCGCGTCGCCGTCTTCTCGGGCGGCCGCGTCATGCAGGTTGGCACGCCAGAAGAAATCTACTCCAAGCCCAATAGTCGTTTCGTTGCCGATTTCGTGGGCTCCTCCAATATCCTCAATCCTGACCAGGTTTCGACCCTGACCGGTGAGCGGCGTTGGGGCAGCCTCCGCTCCGAAGCCGTCAGGCTGGCCCCCGAGGCCGGCAGCGCACTGGCCGGAACCGTGGCGACGAAAAATTACCTCGGCGCGATGACGCGACTGGGCATCGATATTGGCGGCGGCAGCATCCATGCGCTGGTGCCCTCGGGGCAGGAACTGCCCGATATCGGCGCGCGCACCGGCGTCGCCTTCGAGCGCAGTGCCCTCCATCTGATGGAAACAGAGCAATGACCACAACCGCTCTTGCCATCACTGAGCGGCGCCCCGGTCTTCTCGGCTGGCTTTCAGACCAGTTCTGGCGCCACCCCGGAATATTCGTGCTGCTTCTTTTGACGCCACCGCTTTTGTGGCTGGGCATCGTCTATATCGGCTCGCTGCTGGCGCTGCTGTTCCAGAGCTTTTTCGCTATCGACGAGTTTTCCGGCATCGTCGACTATTCGACGCTGACGCTCAAGAGCTATGCCGAGCTGCTGCGCCCGGCCAATCTCGACATCATTGTGCGCACGGTGGTCATGTCGGCACTCGTGACGCTGGCCTCGGCCGTCATCGCCTTCCCCATCGCCTATATGGCGGCGCGCTATGTGCGCGGGAAATGGAAGGCGCTGTTCTATCTCGGCATCATGCTGCCGCTGTGGTCGAGTTATCTCGTGAAAATCTACGCCTGGAAGCTGATCCTCGCCAAGGAAGGCATCCTCACCTGGGTGTTCGAGAGCCTCCATATCGGCTTCGTGCTCGACTGGATTCTCGCCATCCCGGTCATCGGCGGCAACTCGCTGTCGGTGAGCTATATCGGCACTTTCCTGGTCTTCGTCTATGTCTGGATGCCGTTCATGATCCTGCCGATCCAGGCCTCGCTGGAGCGCGTGCCGGTCAATCTGATCGACGCCTCCTCTGACCTTGGCGCCACCCCGCAGCAGACGTTCAGGAAAGTGATTTTTCCCCTCGCCCTGCCCGGCATCATCGCCGGCTCGATCTTCACCTTCTCGCTGACGCTGGGCGACTACATCATTCCCCAGATCATCGGATCGTCGCGCCTCTTCATCGGTCAGGCCGTTTATGCCCAGCAGGGCACGGCCGGCAATATCCCGCTGGCTGCCGCTTTCACCGTGGTGCCGATCGTCATCATGGGCCTCTATCTCTGGATGGCCAAACGACAGGGGGCTTTCGATGCGCTCTGATGGTCCCAAGGCCTCGCTTGGCCTTAAAATCTCCGCCGCCGCAGGCCTGATCTTCATGATCGCGCCACTGCTGCTGATCTTCGTCTATGCCTTCACCACCGAGGAAAAGAGCTATCAGTGGCCGCCGCCGGGGCTGACGCTGAAATGGTTCGAAGTCACCTTGAACCGGCCCGACGTCTGGCAGGCGCTGACCCTGTCGCTCCAGGTCGCCGCCATCTCGACCGCCATCGCCCTGGTGCTCGGCACGCTCTGCGCCGCTGCGGTGAGCCAGTCCGATTTCTTCGGGCGGGAGACGATCTCGCTGCTGGTCATCCTGCCCATCGCCCTGCCCGGCATCATCACCGGCATTGCGCTGCGCTCGGCCTTCAGCATCGCCGAAATCCCGTTCAGCTTCTGGACCATCGTGCTGGGCCACGCCACCTTCTGCGTGGTGGTCGTCTATAACAATGCGGTGGCCCGCTTCCGCCGCACCTCGAAATCGCTCATCGAAGCCTCGATGGATCTCGGTGCCGACGGCTTCCAGACCTTCCGCTATGTCATCCTGCCCAATATCGGCACGGCATTGCTCGCTGGCGGCATGCTGGCCTTCGCGCTGTCCTTTGACGAGGTGATCGTCACCACCTTCACCGCCGGGCAGCAGCAGACCCTGCCGCTCTGGATGCTGGAGGAATTGATCCGGCCGCGCCAGCGCCCGGTAACCAATGTCGTAGCCATGATCGTGGTTCTGGTGACCACCATCCCGATCCTGGCTGCCTTCTATCTGACCCGCGACGGCGACCAGATCGCCGGTAGCGGCAAATAACAATGCTGAGGAGATTATGATGGACACCAACATGCTGATCGGCGCGCAGTTCGAAAGCGGCGCGGACGCGGAAGAACAGGTGCTCAACCCGCGTACGGGCGGCCTGATCAAGGCCGTCCCCGAAGCCTCCCTCGCGCAGGTAGACCGAGCGGTCACCGCAGCCAGCAAGGCCTTCGTGCACTGGTCACGCACCACGCCAGGACAGCGCTCGGCCTATCTCTTGCGCATTGCCGATGCCATCGAGGCCGATGCCGACGCCTTCGCCGCGCTCGAAGCACTCAATTGCGGCAAGCCGATCAATGCCGTGCGTAATGACGAAATCCCCGCCGTGGTGGATTGCTACCGCTTCTTCGCGGGCGCCGTGCGCAACATGTCGGGCGTGGTCGCGGGCGAATATCTCGAAGGCCATACCTCCATGGTGCGGCGCGACCCGATTGGCGTCGTCGGCTCCATCGCGCCCTGGAACTACCCTCTGATGATGATGGCCTGGAAACTGGCCCCGGCCATTGCCGGGGGCAATACCGTGGTCTTCAAGCCTTCCGAACAGACCCCGCTCAGCGCGCTCAAGCTGGCGCGGACCCTCGCCGAAATCCTGCCCGAGGGCGTGGTCAATATCGTGCTCGGGCGCGGCGAAAGCGTCGGCAATGCCCTGATCAACCACCCCAAGGTGGACATGATCTCGATCACCGGCGACATCGCCACCGGCAAGAAAGTGCTGCAGGCCGCCGCCAAATCGGTCAAGCGCACCCATCTCGAATTGGGCGGCAAGGCCCCGGTCATCGTCTATGACGACGCCGATCTCGGCGCCGTCGTCGACGGCCTTCGCGCCTTTGGCTACTACAATGCTGGTCAGGACTGCACCGCCGCCTGCCGCATCTATGCCGGCTCCAAGATTTACGACCGACTGGTGGCTGACCTTTCCAGCGCCGTCTCCACCATCCAGTTCAACCAGTCCGACGACAGCGTCAACGAAATGGGGCCGCTGATTTCCATGCGGCAGCGTGACCGCGTCGCGAGCTTTGTCGAACGCGCCCAGGAAATGTCCCATATCGAAGTGACGACCGGCGGCAAGAAATCGGGCGACCAAGGCTTCTATTTCGAGCCCACCGTGGTCGCCGGCGCCCTCCAGAGCGACGAGATCGTACGCCGCGAAGTGTTCGGCCCGGTGGTGTCGATCACCCGGTTCGACGAACCCGAGCAGGCCGTGGAATGGGCCAATGACAGCGACTATGGCCTGGCCTCCTCGGTTTGGACCAAGGACATTTCCAAGGCCATGGGCGCCGCGGCACGGCTGCGCTATGGCTGTACGTGGATCAACACCCACTTCATGCTGGTCAACGAAATGCCGCATGGCGGCATCAAGCAATCGGGCTATGGCAAGGACCTGTCGAGCTACTCGCTCGAAGACTACACCAGCGTCCGCCACGTGATGCTCAAACACGGCTGACCCATCACCGACGCAACCCGGTCGCAGCCATTGGCTGTGGCCGGGTTGCTTTTGTCCGTGGTGGATCAAGGTCCGTAGGACGCGGGCCGTTCGGTTGGCACCAATCGACCCCTCGATATTTGCCGCGCCCGTGCTTACTCGACACCCTGCTAAAACGATCCGCCCAGTGTCGCTTTGAGCATATGCGTCTGGCCGGCGGTACCTATCTGACCGTCATAGGACAAGCCGAGCGCGGCGTTTGCGGACAGGTCGATCGAGCCGGCAACTTCGAGCACCAGCGCATCTCGCTGTACCGGCGCCCCAGCGATCGCAAATGCGGGACCGACGCCAAAGGCGTTGGACAGGTTGGACTGGTCGACAAATGCGTGGCGCCAGCCCAGCCCCGCTTCCAGCGCAATCTGCCCGCCGTCCCCGGCAGGCACGGTTGTGCTGGCCCGCGCACCAATGGTTGTAAACGCACCCTGCTGCACGGCCGACGCCACGGTCAAGGCGGCGGGCCCACCGGCTTCGGCAAATCCATCCGTGGAATTGACCACATACGCCACCTCGCCATAGGGGGTGAGCTCAAAAGCGCCCAGATCAAAATGATGGGAGAGTTCGCCAAATGCCTGCGCCGTGCTGGCCCCGTAGTCAGCACTCAGAGTGTTGGCGAGGCCGCCAAAGGCAACGGATCTGGAGCTGCGCACCTGGTGCCGCGTATAGCCAAGGCCAAGCGAGAGGTTCGTATCGCCCCAGGCCGTTCCGGCATAGGCGCCCAGCCCATAATTGGTACTATTGGCCGTCATCGATCGATCCGCTATCGAGAGGCTGGTTGCACCAGCATGAAGCATCATGCCAACGCGCCAATCACCCACGACGCCATCCGCCCCGATTGCCAGCCCGCCGCTCGCCCCGTCGGCCTGGGCTGCATTGCCATCGGCCGCAAGTCTTGATTGGCTGCCGGCTGCCTGCGCCCAGACTGCAAACGGCTCGGGCGTATCCGCGAGGACTGGAGTGCTCGCATAGCCAAGGGCCATGCTCCCAATGGCCTGATCGGGATCGTGACGCGCATGGTCGAGCGCCGTTTGCCGGAGCATAGCGGCATCCTCGATGAACATGCTCGACAGCGAAGCGTGGCCTTCACCAGAAAGATCATCCATCGCCCGTCGCGCCTCGTCGGGCGTCAATGGAAGCAGGGCGTTGTAGAGCGCATTACCCGCTCCCAATGCGTCGGTTGCCCCGGCGACTGCCAACTGGTTCGGGGTCCGGGCGGCGCTCGCGAAGTTGGCGCCCTGCACCAGGGTCATGAAGGCATTGGTGGCATCGTAGCTCAGGAGTGGCGTGAGAAAGGCCAGGTTGGTCGACGCGCCGCCAAAAGCACCACTGACGCCGCCGGCGGCAGTCAGGATCGTGTAGCGGGTGTTTGACGCATAGTCCGGGCTGGCCGACACCCGCACGGTGCCACCGCTCAGAGTGGCCGTTCCGGTGGCGAGAATGCGGTCGCTGGCGCCGGCGGCGTTCACTTCCACATCGTAGAAAGAGCCAGCCCCAAAGCTGGCATTGGTGGCGGACAGCGTGCCGATCGAATTGCCCGGCGCGACGGTGCCGCCCGCGCCGGCATTCAGGGTGCCCAGCGTGCCGGACCCGGCGAGCGTACCGGCGGAAAACACATTCACCACCCCACCCAGGGCGTTGCCAACGGCAAGAGTGCCGCCACTGACCGCAGTCGTGCCGGTAAAGGCCGAAGAATCTTCGGAGAAAATCGTGGTGCCCGCGACGTGGTTGATTGCGCCGGCGCCCGACATGACCGGATCAAAATCGAGCGCGGTATCGATATGGTTGAAGTTGAGAATGGCCGTGCCCGCCCCGAAGACCAGTGCCGGCGTGTCAAGCATTCCGGCCCACGCCGCTGGGTCGCCAAGTTTGGAGCCGATGTTGATCGTGCCGGTGCTGCCAGCCTGTTGTGCGATGGTGACGGTGTTGGCCGCAACCACGCCATCGCTGGCGACGGTCAACGTACCTGTGCCGGCGGCGCCGACCAGCAAGGCGCCGGTATTGGTCCAGCGTCCGTTATTGGCGACCTCGACAATGCCGGCACCGGCATCGTACCCGATCGCGCCATCCGAACTGCTCACGCTGCCGCCGCCGAGAATGGTCATTTCGCCATTGCCGCGAATGCCCACACGAAGGTCGGCTGTATTGTTCCACTGTGCGCCCAGGCCGGAAATGTGGGCGAAGGCGGTGGATGTGGCATTTCCTCCGAGCGAGCCCGCCAGACTGTTCACGACGCCATTGGCGCGGATCTCGAGGCGGCCGCCACCATCCATGCCGACGGTCAGCCCATTGGTCACGGTCAGACGTGCGCCCGAGCCACCAATGGTGATGCTGCCGTCCGAGGCGGAATGAAAGCCCGCGATAAGTTCATCCGCCGTCACTGTTGCGCCGCTGGCGATATCGAGCCAGCCGTCACCCGAAAAACCGACTATGGCATCGTTGGCCAGATGCCATCGCGAGGCGGCGCCATCGACACGCACGACGCCCCGATATCCGGGATCGCGGCCGAGGATACCATCGAAGCTGGTGAGAACTCCGCCGCCATTGATTTCGAGAATGCCGGTTCCCGGAGCACCTCCCAATGACAGGATGTTCGATGACGCCACCCCGCCGCTGAGCACGACGCTGTTGGGCATGTCGGTGAGAATGTTGATATTGTCATCGAGGCCGGGCGCATTGACGTCCGGAACGCCCAGTGTCCAGTTGAGCGGATCGAACCAGTCCTGGCTTTGAGTGCCGACCCAGAAATTCTGCGCCTGCACGGCCGATGTCAGGGCCAGCAGCGAACAGGTGGCCAGCAAGGTTCGGGCCGAGCGCTTTTTGCGCGCCGCCCGCAAGCCAGCAGCCGAGATCGCGCCGGCATTTTCGTCATTCATAAGGAACCCTCCAAATACGCAGGGACTCCCCTGGCAAATGATGGGCCGAAATCATCATGCCTTTACCGAGACGTCTTGACGCTGGATGGCCACTGAATTGGCGCTACACGGCCAGAATTGCCCGCCACACCGCAACGTTGCAGAATTGTCGCGACAGGCGCACAAATTATCTTTGAAAATACTTGACGAGGCGGCAACCTGGCACTAGCACCGCCGCCCATTGCGAACCTGAATGGTCGTGGACCGAATGACCCAAGCAGCCCCGCTTTTCAAGATTTCGACCACAGACCTGGCGCCATCGTCGCGGAAATACGCGATCCGCGATTATCTTGAAGAAATGATGCGGGTCGAAGTCGCCCCGCTCGTGACCGATGCATTCATCCACTACAGTGCCAACCTGCGCGTGGTGCCCGGGGCCGCCTGGGGCGAAGCATATACGTCGGCCGGCACGACCCGGCGTTCGACCACCTTGCTCAGTGATGGCCAGGATGACCTGATGCTCATTACCGCGCAAATGCCCATCACGGTGCAGCCCAGAACCGGGCCCGAATTTGTCGTGCCACCGGGCGATACGGTATTGTCGTCGCAAGGGCGCGAAATCCTCATGGCCTTCCAGGGCACGGGCTATGCCTACTGCCTGCGCGTCTCGCGCCGCGGCGTGTCGCAGATGGTGCCCCGCCTTTCCTCCGCCCCGGTGATGAACCTGCCCAGGCAAACACCCCTACTATCGCTGCTGTGGAACTATACGCGCCTGTTGGCGCCCGAACCCTTGGCCGGCGAGAATGCGCAACTCATGGCCGGCCGGCAACTGCAGGAAATGGTGGCGCTACTGGTCGGCGGCACGCCCGAGCTGATGGATGCCAATGCGAGTGGCACGCTCGCCGCAGCGCGCCTCAAGATTGCTCGCGCCGACATCGAAGCCCATCTGGACGATGCCAATCTTAGCCTCGAAGCGGTAGCTGCCCGGCAGAAAGTCTCCCCTCGCTACCTGCAAAGGCTATTCGCTCGCGAAGGCCAATCCTTTTCCAGCGTGCTGCGGCGCGCCCGTCTGGATAGAGCGCGCGCCATGTTGGAGAATCCGCACAATGCCGGGCGTTCGATTCTTTCAATCGCCCTCGAATGCGGCTTTGCCGAAGCCTCCGCCATGAACCGTGCCTTTCGGCAGCACTACGGCGCCAAGCCCAGCGAGCTACGCTGGCGCCCCTGAAGCGCCTGGCGGTCAGGCATCGGAGCAAGCGGACGGCACAGCCCGGCCAACACCCCATGAAAGCCGCCCCTGGACGATGGTCAGCGTCAGCGGGCCATTGGAAAACGTAGTGCCGTCCGCCCCCATGGAAGGCAGAATGACCTCGGCCGCGTCGTTGACGGAAACAGAGGCGCTCTCGCCCATCAGACGCACCGCCAAGCGGGTGCCGTCCTCGCACATATACTTGCTGACCGGATAGGGATTACCCACGCCGATCGATGCGCCGGAGGCGGCAATCGTGTTCTTGTGGATGTTACCGTCCTTCATGATGACGACGAAGTTGTCTGGATTGGCAACGAGGTTGATGTTTTCAAGCGGATTGCCATCGACAAGCAACAGGTCAGCGAAGGCGCCTTTCTCGATAACGCCGATAGTACCCGGATAGGGATTGCGGGGTCCTGTAAGCTGGAGGAGCTCACCATTGGTAGCCGTTGCCATCTTGAGGATTTCCGCCGGGCTGAACCAGCGCTGCAACAGCGTCAGCATGTGCCCCTGGGTCTGCGCCATCTGCGACGAGAACAGAATGTCGGTGCCGAAGGCGGTCTTGATGCCGTATTGCTTGGTGAAGCCATACAGCCTGTCCGTGCCGGTAATGACCTCGCGCAGCCGCTGCATATTGGCCTCGGGCAGCGAGATGGCCTGCTCAAAGCTCTCATCGAAGGGCTGCGTGCTGAGCCAGACGCCTTTGTCGGCCATCATCTTCGCTGTCTCGTCATCGATGAGGTGACCGTGTTCGATGACTTTCACCCCCGCCTCCATGGCGCGCTGCATCGCCTCAGTCGTATAGGCGTGAACGGCGACATAGGTGCCCCAGTTCTCGGCGGCTTCGACGGCGGCGCGCAGTTCTTCAGACGTGAAGGTAGACACATCGAGCGGGCTATGCGGCGAGGCAACGCCACCGCCTGCGGTAAGCTTGATATGCACGGCGCCAAGCATCAGCTGCTCGCGCGCCCGCATGCGCACCTCGTCGGGACTGTCGGCAACCATTGCCATGCCCAGCTCTTCCACACGGGTCAGATCACCGACCGCGCGCGGCAATTCGTGCAATGCGCGGAAGTCGCCGTGACCGCTCGTGACGGTAATAATGGCGCCTGAGGGATAAATACGCGGGCCAACGACCAGGCCCTCATCGATTGCGCGCTTCAGCGAGAAGGCCGCGCCACCCATATCGCGCACGGTGGTAAAGCCGCGCATCAGCGCCGCTTCGGCCTCCTTAACGGCGATAATGGTGCTATAGCCCAAATCGTTGGCAAGGCCCTCTTCGGGCGTAATGCCGACCATCGTCGTGTGCCAATGGGCATCAATGAGCCCCGGCATAAGCGTGCGGCCGGCGCCATCGATGATTTCCGCGCCATCGGCCTCGATAGGGTCGACCGAGATCGTGTCGATGACATTGCCGCGCACCAGAACATTGCTGGCGGGCGAGAGCGCATCGCCGAGGCCGTCGAATATGCGGACGTTCTCGTAAAGCACGAGCCCTTCGTCCTGTGCCATGGCCGGCAACGTGGTCGCGGAGCAAGCAAGCGTCAGCAGCAAGCACCCGACGACATGAAGCGACGAGGCGGTACGATGAACAGCTCCGGCGAATGGATGATGGGAACTAAAGGACATTTTCGAGGGCCTCCAAACGCTAGAAGTGCAAGCACGGCACCGAACTATGCCAGTGCTTGGCCGAGGCGCCCTGTGCTTCACGTCCCATCTCTGGTCGTGTGGTCTCTTTCTTGCCGATATGGCCTTGCGGCCGATCCGCGTTCCACGCAGCCGCCAACGGCAAGCACGAGCCCCGATCGGCCGCCCCTTCCCTGGCGCCGATACGCATCGCTCACTCAAGTTGCGGGGCGCGATATTTGGGGTAAGCTCGCATACCGACGATGCAGCCTGCGCGGGGGCCGACCTGTCCAATCTCTTCCAACACGGCGTCAACTGGGGAGATCCATGAATGCGGGAAGCGCCGAACTGGTACGCGCGCAAGTACAACTCCATCGCGGCGCGCTCCCGCGAAACCGACCCAGATGCCGAGTTCCATATCCGGCAGATCGGCAAGCAAAGTCACGTATCGCGCCTGGCAACTGTTGCCCATGGTGATGCATTTGTCCTGGACCTGCGGGACAAGGGCGGCATCGCAATGTCAGGCGCAATCAATGACGATGCGCTGACGGCGGTGTTCCTCTGGGGCGAAGGCACCACCTTCAACGGGCAGCAAAGCCCCATTCCCCAATTGCGGATTCTCGGCCCGGGAACCGAATTCAAGCTTGAAATGCCCGGAAGTTATCGGCTCATGCGGATCGGCCTGCGGGGCCAGATGCTCGAGGCCCTGCGCACCGGGCGGTCCGAGCAGCATGATCGATACTGGCTCACGCCTGGCGTACATGCACGGCCTTTCGTTCCAACTGCCGAACTGGACCTGCAGCAGAAGCTGTTGCGAACGGCCGGGTATGCCGAGATTGCGGCCCGGCGCGGCTATGACCTCAGTGCCGGCCTGGCGGTCGCCGCGAGCGAGGCCGGCGCCGCACTCGCTCTCTTGCTCTCCAACGCCGAAGACCCGTCAATTCGCGTCCTCAGTTCGGGCGAACGACGCGATATCGTTGACGCGACCCTCGCCATATTCGAGTCGAGACCGCAGGTTCCGGTGTCGATCAGCGCTGTGTGCGAAGTGCTGGGCGTTGGCGAACGCATGCTCGAACGCGCGTTTCAGGAGCGCCTGGGGCTCAGCCCTCGTTCCTACGAGAGGCAAAGGCGGCTGCGAGCGGCCCATGGCCTCATCCTTACCGACGGCGATCGTCTCTCGATCACCGAAATCGCCATGAGCTTCGGGTTCTGGCACCTTGGCCGTTTTGCTGGCGCCTATACGGCGCTCTTCGGGTGTTCGCCCAGTGAAACGCGACGGCGCATCTGGGCAACAGTATCGCTGGACTGATCGACCTTGACGCGAGCCGACATGGCAGACGGCCCGCGTCGTTGGCCCGGCACGAGCCTTCGTCGAGGCGCCCCGCTCGTCGCTACTCATGTCGGAAAGTGGATAGAGATTTCCGGGTGAGTGAAGGATTCTGCTGACGCAACCTCGTTGCCGCCGCTCGCTACCAGGCGTGCGTCCGCGAGATTCGCGACGAGCGGCATGCGACCACCCGCACCCGGTGGCGCATCGCTGGGCCTGCCAACAGAGGACAGCCGTCTTGTTGTTCGATCTCGCACCACCCGCTGCACCGCCTCCAGCTGAAAGATCTCATGAGGGCGAGCGGCTACGGTGCTCCATCGAGTTGAACACCTCTCCTGCGCCCCCTGCCGAACAGTTTGACCTGTTCCGCAGCTGGTATGCCGGCCTGGTCGAAATAAGCCCACCCCCGAACGCGCTGCCGTCATTTTCCGCGCGTCAAATGGCGTGGAGTTTTGGACGGCTGACCTTAACCTATCTGAGCGCACCCGAAGTCTCGTTTGCATGGCGGAGCCTGAAAAACCCGACAATAGACAGCTGGTGTTTGCACCTGGCGCTGCCGCGCACTCCGCAGCGGGGAGGCAAGACGGTGGGCAAACTGAGCCTGTTCTCTCTCGCCGACCAGTTTTGGGGATTCTCGGAAAAATGCGATCACCTGGCCCTGTGCATGCCCCGCAACTTGCGAATTGTTCAACCATCTAGAATTGCACTTCGAGAGGAAGCAAAGCAGTTCCTGACGGACTACATGCTTCTGCTGTTTCGTTCGCTTCCTAGCCTCAGAAGTACGGACGTGACGCAAATCGACGTCGCGACCACCAATCTACTTGCCGCATGCCTGGTGCCTTCGCCGGATCATGCCGTGGAAGCGCAGCGGCCGGTCGAGATCACAATCATGAGTCGCGCTTGTCGGATCATCGAGGAGCACCTCGCAAATCCAGCTTTGACACCAAGCTTGATCTGCCGCGAGATTGGCGTTTCGCGCTCGCGACTGTACCGAATTTTTGAACCAGTCGGGGGCGTTTCGGCATACATCCGTCGTGAGCGCTTGCGAAAAACGCGCGATGCGCTGGAGAACGGCTCCGACAACCGGCCGATCTTCATCATTGCCGGGCAATGGGGCTTTTGGGACCCCTCCGCATATAGCCGGATGTTCAAAAAGGAGTTCGGCGTTTCCCCTAGCGACGCACGCGCCTATGGCACGCGCAGTGTCGTGGCGGAACGATCAAACGACGCAGCGACCCTGCGAGATCTGCTACTCAGCAACTACTAGTCTTCTCAGCGCATTCGTCGTCAAAGTGGATGACGCCGGGTCTTTGCAAAGCCGAAACACGCGCCAGGTCATCAAATGCTGACACCTCCGCCGGGCGTAGCCTGAGCAGCGCCCGAGTTCTCCTCGCCCCAAAGGTCAATGCGAACACCTTGCTTTGGCGATCGTTGCGCTTCTTCGATCGAGCTATGATCTGTCGCCTTTCGAGGAAGCCTCAAATACGGGGGATCCCCAAGTATGAGCAGTTGGCTCAATTGGCCCGTCACGCCAGGCTCTCTGACATGGCCCGCACATCTCATCTCAAGCGCATTGATTCTGTCATCAATACCCACCTTCATGCAGCCTGGCACCGCGCGCGCACGGAGCGGCTCGACCAGATGAGCTCTGTCAGGATCGAACAGAACATGTTCGAACTGGTTCTGACATGCGACCCGACTAGAACCGGGCGTTATGCGGCCTGGCTGGGGCGTTGGCGCAGGAGAATGTGGTCAATAGCGGGTCTTAGAACTATGGCCTCGATAGAGAACCTCGACGCGCTTCGCTTGGCCCTCAAGCAGTTTGACTCCATCCGCCCCAACCTCTTGCCTGCCAACCGCGACATCAACCTCTACGCCAATGTCGAAGAATTGCTGGAGGCACAGACCTTCCTGAAGTCGCAGGACGTGCGTGCGGCGCGCGCCTCCGAGCGGGCGACGGCCCATGCAGGCAGCACCATTCTTTTTGACAAAGACCCGTGGCGCCTCGTCAGGCTAAACACTGCCGAGGCCGCACGCTGGTGGGGCCGCGGGACGCGCTGGTGCACGTCCTCGCGGGGTCCGCAAGCTTTTGACGCCTACAGTTCGCAGGGTGCGTTGCTAGTCCTCTTAACCCCGCAGGGGCGCTATCAGCTCGCGACTCGTACGGGGGAATTCATGAACGCGGTGGACCGTCCAGCCAGATTGACAGAGGTTTTGGCCACGGCGCCCTCACCCCTACGGCAAATGTTGTTGCCCTAATCTCCGAAACATCACCCAATGACGACCAGACGCTGATTTCGAACGCCCAGTCTTCCACTGACGGAAGATACGTCCCGCGTTACCCAAGGTCTTCTCACGACTATGTTCAGTGGTTCGCTCGGAACAGGGCCTTCCTCATGCCTGGCCTGGGAGAATCTGTCGCAAGACAAGACCGTCGTTCATTCGTCCATGTCAGCGCCAATGTTAGTCCACGAATTTTGCGAGTGGACATCAGGATCTGTGGGAAAGCGGCGACACTTTTCACGACCCCACATTGTGCTTGAAAAGCTTGAATGAGCACCGGTCGCCAGGCGGTCAATGAGACAAACACGACGCCGAACTGATGAGAAATCCGCAACCTTCGCCTGTTAGTCCACGGTAGTGAGGCGGCGGCATGCCAGTTTTCTGGGAGGAACTGCATGGGTGTGTCGCCAAATTTTCGGTTTTTTGCTTCACTTTCGTCACGCATGAAATGGTTGAATTCGGTCAAAAAGACCGGAAAGTCAGGCCTTCCCGCTCTCCATTCGGTTTTGGCCTCGCTCAGAAAACATGAGCAGATTTGACCTGGGAAGCCGCCCGAGACGACCAATATCGCAAATCTCAAATTGGATAACGCAACTCTTGGGTCTGATAACGCAGAGGGAGCATTCAATAACGCAAAACTAGAACGATGTGACAAAAGCCCATGACCTTCTCATGATCCTCCAGTGACCCTCCTGCGATCTCCCGGCGGGTCATCCGCAGATTTTTTGAGGGTTGGCTCCCAGTTTTGTGCCGATTTTTGGGCCGCCCGCGATTTGAACGGTGATGGGCCAGGGCAATGGCGCCTCAATTGAGTGGAGGCACTATGGAAACCGTCAATCACCTGCGACCTTGGGCCTCTCGTGGATCACCCATGTCCTCGCGGTCGTCTGGATAGAAACATCCTGCTTCGTCCCTTTCCGAACCTTGATCGATATCCGAGCCTGTGTCGTCCACCTCTTCACCATAGCCAGGTGAGACATCGTCGATAATGAGCGATGCTTCGATGCTGGCCCTCTAGCCCGAGGTCGGCGATGCCGAACCAATGAGGCGACATGCACCCAGCTCGCCACGCGCAGTGGAGGCCCGGCTGCCTTTAGACGGAGATCGGCACTGCCTGCGTGTGGAAAGCCGGCCAACATCCCCCGCTTCCGCACGTGTCCACGGCTCCCGAGCCGTGTGCCGCAGCGCACGGCGACCCCAAGGCAATGAAGATGGAGGCGAAGACGCCATACGCCACCGCGCCACCAAGAACGGCTCGCCCGAAAATTGCACCAAGGCCGCCAGCGTCTCGATATCCTCTGCGCGAATAGGCTGTTGGCCCACCTAAAGTTGAACCGTCCGCACCACAGAAACCAGGACCTAACGGTCTTGACCGAACGTGCGATGCCAATAAGTGCGACCTGTCTCAGGCGACCCTGCAAAGAAAGAACTTGCCGAGGAGGGGCAAAGGGCCCGACTACTGGGCAACGCACGCTGCAGGCGCGGGAGCTGGGTGTTATTAGCTCATCTCGTGCCCTCCAAGCGATGCCTCCAATCCCCTACAAAGGCTGTGGTGCGGCTGTTGTTTGAACCTTCAAAGCGTTGGCAGCCTGACAAAAATCAGGCACTCTTGCCCCTCCCCTCGGCCAGCCAGTAAGCTGCCGTTGGCATTGACTATGGCAAATCCGTCACCACCTCATTCCACCGCTCATGCTCTCTAGACCCTCAAAGCTCAACAAGGCCGCCAGGAGCGAGGGGCAGTATCAGCGCGAAGGTGAACGTCTCCTCCGCCGCGCCATCAAGCTTTTCCCTCACTTGCCTCACGTCGAAGCTCTGATCGAAGAGGCTGGCTGGTCTCCAATAATCGAACACTCGACGCTGCGCCGCTACAAGCCGAGCTATTATAGGGCTCTCGTTATTGCAGGCTCGGTCAGTATCGGATCCGATTTCGAGCGCCTTTGCGTCGGGCTCGCTGGGCGCGCGGGCAAGCCCCAGCCTCCCCAGACAGCCAGCAACAAAGTGACCGACGCCAGTCGCGCGGAGGCGGAGGCAACGTTCCAGCATCTCAAACGCCTTGTTATGAAGCGCAAGGGCAGAAGTGCCATGGCTGCGGGCCTCTATGTGCTTGTTGCACCGAGGATCGGCATCCGCCCCATCGAATTGCTCGACGCCTCCGTGAGCGAACAGATACTCAGGATCAGGACCGCCAAGCGTCGCGACGGAAAGTCCTACCGTGAACTACGACTGAACCGTTTCGCGCCGACATTTATAGAAGCCCTCAAATGGCTTTGCGTTCTCGCACAAGAGGGAACGAAGGGGTCGCCCGGATCGGATGCGGAGGAGCGCTTCCAATCCTGGCGTAACCGTGTTGCCGAAGCACTCGCTCGGGCCAGCTATACCGCGACTGGCCGCCGGCTAAGTCTCTACTCTTTTCGTCATGTCGCGCTCGCGAGCTGGAAATCCCACGGTTTCTCGGCACACGAAATCGCGACCATGGCCGGTCATTTGCAGCTGAAAAGCGCAGGGCATTACGCCGCGGGTCGACACGGATGGAGCGAGGTAGCGGTTGCAAGCCCCGTCATGCCCCAAGAGCCGCAAGATCGGACAACACCAATGTTCCCGCGCATTCGTCAGACGCGGCCCGATCCTGGCAGTCCCGCACCAGCAGAACCGGTCATCCCGCTACCCGAGGATGATTCCCGCACAACTATCGGGCAGCCCGACTTTGTCTTTGAGGATTTCCCGATGCCGGAAAAAAAGCCCCCCGCGCCCACGAGCGGCATCGATGCGCGCGCGACATTCGAGCGAAAGGCCGACGAAGTCAAAGCCAGTGCAGACCGCCTTGAGGCAGCCACGTTACGAAGACCGAGGGGCGAGCCTGACAATCGAAAAGGCGCCCCTCGCAAACGATAATGCCTTGGACCCCGTTTCGCCGCACGGTCGAGGCTTGGGCTCACGCACCAAGGCTCAGGATCTCGCGTGGTGAGCACGGCTGCCAGTTGAGCAATACCGAAACGCGGCGATAACCATTGTGGGCCGCAGTCGATGATGGGACGCAGTTCAGTAGCGCCATATCGTCCGTCTTACGACAAGGGCCGCTTGGCTTACTGGCGTGCTCCGATCAGGTTGGACCTCGAGAGGTCCTTTTGGGGCCGGGCGAGATCAGGGATTTCTTGAGACGCTCGGCTTCCAAGGTCTTCTCGCCCAGCATGGGCTCAAGGTCATGCGCCCGCTTTTCCAGCTCGCGGACCTGGGAGGCGTATCGTTATCGCCTGAACGGCTGCATGGCCGCTCTCGAGCATGGGGCGCCCTGAACTAAAGGGCTGAGAGGGGAAGTGAGAGCCTGGTGCCCCCAAAGGAAACGCTCATGCCCGGCTGCATTGCTCCTTTTACCGGCCAGCCGTATCAAGCCCGCTTGTCGCGGGCGGTCTGAGCATTCTTTGTGGCTTGGGAAACGCGACCCACCTTGGCGGGGTTCACCTTTGTGCCGCCGCGTGTATTGGCCTTCGGTTTCATTCCCGAGCGCGGAGAATGGCCGGGAGCAGGGTGATGAACGACCTCGCCAGCTTTCCGCAAAGCAAGGGCGCGATACGCACCCGCGGCGGTTGCCGAACGGGCGGCAAGACGATCAACGCGGCTGATTTCCTTGTTGATGCGCTGCAGCGCACTGGCAAACACCTGCTTGCGCTTGAGCGACCGCTCGGCCGTGCCCGGAAAGCTGCCACCGCGTGGCTCAGCCTTACCGCGCATTTCGCGGCGCTTTTGCCAGGCAAGCGTTCTCTCCTTCTCGAATAAACCCCGAAGCCGAGGGCGCTGTGCACGGAGTTCGTCCGGAGTCATGCCCAAAATGGCAGGATGATGGGTGGTCTTGACCACCTCATGCTCATCGTGGCTGAGCAGAGACTGTTCTGCGCGGCTCGAAATCGACATGCACATCCTCCAAGTGAAGTTTGGTCCGGAGCGCGTCACCGGACCGTCAAATCCGTTGGCCAAGATGCTAGGCCTGCGGCACCCCCGCCGTCAATTGCAGCGCGGCCGGGGCCCGTCCGCAAAGACCCAGCCGATCGGCATCTTCTTCTGTCCAACCTGGTCGTTCAGTCGACATTATTATGGGCCTTGGCAATAATATGGGCCGTGCGCCGCGGTGTTTCGCGCGCCGCCCTGCACAGGGCGAGCATATACTGGGCGAAATCGGGGTCTTCGTCGGCAACCAGATCTGGCAGCCATTCGGAAAAGTCGTCCCGTGCGCACCATTCGCGCATCGTGGTTTCCCATGGCCGCCAGTTGCGGGCGCCCTCGCCTGTTTTTCCAGCATCGTAGCTAAAAATATAGGCCCGCTCGAACAAAGACACGAGCGCCTCGAACAGCGCCCATTTCTGGCCAATATCGCGACTTGTAAGACTGATATTGTCGTGTTTTTCCCACACATTCGGATCTGGCGCAGAAAGGGTCATGCGCACGAAGTCGAAATACGAGTCACCCAGATTGATATATATCTCGGATATTTCGTTTTGCCGCGCCTTCCTGCGGTCCAGCACGAAAACGAAAATGGCGAAGGGAAATCCGAGGATGAGCATGACGCTGCTCAAAGCCTGCAGCACTTCGCTGTTCTCGACCAAATAATGCATTCGCACTGTCTCCCGCCATGAAGAGCCGAGGAACCTTGAGAAATCGAACTTGCCCAGAGTTGGCTTGCCCCCATGCTAGCACTAGCGATGACGAGCGCGTGGAGCAATGTTAGCGTGAGCCAGGGACGATCTCTTGGGGCGGAGGCCTTGATGACGAAAACGAAGCACCCCGGCTCGCCAATGCGGGCATGAATCTTCAGATGTTGGGAGCACCAGCCGATATTGGAGCGCCTTGCAACGATGATCCGTCGAGGGTGCGGTGCGGCGGGGCCTGCAGAGTTGAATGCTTTTGAAGAGTAGCCGTTCTGCGGTATGAGCCCGAGAACCCGCTTGCCCAGGGCGCCGGCGTGCCCGGTTTGCCCCGCTGCCGGTTACGCAATGGCGTCACGCGGCGATAGCCATAAGTGGACCGTTGATCGATAGTGGGACGCAGTTCAGCAAGTCGGGCTATATCGTCCGCCTTTCGATCGGGGCCCCTTGGCCTCACTGGCGCGCTCCGCTCAGGCGAGATCGCTCCGCCAACAGCAAGGGAGAGATCCTTTTGGACCGGCGAGATCAGAGGCTTTCTCGATAGTCTCGGCTTCCAAGGTCTTCTTGCAAAGGAAACGCTCATGCCGGCCGCACGGCATTCTTCACCAGTTGAACCTTCTCGACCATTGACCCGTGCCGAAGGCAATGCACAACGGTGGCGACTTCGCCCTCGAAACGGCCCCTCGGAACTCATGGACCCAGTCGTGTTCATAGGCGCATGCCCATAACTTATCGGCTATGCTAACTGTCAGTCAAAACCGGTTGTGCTCGACGCCTCTTCTCCCCCGACACCGACGGCATCGCCTCGCGCCGATCCCGCGCGTAAGATCGCGTTTCGCGGCGACCTGCGCACGATCTCCTGGCGACCTGCGCGCAGGTCATCCGCAGGTCGTAAAGAAGTGTCACATTGTTCTATCATATCGTTTCCACTTTCGATCAAAGCGTTTTCGAGTTCTAGAAATCTGTTGTTGCAGTCGATTTCTGTTTTGAGGCCTACCCTGGCGAAGGGCAGGCACATTCGAAACGGGGACAAGATCCGATCACCCTGCCCGTCCAGAATTGGCCAAGGCCGGAACACCTATGGCCCCCTATGACCAGATGATTTCCGGGCACGCCCGGTCGAAAGGCTTGATTCTGGTGACGAACAATCTAGGCGAGTTTGTGCGCGTGCCAGGTCTGCGGGTCGAAGATTGGGTGTAGCCATCTGCCAAGGCGTCCCTGCCCCGCTGGAGTGGAATCCGGCACCAAAGCTCAGTCGACCCAGACCAACCTCGCGCACGAATTCAAGACATCAGAACGCCGCGCCATCGGGTCGATCTGGGCCTTGAGGTGATGTCGCACATCACCGGCGAAGTTGTGCGATCGAGATGAGCTACTATCGCTCATCCCCCGGCCTAGAGGCCGTTCTGCGATCAATGTGAGGCGTTATCGCTCATTCCCCGGCATAGAAGCCGTTGTGCGATCGAGATGAGGCGTTATCGCTCATTCCCCGGCATAGAAGCCGTTGTGCGATCGAGATGATGCATTATCGCACATTCCCCGGCATAGAGGCCGTTGTGCGATCGATATGAGGCATTATCGATCATCCCAAGGACCGGACGTGTCCTGAAGAGCGCAAAGCGGCTCGGGCGAACCTCGAAGATGAGCGAGCCATCGGCCAGCCTCGAGCGCACGGCGTCGAAGAACGCAGCCTTAAGGGCCAAATCGGCCTCCGATTTGCAAAATTAAATGAGAGGGGAATATCGAGAGCGGATAGCGCTTTGCTGGGAGGGACAGTCATGGCTCAGTATCGCGTCGTAGATTTGCGCTCAGGTACTGTTGAACCAGAGCACGTCGTTGATGCCCGCTCACCCGAAGAGGCGGCGTTGCTGGAATTGGGCATAAAGGGGGGCCAGGGCGTTTAAAATCCCACCCGACTATTCTGCCAGGTCCATTGGTGTGATAGCAGCCAAACCCACCTGGTCAAGCTCTACCGTCCGCTATGGGAAGAGGTGGAACCTTCATCGTCTCGACCGCATTAGGCGATGACAGTGCCCTTTGCGCATATCCCCGCGGGCACTGGTCTGTTCCT
Organism: Devosia sp. LjRoot3; assembly: GCF_964252865.1. Taxonomy (NCBI): domain Bacteria; kingdom Pseudomonadati; phylum Pseudomonadota; class Alphaproteobacteria; order Hyphomicrobiales; family Devosiaceae; genus Devosia; species Devosia sp. LjRoot3. Next base: position 763,501 of record NZ_CAXUPK020000003.1, read on the forward strand.
ACTTGAGCCCCGGCTGGTCCGGGGCTTTTTTCGTGCTAGATTTCTAAAAGCTTGTCCCAGGGCATGGTCGTGGTGCCGTGCTTCGGGCGAGCGGAAAGGCTTCGACGGTGAGGGCGGTCGAAGCCTTTTCCTTTCCTTGGAACCAAGCCCGCCGATAGCAGTTCATAGACCCGAGCATCTGGCCCGGTTGTTGACGCCCAACCGAGTGGCTGGATGCTCACCTCCAAAGCCGCCGCGTGATCCAACAGAGATCATGACAGGCGGCTTTTTGCTGTGTGACGTGTGACTAACTGCAATGGCCTACACATAAGCAGCGGACGATGGATGCCACTCATCAGAAGTACCGGTGCTGCGAATTGTTCGTTTGCCCCCTGCCCTCGCACAGCAGAAATCTTTCCTGAAGCTGCAACGCGTTGACGAGTATCAATGCCCCACCGCTCGATGCACGCGACAACGTTTTCATGACAATGCAGGCAGACCCGTCCGGGCTGATGCGGTCCATTGGCTCGAACTGACATTCTCGCCCCTTTGGTCCAAGGCACGCTGCCCCCGACGCGCTGCCCGAATCTGGGGACGAAGACGATGACAATCGGGCTGGACGGGAACCTGTCGGACTGGACCGGGGCGGATCGCCTCGAAAAGAGCAATGCGGTTCCCACAGGCCACGAGATCTACGGGCGTTTCGAGGATGGCAAATTCCTGTTCGCCATCAAGTCGCCCATTGCCATCGAAGAGAATACCACGCTCTGGCTCAATACCGATCGAAGCACCGGCACCGGCTATCAGGTCTTCGGCAGCACAGTTGGGGCTGAATACTATATTGCCATCGGCAGCACCGGCACACTCAAGCTTTACGATGCGACCACATCGGCGCTGATCGGAGATGTCACCTCCGCGACAAGCGCAGACAGAACCATTCTCGAATTCGAACTCACCCCTGCCCTCCTCGGCGGGTCTGTCGGTGCGATCACCTTTACCGGTGACATCAACGATGCGACCCATCTGACCTCAGACTATGCGGCGGGCGGCTTTACCATCTACGACCCCGCAACCAATCCGCTCGATGGCGCTTTGACCGAATGGACACGCGCCGACCGGCTCGAAACCACGCAAAACCACCAGTCCGGTTTCGAAGTCTATGGCAAGGCCACGGCAACGACATATGAACTGGCTCTCAAAAGCGACCATGCCATCGGGAACAACACGACATTCTGGCTTAACACCGACCAGAATTCGGCCACGGGCCACAATGTGTTCGGATCGCCCACGGGATCGGACTACAAGATCAATGTGGATGCCGGGGGCATCGCGCGTCTCTATTCGGTGAACTCGGGAGGCGCTGAGACATTGGTCGCAACGCTGAACGCGATGCTGGGCCAGGATCAGAAAACCATCGAGATCTCGCTGCCCAAAAACCTCGTCGGCAACGCTGCTCGCCTCGATATTTTCGCCGACGTCAATGACCAGCACTATATTCCCGGCGTCTATGCCAACAATAAGCCGCTCGTTCTTGTCGACACCTCGGCAAGCCAGCATGCCGATGCGCCGCTCATGAAGATTGCCATCGTCTATTCCGAATCCACGGCGGCCAAATTCTTCAGCACCATGGCCTATTCCCAGCTCTTCATGGCTGCGCAAAGTCAGGCCATGGCTGCCGGCATTCCCTTCGATGTCATCTCCGAAGCCGACCTGACCGATCTGGGAACGCTCAGCCAGTATGATGCTCTGGTCTTTCCCTCGTTCCGCAATGTCCCTGACAACTATGCCGCCATCACCGAGACCCTGACGCGGCTGATCTATGATTACGATGTTTCGCTGATTGCCGGCGGCAATTTCATGACCAATGACAAGGACGGCAACGCGCTGCCCGGCAATTCATACGAGCGAATGGACCTGCTGTTCGGCGTACATCGGACGGGCGGGGATAGCGGCGCCATCACGGTCGCAACCACCGCATCCGGACACCCCGTGACCGAAGGCTATGCCGCCAACTCCACCATCCACCAATATGATGTGGTCACCTATTCCGATGGCACCGTCAGTACGCCAGCCACATCTTATTTCGCAGCGGTCAATTCGAACTATGCTCCGACGACGACGATCGCCACCCAGACCGTCACAACTTCCGGCGGCGCCACGGTGACGCAAGCGGCGGTCATCGGTACCGAAACCGGCGCCCGCAATGTCATCTTCGCGACCGAGAGCTTCCTCGCCGACAGCAACCTGCTTGGCAAGGCTCTCGACTGGGTCACCAATTCAGATACGACCGTCAGCGTTTCGCTGAACATGAGCCGCAACTCTTCGATCGTCGCATCGCGCAACGATATGGACCAAAGCCAGGAAGCGGCCGATGTCGATGGTTTCGACAATGGCGGCGTGGGGATTTACGACGTCCTGATGCCGATCCTGCAGGCCTGGAAGTCAGACTACAATTTCGTCGGGTCCTATTACGTCAATCTCGGATTCAATCCTCCGGACCAGGAAACCAACTGGCTGATCTCAAAACCCTATTATGACCAGTTGCTGGCCATGGGTAATGAGATCGGTTCGCACTCCTATACCCATCCGCATGACACGAATTTCCTGACCGGCCTCATCGATACAGACGCAAAGCTCCTGGCGTTTGTGACAAACTATAAGGCCGATCCAGAAGTCGATCACTCGGTCGACGCGGCCTTGGAAAGCCTCACCGTCGCGCAATATAATGCGGAATTGACCTCTGCCCTCAATTCCACCGGAGCGTTGACCGCCCTGCAACGGGCCATACTCACAACGACGTTCCAGTTCCAGTTCGAGCTCTCAAAAGAGATCATCGAAGCTCAGCTTGGCATCACCCTGACGGGCGCGGCTGTGCCGGGAATGCCGGAATCCCTCAATACCGCCCGGGAAATAATCCAATATTACGACTATCTCTCGGGTGGTGCGTCCCTCGTTGGCGCGGGCTATCCGGGAGCGTTCGGTTACCTCTCTGCCAGCGAGGACAGCAAGGTCTATCTCGCGCCGAACATGTCCTTCGACTTCACCTTGCTGGGCTGGCAGAACCTGACCGTAGAGCAGGCGAAGGCGGCATGGACGGCCGAATGGAACTCCATCACGGCCAATTCCGACATGCCTATCGCAATCTGGCCGTGGCACGATTACGGCCCGACCGAGTGGATCATCGATACCGGGAATCCGTCAGACTTTAAGCTTGAGATGTTCACGCATTTCATCGAGTCGGCATTTGCCGCCGGCGCGGAGTTCGTGACGCTTGCGGACCTCGCCGCGCGCATCAAGGCATTCGAGCAGGCGAGCTTCAGCTTTAGCGTCTCTGGCGACACGATCACCGCCAAGGCAACGCCCGTTCTCGGCACCCAGGTTGGCACATTTGCCCTCGATCTTGACGACCTCGGCACCAAGAAGATCAAGGCCGTCGCTGGCTGGTACGCCTATGACGATGACAGTGTCTTCCTTGATGCCGATGGCGGCGAACTCCAGATACAGCTCGGCACGTCGGTTGATGATGTCACGCACATCACCAAGCTCGATTCCCGCATGCAATTGGTCTCGCTCACCGGCGATGGCTCGAGCCTTGCATTCACGATCAAGGGCGAAGGCCAGATCACCGTTGCGCTGAAGGACTTTCAGGGAAATCCCTATACGGTCAGCGGCGCCACCATAGTCAGCCAGGTTGGCGATCAGCTCACTTTAAAGCTCCCGACGATCGGCAGCCATGCCGTCGAGATCAAGCTGGTGAACCAGGCGCCGACCGCGATCGCGACCTCGGGAGCGATTCCGCTGGCCGAGAATACGGCGACACTTACCAAGGTCGCCAGCGTTGCGATCACTGACGCCGACATTGATCCGCTGCTGCGCGTCAATCCTGTTACCGTCTCCGATGACCGCTTCTTTTTCGATCAGACAGATGGCGGCCTCTATCTGAAGGCAGGACAGACGGTAAATTACGAAACCGAGCAGACCATCTCGATCGGCCTGACAACTGGGCCCGCAGGGAGTACCGTGTCCACAACGCTGGTCCTCAACGTTGGCGACGTTAACGAGGCACCCACCGACATTCAGGCCGCAAATCAGATATCTCTGGCCGACAACACCACCCTACGCACAAAGGTCGCGGACCTGACGGTCATCGATCCGGATAGTCCGGCAAATTTCCGAAATAATGTGCTGGCCGTATCGGACAACCGCTTTGAAATCGACGGGAACGCCCTCTACCTCAAGGCCGGCCAGTCGCTGAACTCCACATCAGAACCAGCGATCGCATTGACGTTGACGGCAACGGATGGCGCCCTGACCTATAGCAAGGCGCACTTAGTCGCAGTCACGACATCCGCGGATCAGCCGCCGACCGCGATCACCGTCAGCAATCAGCTCGCTTCACTGGCGGAAAACACGTCGATCCGCACCAAGATCGCCGACGTCCTGGTGGTTGATCCGGACACCGACCCGCAGTACCGAAACAATACTGTCCTCGTGTCCGATCACCGCTTCGTCTTCGACGCTGGCGCCCTCTATCTTCTCGCCGGCCAGACCATCAACTACGAGGCCGAACAGACCATCAACCTGACCTTGTCGACTGGCCCCGGCAATTCAGTCACAAAGGCCGTTCAAATCGCCGTGGGCGACGTGAATGAAGCTCCGACAGATATTCTGGTCACCAACCAGATTACGCTGGCCGAGAACACCATCACGCGAACCAGAATCGCCGATCTCACGGTCGTTGACCCCGACATCGCCAGCCAGTTCCGCAACAACGTTTTGACAGTGTCGGACAACCGATTCGAAGTCGCCGATGGAAAACTGTATTTGAAGGCAGGTCAGGTCGTCGATTATGAGACGAGCCCGACCATTGGCCTGATAATATCCGCGAAGGACGGTGGCCTGAGCGTCACCAAGTCAATCTCTTTGACGATTTCGGACGTAGCCGACACCTTCAGCACGACAGTATTCCGCGCATTTGGCCCAAATTCGGGAGGATGGATAAGTAACGACCGTTTCCCAAGGCATCTGGCAGACATCAATGGCGATGGGAAAGCAGACATCGTGGCCTTTGGCGATAGCATCGTCTACACCGCTTTGGCCAACGGACAGGGAGGCTTTGGTCAGATAAC
>NZ_CAXUPK020000004.1:0-540116 GCF_964252865.1 Devosia sp. LjRoot3
GGCACGTCATTGCCTGCTTGAAAAATAGTCGACCTCGGCATCGCCATGTGTCGACAACACAGTGTCATAGACGATGACATGCTGGTGGCCCAGCCCTGAGGAGCGATGGCTTATGAGGACGCAGCCACCGTCGCGGAACTGGGACAGCCGAGTAATCGGCTGGATCGGCTTTGGTGGATAATCCGGAACCCGCATCGATCTCCCCCAATGCGCTCTGCCATCAGCTTGCCGCTGCTGTATTCTTGAGGCGATGGGCCGACCGCTGGTTCTATGCGTGCCTGCCCCCATCCTTCCCATCACCGATAAAGAAGACGAATGCCTTGGCGGCCGAACAGACGTGGACAATTAGTTCGCGAGAGCAGGTCGGACAATCACGTCTGCTTCATCAATCAGCAGGACACCCGCGGCAGGGCCACGTTGACATCGTCCACGCCTGCTGGTCACGGTCGGGCCGAAAAGAACATCGCCGATTGTGGGAGCGTCGCCAAGGCCGAAATCTTTGCCACCGCGCTCGACAACGCTGGACACCCCGTTGGCACCAATGTCGGTCAGTTGCTGCTGGACCAAGGCTTCCAGGGATCGATGGATTTCCCCCAGGAGGTCGCTCGCGAGCTCATGGACAAGGTCTGCGAGGGACATCCTGGAAGCACGTTCCACACGCGCTATTCGCGCCGCTGGTTCGCGACCAAATATCTGAGTTTGCTCCTGACCCTGACCCGCACGGGCATGTTCCCGCTGTATTGCTTCGCCTTGGCCAAGGATTGGATCGTGCGGCCTGACAGCTTGCTGATCGATTCTAGGCTCTGGAAGAACGGGGCCTTCGCCCCTGTCGTCCCGACGTTCTCGGTAGCCTACCTCGAAATCATGAAATTGCGCATCAAGGAGAACGGGTCGCGTCTGCCGAGGCTGTTGGACGGTCAGCAGCACGCTCTCATCGACCTCTTAGCTGCTGGCTATCGCTGGCCTGATGCCGAGCCAGAGGCAGAGCCCCTGATGCTCGGCATGGGAAGGTAGTTATGCGGCCTCCCATACTCGATTGAGTATCTTGGCCGCGATCGCCGCCTTGTCCTGCGGCAGGAACCGGCCGTAGTGCTGCTGAACCATGGCAGGGGTGTCCTGGATGGCATAGCTCGCTTGCTCGTACGAGCCAGTCTGCTTGAGGATGTGCGTGGCCAACACATCGCGGACATTGTGCGGGCCATGAGGGAGCAGTCCCTTGATCGCTCCGCGACCAGTGTAGGGATTGAATATGCCATAGCGCTGGATCGTCAGGCGCCACGCCTCATAAAACGTATTCTGGTTGTAGGCAGCATCAGCGCTGGTTCGCTTGACCGATTTCACGAAGAAGGTGCCCGGATCTTTTGCATCGCCGATCAGGACGGCGCGGTGACGGTCGACATAGGCTTCTATGGCGTCATAGAGCCCCGCCAGATCCGGCAGTACCAACCGAAATGGCTTTGACCCGAAGAAAGACGACGTCGAATTCTTGAAGGCGATTGAAGGGATCAGGACTTCCCAACCACCATCGCGATCGCTCCACCGCATCTCGCCCCGCTTCTTGTCCTCTAGATGCCGCTCCGACGTCGGCATGCGGCCACGCGGGCAGACCAACAGCTCGCGCAGGTTGCGTTGACGCAAGCCAGTGTGCATACCCAAGCGGATCAGCAGGAAGGATCTCACAGCCTCGGCCGCCGCCCGCGGATATCTGGTTTCATCAGGCATGAGACGCATGATCTCATCGGTGATCTTGCGGTACTCGCCCACTGGGCTATCAGCTTCGAGGACAGGCAGTATGGGCTCGAACGGATCCCGATGGATCTTGGCGACGCGCTGTATCTCGCGGATACGATGCCGAGCGTGCTTGTAGAAGGCGTCGCAGGAGCCACCCCAGTCCTTGCGTACCCGATCGATCTCCCCTTGGGTGATCATGCCCGGGATGGGGCGAAGTCGGTGCGCCAGATCCGGATTTTGCCGTATCCAGCCGGTCTCGGCGCGAGCCATGCTGAGGACGACGCTGAGCATGTCGACTTCCCATTTCGTATAGAAACCGCGCCTGCGCTCACGCCACTGCAGGTACCAGTCCCACACGGCTGGAAAGATCAGCATTGCAAAACAGATTCTGTCGAGCGGCACACCCGCGCCTTTGACCGTGCTACGCGGATCGGAAGCCAAGGCCCCGAACATCAGGCCGAGATGCTCGACCTTCTGGCTCGCCGTTTCCCCATTCCAAACGCCGTTGCGCTGGAATCCAAAGGCCGTCAACGTTGCCGTCTTGAACCGGAGCAGGTCCTGCATTTCTGCATCGAGGGACTCTGGCGCGTCCGTCACGGCCGATTCCAGCTCCAAGTCGAGGTCGCTGACCTCGTCCTCGACCTGCGGCATTGCCGGCCGTCTGCTCGATCCCAGGAACGAAGGGAAGCGAACGGCATACCGTTGTCGCATCGCTGCAGCCTGGAACCGGCGGTAATCGGTTGATCCCGAGATAATGACGTTTCGCACCCATTCCAGAATTTCTTCCTGCTCTCTCTTTGGGCGAGTTGGGAAGTCGTCTGGCAGGTGCCAAGCCAATCGTCGGCGTTCGGACGCAGGAATGCTGGAGAGCGTCACACCCCTGATTGCTCTCGCTTGGTGGGGGAGCTTGGCGCGGAAGTACCCCATCGGCAGCTTGTATCGACGCTCGATGTTGTTGAGGACGACGAGACTGCGCGCCGTTCGCGGCAGAAGCTGGCCCGTGCACCATTTCATCAGCGTCCGCTGGTCCTGCGCCTCCCCGCGGGATTCGAGCGCCAGGTAAAGATGCCGCACGCTGTCGCCATGCCGGCGCATGTGCATGACGAGGGCTGTTCCGAAATCGGCGACATCCACCCAATCTGTTGTGATAGGCTCTGGAAATTCGACGATAGTCTTCGGCGGCGGCCCAGACCGCGCTCGTTGTGGCTTTGCACTGATCGCAGGTTTGGCAGGATGCGATCTGGCGGGCTTCGAGACTGCCGGTGGGCGAAATGGATCACCGCCCTCCTGCATTGCCAAGGTGCGGGAAACCGCGTCGAAGATGGGCTGTAGGTGCTGACGGTTCTCAACCAAATCGGCAACAACCAGCCCGGTTGATGTCGCTATTTGCTCCCAGTGAATCCATTTGCCTCGATAGGGCGGGAACGCCATCAGCTCAAGCAGCCCGATTAGGTATGCCGATATCCTTTCCCTCTGGTCGGTGCTGAATTTCCCCGTCAGCCGCACGCGGCAGAAATCCGTGATCATTCGGGGTGTGAGAGATTGTGGTCGTGGCAATGGATACCTCCAGGTTGGGAGGTCGCCACATCAAGGAGCTGGGTTTATGCCCGCCTAATTCCACGCCAATCTTTCTCTGAGTCCCCAAGAATTTCGGACCGACTGGGAAGGCTTTGCCAGCGGCGAACGCAGACGCGCCGGCCAACGCGGTACAATGGCGGATTACACAAGACCGCGTCAGAACTGAAATCCGGTCGAGCTCGATGCGATCGCCGTCCACTGCGATGAGCTGGCCAAGCGTCCCTATTTGAAAGCGAATCGCAGGGCACACCAGCTGCGAACCGAGACCGAACGTGGTTCTGCTAACCATCCGGCAGAACTCGGTTCCATCTTATGCCCCTGTACCCAACCGTCTTATGGTTGGATTGTTCAACTTATGCTTGGAAGCACACCGGGAACTTTTAGACGTCCAGATTGCTCACATTGAGCGCATTGTCCTGAATGAACTCGCGGCGCGGCTCCACGAGGTCACCCATGAGCGCGGTGAAGATCTGGTCAGCTTCGCTGGTCTCGTCGATTTCGACGCGCAGCAGGGTGCGGGCATTGGGATCGAGCGTCGTTTCCCAAAGCTGCTCGGCGTTCATTTCGCCAAGACCTTTATAGCGCTGCAGGGAAACGCCCTTGCGACCGGCATCGGTGACCGCCTTGAACAGCGAGCTCGGCCCAAAAATGCTGATCGTATCGCCCTTGCGCTTGAGCGTCGGTACGCCGCCAAACAGTTCGTCGAGCCGGCCTGCCAGCTGGCGCAGCTTTCGTGCGTCGGCCGATTGCAGCAGCGCCCGATCGATCTGGTGCGTCTCGGTGACGCCGCGCACGGTGCGCGAAAAGGCCAGCGCATCTTCGTCGGTGATGACGCCGCTCCAGCCGCGCTCCAGCTCGTCCGAAATCCGGTCGAGGCGGTTGGCGACGCGCTTCAGCGTTTCGGCGCTCTTTTCCGGATCGGCCATGCCATCGGGATCGAGCCCGCCGACAATCGCGGCCTGTTCGACAAGATTGCGATTGTAGCGCGTGTTGAGGTTCTTGATCGCATAGTCGATGTCGCGCGCCTGCTGCAGGATCGACAAGAGGTCAGGCCCGGCATGTTCGACGCCGTCGCGTGTCGTAAACACGGCCTCGTCGAGCCCGGCATCGAGCAGGTAGTTTTCGAGCGCGCGCTCGTCCTTCAGATATTGCTCGGAGCGGCCGCGCGTCGCCTTATAGAGCGGCGGCTGGGCAATGTAGATGTGACCGCGCTCCAGCAGTTCCGGCGTCTGCCGGTAGAAGAAGGTGAGCAGCAGCGTGCGGATATGGGCGCCGTCGACGTCGGCGTCCGTCATGATGATGATCTTGTGGTAGCGCAGCTTGTCGGCGTTGAACTCTTCGCGGCCAATGCCGGTGCCCAGCGCCGTGATCAGCGTGCCGACCTGGTCGGACGAGATCATCCGGTCAAAACGCGCGCGTTCCACATTGAGAATCTTGCCGCGCAGCGGCAGCACGGCCTGGTTGGAACGGTCACGGCCCTGCTTGGCCGAACCACCTGCCGAGTCGCCCTCGACGATGAAGATTTCCGATTTTGCAGGATCGCGTTCCTGGCAGTCGGCCAGCTTGCCCGGCAGCGAGGAGATCTCGAGCGCACCCTTGCGGCGGGTCAGTTCGCGTGCCTTGCGCGCGGCCTCGCGGGCAGCGGCGGCTTCCACCACCTTGCCGACGATGATCTTTGCTTCGTTCGGATGCTCTTCGAACCACTGGCCGAGCTTCTCGTTGACGATGTTTTCGACAACCGGGCGCACTTCGGAGGAAACCAGCTTGTCCTTGGTCTGGCTCGAAAATTTCGGGTCCGGCACTTTGACCGACAGCACGCAGGTCAGACCTTCGCGCGTGTCGTCGCCGTTGAGCTCGACCTTTTCCTTCTTGGCGATACCCGAGCTTGTCGCATAGCCCGTCACCTGGCGCGTCAGTGCACCGCGCAGGCCCGCAAGGTGCGTACCGCCGTCACGCTGCGGGATGTTGTTGGTAAAGCACAGCACGTTCTCGTGGTAACTGTCGTTCCACTGCAGCGCCACTTCGACGGTAATGCCGTCCTTTTCCGAGATCATGGTGATCGGGGCTTCGATCACCGGCGCCTTGGACTTGTCGAGATATCGAACGAAGGCCTCGAGACCGCCTTCGTAAAACAGCTCCACCTCAAGCGGCTCGGGATGGCGATGATCGCGCAGGAGAATGCGCACGCCCGAATTGAGGAATGCCAGTTCGCGCAGGCGGTGTTCGAGCGTCTTGAAGTCGAAATCCACCATGGTGAAGGTGTCGGTCGAGGGCAGGAAAGTGATTTCCGAACCCGAGCGCCCTTCATAGGTGCCCGGCTGCTTGTTCTCGACATAGGTGCCGATCACCTTGAGCGGCGCATCGGCCACGCCGTGGGTGAAGCTCATCTCATGGATGGAGCCATCGCGGCGGATATTGAGTTTCAGGAAAACCGAGAGCGCGTTCACGACGGACACGCCCACGCCGTGGAGACCGCCGGAAACCTTGTAGGAATTCTGGTCGAATTTGCCGCCGGCATGGAGCTGGGTCATAATGACCTCGGCCGCCGAGACGCCTTCAGAAGCGTGAATGCCGGTCGGAATGCCGCGACCATTGTCGTTGACCGAGCAGGACCCGTCGGCGTTGAGGGTGACGGTCACAAGATCGGCATGGCCGGCCAGAGCCTCGTCGATGGCGTTGTCGACCACCTCATAGACCATGTGATGCAGGCCCGAACCGTCATCCGTGTCCCCGATATACATGCCGGGGCGCTTGCGCACGGCATCGAGCCCTTTGAGCACCTTGATGCTGTCGGCGCCATACTCGTTCGGGGTCGGATTTTCGCTATCGCTCATGGGGTCCGAATCACTCGTACTTTTGGTTACTTGGTTCTACCGGAACGGGGCTTGAACCCCAAGAAAATTGCCGGTTTTCGTGGCTTTTGGTGGGCATAAGGGGCACATTTGCCGCCCTTTGCACTAGTCCCGCGCCACGCGGCCCTCGCGCACGGTAAATCGCTGCGCCCGGTCTTCGAGAGCCTCGAAGAGAACTGGGTCGGTCCCGGTCAGAAAACACTGCGTCCCCAACCCGTCGAGCGCCAGAAACAGTGCCCGCCGGCGATCCGGATCAAGATGGGCCGCAATCTCGTCGAGCAGCAGAAACGGCACGATGCCGGTCCTGAGGCGCACCAGCCGCGCATGGGCGAGGATCAGCCCGATGAGCAGCGCCTTCTGCTCTCCGGTCGACCCCAGAGCCGCAGGCATGTGCTTTTGCGCATGCATGACGTCGAGATCGACCCGGTGTGGACCTGATGTGGTGCGCCCAGCCGCGCGATCAAGGCCGCGCGCCGCATGCCAGCGCTGCGTCAGAAGAGTTTCAAGCTCGGCCGAGGTCGTGGCTTCGGCTCCATCCTCGAAGAGCGGGGTCAGCGACAGCCGTGCCGCCGGAAAACTGGCATCGTCGAGGCTTTCGGCGATCAGCGCCTGAAGATGAGCGAGGCTATCGGCGCGGTTGAGATGGATCGATGCGCCGAGCTCGGCCATCTGCACTTCCACGGCATTGAGCCAGCGCGGGTCGGTGCCGTCTTCGAGCAGCTTGTTGCGCTGCCGCATGGCCTTTTCATAGTCCGAAACGGCCGAAGAGTGCGACGGGATCAGCGTCGTTACCAGCCGGTCGAGAAACCGCCGCCGCTCGCCCGCGGGGCCGGAAAAGAGCCCATCCATCGCCGGGGTCAGCCAGAGCACGCGCAGATAGTCGCTCATGGCCTCAATGGAACGCGCATTGGCACCATTGACCCGCACCCGCCGCCCGCCATCGGGCAAGGCGCCCGTGCCGATATCGGCCGGCCCGTCATTGGTCTCTATGGTTGCTGCCACAGCCCAACCAATATCCGAACCCTGCTGCTGCAAAGTTTCAAAACTGGCGCCGCGCAGCCCGCGCCCCGGCGAGAGTACGGAAACGGCCTCAAGCAGATTGGTCTTGCCCGAGCCGTTCGACCCGGTCAGCACGACATGGCGCTCATCAAGATCGAGCGCGGCGGATGCGTAGTTGCGGAAGGCAGAAAGCCGAAGCCGGGAGATGTGGCGGATCATGACGAAGTGATTTCACCTCCACCGCTCGTCACCCTCGGGCCTGACCCGAGGGCGTTGCACTTACTTTTGCATTCGCAAGTGAAGAACCCTCGGGTCAAGCCCGAGGGTGACGGTCGAGTTTGATGCAGGCAGAAAATTGCCGACTACACGCGCATCGGCATCAGCACATAAAGTGCATTTGCCTCGCCCTCTTCCTTCACCAGCGTCGGCGAATTGGCGTCGTTGAAAAGGAAGACAGCACTTTCCGAGCGGATCTGGGTGATGATGTCGAGCAGATACCGCGCATTGAAGCCGATCTCAAAACTGTCGACGTCGAAATCGACCGCCAGCTCCTCGCTCGCCGTGCCATGGTCCGGATTGGTCACCGACAGTTCCAGCAGGCCATCATGGGCCTGCAGCTTGACCGCCTTGCCGCCGCGATCGGAGGCAATGGTCGAGACGCGGTCGACAGCCACGGCGAAGGCGCCGCGATCGACCAGCATCTGCTTGTCATTGTTCTTCGGGGTCACGCGATCGTAGTCCGGGAACGTGCCTTCGATCAGTTTTGAGAGCAGCACGACCGGACCGACGGTGAAGCGGATTTTCGTATCCGAAACTTCCACCTTCACATCGCCATCGACACCGTCGAGGAGCTTCTGCACTTCGCCCACGGTCTTTTTCGGCACGATGATGCCGCTCATGCCGCGCGCGCCTTCGGGTGCTGCGATTTCGGCACGGGCCATGCGGTGACCGTCGGTCGCAACAGCGCGGAACAGCGGGCCGGTCTGGGAATTGTCGACGGCGTGGAAATAGATGCCGTTGAGATAGTAGCGCGTCTCTTCATTGGAGATCGCGAACTGGGTGCGCTCGATCAGCTCGCGCAGCAGCGCGGCCGAAACGTCGAATTCATGCGCGAAGGCGCCCGACTTCAGATCGGGGAAGGAATCGGGCGAGAGACACGCCAGGTTAAAGCGCGAGCGACCGGAGGTGAGAACCATGTTCTCGCCGCCATCGGTTTCGAGGCGCACTTCGGCGCCGTCGGAAAGCTTGCGGACGATTTCATAGAGCGTATGCGCCGGCACCGTGGTCGTGCCCGGGGTCGAGACCATGGCCGGCACCGATTCCGTCACCTCGATATCGAGGTCGGTGGCGCGCAGCTCGACATGATCGTCGCTCGCCTTGAACAGCACGTTGGCGAGGATGGGATAGGTGTTGCGGCGTTCCACAACCCGATGCACATGGCTCAGGGACTTGAGCAGATGGTTGCGTTCGAGCGTGACTTTCATATTCGGCATCTATCCCAAAAAAGCGCAGCAATCCGGCCGAGGCCGGGCAGGGACGTTTACATTCCCGTAACCGCTTGGCAAGGCCAGCGAGGCGTTTAGAGCGTGGTGCGGAAAAGTGGGGAGCGGTTTTCCGCAGGAAACCACGCGGCCCACCAATTGCGCCAATCTGTGGATCAGCTCTGGAAGTAGACCGTTACGGAAAAACGCTCATCGGCTTCCGCCCCCAGCGCCTCGAGCCCCTCGAACGGCACGCAGCGATCGACCGCCGCCAGAACGCTGTCGGTCAGCGCGCCGCGCTTGCTGGCCGCCTTGGCCGATTCCGGCGCCAGCATGGCCTCGCCATCGAGCCGGCCATCGCCAAAAAAGGCAATGTCGAGCGCCAGGCGCTGATCTTCCTCGCCCGGCGGCACGATCCAGCAGGCCATGAGCTGCTGCTGCACGCGAATGGCAATGGCCTGGTTCTGCTTGGCGATGGCGTCAGCAGAAAGGCCTTGCGCAAGGACGGGCGAGGTCAGGAGGAGAGTGGCAAAGAGAACGGCAAATCTGATCATGCGCCCATGGGTGCCGGTCGGCCCGGGCGAGATCAAGGCACAGTTCTGTCAATTTGAAGAGAATTGGAAATTGTCGCGCGGGGGACACAGCGGTGGCCCCTCCCCATGCCGAAAATGCGAAATCCCCGCTTGCGCGGGGATCACGTCATCGACATGGGATCCGGCGGATAGACCGCCCGACCCCTATTCTTCAAGCATGCGCTTCAACAGCTCGATTTCCTGGCCGAGTTCCAGATCATCCTTGATCATCTGCTCGACTTTTCGCACCGAGTGCAAGACGGTCGTGTGATCGCGACCACCGAAGCGACGGCCAATTTCCGGCAGCGAGCGGGAGGTGAGAGCCTTGGCCAGATACATGGCGATCTGGCGCGGACGCACCACGTCGCGCGAGCGGCGGGCCGAGAGCAATTCGTTGCGCGGCACCTTGTAGTGGCGCGAGACAATTTTCAAAATATCTTCGATGCGGACGCGCTTGGCGTCGCGGGCGCGGATCAGGTCGGCCAGGGTCTTTTCGGCCAACGGCACGGTGATCAGTTCGCCGGTCAGCTGGTTGGCAGCGACGAGGCGATTGACGGCGCCATCGAGGTCGCGGCCGTGGCTGGTGACGGCGCGAGCGACATAGTCGAGCACGGCCGGCGGGAAATGCATGCCGAAGCGGGCGGTCGACTGGTCGGCGCGGCGCTGCACAATGGCGCGGCGCAGGTCCATGTCAAAGGTCGAGATCGGCACGACCAGGCCACCCGAGAGCCGCGAACGGACGCGCTCATCGAGCATTTCGAGATCGCGCGGCGGCGCATCGCCGGCCACGACAACCTGCTTGGCCCCGGTAAGAAGCGCGCCGAGCGTGTGGCCGAATTCGGTGGCCGACTTGCCCTGCAGGAACTGCATGTCGTCGATCAGCAGCAGATCGACCTTCCGGAGCCACTCCTTGAAGCCGAGCGCGGACTGGCGCTGCACGGCGGTAATGAAGTGGTACATGAAATGGTCGGCGGTCAGGTAGACGATGTTTTTCGAACTATCGGCCTGGCTGACGGCATGGGCGATGGCGTTGAGCAGGTGCGATTTGCCGAGGCCAACCGTCGAATGAATATAGACGGGATTGAAGGTGACGGTGTTGTTGATCGCCGCATTGGCGATCTGCTTGGCGACACCGAAGGCCATTTCATTGGCTTCGCCCGACACGAAGGTGTCGAAGGTCATGCGGGAATCGATGGCGCTACCGGCAAGGGCATCGCCCTTCTGGGCCGGCTGTACGAGGCGGGCGACCGGAGCGGCAGAGGCTGCTTCGACGGGCGCTGCCTGGGCGGAAACGGGCTTTGCGGTGGAGGTTTCTTCAACCGGTTCGGCCGCTACGACCGGCGCTGGAGCCAGACGCGGGCGGGCCTGGCCATTGACGCGCAGGGTTACGTGCAGGCGGGCCGCATCGGGAACGTCGTGGCGGAAGGCTTCGACGATGCGGTCGGAATAATTGGACTGCACCCAGGAGCAGAGGAAGCGCGTGGGGGCAGAAAGGTGCACGAGGTCGTCGACGAGCTCTTCAAGCTCCAGCCGGGCGAACCAGGAAGTGAAGACATCCTCGCCAACGGCCGCTTTGAGGCGGGCACGCACGCGCATCCAGAGATCGCGCTGAATGGCGGCGGGGGAATTTTCACTCATGACAGGGTCGCCACTCTGGTTGACGGAGGAAGAGGAGGGAGAGGCGGCCACCGACCAGTCATCCCGTCCTGCGATTGCCTGTCGCATCATTGTTTTCATGCCCTGTTTCGTTGTGCCCGAACGGTCCGCATGCCGCCGGAGCTTGTTGTTCTTGCGCCCGCCTCTCCACTTAAGAGACGAGCATCACCTTGCTTCCCCGGAGAGGAGAAGCATCGACCCCAGCAGTCGCCCGCCAGCGGTCCAGATCAATCAATGTCGTGAGTTCGGCCGAACGGCCGAAGGACTAATACGCCGTGCCACCCCGGAGGAATCCGGCAGCACACCGTTCCGTCAAAAAGGTCATAACCAGCCCATGCTGCTCCGGCCTCGTGTGCCGAGACAGCCCCCAAACTCTTGCCCGAAGTGATCGTGTCCGCACCGTGCCGAGGTCTTTTCGAGCCCCGCTTTTCCGTGCTGACCAGTTCACTTTAGGGGGTTGGTTTTGGCCCTGCAACTGGTGAATCGTTGAAATAGGGTCTTGACTCGGAGGCAGAGTTTTAACCCTCGGGCGAGGTCCAAAATTGCCTTTCCACAAGAGCCTGTGACTCAATGCAGAATCGCTTTTTTGTCCCTTTAACAAAGGGTGAAAAAATTATTCTCGTCCCCAGATCTCGCCGATTTTATGTCGATTTGAACGCGGTTTAACGGGAGCGGGTTTCCCCCGGGTAACCCGTTAAATCTGAAGCGCTTTCCAGCCTGCTGCTCAAAGGTGAGGCATTCTACCACACCGTCACGGAAATGAAATGTGACGTCAGCAAGACGAAAAAACTGTCCGTTCGACCACCAAAGAAAAAGGGCTCCTCGCGGAGCCCGTTTCTTCTGTCGCGTCTGCCTTGAGGGCGCCGCTTCAGATCCAGCGCTTAGGCCTGGAGGGCCTTAACGCGGCTATTGAGACGGCTAACCTTGCGAGCGGCGAGGTTGGCATGAACGATGCCCTTGGTCGCTGCGCGGTTGATTTCGGGTTCGGCAGCCTTGAGGGCGGCGAAAGCAACGGCGTGATCGCCGGCAGTGATCGCTTCTTCGACCTTGCGGATGAAGGTACGAACGCGGCTACGACGCGACTTGTTGACCGCGGTGCGGGCTGCGATCTTGCGGGTAGCCTTTTTGGCTGAAGGCGTATTGGCCATAACGGTCCTCTTTAGCGTCCAACCGGCCAACAAGCGTACAAAGTCGCAGGCGTCCGGGATAAAATGAAATCGGCGGCTTTCGACTGCCGCCAAGTTGGGCGGTCTATAGGGGAAAGGCGCCGAGGCGTCAACAGGACTCTGTCGCCAAAGCCGCCCATTAGCGCCCTACTGCGTTCAGGCACCGCCCTCTCCCTGCCATCGTCATTGCCGGGCTCGTCCCGGCAATCCATCTTGCTTCCGCTGGGGACCACCGGGACAGGCCCGGTGGTGAAGATGATGGATGGTATCGCGCCTGCAGCGGGGTATCGTCCCTCAAGGCTGCTTCTGACACACCGGACAAAAGAATGTCGAGCGCCCCGACTGCACGATGCGTTCAATCGTTCCCGTGCACAAAGGCGTGGGGCACGGCTCCCCTTCCCGGTCATAGACGGCAAACCGGTGCTGGAAATAGCCCGACCCGCCTTCGGCATTGCGAAAATCCCGGAGCGTCGAACCGCCCACCTCGATGGCTTCGGTAAGCACCTCCCGCACGGCATAGGAGAGATCCTCCAGCGCCTTCTTGGGCTTTTCCGCCCTGGTGACGAGCGTCCGCGCCTCGACCGTGGGGAGGATATGGGCGCGATGCAGCGCCTCGGCGACATAGATATTGCCCAGCCCCGCCACGACGCGCTGGTCAAGCAGCGCCGCCTTGATCGGCGCCTTCTTGCCCCTGAAAGCGGTGGCCATCTCCTCGGCATTGAAATCATTGCCGAGCGGCTCCGGCCCCAGCCCCGTCAAATAGGGACTGTCTTCGGGCCGCTCAAAAAGGTCCAAAAATCCAAAACGCCGGGGATCGGCATAGATAAGGTGGCTCTTCCCATGCTCGGGATGATCAATCGAAAAAATCAGATGGTCATGCTTGGGCTCGGTGCCCGGCTCATAATAGCGCGGCGGCTTGTCGATACCGTGCTCGGCAAAGCGCCAGGAGCCGGTCATGCCCAGATGGCTCAAAACCGTAAGGCCATTGTCGAGACCAATAAGAAGGTATTTTGCCCGCCGCCCGACATTGGTCACCGTCGCGCCCGTCACCTTTTCCGCCAGCCCCTCTGGAAAGGGAAAGCGCAGGTCCGGCCGCCGCAGCTCCACCTTTTCTATACGCGCATGCAGCAACCAGGGCTCCAGCCCCCTGCGGACGGTTTCGACCTCGGGCAATTCGGGCACTCAAAATCTCCTTCACCCTGCGGTTCTTTGCGCCATGGGCTTTTTCGCGCGCCTTATATATGGTGCGCGCCGATCCCATGTGGATGTTTTACTAGACCAGCAAAGAGGCGTGAGCCATGACCGAGGCGCGCGAAACCACCCATTTCGGCGAACAGACCGTGGCGCTTGAAGACAAGCAGGGCCTCGTCAACAAGGTCTTTCACGACGTCGCAGACCGCTATGACCTCATGAACGACCTCATGAGCTTTGGTATCCACCGCCTCTGGAAGGATGCCATGATCGCCGACCTCGCGCCGCCCCGCGCCGGCAGCCGCGGCTACAAGGTGCTTGATATGGCCGGCGGCACCGGCGACGTCGCCGAACGCATCGTCAATGCGTCACACGGCTATGCCGAAGTCGTCGTCTCCGACATCAATTCGGACATGCTGCGCGTCGGCGCCGAGCGCGCCAAAACCTGGCGCTATCCCTCTCAGGCCAGCTTTGTCGAAGCCAATGCCGAAGAGCTACCCTTCGAGAGCAACAGTTTTGACGCCTATACGATCGCCTTCGGCATCCGCAATGTGCCGCGCATCCAGGTGGCGCTCAACGAAGCCCATCGCGTCTTGAAGCGCGGCGGCCGCATCCTCGTCCTCGAATTCTCCCAGGTCGACGTGCCCGGCTTTGACGCGGTCTATCGCGCCTTTTCCGATACGGTCATTCCGCCCATGGGCCGCGCCGTCACCGGCGATGCCCAGCCCTATCAATATCTCGTCGAATCGATCCGCAAATTCCCCGACCCCGCGCGCTTTACCGCCATGCTCGACACGGCCGGCTTCAAGCGCACAAGGCACACCGCCTTTTCGGGCAATATCGCGACGGTGTTTTCGGGCTGGAAGATCTGACGCATGGGTCTTGGCTCTTATTTCCGCCTCGTCAACGCCGGCTGGGTGCTGGCGCGTGAAGGCGCCTTCTCCGTGCTTCCCGCCGAATCCCTGCCGCCCTCGATGAAACTGGGCATTGGCCTGGCGCGTCTTGTCGAGCGGCCGAGCGTGCGCAAAACCGGTCGCGTCGACCGGCTCAATGCCGCCCTCAACAAGCTCGGCCCGAGTTTTGTCAAATTCGGCCAGACCCTTGCCACACGTCCCGACATCGTCGGCGCTCAGGCAGCCGAAGACCTGTCGGGCCTACAGGACCGCATGCCGCCCTTCGATCCCACGCTGGTTCCCGGTATTTTGGCGTCTGCCCTCGGCTCCAAGGCCGAACTGCTGACCGAGATCAGCGAGCCCGTCGCCGCTGCCTCCATTGCCCAGGTGCACAAGGCAAAGCTGCGCCAGTCCGGCGCATTGCCAAAAACCGTGGCGATCAAGATGCTGCGCCCCGGCGTCTCCGAGCGTTTTCACTCCGACACCCAGGCGCTCTATGCCGGCGCCCGTCTCGCCGAAACCTTTGCGCCTTCGAGCCGGCGCCTGAAACCGACCGAGGTCGTCAAAACTCTCGACCATTCGATGCGCATTGAATTGGACCTGCGCCTTGAAGCCGCCGCCATTTCCGAAATGGCGCAAAACATCAGGCAAGATACCGGCTTCGTCATCCCCGATGTCCAGTGGGACCAGGTCGCGCAAAACGTCCTCACCACCACCTGGATGGACGGCATTCCGATCCGCGATCTCGCCGCCATGGACGCGGCCGGGATCGATCGCAAGGCGCTGGCCTCAAAACTGTTGCAGTCCTTCCTGCGCCACGCCATTCGCGACGGCTTCTTCCACGCCGACATGCATCCGGGCAATCTCTTCGCCGATCCGAAGTCAGGCGATGTCATCGCCGTCGATTTCGGCATCATGGGCCGCATTTCCAAGCGCGAACGAAAGTTCCTTGCCGATATCCTGTTCGGCTTCATCACCAGGGATTATCGCCTCGTCGCCCAGCGCCATTTCGACATCGGCTACGTTCCAAAACACCAGTCGGTCGACGATTTCACCCTCGCCATTCGCTCAATCGGCGAACCGCTGCATGGCCGCACCGCCGCCGACATTTCCATGGCCAAGGTTCTGGGGCAGCTCTTCGTCATCACCGAACTTTTCGACATGCAGACCCGCCCCGAGTTGGTCCTGCTGCAAAAGTCCATGGTGCTGGTCGAAGGCGTCGCGCGAAATCTCGATCCCGATCTCGATATCTGGACCGTCGCCGAGCCCGTCGTGGGCGATTGGCTGCGCCGCGAGGAAGGCCCCATCGGGCGCCTCGAAGATTTCGCAGGCCATTTTAGCCGCATGAGCGAAGCCCTCGGCCGCGTGCCCGTCCTCATCGCCGAGGCCGAAATCGCCCTTGCCGAACACCGCGCCATGATGGCCAAGCCGCCCAATCGC
This sequence comes from Devosia sp. LjRoot3, assembly GCF_964252865.1. NCBI lineage: Bacteria > Pseudomonadati > Pseudomonadota > Alphaproteobacteria > Hyphomicrobiales > Devosiaceae > Devosia > Devosia sp. LjRoot3. The sequence goes on from NZ_CAXUPK020000004.1 coordinate 15,560, forward strand.
TTCATCAACAACGCCCTTGTGGCTGTCTTGATCGCGGCCTTCGTGGTTCTCGTCCTTGCCGGCTGGCGCCTCCTCACAGGTAATTTTTAGCCCAACTTGCCGCTTGGTGGGCAAGTGCCTAGATTGCCGCCAAATCGGCTCCGGGAGACTTTTATGGGTTTGAAGACCATTGCAAAACTGGGCGCCATGCTGATGCTCGGCGCCTCGCTTGCGGGCTGCATCGACGCAACGGTCGATGTCGAACTCACCAGCGAAACCACCGCCAAGGCCACCCTGACCCAGGTCATGTCGGCCGATTTCTACGCCATGATGAAGATGAGCGCCGAGGAAAGCGAAACGGCGACCAGCGAGTTCTGCACCGAAGGCGACCTCGTCGAAAATGCCGATGGCAGCGCCACCTGCACGCTCGTCGAGGAAGGCACTTTCGAGGAATTGGCAGCGCTCGAAGGCGAAGACAACGCCCTCCACTTCACCTCCGCCGGCCCTGGCCTCGTGCGCGTCGCGCTGCCGACGGCCGAACTGACCGGGGAACTCGGCTCCAGCGACGACATGGATGCCGAAACCAAGCAAATGGTCGAAGCCTTCTTCACCGGCCACGCCGTCACCATCCGCATTTCCGGCGCCGAAGTCACCGAAACCAATCTCGAGCTCAGCGACGACAAGAAATCGGCCGAGATCGAAATACCCTTCCTCGACCTCATCAACGGCACCGCCGACCTTCCCGACGAAATTTTTGCCGTGGTGCGCGCCAAGTGACCGCTTCTGTCTCCATCGCCCTGCAATGGCTCCCCCATGGCGTAGGCCTCTTTGTGCCAAAGGTGCAGACCGCCCTCTCGGCCGGGGCTGATCTCTGCGCCGCCGTTGCGGCCGATGCGCCAATCACGCTGAAGCCCGGCGCCCGCGCGCTGATCCCCTGCGGCTTTGCCATGGCCCTGCCCGCCGGCTATGAGGCGCAAGTCCGCCCCCGCTCCGGCCTTGCCGCCAAACACGGCGTGACGGTGCTCAATTCCCCCGGTACGATCGATGCCGACTATCGCGGCGAGGTGAAGGTGATCCTCGTCAATCTGGGCGCCGAAGATTTCGTCGTCACCCGCGGCGAGCGCGTCGCCCAGATGGTGGTCGCCCCGGTGGTGCAGCCGGTCTTTGCCGAAGTGGAGGCGCTTGATGAAACCGAACGTGGATCTGGTGGCTTCGGCTCGACGGGTCGCTAGTCTTTTTGGGCTTTTTGGTCTGATGGCCTCACCCGCCCTGGCGGGTGATCGGGCACTGATCGACTTCATCGGCTTTTCGCCCGATGCCAAATATTTCGCCTTCGAGGAATTCGGCATCCAGGACGGCTCCGGCTTTGCCTATTCCAATATTTTCGTCGTCGACCTCGAAACCGACACCTGGCTCGAAGGCACGCCCATTCGCGTGCGCACCGAGGACGAGAACAAGCCGCTGCTGCAGGTTCGCTCCGAGGCCAATAGCGAAGCCATAAAGATCATCGCCGACAAGGAAATTTTTGTACCGGCCGAGATCGCCGTCCTCATCGGCGACGGCGCGGTCGAAGCCGACGCGCAAAACCTTGCCTTTGGCATCCCCGGTTACGAACGCGGCAAGGTGCAGGAAGAGCGCCTCCTCACCCTCAAAACCTTCCCCCTCAAATCCAGCGAAGATTGCGAACTCTGGTTCGATACGCCGCCGCAAGGCTTTGAACTGACCCTTTCGGGGGGTGAGGCCAGCGTGACGATCCATCGCGACGAGGTCCTGCCGAAATCGCGCGGCTGCGTGCTCGACTACCGGCTCTATGCCGTGGTCATTCCGGGGCTCGATGCGCCGCAGGGCACGGGCGTCGCTGTTGTCTCCACCTATCCGGGCGGTTTTGAGGGCCCGGACCGGCGCTTCCTCGCGGTGCCCTTTGCCTTCTGAGACGCCCCTCTCCCCTGAGGAAACGCGCCGCTATGCGCGCCACCTCGTCCTCAAGGGATTTGGCGGCGCCGCCCAGCAAAAACTCAAGGCTGCCAGCGTGCTCGTCGTCGGCGCCGGCGGCCTCGGCAGCCCGGCCGTGGCCTATCTCGCCGCCGCCGGCATTGGCCGGCTGGGGATCATCGACCCGGACACGGTTTCGCTCTCAAACCTCCAGCGCCAGATTGCGCACACCACCGCCAGCGTGGGCTCAGGCAAGGCCGAGAGTGCCAAGACTTTTGCCGAAAACCTCAATCCGCACGTCGCGGTCGACGCGATCCCCGAGGCTGTCACCGATGCGAATGCCGCAAAAATCCTGGCGCCCTACGACCTCATCCTCGACGGCACCGACAATCTCATCACCCGCCGCCTCGTCGCCAAGACATCAACAGCTCAAAAGAAGCCCCTCGTCTCCGGCGCCGTCTCGATGTTCTCGGGGCAAGTGACGGTCTTCGCGCCGCATCTCGGCGGCCCCAGTCATGACGCGCTGTTTTCCGACGAAGCGGACGATGAAAACCTCCCCTCCTGCGAACTCAACGGCATTTTGGGGCCGGTCACCGGCGTCATCGGCACGCTCATGGCCATGGAGGCCATAAAACTCATTACCGGTACCGGCACGCCACTGATCGGCCGCGTACTGGTCTATGACGCGCGGGACGCCCAGTTCTCTGAGATCGCCTACTGAAGTTCGCGCAGTTCCCGCGCGATCCACTCGATCACCCCGGCCAATCTCCGCGGCACGAATTGCCGTGACGGATAGACCGCGTGAATGGGCAGAGCGAGCTTCTTCCAGCCCGAAAGCACCTCTACCAGCGCTCCACTCGCCAGATCCTCCTCCACCAGCACGCGCGGCGCATAGGCCAGCCCCACGCCCTCCAGCGCCGCCGCCCGCATGGCCTCGCCATTGTCGACGCCAAAATTGCCCCGGACCGCCGCCGAAACCTCGCGCCCCTCAAAATCCCAAAAACTCCAATGGTCGCGCGGCGAGAGATTGAGGCTGATGACGCAGCGATGGTTTCCCAACTCGTCCGGATGCCCCGGCGTACCCTCGCGCCTCAAATAGTCCGGCGACGCGCAACAGGCGAAGTCATAGGTGCCTATCCGCCGCGCGATCAGGCTCGAGGGTTTGAGATTGCCGATGCGAAAGGCCAGGTCATAGCCTTCCGCCACAAGGTCCACATTGCGATCGAGCAGCCGCATTTCCACCGACACGGCCGAATGCGCATTGGTGAAGCGCGCCAGGGCCGGCGTCAGCAGCTTCACCCCCAGCGTCGTCGAGCCGCTGATCCTGATATGCCCGACGAGGTCCTCGGCCTGCGGATGGGCAATATCGTCCAGCTCCTCCACCTCTTCGATAATGCGCATGGCCTTGGCGAGAAACATCTGCCCGGTCTCGGTCAGCCGCTGGCTGCGCGTCGTCCGCTCGATCAGTTTTACGCCGTAGTCCGCTTCCAGCGCGAGGATACGCCGCCCGACCATGGCCGGGGACACATTGAGCCGCCCTGCCGCCTTGGAAAAGCTGCCCGAGGTTGCGGCGGTGACAAAGGTGCGCAAATTGACGAGATCAACCATTCGATACATTTATGCAATTATCTTGTTCCAACTCAAGACATTCTCGCGAGAATAGTCCAGGCCTAAATTCTCTCCATCGAAACCGCCACACGGAGAGAAACGAAATGACCACCGCAATCATCGGTCTTGGAAATATGGGTTCGGGCCTCGCCCGTCGTCTTGCCGGCAAGGGCAATCTGGTGCTCGCCGCCCGCAATGAAGCCGCTGCCGCAGCGCTGGCCGCCGAGATCAGCGCCACGAGCGCCTCCATCGAGGCCGCCATTGCCGGTGCCGACACCGTCGTCCTCGCTTTGCCCTATGCTTCGGCGCTCGACCTCGCAAAGTCAGGCGCACTCGATGGCAAGGTGGTTGTCGACATCTCCAACCCGGTAAAGCCGGATTTTTCGGGCCTCTCCATCGGCTTTGAGACTTCGGCCGCCGAGGAAATCCAGAAGGCCGCGCCTGGCGCAACGGTCGTAAAGGCGTTCAACACCATCTTTGCCGGTCTCTTTGCCGCCCCAGCCGATGACACGGCCAATGTACCGGTCTTCCTCGCGGGTGAGGATGCCGCCGTGGCTCAGGTCGAGACGCTGGTGAAGAATTCCGGCTTCGCCGTCGAAAAGACCGGCACACTCGACGCCGCCCGCCTACTCGAACCGGTCGGCATGCTCAACATCCGCTTCGGCTACGGCCTCGGCCGCGGCACCGCCATCGCGCCGGCTTGGCTCAGCGTTTGAGCCTAGTCGCTGAACGTCATCCTCGGGCTTGACCCGAGGACACTTCACTTCACGACTGTCCGGCAAGTGCAGAGCCCTCGGTCAAGCCCGAGGGTGACGGCGTCGGTGGGTAGCCAAAAACAAAAAAGGCGGGCCAAAGCCCGCCTTCTTCAATTCCAAAAATGCCGTCGCCTCACTTGGGCGCCAGCACCATGACCATCTGGCGGCCTTCGGAACGGGGCTGGCTTTCCACCTTGGCGATGGTTTCCATCTGTTCCTTGACCTTGACCAGCAGCGACATGCCGATGTCCTGGTGCGCCATTTCGCGGCCACGGAAACGCATCGTCACTTTCACACGGTCGCCTTCGCCCAGGAACCGTTGCACAGCCTTCATCTTGGTTTCGTAGTCATGGGTGTCGATGTTCGGCCGGAGCTGAACTTCCTTGACTTCGATAACCTTCTGCTTCTTGCGGGCCTCGGCTGCCTTTTTCTGGGCAGCATATTTGAAGCGGCCAAGATCAAGCATCTTGGCAACCGGCGGGGCAGAGTTCGCAGCGATCAACACGAGGTCGAGCCCGGCTTCCTGGGCTTCGGCAAGTGCATCGCGCGTTCGAACTATGCCGCGGTTTTCGCCTTCGGCATCGATAAGCTGGACGTCGGGGCTGGTAATGTCCTCATTGGCAAGCGGCCCATCTTTTTGGGGCGCCGTTGGTCTCATTGGACGACGAATGGCAAGCGTTCCTTGTGCTGTTCAAGCGAGGGGGTGAATTCGGGCCTAAAATCGTGTTAGCGGGGTAAGAAGTCAACAGCCGGATATGGTGATTTTCCCGGTGTTGCGCCCGGGGGACGCTTATCCGTTTGCCGGTAAAGATCGCAAACGACCAAAGAGTTCCGCGTGACTTCCCTTCCACGACAGTTCCTTAGCATTGGCGGGGGCGAAAAGCACCGCAATATCGCCTATGTCCAGCGCCCGGGAAAAACGCCCGGACTTTTCTGGCTCAATGGTTTCCGCTCGGTAATGACCGGTCTCAAGGCCAGCGCACTCGACACTTTCGGCGCCGAACAAGGTTTTGAGGTGACGCGATTCGACTATTCCGGTCATGGCGAGTCGGGTGGCGATTTCGACCAGGCGACCATTGCAAGCTGGCTCGAAGAAACCATTGCTGTCTTCGAGCGGACCCACGGCCCTCAGATCGTCGTCGGCTCCTCCATGGGCGGATGGCTCGCTCTACTCCTTGCCCGGCACCTGCTTCAAACCGGCCAGAAGCGCTTGCAAGGTCTCATTCTCATCGCCCCGGCGGTCGACGCCACGCGCGACCTCATCCCCACCCGTTTTACCCCGGAACAGTTCTCCGCCCTTGCCGAACAGGGTTTTGTCGAACGCCTCAGCAAATATGGCGATGGCGACTATCGCTATACCAAGGCGCTGCTCGACGATGGCGAAAACCACCTGCTCTTCGGCCGCGTCATCGAAACCGGCTGCCCCGTCCACATTCTGCAAGGCGGGCAAGACCCCGACGTCCCCCCGGCCCATGCGCAAAAACTGCTGACGCATATCCTCCACGACCCGGTGACGTTTACGCTGATCCCGGATGGTGATCACAGGCTGAGCCGGGAAGAGGATCTGGAGCGCTTGCGCCAGGCAGTGCTGGGGATGATGTGACTCTGTCACCAGCGCCACCCCAACCACGGTGTCATTCCCGCGAAAGCGGGAACCTCCGTTTCACCAGTTCGCTGCAAGCTGGGGATAAAGGTCTGCCCAGTCCGCGTTGCCCGCTTCGATCAGTTCGATCTTCCAGGCTCGCCGCCATTTCTTGAGCCGCTTCTCACGCAGGATGGCTTCATCGATATCCTCGAAAACCTCGAAATGAACGAGATTATGGATGTGGTAGCGACTCGTCTGCCCGCGCACCAGTTCCTCGCGATGCGTGTAGACGCGCCCGACGAGGTCATTGGTAACGCCAATATAGAGCGCGCCGTATTTGCGGCTGGCGAGGATATAGACGAAGTAAGTCTTCCCCATTGCAAACATCCAAACAGAGGTTCCCGCTTTCGCGGGAATGACACCGAGTTTGTGTAAAATATTGCGCTAACCTACCAGCCTGTCATTCCCCTTCGGGGTAGAGCATTCCGCATCCGGATCATCGAGAACACCAGGCTCGATTCCTTCACCGCATCATGCAGCTCCCACAGCGATGGCAGCACTTTCAGCGTCACGCCCTCGGCCGCAATCGCCCCCGGCAGGTCATCAAGCACGTCGACCCCCATGGGTTCTATGGCACCATAGGACACCCAATATCCCGCGCTGTCATCCTGCAGCACGAAGCCATCATTGGGCATGGCATAGCGATGCAGTTTTCCCGCCCGCAGCCGCTCTGCCCAATCCGCCTCGATGGCGATCACCACCGTCTCATCACCGAGAAACCGCTCGACATCCGCGCCAAGGCTCTCCGCCCCCGCGCGAAAACACACCCACGGGCAGTCGCGCGGCAGCAGATAATTGGCGATGCGCTGGTCCGAAATCGCCCAAACCACTGGCTCCGCCGTATAGGCCGAAGGCCGCGGTTCGAACCGGGCAATCCCCGGATCATCGCTGAGATGAAACAGCTTCAACGCGTGACCAGCTTGGTCTTCTGCTGTCCCAGATCGTCAAAGTTATCGGGGCTTAGCCAGCGCTCATATTCAGCCCGCAGAGCCGGCCATTCGCCGTCCACAATCGAGAACCAGGCCGTATCCCGGCTCTCGCCCTTGACGATGCGGTCCTGCCGGAACAGGCCCTCATATTGAAAGCCGAAGCGCGTCGCCGCCGCTTTGGATGGCTCATTGCGATCATTGCACTTCCACTCGAAGCGTCGATAGCCGAGGTCATCGAAGGCGTGCCGGGCAAAGAGAAACAGCGCCTCGGTCGCGAGACGCGAGCGCGCCATGGCCGGGCCCCAATAGACGCCGCCGATCTCGATGGAGGCGTGCTCGGGGAAAATGCGCATCCAGCCCTGCCGCCCCTGCGCCTTGCCCGTGGCCTTGTCCACCACCGCCACGAAGCGGTCGGGGCTCGCATTCATGCGCTCGACAAAACTCTCGGCCTCGGTCAGCGATGTGGGTGCATATTCGAACAGCCAGCGAAACCGCTCCGGCACGCCCTCGCCCTGCGCCGCGGCCAGGAGGTCCGCTGCGTGGCCCTTGTCCAGCGGTTCCAATCGCACATAGTGTCCTTCAAGCACGATCCGCTCGGGAGCCGATTTTGCCGGTTTGACGCTCATCGAAAATCCTTCCAGATGGCATCAAGGCCAGCCTGATAATTGGGGTAGAGCAGCTCGATGCCGAGCGCTGTCTTGATGGCCTTGTTCGAAACGCGCTTGTTGTCGCGATAAAAACTGCGCGCCATGGGCGTCATCTCGGCCGTCTCGAAATCAATTTCGGGTGGTGGCTCGACGCCCATTTTCTGAGCGGCATAGGTGATGAGATCCTGCGGCGGACCCGGCTCGTCATCGGCCAGGTTGAAACTGCCGGCAAGGCGCCGTTCCGCCGCCAGCATGGTGACGCGGGCGATGTCTTCGACATGGATGCGGTTAAAAACCTGCCCCGGTTTTATCACGCGTCGCGCCGTACCATCGGCCAGCTTGTCAAAACTCGACCGCCCCGGGCCATAGATGCCGGCCAATCGCAAGATGCAGAGCGGCACACCGCGCGCCCTGGCATAGGCGATCCACTCTTCCTCGGCGCTGGCGCGAACGCCCGAGCGCAGATTGCGCGGGCTCAGCGGCGCCGATTCGTCGATCCAGGCGCCCCCGAAATCCCCGTAGACCCCAACCGTGGAATAATAGCAGAGCCATTGCAGATCAGGCATGGCATCGAGATCGGCCCGGTGGTGACGCAGCACCACATCGCCCGCTTCGTCGGGCGCGATCGAGACGACGACATGCGTGCAATTCCACAGCGCAGCGCCCACGTTCGGCCCCGGCGCGGTACCATCGAAGACGACCGCCGAAAGGCCCTTTTGCGTTAGCGTATTCGCCTTATCCGTTGTTCTCACCGTTCCCAGTGTGTCAACGAATCCACCGCTCTTTGCGAGCAGTTGCGCACTCGCCTGCGACGAGTAGCCAAGGCCGAAAAAGAATGCGCGCATATTTTATCCCCGGCCTAAAAATCCAGGTCGGCATAGCCCTTGCTCGGCGGCATGGCAACGACGCGATCGTTGAGCAGGGTCCGAAAAGCCGGGCGCGATTTCAGCCGCGAATACCAGTCGCGCGTCTCGGCGGCCTTGGACCAATCGATGTCGCCGAGATAGTCGAGCGTCGACAGATGCGCGGCCAGTGCAAAATCGGCGAGGGTCATTTCATCGCCGGCCAGCCATTTACGGCTCGCCAGCAGCCAGTTGAAATAGAGCATGTGCTCGGCAAGGTTGGCCTTGGCCGCCCGCAAGACCGAGGGTTCGGGCGTCGCGCCCTTGAGGTCGCGCTTGGCGATCTTTTCCTCAACGAGATAGCGCGTCACTTCGTCGTTGAATTTGACCAGCATCCATTCGACCAGTCGCCACATTTCGGCGCGGTCGAGCGGATGGGTCGGCATCAGACCGCCAACAGTTTCAAGGGTATAAATATCTTCCACGACATGGATCGATGCCAGAATGCCGATGATCGGCACCTCGTCGTCGGTGACGAGAATTGGCAGCGTGGCCGCGGGGTTGAGGTCCAGCAGATGCGGTTCACGCAGCCACGGCTTGATCTCCTCCACATCCAGCGGCACGCCATATTCGGCGCACATGAGCCGAATAAGCCGTGAGGCAGGATCAAGAGGATGGTGCACGAGTGTCGGCATGAAGGGGCCCCGGTTGACGCGAAGCTGCCTTGCTTGGTCCCTCGCTTGGCGCAGTGGGCGAACACCGTTAAGAGAGGGGGCAAAACGGCCCAAGAGACGAGTTAGGAGATCAGATGAACGCGGATCAAGGTCTTTTTGTGCCCCTTATTCTGGGAATTCTGGAAGGCCTTACCGAATTCCTACCGGTCAGCTCCACCGGACACCTTTTGTTAGCAGGTCACTTCTTCGGCCTGACCCAGCCGGCAACCTTCGTTGTACTCATCCAGTTGGGTGCAATTCTTGCGATCGTCACCGTCTATTTTGCAAAATTGGGCCTGCTCATCCGCGACGCCCTGACCGGCGAGCGCTACGCTTGGCAATTCGCCCTCTCGGTCTTTCTCGCCTGTTTCCCGGCGGTCTTTGCCGGAGTGCTGCTGCGCGATTTCATCCAGGGCGACCTGTGGGAATCGGCGGCGCTGATCTGCTGGACGTTGCTCATCGGCGGCTTCATCCTGCTGATCGTCGACCGTTTGAAACTTGAGCCAAAGTACGACGATATCTACACTTTTCCCTGGCACCTGGCCCTCATTGTCGGCCTGTTCCAGATGCTGTCGCTGGTCCCCGGCGTTTCGCGTTCAGGCGCGACGGTGGTGGGGGGCATGCTCTTTGGCGCCTCCAAGCGCGCCGCCGCCGAATTCACCTTCTTTGTCGCCCTGCCCATCATGGTCGGCGCCTTCGGCTATGATCTCTACAAGAGCCGCGACCTGATCGACGCTTCCATCGCGCTCAATGTCGCGGTCGGCTTTGCTGCCGCCTTCATCGTCGGCACGATCGTCGTGCGGTACCTGCTCAACTTCGTCTCCCGCTACGGCTTTACCCCCTTCGCCTGGTGGCGCATCGCCGTCGGTATTTTTGGGCTTGTCGGGATTTACTTTTTCGGGCGCTGAGGCCTGACGGCCTCGGCCTCTCTTCAGTCGTCATTGCCGGGCTTGTCCCGGCAATCCACCCGCCACAAGCATCGACCACCGGGACAAGCCCGGTGGTGACGACCAAAGTTAGATCAGGTCGCGCCGACGACTCCGCAAAACAAAAGGGCCGCCCCAACCGGGACGGCCCTTTCTTTCATCGGCCGAACGCCTTATCGCGTCCCCGGCTCGACGCCCTTGTAGGTCGCCGGAATCGAGAAATAGGAGCGCGGGATTTCGACACCCTGTTCCACGTCATAGAGCGAAAAGGTCAGTTCCGAGCCGCTGGGTTCAACCAGGCTCCACTGCGCCAGGTCCTTGGTTTCGACGTCGAAAATCAATGACACCTGCACCGTGCCGGCCACCGTCTCGTCGATGATGGTAATGGCCATATAGCCATCCGAGGTCGTGATATCGATGACATTGGCATTGAGCAGGTTGATCTGGTCGCCCAAAAACTGGCGCAGCGGGATCGTGTCCTGCGGATAGGCGTAATAGGTCTCTTCCTGGCGGTTGAGCACGTAGAAACCGCGGCCGACCGAGACAATCTCTTCGCGGCTCGGCGGATTGTAGCGGAAACGCACCTTGTCGGGACGCTCGAGGAAGAAGGTTCCTTCCGTGCGCCCGCCATTGGTATCGATCTGCAGGAAGCGCCCTACCATGGTGCGGATCGCCGAATTATGCGTGTTGATCTCGGTGATGAGCTGCTGCTCTTCCGGCGTCAGCGTCCGTCCCTGAGCCAGGGCCGGCACGATTGGAGCCAGGACGGCGGCAACACCAAGAAGGAGAGCATGGCGGCGAATCATCGGCGGGATATCCTCGCTGGGTTTTTAGTCTGATAAACTAACCTAGGAAGCAATTGCGGCAAGAGGTGGAAAGTTCCACCCGCCCTGGGGAATGACGATGCGCAAATTGGTGATGTGCTTAACGCTGGCTTTTGCCGCCACTCTACCCGCCCTTGCGGCCCTGCCACCACAATATCAGCGGCAAGCCGAACTGACCGCCGTTCTCAATATTGCGACCGAAGTCCTGGGTATTGGCCAGCTCATCGACGGCATCGAATTGAGCGAGCCGGACGTCTATTCCGTGCGCTCGGGCACATGCACGCTCACCGTGCGCATTGTCGACGCACCGAAAAAGCGCGAGACCGGCTGGGCCGGTCCGCGCGAGTTCGAAGCCGTGCCCGATCCCCTTACCTGCTGAAAACGAAAAACCCCGGACCAAGGCCGGGGTTTTTCAAGCGATACGTAAAACTACTTAGTACCCGTCGGAATTGTTACCGACGAGAATTTCGCGCTTGCCGGCATGGTTGGCCGGGCTGATGACGCCCTCGCGTTCCATGCGCTCGATCAGCGTCGCCGCCTTGTTGTAACCGATGGCAAGGCGCCGCTGCACATAGGAGGTGGAGGCCTTCTTGTCCGTAAGAACGACATGGACGGCCTTGTCATAGAGCTCGTCGCCCGAGCCGGCATAGTCGTCGCCGCCGCTGGAGCCACCTGATTCCATGCCGCCTTCGTCTTCGTCGGCGGTGACGGAATCGAGATAGTCCGGCGCGCCCTGGCTCTTGAGGTGGTTGACCACCGCCTCGACCTCGGCATCCGAAACGAAGGCGCCGTGGAGACGCTTGGTGCGGCCGCCCGAGGCCATGTAGAGCATGTCGCCATTGCCCAGGAGCTGTTCGGCGCCCTGCTCGCCAAGAATGGTGCGCGAGTCGATCTTGCTGGTCACCATGAACGAAATACGGGTCGGGAAGTTGGCCTTGATCGTACCGGTGATGACGTCCACGGAGGGGCGCTGCGTAGCAGTGACGATATGGATGCCGGCGGCACGGGCCATCTGCGCAAGACGCTGGATGGCGCCTTCGATGTCCTTGCCGGCAACCATCATCAGGTCGGCCATTTCGTCAACGATCACAACGATATAGGGCAATGGCTCGAGATCGAACTCTTCGCTCTCATAGATCGCCTCGCCGGTTTCGCGGTCAAAGCCGGTCTGCACCGTACGGGTAATGGTGCGGCCTTCCTTGGCCGCTTCCGAAACGCGCTGATTAAAGCCGTCGATGTTGCGCACACCGATCTTGCTCATCTTGCGATAGCGGTCTTCCATCTCGCGCACGGCCCACTTGAGCGCCACGACGGCCTTCTGCGGATCGGTCACGACCGGGGTGAGCAGATGCGGAATGCCGTCATAGATCGACAGTTCCAGCATCTTTGGATCGATCATGATCATGCGGCACTGCTCGGGCGTCATCTGGTAGAGCAGCGAGAGTATGAAGGTATTGATACCCACCGACTTGCCCGAGCCGGTGGTGCCGGCGATCAGCAAGTGCGGCATACGCGCGAGATCGGCGATGATCGGCTCGCCGCCGATGGTTTTACCCAGGCAGATCGGCAGCTTGCCCTTCATCTTCTCGAAATCGGACGAAGCCAGCATTTCGCGGAAATAGACGGTTTCGCGCGTCTGGTTGGGCAGTTCGATACCAATGGCATTGCGGCCCGGCACCACGGCGACGCGGGCCGAAATAGCCGACATTGAGCGGGCGATATCGTCGGCCAGCGAAATGACGCGGCTCGACTTGATGCCCGGCGCGGGTTCGAGTTCGAACAGGGTCACGACGGGACCGGGGCGGACATTGATGATGTCGCCCTTGACGCCAAAGTCGCCAAGCACCTCTTCGAGACGGCGCGCCATGGCTTCGAGCCGCTCCGGCGAATGTTCCGCCGAGGGACCCGAACGCTTGGGCTCGGCGAGCAGGCTCAGCGCCGGCAGCTCAAAGCCTTGCGGCTCATCGAGTAGGCTCGGCTGCGCTTCGCGGAACACGCGCTGACCCTGGGCCGGGCGCGGCGCGGGCGCTGCGACGCGCGGGGCGGAATGATCGACCGGCTGGAAGCGCGAATCGCCGCGCTGGGTGTGGTTGACCACCGCCGGATGCTGGGCGATCGGCATATCCGGCACGAACGGGATCGAATCGTCTTCAACCTCGTCGGGATAGTCGATCTCGGTCTCGTCATAGGAGGGGCGCGCATTGATGCGTGGCGAGACCGCGGGCTCCGCGTCGAAAGCGGGCTCGACCGGGGCGTGAATGCGGCGCTGCGTCGGGGCCAGAACCGGCTCTTCGGCGGCGCGGTTGCGCGGGGCCACCGAAACGTCGAGATCGGGCTCCTGGCCGTGCTCGCGCCATTCCTCTTCTTCCTCGTGGCGCGCTGCCTGCGCGGCGCGGGCGCGGCGCCAGGCGGTGCGCAGGGAATAGCCCATATGCACCACGGCGCCGAGCGCCACTTCCATCAGCGGATTGGGTTCGCGCTCGTCTTCTTCTTCCACCTGGGCTGCGGACTTGCGCGAGCCCTTGGCCGGCATTGCCGGCACGGAGGTACCAAGACCCATGGCAATCCAGAGGAGGGCCAGAGCGGGCACGGCGATGATGACGGCGAACAGCGCGCCGGTGATCGGCTGCGGCTCGGCGCCGGCAATCATGGCAGCGAGGTTGGTAAAGAGCATGCCGGTGAGGCCACCGAGCCCGGTCGGCAGCGGCCAGGTTTCAGGCGTCGGCAGAAAGGCAAAAACGCCGGTCGAAAGCAGGATGGTGCCGAGCCAGGAGAGCGTGCGCAGCACAACATGGGTCAGCCGGCGCTTTCGCAGCAAGGCCCAGCTCCAAAGTGCCAGCGGCACAATGGCGACAATGCCGCCCAGCCCCAGGAACTGGAAGACGAGATCGGCAATGACGGCGCCCGGAAAGCCCAGCCAGTTTTCGGCAATCTTGCTCGTCGCGTAGGACAGCGAGGGATCATCGACCGACCAGGAGCTCAGCGAGAGCAGCAGGATCGTGACAATGCCCAGAAGCACCATGCCGGCGATTCGAAGCGGAATGCGAATAGCGATGACCGGCGCAGGCTTCGGCATGGAAGCCGTCTTCTGGCGGGCGGCGCCACGTGGTGGCACGGGGCGGACATCGTCGAGCGTCGGAACGGGATGGCTGGGCATGACACGCATTACTGTTCGGGGGACACGACCCATTCGCGGTCCCCGTATCGCCTGCCATGCTAAAGGCGTGTGGTTAATTGGGTGCTAACCCTCTCCCAACCGTGCCGCAGGCAAATTCGCTCCAGTGGGGCGATTTTGGGGGCGAAGACCACGAGCGCGGTGCTCGAATGGCCTGGGCGAGGTGCCAAAACTTTCCCGTGGAGTGCGGCCCACCATTGTGCGTGGGAAGCCTCTGTGGCGGGCCAAGAGGAAGCAGGCCGCACACCGCGAGAAAGTTCTTTGGGGAACAGGTGGCGCCGAAGCGCCACCTGAAAGCTCGTTAGCCGTTGTAGGCGCGTTCGCCGTGGCTCGTGAGATCGAGGCCGTCGCTTTCGCCGGCTTCGCTGACACGGGCACCGCCGAAGATGGCCTTGACGATGAGCATGGCGACGAGGGCCACGACGCCGGACCAGACGATGGCGATGACGACACCGGTGAGCTGGACCATGAACTGGCCGCCGATCGAGTAGGCAGCTGCATCGCCGAGCGGGTAGCCGCCGAGGCCGGGGGCTGCGACGATGGCCGTGCCGAGGGCGCCGACAATGCCACCCACGCCGTGGATGCCGAAGACGTCGAGCGAGTCGTCATACTTGAGGAGCGGCTTGAGGGTCACGACAGCCCAGAGGCAGACGATACCGGCAATGGCACCAAGCACGATGGCGCCACCGATACCGGAGAAGCCAGCGGCCGGGGTGATGGCGACGAGACCGGCAATGGCACCGGAAACCGCGCCGAGAGCCGAAGCATGGCCACGGGTGATCTTTTCACCCAGACCCCAGGCAAGAGCGCCGGCGGCGGGAGCGAGAACCGTGTTGATCAGCGCCACGGCAGTCAGGGCATTGGCTTCGAGGTTCGAACCGGCATTGAAGCCGAACCAGCCGAACCACAGCAGGCCTGCACCGATATAGGTCAGGACGAGGTTATGCGGCGGGATCGGTTCCTTCATGAAGCCGATGCGCGGCCCCAGAACGATGGCGGCAACGAGAGCGGCCACACCGGAATTGATGTGAACCACGGTACCGCCGGCGAAGTCATAGGCCCCCATGCCGAACAGCAGACCCGGACCGGACCAGACCATGTGCGCGATGGGAAGGTAGGAGAAGGTGAACCAGATGGCGAGGAAGGTCAGCAGGGCGCCGAACTTCATGCGCTCGGCAATGCCGCCCACGATCAGGCTCGCGGTGATGCAGGCAAAAGTCAGCTGGAAGGTGACGAAGACCAGCTCGGGCAGTTCGTAGCCGGCCGAGAAGGTTGCCGCGGTCGATTCGAGGGTCACCCCGTTGAGGAAGAATTTCGAGAAGTCGCCGATAAAGGCCGACAGACCGCCTTCAGCCGGGCCGGCAAAGGCGAGCGAGTAGCCATAGGCCACCCACAGAATGGCGATCAGCGAAAAGCCGAGGAACACCTGGGTCAGAACCGACAATATGTTCTTGGCGCGCACGAGGCCGCCGTAAAAGAGCGCCACGCCCGGAACGGTCATGAAAATGACCAGCGTGGTACAAATGAGCATAAAGGCAGTGTCGCCCTTGTCGACGACGGCAGCAGCTTCTTCGACGACGGGCGCAGCCGCGTCCTGGGCAAAGGCTGGCAGCGCCAGCAGGAGGGAGGCAAGCGCAGCGCCTCCAACGAGCTTATCTATCTTCATCTTGTTTTCTCCCGAAGACGCTTAGAGGGCGGACGCGCCGGTTTCACCGGTGCGGATACGGGTGACCGCGAGCAGGTCGAGCACGAAAATCTTGCCGTCGCCGATGCGGCCGGTCTGAGCCGAGTCGCGAATGGCGTTACTCACGGAATCGGCGAGACTGTCGTCGACAGCGATTTCCAGCTTGAGCTTGGGCAGGAAGTGCACGGCATATTCGGTGCCGCGATAGATTTCGGAATGACCCTTTTGGCGCCCGTAACCCTTCACCTCGGTAACGGTCATGCCGTGAACATCGAGCGAGTTGAGCGCCTGCCGGACCTCTTCCAGCCGGGACGGCTTGATGATGGCAACCACCAGTTTCATATGACCCCCTTGGCGCCTTGGGCGCGTGTTGGAACGGGAACATGGAATTCAAGTGCCGTGCCAAACCAAACGGCACGGATTTTCGCCATTTTTACAATGACTTAACCAGAAGCCGAACAGCGGCGACTCGGAATTGGGCAGAGCAGCGCCGCTTTTTTGTGCGGATCACTTCGCTTTTGCCTGTTTTTTGAACACAGCAAATCGGCCCGCGGCATTGGGTGCACTTGCACAGCGCCACGGCCGGCCCGACAATGGAAGAAGAGGCAAGGAGACGGCGATGAGCGCAGCGGGAAAAGATCATTTCGATGTGGCTATCGTCGGCGGCGGGCCGGTGGGCATGACAATGGCGCTGGCGCTGGTCCAGTCCATGCGCGGCATGCGCGTCGCCCTCATCGATCGCCGGCCGCTGAGCGTGCCCAAGGACAATCGCGCCTCGGCCATTGCCGCAGGCGTGCGCCGGGTCTTTGATGCCCTGGGCGTCTGGGCGGAGATGGAGACACAGTCCCAGCCGATCACCGCCATGCGCATTACCGATTCGGGGAGCGGGGACATTGCGCGGCCGCTCTTCCTGCAATTCGACGGCGAAGTCGCGCCCGGCGAGGCCTTTGCCCATATGGTGCCCAATACGGCGAGCCAGGCAGCCCTGCTTGGCGCCATGGGTGACCTCGTTACCGTCATCGCCCCGGCTGAAATCGCCGATTGGTCAGAAGGCCAGCTGACCCTTGCCGATGGCCGCACCATCGTTTCGCCCGTGATCATTGCCGCCGATGGCGCGCAATCGGCCCTGCGACAGCGCGCCGGCATCGCAACGTCAGGCCACGACTATCGCCAGACGGGGCTCGTGGCGACCATTGCGCATGAGCTGCCCCATGACGGGGTCGCCTATGAGCATTTCAGGCCATCCGGCCCCTTTGCGAGCCTGCCGCTCAAGGGCAACCGCTCCTCGCTGGTCTGGACCGAGACGAGCGAAAACGCGAAGTCGTTCCTCGCCATGGACAGTGCCCAGCTGGCTCTCGAGATCGAGGCCGTCATGGGGTCGAGCCTTGGTGCCGTGACGCTCGAAGACAAGCTGATGGGCTTTCCGCTGCGCCTGCAGATCGCCCGCGATTTTGTCGGCCCGCGCCTCGCGCTGGTTGGCGACGCCGCGCATGTGATCCACCCCATCGCCGGCCAGGGTCTTAATCTGGGTTTGAAGGATGTCGCGGCGCTGGCCGAGGTGATCGTCGACGCCATCCGCCTCGGGCTCGACCATGGCAGCGACGACGTTCTCGCCCGCTACCAGGCCTGGCGCCGGCTCGACACGGCCAGCATGGTCATGGTGACCGATGGCATGAACCGGCTTTTTTCCAATGACGTGGCGCCGGTGCGCGCCATCCGAGATTTCGGCCTGGGCCTGGTTGACCGCGCCGGACCACTCAAGGACGCCATGATCCGCGCGGCTTCCGGTGTGTCCCAGAGCGGCCCGAAATTGCTGAGTGGCCTACCGATCTAGGGAAGCGAGGCCTTCTCTAGTCCGCTGCTTTTTTGGAAAGGGCCTGAATTTCTTCGGGTTCGACATTGCGCGCCTCTTCGAGGCTCAGAAGCGGCACACCCTGCACGATGGGAAACGCCAGCCGCGCGGCAATGGAGATCAGCTCCTTGTGGTCGCTGGACAAGGTCAACCGCGTCTTGGTCAATGGACAGACCAGCATTTCCAGCACCTGCCGGTCGACGACGTGGCGAGGATCGACCGGGGGTTCTGTCATCAGTTGAGCGGCACGGCGCCTTTGCCGCCGCCGGCCATTTCATACTCGGTCATGGCAATCAGCGTTTCCGCCCGGTCGTTCAGCGTCTGCGCTTCAAGCAGAACCTGCTTTTCCGCCGGCCCATAGGGCGAGACCATGGCGCAGAAATTGACGAGATCAGCGGTGCCGGTGCGCTCGATCTCTTCCCAATTGAGATCGATACTGGCGAATTCGGCATAATCGCGCATCATTTTCACGAAGCGCGCCCGGTCGACTGCCTCTTCCCCGTCATTGCGGACAAAATCGGCCGCAAAACCCTCGGCAGAAATTTCCGCCAGGCGATAGGGCGTCCCGCGATCGAGATCCTTCTGAATGCGGAACCGCGTCACCCCTTCCAGGATGATGAAATAGCGTCCGTCGCCGCTTTCCTCGAAATGGGTCAACCGGCCGAGACAACCGACCTTGTGCAGAGGCACCTGGCCGACCGGGCTTTCCTCGCTTGCGTCCTCAGGCTGGATCAGGCCGATCAGCCGGTCGGTTGAAAGCGCGAAGTCGACCATTTCGATATAGCGCGGCTCAAAAATATTGAGCGGGCGATGGGAATAGGGCAGCAGCAGCGCCCCGGTCAGTGGAAAGATCGGGACCACGTCCGGCACCTCAAGAGGGCTCGCTGGGCGCTGCGGCATATTTTTAGTCCCTTAGGAGAAGAGTACGGCAGACAGGAGCCGGCGGCCCTTGAGCGTTGCCGGATCCTTGGCGCCCCAGGCCTCGAAGAATTCGAGCAGCTTTTTGCGCGCGCCGTCCTCGTTCCAGGTGCGGTCGCGCTTGAAGATGGCAACGAGGGCCTCGGCCGCCTCGACGCGCTTGCCTTCGGCATTGAGCACCACAGCGAGATCGAATCGGGCCTGGTGATTGTCGGGATCGGCAGCAACAGCCGCTTCCAGCGCCGCCGATTCGGAAAGGCCGGCCGCTTCGTCCTGCAGGCGAATCGTATTGGCCAGGGTCGTATAGGCTTCGCCCTTGCGCTTGTCTTCCGGCACCAGGTCCAGCGTAGCCCGCGCCTGTTCGAATTCGCCAGCCTCGACATAGACGCGGGAAAGGCCGATCAGCGCCAGCTCGTTTTCAGGGGAGTGCTGCAGCACCATGCCAAAGATCTGCGCGGCCTGACCGAGATCGCCTGCGGCAAAGGCCTCTTCGGCCACTTTTAGCGCATCGGCAATCTGGGCTTCGATCGAATCAGCGGGCGGCGCGCCGGCGGGGGCGGCAGCAATGACGCGATCGGCAAATTTGCGCACTTCGCCTTCAGGCATAGCGCCCATAAAACCATCCACCGGACGGCCGCCGGCAAAAGCAAAGACGGCGGGTATCGATTGCACGCCCAATTGCCCGGCAACGCCCGGATGATCGTCGATATTGATCTTCACAAGTTTGATCTTGCCGGCCTTTTCGTTGACCACCTTCTCAAGGGCTGGGGTCAGCTGGCGGCATGGGCCGCACCAGGGCGCCCAGAAATCGACGAGAACCGGAACATCGCGGGAAGCTTCGAGCACGTCGGCACGGAAGCCGGCATCGGAAGATTCGCTGATGAGGCCGACGGGGGCGGCCGGGGCAGCGCCGGCGGCGCCGTTGATGGAAATCGACATAAAGAGCTCTCGCGAATGGGCATTGAGGGAGCAGTCGCGGGCCTTTTTGCGCCCGCCTCACCCCGGTTGCAAGTCCTAGTTCCCACAGGCTTTCAACAAGATGACAGGAAAGCGAAGAACTGGGGTTGCAATCGGTCTGATGATTAGGCATATAGCGCCTCGTTGAAGCGCTTCAAGGCGCAGCGACGTGGAGCGCGGGTGTAGCTCAGGGGTAGAGCATAACCTTGCCAAGGTTAGGGTCGTGGGTTCGAATCCCATCGCCCGCTCCAATTCTCAAGACTTCGGTTTTGAGAAACAAAGGGTCCTTCGGGACCCTTTTTGTTTTTCCGGCATTGATCTCTCGCACCATTGCCGAGGCGCCCGACTCGCGATCTAGCTGGCGCGCCTTGAGCCCAGAGAATGCGAGACCCTTCATGACCGACCTGTCGAGTTTTCCCATCGCCCAGCGCTGGCCTGCGATCCATCCCGATCGCCTGCAGCTCTATTCCTGGCCGACGCCCAATGGGGTGAAGGTGTCGATCATGCTTGAGGAACTGGGCCTGCCCTATGAGGCCCATGCCGTTCATATCGGCCAGAACCAGACCTGGACGCCCGAATTTCTGTCGCTCAACCCGAACGGCAAAATTCCGGCGATCATCGATCCCCACGGCCCCGGCGGCAAACCGCTGGCCCTCTTCGAATCAGGCGCCATTCTGCTCTATCTGGCCGAGAAGACCGGGCGCTTCCTCCCCGCCGACCCGCTCCGCCGCTACGAAACCATCCAGTGGCTCTTCTTCCAGATGGCGGCGATCGGGCCGATGTTCGGCCAGGTCGGCTTCTTCCACAAATTCGCCGGGCGGGAATTTGAGGACAAGCGGCCCCTCGAGCGCTACCGCGTGGAATCGCGGCGGCTGCTCGAAGTGCTGGAAAGGCGCCTCGAAGCGCGCGAATGGATCATGGATGACTATTCCATCGCCGATATCGCGACGCTGGGCTGGGTGCGCAATCTCATCGGCTTTTATGGTGCGCGCGACCTCGTCGCCTTCGACACGCTCAAGCACGTGCCCGCCTGGCTTGAACGCGGCCTGGCGCGCCCCGCGGTGCAACGTGGCCTGACTATCCCGGCGGCCTAAGCCGGTTTGGGCGCAAGGGCAAGGCGCGACGGGCTTGAGGGTGAAACAATATCGGCCAGCGAATAGCGATTGGCCGATGCCAGGAAATCGGCCAGCGCAGTGTTGAGCACGCCGGTCAGCCGGCAATCGGGGGTGTTGACGCAGTGCTCGCCCGCCATGCAGCCGACGAGGGCAAAATCAGGTTCGGAGGCTCTGATGACGTCTCCGACCCGCACCTCTTCAGGCGGTCGTGCCAGCACCAGCCCACCATTGCGGCCGCGACTGGGACTGAGGATGCCTGCACGGGCAAGCCGGCTGGCGACCTTCATCAGGTGGTTGCGGGAAATGCCGTGAAACTCGGAGATCTGCTGGATGGTCACCCGCCGGTCCGGCTCGCTGGCCAGAACCATCAGCAGGCGCAAGGCATAGTCGGTGAACTGGGTCAGGCGCATTCTTGCCTCCCTCGCAAGAAAGCAACCCCGCCGGAGCGGGGTTGCCGGTGATTCTATTGCTGGGGCTGGGCCGAGGGCATGGTCATGCCATGCGGGTTCTCGGCATTGGGCCGGTGCGTCAAGAGTTCACCGCTCGGCGCCACGGGCGGATTGGCCGTGTCGTAGTCGTAGAAGGCGGCGTGGAGACCCCAGTAGCTGCCCGCGATGATCACCATAGCGGCGAGCAGACCCGCCGGCACCGCGGCGATGGCCGGCACGAGGCTCTTCACCCGCGGCCCCGAAGGCATGGGATCGGCGGCGATCAGGAACAGCGTGCCCATGATCAGGGCGTGGCCCACAAGGTCGATGCGTCCGAAGGGATAGACGGCGGCGGTGAAGATGATGATCAGCGCCACAGCCGAGAGCCGGCGGATCAGCGGCGTCCAGAGGAGGCCAAAGCCCATGGTGAACTCGGCGACACCCGCCATCGGGATGAAGGCATCACGCGGCATGCCGAAAGTCAGGAAGGGCCGTTCTTCCACGAGGGGATAGAACCATTCGGCATAGGCGAACTTTTCAAGGCTCGACCACATCAGCGCGATGGCAACGCCCCAGCGCAGCACGGCGAAGCGATGCTGGTACCATTTGCCTTCGGGATTGCTGGCCAGCACCAGATAGCCGGCAACGCCGACGCCCAGAGCCAGATAGTCGAGCAGGTGGAAGAAATCATAGTCCCTGAGGGCAATGACCCAGAGCCCGATAATGCCGGCCGCAGCCAGCGGCATGGTGCGGCGCGAAAACACCAGCAGCGCGATCAGCAATTGCAGCCACGATACCCATTCATTGGGCGTCTGCAGGTCCGGCGTCAGATAAACGCCGCCGACGGCGAAGATGGCAACGAAGAAGCCGCCGATAATGGCGCGCATGAAATCGTCCGAGCGCGTCCAGAGCGGTGCGCTGGCCCAATCGAGCGCCCCGCCAATGGTGGTGCCAAGCTTGCTGCGCTCGACGGCGACCGTCACGGCAAAGAAAGCCAGCACGAGGATGATGCCGAGCCAGAACCAGAAATTGGTCAGCGTGCCGGTGATCGGCGCGGGCGAGGCGCCAACCACATAGGGGGCGAACCATTTTACGTGCGCATAGGCCGGCGTTGCGGCGCCCAGGCTCATCAGCGCGAGAACAGGGGGCAGACCGAGAGCGAGCCAGCGCTTCAGGCCGCGCCCCCCGCGGTCTTCGGCTACGTTTTCGAGATGCGTTGTCACTTTGCACTCCATCGGTTCTGCAACAGCTGCAGTCGATGTCGAGGTAAACATGCATCTGACGCGCATCTTTGATCCTGATCAAACCGTCCAAGATTTTCTGGTCCATAGTCATGGCCGAAACGAAATCGGAGAAGTCTTCGAAATGGACGTCATGAAATGGGGCGCTGCGGGCGTGCTGGCTGTAGCCTTTGTCGGCGCACTCCTTGTGCGGGATCAGCCGGCCGAGGCGGTCGCCGTGCTGCCGCTGCCGCCGGTCTGCGGCGATGACATGGCCGATCACGGCGGCATGTCCATGCAGGAGCATATCGACATGATGGCTGCCCATGCCGATGAGAGCCATGCCGCGCTGTTGCAAACCATGGAGCCGATGCATTCGGACATGATGCGCGGCATGACGGCCGAGGATTTCCAGACTGCCTTCGTGTGCTCGATGATTCCGCACCATCAGGGCGCGGTCGAAATGGCCAAGGTGGCGCAGGAGTTCGCCACCGATCCCTGGATCAAGATGTTCGCCCAGGAGATCATCACCACCCAGCAGGTGGAAATCCGCGAGATGCAGGCCTGGCTCGCAAGACTGCCGGCGAAGTAGGCTATACCGCTTGAGCAGTGGCTCCCCACACCCCCACCCATCCTCCCCCATCAAGGGGGAGGTGCCGCATCGAGTGCTTGGCGAGATGCAGTCAAAACCTCCAGCCCTCCACCTCCCCCTTGATGGAGGAGGCCGGGTGGGGGTGTCGGCAATCACCGAAATTGAAGCGACTATCCCCTCGCCGCCGCTTCGAGCGCCGAGATGTCGAATTTCACCTGCTTGAGCATGGCTTCAGTCACGCGCTTCGACACGGCAGGATCAGGGTCCATCATCAGTTCGCCGAGCTGCCTCGGCGCAATCTGCCAGGAAAGGCCCCAGCGATCGCGCAGCCAGCCGCATTGTTCGGTCGCGCCGCCTTCTTTCAGCGCATCCCAGAGCCGGTCGATCTCGGCCTGGGTGTCGCATTCAACCATAATGGAAAAACTGTGGTTGAACGGGTCAAGCGGGCCGGCATTGATCGCCATATAGCGCTGGTCGCCAATGGTGAAGGCGGCCATGCCGACACTGCCGGCCGGGCCGCTGGGATTATCTGCCGGAATGGCCGAGACCCATTCGATCTTCGAGCCCGGAATCAGCGACGTATAGAACTTGATCGCCGCGTCCATATCCTTCTCGAACCAGAGATGCTGGGTGACCTTCATCTGTTCCTCCTGTTGAACCGCCTCGAGGGCGCCTGCCTTCAAGACGGTTCAACGCGGGAGACTTCGACATGGTCGCCCAGATTCCTGAAAATCAGGCCGGGCGAATGCGGATCGCCAGATGTGGGCGGCCCGGCAGTTCCACTGCAAAAGCGGCATCGGGTTTTCGCTGCATCACCACCGCCCCGTGCCGGGTGGGATGATTCTGCGGCGCCGGGACGATCTTTGCCGGCTCGACGGTCATGTTCCAGGTATCGATCAGGTCCACCTGATATTTTCCATCGTCCTTGGGAAGGCCCGCCGCCCAGATCACCGGTTGGTGCTCACCAAAGTAGATGATGGTCGTGTCACCATCTCGTGCGCCGGACACGCGATTCCAAGGGTAGCGCGTCTGCGGATCGATCGGTTCAAAACCATGCCTGGCGTCCTCTTCCATGAGATCGCGCAGGAAGCCGATGCGCTTCCAGGCTTCGCCATGCAGTTCCCCGCCCTTGGCCCACCAGATGAGATCGTCGGGATTGGAGAAGGTTTCGCCATGCCCGGTATAGCCACCTCGCATGGCGGTGATCCAGAAGCGGTGCACCAGTTCCTGCGCGGAAATATTGCCCCAGACCTGAATGATATTGCCCTCATATTCGGGCTCGTCATTGACCACCGGCTTTCCATAGGCCAGCCGCCATTCGCCGGTGCGCTTCACGTCCCAGTTCTGGATGCAGACATGGGTCACCCAGGGCTTTCTGTGATCGTAATTGGCTTCCGGGTCGCCATTATGGATCGAGCGGAGATGCCCATAGGGGTCGTTCTCTTCCAGGATATGGAAGTAGCGCTCCCACTGGTGCATGGGCTTGGTGTTGAGGAGGAAATCGTATTCGTTGGCGAGCGACCACCAGACGTTGCGATAGGCCGCAAGACGCGCGGCGAGATACTGGACATAGGCATAGTCCTGTGCCTCGCTCATGTCGCAATAGCCCCAGCGATCATAGGGGTGGAAGATGATGATATCGGCTTCGATACCCATCTCCCCCAGTGCCTTCACCTGGTTCTCAAAATGGCGAAAACTCTCGGGATTGGGCCGGTCGAAGTCATATTCGCCGTCGGCGCCCTTCTGATAGACGTCGTGCAGCGCCTCGTTGACGTTGTAGGGATAGTCCTTGGGAAAGACGCCCATGCGCATCTTGTTGAAGCGCGTCTGCTTCAACGTTTCGAGCGTCTTGGCCTGTTCGCTCAGCGGCTGGTGCGTCCAGGCGTAGCAGGTAGTGCCAAAGGACAGGAACGGCGTGCCGTCGGCATAGGCAAAGTGGAACTTGTTGGCGACCCGCACCGGGCCATGCACGCCCTGACGTGGCGCTGTGGCCGTGAAACTGCCGGTCTTGCCGTCCAGCTCCGCCACGTTGGACTTGGTCGAAAACGTCCACTCGCCCTCATTGTCGGGCATGAATCGAACGCGGAAACTGCCCTCGCCGTCATAAAAGCCCGGCACGCGCACGACGCGGCTCTTTTGCTGGAAGAAAGCTTCCAGCGTCACATCGAGGAAGGGATTACCGCCCGTGGGACCGGAAAAGCTGGCCTCAAACACATCCCATTGCGCTGTTGTAGACATAGTCATTCTCCGTCCACACGCTTGAACAACAGGGCTTGGTAGGGCTTTGGCGAAAAATGCAGGATATCGCCGCGCTCGACGCTTTCGGCCAGCGTCTTCTCGGTCATTTCCCAGGTGTCGATCAGCGTCGCCGAGTATTTTTCGCCCGGCGGGGTCGCTACGGCGAATTCATTGGGCTGGTTTTCGCCGAGATAGGTGAGGTAGTAGCGATGCGGCTGGCCGGCCGTGGCGAACCAGGCCTGCACCCGCGACCAGTCCTCTTCGCCCGGCGTCGGCTGGAACAGTTGCGCGAGGACGACATTGTCGAGCCCGCCAGCGATGGTAGTGCGATAGGCGCCGGTCGATTTGACGGGGTCGAGCCCTTCATCCGGACCCTCTTCAAGAATCTTGCGCAGGAAGGCGATACGCTCGACGCTTTCGCCGATCAGCTTGCCGCCCTTGGCCCACCAGAGGTTCTCTTCGTCATTGTAGTAGGTCTCGCCATGGGTGACGTAGCCGCCATTGACGGTGCCGTCCCAGAACCGCCGAACCATCTTCTTGGCCGAGATATTGCCCCAGAGCTCGGCAATGTCGCCCTCGTAGCAGCACTCGTCGATCGAGACCGGTTTGCCGTACTTTTCCCGCCACAGCGAGGACTGATTGGCCCCCGAGCGCTGAATGCTCGAATGGGTGATGCGTGGGTGGTTGTGGTCATAAAAGGCGAAACAATTGTGCACGCTCAAGAGGTGCCCAAAGGGGTCATTGTCCGAGGTAATGTGGATGAACCGATCCCAGTCCGCCATCGTCTTGGACGGCATCAGGTCATATTCATTGGCCATCGACCACCAGACGTTCGGCAGTGCCGCCAATCGAGCCACGAGATACTTCAGATAGGCGTCATCCTCGGCGGGGCTCATCTTCGAAAAACCCCAGCGGTCATAGGGATGGAAGATGATCAGGTCAGCTTCGACGCCGATCTCGGCGAGCTGGTTGATGCGCTTTTCGAGGTGGCGGAAATAATCCGGCTCGAAGCGAGAGAAATCGAATGCCCAGCCATAGTCGCCGCCGAACCGGCCGGTCCATTCGCTTGATCCCTTCTTCACCAAGGGGAAGGGATAGCGCTCGGGCTCGTTCTGATTGTAGCGATAGTGCTTTGGGAACACGCACATGCGGATTTTCGTGAAGGGACCATCCTTCAGCGTCTGCAGCGTCTCTTCCTCAAGCGCATCGCCCTGCAGGTTCCAGACATAGGCCGTCGTGCCGATATTGATGTAGCGGCTCCCATCGGCATAGCGGAAATGGTGGCGGTTGGAGACACGCACCGGCCCGTGATGTCCGGGCTTCGCCGCACCCACCTCAAAGCTACCGCTCACCCCATCGAGCGCCGAAACATTACTCCTGGTCTCATAAGTCCAGGTGCCGGTCGTATCCGGCAGGAAGCGCAGCTTGTAATTGCCTTCGCCATCATAAAAGCCGTTCACCCGCACCAGTCGGTCGCCCTGGCTAAAGGTGGCGCGCAGGTCGACATCCTGAAATGGATTGCCCGCGCTCGGGCCTTTTAGGGTGAGTTCATACGTCGCCCACAGCGACGCGGCGCCGTTGGCAGAAGCAGAATTGGTCATCTTGCTGTCCCGTAGTCTGAAAGTGAGTGGTTCTGAAATTTCGACTAGCTGGCGATGCGCTTGCGCTCGCGCCAGCGGCTGGTGGTCGTGGGAATGGAGCTGAGCAGCAGGCGGGTATAGTCGTGCTTGGGGTCCGACATGACTTTTCGCGCCGGCCCAAACTCGACGACGCGGCCCTTGTTCATCACCGCCACATAGTCAGAGATGTAGTAGGCCGTGGCGAGATCGTGGGTGATGTAAACAAAACTCCGCCCCGCCTCGTCGCGCAGCCGCTTGAAGAGGTTGATGATGATCATGCGGCGCGAGGCGTCGATCATCGACACGGGCTCGTCGGCGACAATCAGCCTCGGGTCCGGAATCAGCGCCCGGGCCACCGAAATGCGCTGCAATTCACCGCCCGAGAACTGGGCCGTATATTTGCCGCGCACCTCTTCATAGTTGAGGCCGACATTTTTGAGCGCCTCGGTCACCGCATTCTCGGCCTGGATCCCATCCATACCGGCCACGCGCCGCGCCGTCTCCTCGAGATAGACATCCACCGGCCGATAGCGGCTGAACGCCTCAAAGGGATTTTGAAAGATCGGCTGTACCAATCCCAGAAAATCCTTCTTGGAGGGAATAGCGCCCTGCCCGGCAACAACCTGGTCATAGACGATGGCCCGACCGCTGGTCGGCGTTTCCAGCCGCAGCAGCGTCTTGGCCAACGTCGTCTTGCCGCTACCCGATTCGCCAACAATGGCGATGACCACCGGCTTGTCGCTCTCGACGGTGATGTTGACGTCGTTGAGCGCCTGGATCGGCTTGGATCGCATGAAGCCGCCGAGGCGGTAGATCTTGTTGAGACCTTCGGTCTGGAGAATGACGCTCATGCCAAAGCTCCTTCCTTTTGCCGCGCCGGCTGGGCCACAAAGTGCCCCGGCTTTACTTCGATGAGGTTGGGTTCGACGCGATAGGCGCGGTCGCCGCCCGCCCCGGCCTGGCTCGCAATGACGCCGCGCATGCTGTCGTCGCCAATGGTGGGAAGAGAGTCGATCAGCATCTTGGTATAGGGGTGCTGCGGGTCGGCAAAGACGCTGTCGGTATCGCCATACTCAACGACGCGCCCGGCATACATGATCAGCATCTTGTGGGTGACCTGATAGTGGACGCCCATGTCATGCGAGACGACGAGGATGGTATTACCCATCTCCTCCTGCAGCTCCATGAGCAGCATGAGAATGTCCTTCTGCACCACTACGTCGAGCGCCGTAGTCGGCTCGTCGGCGATGATCAGCTCGGGCTGGAAGAAGGTGGCGAGCGCAATCATCATGCGCTGCCGCATGCCGCCAGAAAGCTGGTGCGGATAGGAGTCCATCGCTTCCGGGGGAAGCCCAAGTTTTCCGATGTAAGCGCGCGCCCGTTCCAGCACGCGCTTCTTGTCGCTGTCGGTCCCCGGAAAATCCACGAACTGCTCACGAATGCGGATCACTGGATTGAGCGAGTTCATCGAGGATTGCGGAATATAGGAAATGGACTTGAACCATTCCTTGCGCACGTTCTCGGCGGTGATGGCTTTGCCGTCCGCGCCCTTGAGCCCGTAGTCGATACTGCCGCGGGAGAGAGACATGGGCGACTGGATATCGCCATAGATCGCCTTCATCAGCGTCGATTTTCCGGAGCCGGATTCGCCGGCAATGCCGACGACGCAATTGTCCGGAATAGTCAGGGTCACCCCATCGACGGCATCAATCGTCCTTCCGCCGATGCGATAGCTGATTTTCAGATCGTTGAGCCGGATCATGACACACCACGCTTGCTGGCAAAGGCCTGATTGAACCCTGTGGACGTCAGGAACAGCCCGAGGAAGAGGGTAACGGTCGCGACGATGGGCGCCACGATCCAGGGATATTGCCCGGTGAACAGAGCATTGTAGCTCAGGGCCCAGAAGATGATGGAGCCGAGCGTTGGCACTTCCACCTTGGACAGGCCGATCACCGCCAGCGTCGCCTCGGTATTGATGGCAAAGAGCACCGTGTTGATGAAGCCGACTAGGATATAGGCCGACACATAGGGAAAGATTTCCTTGGCGAGGATGTCGACGGTATTGGCCCCCGAGAACCGCGCCATGTTGATGAATTCGCGTTCGCGCAGCGACAGCGCCATGGCGCGGACGGTGCGCGCATCCCAGGCCCAGCCGAAAATGATGATGATCAGCCCGACGGTGAAGAACGAGGTGTTGCCGCGGATCAGGGCGCCGAGAATGATCAGGATCGGCAAGAGCGGGATGGTGATGAACGTATCAACGAACAGCATCACGATGCGCTCGAAGGCGCCGCCGATATAGCCGGCGCTGAGGCCGACAATGGTCGCGACAATGGTCACACCGACGGCAACGAGAATGCCGAGCATCAGCGAGTTCTTGATGGCAAAGACCAGGAACCAGAAAATGTCCTGCCCCAGCGCATTGGTGCCGAGCCAGTGCACGCCCGACATGGGCAGATTGCGCATGTAAGTGGCCTGGACCGACGGATCGGCCGGCGCGAAGTAAGGCAGGATAAAACTGCCGAGCCCCATGACGAGCAGGATGACGAGACCCACGGCGAGACGGGCGTTCAGCAGCCAGAGCAGGCCGCCCTTCCTGCGTCCGGGTTTACCAGCGACGGGCGGCGCGACAACCAGCGCCACCGGATCGGCATTGTTGATGTCCATGCTCATTTCGTGCGGATCCGCGGGTCGAGGAGAGGATAGATGAGGTCGATGACGAGGCCGGCCGTCGCCACGGCCAGGATCGAGAGCGTGATCGCGCCATAGAGCACGTTGTAGTCGCCGCCCGTCGCGGCCGTGCGCATGATCAGGCCGATACCGGGATAGGAGAAGATGATCTCGGTGAGCAGCGCACCGTTAAAGATCATGCCCAGCGACAGGGCCAGCGCCGTCACCTGCGGCAGGAGCGCATTGCGGAACACATAGCGCGTCATGCGCGTCCAGTTCGAAGCGCCCTTCAACCGTGCATAGGTGACATAGGGCTCCTCGGTGGTCGCGACCGCCAGGGCCTTCATGGAGAGAATGTTCCAGCCAAAGCCTGCGAGCACCAGCGTGATCGCCGGCAGCAGCGAATTGTAGATGATCATGCCCACCTTGGCCCAGGTCATCTCGCCCACGGGGAAGGTCGGGGAGAGCGGGAAGATCGGGAAGACATAGGCCAGCAGCAGCAGCACCGTGACCGCCAGAATATAGTAGGGGATCGGGTAGAGCAGGATGCCGACGAATTCGAGCACCGAAGCGGCCTTGTGCTTGTGGAAGTAGCCGGCAACGAGCCCGACCATATTGCCCAGGAGCCAGGCGATCATGGTCGAGGTCAGCAGCAGCCCCAGCGTCCAGGGCAGCGCCGTGACGATCATGGTCGAGACTTCGGTGGGGTAATAGGTGAAGGACGGGCCGAAATCGAAGTCGATGACGACGCGCTTCAAATAGGAAAAATACTGGGTGAGGATGTCGCCCTTGAGGCCATAGAGCACTTCAAGGTTGGCCCGCATTTCCTCGATGGCCTCGGGGGTGAGCGTGCCATTGGCGCGGCTCTGGATCTGCCCGATATAGCCGTCGACCGGATTGATCGGCATGAGGCGGGGCAGCATGAACGTTATGGTCAGCCCGATAAACAGCACGGCGAGATAGAGGCCGAACCGCTTGGCGACATAGGCGAGAACACCCATCTGTCAGTCCTTCGCAAAAACCTACACGTCGCTTTCGGGGCAAGTGGCGTTGTGCCGTCTCCTCCCCCGGCTGTCATCCCGGCAAGGGCCGGGATCCATCCTGAGATCTCAAGATGGGCCCCGCGGTTTACCCTCGGACTTGATCCGGGGGCCGGGGCGACAATCGAGGTTGGGAGAACCCAATCGACGTGACCGAGAGAGAAGAAGCGGGGCAGCCAGGAGGACATTGGCCGCCCCGCAAGTCGCTTATTGCTGGCCGGTCGGCTCGATCGACACGACCGTCTTCTTGAAGGAACTCCACCAGGTGTAGGGCGCAGCGTAGAAATTGTCCTGCTTGGGGAAGTTGGTCCAATAGGTCTTGTTGGTCGGGATCGTGGTCGGAATGTTCATGAGATTGATCATCTGCATGTCTTCCGTCAGGTATTTTGCAATGTCCTGGCCATTGGCGAGGAATTGCGGATCGTCGGTCGGCAGCTGCGCACTATCGGCCACGATGTCGAAGATGCGCTGGTCGGTGACGCGCATGATGTTGCCGTTGAGCGCATCGGTCGAGTCGACCGGAAGCACATACTTGGCATCGAACTGGCGCCAGGAATTCTGCCAGTTGACGTTATAGGTGCACGACTGCCCCCAGTTGATCATCAGCTCGTTGCGGGCATTGGTGTTCTGGACCGTGGTCCATTCGCCATTGTCCACCTGGCGGGTGTTGATGTTGAACCCGGCCTGGCGCCAGCTATCGGCAATCGAGAAGCCGATGCGCTGGATGACCTTGTTCCAGTCGCCGGGGATGACGAATTCGATCACCCAGGGCGAGCCGTCTTCAAGCGCGAAGAACCCATCGGCACCCTTCTTCATGCCCACCGATTCCAGCAGCTTTGCTGCCTGGGCCGGGTCGTGCTTCCACCACCCCATGCCGAAGCCTTTTTCCACGGCATCGCCCGTCGGCAGTTGCGAGGCATCGACGCCCTGCGCTGCCAGCGCATCGCTCAGTTCAGCACCAAAATTGGTGTTGTAGGGCTTGTAGCCATCGGCCAGCGTCAGTTCCTCGAGCCAGGACTGGAGCGGTTCATAATAGAGCGGTCCGGTGATCGGCGTATCTGCCAGCGGCAGGGCGCCGGCCTTGAACTGGCCGCTCATCGAGGAAATGCCGACCTGCTGCATGTTGAGCGCCAGCGCGAGGGCCCAGCGGACTTCGGGCTTGTCGTAGGGCGCCTTCTGCAGGTTGATATAGACGCCATAGGAACAGGCGTCGTTCATGTCGTGATAGGGGAAGGTCGGGGAGAAGCTTTCGATATTGGGATTGCGACCCTTGGCGGCCTGGATCGAGTCCGGGCTCATGAACGTGTCGACGTCATACTGGTTCTGCACGAAGGCCAAAGCGCGCGTCTCTTCGGCGCCAAAATCCTTGTAGAGCACGAATTTTGGCTTGGGCTGGCCGAGATTGCCCCAGCCGGAGCGTTCCCAGTCCTCGCGCAGTTCCCACAGCTGCCAGGCGCCGTTGGGATCGAATTCCTTGATCTTATAGGGCCCGAGCGTCACCGCATTGGTGTTCTGGAAGGTGACGACCTGGTCGCCCTGGGGCTCGAAAATGTGCTTGGGCACGATGACGAACTGGCTGCCCCAGGTATAGACGCCCATCACCGTCTGGAAATCGAAGGACGGACGGGAGGTTTCCACCTCGAACGTATATTTGTCGACCTGCTTCCAGCTCTTGACGAAATTGGCGACCACGGCCACGCGGCCAAGCTGGCTGCGATATTTTGTGTAGGTATCGAGCGAGTAGATGACGTCGTCAGCGGTGAATTCGACGCCGTCGCTCCAGTAGACGCCTTCGCGCAGTTTGACGCGGAACTGGGTATGCTCGTCATTGAGCACTTCCACGGGGCCGGCGGCGAGTTCGGGATAGGATTCGCCGGTGGCGGTGTCCATTTCCCACAGCCAGCTCCAGCCAAGCTCGCGGAAACCGCGCCAGATGGCATAGGAGTTCATCGGGTTCTGCGCGGACGCGTTGGCGGCACGACCATCGAAGGTCTGCACGATCAGCGTTTCGCTGCGCGGCGTGCCGACATCGGTCATGGCGCCTTGCGCAAATGCGGTAGTGGTCAACATGACGCCAAGGACAGACGCCATCAAAGAACGGCCAAGCCGAACCATATTTTCCTCCTTTGCCGGTCGCCAGCCCTCCAGCCGGTCAACCCACGAAACGCGAGGCGTTTAGGGAAGTAGGGACGCGTTTTCTGCCTCGCGCACCGGGTGCATTCCGGGCGCGACCAGTCTGGCCATAAAACTTTCCGTATCCTCCCGCGCGCTCCCGCAGCGGCCGCAAGATCGTTTTGTTATTTTCGATTTCTTGCGATTACTAACGATTATGTACGGAACCCGAGCTTGTCAATGGCCTTCAAACCACGCGCTACAGGCGCCGAGCTGCGTCAAATCCAGTCAAACTCGCCCCATGAAGGACTCGATGCGCAGCACCATTTCCCCCTCATACCCAACCATGCCAATGAGTTAACAGGCAGCGATGACCAGCAAGGCGATCAGAACCGCGCAGGAATGATCCGAAAACCACAAAATCCGCAAATTTTCCGCATCAGGCGAAAGACAAGAAAATTCGAAAAATTGTCACAACTCGCCACCCCAGGCTGCTTTGCCCGCGTTTTTCCGGCGGGATGAGCCTCTCGCCCCCGTTGGAAAGGTCGGCGCATAGGCCAGACGGCGAGGGGGCTGGTGTTCCCGTCGGCCAGGCGGCAAAAAATACGCCTAGTGAACCTGGACCGAACCGCGCTGGAAAAATACGGTCAGTAACGGCGCAAGAATATTGGGGTCATATTCGTGGCTCTGATCGGCCAGGGTAATGCGCTCGACATTGTGGAGGCCAGATGCCACCCAATCGGCTCCCGCCGCCATGAAATGAAAACTCTTGTCTCCGTCGAGCACCAGCACCGGCATGATGGCGTTCTGCCAGCGCTCGGGCGGTGTCTCGCCGGCGCGGGCATCGGCGAGAATGCGGTAGTCGTGTTCCAGGGTCAGGCCGACGGCGGCAAAGGCCGGCCAGGCGGGGCTCGCCTTGAACCCATCCAGCGCTTCTTCGGGCATGCCGACACCGAGGAGAAAATCGCTCATCATCTCGGCGGCACGACCCTCGGCTGCCTGCTTGGCCATCTGCTTGTGCTCGTCGCGATAGGTGTCGCTGGATCTAGTGGGATCGATCGGCGGTTCATAGAGCGCCAGACCCTTGATCTTGCGGGGCATGGCAGCCGCGGCTTCCAGGGCCAGCACGGCGCCCGAGGACATGCCGAAGACAAAGGCCTCGCCGCCTGCAACCTCAAGCAGGGCGGCGATATCCTCCACTTCCCGCGCCACGGAATAGGGCCATTGATCGCTCGAGTCGCCGCGACCGCGCCGGTCGAAATTGATGACGGTAAAATGCTGCGCCAAAAGGCCGATCAGTATCGGGGTCACCCGGTCCACCGCCCGATACTGGGTGGCACCGGCGACGAGGATTATGGCCGGCCCGCTGCCGGTCGCGTCATAGCCGATGGTGACGCCATCCTTGGAAACAACCTGCGGCATGCGAAAATCCTCCTCTTGGGCGCCAGTATGCACGAGGGAGGAAGCCGCCAAAACGGAAATCCCCGCTTGCGCGGGGATCACACGGTATTTCTCCGATGACGGCAGATGTTAGCGGATGGCAATGCCTTCGGCATTGAACACATGCGCCTTGGCCGGATCGATATAGGCCGGGACGGTCGAACCCAGTTCGACGTGACGCTGGCCTTCGAGCACCACGGTCAGGGCCTGGCCGTCGGTGGTGGTCGCGTAGACCACCGTCTGGCCGCCGAGATTTTCGACGAGATCGACGCGCAGATCGGCAAACTTGGCGCCCGAGCCCTCGACGATGGTGATGTGCTCGGGACGAACGCCCAGCGTCGCCGTGCCGGTCGCCGAACGACCAAGCGGCAGCGAACCGCTCGCGGTCTTGACCGTTTCGCCATCACCGGTGGCGGTGAGGAAATTCATTTTCGGCGACCCAATGAAGCCGGCGACGAAGAGGTTGCGCGGATTGTTATAGAGCTCGAGCGGGGCGCCGGCCTGCTCGATGATGCCGGCCCGCAGCACCACGATCTTGTCGGCCATGGTCATGGCTTCGACCTGGTCGTGGGTCACATAGATCATGGTGTTACCCAGATCATTGTGCAGTTTTGCGATTTCCACGCGCATGGCGACGCGCAGTTCGGCGTCAAGGTTCGACAGCGGCTCGTCGAAGAGGAAGATCTTCGGCTCGCGCACGATGGCGCGGCCAATGGCAACGCGCTGGCGCTGGCCGCCCGACAGCTGTTTTGGCTTGCGCTTGAGCAGTGGCTCGATCTTGAGGATGGCGGCCGCGCGCTGCACA
The DNA here is from genome assembly GCF_964252865.1 of Devosia sp. LjRoot3. Taxonomy (NCBI): domain Bacteria; kingdom Pseudomonadati; phylum Pseudomonadota; class Alphaproteobacteria; order Hyphomicrobiales; family Devosiaceae; genus Devosia; species Devosia sp. LjRoot3. The sequence goes on from NZ_CAXUPK020000004.1 coordinate 50,228, forward strand.
CGGCTGTCGATCTCGGCCTTGGGCATCTTTGCCGTTTCAAGGCCGAAGGCGAGGTTCTGGTAAACGCTCATATGCGGATAGAGCGCATAGGATTGAAAGACCATGGCGATGCCGCGCTTGGCCGCCGGGACCTCGTTCATGCGCTGACCATCGATGATCAGATCGCCACCGGTAATCGGCTCCAGCCCGGCAATCATGCGCAGCAGCGTGGATTTTCCGCAGCCCGAAGGGCCGACGAAGACGGTGAAATCACCGGGTTCGATATTGAGATCAACGCCATGGATCACGGCCACGTCGCCGTAGGATTTCTTGATCTGGCGGAGTTGAATGCTGGTCGCCATGGGTGTTCTCCTAAATCTTACCGGAACTCGGCCGGAACCCAGCTCTGGTAGAGCGGGTGGTCGGGGCCCAGGGGCAGAACGACCTCCTGGTGGGTGGAAGAGGAATGATAGAACGCCGTCACCAGTTCAAGCGAGCGACGGGAATCGGCTGAGGTCACCGGCAGCGGGATCTTGCCGTCGATGGCATCGTAAAAGCGCGCCATCTGCGTCTGGAAGCGGCTCGGCACATGCTGCCAATTGGCCAGCAGCGCATCGATCTTGGCTTTCACCTCGTCATTGCGCGGCAGGATCTTCCAGAGTTCCTTGCCCGGATTGTAGGGGGCGTGGTCGCTCTCGATAGTGACGTTTTCGAACTGCAGGCGAATGCGGGTGATTTCATCCACCGAACCCAAAGTCGCCGTCAGGCTCGCCAGCGCCCCGCTCTTCATTTCGAGCGAGGCGGAGATCGTGTCTTCCACCTCGATCGGGTTGACGCGCGTCGCCACACGACCAAAGACGCGCGAAATATCGCCCATCAAATAGGTAAAAATGTCGTGCGGGTGGATGGCGTGGCCCATGAGCACGCCGCCCAGTTCGGTCTTCCACTTGCCGCGCCACGGCACAGCATAATAGGGGGCCTCGCGGCGCCACATGGTTTCGACCGTGCCGGCATAGGGTTTTCCAGCGATGCCGGCATCGATGATTTTCTTGGCCTGCTCGATGCCATCGCCGAAGCGATACTGGAACACCGGCATCAGCTTGCCCTTGGCCGACTTTTCGGCTTCCACGATCTCGTCGATCTGCTGAAGCGAACCGACGAGCGGCTTTTCGCAGACGACATGCTTGCCGGCGGCGAGCGCCTTGGTGACCATGGAGAAATGCACGCCCGGCGGGGTGCAGACGTCGATCACGTCAATATCGTCCATGGTGAGCAGGTCGTCGAAATTGGTGATCCGACGTTCGACGCCGAATTCATCACCGATCTTGGCGAGGCGCTCCGGGTCGAGGTCGCAGAGCGCCAGAACCTTGAACTTGTCCGAGTTGGGCAGATAGCCCTCGACGATGTGCGAACGGCCGATGCCGCAACCGACGACGGCGACGTTAAGAACGCGGCTCATTTCACCCACTCCGTACCCTGTTCGGCCTTGGCCTGGGCAGTCAGCGCCATCTTCATGGCATTGTAGCAACGTTCCTGCGGCATAGCCGTCTCGGTGCGGTTCCTGACGTCATCAAGGAACTGGCGACCGAAGGGCAGGTCGACCTGCGAACAGTCGATATGCTGCACGCCCTTCTTGTCGACGAGGAACAGGTGATCCTCACCGGGGCGGCCGGCGATGTCGACATACTTCCTGAGCTCGATATAGCCCTCGGTGCCCAAAATGGTCAGGCGCCCGTCGCCCCAGGTCGGCAGGCCTTCCGGCGTGAACCAGTCGACGCGGATATAGCCGGTCGTGCGCTCGGTGCGGACATGGGCGTCGCCAACATCCTGGAGGCCCGGGCGATGGGGATGATTGCGATTGTAGACGCTCGAAGAGGTCACATCGCCATCATTGGCGTTCGAGAAGAACAGGAACTGTTCAAATTGGTGGCTGGCGATATCGGTGAGGATGCCGCCATAGCGATTGCGAGTGAAGAACCAGTCGGGACGGTTGTTGAGGCGCAGCGAGTGCGGCCCAAGGCCCACGGTATTGATCACTTCGCCAATGGCACCCTTGGCAATGAGATTGCCCGCTTCGACGGTCGCGGGCACTTCAAAATGCTCGGAATAGAGCACCGAGAAGATGCGGCCCGTTTCCTTCTGCACGCGCTTGATCTCGTCAAGCTGGGCGAGGGTCGTCATGCCCGGCTTGTCGGTGAGCACGTCCTTGCCGTGGCGCATGGCGGCAAGGCAGATATCGGCGCGATCGCCCGGAATGGCGGCGGTCACGACGATGCCGATGGACGCGTCTTCCAGAATAGCGCGCGGATCTGACACGCGCCGCGCTTCCGGATATTTGGCGCCAAACGTGGCGGCCAGGTCGTCTTCCACGGCGTGGAAGGCGACAAACTGGGCGCCCGCGCGCTTGAGACAGTCGACCTGCCCATAGATGTGCGCGTGGTTGATGCCGATGGCGGCGAATTTCAAGTCTGACATAGGCTTAACGCTTCATACCGGTAGTCGCGATGCCCTCGATGAGCAGGCGCTGGAAAACAAGGAAGAAGAGGAAGATCGGCACGATGGAAAGGACGCTCATGGCGAAGAGCCCGCCATAGTCCGACATGCCGGTGGAGTCCGTAAAAGTGCGGAGGCCGAGCATCACCGTGTAGTCGCTCATCCGGTTGAGGTAGATCAGGGGACCGAAGAAGTCGTCCCAGGTCCAGATGAAGGTGAAGATGGCAGCCGTCGCCAGGACCGGGGTCGAGAGCGGCAGCATGATCTTCCAATAGATGCGCCAGGGGCCGGCGCCGTCCATCATCGCAGCTTCATCCAGTTCGCGCGGAATACCGCGGAAGAACTGCACCATGAGGAAGATGAAGAAGGCATCGGCGGCGAGGAAGCGGGGCACGACCAGCGGCAGGAAGGTGTCGACCCAGCCGAGCTGGCGGAACAGCACATATTGCGGGATCAGCGTCACCTGATAGGGCAGCATCAGCGTCATCAGCATCAGCGCGAACCAGATCTTGCGACCGCGGAATTCGAGGCGGGCAAAGGCATAGGCGGCCAGCGAACAGGCAAAGACATTGCCGATCACCGACAGGGTCGAGATGATGAAGCTGTTGGTGAAGAAGACCGAGAACGACGTCCTCAGCCCGTTCCAGCCGCGGATATAGGCATCGATGCTCCAAGAGGAGGGGATGATGCTGGCCGAGGTAAAAATCTCGTTTTCCGGCCGGAAGGAGGCCGCGAGCATCCAGAGCAGCGGATAGAGCATCAGGATCGACGCACCGATCAGCAGCCCATGGCTCACCACCGACAGGAGGCGCTTGCGCCAGATCGGGGCTTCGGCGCCGACAACGGTCAATTTCATGGGGGCATCAGTCATCGTAGTGCACCCAGTATTTCGAGGTGAGGAACGAGAAGGCGGTAAAGACGGCGACGAGCGCCAACAGCACCCAGGCCAGAGCCGAGGCATAGCCCATGCGGAAGAAGCCGAACGCCTCCTGGTAGAGATAGAGCGTATAGAACAGGGTCGAATTGATCGGATTGCCCGTGCCGCCCGAGATGATGAAGGCCGGCGTAAAGCTCTTGAAGGCCTCAATCGTCTGAATAATCGCGTTGAAGAAGACGACCGGTGTAAGCAGCGGCAGGGTGATCTTCCAGAACTGGCGCCATTTGCTGGCGCCATCAAGGGAAGCGGCCTCATACATGTCCTGCGGAATCTGGCGCAGGCCAGCGAGGAAAATGATCATGGGCGAACCGAACTGCCAGATCGAAAGCACGATCAGGGTCCAGAGCGAATAATTGGGGTTCGAAATCCAGCTCGGCCCGATAATGCCGAAGAGGGAGAGGAACTTGTTGACGAGGCCATCAGCGGCAAAGATCTGGCGCCAGAGAATGGCAATGGCGACCGAAGCGCCCAGAAGGCTCGGCAGATAGAACAGCGAGCGATAGAGGGTGAGACCCTTCATGCCGCGATTGAGCAGCAGGGCGACGCCGAGCGCGAAGGCAAGCTTCAGCGGTACCGAGAAGACCACGAAGAACATCGTCACCCGCATGGAGGCGGCGAATTTCGGGTCATTGGTGAACATGCGGACATAGTTGTCGACGCCGGCCCAGCGGGGCGCCGTCAACAGGTCGAAATGGGTAAAGCTCAGATAGAGCGAAGAGATCATCGGCCCGAGCGTCAGCCCGAAAAAGCCGATGAACCAGGGCAGGAGAAACAGGTAGCCGGGGGCATCCTGTTGCCAGATGCGTCGCCAGACGGAAGGCTTTTCCACCTCTGTCGGCGACGACGTCGCGACGTGTTGCATTGTCATGCTTAGCTCGTCCTCCCCAGGCGCTCGTCACCTGGTCATACAAGGGCAGGGCCGGTAGCGGCCGGTGTCACTGTGCAAGGGCATTCCCGTGCAGCGCAGCGGCCCTTGAAACCGAAAATCGGCCACGCACCCCAATGGGGCGCGTGGCTTTTGCGAAAAATCAGCTCGCGCGTTCGAGAATGGCCGTGGCTTCGGAGACGAAGTACGGACCAGCATCTTCCGGCGTACGGGCACCGAAGGCCACTTCCTGGCCGATGACGCGCAGCAGTGAGAGGTCGATTTCACCGGCGGCGGCCGGCGGCGGCGGCGGCAGCTTGCCGAGGAGGTCGCCCAGGTTCGCCACGAAGTTCAGGGCGATCTGGTTGGCTTCATCAAGGGTCGGGGCAACGATTTCACGGGTTTCGGGCAGGCAGGGAATGCCACGCTCGACGCCGAGAATTTTTGCCGATTCCGGATCCGAGATGAAGAAGCTGAGGAATTCGGCAGCCTTTTCCTTGGCCGCAGACGTGCCCGAGACCGAGAAGAACATTGAGGGCTTGCGGTAGTGACCGCCGCCAACGCCAGCCGCAAGACGCGGATAGCCGACCATGTCGAGCTTGTCGGGCACGAGAGCCTGGAAGCCGACGAGCTGGTTCGAGTTCGACGGCATCAGAGCCGACTTGCCCGAAACGAGCATGGTGGTTTCGAGCGGACCGGTGTCGAGGGCCTGCGCATCCGGGGCCACGATCACGCCGGCATCGCGGAAGGTCTTCCAGAGGTTGAACCACTCGGTCATTTCATCGGCGCCGAAGCCGAGCTTGCCGTCAGCGGTATAGAGCGCAAGGCCCTTCTGGCGCAGCCAGTTGTCGAGCATGGGCTCGGTATAGGAGCCGTCCGACATCATCTTCATGCCATTGCGGATATTGGCCTTTGCGAAGGCTTCACCCTTGGTCATGATGTCGTCGAGCGTCCAGTCATTGGTCGGGGGCTCGACGCCGGCTTCCTGGAAGGCCACGGTGTTGACCAGGGTCGCCACCGAGTTCGCGCCGAGCGAGATGCCATAGAGCTTGCCGTCGACCTTGCCGCCTTCGAGCTGGTCTTCGTCGAAGCCGTCCAGCTTCAAAGCGCCGCCGACGAATTCGTCGAGCGGGGCAATGGCGTTACGCTTGGCGTATTCGACGATGTAGCGATAGTCCATCTGGATGATGTCAGGGGCATTGCCGCCGGCAGTCTGGGTGGCGAGCTTGGGCCAGTAATCGTTCCAGGCGAGGAATTCGCCTTCGATCTTGTTGCCCGTTGCCGTCTCGAAGAGATCGGTGACGCCAAAAGTGCGATCGGCGCGGCCCTGACCGCCCCAGAAGATCAGGCGCATATTGGCGGCCTGGGCCCAGGCGGGGCTGATGCCGGCGACACCGGCAGCCATAAGAGCCGAAGTTCCCATCAGGAACTGACGGCGATCCATACGAAAAGTCATGTGTTTCCTCCCATGAACAGTTGAGGCTCCAGCCTTCCGGAGCAAATTGAACCAGCGACCTCCCCGTCGCTAAATCACCAACCGGTTACTACAGTGAGCAGATCAAGCGCATTGTCAACACCTCTGTGACTGACGCTCTGCGTCCAACCTCTCTTCACAAATAACCAGCCAGTTACCCCTTACCATAGGACCGCGCCGCGGAGCAACAATCCTTGTATGGAAGATTTTTTGCGACTGAAGCGCGCCGTGGCAGCTATTGCCGCGCGATTCGTCCTGGCGCTGTCCTCCCGGTTTGCCCAGTGGCGGCGCGCATCGCGCATTCTCGCCGGGGCCTTTGTCGTTGACGCACAGTGGCGCAAAATCGTCTGCTGGAAAACTACAAAATTGCCCGGCATATTATAGAGCAAATCTATAGCAGCGCGCCGAGGAGGTCGTTTTGGACAAGTTGCTCACCCAGTTCCTGGCTGTTGCCGATGCCGGTTCGCTCAGCGGCGGCGCCACGACGCTGCTCATTACCCAGCCCACCCTCACCTTCAACATGCGCAAGCTTGAGGAGACCATTGGCGCGCCGCTTTTCGAGCGCTCCTCGCGCGGCGTGCGGCTGACCCGCTATGGCGAAACGCTCTATGAAAATGCCCGGCTGATGAACCGGCTCTATGACAATACGCTCAGCGCCATTGCCGACCAGCAGCGCGGCACCGAAAGGGGGCTTACGGTGGGCTCGGGTTATTCGTGGTGGGCCATGTTCCTCAAGGATCTGGTCATCGACTATCAGCTCGAATTTCCCAAGGCCCCCGTGCAGGTTAGCCTCGGCAATCAGTTGCGCCTTCTGGACCAGATGCTCTCAGGCGATATTTCGCTTTTCCTCGCGCATGAAATCGACGGACTCAATCCCAGCATCGGCACCGATTTCATCCCCTTGAGCCGGGTCTACAATGCCCATTTCGTCCACCAGGGACACCCGCTCCTCGGCGTTCCGCGCAATCGCGCCGAGATCAACGAGTATCCGCAAATCATCAGCTCGCTGGCCGAGAGCCGGCACGAGCGCTTCTTCGATATTTCGCGGCGGCGCACGCGGGTCGAAACGGTTTTCGACCGCACCCACTATGCGTTCCGCTCGAACTCGCTCGCCGCCTGCATCGACTATGCCCTCGCCACCGAAGCCGTTCTGACACACACACATGTGATGCGCGACGCCTTCACCAAAAGCGGTCTTTTCGAGGTGGAACAGTCGGAGCCGCCGCGCATCAATGTTGCCGGCATCTATGTGCTCAAGGAAAGGCGTGGCGAAGAGCGCGTCGAAGACCTGATCGCGCGCATCAGCGCCGCCGCCGCGACCACGCTGCCACCGCTCTGAAAGGCATCACATCGGCGCCAATCGCTCTCGCGCCGCAAAAACTAACATGTTAGCTTCACCGCCATGCAGCAAGCCCCTCTCTTTTCGATCCAGCCTACAGCCCCCACACCCGATCGCCTCGCCGCCGGCGAGCGCGTTGCCGCACGCCTCAAATCCCTGGTCAGCGGCGCCATTCATACCGATCCGCTGATGACCTATGCCTGGAGCGGCGACGCCAGTTCCTACCGGCTGATCCCCGCCGTGGTCGTCTTCGTCAATTCCGAAGACGACGTGCGCGAGGTTTTTGAGGCCGCCCGCGCCGAAGGCCTGCCCGTCACCTTCCGCGCCGCCGGCACCTCCCTGTCGGGTCAGGCCGTTACCGATGGCGTTCTTGCCGTTCTGGGCGATGGCTGGCGCAGGCTCGACATCCAGCCGGGCGCCGAAAAGATCACCCTGGGACCGGCCATCATCGTCGCCGAAGCCAATAGGGCGCTGAAACCGCATAACAAAAAGATCGGGCCGGATCCTGCGAGCCAGGCGACCTGCAAGATCGGCGGCGTCGTCAACAACAATTCGTCCGGCATGTGCTGCGGTGTCGCGCAGAACACCTATCACACCATGGCCCGCCTGCGGATCGTCCTCACCGACGGCACCATGCTTGATTCCGGTGATGCCGCCAGCCGCGACGCGTTTCGTGCCTCGCATGGCAAGATGCTGTCAGGTCTCCACCAACTGCATCACGACGTCATGGCTGACGAGGAACTCGTCGCCCTGATCCGGCACAAATACCGGATCAAGAACACGGTCGGCTATTCGCTCAACGCGCTCGTAGATTATCACGACCCGCTCGATATCCTCATCCATCTGATGGTGGGCTCGGAAGGCACGCTCGGCTTTGTCTCCGAGGTGACCTACAACACCGTGCCCGAACACCCGTTCAAGGCCACGGGGCTGATCCCCTTCCCCGATCCGCAATCGGCCGGCCGCGCCATCATTGAAATGGCCAATGGCGGCGTGCAGGTGACCACGGGCGTCACCGCCGCCGAATATATCGAGCGCCGCGCCCTCGCCACCGTCGAACACCTCGCGCCCATGGCCCCGCTTCTGCCCTGGCTGACGGAGAATTCTCCGGCCGTGCTCATCGACGTCACAGCCCCCGATGCGGCAACGCTCGAAATGGAAGTGGCGAAAGCCAATGCGCTCCTCGCCCGCCATGGCGCGACCCATATCGACCTCTCAACGGACGAGCATCGCAGCCACGCCCTTTGGGACATTCGAAAGGGCTTCTTCACCTCGGCAGGCGCCGCGCGCCCCAAGGGCACGATCATGCTCACCGAGGACGTTGCCGCCCCGATCGAAAAGCTCGCTGAATTCGTCGTCGATCTCCGCACCATGCTCGATGATCACGGCTACACCGATGCCGTCATTTTCGGCCATGCGCTGGCCGGCAATCTCCATTTCCAGATGGGCGACGATTTTTCAAAGCCCGGCGCCGCCGAAAAATTCGACGTCTTCAACCAGGAGCTGAGCAAGCTCGTCTCGCTGCGCTATGGCGGCTCGCTGAAAGCCGAGCACGGCACCGGTCGCGCCATTGCCCCCTTTGTCGAGGCCGAATGGGGCTCAAAGGCCTATGCGATCATGCATCGCATCAAGGCGCTCTTTGATCCCGAGCGCCTGCTCAATCCCGGCGTGTTGCTCAATGACGACCCCAAGGTGCACGTCAAGAACCTCAAACTCATGCCGCTGGCCGATGAAATCGTCGATCTCTGCATCGAATGCGGTTTCTGCGAGCCAGCCTGCCCCAGCCACCACATGACGCTGACGCCACGCCAGCGCATCGCCGTTACCCGCGAACGCGCCCGCCTGCGCGCATCGGGCGAAGATCCGGCGCGGCTCGCCCGCTTTGAAGCCGATTTCCAATATGCCGGCATGGATACTTGTGCGGCCTGCAACCTCTGCTCGCTGCGCTGCCCCGTCGGCATCGAAACCGGTACTCTGATCCTGGGCGAACGCGCTCGCCGCCGTGGCGGCACGGCCCATACGGTCGCCCGCCTCGCCGCCGACCACCGCGGCACAGTGGAACGCGCCATGCGCGGCGGCGTCGCCTTTGCCGACGCGGCCCGCACGATCATTCCCGCGCCCGCTGTCGAAGCCATCACCGAAACCGCGCGCCGCCTCACCGGCAAGCGCGTGCCCCGCGTTTCCCGTGCCCTCCATCACGGCCCGGGCGCACCGCGCGCCCGCGACACGCGGCAAGACCCACGCAAAACCGGCTTCCCGGTGCCCATCGCCCAGAGCGCAAGGCCGCAGATCGTCTACTTCCCCGCCTGCCCCAGCCGCATGTTCGGTGCGCCGACAACCGAGCATGACCTGCTCGACACGCCCGCCGCCATGATGGCTCTCCTCGAGCGCGCCGGTTACGACGTCACCGTGCCCGACCACCTGACGGGCCAATGTTGCGGCCAACCCTTCCAGTCGAAGGGTTTTCCCGAACAGGCCGCCGAAGTCGGCAAGGCGCTGAAAGCCGAGCTGTCCACCCTGTCCGATGCCGGTCGGCTCAATGTCGTCACCGACGCCTCCACCTGCGCCAAGCATTTGAAGGAATTCCCCGGCGACGCGCCGGTTGCCGATTCGGCGCAATTCCTCGTCACCCACGTGCTGCCAAAACTGGCGATCACCCAAAAACTGCCGGTGGTCGCGGTGCATCACAATTGCTCGGCGCAACGCCTTGCCGAACAGCCGGCGACGGAAGCCGTTGCGGCTGCCTGCGCCGAAAAGCTCGCCGTGCTCTCCTCGATCACCTGCTGCGGCTATGCCGGGGACAAGGGCCTGTTCCTGCCCGAACTCAACGCCCATGCCACAAGACGCGTCGGCAATGACATTCCGGACAATTGCACCCTCGGCGTCTCGACCGTCTCGACCTGCGCTTCGGGTCTCACCGAAAGGGCCGAAATCCCCTTCGTGAGCCTTGCAAGCCTCCTCGAATGGGCGAGCCGCCCCTGAACTCGAACAGGGCCCCGGCGCCAAGCCGGGGCCACACTGGACGCCCCGAGGCATCCGCGGCTTTTCAAGCCAACCCGAGCCGCGCTACAAGACGCGTCGCGAAGTGGGGAAGAGATGGCTACCTATACCGATATTGCGCGGCGAGTTTACAACCACACCTGGAAGCTCGATCCGATCATCCGCAGCCTGCTCGACACGGACTTTTACAAGCTCCTCATGCTGCAGATGATCTGGGGCCTCTATCCCAAGGTCGATGCCACCTTCTCGCTGATCAACCGCACCAAGTCCGTGCGCCTCGCCGAAGAAATCGACATCGACGAGCTGCGCGCCCAGCTCGACCATTGCCGCACTCTTCGCGTTTCCAAGAAAGAGATGATCTGGCTGGCCGGTAACACCTTTTATGGCAGCAAGCAGATTTTCCAGCCCGGGTTCCTGCGCTGGCTCGAAAATTTCCAGCTCCCCGAATATCGGCTGGAAAAGCGCGATGGCCAGTTCGTGCTCGAATTCCCCGGCCTCTGGGTCGAAACCTCAATGTGGGAAATCCCGGCCCTCGCCATCATCAACGAGTTGCGGAGCCGTGCGGCGATGAAGAGCTACGGCCCTTTCACCCTCGACGTCCTCTATGCGCGCGCCAAAGCAAAAATGTGGGAAAAGGTCGAGCGCCTGCAAAAGCTGCCGGACCTCAAAATTTCCGACTTCGGCACCCGCCGCCGCCACTCCTTCCTCTGGCAGCGCTGGTGCGTGGAAGCTCTCAAGGAAGGGATCGGCGAAAATTTCACCGGCACGTCCAATGTGAAGCTCGCCATGGACACCGACCTTGAGGCACTGGGCACCAATGCTCACGAGCTACCCATGGTGCTGGCGGCCCTGGCGCGCTCCGACGACGAGTTGCGTGAGGCGCCCTATCGCGTGTTGCAGGACTGGAAGAGCTACTATGGCGGGAACCTCCTCATCGTCCTCCCCGACGCCTTTGGCACCGACGCCTTCCTCCGCGACGCGCCCGACTGGGTCGCCGACTGGACGGGCTTCCGCCCCGATAGCGCGCCAGCCATCGAAGGCGGCGAGCGAATCATAAAATTCTGGGAAAGCCGCGGCCGCGACCCACGCGAAAAGCTGCTGATCTTTTCCGACGGGCTCGATGTCGACATGATCGAGGAGGCCTATCTCCATTTCGATGGTCGCGTGCGCATGAGCTTTGGCTGGGGCACCAATCTCACCAATGACTTCGAGGGCTGCGCGCCCGCGCCCAATCCCGGCCTCGATCCGATTTCCATCGTCGCCAAGGTCAGCGAGGCCAATGGCCGTCCGGCGGTAAAGCTCTCTGACAACCCGGCCAAGGCGACGGGCGAAAAGAACGAAATCGAGCGCTATATCAGCGTCTTCGGCGATGCCGGCCGCGTGGAGCACGCCGTCCGCGTCTGATCCCCTGACATCAATGCCGTGAAGAAACCCGCTTGTGGAGAAACCATGAGCGGGTCGGCGCATTAATGCCTCATGAACCAACTAGGGCCAGTTTCGGCAATGGGGGCTCCCATGGAGCCGAATATGAGTCTTGAACTGATCGACATCGCCCTCTTCGAGCGCCACGACCACCCGCGGCTTGCCAATCGGGTGACGGGCAAGGTGAAAGCGGTCCTTACGGAAACGATCGATGGCCGCGAACAGCGGCACGAATTGCTCATCCCCGCCTGGATCGAGCGGGAGGATGGCATGGACGAGGGCGACATCGACCTCGCCCTCATGGTGAAGGCGGCCAAAATCGTCGGACGATTGAAGGCGCGGCTGGCGGACTAGTCCTTCGGCCGCGCCGTCCTGGCAATGGACTGCAAAAACATGCGATCCGAGGGCGAAAGGCCCATCGGAATATAGGCCGGGGCCGGCGCAACAGTGCCCGACGCCCGGTGGCGATAGGCGGGAGCCGTCGCGAAATGACGGGCCTGGGCCGATAGTGCGGCAAGTTTCTGCCGCTTCTCGCTGCGCACGAAGGCAAAAAGGGTGACCGCCGCAATCAGCGCGATAGCGATAATTTGCCAATCCATGTCGGCCTCCTTGAACGAGGCCAACATAGCTAACGAAGCGTTAATTCCGAAGCAAAGCCCGGCGTTAAGCCTAATGCCTAAACTTGCGCGGATACCGGCAGCGGCAGGTCGCGATTGAGCGCCACCAGCATGGCGCGCACTTCGTGCTCGGCGGCCTTGGTGACGACCTTGCGGTCGGCGCCATGGGCCAAAACCTGCGGTGTGCCGAAGGCGACGGTCACGTCCTTCATCGGCCCCGAGAGAATTTCCATGATATTCTGCTTGACCGACTTGGACTTGATCCAGGCGACCAGCGACCGCTCATTGCGGCTGATGGGCAGGCCGTGGAGTTTTGTATAGGCGACGGTGAGGGGCTGGATGTTCACTTCCGTGGCGCCCGCTGCCTCCATGGCGTGCTGGGCCGCGCCCACCAGGGCCGAGCGGAACGGCAGCACATGGGTGCCGATATCGGACTGGCCCTCGGCAAAGAGCACCACGGCATTGCCGTCCGCCATGTGCCTGCCCATGGCTTCGGCCGTGCGGCCCGTGCCGGAGCGACGGGTGCGGTCGACAAAAATGGTCTTTTGCAGCTTCGCCATCATGCTCACGAAGGGCCATTTGGCGATTTCCTGCTTGGCCACAAAGGTCACCGGCGCGGCCGAGCCGATGGCAATGATGTCGGTCCAGGAAATGTGGTTGGAGACCAGCAGCGTCGGCCTTCCCTTGGCCGGCGTGCCGATGACGGTCACGCGCAGGCCCAGGAACAGACATCCCATTTTGTGGAAGAGCTGCGGCAGCAGCGGCCAGAATGGCAGTTTCAGCGCGACGATCAGGGCCTGGCTCGGAATCACCACCAGCAGGAAGGGCACAAAGAGAAAAATGAAAAACAGGCAGCGGCGGATCATTATTCGGATTTGTCCTTGCTGCCCGCCTTGTCCGTCAGCGGCACAGCGTAGAGTTCGAGGCGATGGTCGACGAGGCGGTATCCCAGCCGCTTGGCGATCACTTCCTGAATGGCTTCGATTTCCTCGTTGCGGAACTCGATGACCGTGCCCGAGCGGATGTCGATCAGATGGTCATGATGCTCGTCGGGAATCAGTTCGAACCGGGCGCGGCCATCCTTGAAATCGTGCTTGGTGACGAGCCCGGCTTCCTCGAAAAGGTTGACGGTGCGGTAGACGGTCGACAGCGAAATTCTGGGATCGGTGGCCGAGGCGCGGCGATAAAGCTCTTCGACATCAGGATGATCGGAGCTTTCCTCGATCACGCGCGCGATGACGCGGCGCTGGTCGGTCATGCGCATGCCGCGCGCTACGCAGGCTTCCTCCAGGGTCGGATCGGACGGCGTCTTGCTCAAGCCATGTCTCCTTGCCTAGCCGGTTTCGGCATCGGGTTACCCAAGATCGCGCGTCATGACAAGCGCAGTGGCCGCGCTGCCATCGGCCTTGGCATAGTAGCCCTTTCGCGATGAAACCGTCGAGAAGCCAAGCTTTTTGTAGAGTTTGATGGCCGGTTGGTTCTGCTCGTCGACTTCGAGGAACATTTTTCGTGCCGGCGACATCATCAGGTCGGCAAAGACCGCATCGAGCAGCGCCCTGCCAACCCCCTTGCCGCGCCATTTGGGATCGACAGCGATGGTAAGAAGTTCGCTCTCGTCGGCCACGAGCCGGATCAGCGCGAAGCCGGCAATACGGCGCTTGGCGTCGCAGGCGACATAGGTGGGTGTCGATTTGTCATCGAGAAACCCCAGAAAATCAGCAACCGGCCAGCCGCGGAAAAAGCCCTGCGCATGCAATTGCGCGAGGCGCTGCGCGTCCTTCAGTTCGGCCGGTTCGATATGCAGCCCATGCGGGGCCATCCAGAGCTTGTCCATCACACCCGCCTCGGAATTTTAGCCGCATCCTGCGGTTTTGCGTCGGCGTCGCGGATATAGGCAGCATGCGGCGGATACAAAAGCGGATCGGCCGACCCTGCAAAGCGCACCATGGCGGCGAGATCGACAAAGGGAGATTCGATCAGCGTCACGCCCGGCACGACGCGGCCGCGCGCCTCCTCGAGGGGCAGCAGCATCGGCTCCGTTTCGGCAACACCCGGCGCCGAAAAAGCCTGAAAATAGGCCTCGCCTCGGCGCGCATCGAGCAAGACGGTCACCGGCCCCGAAGCCACACCCAGCGACAGAGAAAGCAGGCTGGGAATCCCAAGCACCGGCAGCTTTCGCGCCAGCCCCAAGCCGCGCGCCGCAGACAGCCCGATACGAAGCCCCGTGAACGAGCCTGGCCCGGTCGTGACAGCAATCCGCTCCACATCGGCATGACCAAGACCATTGCGCGCCAGCAGCACCGCCAGGCGATCGAACAAGATTTCGGCATGACCCGTCGCGATATCATCCACGCTGACATCGGTCGCGCCATCTGCCCGCAAGACGGCCAATTGCAGGCGCGGCGCGGCAGTATCGATGGCCAGGGTGATGGGCGGTTTCGTCATTCTCGCTCCTCGTCGACAGCGACGTTCGGGCATTCTGGCTCGTAACGCCAGCGCGAGCCTGAGTCCACTGCCTTGACGCCCCCCTCCCTCGGGGCGACCTTCCCCGGCATGTGCCGTGATTCGCGTCTGCCCCCATCATGATCAAGCCCGTGACCTGGCTGGCCGAAACCACCATGCTCAGCCATGGCTGGCAGCGCTTTTGCATCCTGCTTGTGGCCGGCGCGGTCGCGGGCCTGTCGGTGCCGCCGTTCTTCGTCTTGCCCGCGCTCTTTGTCGCCATGCCCATCTGGGTCTGGGCGCTCGATGGCGCCGAGCGCAAGCGCAACTGGTTCCGGCGAATCTTTGGGCCCGCCTTCACCATCGGCTTTGCGTTTGGCTGGGGCTATTTCCTCGTCGCCTTCCATTGGCTGGGCGCCGCCTTCTTCGTCGATGGCGGCTTTATGCTGGCGCTCATGCCCTTTGCCATCGCCGCTCTCGCGGCTTTGATCGCCCTCTTCTGGGGCCTTGCCAGCGCCCTGGCCCATCTCTTCTGGAGCCACGGCGCCGCGCGCATCGTCACGCTCTCGTCGTTCCTGGCCGTCGCCGAGTTTGCCCGTGGCCATGTGCTCACTGGCTTCCCCTTCGATCTCTTGGGCTATGCGCTGACTGGCACCGATGAACTCATGCAACTGGCCTCGGTGATCGGGGTCTACGGCCTGACCTTCCTCGCCCCGCTCCTCGCCATGACGCCGGCCCTGATCTGGCCCGCCGACGACCGCCCGATGAGCCGGCGGCTCTTTCCGTTCTTTCTCGCCCTCGCCGTCATTGCCGGGCAACTGGCCTATGGCTGGAACCGCCTCTCCGGCACCGTTTCCACCGAGCGGCAGGACGTCGCCATGCGCCTCGTCCAGCCCATGGTCTATGAGCATGCCGATTTCGGCAATGTCGACCCGGTGGCGCTAATCGACCGTCTGCTTATGTTGTCGGACATGCGCATGGACCCCACCGACCAGGGCCTTGCCGATATCACCCACCTCGTCTGGCCCGAATCGAGCGTCCCCTTCTTCCTCGAAACCTATCCCGACGCTCTGGCGCGCATCGCCCGCATGCTGCCCGAAAACGCCACGCTGCTCGCCGGCGTCCCACGTCAGATTTTTGGGCTCGACGGCGAAGCGCCGCGAGGCGCGCCCTATAATTCGCTCGTCGCCATCAATACCGATGGCGAAATCATCGCCAGCTACGACAAGTCCCACCTCGTCCCCTTCGGCGAATACCTGCCGTTCCAGGACATTCTTTCCCGCGTGGGCATCAAGCAATTCGTGCCCGGCGCCGATGGCTGGTCGCATGGCGATGCGCGCCGTCGCCTGATGGAATTGCCGGGCACCCCGGCCTTCCTCGCGCTGATCTGCTACGAAGTGTTGTTCTCGGGCGATCTCGGCGACACCGCCAATGCCCAGTTCATTCTCAACGTTACCAACGACGCCTGGTTCGATGGCTCCATTGGCCCGGCCCAACACGCCCATCACGCGCGCCTCCGCGCCGTCGAGGAAGGCATGAGCCTCCTCCGCGCCGCCAATACCGGCCTCACCTTTGCCACCGATCCCCTGGGCCGGGTCACCGCCCAACTGGTCCCCGGCCAGATGGCGGCGCTCGACGTGCGCCCACACCAGCGCCTCGCCCCAACCATCTTTGCCCAGCTGCGGCACTATCCGCTCGCCATCGCCATCATCGCCGGCATCCTCATCGGCTTCGTCGCCTCACGGCGCGGACGGCGAAAGCTGCCGGAATAGCGAAACAAAAGAAGCCCCGGAAAACCGGGGCTTCTTTTTTGCAAACGACAGTCTGGCTTTAGTGCCAGGTCTGACGGTCATACCAGGTGTCGATATCCTTGCGGACCTCGTCCTTGGCCTTGCCGTAGCGCTCCTGGATCTTGCCTTCGAGCTGCTCGCGTTTGCCGTTGATCTCGGTCAGATCATCGTCAGTGAGCTTGCCCCACTGTTCCTTGACCTTGCCCGACACCTGCTTCCAGTTACCTTCAACGCGGTTCCAGTCCATGAAAAGCTCCTTTGGTTATGAAGGGCTAATCCCTGGAGAGAGGAACAGGTTCCGAAACGTGATCGGCCTCGCGCCTCTGTGAGCGTGCCGCGCTGATCTCGTCCTTGGGCACATGACCATGCACGCGAATGCCCTTGAGCAGCAGCCGCAAGGCTTCCCAATGGATGCCTGCGGTCACTTTCAGGGTCATCAGCGGATGGCTGAAGAACAGTTTCAAGAGATTGGCATCGGTGAAGTCGCGGCGTGTGCCGGAAAAGGCGGCATAGAGCAGCGGTTCACCCGCCTCGGTTTCATTGATGGCAATTCGAACGCGCTCTTCCGGCGGCACGATCTTGAACTGGTAGCGACAGTCGAGCCCGATAAAGGGCGACACGTAGAACGCCTTATCAGCCGCCTGCTCATCGCCGACAGGCAGCACGTATGTGTGTCGCTCGCCAAAAGTATTGTGGACTTCGTAGATCGTGGCGATCGGTTTTCCGCTGATGTCATCGCAAAACCAGACGCTGAGCGGATTGAACACATAGCCCAGAATGCGCGGATAGCAGAGCAGCCGGATTCGCGCCGGCGCGGGCAGGCCGGCTTCCCGTAATTGCGCAGTGGCCCAGTCGCGCAGGTCCAGACCATGCCCGTGATCTGCCGAATTAAATGCAAACAGCGCCTTTCGATCCCAGCCGAAGTATTTCAGGCGATTGAGTTCCGGCAGTTCGTCGAGATCGATCAGGATCGAAAACACGCGATAGCGCAGCCTATGCCGCTTCGGCCGATGCCGTTGATGCACCACCTCCCCGACATAGATGGCCGAGCCCGTCATCACGCAACGAGGCTCGCAAGCGGGGCCAGGGTGATGCGGCCGGAGGGATCGGGCACGATCCAGGGGCGCGGAAGGGCGCCCATGTCCTCGGCGGCAGCGAGCCCCGCCTGCAGGCCATCTTCGTGAAAACCGCGACCGAAATGGGCACCGCAATACCAGGTGTTTTTGTGTCCCTGGATGCGCCAGAGATTTTCCTGCGCGGCGATCGCCTTGGCGTCGAAAAGCGGGTGCGTATATTCGAACCGGGCGATTTCCTCGCGCGGACTTTCGGGCGGATTGAGCGTCACGAAGAGATCACGCCCTTCCAGATGCTGCAGCTTGTTCATCCAGTAGGAGACACAAAGCGGGCCCTCTGTGGCGGTCGACGAGATATAGTTCCAGCAGCACCAGACCTTCTTGCGGCGCGGCATATAGCTCGCGTCGGCATGCAGCACGGCTAGGTTCCTGGTGTATTCGAAGGCCCCCAGCAGCTCGCGCTCATCCCTCCCCGGCTCGTCGAGCATGGCCAGCGCCTGATCGGCATGGGTGGCGATCAGGATGCGGTCGAACCGATCCTCATGGCCGTTCCGATCCCGCACGGTGACACCAGTCGCATCGCGGAAAATTTTTGCCACTGGCGACGACAAGCGCACCTCGCCCGAAAACTGTTTCAGCAGCGCATTGATATAGACCCGACTGCCGCCCTTCACCGTGCGCCAGAGCGGTCGCGCCGTCAGCAGAAGCAGGCCATGACTTTCGAAAAAGCGCACAAAGGCGAGGAGTGGGTAGGAGCGAATATCATTGGCCGAGGACGACCAGATGGCCGCGGCCATGGGAAGCAGGTGATCGTCGACAAAGGAGCGCGAATAGCGCTGCGCCCGCAAATATTCGTCGAGCGTCATGCCATGCATATCCGGCCGCTCGAGCACCGAAGGCGCTTCGCGATAAAAGCGGATGAGATCGCGCAGCAGCGCCCAGAAGCGCGGGCGAAACGCATTGCGGCGCTGCGCCAGCATGCCGGCAAGCCCCTCGCCGCAATATTCGAATGTGCCTTGATCCAGCGAGGCCGAAAACGACATTTCCGTCGATACGCTCTCGACCTCGAGATGGCGCATCATGGCGACAAAATTGGGATAGTTCCGGTCATTGTAGACGATGAAGCCGGTATCGACCGGCCCCGTGCCGGGCACATCCACGGTA
Source organism: Devosia sp. LjRoot3 (assembly GCF_964252865.1). Lineage (NCBI taxonomy): Bacteria > Pseudomonadati > Pseudomonadota > Alphaproteobacteria > Hyphomicrobiales > Devosiaceae > Devosia > Devosia sp. LjRoot3. The sequence continues at coordinate 68,823 of NZ_CAXUPK020000004.1, forward strand.
TTGGCATGGCCACCGACATAGTTTGCCGCTTCGTAGAGCACCACGTCATTGGATTTTGAGAGCAGCCAGGCCGCCGAAAGGCCTGAAACGCCGCTGCCGATGACGGCAATCCGCTGGCGCGTCGGTTGCGGTCCGGAAAAGGCACCCGCGGAATGAAACATGATCTGGTCCCGTCTGTTTCATGCAGATACGGGTGCCGGAGGATTTTAGATCACTCCAGGGCTCATATTTTTGGCCCAAGCGAAATTTCGTCGCGCCGGTGATCCACCGATTTGATCGCGCCGTAGATTGCGGCATGACACTGGCAATTTACCCACTGACCGGGAAGTGCAACGATGGCGCGGCGATGATGCGCCCCCAACGCGCTGCGCCCCGCAAGGACAAAACCCGGCAGGTCATGACCACGGACCAGAATCAAGACGGCTCCCTCCCCAACGATCTCAGCACAAAGCTCGTGGCCATTGCCGCCTCGGCCGACATGGTCGCCTTCGAGGCCCTGTTCCGCGAATTTTCGCCGCGCATCCGCGCCTATCTCCTCAAGATGACGCGCGACGCGCAGGCTTCCGAAGACCTGATGCAGGAAACCATGATCGCCATCTGGCGCAAGGCCGGCCAGTTCGACCCCGCGCGCGGTCATGCCTCGGCCTGGATCTACACGATCGCGCGAAACATCTGGATCGACGCCTGGCGGCGCCAGCGCCGGCCGGTCTTCGACCCCGACGATCCGGCGCTTGTCGCCGACCCCGAACCCGATGCCCCAAAGCTCATGGAAGCCAAGGAAAACAGCGCCGCCGTGCATGCGGCGCTCAAAAACCTGCCCAAGGAGCAAGTAGAGCTGATCAAATTGTCCTTCTTCGACGAGGCCTCTCACAGCACCATTGCCGAACGTCTCGGCCTGCCCATCGGCACGGTCAAGTCACGCATCAGGCTGGCCTTTGGCCGCCTGCGCACGGCGCTGGAGGATCTGAAATGACCATCCGCCATCACATCAACGACGATCTCCTCCTCGCCTATGCCTCCGGCAACCTGGCCGAAGGCTGGTCGCTGGCCGTTGCCTGCCATCTCGCCATGTGCCCCGAATGCCGCCGCAAGCTCGCCGTGGCGGAAGCCGCCGCCGGCGCCCTCTTGGAAGAGCTGCCGCCCGAACCCAGTCCCGAAAATTCCTGGGAACGCCTCAAGGCCCGCCTTCTTTCCGAGCCGCAGGAAGCCGCCGAGCCGGTGAAGCGTCCCGCCAAGGCTACTCTGCCCGAACCCCTCCGCACCTATCTCGGCGGCGATCTCGACACGCTCAAATGGCGCAGCATGGGCACGGCCAAGCAGATCGTCATCCGCACCAATGACAACGAGACCCAGGTACGCCTGTTGCGTATCGGCGCCGGTACGCCCGTGCCCGAGCACACTCATGGCGGCCGCGAATTGACGCTGGTTCTTACCGGCCGTTTCCACGACGAAGTCGACAGCTTTGGCCCCGGCGATCTCGAAGACGCCGATGGCTCGCTGACGCATCAGCCGGTGGCGGATCCCGAGGAAGATTGCATCTGCCTCGCCATCACCGATGCGCCGCTAAAATTCCGCTCCCGCTTCATGCGGATCATCCAGCCGTTCCTCGGCATTTAAGGAGAAGACCATGGCCGGCATTTCGCTCCTGACGCTCCTTGCCGCCTATGCCGGCGCCGCCGCGGTTTTCTTCGCGCTCGATTTCCTGTGGCTCTCGGTCATCGCCATCGGCTTCTATCGGGCCGAGATCGGCACGCTGCTGCTCGAACGCCCCAATTTCATGGCGGCCGGCGCCTTTTACCTGTTCTACGTCGCCGGCATTGTCGGCTTTGCCGTGGTCCCGGCGGTGTCGGCCCAGTCCTGGCTCTGGGCCGTCATTGCCGGCGTCGCCCTGGGTCTTATCGCCTATGGCACCTATGACATGACCAATCTGGCGACCCTCAAGGATTGGTCCTGGAAGGTCAGCGCCATTGACCTCTGCTGGGGCGGTTTCCTCAGCGGGTTTGCGGCCCTGGCCGGCTATTGGGCCGCCCGCCTCACCGCTTGAGTTTGGCCGCGATCGGCAGCGAGATTGCATAAGGCAGAATGCCAAGCAGCCGCAGCGGCCAGATCAACCGGCGCGGAAAGGCAATTTCAAAACTCTTTCCCTCGAGCCCGCGCACAATGCGCTGCGCCGCATCCTCGGGCTCAAGCAGGGCCGGCATGTCGAAATCGTTCTGGTCGGTCAGAGGCGTGCGCACGAAGCCGGGCGTCACGAGCCGCACATCGACCTCAGGGGCGAGCTCAACGCGAAGACTCTGCGCCAGGTTGACGATGCCCGCCTTGGTCGCCGAATAGACCTGCCCCTGCGGCAGCCCAAACAGCGCCGCGGCCGAACCGAACAGCACCAGTTGCCCACCTTTTCGCAGGTTTCCGGCCGCGCAACGGGCAACATTGAACGTCCCCGTCAGATTGGCCGCAAAAATCGCCTCGGCCTTTTTCTGGTCGGCCTTGAGCACCGGACCCGGATCATAGCCCGCCGCCGTGACGATGACGCGATCAAACGGCCCATGCGCCGCTGCCGCTCGTTCTAGGGAAACGGGATCAACCACATCGGCCACAACAGAAGCGTGCCCGGCGCCAAGCTCGGCAACCACCGCATCAAGCGCGTCCTGCTTGCGACCGGACACGACGATTCGCGCGCCTCTTTGCGCATAGGCTTTGGCCAGCGCCATACCGATGCCGCTGCCGCCGCCAATGATCCAGATTTTTTCGCCCGTCGCAGCCATGCCAAATCTCCTTGTGTGAAAGAGATACGAGCCGCCAAACCATTTGGATGCGCGAGAAGAAACCCAAAAACACGAAAGCCCCGGACCGAGAGGTCACGGGGCTTTTCGCATCGAGAAATTGGTGCCCAGAAAAGGACTCGAACCTTCACGCCTTGCGGCACACGGACCTGAACCGTGCGCGTCTACCAATTCCGCCATCTGGGCGACGGGCGTGTAACTAGGGCCCAGCCAATTCAAAGTCAACGGGCTTATGACGGTTTTTAGAAGTTTGCCCCATCCCAATGCTTTATCGCGTCCTTTTCGATCCTTGGCGGGTTTTCCAGGCAGTTCACATTGATCATGTACATCGCGTTGCCCTTGCCGTCGGAGCCCCGGGCAAAAGACTCGATTCCGCAGGTCTTGCAGAAGAGATGATCGATCATTTCGGTGTTGAACCGATAGGTGGTCAGATTATCCGCCCCGGAAAGCAGCGTGAAATCGGCTTCCGGCATGGATTGCATGACCCAGCCCAGCCGCCGGCAGCGCGAACAATTGCAATCGCCCAGGCCCGAAAAATCGGTATGGGCTGAAAAGCGCACGGCGCCGCAATGGCACTGGCCCTGATAATCCTGCTTTTGGGGCATGATGTTCTCCTTCTAGAACAAAAGAAGAACAAATCCTGTCAGGAGTCAAGCGCGGCAATATCACGAATTCCTCGACATTGGCGGCTTCGCTGGGATAGAAGCATTCCAAACTTTGTGCCCAAACGCCTTGCCGGAGTCCAAAATGGATCGCTTCTCGCCCAAACTCGCTACTGTCTTCGGCGGTTCGGGATTTGTCGGGACCCATCTGGCCCAGGTTCTGGCCCGCGCCGGTTATCGCGTGCGCCTCGCGGTGCGCCGTCCCGATCTTGCCGGTGACGCCAAAATGCTCGGCGGCGTCGGCCAGATCGTGCCGATCCAGGCCAATATCCGCAACGAAGCTTCCGTGCAGCGCGCCGTTGCCGGCGCCGATGTGGTCATCAATCTTGTCGGCCTTGGCTATGAAACCGGCAAGCAGACTTTTAAGGCCGTAAACGTCGACGGTGCCGCCGCCATCGCCCGCGCCGCCAAGGCAGCCGGTGTCTCTGCGCTGGTTCACCTCTCCGCCCTCGGCGCCGATGTGGCCGCCGAAGTCAGCGCCTATGCCGCCAGCAAGCTTGCCGGCGAAGAGGCCGTCTTGGCTGCCTATCCGCAGGCCGTCATTCTGCGGCCCTCGCTGATGTTCGGCCATGGCGACGGCTTCTTTAACAAGATGGGCGCCCTGGCCCGCGGCCTTCCGGTCATGCCGGTGATTTCGGGTTCCTCGCGCTTCCAGCCGGTGCATGTCGGCGACGTCGCCGAAGCCATCGTCGCCGCCGCCGAAGGCAAGGTAAAGACGGGCAAGGTCTACGAACTCGGCGGCCCTACCGTCGAGACACACAAGGATCTCCTCGCCCGCGTGCTGCGCGAAACCGGCCGCAATCGTCCGCTCGTCGCCCTGCCCTCCGGCATTGCCAAGCTTTTCGCCCTGCCCTTCGCCATCCTGCCGGTCGCCCCGCTGGTGACAGCCGACCAGATCGTACTGCTCGGCGTCGACAATGTCGTCTCCGACGCGGCCATCAAGGACAAGCGCACCCTTGCCGCCTTCGGCATCGAGCCGACCTCGATGGATACGATCCTGCCGCAATATCTGTGGCGTTTTAGCAAGCACGGCCAGTTCGACCGCCCCAAGACCGGCGACGTCTCGTTGGCAAACAGCCGATAAAAGAATCGTTTTGAGCCTGTCTTCGTCCCGAAACCGCTAGGCACTTTCGGGAGACATGCTGTAGTTCCGGGGCAGCAAGCCCCGGACTGTCATGACCTCAACCGCCAAAATCGAGTACCTCGGCCACAAGGGCGAGGGCGTCGCCCATATTGATGGCGAGCGCGTTTTTGTTCCCTTCGCCCTGCCTGGCGAAGACATCAGCCTTACGCGCGAAGGCGAGCGCGGCACGCTGGTCGAGGTTTTGACCCCGTCTGCCGACCGGCAAGCGCCCTTCTGTCCCCATTACGGCGCCTGCGGCGGCTGCCAGCTCCAGCATATGGCGCCGGAAGCCTATCGCGCCTTCAAGACCAGCCTTGTCGAAACCCCGCTTTTGCAGGCGGGCATAGACGCCAAGGTCGAAAAATTCGTGGATGCGGGCGGAGCCGGGCGCCGTCGGGCGACGCTGCACGCCCGCAAAGACGCTGCCGGCTATATGCGGCTACGCAGTCACGACCTCCTCGATCTCGACACCTGCCCCATTCTCGTGCCGGCGCTGAAACCGGCCTCCGACATTGCCCGCGCCATTGGCGCCATGATCGGCCCTTGCGATGTCAGTCTTACCGCCACCAATACCGGCCTCGATGTCTCGGTAAAGAGCAGCGTGAAGGGGTTGAAAGGCGACCGGCTGATTGCTCTGGGCAATCGCTTCCGTCTCGCCCGTCTCGCCTTCAATGGCGAAATGCTGTTCCTCGCCCAGATGCCGCGGGTCACCATGGGCAGGGGCGATGTCGAACTCCCCGTGAGCAGCTTTTTGCAGGCGACGAGTGAGGCCGAACAGGTTCTCGCCGACTACGTCACTTCGGCCGTGGGCAAGGCCAAATCGGTCGCCGATCTCTTCTGCGGCGTCGGCCCCTTCGCGCTGCGGCTCGCCGAAAAATCGACCGTCTTTGCCGCCGATAGCGACAAGCCGGCCGTCATGGCATTGGACAAGGCCGTTCGCTATGCCAAGGGTCTTAAGGCCGTAACGGCCAAGACGCGCGACCTCTTCCGCGAGCCCCTCACCCGTTTCGAGCTCAATTACGATGCCGTGGTGCTCGATCCGCCCCGCGCTGGCGCCGAGGCCCAGGTCAAGGAAATCGCCGCCTCAAAGCTCAAGCATGTGGTGATGATCGCCTGCGACGCCAAAAGCTTTGCCCGCGATGCGGCCCTCTTGGTGAAGGCCGGATTCGCCCTTTCCGACCTCGTGGCGGTCGACCAGTTCACCTGGTCGACCCATATCGAAATAGCTGCCACTTTCAGGCGCTAAAACCCCTAAATTCCAGGCAATGTCTGGGGCCAGACTAAGGCAAGTGTTCACAAATTTGGCCTTGGCGAGCCAATAAACACCAGCGAAATCACTGACATTTCTCAAGTTTTTACGAAATCTTAGTTTGGCCGATTTTTATGGTTCTATTCACCATGAAACCTTCGGCCGCCATTGGCGTTGGGCCACTACACAAACATGACAAAAGGGTGCTTCTGGCGCGGTGTTGCGTTGCAGCGGGGACATCCTTTCGGAGAGAAACCAATGCTACGTTATGCACTCGCCCTTCCCATTGCCCTCACCTTCCTTGCCTTTCCCGCCGCCGCCCAGAATGTGAACCCCGCCGGTTCCTGGGTGGATAATTTTGGCACTTCCTTTGAATTTTCGCTCTGCGGCGACGGTACCGCGCTTTGCGGCGTCCTCAAGGATATTCAGGGCAAATCCCGCACGCCCGACAATCTTGCTTATGTGAACAAGCAGGTCGTGTCGGCCCAGCAGGTCGCTTCCAATGAGTGGAAGGGCACTGTGGTCTATGATGGCGCCAAGGCTGCCGCGACCGTGAAGCAGGTTTCGCCCGATACGATTAAGATCACCGGCTGCCGCGCCGGCATCTTCTGCCAGACCCTGACCTTTAATCGCGTCTAAAAGACCAAAGCGCGTCGCGCTTTATCGGTCTCGCTCCCTCGGGAGGAGCAAAAGGCCGCGCACCGGAGCCCTCCCGGTGCGCGGCCTTTTGTATTTTTGGGCTTTGTTGGTGGCACCAACAACACCCCACCCACCGGACGTCATCCTCGGGCTTGACCCGAGGACACTTCACTTACCGTGTTCCCATCAAGTATGGAGCCCTCGGGTCAAGCCCGAGGGTGACGGTCCGGGGTTAGCGTACGATACCTTTGCTCAGCAGACCGTTGCGACCCGCTCCTTGATGACGGCAAGCACCTCGTCGCCGGGGCGCTTCCACCAGTTGTCCTGGCTGAAAATTTCGACCTCCTGCGGACCAAAGAACCCCGCGTCCTCGATCATTTTCCGAATGGCCGGCAGGTCGATGACGCCATCGCCCATCATGCCGCGATCGAGCAGCATATCCTTGGTCGGCACCAGCCAGTCGCAGATGTGGTGGGCAAAGATGCGCTTCATCCGGCCCGCCCGGGCAATCGCCTTTGCAAGGTTCGGGTCCCACCAGACATGGTAGACGTCGATAGCGACACCAACCGTCTCCCCCAGCGTTTCGCAGATATCGAGCGCCTGATCGATCGTGTTCACGCAGGCCCGGTCGGCCGCATACATCGGATGCAGCGGCTCAATGGCGATCTTTACGCCTGACGCCCTGGCATGGGGCAGCATGGCGGCAATGCCATCGGTCACCATCTGGCGCGCTGCCGGCAGGTCTTTTGACGAGCCCGGCAAGCCGCCGACCACCAGCACAAGGCAATCGGCATTGAGCGCGGCGGCCTCATCGATAGCGCGCAGATTATCGTCGATCTGCTTCTGGCGACCCTCGGCCGTCTCCGCCGGAAACATGCCGCCACGGCAGACACCGGTCACCTGCAGCTTGTTTGACTTCACAATACGCGCCGCCTCATCAAGACCGATGGCCGCGATCTGATCGCGCCAGGGCGAAATGGCGGTGATCCCGGCGCGCAGGCACCCGTCCACCGCTTCGGCAAAACCCCATTGCTGGCGTGTGGTGGCAAGATTGAGCGAGATTTTTCGGGCGGTCATGCGGACACCCCATGAACAGCGAGGACGTCACGCATGCGTCTGGTCGCGAGCTCCGGATCAGCCAGCACGCGGGCCTTGTCCGCAAGGCGGAAGAGTTCCGCCAGATGCTGCAGCGAGCGGGTCGATTGCTGGCCGCCGATCATCGCGAAATGGTCTTGCAGCCCGTTGAGATAGGCAAGGAAGACGACGCCGGTCTTATAGAACCGCGTCGGGGCCGCAAAGATATGGCGGCTCAGCGGCACCGTGGGTTCCAGAATATCGAAGAACTCTGCCTTGTCGCCGCGACCGAGCGCCGCGAGACCCGCTGATGCCGCCGGGGCAATGGCATCAAAGATACCGAGAAGGGCATGGGAATAGCCCTGGTCGTCGCCGGCGATGAGTTCGGCGTAATTAAAGTCGTCGCCGGTATACATTTTCACGCCTTCCGGCAGGCGGCGGCGCATGGCGATTTCCTTCTCGGCCGAGAGCAGGGAAATCTTGATGCCATCGACCTTGTCGGCATTGGCGGCGATGACATCGAGGCAGACATCCATGGCCGCGTCATGGTCGATATTGCCCCAATAGCCCTGCAGGGCCGGGTCGAACATTTCCCCCAGCCAATGCATGATCACCGGCTGCTTTACATTGGACAGCACATGGCCATAGACACGCGCATAATCGTCCGGCGACTTGGCCGCAGCAGCAAGCGCGCGGCTCGCCATCAGGATAACGCGACCACCTTCGCCTTCGACAAAGCCGACCTGCTCGTCATAGGCGCGCAGGATATCGTCAATGGTCACATCCGGACCCGGCGCGAGATGATCCGTCCCAGCGCCATAGGCGATCAGGCTATCGTCACGCGTCCGCGCCTCGGCCTGCGCGCGACGGATCAGCTCCTTGGCTTCCGTCCAGGTCAGCCCCATGCCGCGCTGAGCGGTATCCATGGCTTCGGCCACGCCAAGCCCGAGATCCCACATGCGATGGCGGAATTTTAGGGTCGTGTCCCAATCGATCGCCGGCGTAAGCCAAGGATCGTTCACCGCCAGGGGATCGGCCACGACATGCGCCGCCGAATAGGCGATGCGCGGAAAATCGGCCGACTTGAATTTGACGAAAGGGATCGGGTCGCCGGTCAGCGTATAGGGGCTGATGGAGCGGTCGGGATTGGGCAGGTTGATGGTCGGCATGGCGGGCTTCCCCCTCATCCGGCGCTACGCGCCACCTTCTCCCCGAGAGGGAGAAGAATGGTCCGGCGCCTGTTGCAACTCGGTGCCCCCATTCCTCTCCCACCTGGGGAGAGGGTGGATCGGCCGAAGGCCGAGACGGGTGAGGGGGATTTCCCGTCCAGCGCTGATCAAAATTCCAGCTTCGGCACGTCGAGCCAGCGGCGCTCGGCCCAGCTCTTCAAACCGAGTTCGGCCAGCTGCACGCCCTTGGCGCCGGCTTCGAGGCCATAAGGCCACGGCGCGTCCTCGGCCACATGGCGCAGGAACATTTCCCACTGCACCTTAAAACCGTTATCGGCCGGCCAGTTGTCCGGAACTTCTTCCCAATCGTTGAAGAAGTTCATGGTCTGCGGCTGGTCGGGGTTCCAGACCGGCTTTGGCGTGTTGACGCGATGCTGGGTCCAGCACTTGTGCAGACCCGCCACCGCCGAGCCCTTGGTGCCATCAACGTGGAAAGTGACAAGATCGTCGCGGCGCACGCGGGTGGTCCAGCTCGAATTGATCTGGGCGATCACGCCGCCTTCGAGTTCGAAGGTCGCATAGGCCGCGTCATCGGTATCACACTTGAAGCGCTTGCCCTGCTCGTCGACGCGCTCGGGAATATGCGTCGCGCCGAGGCAGGAGACAGCCTTCACTTCGCCGAAGAGATTGTCGAGCACATAGCGCCAGTGGCAGAGCATATCGAGGATGATGCCGCCGCCATCGTTCTTGCGATAGTTCCAGGACGGACGCTGCGCCTTCTGCCAGTCGCCTTCAAACACCCAATAGCCGAATTCGCCGCGCACCGAGAGGATGTCGCCAAAGAAGCCCGAGTCCTTGAGCATCTTGATCTTCATCAGGCCGGGCAGGAACAGCTTGTCCTGCACCACGCCATGCTTCAACCCCGAAGCGCGGGCTGTCTTGGCAAGGTTCACGGCCACTTCGAGATCATCCGAAGTCGGCTTTTCGCAATAGACATGCTTGCCGGCAGCGAGAGCCTTTTCGAGGAGGCCCGCGCGCATCAGCGTCGTGCCGGCATCGAAAAAGATCGTGTCATCGGGATTGGCGAGCGCGGCGTCGAGGTCGCTGCCCCAGCGGGCAATGTTGTGCTTCTTGGCGAGCCGTTCGATCTTGTCGGCATCGCGACCAACGATGATCGGGTCCACAACCAGGCGATCGCCATTGGCAAGCGCAATGCCCCCCTGATCCCGGATCGCCAGGATGGACCGCACTAGGTGCTGGTTGTAGCCCATGCGCCCCGTGACGCCATGCATGATGATGCCGATACGCTTTTCCGCCATTCATTCCTCCGGCCGCTTTGCGGTGTAACTGATTGGTTACTTACATATCGCCGGCTCATGGCAGCGTCAAGCCGGATAGCGCCGTAAAATTACGGGGGAGTGTGCAGTCATCATACCACCAGCCGGTTACTTGTACTTGACAGGCCTAGGGGTGCCGCCCAAACTTCAACCAATGGTCCGAAGCGGCCGAGGAGACTTTTTCGGGGGGCGTGCGGCCATGGGGCGGAATATTGCGATTGAGCGCCTCTATGGCGCTGCTTTACCGCCCGGAATGCGGCTGCTATTGGCCACACCGACTTCCCGCGCCCAGTAAAAGATTTGATCCGGCGGTACCAAGACGTGTCAGACACAAGTTCAACCGCCGCGGCCGAGCCGCCCAGCAGCAAGCCGGAGCCAGCCGCCAAGCGCACCCGCAATTCGGCGAAAACCAAGGCGTCCATTCTCTCGGCCGCCCGTGTCGAATTTGCCGACCGCGGTTTTGAAGGCGCGCGCGTCGACGCCATTGCAGAACGGGCCGGCGCCAACAAGCGGCTGCTCTACCACTATTTTGGCAACAAGGAAGATCTCTACCGGGCCGTGCTGCTCGATGCCTATCAGGAGATCCGCAAGGGCGAGCGGGCCCTAAGCCTCGATCAATATGATCCGGCCCAGGCCATGGACCGGCTGGTGCGCTTCACCTTCAGGCATTTTCTTGCCAATCCCTGGTTCCCGCGCCTGCTCGGCACGGAAAACATCGAAAATGCGCGGTTTCTGAAAACCCTGCCCGACATCAAGGCCCTGCATTCCCCGCTCGTCGGCCAGATCGCCGAAATCATCGCCCGCGGCAATGAAGCCAATATTTTCCGGCGCGACGTCGACCCGGTGCAGCTCTACATTTCCGTCGCGGCGCTGGGCTTTTTCTACGTATCGAACACGGCGACGCTGTCGGTCATTTTTGAGCGCGACCTCTCCAGCGTCGCCATGGTGCAGGAGCGCGAGGCTCACGCCGTGCAGATGGTGCTCGACTATTTGAAGACCAAGCCGGGGGCCTGAGGCCGTCGCGTATTTGATTTCCTGACTTATCCGTCGTCGTCACCACCGGGCCGGTCCCGGTGGTCCATGCGGAGGCGAGATGGATTGCCGGGACAGGCCCGGCAATGACGACAGCGGAAAGATTTGGTCATGTCGTCCGCTAGAGCGAGACGACCCCGACCTGACGATGGACCTCAGAGGTCCACATCATCCTCGCCCAACGCATCCACTTCGGCAGCGGCGCGACGCAAAATCTCGGCCGCCCGGCGCTGATGCTCTTCCGAGCCATGCCGCGCCTTGCGGATTGCCGCCTTCAACGCCTTTCGAGCCTGATCGAGCTCCGGCACCGCGTCATGCAGCGGCCGGTCCTCACCCCCGCGATGCGGCGGTTCATTGCCATCTTCCGGACGACCACCAAAGGGCCAGTCGGCCCGCACAAATTCGCGGAAACGATTAAACTGCTCGCCGGTCCGCGCCAGGAAATCCAGCGTGGAGGCCACGGCCTCCCGGTTTTCATTTAGATGCGCCCGGCCTTCCTCGGTGATCGTATAGAGCTTCTTGTTGCCCTCGGCCGACGAGGTCACATAGCCGGCTTCCTCGAGATAGGTCAGCGCCGGATAGACGATGCCGGGGCTCGGCGAATAGACGCCATTGGACCGCTCTTCGATGGCCTTGATCAGATCATAGCCATGCCGGGGCTGCTGCTCGATGAGAAAGAGCGCCACGAGCCGCACATCGCCCGAGGCAAGCATGCGCCCTACACGAAAATTGCCGCCGAGCTGGCCGAGATCTTCTTCACTAAAATTCTGGAATTTGCCCCAGCCGCGACGCGCCATCTGCTCAAAACGCCGCCAATTGGGTTCGCCATTGCGCCAGTAAGACATGATGTGTCTCCGATATGTTTTGTTCCTGATCAAGGAGGTCGGAACCAGCGAAGACAGTTTCAAGATATATCTTATGAAAGAATCGTAATGTGATCGGCTTGGGTGCGCGCGGTTTCGCACCTTGCGCCTCCCGTCAGGGAGTGTTCGGGATGCCCACTGCCCTTTTTGATTTTCACGGTGTCATTCCCGCGAAAGCGGGAATCTCCGTTTCAAAACAGGGATTCCCGCGGGAATGACACCGTGGATGGAAACCGACTGTGCGAGTAATCCAAAATTACCACGCCCCCTTGATGGGGAGGTTGGGAGGGGATGTCTCCGGCAAACGCTAAACCCCCAGCTGAAACCGCTCGAACCGTCCCAGTTCCGTGTCCACCGCGGCCTTCTCCTCGGCGCCGATCTCTTCGAGCCAGGTCCATTTCTGCACCAGCAGTTTTCCTGCAGCGCGATCGGTCTTCAAATCCACCGCTGCCACGACCCGATCCCCCAAAAACACCGGCAGGGCAAAGTAGCCGTAGACCCGCTTTGCGGCCGGTAAGTAGGCTTCGAACAGGTGGTCGTAGTCGAAGAAAATTTTCAGCCGCTTGCGCTGGATAACCAGCGGATCGAAGGGCGAAAGCACGTGCACGCGGCTCGACGGCGCCGTGGCCCTCTCCAGCACCGCCGGTTCGGCCCAATGCGGCACTTTTTCCGCGCCTTCAATGATGACCGGCACCAGGGCCCGTCGCTTCACCCGCGCCTCGATCAATTCGCGCACGGCTTTCTTGGCCGGCGCATTGAGGTGGCAGATGGAATCAAGGCTCACGATCCCCTGACTCTTCAGCGCCCGATCCAAGAGATAGGCCGTGATCTGCCGCTCCGTCGCAGGCTTGGGACTGCTCTCCCAGCCAAAATGCCGCTCGATCAGGTCATAGGTCTTGAGCATGCCTTCACGCGCCGAAATCGCCACGTGGCCCTGATAGAACATCAGCTGCAGCACGCGCTTGGACGGCTTCCGGCTCGCCCAGGGATGGTCCTTTTCGACCAGTTCATCATCGTCGATATCGCGGATGGAGAGCGGCCCGCCCTCGCGCAGCCGCTTCTTCATGGCGCTGATTTCTGCGCTGCTGACCGTACCGAACCAGGTACTCGGCTTGTCCCGATAGGCCTTCATCGCCGGCACGAAATATCGCAGGTCCGCCACCGGCACATAGCTCAGCGCATGAGTCCAATATTCGAGGATCGATTTGTCCACGCTCTGCAAATGCGCGAGGTCAGAACGGCGATAGTCGGGAATGCGGGAATAGAGGATATGATGGTGGCAGCGCTCGATCACATTGATCGTGTCGATCTGCACATAGCCCAGATGCGCAATGGCGGCGGCAGAGGCCTCGGGGCCGGCGCCAAACGGAGTTTCCTCATCGAGCCGCTGCGCCTTGAGCCAAATGCGCCGCGCTTTTTCGGCTGAGAGGATGATGGGTTTTCTGGCCATTTTTGGTCCTTGTCCGGCGCCCGATCGAAGCAATGCCAGAAGGATAGCGGCAGTCAAACCCGATTATGGCAGGAGCATCGCGCCTCAGGTTTGCTTCAATCAGTTTGCCACAACAGGCTGGTTGTGCCGGAACCATCCCCCCTCGATCAGCGCGCGCGGCCCATGCCGGGTCAGCTTTGCTTCAAGCGCATCGAGTTCGGCATCGGAAAAACCCTGTGGCTCGGTGACCGCCACCCAGCCATCAAAATAGTCCTGCGGCGCATAGACATGCCCAAAACCGATGGGCGCAGTCTGGGCCAGCGCCATGTCGAGCGCCAGCTGCAGAAAGGTAACGACCGGATACCAGTTGAGCAGCGGGGACACCGAAGGCGCCCGCTCTTCGCTGAGCCACGCCGGCTCGCGATAGAGCAGCGTCCAGTCGAAGAAGACGATGGGGTCGGAGGGATATTGCAGATAGACGATCCGCATCGGCCCCCATTCGCTGCCCTCGTCGAGATCGTCGCCTCTATTGGCAAAGCGCACTGTCGTTTCCTGGCCGATGCGCGGCCGCCAGAAGGGCGATCCGGGGTCGCGATTGGCTGTGGTAGTGCGCCAGGCGGCGCTGGCAAAGGGCGGCCCCACCCAGAGCGCCCCATCGAAGGGATCGCCCAGAATGTCATAGAGCTGGGCCGAGGCCGCCGAACTATAGGCGCCAAGGCTGAGGCCATGGAGATAGAGCTTTGGGCGCCGGTCATGCGGCATGTCGGTCCAGCGGTCGTAGACCGCATTGAACAGAGCCCGCGCCGTTTCCACCCCGATATCGGGTTCGGACACCAGCGACAGCCAACTCGTGAGATACGAATATTGCACGGCGACGCTGGCAACATCCCCGCCATGGAGAAATTCGAGCGTGTCCACCGCTGCCGGCTCGACCCAGCCCGTGCCCACCGGCATGATCAGCACCAGCACCTTGCGATCAAACGCGCCGACCCGGTCCATTTCGGCCAAGGCCAGTTCGGCGCGCTTTTCCGGCGTATCAGCCGAGCGCAGGCCCACATAGACGCGCAACGGCGTTTCCGCCGGTTTTTCGGTGATCGCGGCGATCTCCTCGGCGGTCGGGCCGGTCTCGACATAGACGCGGGCATCAAGACCAATGGTGTCCCATCTGACCAGCGATTGCGTGCTGCCCGATTTCAACGGATCTGTCGGCATGGGTTCGGAAATGCCCACCAGCCGGTCGAAATTGCCGTAAAACCGGTCGGCAGCAAAGAAGAGGCCCCGCGCAACGACGCCATCGCCCACCGTGGCCGTAGCAAGCCCCACCAGGATCATGGCCCCGACCAGCGCGACGCGCGGCGGGATCAGTTTTCCGAGCCAAATGGCGACGATCCGCACGCCATGGACAATCAAGGTCCCGAGCCCCACCAGCAGGGCTGCCGGCAAGAGGGCAATCAGCGCCACCAGCAGCGGCTGGGTCGCTTCAAGCGGCGCCTCGCCCATGCCGGCGCGAATGGAATTCTGCCAGCCGGTCCAGAACCAGAGAAAGGCAATGGTGAGGACAAGGCACGCCCCGGCACAGAGCCGCCCGGTCCAGCGCGCCACCCTGCGGTTGGGCCAGCGCAGCTCCAGGAAATTCCACAGCCATTCAAGAAAGACCCCGATGCCATAGCCGGCCGCAAAGGCACAGCCGGACAAAATCCCCTGCACCAGCACATTGCGCGGAATAAGCGAGGGCGTCAGCGACAGGGCAGCAAAGAGAAGACCAAAAAGCCAGCCGCCGGCCGAGAGCGTGTCGAGACGCCGTCCGGCGAATCGAACAAGGCGGCGCCAATAAGGTTCGGTCCCGGACGGGGAAGAGGTGACATTGGACGACAAGACGGGCGTCCCGGGCTGGTTCTGTCCCATCACTATAGGAAAGCCGGCGCAGGAAACAACCGAACCCCGACGCATTCGCGCCAAAGCGCGGCTCGATGCTACCAGTCTGTCAACAATTTAGGAGGAAATGGTGGAGCCAAGCGGGATCGAACCGCTGACCTCTTGCATGCCATGCAAGCGCTCTCCCAGCTGAGCTATGGCCCCATTCCGTGGGTCTCGGAGGCGCTTGGCCGTCCGAAGCGAGGCGGAACCTAGAGGATGATTCCGGACAACGCAAGTGCCTAAATGACACTTTTTTCATCCGCCGGGGAAAACCCTCCCCGGCGGAAAAACTCAAATAAAATCAGCGGTCTTCGTCGTCGCCGACGTCAAAGCCGAGGCCGTCATCGGCGTCGTCGTCTTCCTCTTCGAGGAACACGTCTTCTTCATCGTCGCCCAGTTCTTCGTCGACTTCGACATCGTCGACATCTGGGATTTCCTCGTCGCCGCCGCTCTCTTCAGCGTCGGCATCCTCGAGGCTGACGATTTCAGGAGCGTTGGTGTCCTCGACCTCTTCTTCTTCCTCGACCTCATCCTCATCGTCGACCTTGCGCGACGAAACGGTCGACGCCTTGCCGACTGCCAGGGTGTCGAAATAGGAGCGGGGATAGGACTTGCCGGTATAGGGCGAGACGATCGGATCCATGTTCAGATCGTAGAACTTCTTGCCGGTATCGGGATCGGTACGCTTGGTACCGCGTTCGTTGGCCATTTCACATGCCTCGTCGAAAAGGGAAAATGCCTGTGGCCGACCGCCGCGGCCAAGCCTGATATTCGGCCAGTCCGGTTAGGTGCAAAGCCGGGTTGTGTCAAATCCTAAATGCTGAACAAGCGAGGGTGGCTCCGCCCCGCAAACCCATGCTAAGGCGTCCCGGGATATGCCAAGTGCCAGGGTGAAGGTCATGATCATAGCCGTCGATGGACCAGCCGCTTCGGGCAAGGGCACATTGGCCCAGGGTCTTGCACGACACTACCAGTTGCCGCATCTCGATACGGGCCTGCTCTATCGCGCCGTCGGCGTGGCCGTCGAAGCCTTTGAAGACACGAGCGAATTTGAAGCCAAGGCAATCGAAGCCGCCCAAAAGCTCGATGCCGCGCACCTCACCGATCTCGAGACCCTGACCAGCGCCAAGGCCGGCACGCTGGCTTCAAAAGTCGCCGTCATCGCCGAAGTCCGCAAGGCGCTTTTCGACTTCCAGCGCAATTTTGCCCTGCAACCGGGCGGCGCCGTGCTCGATGGCCGCGATATCGGCACGAAAATCTGCCCCGATGCCGACGTAAAACTTTTCATCCAGGCCGACAGCAAGGCACGCATGGAGCGCCGGGCCCGCCAGTTCGAGGCGCGCGGTGAGGTGGTTGACCGCTATGCTCTCTATCACCAGATAGAAGAACGGGATGCGCGTGACATGCTCAATCCCAATGGCGGTTTCTACAAGTCCGACGACGCACACTTGCTCGATACGACACAACTGAGTATAGAGGCCGCACTCCGCGCTGCCATCGCGATTGTCGATCAGGCCATGGCGCTCAAGGCAGGGGAACGTTCGTTCTCCTAATTTCCTCCTTGAGGCTTTTGGTCCCGACCATCATCCAAAGCCTTGGTCCGGAAACCGACTAAACAAATCGTCCTGTTCGAGAAGCGGTGCTCCGTGCGCCGGCTTTGGCATTTGTGCTGAAGCGGACCCGAATTCTCAATGGGATCAGCAACCCTCAACACGCCGGCGCAACGGAGAAAAAGTTTGGCACAGCAAACTGTGACTAAAGAAGATTTCGAATCGATGCTGCTCGACTCCTTTGTCGACAACGATGCCGCCGAAGGCACCGTTGTTCGTGGCAAAGTCGTCGCCATCGAAAAGGACCTGGCCATCATCGACGTCGGTCTCAAGACCGAAGGCCGCGTCCCGCTGAAGGAATTCGGCGCTGCCGGCCGTGATGGCACCATCACCATCGGTTCGGACGTCGAGGTCTATGTCGACCGCGTCGAAAACGCCATGGGCGAAGCCGTCCTGTCGCGTGAGAAGGCCCGTCGCGAAGAGAGCTGGGTCAAGCTCGAAGAAAAGTACAACGCCAATGAGCGCGTTGAAGGCACGATCTTCAACCAGGTCAAGGGTGGTTTCACCGTCGACCTCGAAGGCGCCGTGGCCTTCCTGCCGCGTTCGCAGGTCGACATCCGTCCGATCCGCGATATCGCTCCGCTCATGAACGTGCCGCAGCCGTTCCAGATCCTCAAGATGGACAAGCGTCGCGGCAATATCGTCGTGTCGCGTCGCGCCATTCTCGAAGAATCGCGCGCCGAACAGCGTTCGGAAATCGTCCAGCAGCTCGAAGAGGGCCAGGTTGTCGACGGCGTGGTCAAGAACATCACCGATTACGGTGCGTTCGTTGACCTCGGCGGCATCGACGGCCTGCTGCACGTCACCGATATCGCATGGCGTCGCGTCAACCACCCGTCGGAAGTGCTCACGATCGGCGAGACCATCAAGGTCCAGATCGTTCGCATCAACCACGAATCCCACCGTATCTCGCTCGGCATGAAGCAGCTCCAGGCTGATCCCTGGGAAGGCATCGAAGCCAAGTACCCGATCGGTGCGAAGTTCTCTGGCCGCGTGACCAACATCACCGACTACGGCGCATTCGTCGAACTGGAACCGGGCATCGAAGGCCTGATCCACGTTTCGGAAATGAGCTGGACCAAGAAGAACGTCCACCCGGGCAAGATCGTCTCGACCTCGCAGGAAGTCGACGTGGTCGTGCTCGAAGTCGATCCGGACAAGCGCCGCATCTCGCTCGGTCTCAAGCAGACCCTGCAGAACCCGTGGGAAGCTTTCGCCGAGAAGAACCCGGTTGGCGCCACCATCGAAGGCGAAGTCAAGAACAAGACCGAATTCGGTCTGTTCATCGGCCTCGAAGGCGATGTGGACGGCATGGTTCACCTCTCCGACCTCGACTGGCAGAAGTCCGGTGAAGTCGCTCTCGACGACTACAACCGTGGCGACATCGTCAAGGCCAAGGTTCTCGACGTCGACGTCGAGAAGGAACGTATCTCGCTCGGTATCAAGCAGCTCGCTGCTGATGACCTCGCCGAATCGAGTGCAGCTGCTGGCGGCGAAGCCGGTGGCCTGCGCAAGAACGCCGTGGTCACCACTGAAGTCATCGAAGTCAACGATGGGGGCATTGAAGTCCGTATCGCCGACAGCGAAGTGACGGCCTTCATCCGCCGCGCCGACCTCAGCCGCGACCGCAACGACCAGCGTCCGGAACGTTTCTCCAAGGGCGAAAAGGTCGACGCACGCGTCACCCAGTACGACCGCAAGACCGGCCGCATCCAGCTCTCGATCAAGGCGCTCGAAATCGCCGAAGAACGTGAAGCCGTTGCAAACTTCGGTTCCTCGGATTCGGGCGCTTCGCTCGGCGACATCCTCGGCGCCGCCCTCAAGGGCCGCGACGAAAAGTAAGCGTCACGCTTATTTGCAATCTTTCGGCCCGCGCTTTATCAGCGCGGGTCGTTTTGTTTAGGGAGCACATCGATGCTTTTCAGGGATGTTTCCTGGCGCGCCATGAGCGGCTACGATCTCAACGCCGTCTCGACCATTGCCGAAAAAGTCCATCCCGGCTTTTTTGAATCCGACGCGGTCCTGGCCGAAAAGCACAGCCTCTACCGCAATGGCTGCTACATCCTGGAAGTTGCCGAGAAGCCGGCCGGCTATGTCTTGAGCCACCCCTGGATGCGCGGCTCCCTGCCGGCGCTTAACGCGCTTATCGGCGCGCTGCCCGATCAGCCGGACACTTTTTACATTCACGACCTTGCCTTGCTGCCCGTGACACGCGGCGTCGGCGCTGCCGGCCAGATCGTTGCCGCCCTCACGAAACATGCACAAGCCATGGGCTTTCCCACCATGAGCCTCGTCGCCGTCAACGGCTCGGTGCCCTTCTGGGAAAGGCAGGGTTTTGTGACGGAAGACCGGCCGGAACTGGCGGAAAAGCTCGCAGCCTATGAGGATGCGGCGCGCTATATGGTGAAGGCGCTTTAGATTTTGGTGGGGGGCTCCATCATCCGGGCCTCCCCGTGATGGGGCGTACCTTGAACCCCCACACTCACCGCGTCATTCCCGCGAAAGCGGGAATCTCTATTTCCATGCAAGGAGATCCCCGCTTTCCTGGGAATAACACCGTGTGCTTTTGAAGCGCGCAAAAATCCGGGCTGAGCCCTCTCCTGATGGGGCCACCGCCGGTCAAAATAATCCGACCTCTGGCCGTTTCGTCTCATCCGTGTATGGTCGCACCAAATTCTGCAGGACCATGCCGTGACCCACTTCCCCTCCTCCGAAGCCCATGAAGCGCTGGCCGCAGACACGTTCAGGCGCTCGCGCGGGCGCTGGCGCATTTTTGCGCTGGTCGCTGCCGCCGCTGTTGTCCTGGCGCTCCTCGGCCGCTTTGCCATGCCCAGCGTGATCGGCGATGGCGCCATCGCCCGGATCACCATCGACGGCACCATTTCGACCAATGCCGCCAGACAAAAAATGTTCGAGCAACTGATCGAGGACGACAAGGTGAAAGCCGTGATCGTCGCCATCAACTCCCCTGGCGGCACCACGGCAGGCGGCGAAGAACTCTACGAATCCCTGCGCCGGCTCAGCGCGGAAAAGCCGGTGGTTTCGGTGATCAACGAACTTGGCGCCTCTGCCGCCTATATGACCGCCATCGGCACCGATCACATTTTTGCCCGGCGCCTCTCGATCGTGGGCTCCATCGGCGTGCTCTACCAGCACGTCAATGCCGGCAAACTGCTGGACACCATCGGTATCGATCTCGACAAGGTGGCGTCCGGGCCGCTCAAGGCCGAGCCCGATTTCAACGAGCCCCTCGACGGCGCGCCCCGCGCTTCGCTCGCCGCCCTTGTCGAAGACAGTTTCGTCTGGTTCGTCGATATCGTGGCGGAACGCCGCAATCTCCCGCGCTCCACGGCCCTTGCGCTCGCCGACGGTCGTATCGTCACCGGTCGCGTCGCGCTCGAGAATGGCCTCATCGATGCCCTTGGCGGAGAAACCGAAGCCATTGCCTGGCTCGAAAGCGAGAAGGGCATTGCCGCAGATCTGCCGGTTGTTTCTGCCTGGCCGCTGCCCGACGAGGGGTTTGGCTGGGTCGGTCAATTGCTCGGTGGATCGGCCCGTGCGGCACTCGGACTTCCTGCGGAAGGTCCTGTGATGCTTGACGGTTTGGTTTCGCTTTGGCAGGTTGGAACGAACCCCTGAGGCAAGGGGAGCAGCGTCTTGGAGACCGGAGCCTTCCATGATCAAGTCTGAACTTGTCGAGAAGCTCGCCGCAGAGAATCCACATCTGTTCCAGCGCGACATCGAGAACATCGTCAATGCCATTCTCGACCAGATCGGGGATGCCATGGCGCGCGGTGACCGCGTCGAATTGCGCGGCTTCGGCGCCTTTTCCGTAAAGAACCGTCCGGCTCGCGTCGGGCGCAATCCTCGAACCGGCGAACAGGTCGATGTCGAGGAAAAATATGTGCCGCAGTTCAAGGCCGGCAAGGAAATCCGCGAGCGCCTCAATCGCGAGTAAGATCGTGATCGGCGCCTCACGGGCCCTCGAATAGTTCGGAAGACTTATGGTCAGCAAGATCGTTGGTTGGCTGGTTCTGGTGCCGCTTTGCGCGGCATTGGTGGCTTTTGCCCTCGCCAACCGGCAATTGGTTGCCATCAATCTCAATCCCTTCGGCGCGCCCGCTTCTGCCGATGCGGCCGGCTATGGCATTCCGCTCTTTGTCATCCTCTATATCGTGCTGCTGATCGGGGTCCTGCTCGGCGGCACCGCCACCTGGTTTGCGCAAGGGCAGCACCGCAAGCGCGAGCGCCAGTGGCGTCGCGAAGCGCAGGCGCTCAATTCCGAGCTCGAAGCCCAGCGCCGGCGCCAGGGACAGGGCGGCAGCAATGCCCTTTCCGAAGTCGACGAAATCCTGGACCTGCGGTGAACACCTCATTGTCCCTTTATCCTAGCTCCGACAGCTGAGTTCCGACCACGCGATGGCCGACCCCCTGATCATCAAAATCTGCGGTATCAAGACTTTCGACATGCTTGATGTCGCCATTGCGGCCGGCGCCGACATGATCGGCTTCATGCATTTTGCGCGCTCGCCCCGCCACGTTCCCATCGAGTTGCTGGGCGAATTGATCTCGGCCGCGCGCGGGCAAGTGGAAAGCTGTGTCGTGCTGGTCAATCCCGACAATAGCTCTGTCGCCGAAGTCGCCGCGCTCGGTCCCGACTGGATCCAGCTCCATGGCCCCGAAACCCCGCACCGCGTGGAAGCCATTCGCGCCGAGGCCGGCGTCGAGATCATGAAGGCCCTGCCCATCGGCACGGCCGAGGACGTGGCCCAGGTTGCCGGTTTTGTCGATGTTGCTGACCGCATCCTGCTCGACGCCAAGCCCCCCAAGGGCGCCGATCGGCCGGGCGGATTGGGTGAAAGTTTTGACTGGTCACTCCTCAAGGCGCTTGACCCGTCCGTGCCCTTCATGCTTTCCGGTGGCCTGACGCCGGACAATGTTGCCGAGGCCCTGAGAACTGTCTCGCCATTTGGCATAGACGTGTCTTCGGGCGTCGAGCGGGCACCCGGCGAAAAGGACAAGAGGCTGATCGAAGCGTTCATCCGCAACGCCCGCGCGGCCGTATAGGGATCGCTTGCCGGGTCATCTCGGCGGCGCCGAGAGGAACTCTAATGGACGGCATCAATTCCCTGCGCAATGGCCCGGACGAGCACGGCCGTTTCGGGATCTATGGCGGTCGTTTCGTCGCCGAAACGCTGATGCCGCTGATCCTCGACCTCGAAAAGGAATATCGGGCCGCCAAGGTCGACCCCGCCTACCAGGCCGAAATCAAGAACCTTGCCACCCACTATACCGGCCGCCCGAGCCCGCTCTACTATGCCGAGCGCCTCAGCAAGCATCTGGGCGGCGCAAAAGTCTGGTTCAAGCGCGAGGAGCTGAACCACACCGGCTCGCACAAGATCAACAATTGCCTCGGCCAGATCCTCCTCGCCAAGCGCATGGGAAAAACCCGCATCATCGCCGAAACCGGCGCCGGTCAGCACGGCGTGGCGACGGCAACGGTCTGCGCCAAGTTCGACCTGCCCTGCACCATTTTTATGGGCGCCACCGACGTCGAGCGCCAGATGCCCAACGTCTTGCGCATGAAGATGCTGGGCGCCGAAGTCCGCCCGGTCACCGCCGGCGCCGGCACGCTGAAAGACGCCATGAACGAGGCGCTGCGCGACTGGGTCACCAATGTCGAAAACACTTACTACTTGATCGGCACCGCCGCTGGCCCGCATCCCTATCCGGAAATGGTCAGGGATTTTCAGTCTGTTATCGGTACGGAGCTGAAAGAGCAGTTCCGCGAACTCGAAGGCAAGCTGCCCGATGCCGTGGTCGCCTGCGTCGGCGGCGGCTCCAATGCCATCGGCACCTTTCATGCCTTTTTGGACGATCCTGAGGTGGCTATCTATGGCGCCGAAGCTGGCGGCCATGGCATCGACATCGAAAACGGCCACGCCGCCTCGATGACCGGCGGCCGCCCCGGCGTGCTGCACGGCAACCGCACCTATCTCCTGCAGGACAAGGACGGCCAGATACTCGAAGGTCACTCTATCTCCGCCGGCCTCGACTATCCCGGCGTCGGCCCCGAGCACTCCTATCTCCACGATACCAAGCGCGTCACCTATGTGCCGATCACGGACAATGAGGCGCTCGAAGCCTTTCAGCTTTGCACCAAGATGGAAGGCATCATCCCGGCGCTCGAATCCGCGCACGGCCTTGCCCAGGTGATCAAACTGGCGCCGACCCTCGGCACAGACAAATCCGTCGTACTGTGCCTCTCGGGCCGTGGCGACAAGGACGTGGAAAGCGTCGGAAAATATCTGGGGCTGCTGAAATAATGACCACCCGTATCGACCGCGCCTTCGCCGCCGCCAAGGCCGCCAATCGCCCCGCCTTCGTCACCTATCTCATGGGTGGCGACCCGGACCTCGCCACCAGCCAGGCCATTCTCAACGCACTGCCGCAGGCCGGCGCCGATGTCATCGAACTGGGCCTGCCCTTTTCTGATCCCATGGCCGATGGCGTCGTCATCCAGATGGCCGGCCAGCGCGCTCTCAAGGCCGGGCAGACCCTGCTCGGCGTTCTGGGCATGGTCGAAGAATTCCGCCGCAAGGACGACACCACGCCGATCGTGCTGATGGGCTACTACAACCCCATCTACAGTTTTGGCGTCGACAAATTCCTCGCGACCGCCAAGGAAGCGGGCGTCGATGGGCTCATCATCGTCGACCTGCCGGCCGAGGAGGACAATGAACTGTGCATCCCCGCCCTCAAGGCCGGGATCAATTTCATCCGCCTGACCACCCCGACCACCGACGACAAGCGCCTGCCGGTCGTGCTCGAAAACACCTCGGGCTTTGTCTATTACGTCTCGATGACCGGCATTACCGGCGCCGCGATCAAATCGCGCGCTGCCGTCGGCGAGGCCGTCAGCCGCATCAAGGCCCATACCGACCTGCCCGTCGCCGTCGGTTTTGGTATCAAGACGGCCGAGGACGCTGCCGAAATCGGCAAGCATGCCGATGGCATCGTGGTCGGCACCGTGCTCGTTGACGCCGTCGCCAAGACCCTGGTCGATGGCAAGGCCACCGACAAGACGGTCTCGGCAGTCCGCGAACTCGTTGCCGACATCGCCGCCGGCGTGAAGCGGGCAAGGACGTGAAATCCCTCCTCTCCCACAGTGTCATTCCCGCGAAAGCGGGAATCTCTGTTTGGGACTTGAGATCCCCGCTTTCGCGGGGATGACACCGCTCTATGAAGGTGGATAGAGCCCAGCCAACCTTTGCCGCGGCCCTTCCCACCTGATAAGAATTGCCACAATTGACGTTTAGGTGACTTTTCAGAGCGTTTCGGAAAAACGCTCTTGAGATCATCGCGAAAGGCCGCGCCATGAACTGGATCGACAATTTCGTCCGCCCCAAAATCCGCTCGTTCCTCAACAACAAGCGTGACACGCCGGAAAACCTTTGGGTGAAAGACCCCGAATCCGGCGAGATGGTGTTCTATCGCGATCTCGAAGCCAATCAGTGGGTCGTGCCGAATTCCGGCTACCACATGAAGATCAAGCCGACCGACCGGCTCAACACCTTCTTCGACGACAGCGCCTATGATCTCGTGCCCGTCGCCTCGGTCCCGGTCGATCCCTTAAAATTCCGCGACCAGAAGCGCTATACCGACCGCCTCAAGGAAAACCGCGCCAAGACCGGTTTCGAAGACAGCGTCATCGTCGCCACCGGCAAGCTCTACAAGCGCGACATCACCGTTGCGGTGCAGGATTTTGACTTCATGGGCGGCTCGCTCGGCATGGCCGCCGGCCAAGGCATCATCACCGGCCTCGAAACCGCCGTGGAACGCAAGACGCCCTTCGTGCTCTTTGTGTCCTCGGGCGGCGCCCGCATGCAGGAAGGTGTGCTCTCGCTGATGCAGATGCCGCGCACCACGGTTGCCGTGCTGCGCCTCCGCGAAGCAGGTCTCCCCTTCTTCGTCGTCATCACCAATCCGACAACCGGCGGCGTCACCGCATCCTACGCCATGCTGGGCGACGTCCATATCGCCGAGCCCGGCGCCCTGATCGGCTTTGCCGGCCAGCGCGTCATCGAGCAGACGATCCGCGAAAAGCTCCCCAAGGGGTTCCAGCGCTCGGAATATCTCTATGAGCACGGCATGGTGGACATGGTCGTCCACCGCCACAACCTGCGCTCGACCATCGGTTCGCTCGCCAGCATTCTCACGCGCGCCCCGGCCAATGACGAGCTTTCGGGCTCGACCAGCAAGGCCATCGCAGCGCAGTCGAGCCTGCGTGACGCGGCCGTAGCAGCGGAAGGCGACGACGATCTCGCGCCCGCCGCCGCACATGCTGAATAAGGCCTTTACCGGCACTTAACGGCGTTCGCCTAACCTCGCGCAAATTAGTTCGCCCAGCCGACGGGAATCGGCCGGGCGTGCGCCTTTGCGAGGACACAGATGCGCCGCTTCTCCCTGCCGATCGCCCGTAAATTGCCCCTGGCGCTGCTTGGATCCGCCCTCCTGGTCAGCGTGGGTGTCGGCCTTGCAAGCTACCTCATCGGCTCGCAGGCGCTGCGGGCCTCGGCGGAAAACACCCTCGCCACCCTCGCCTCCGAACGCGCCCGTCAGGTTTCGTCCTATATTCACGGCGTCGAAGAAGATCTCGTCGCCACCTCGCGCTCTGCCGACACCCAACAGGCCTTGCGCGACTTTGCCGGCGCCTGGCTGCAGTTCAAGATCGACCCGACCGCAGAGGTCCGAAAACTCTATGTCGACGACAATCCCAACAAGGACAACCTGTCAGCCCTCGACACGCTGGGCACCACCGGCGCCTATGACGTCACCCATACGCGCTTCCATCCGGCCTTCCGCAACAAGGCGACGGCCCGGAGCTATCGCGACTTCTACCTGATGGATCTGAAGGGCTTTGTCGTCTACTCGCTGACCAAGGGCCAGGAATTCGGCACCAGTCTCGCCGAAGGCAACCCGCTGGCTTCCACCGGCCTCGGCCGCGTCTTTGCCCAGGCCGTGGCCATCGAAAACGACAACGACATGGCCTTTGCCGATTTCGAGGCCTATGCGCCCGCTGCCGGTCTTCCCGCGAGCTTTTTTGCCAAGCCCGTCTTCAACGCCCAGGGCCGTAAGATCGGCGTCGTCGCCTTCCAGCTCCCGTCTATCGTCCTCGATGGCGTTGTGGGCGATCGTACGGGCCTTGGCGAAAGCGGCGAAGTGATCGTCGTCGGCTCCAATGGCCTCCTGCGCTCGGATTCCATTTTTACGCCTGACAATGATGCGCTGGTCACCGGTTTTGCTGGCCCGGTGCTCAGTGCCGCGATTGCCGGCAGCCACACGATCGGGGAAACCACAGACTATCGCGCCACGCCCATGCTGGTTGCCGGCGCGCCGATTGCCACCAAGGGCGAGCCTTGGGCCGCCGTCGCCGTCATGGCGCAGAACGAGGTTTTGGCCCCCGTCGCGCAGATGCGCAACATGATGTTCGCCATCGGCGCGGGCCTACTCGCCATTGTCGCCGTACTCAGCCTTCTCTTCTCGCGCTCCATCACCAAGCCCATCACCCGTCTCACCGGCACGATGGAAACCGTCGCGGCCGGCGATTTCGATGCCGACGTGGCCGGCACCACCCGCAGCGATGAACTGGGCGCCATGGCCCGTGCCGTGGAAGTGTTCCGCGAAAATGGCCGCAAGATCAGCCAGCTGACCGAAGCCGAAGCCGCCCAGGCTCTGCGCAACCAGGCCGAGCGCGCCGAAATGATGGTGACGCTGCAGCGCGCCTTTGGCGATGTGGTGGAAGCGGCGGTCTCCGGCGATTTTGGCCGTCGCGTTGAGGCCAATTTCCCCGATGTCGAGCTCAATACACTTGCCCGCTCCGTCAACCGCCTCGTCGAAACCGTCGACCGCGGCCTCTCGGAAACCGGTTCGGTG
Organism: Devosia sp. LjRoot3; assembly: GCF_964252865.1. NCBI lineage: Bacteria > Pseudomonadati > Pseudomonadota > Alphaproteobacteria > Hyphomicrobiales > Devosiaceae > Devosia > Devosia sp. LjRoot3. The sequence continues at coordinate 95,646 of NZ_CAXUPK020000004.1, forward strand.
CTCTCGGCCCTCGCCGACACCGACCTCACCCATCGCGTCAATGGCGACTATCAAGGCGCCTTTGCCCGCCTCAAGGACGATACCAATGCCGTGGCCGAACGCCTCGGCGACATCGTCGGCCAGCTCCGGGCCACCTCGGGCACGCTGAAGCGCGCCACCGGCGAAATTCTTTCGGGTGCGAACGATCTCTCCGAGCGCACGACGCGCCAGGCCGCAACCATCGAAGAAACCTCGGCCACGATGGAGCAACTGGCGTCCACTGTGCTCGACAATGCCGGCAAGGCGGAAGCCGCCAGCAAGAAGGCCCGCAACGTCTCGCAGGCCGCCGAAGAAGGCGGCGAGGTGATGAACCAGGCGACCAAAGCCATGGACCGGATCACCGCCTCCTCGGCCAAAATCTCTAACATCATCGGGCTGATCGACGACATCGCCTTCCAGACCAACCTTCTCGCCCTCAACGCTTCGGTGGAAGCCGCCCGCGCTGGCGAAGCCGGCAAGGGTTTTGCCGTGGTCGCCGTGGAAGTGCGTCGCCTCGCCCAATCCGCCGCCAGCGCCTCGGCTGACGTAAAACTGCTGATCGAACAGTCGGCCAGCGAAGTGAAGGGCGGCACCCAGCTCGTGGGCGCCGCCGCCGGAAAACTCGCCGGCATGCTCGATGCCATCCGCGAAAACACGGCCGATCTCGAAGCCATCGCCCGCGGCAGCCGCACTCAGGCCTCCGCCATCGAGGAAGTCACCGTGGCCGTCCGCCAGATGGACGAGATGACCCAGCACAATGCGGCTCTCGTCGAAGAAACCAACGCTGCCATCGAGCAGACCGAAGGCCAGGCCGTTCGCCTCGACGAGATCGTGGAGCAATTCACCGTCTCGGCCTCCCCCGTGCGCGCGGCTGAACCGGCCCGCGGCATCAAGGGGATGCAGGACAAGCTCAAATCGGTCGCCAGCACCTATCTCCGCCGCAGCAGCGGCAACGCCGCGCCCAAGCTGGAAGACTGGTCGGAGTTCTGACACCAGCTCGTCCTCCTCGGGCTTGACCCGAGGGCTCTACACTCATGGCGTCATCGGCAAGTGAAGTGTCCTCGGGTCAAGCCCGAGGAGGACGGCCAGTGGTTCCGCGCCACTGGACAAGCACCCCCCTGCCCGGTTCTATCCCGGCATGGATACCCCTGACCGATTCCCCGATGTGATGCTGCTGGCCGCAGGCCTCGGCACCCGCATGCGCCCCTTGACCGACACTCTGCCAAAGCCACTCATTCCAGTGGCCGGCATACCCCTTATCGAACGCGTCATCGGCAATGCGCGGACGGAAGGGGCAAAGCGCTTCGTCGCCAACGCCCACTATCGTGCCGACCAGATTCTGGCCCATTTCGGTGGCCTGCTGAAAGTCAGCCGCGAGGACGAACTTCTGGGGACCGGGGGCGGCGTGAAGCGGGCGCTGCCCATGCTTCATTCCGATCCATTCTTCGTCATGAATACCGACGCCTTCTGGCCCGAAAGCAGCGACCAGCCGCTCAAGCGCATGATCGCCCGCTATACCGGCCCCGAAGACATCGTCATGCTCTGCGTCCAGCCACGCCGCGCCAGCGGCTTTTCGCGCAGTCACGATTTTTGCCTCGCTCCCGATGGCCTCGTTACCCGCGACTACGGCGCTCCGGTCATCTACGGCGGCGTGCTGCTGCTCGGTCGCGAAATTTTTGCCGATACCCCGGATGGCGAATTCTCGCTCTATCCCCTCCTCGAAGCGGCACTGGAGCGCGAAACGCTGAAGGGCGTCGTCCTCGACGCACCCTGGTACCATGTCGGCGATCCCAATGGCCTCGCCGAAGCCGAACGCCTTCTGGGCGCTTCATGACCATTTTCTCGATCGCTCCGCATTCCCCCTTCCTCCCAACTCTGGCGGAAGCGGTCATGGACGGCCGTCTGCTCGGTGACTGGCCGCGCGACAATCCGTTCTGGCTCAGCGATGTCACCATCATCCTGCCGACCCAGCGCGCCCGCGAGGCCCTGGCGGAAGCCTTTGCCAAGCATCCTGGTTTCACCGGCCTCCTACCCGATATCCGCACCTTTGGCGGCGACGAGGGCGATGAAGAGCCCTTCCTGCCGCCCTTCGACGCCCCACCGAGCCTGCCGGCCGCAACAACGCTGGAACGCCGCCTGATCCTCTCGCGGCTCGTTGCCGCCTGGGCCCATAGCCCCGCCGGTGGCCAAGCTTTTTCGACGCCCCCCACCGCCGCCGAAATCTTCTCCATGGCCGACTCGCTCGCCCATGTCTTTGACGACCTTGCCATTGCCGAACGCGGCCCCGGCGAATTGCGCGCCCTCGGCGATCAACTCGGCCCGGAACTCGGCGCCTATTGGCAACAGACCCTGACCTTCCTCGATATTGCGCTGACCGCCTGGCCCCACATGCTGGAGGATAGAAAGCGCGCCGACCCCTCGCAGCTCCGTGGCGCCCGGCTCGACCGGCAGGCTGAAAGCGCGCCACTGATCTATGGCGACCGCCCCGTCATCGCCGCTGGCTCCACCGGATCCATTCCGGCTACGGCGCGCCTCCTCAAGGCGCTGGAACGCCTGCCGCGCGGTGCCCTCGTCCTGCCCGGCCTCGACACGACCATGTCGTCCGACACCCACGCGGCCCTGCTCGACCCCGAACAAAGCCCCCATGGCCACCCACAATATCACGTGGCAAAACTGCTTCGCACCCTAGGCGCCAGCCCGACAGAGGTGATCGAACTCGCTCCCGTCGAGCATCCCCGCACACCGCTCCTCCACCGCGCCCTGGCCTTGACGTCGGCAACCGCCCACTGGGCAGAGCAACGCCCCGACGCCGAAACCCGCGACGCAGCCCTTGCCGGGGTCTCGATCATCGCCGCCCGGCACGAAGACGAGGAAGCCCGCGCCATTGCCATCGCCGCGCGCGAGGCACTCGCCAACAAACATACTGTCGGTATCATCACGCCCGACCGCAACCTCGCCCGTCGCATCGCCGCCGAACTCGCGCGTTTCGGCGTGGTCGTCGACGATGCTGCCGGCGCGCCGCTGTTCCAGTCGACCATCGGCCGCCTCGCCCGCCAGATTCTGACGCTCGCCGTCAATCAATGCGCCGCGGTCGACCTCATCTCGCTCCTCCGCAACCGTGCCAGCCTTTTTGGCCGCAGCCGCGGGGAGATTTCCAATCTTGCCGATGATATTGAACTGGCCCTGCTGCGCGGACAAAGACCAGCCCCAGGCCTCGATGGCTTGCGTGCGGCCCTCGCCGAACACATTGTCCAACCTCCCAAAGGCGCCGCACGTCGTCTCAGCGAGTCTCACGCCCCCGCCATCCTCGGCCTGCTCGACGATATTTCGGCCGCCCTCACCCCGCTCACCCGCCTCCTCGCCACGCCGCTGATTCGCGCCGCCGATCTCGCGGGCGCCATTGTCAGCGCCGTCGACCATGTCGCCGTCGGCGCCCCGGTGCGCGGCCGCGATGAATTGCAGGCTTGGGCCGATGAAATGGCCAAGCTGACGGGCGAGGGGCATGCTTTTGCCCCTGCCGGGCTCGACGCCGTGCTTTCGGCCCTGATGCAAGGTTTTCAGGTCCGCAACCGGCTGGATAGCCGCAAGGACATCGCCATATGGGGCCAGATCGAAGCGCGCCTGATGTCCCCAGATCTGATGATCCTCGGCGCCCTCAACGAGGACATCTGGCCTGAGCCCGCTGATCCCGGACCCTGGCTCAGCCGCGGCATGCGCCTCGCCACAGGCCTCGAACCGCCCGAACGGTTACAGGGCCTCGCCGCTCATGACTTTGCTCAGGCCATGGGCAATGCCCACGTCATCGTGGCCTATGCCGACCGCATCGGCACCAGCCCCTCCTTGCCCTCGCGCCTGGTGCAGCGGCTCGATGCCTTTGCCGGCGAAGACGCGGCCAAAGCCGTGCGCCAGCGCGGCCGTGGCTGGATCGAAGCCGCCCGCGCCATCGACGCCGTCGAGACGACAAACCCGGCCTCGCGCCCGTTACCCAATCCGCCAGCCAGCATCCGCCCGCGAAGACTGTCGGTCACCGAGGTCGAGACGCTGATGCGCTCGCCCTATGACCTCTATGCCAAACATGTCCTGAAACTGCGCCAGCTCGACCCCTTGGGCGACGTGCCCGATGCCCGCGAGCGCGGCACTATCATCCACGACGCCTTTGCCCGCTTCGTCGAGGAAGGGCACGACCCAACCGCTTCAGACGCCTTCGAGAAACTCATGGCCATCGCCGCCGACGCCTTTTCGGGCCTCGAAGCCATCGGCGAACGCCGCGACATCTGGCTCAAACGCTTTGGCACCGCCGCCGAACAGTTTCTTGCTTTTGAGCGCGAACGCCATCCCCGCGTGCGCCAGCGTCACGCTGAAATCAAAGGCGACATGCAACTCCACCTCGCCGAACCTTTTAAGATCACCGGCCAGGCCGACCGCGTCGACGAGATGATGGATGGCACCGTGGAAATTCTCGATTTTAAGACCGGTTCGCCACCTACCCCGGCCATGATGAAAGCCTTTGAAGCGCCCCAATTGCTGATGGAAGCGGTCATGACCAAGGCTGGCGCCATGACCGGCATCCCAGCCGTCAAAACCAGCGCCCTCACCTATGTAAAAATCGGCCTCGGCCCCGAAGCCTTCGTGCCCTCGGCCTTCAGGGCGTCAGAAGGCATGCCGCTGATGGAAGCGGCAGACGAGATCAATCGTCGCCTCCAGAGCCATATCGACCATTTCCTTTTCCGCGACACGCCCATGCCGGCGCGCCTGCTGCCGCTCGTCGGCCAGCGCTTTGCCGGCCCTTATGACCATCTGGCGCGCGTCGCCGAATGGACAAGCGTCGATGGCGGGGAGGACGAGGCATGAGTGCGGAACGCGGAGAACTCTCCGTCCCGTTCGACACCAGAAGCGCGCAAAGCCGCGCTACTGATCCCAGCCATTCGATCTGGGTGGAGGCCAATGCCGGCTCGGGCAAAACCTTCGTGCTTACCCGCCGCGTGCTGCGGCTGCTGCTGGCCGGGGTAAAGCCGGAATCGATCCTCTGCCTCACCTATACCAAGGCGGCAGCGGCCGAGATGCGCAAACGCGTCTCCCAGCAGCTAGCCGAATGGGCCGTCATCGCAGAAGGCGAACTGCGCAAGAAGCTGACGGACCTCCTCGGCACGCAGCCCGATGCCAAAACGCTCCATGCTGCCCGCACTCTGTTTGCCCGCGCCCTCGAAACCCCCGGCGGGTTGCGCATCCTCACCATCCACGCCTTCTGCGAAGCAGTGCTGCACCGCTTCCCCATAGAAGCCGGCGTGCCCTTCGATTTCGCGGTGATCGAGGAAGACCAGCAGATCCAGCTCATCCTCGCCGCCCGCGAAAGCGTGCTGGCCGAGGGTCTTCGTGGCGGCGCCAACGGCGCCGCCGTCGAAACGCTCTTTCAGCTCCTGAGCGACCATCATATCGGCGAGGCGATCGGGGCTGCGCTGTCAAAGGGCGCACGACTGAAGCCGCTCCTGGCCGACCCTGAAGGCGCCAAGGCGCGCTTGAAACGCCTTGCGGGTGCCGGCAGCGAGAGTGCGACAGAACTCATCGAAAGCGCCGTGCGCGATACGCTCCTCACCCCGGAGGTCATGCGCCACCTGGTGTCGGCGCTCGGAGGCAATCCCCACGGCCACCGCAAATGCGTCGACACCCTCGCCCGGCTCGATCCCGAACGTCCGGATAAAGACACGCTGCATGCCGCCTTCTTCACCACCGAAGGAAAGCCCCGCACCAGCCTTCTCACCAAGACCGAGCGCCACGCCCATCCGCACCTGCTAGAAACCCTGAGCCGCGAGCAGGGCCGCCTCATCGCGCTCGATGAAAAAATCCGCGCCGCCCGGCTCGTCGAACGCAGCAATGCCGTGCTCGACATTCTGGTCGCCATCGCGCGCCGCTATGAAAACGACAAGCGCCGCCGGGCCCTGCTCGATTTCGACGATCTCGTCGACCGCCTCGGCGATCTCCTCGACAATCTCGAGATCGGTCCCTGGGTGCAGTACAAACTCGATGCCGGCATCGAGCACATTCTGGTCGACGAAAGCCAGGACACCAATGACCAGCAATGGCGCGTGGTGCGCGCCTTGGCCGCCGAGTTCTTCGTCGGCGAAGGAGCAGCCCGTCGTCCCCGCTCGGTCTTTGCCGTGGGCGATCAGAAGCAGTCGATCTATTCCTTCCAGGGCGCGCAGCCCGCTCTCTTCGGCACCACGGGCTACGACTTTGCCCGCCGCGCCGAGGCCGCCGACATGGCCTTTGCCCGCCTGCCGCTCCACACCAGCTTTCGTACGCTCTCGGGCATTCTCGAGGCCGTAGACAAAGTCTGCGCCCGCTCCGACATCCAGTTGGCCCTCCTCGCTACCGATCGGGTTCTGCACACTGCTGCCCGCAGCCAGCCCGGCGGCAGTGTGACGCTCTGGCCGCCCGTACAGGCGCAAAAGTCGGAGGCCGGCGATGGCCAATGGCCGCTTGAGCCCTTGGAAGCCGAGCAGAGCGCCGCGCGACAGGTCGCCATGCGTATTGCCCGCGAAATAAGAAGCTGGATCGACAATGGGCGTCCGCTGACCCAGCGCGGTCGTGCCGTCGCCGCCGATGACGTCCTCATCCTCGTCCAATCGCGCAGTGCCCTGTTCCAGGAAATCATTCGCGCCCTGCGCCTCTACCACGTGCCGACCCCCGGCGCAGACCGGCTGGCCGTCACCGGCCATATCGCCGTGCTCGATCTCCTGGCGCTGATCGACGTGCTGCTCAATCCAGCCGATGATCTGCAGCTCGCTGCGCTCCTCCGCTCGCCACTCTTCGATTTTTCCGAGGACGATCTTTTCAACCTCGCCAGCACTCGGTCCGACCGCCAGACCCTCTGGTCCGCGCTCCTCGCCTCGGCCCTGCCCGCGGCCCGCGCTGCTGCCGAACGCCTCGCCGCCTGGCGCGCCAATCTCGACTTTGAACGCCCTTTCGACTTCCTGACCAAAGTTCTCTATGCCGATCAGGGCCTCAAACGCTTCCACGCCCGCCTCGGCACGGAAGTCGATGAAGTCATTTCCGAATTTCTGGAATTGGCACTCAACCACGAGCAGAACGCGCAACCCTCGCTCCAGGGCTTTGCCGCCGACATGCGCCAGCGCAATGTCTCGATCAAGCGCGAATTGGCCGAAGGCGGCGGCGGCGTCCGCGTCATGACGGTACATGGGGCCAAGGGTCTTGAGGCTCCGATCGTCATCATGGCCGATGCCGCGAGCAAGCCCGCGTCAAAACAGATCGGCAGCCCGATCTACATCGTCTCGGAAACTCCCGGCCCGCTCCTCATCCACGCCTCCAACAAGGCCCAGCACGTCCCGGCAACGCTGGAGGTCAAGGAAAAGACCGACGCGAATCTCGCGCAGGAATATTGGCGAAAACTCTATGTCGCCATGACCCGCGCCGAAGACGAGCTCTATGTCACTGGCGCTTTGACCCAGAACGGCAAGCTCGACGGCACCTGGTATGAAGCAGTGGAATCGGCCCTGTCCGACAATGCCGAGGTTTTGGAACTGGCCGACGGCACTTCCGCCCTCGTCTATCCCATTGTCCGCCCGCAGCCAGCCGCGATAACAGGCTCCACAACCGCAAGCGCAAAACCCGCACGCTGGATTGAGCCCGCGCCCTTGCCAATCTTCGTCCCGCCGGCCACCACCTCGCCCTCCCGCGCCCATGAAGCCAGCGGCAACGAACCCGCGCTTGCCACAGCCGCCGAACGCGTGCGGGACGCCGAAACGGCGCGAAAATCCGGCATCGCGCTTCATGCCCTGCTGCAACACTTGGGCAGAATCGACCGCGGCCTCTGGCCCAAGGTGATTCCCCGCGCCCTCGAAGTGCTGCTGCCCGACATGCCCAAGGAGCAGGCACGCCTCGCCCCAAAGGCCCTATCCATTCTCGACAGCCTGGAATTTGCCTATCTCTTTGGGCCCGACAGCCGCGCCGAAGTGCCGTTTCTCGTAGACGCCATCCGTGACGGGGAACCAATCCGCCTTTCGGGGCGTATGGACAGGCTCGTAGTTGACGACCACAGCGTGTTGGTGATCGACTACAAGTCCGACGCAACGGCGCCGAAAACAGCTGTCGACGTGCCTCCGAGGTACGTTACGCAACTCTCGCTATATGCGCTGGTTGCAAGCCAGCTTTTCCCCGGCCGGACCGTTCGCGCGGCAATTCTATGGACCGAGTTGGAATCATTGATGAATTTGCCGTCCGAGCTTATCGAACAAGCGCGTGGGAATTTCACCCTCAAGTGAACGATCTTGTCCTAAGGCTGGACTCTCACCAGCTTTGGGAGCAAACAACCCACCGCTTTCAACCCAAAAGGCACAATAAATGACGAAGCACGTTTCCGACGCCACGTTTGGCGAGGAAGTCCTCAACTCCCAAGAGCCCGTTCTGGTGGACTTCTGGGCCGAGTGGTGCGGGCCCTGCCGGGCGATCGCCCCCGTCCTCGATGAGCTGTCCCAGGAACTCTCGGGCAAGGTGAAGATCGTCAAGCTCAATGTCGACGAAAACCCGTCGACCACTGTGAAGTATGGCGTCCGCTCCATCCCGACCATGATTCTCTTCAAGAACGGCGAAGCTGCCGACATGAAGATCGGTGCCGGCACGCCCAAGGCAGGCCTCACCAAGTGGCTCGAAGGCCACGCCGCCTAAGAGCGCTGACTAACTAAAATCCAAGGCACCGCCGGACCCGTCCGGCGGTGCTTTTTTGTTTGGCGGCTCAAAAGCATAAAACGCCATTTCTTCCCTCGGCCGGCAATCGCGCCTAACTTCATCGCCCAAAGCCGATGAAAGGTGACCCATGGCCCTCCATGTCAGCGACAGCAATTTTGCCGCCGAAGTTCTTGAGTCCGACCGTCCGGTGCTCGTCGATTTCTGGGCCGAATGGTGCCCGCCCTGCAAAGCCATGGCGCCCACCATCGACGCGCTCGCCGAAGAGCTGGCTGCAGATTTCAAGATCGTCAAACTGGACGTCGACTCCAATCCCGGCATTACCGTCGCCTACAATGTCCGCGCCATGCCGACGCTGATCATCTTCAAGGACGGTGCGCCGGTGGACATCAAGGTCGGGGCCGGGCAGAGCCGCGTGCAGCTCATAAAATGGCTGGAATCGCACGCCGCCTGAGGCTTCTCCGCGCTCCATAGATTCGCCTCACAAAGCCGTGAGGTTGGGCATGGTGGAGCCCTGCGGGCTCTGCTAGCACTATCGCACCGCAAGACTGCCCGTCTGGAGAGAATGCCTTGGCCCCTATCGACTTGTCCGCAGCGCCCTTCAATCTGAATGAGGAGGCCATTGCCTGGGTGCATGCCACGCGCGATGGCCTGGCTCCACGCGACAAGCTGGCCCAGCTTTTTGTGCTTCTCGTCCGTGGCGATGCCGACCAGGCGCTGGAAGCGGTAAGGGCTTTCCGCCCCGGCGGCGTAACCCGCATCTATTCCAACGATCTCGCCAGCGAAATCAGCTTCGCCCGCCAGCTCGATGCCGCCGGCCCCGCGCCCATGCTGGTCAGCGCCGATCTCGAAGGCAGCCGCATGAGCCTGCCTTTTGGCACCTCTGTGCCGAACCCGCTTGGCCTCGCTGCCGTCGACGATGTGGAGGCCACCACGGCCATTTCCACCATCATGGCCGAGGAAGCGCGCGCCGTTGGCCTCAACTGGAGCTTTACCCCGGTTATCGACATCAACGCCGCCTGGCGCAGCGCCATTGTCGGCACCCGCTCCTATGGCAGCGATATCGACAGGATCGAGCGCCATGCCCTGGCCCAGATCGCCGCCTTCCAGGCCAATGGCGTCGCCGCCACGGTAAAGCATTGGCCGGGCGAAGGGTATGACGACCGCGACCAGCATCTGGTCACGACCGTCAATCCGCTGACCATTGCCGAATGGGAAGAACAATTCGGCCGGCTCTACCGCGCCGCCATTGATGCCGGCGTCCTCAGCGTCATGTCCGCCCACATCGCCTTCCCGGCTTTCGTCCGCGAGCTTGATCCTGAAGCGACCTCGGAAGCCTTCCGCCCGGCTTCGCTGAGCCGCCTCCTCAACGAGGTCCTGCTGCGCGAGCGCCTGGGTTTTCAGGGTCTCATCGTGTCCGACGCCACCCCCATGGCCGGCCTCGGCGATTGGGGCCCGCGCGACGAAACCCTGCCGGAACTCGTCATCGCCGGCTGCGACGTTATTTTGTTCTCGGACGATCCCAATGGAGACCTGATGCGTCTCGTAAAGGCCGTTGCCGATGGCCGCCTGACGCAGGAGCGCGTCGACGAGGCCGTAACCCGCATTCTGGCCCTCAAGGCCGCGCTGGGCCTTCACAGGGATCGCCCCGAGCCCAATCTCGATACGGCCAGCCGCGTGGTCGCGACGCCCGAAAAGCTCGCCAAGGCCAAGGAAGTCACGGCGCGCATGCCGACGCTGGTAAAGGACACGGCCACCCTGTTGCCGCTGTCCCCCGCAAAGTACAAGCGCGTGCTGATCTACTCGACCGGCGCCGTGCAGCCCTTTGCCCCCGCGCCGATCCCGCTCTCACTGCCCGATCGCCTGACCCAAGAGGGCTTTGAGGTTACCGTCCACACGCCCGACCTCGCCGTCCGCGCCAGCGATTACGACCTCGTCCTGTATCTGCTCGCGGAAGAAACCCTCCTCACCCGCAGCCGCATTTTCCTTGATTGGAAGGGCCTCACCGGCTCGGTCTTCGGCGCCATGCACCGCCACTGGCACGAAGTGCCGACCCTGATGGTGTCACTGGGCTTTCCCTACTACCTCTACGACGCCCCGCGCGTATCGACCTATATCAACGCCTATGGCTCGAGCGACGCCATCCAGGAAGCCGTTCTCGACGCGCTGCTCGGCCGGGTGCCATTCACCGGCACCAGCCCCGTCGATCCGTTCTGTGGTAGTGAGCAGGCGAAGTACTAAAACCGTTCAGTTCGGCGGCGTGCCGTTTTTCGCGAGCACGTCGCCGGCCAGATATAGCGACCCACAGATCAGCACCCGCGCATTGGGCACCTCTGCGGCCGCCTTCAGCGCCGTCACGATCGAGCGCAGCGGTCGCGCCTCCAGCCCGACATCGTGAGCCCGCTTGACGATATGCGCCGCCGGGTGGGCGTTCTGCTCCCCCGGAATGGTCAGCGCCAGCACAGAGGGCTTGAAACCGGCAAAAGCCTCGAGGAACTCGCCTGGGTCGCGGGTATTCATCATGCCCATGATCAGCACCAGCGGCGCCGCACGGTTGCGGTCAAATTCGGCAATGGTCCGCGCCAGCGCCTTGGCGCCATGCGTATTGTGTCCGCCATCGAGCCAGAGTTCGTGGCTCGCCGGCAGCAGTTCGCGCAGTTTGCCCTCGCGGATCGGCTGCATGCGCGCCGGCCAGGTTACCTTGCGAAGACCCTCGGCAATGGACGTCTCATCGACGGGCAATTCAAAATGCCGCGCCGCCGCAATGGCCAGAGCCGCATTATCGAACTGGTGCGGGCCGAGCAGCGCCGGCGGCGGCAGGTCGAGCATGCCAGCCTCGTCGGTATAGACGAGCCGTCCATCCTGCGCCGATCCATGAAAGTCCTCGCCCTGCCAGAGAGGCGTGATCCCCAGCCGATGCGCCGCGCGTTCGAGCACCTTGTGCCCCTCGTCGCGCTGGATACCCATCACCGATTTCGAGCCGCGCTTCAGAATGCCGGCCTTGTTGGACGCAATCTCGGCAATCGTCTTGCCCAGAAACCCCTGATGGTCGAAATCGACCGGCGTGATGATCGTGCCCAACGGATGTTTTACGACATTGGTGGTGTCGTAAGTCCCGCCCATGCCGGTTTCAAGCAGCAGAAAATCGGCCGGCGTCTCGGCAAAAAGCTTAAACGCCGTCACCGTGGTCACCTCAAAAAAGGTGATCCCAGCCCCGGCATTGATCTCTTCCACCTCTTCCAGCGCCGCATTCAGTTTTCGCGTGGAAACGAGTTCGCTCGCGAGCCGGATGCGCTCGTTGAAACGCACGAGATGGGGCGAATTGTAGACATGCACTTTCTTGCCCGCCGCTTCGAGGAAAGCGCGGAGATAGGCAATGGTCGAACCCTTGGCATTGGTCCCCGCCACATGGATCGTGGGCGGCAGGTGGTCCTGCGGATTGCCCAGCTTTTCCAAGAGCGGCAGCATGCGATCCAGGCTGAGATCGATCAGCTTTGGATGCAGCCCAGACAGGCGTTTCAGAATGGCGTCGGTACGGGACACTGGTTTGTCTCCAATGCAAAAGCGCCCACGGAACTGTCATCCCCGCGAAAGCGGGGACCTCCGTTTCAGAACAGAGGTTCCCGCTTGCCGATATGAAGCAGTGGGATTGGACAGGAAAACTACTTCCGCAGTTCGCCGCCGGTCGTCTTGGTCACAGCCGCAACAATCGCCGATGACACCTTTTCGATGTCCTCGTCGGTCAGCGTACGGTCGCGCGGCTGCAGGGTTACTTCGATGGCTACGGACTTTTTGCCCTCGCCAACGTGCGTGCCTTCGAACACGTCGAAAATACCCACATCAGCGATGAGCGCCTTGTCCGCACCCTTCGCCGCCCGCAGGATCGTGGCTGCCGCCACGCCCTTGTCCATCACGAAAGCAAAATCGCGGGAAACCGGCTGGAACTGGCTGAGGTCAATCGCCGGCTTGGTCTTCGTCGCCTTCTTGCGCGCTTCGGGCAGGGCATCGAGGTCGATTTCGAATGCCGCAACCGGCCCCGAAATATCAAGATCCGCCGCCAGCGCCGGATGCAGTTCGCCGAACCAGCCCAGCGTCACCTTTGGCCCCAGCGCGAAGCGCCCGCCACGACCCGGGTGGCTCCACGAGGCTGCTTCCGGCAGCACCTGCACCTTGTCGACGTCGACGCCAAGCGCGTCGAGCACCGCAGCAAGATCGGCCTTGGCATCCCACACAGTCACCGCCTCGGCCTTGCACGACCAATGGCGCCCAGCGCCGTCGATCTTGGCCGTGCCCGTACGCACGCCCGAAGCATAGGTGTGCTGGCCTTCCGGCTTGTCGGAAAGGAAGATCTGCCCCACTTCGAAGAGGCTCACATCGGCAAACCCACGATTGGCATTGCGACGCGCGCCAGCAAGCAGGCCCGGCAGCAGCGAGGGCCGCATATCGGTCATGTCGGACGCGATGGCATTAGCAAGCTGCCGGTCTTCCGTGCCGCCGCCAAAGAGCGTGGCTTCGCCATGCGAAATGAACGACCAGGTCACAGCCTCATCGAGGCCACGCGAGGCCAGAACGCGACGCGCAATGCGGCGGCGGTTCTGGATGGTCGTCAGAATGCGCGGCGCGACATGGTTGAGACGCGCCAGCGGCTCCACCGGCACATTGTCGACGCCCACCATGCGCATTACTTCTTCGACGAGGTCGGCCTTCTGGGTAACATCCGGACGCCAGCTCGGCACTTTTACTGCGCGCTTGTCGCCCGAACCCTCGGCCACAAAACCAAGTGCCGAGAGAATCTGCTCGATCTTCTCCGGAGAGACTTCCAGGCCCGTCAGACGACGCACTTCGCCGAGCGGGAATTCCACCGTGGTATTGGCAAAAACGTCTTCGCCCGAGATCGCCGGCTCGGCCGGCTCACCGCCACAGAGTTCGAGCACTAGGCGCGTTGCCAGTTCCATGCCTGGCTCCGTAAGAGCCGGGTCAACCGAACGCTCCAAACGATAGCGCGCATCGGAAACGATCCCGGTCTTGCGGCCGGTGCGGGCGATCAGCTCTGGATCCCAGCTCGCGCATTCCATGAGAATATTGGTGGTCTCATCAGTGACACCTGAGCGAATGCCGCCCATGATGCCGCCGAGGCAGAGCGGGCCCTTGTCGTCGGCGATAACAGTCATGGTCTCGTCGAGCGTATAGACCTTGTTGTCGAGCGCATCGAATTCTTCGCCACGCGCATTGCGCAGCACCATAGTGCCCTCAACCTTGTCGGCGTCATAGGCGTGCAGCGGCCGACCCCAGCCGAGCGAGACGAGGTTGGTGATATCGACAATGGTGTTGATCGGACGCAGACCCACGGCGCGCAGGCGCGCCTGCAGCCAGTCCGGCGACGGGCCGTTCTTCACATTGGCGATATAGCGCCCGGCAAATTTGCGGATCGCCTTAGGCTCATCGCCCGAAAACTGCTGCGGCAGCGGCGCTATCGGGCTTTTGCCCTTCGACGGCACCGGCGAAAAATCGGTCTTCTTCAGCGTGCCGAGACCAAAGGCGGCGAGATCGCGCGCCACGCCATAGACGCCGGTCGCGTCGCCGCGGTTCGGCGTGATGGAGATGTCAAAGACCACGCCATTGATGCCGGCATAGTCGACATACTTTTGGCCGATCGGCGCATCGTCGGGCAGGGTGATGATGCCGTCATGGTCGTTGGAAAGCTGCAGTTCTGCAGCCGAGCAGAGCATGCCATTGGATGGCGCGCCGCGAATGACGACGCCGCCCTTGAGTTCAAAATCCTTGCCCGGAATATAGGTGCCGGGGAAGGCGAACACGCTCTTCATGCCAGTCCTAGCGTTCGGCGCGCCGCAGACGACGTCGATCAGCTCGCCGGTCCCGGCATCGACCTTGCAGATATTGAGATGGTCGGAATTGGGATGCGGCTTTGCTTCCACCACATGGGCAATGACGAACTTTTCGAGCGCCTTGCCCTGGCTCTCAATGCCTTCCACTTCAAGGCCGATCATGGTCAGCGCCTTGCCGATCTCTTCGGTCGAGGCCGTGGTCTCGAGATGTTCCTTGAGCCAATCAAGCGTGAATTTCATGTTTTGGGACCTTAGCGGAAGTCACTCTTGCTGCCGTTGATCGGCGGCAGCGCGGACGAAAGTTGAAAGAGTTCGACGAGCACATTGGCAAAGCCGCGGGCATCGTCGATGGCTCGGTGGGTATGGGGGATATGGCCGTAGAATTCGGCCGGCAGCTTGCTCATGCCCCAATCGAGATAGGGCGCGCCGCGCAGCGTTCCGGCCATGGTATAGAGGCAGACGCCACCACCGCGAAAAATCTGGCGCCCCTTGAAGGGACCGCTCAGCGCCCGCGTGCCGGCATATTCATCGAGATAATGGTCCATCCAGAGACCATCGAAAATCATCGGCGCCGCGACAAAGACTTTTGGGCCGGGCAGGCTTTCCACCCAGTTGGCAAAGCGCGGCATGACCACAGCCGGGTCCTCGGCGCCCTCGGTCGCCGCCTTCCAGGCCTCGGGCTGGGTCTTCCACCAGTCCATGGTCATTTCGTTCTGCGTGCGATCAGCCTTGGGTTTTAGCACCGCCTCGAACTCGCCATGCCGCGTGCCGTCAGCTTCGATAGCCACCGAAGCAAAGCTCAGCATGGAATTGTGCAGCGGCGTCGGCCCGTCGGATTCGATGTCGGTAACGATAAAGATCGCTTTTGCCACGCGATTGTAGAGCTCGCGGCCAGCCGGCAGCACCGCCACCAGCCGGAATTTTTCACATACAACCTGCATGTCTGGCGCAAAGCCGCCATTGCGCGAGAAGTAATCCTCGTGCGCCCTGCGCCATTCGGCATAGGGGCCTTCGCCTTCGAGATCGGTAAAGCTCGGGGCGACCCTATCGAAAGCCATGATGTCGATAGACAGTGTCTCGATCACCGCCGCCGGCTCACCCGCGCCGTTGAGCACGACATCGCGCCGCCCGGCGACGGGCATGGCTTCCTTGCCTTGCTCATAGTCGCGCAGCGCCCCGCAGGTCGCGGTCTTCTTGCCGGCCAGCACCAGGCCAAGCAATTCCTCGTTCAGCTCCGGCGAGTCGCCGAAGCTGAAGGTTATGGCATTGGCATATTCGGGCGGAAGGGCAGCCATGTCAGCCTAGCTCGAAAGCCCACCGAACAGCGTCGGCAGATCAAGCGGGCGGAACCCGTAATGCTCGATCCAGCGCTGGTCGGCGTCAAAGAAGGCGCGGAGATCGGGCATGCCGTATTTCAGCATGGCAAGGCGGTCGATGCCCATGCCCCAGGCAAAGCCCTGATAGACATCGGGATCGAGGCCGGCATTGCGCAGCACATTGGGATGCACCATGCCGCAGCCCAGAATTTCGAGCCAGTCATTGCCTTCGCCGATCTTCACTTCCGAGCCCGAGCGATCGCATTGCACGTCGACTTCCATCGACGGCTCGGTGAAGGGGAAGAAGCTCGGACGGAAGCGCAGGGTAACGCTCGGCACCTCAAAGAAGGCTTTCAGGAACTCCTCGAGCACCCAGCGCAGCTGGCCAATGTGCGAATCCTTGTCGATGACGAGGCCTTCAACCTGGTGGAACATCGGCGTGTGCGTCTGGTCTGAGTCATTGCGATAGGTGCGGCCGGGCATGACGACGCGGATCGGCGGATCCTGCGACGGGGTCAGGTAGGAGGCCGCCGGCTTTTCGTTGGTCTTTTGCATCACGCGCACTTGCACGGGCGAGGTGTGCGTCCGCAAAACCTTCTTCACCCCGTCCGGGCCGGGCTTCATGAAGAAGGTGTCGTGCATTTCGCGCGCCGGGTGACCTTCGGGGAAATTCAGCGCGGTGAAATTGTAATGGTCGGTCTCGATATCGGGCCCTTCGGCAATGGCAAAACCCATGTCCGAGAAGATGGCCGTGATTTCGTCGATGGTCTGCGAAATCGGATGAATGCGGCCCTTGGCCGTCGGCGCCGGCGGCAGCGGCAGCGTCACGTCGACCGTCTCGGCCTTCAACCGCGCTTCGAGCGCCGCGCCCTTCAATTCGGTGCTGCGCGCTTCGATCAGGCCGGCAATGTCGTTCTTGAGGCCGTTGATCGCCGGGCCCGCGCTCTTACGCTCGTCCGCAGCCATGGCGCCCAGCGTGCCGAGCAGGGCCGAGACCGAACCCTTCTTGCCGAGAGCCGCGACACGCACAGTGTCGAGCGCGGCTTCGGTATCGGCAGCGGCGATGGCAGCGCTCAATTCGGCGCGCAGGGTTTCAATCTGGGTTTCCAAGGACATCGGGAGCTCTCGGTGAAAATTCAGGTGCGGTTAGACCAAAACAAAACGCCCCGCGCCAGCCCCTTTCGGGGTGGCGCAAGGCGCAATTTTTGACCTCAACGAGGTGGGGTTAGCTTAGGCGGTAACGCGGGCGTGGGTAACAGTGTCCACGCTTGCGAGATAAGCCAGAGCTGCCTTGGCCTTGGCGACCAGGGCGCCGAACGCTTCGGGCTGCGTGATCGCGAGATCGGACAGCACCTTGCGGTCGACGGCAACCTCAGCCTTGCTGAGGCCGTCGATAAATCGGTTGTAGGTCAGGCCGTGTTCGCGGACGGCAGCGTTGATACGCTGGATCCAGAGAGCGCGGAAGTTGCGCTTCTTGACGCGACGATCGCGATACGCGTACTGGCCGGCCTTTTCGACGGCCTGCTTGGCGATACGGATCGTAGACTTACGACGGCCATAATAGCCCTCGGCGGCCTTCAAGACCTTCTTGTGACGGGCGTGGGCGGTTACGCCTCTTTTTACGCGTGCCATGTTTTAGTGTCCTTCCAGCTTAGCGGTTGTACGGCATGTACCACTTCACCAGACCCTCGTCGCCCTTGGACAGGATCTTGGTGCCGCGGTTGGTGCGGATGTACTTGGCGTTGTGGCTGATCAGGCGGTGGCGCTTGCCGGCAACGCCGGCCTTCACCTTACCGGTAGCGGTGAAGCTGAAACGCTTCTTTGCGCCGGACTTGGTCTTCATCTTGGGCATTTTGCGGGTCCTTATTGGTCTTAACAGGCTCTTGCGAGTCCGTCGCTTTCAAAGACCGCCACGGCATGCCTTTTGGCCGGGCGATCCGGAGATGGCGCTCTATAGGGGGAATGGCAGGGAAAGGCAAGGGGGCTCGGACAGGCGCGCGTGGGAACGATTGAACTCGCTCGTGGATCACACACAAATCAGTGTTCTGCCTTACCGAACATTCATGAAACCCGGCGGCGGTCTCAAGCGTAACTCCTGCATGCTCCGGACATGGAGCTACAATTTTCAAACAGGAGACTATCATGCGTTTTGTAAAAGCCATTGCCGTTGCCGCAATCCTTGCCACTTCCGCCGGTGCCGCCATGGCAAGCCCGTTCGACGCCATGGGTTCGGTGCAGTCGCTCGATGACGCCAACTACGCCACCGTGCTGAAGGTCAATGCAGGCGAAGCCCGCTCGCTGGCCATCGACGTCGACATGGCCGCATTGCACCAGCGCATCAAGAACAACCCGGTCATTAGCCGCTCGATCCAGGAACAGGGTTTTACCGTCGACCAGATCGTTGGCATTGATGGCAGCGACGACGGCGCCGGCGTGACGCTTTACGCACTCTGAATTCCTGAATCATTCAGGAAGACGGGCGGCCAATCGGCCGCCCTTTTCTTTTTACGAACTAATGCGCTGATGCAGTGGCCTCGGTGTCCCGATAGCGCCGCAGGGCGAAGAAGACAGCGATAGCCAGAAGCCCGATGAGGCTCGCCGCACTCAACAGCACCATGCCATGCGCGTCCGAAAAGGCCATCCGTGCCGCTTCGACAAGCGGCGCACCGGCGGGGCCAAGCTGTTCGGCCGCATACATGGTTTCCCCGATCGAATGCGCCGCGCCTTCGGGCAGACCTTGCGCCAGGTCCACTGGAATACGCAGGGCGCTTGAATAGCTGGACGCCAGCAGCACACCGAAAAAGGTGATGCCAAGACCCGCACCAAGTTCGTAGCCCGTGCCTTCGAGCGAGCCGGCAACACCGGCTTTTTCCGCCGGAGCACTCGACATGATGGCAATGGACGAGGCTGTCAGCCCGATGCTGAGCGCCAGACCCAGCATGACCATCAGGGCCGCAACGCCAATGCCCGGATTGTGAAAATCGCTGACGCCGAGGCCGGCAAGACTGAGGGCCGCAACGGCGAGGGACACGACCGCCACGGTGCGCAGGCCCAATTGCCCGACGGCATAGCCGGCAATCGGCCCGCCAATGCCCGAGGCAATCACCAGCGGCAGCATGAAGAGCCCGGCCTGCAGCGGGGTATGGCCGACGACAAATTGCAGTTCCTGCGCCACGGTCAGTTCGACGCCCGCCAGCGATCCACAGACCACCAGTGCCATGACCATGCCCATGCTGATCGCCGGGCGCGAGAACAGGCTCAGGTCGAGCATGGGTTCGGCCGCGCGCATCTGCTGGCGCACGAACCAGACGAGCAAGCCAAGCCCGGCTACAAGGCTCGCGCCCGTCACAGCAGGCGAACTGCCCGCCTTAAAACCGGATTTTATCGCATAGACCGTAGCAATCAGGCCCGCGATCAGCACCAGCGCCTGGCCAATGGTCCAATTGCCGCTGGCCGTCACCGCGCGCTTGGGAATGGTGAAGAAGGCCAGGGGCCAAACCACCATCATCACGGGCACGTTGATGAGGAAGACAGAACCCCACCAGAAATGCTCCAGCAGTGCACCGCCCGCCAGCGGGCCAAGCGCCGCACCGGCCGAACCAACCGTACCCCAAAGGCCCAGCGCCAAAGCGCGCTCCTTGGAATCCTCAAAGGTCTGGCGAATGATAGCCAGCACATTGGGCATGATCATCGAGGCGCCAAAGGCCAGGGCCACGCGCGCGCCGATAAGGACTGCCGCAGTCGGCGCAAAGGCCGCCGCAACGGAGGCAACCAAAAATACCAGCAGGCCCGTAAGAAGCATGCGCCGATGCCCGACGCGGTCGGCCAGCGTGCCCATGGGCACGAGCAGGCCCGCCATCATCAGCGGATAGATATCGATGATCCACAAGATCTCCGTGCCGCTCGCGCCCAGGGCCAATGTCAGGGAGGGCACGGCGATGTGCAGGATCGTCATGTCGATGACGACAGGAAGAAAAGCCAGCATGACGGCCAAAAGCACCAGCCAGCGGTTGCGCGGGGATGACATTTTCAGTTCCTCTTGGCAGACGTACCTATCGCTGCCGGATCGTCGGCTATATAAATCCGTCTGGACGGATTGAAAAGAGGTCGCAATGGGCCGGAAACAAACAATTGATCGCGGCGCCCTGCTCGATGCGGCCGAGCGCGTGGTCCTGCGCGATGGTGCAGGCCAGCTGACGATGGATGCCGTGGCAGCCGAGGCCGGCGTCAGCAAGGGCGGCGTGCTCTACGCCTTCCCCAGCAAGGACGCGCTGATCGACGCGCTCTTCAACCGGGCTTTCGCCGCCATGGACGAGATCGGTGACGCCTTCCTGACGTCAGCAGGCGATACGCCGGAAAACCGGGTGCGAGCCCATGTGCTGGGCAGCAAGGGCGCCAGCGAACTCGTCACCGAGCGCTCCCTGGCCCTGATCGCCAATTTCATGCGCTCACCGCAATATCGCAAAGGCGCCCAGGACTATTATCGAGAGGCCCTGGCTAAACTCGACGTGACGACGCCGTCCGGCCGCCGCGCCCGCCTGGCGCTGCTGGCGGTCGAGGGTGCGGCCACCCTGCGGGGCTTTGACTTCTATCCAATCACCGAAAAGGACTGGCAGGACATCCACGCCGATGTCCTTGATCTTTTGCTCGACTAGGCCCGCGCAGCCTTCAGCATCGGCTCGATGTGGTTTTCAAACAGCAGGCCCGGCTGTTCGGCCAGCGCCGCGCTGTAAGCCGCTTCCGCTGCTAGCGACACCCGCAAAAACCGCGCCACACCAGCCACATCCACCGCCGAGAGCCCATAAGAACCGGCTTCAAGCCGCCGCAGGATTTCTGTTTTGCTGGCAATCATCCCCGCCGCCACATCCTTGCCATTGCTCATCGAGCCATCGCGCTTGATGTAATCGTGCAGCGGCGCACCCAGATGCATGGAGAGTGACGCCTTGCCATAGAGCTGCAGCAAGAGTTCCAGATCGGTCATGTTGCTCAGCGTCGGGTCGTAGCGCCCGTCGGTCTTGGTCCGATCCCACACCACCATGGAATCCATGGATAGGCTGACCCACTTGTGCTCGCCCGGCGTCAGTTCCCGATCCGGTCCATCCCCGACATAGCGCAGGTGATCAAAATCCATGGTCATGACGTCGAGCGCCGTCGTCACGATGGCGTGGCTCTGCAGCGCCGCAACGGCAAACTCAAGTTTTTGCGGTTTCAGCCGGTCGTCGGCATCGAGAATGGCGACATAGGGTACGCTCAATTGCTCCAGCGCCACGTTCCGGGTCCGCGAGGCTCCAGTGCCGACGCCCCCGCTCGTCAAAAAAACCTGGCGCTCATCGCGCAGCCCCTGGCCGTCGAGAAACGCCGCATAGTCAAACCCGTCATCGGCAATGATCCAATGCTGCCAATCGGCATGGGTCTGGGTGAGCACGCTCTGCACTGTGGTGGGCAATGTATCCTGCGCGCGGAAAGCGGGGGTGATGACGGCGACGGTTTTCGACTGGGTCATGTAGGCCTCTGATCGCTTCGCTCAGGCCATCCGCTCAGGCTTGAACAGGACGGCCATAGGACCCATATCTGCCTCAGCCTGTCGATGCCAGAGTTTTGGGTCGACAGTATTCGTTGCTTGCTTGAAACAAGGACGGCGTAGATGTCGCGTATATCGGTCTTTTCCGCGCCCTTTCTCCTCGGCTTTGACAGCTTTGAGGAAAGGATCGATCGGCTCGCCCGGTCTGCGGACGGCTACCCCCCTTACAATATCGAGCGCACCGTCGGCGAAGACGGCACGGAACGCTTCATCATTTCCATCGCGGTTGCCGGATTTTCCGAATCCGAACTCGAAGTGATGAGTGAAGACAACCAGCTCAATGTTCGCGGAAAGCAGAAGGATGAGCCGGGGCGGGAGTTCCTGCACCGAGGCATTGCCGCCAGGCAATTCCAGCGCACCTTCCTCCTTGCCGATGGAATGATCGTGAAAGATGCAACTCTGAGCCATGGCATGCTCGTTATTGCTCTTGAGCGTCCTCGCGCGCCCAAGCTTGCCCGCCGTATCGACATTCGCTCGCTGTAAAGGAAAGGGCTAAAAAATGATGGATAGACGCAATACCGACGCCGTTCCTGCCGACGCGCACCCGCTTCGGCATCTGACCCAGGCCCAGTTCGCGGCCTTGGGTGGCAGTGCCGTGGCCTATATCAAGCCGGTCTCCGGCCTAGTGCTCTCGCACATGATCCACGACGCAGAATTCAACGACACCGAGCTTTATCAGCTCGTCATGTCTGCCGATGGCACCCCGCTGATGGTTGCCGACACGGCTGACGCCGTGGCCGAGTGGCTCGGCGACAAGAATCTGGGACTTGCGACCCTGCACTAGGGTCGGCCCCATCCGAAACAAAAACCCCGCGGATCGGTCTGATCCGCGGGGTTTTTCAATTTCGGTAGCCTGCGCCTAGGCGGCGCAGGAATCTTCAAGCGGCGTTGTCAGCAGCGCATAGAGCCGCTTGACGTCGGTTTCCCGCCGTAGCTGGTCGATGACACTTTCCGTCCGCAGCAGCCGCGCCACGCGCGACAGGGCCTTCAGGTGATCGGCACCGGCACCGACAGGCGCGAGCAGCATGATCACCACATCGACCGGCTGGTCGTCGACCGCGTCGAAGTCGATGGGCGTATCGAGCCGCGCGAAGACGGCGGTTACACCCTTGAGACCATTGAGCTTCCCATGCGGAATGGCGATGCCATTCCCAAGGCCGGTCGACCCCAATTCCTCGCGGCCAGCAATGGCCGCAAGGATATCGTTCTGGTCCTTGCCGGTGATCTCGGAAGCCTTTTTGGACAAGATGTCAAACAGCTGGCGCTTCGAGGTGACACCCGTACAGTCAAGTACGGCTTCCTCTGCCAGAATGTCAGCCAATTCCATTAGTCTGCCTTGGGCTCTACTTCAGCTTTTCTACGGCAGTCGGGCTAATCAATTTGCCCCAAGCGCGGGATCAATCCAGCCTATATTGCCGTCCGCGCGGCGGTAGACCACATTCAGGCCGCCATGTCCAGCGTGGCGGAACATCACAACATTCTGACCCGACAGGTCGAGCTCCATCACCGCCTCCTCCACGCTCATCTGGCGCAGGTTCTTGGTGGTCTCGGCAACCACGGGTGGCGCATAGTCTTCGTCGAGCTCGTCGAACTCGTCCGAGGCCCCGAAAACGGTGTACTGGGCCGTGCCGCCATCGGCACCATTGCCCTTGCGGTGTTGCTTGAGCTTCCGGTTGTAACGGCGCAGGCGCTTTTCGATATTGAGCGCCATGACCTCGAAGGCCGAGGTCGCATCACCGCCCTGGGCGCTGGCTTGTAGAGTGGCGCCGGAATCGAGGTGGACAACGCAGTCGGCACGGAAACCAATTCCGTCTGGAGTGAGGGTCAGATGGCCGTCATAGCCGCCGTCAAAATACTTTCCGACAACGGTGGAAAAGTGATCCTCTGCTTTGCCGCGCAGAGCATCGCCTACATCCATATTCTTTCCCGAAACGCGCAAGGCCATGGCTTCTTCTTCCTTTCGGTCGTGTGTACGACGCAAGAGGTCCCGAAGCCGATCTCCCGACATCCGGGTTCCTGCCTACTGTCACCCATTGCATGTGGGGTGCCAGACATGAGGATGCTAGACCCAGCCAGAGGCAGGGGCAATCCGCATCATGCCCGGCATGTCCAAATGAGAGGGTGACAGAGGGACGCGGCTCAATTAGCCTTCCCGCCGTGAACAAAGGCTGCCGGGCGAGAGCCCAACGCCGCAGCCCCGCTCCGCGGTTCCCGGTTCACGTCAACAAGCGAGACGATAGGACGCAGCCGCCTCTAGGCGATCTTCTGCAAAGCTTTTTTCTGGCGGCGGCGGATCACCGAGGAGGGGATGTTCATGCCCTCGCGATATTTCGCCACCGTGCGCCGGGCCACGTCGATGCCCTGTTCCTTGCGCAGCATTTCGGCGATCGTGTCGTCCGAGAGAATATCGCTCGCCAGTTCCGCATCGATAAGCTGCTTGATCCGGTGCCGCACCGCTTCAGCCGAATGATCACTGCCACCATCCGCCGAAGATATGGCCGTCGTGAAGAAGTATTTCATCTCGTAGAGGCCGCGCGGCGTCGCCATATACTTGTTGGCGGTAACGCGACTCACCGTCGATTCATGCATTTCGATTTCTTCGGCGACCATTTTGAGCGTCATCGGCTTCAGATGCGCCACGCCATGGGTCAGAAACCCATCCTGCTGGCGCACGATTTCGGCGGCCACCTTGGTAATGGTCTGGGCCCGCTGGTCGAGACTTTTCGTCAGCCAATTGGCCGTTTGCAGGCAATCGGACAAAAAGGTCTTTTCCGCCGCGTCGCGGGTCTTCTTGGTCACGCTGGCATAGTAGACCCGGTTGACCAGCACGCGCGGTAGCGTCTCGCTATTGAGCTCGATCTGCCAGCCGCCATCGGGCCCGGACCGCACGAAGACATCGGGCACCACCGCCTCAATCGGCGCGCTGTCGAAGGCAAGGCCCGGCCGTGGATCGAGCAGACGCAATTCGCCCAGCATATCGGAGAGATCTTCGCGATCGCAGCCGACGGCCTTCATCAACCCCGCCATATTGTGCTCGGCGACAAGACCGAGATTGTCCAGCAGGCGCTGCATCATCGGATCGAGCCGGTCGCGCTCGCGCAATTGCAGCGCCATGCATTCGGCAACGGAGCGGGCAAAGACGCCAATCGGGTCGCAGGTTTGCAGCGCCCCGAGAACAGCCTCGACATCGCCGAGTTCGGCCCCGAGCAATTCGGCTACCGCGTCGAGTTCAACAGTGAGATAGCCAGCCTCGTTGAGCCCATCGATCAGGTGCTGGCCGATCAGCCGGTCGGCCTGGGTGCGCAGCAGCATCTGCGCCTGGGCTTCGAGATGGTCGGAAAGGCGCGGGCGCGAGGCCACGAACTGGTCAAGGTCGGGCGCTTCACCGCCCTCAAAACTGCCATTGCGGTCGGGCCCGGCGACACTGCCCATCTCATTGGGATTGGATTCGGGAAAGACGTTCTCGACCGCGGTGTCATAACCCTCGGCGATCTGGTCGGCATCCTTGATGCGGTCGCCCTGGGCAACCGTATCTTCATAGGCACTGAGTTCGACCGCCCGTTCCGGGGCTTCGGCCGGCTCGACATCGGCTGCCTCGCCGCCCTCTTCGCGTTCGAGCAGCGGATTGCGCAGGAGTTCGGCGTCGACGAAATCATTGAGTTCGAGATGGCTCAATTGCAGGAGTTTGATCGACTGCATGAGCTGCGGCGTCAGCGTCAGGCTTTGGGCCTGGCGAAACTCCAGCCGCGGCGAAAGTGCCATCTATTCAACCTCTTGGCGCGTCACGTGATGCCCCGAAGGGCGGCTTCCCGGCCGCAACATGGCTGATTTCGTCGGCAAGGGCAAGCGCTAAGGCAAGTTCCGTGCCAGTTCAAAGGCTTCTAAAGCTCGAAGCTCTCGCCGAGGTAGACGCGCCGGGCCTCGGGGCTGGCCGAAATGGTTTCGGGCTTGCCCTGAATCATCACCGAGCCGCCATGGATGACATAGGCGCGATCGACGAGCCCAAGCGTTTCGCGTACCGCATGGTCGGTGATGAGCACGCCAATGCCGCGCTGGGTCAATTGCCGCACGAGACCCTTCACTTCGGCCACGGCGATAGGATCAACGCCAGCAAAGGGTTCGTCGAGCAGCATGAAGATCGGTTCGGCCGCCAGGGCCCGCGCAATTTCGACACGCCGGCGCTCGCCGCCCGACAAGGACAGGGCATTGGACTTGGCAAGGTGGGAGATCGAAAATTCGTCGAGCAACTGTTTCAGCCGGCGCTTGCGCTCCGCCCTGCCGCTGACGGTATTTTCCAGAATGGCGAGAATATTGCCCTCGACGCTCATGCCGCGGAAAATGGACGGCTCCTGGGGCAGGTAGCCAACCCCAAGCTGGCCACGCTGAAACAGTGGCAAGCGGGTAATGTCATTGCCATCGAGCTGGATGCGTCCCGCATCGGGCCGCACGAGACCCATGATCATGGTAAAAACCGTGGTCTTGCCGGCGCCATTGGGGCCAAGAAGGCCCACGGCTTCCCCGCGGCGCACGGCCAACGAAACATCGCGCACGACCGTGCGCTTACCAAAACTCTTGGCAAGACCCTGGGCCACGAGCCAGCCCGACTGGTCTATGCGCGTCTTCTCGCTCATTGGGTGGTGAAGACGCCGGTCACGCGTCCGCCCTGGCTGGCGCTGAAAGTCGAAACATTGGTGGCAAGATTGACCACCAGCTCCTGCGCCTGGACGCTGCCGGCCGTATTGCTGACCTCGACATTGCCGGTCAGGCGCAGCAATTGATCGCCCGGCGTGAACACGGCGCGATCGCCCGTCGCCGTCTGCTCGTCGGTTTCGAGCTTCACCTTGCCGGTTGCCTCAAAACTCCTGATGTCGCTGGTGCCGCCTTCGCCATAGGTGGCCACGACCTTCTCGGCCCAGACATTGACCGTCGGATGCTTGATCACGACATTGCCAGTGAACACCGCCTCCTTGGTGCCCTCCTCGACCGTAAAAACATCGGCCGAGATTTGCACGGCGGTTTGCGCCAGTGCCGGCACAGAGAGAAAGCCTGCGAAAACAGCGATCAAAGCGAAGCGACTGAAATTCATTCCTGCTCCT
Organism: Devosia sp. LjRoot3; assembly: GCF_964252865.1. NCBI lineage: Bacteria > Pseudomonadati > Pseudomonadota > Alphaproteobacteria > Hyphomicrobiales > Devosiaceae > Devosia > Devosia sp. LjRoot3. Next base: position 122,203 of record NZ_CAXUPK020000004.1, read on the forward strand.
CCCCCGGGGTTTCGGGCAGCGTGACGATCGCGTTGGTGAAAGTCCAGCGGTTACGATCGGCCTCGTGCACCATGCCCTCGGCGCGTACGGTGGAGCCGTCCGAATAATTGATGGTCACCGGGCCCTTTGATGTCAGGGTCTGGCTCGCCCAGTCGAAAACGGAGTCGCTGAGGCGACCGGAAATGCCGCTGGATTCGCTGATTTCAGTGCCATTCTCAATGCGCACCTGCTGGTTGACCGTGTCGAGAATGGCGTCCACTGCCGATGCCTCGCGGCGAACGCCATCGGTGCGCTCCAGCATTACCTTCACATTGCTCATCGTAATGAGGTCGGTATTGTCGATGGCCGCCGCCGCTTCCTCGGCCCAGACACGATAGACCGAACCATCGGTCAGCGTGCCGGCATATTCCGGTGTCTCGACCCGAATCCGGTCCGGCGTCACCTCGATCTTGCCGATGCCGTAGCGTCCACCGAAGCTCGAAATCACAATCTGGATCAAGAGCGCGACCAGCAGCACAAAACCCACGGCCGGCACGGCAAACCGCAACACGCCCACCATACGATTGCGGCGCAGCAGACGTCTAAACTTGCGGGTCCGGCCGGGCTGATCGGCAAAGGCCAAGGGCTGTTCCTCAGCTATGGGCGAAAATATCCGTCTCTTGCCAACCCATGAGATCAAGGGCGCAACGGGTTTTTACGAAATCGAAGCAGGCCTCCGCTAGTTCCATCCGGTTCTCGCGCTTGAGCATGCGGTCGAGATGGCGCTTGAGATCATGCAGGTAAAGAACGTCCGAAGCAGCATAGTCGAGCTGCGCATCAGTCAGCTTCTCACTACCCCAGTCCGAGCTCTGCTGCTGCTTGGAAAGGTCGACATTGAGCAGTTCGCGCGCCAGTTCTTTCAGACCATGTCGATCCGTATAGGTGCGCACAAGGCGCGAGGCGATCTTGGTGCAATAGATCGGCCCGGTGACAACCCCAAAGCGCTGCTGCAAAACCGCGACGTCGAAACGCGCATAATGAAAAATCTTGGTGACGCCGGGATCGGTTAGGAGGCGAACCAGATTGGGGGCTTCAGTGGCGTTCTGCGGGATCTGGATGACATCGGCGCTACCATCACCGGGGGAAAGCTGCACCACGCAAAGCCGGTCACGATGCGGGTCGAGCCCCATGGTTTCCGTGTCGATCGCCACCTCGCGCCCGTAGTTGGAGAGGTTTGGCAGATCGCCGCGATGCAGTCTGATGGCCATGGTTTTTCCATTCTTCCCGTTTTGCTTTCATTGGCACAGCAAGACGGCGATGGAAAGGCACTGTGCCAAGGCAAGAATTGCTCAACCCTGCGACCAGGTCATATCAAGCTTTCTTTATATCTCCCTTGACCCGAGGGGCGTACAATGTCACAAAACGGTCAGTTTGGCCCATTTTCGGGCATTTTTTGCATTTTCGGAGCATTTGCGTGGCCCGTTCGTCCTATCACTTCACCTCTGAGTCGGTCTCCGAGGGTCACCCGGACAAGGTCTGCGACCGGATTTCGGACGAGATTGTCGACCTCGTTTTCCGTGAGGCCAAGAAGGTCGGCATGGATGCGAGCCAGGTCCGCATCGCCTGCGAAACCCTCGCTACCACCAATCGTGTCGTCATCGCCGGTGAAGTACGCGTGCCCGACACGCTCCTGAAAAAGGACAAGGACGGAAACGTCCTCAAGGACAAGGCCGGCGCACCGATTGTCAGCCCATCCAAATTCAAGGCTGCTGCCCGCAAGGCCATCCGCGCCATCGGCTACGAACAGTCGGGCTTCCACTGGAAGACCGCCAAGATCGACGTGCTGCTGCATGGCCAGTCGGCAGATATCGCCCAGGGTGTCGACGAGAGCGGCAACAAGGATGTCGGTGCCGGCGACCAGGGCATCATGTTCGGCTACGCCTCGCGCGAAACGCCGGAACTGCTGCCTGCTCCGATCTACTATGCCCACAAGATCCTCGAGACCATTACTGACGCCCGCAAGGCCAATCATGGTCCGGCCGGCAAGCTTGGCCCTGATGCCAAGAGCCAGGTGACCGTGCGCTATGAAGACGGCAAGCCGGTCGGGGTCACCCAGATCGTGCTGTCCACCCAGCACCTTGACGAAAGCCTGACCTCTTCGGACGTCCGCAAGATTGTGGAACCCTATATCCGCGAAGCTCTACCGGAAGGCTGGATCAGCGACGAGACCGTCTGGCACGTCAATCCGACCGGCAAGTTCGTCGTCGGCGGTCCTGATGGCGATGCGGGCCTGACCGGCCGCAAGATCATTGTCGACACCTATGGCGGCGCAGCACCCCATGGCGGTGGCGCTTTCTCGGGCAAGGACCCGACCAAGGTTGACCGTTCGGCCGCTTACGCCGCGCGTTATCTCGCCAAGAATGTCGTCGCCGCCGGCCTTGCCGATCGCGCCACGATCCAGCTGAGCTACGCCATTGGCGTTGCAAAACCGCTGTCGATCTATGTCGACCTGCACGGCACCGGCAAAGTCGACGAAGCAAAGTTGGAAAAGGCCCTGGCCGAGGTGATGGACCTGACCCCGCGCGGCATCCGCACCCATCTCGACCTCAACAAGCCGATCTATGCAAAAACCTCGGCCTACGGCCATTTTGGCCGCAAGCCGGGCCGCGATGGCAGCTTCTCCTGGGAGAAGATTGACCTCGTAAAGGCATTGAAGCAGGCCGTCGCCTGATTCACGCCAAAGATTGACCAAAGGCCTCTTTTCCGCGATGCGGGGGAGAGGCCTTCGTTTTTTCGAAATTTTGCATCCATGACCGACCACCAGCTCCCCAAAACCCGTGACGGCGAACCCCGCGCCTTTTTTGGCCGCCGTTCCGGCAAGAAACTGCATGGCGGCCAGAAGGCCATGGTGGATGAGACGCTGCCCGAGCTCGAAATCGCACTCAGCGAGCACCTCGACCCCAGGACGCTCTTTCCGGAGGCAAAACGCCTCGTCATCGAGATCGGCTATGGTGGCGGCGAGCACCTGGCGCGCAAGGCTGAGGAAGAGCCCGAAACCGGCTTTATCGGCTGCGAGGTTTTTACCGGCGGCATCGGCAAGATGGTGCAGGCGGCAATCGCCAAAAACCTGAGCAATGTCCGACTCTTCACCGATGACGCGCTAAAACTGCTCGTCACCCTGCCCGATGCCAGCATTGACGCGGTCTATCTGCTTTACCCCGATCCCTGGCCGAAAACGCGCCATCACAAGCGCCGCTTCGTCTCGCCGGTGACACTGAAGGAACTGGCCCGCGTCATCCGCCCGGGCGGCACATTCCATTTCGCCAGCGATATCGAGGACTATGCCGACTGGACCCTCGCCCATATCGTGCGCGAGCCCGAATTTACCTTTGCTCCGGATGCGCCCGGCTCTTGGCACACGCCCTATCCGGGCTGGCAGCCGACCCGCTATGAGCAAAAAGCGCGGCGCGAAGGCCGCATGATCAGCTTTTATTTCACCTTCGATCGGCGTTGAAATCTTTACCGTTTCGTGACGGTGAACGACAAGTTCGTCCACTCGCGCTCTGGACCTTTGCCAATCGCTCCCCATATCGGCTGCACGCCGGCGCGCTGCGCCTGACGTTCTTCCGTTGACCGGTTCCGGAGCTTCACAAATGTCCACGACGCTTTCCTTTTCGCACGAGGACAACAGCTTTCTGGCGATGCGGACGGGGAAATGGACGCTGGTGGTGGTGGCCGAACTCAGCGCGGGCACGCGGCGCTTCAATGAATTGCGGCGCTCGATGGACGGTATTTCCCAGAAGACGCTGGCTTCCACCCTGCGCGAACTCGAGCGCGACGGTTTCATTTCCCGCACAGCCTTTGCCACCATTCCGCCGCGGGTGGATTACGAACTGACGGCCCTCGGCCGCGATCTGCTCGATCTCGTCGATGCCTGCCGGGCCTTTGTGGCGCGCAATCGCGACGCCGTCGCCTCAGCACGGCAAAATTTCGATCTCTCCAATAATATCAGCCTTCGCTAGGGAAGGCTTCGGGCGCCGCCGGAGACCGGCAGCGCCAGGAGCATCGGGCCCGGGGCGCCTTCGGGAAAAGCGGAGACTCTTTTCCGGGTCGAAGGCGCGACGGGCAGGCGCTTAGAGCCCGACGGGCGCCAGCGTGTCGGCGTCGAAGAGCTGCATGGCCTGGGTGCCGTCTTCCTGGACCACGAAGGCGCGGATCTTGCCGTTCCATTCTTCGATCGAGGTGGCGTTGATGCCCTTTTCATGCAGACGGAGCAGCGTATAGTCGTTGGCAACTTCGTCGGTCAGGTAGCTGGTGTCGACATCGGTCGATTCCACCGGAGCCGGTGCTGCAAAGGCGGGCAGGGCAACGCCGGCAACGAGAGCGGCAGTGGTCAGGGCAAGGATGCTGTTCTTGATCATTGGGTGTTCCTTTCGTTTGAACACCACAGAAATGGGCCGCCAGAATTCGGCTCCAAGACACGAAAAACAAGAATCTTGCCCTTGAAAGCGCCCCCATCGCGCCGACGGTTTCACAGGGAAATCAGGTGGTTGGAAAGAAACCCGGTTGTCGCGGGGGAACCGGGTTCCCTCAAGGTGCCCTCAGTTTGGAACCGCCCGGCGGACCATGGTGTTCTGCTGTGGCAGAGCGGAGAAAACCATGCAGATCAGCGTCAATATTCTCGACACCGTTCCCGTCACCCACAATGTCCGCCATTACCGGCTAGAACGCCCCAAGGGCTACAATTTCTCGCCCGGGCAGGCGACCGAGGTCAGCATCGATCGCGACGGCTGGCAGGACAAGAAGCGGCCCTTCACCTTTACCTGCCTGCCCGATGCCGAAAATCTCGAATTCACCATCAAGAGCTACTTTGACCATACCGGCGTCACCAATGAACTCTGGTCGCTCGGCGCGGGGGACAAGCTGATCCTGCGCGATGTCTGGGGCACGATCCAATATCGCGGTCCCGGCACGTTCATTGCCGGTGGCGCCGGCGTCACGCCCTTCATCGCCATCCTGCGACACCTCAATGCCACGGGCAAAATCGCCGGCAATACGCTGATCGTCTCGAACCAGACCGAGAAGGATATTATCCTGCGCGACGAGTTCGAGGCCATGAGCGGCCTCAAGACGCTCTGGACCGTTACCAATGACCAGAAATCAAAGCTGGCCCAGGAACGCATCGACGCCGATTTCCTCAAGCGCCATGTCACCGACTTCAATCAGAATTTTTACCTCTGCGGGCCGGACCCCATGGTGAAAGACCTGCGCGGTTTCCTCGAAGACCTCGGGGCCGACGTCGCCAATGTCACCTGGGAGCGCTAGGCGCCCCTCAAGAGGGCCCGCCAGGCCGACCTTGCCTTTTGCCGAGAGCGGCGCTATATGAGGCCTACATCGTTGCTCTCATACAGAGAGTGGTGCCCTGACCGGCCCCGCTCTTTTTGCTTATCTGGGACCCAATGGCTTTCGATCTTACCGAGAAACGCTACATCAAGGAAACCGGCCTCGAAGCCCGTGTTTCCCGCATCGTCGAGCCGGTCGCCAATGGTCTTGGCTATTCGCTCGTGCGGGTCAAGATCACTCCGGAAAATGGCTGCACCCTGCAGATCATGGCCGAAGACGAAAATGGCCGCTTCAACATCAATGACTGCGAGGCTCTTTCCAAGGACCTCTCGCCGGTTCTCGATGTCGAAGATCCGATCGACCGCGAATATCACCTGGAAGTCTCTTCCGCCGGCATCGATCGTCCCCTGGTGCGCAAGCGCGATTTCGAGCGTTTCGTCGGCCATGAGGCCAAGGTCGAACTGCTCGACATGATCAATGGCCGCAAGCGTTTTCGCGGCGACATCCTTGCCGTGGACGAAGAGGGCGTGACCATCCGCCTGCCCGACGCGCCCGGCGGTACCAACCCCGACCACAAGCTCAGCTTCGTCACCATTGCCGATGCCAAGCTCGTGATGACCGACAAATTGATGGATATGGCGCGCGCCGATCAGGAATTGCATCCGATCGACGACGATGAGACCGAAACGGTCGAATATGCCGATGCCGACAATGACGACGAAAACCTCCCCGAGGAGACGAAATAAATGGCCGTTAGCGCGAATCGCCTTGAGCTTTTGCAGATCGCGGATGCCGTTGCCCGTGAAAAGTCGATCGACCGTATGGTCGTGATCGAGGCGATGCAGGATGCCATGGAAAAGGCCGCCAAGGGCCGCTATGGCGCCGAGACCGAGATCAAGGTCGAGATCAATCCGCGCTCGGGCGAAACCCGCATGTGGCGCCTCTTGGAAATCGTCGACGCCGTCGAAGAGCCGAGCCGCCAGGTCGACCTGAAATTCGCCAAGACCAAGTCGCCCGAAGCCAAGGTCGGCGATTTCCTGACCGAACCGCTGCCGCCGATGGAATTCGGCCGCATCGCCGCCCAGTCGGCGAAGCAAGTGATCGTGCAGAAGGTGCGCGATGCCGAGCGTGACCGCATGTTCGAAGAATATACCAACCGCGTCGGGGAAATCGTCAACGGCACGGTCAAGCGCGTCGAATATGGCAATGTCATCGTCGATCTCGGCCGTGGCGAAGCCATTATCCGCCGCGACGAACTGATCCCGCGCGAAATGTTCCGCTATGGCGACCGCGTCCGCGCCTATATCTATGACGTGCGCCGCGAACAGCGCGGTCCGCAGATTTTCCTCTCGCGCACCCATCCGCAGTTCATGGCAAAACTGTTCATGCAGGAAGTGCCCGAGATCTACGATGGCGTCATCACCATCCGCTCGATCGCCCGTGACCCGGGTTCGCGCGCCAAGATCGCCGTGACCTCGAACGATTCCTCGATCGATCCCGTCGGCGCCTGCGTCGGTATGCGTGGTTCGCGCGTGCAGGCCGTGGTTGCCGAACTCCAGGGCGAAAAGATCGACATCATTCCCTGGACCGACACCATTGCCGATCTCGTGGTTTCGGCGCTGCAGCCGGCCGATGTCGCCAAGGTCGTTCTCGACGAACAGGCCGAACGCATCGAAGTCGTGGTGCCCGACGAGCAGCTCTCGCTTGCCATCGGTCGTCGTGGCCAGAATGTGCGCCTTGCGTCGCAGCTCATTGGCTGGGATATCGACATCCTGACCGAGCAGGAAGAGAGCGAACGGCGCCACAAGGAATTCACCGAACGCTCGACCCTCTTCATGCAGGCCCTTGACGTTGACGAGATGGTTGCCCAACTACTGGCTTCCGAAGGTTTCTCCTCGGTCGAAGAGCTCGCCTATATCGAGCCCAACGAAATCGCCTCGATTGAAGGCTTTGACGAAGAGACCGCCGGCGAAATCCAGAATCGCGCCGCCGAATATCTCGCCGAGATCGAGCGCAAGTTCGACGACGAGCGTATCGCGCTCGGTGTCGATGACGAACTCTACGAAATTCCGGGCCTCAACGCCGCCATGCTGGTGGCGCTCGGCAAGGAAGACATCAAGACCGTGGAAGACTTTGCCGGTTGCGCCGCTGACGATCTCGTCGGCTGGAGCGAACGCAAGGACGGGGAAACCAAGCGCTTCGAAGGCACGTTCAAGGATTTCCCGGTAAGCCGCGAAGAAGCTGAAGACATGATCCTGCAGGCGCGCCTGCGCGCTGGCTGGATCCAGGCCGATGAAGTCGCCGCCGAAGACGGCGACGAAACCGCGGAGGAGGCGGTCTAAGGACCGCCTTCTTCGGAGTGATGTCGTGGCCCGGCGCGAAGAAACCATAAGGACATGTGCTCTCACCCGGCTCGAAAAGCCGGTTGAGGAACTGATCCGTTTCGTGCTCGGCCCCGATGGCACCATCGTGCCCGATACCGATGCCAAGGCCGAAGGCCGGGGCGTCTGGATCAGCCTCAGCTACGAATCCGTTGCCGAAGCTGTCCGCAAGAAGGCTTTTGCGAAAAGCCTGAAAGAAAACGTGACCGTGCCGCCCGATCTGGCGGATCTGACCCGGCTGCGGCTCGAACAAAGATTTTCCTCGGCTCTCGCCATGGCGCGAAAAGCCGGCCAGTTCACCTCCGGCGGCATGAAGGTGAAGAGCGCCATCGAAGGGGGGCAGCTGATCGCGCTGCTTTCAGCGACCGATGGCGCGGCCGATGGCAAGAACAAGATGCTGGGGGCCCTGCGCGCCCTCAATCACGCCCGCCGCGAGGGCAGCGCAGCCGGCAAGCAGGTGCCTCATTTCGAATTGCTCTCAAGCGTGCAATTGGGTTTGGCACTTGGACTAGAAAATGTGATACATGCTGCCCTCATGACAGGGGCGGCAGCCCAATCGGCGCTGGATAAGGCCAATCGACTGGCCCGCTACAACGCCAATCCGACGGATAACGACACCGACCGCCCTGCGGTAACCGGTGTGCTTTTGTCCGTGGAACAGGACGAAAGACGATAGGAAGTATGGCTGATAACGACGACAAGCGTTCTGACGATTCTGGCGCCAAGAAGACGCTGACCCTCAAGGGTGGTCCGGGTCTGGGCAATCGCGCCGGCACGTCGCGCGGTCCCTCGCGTGCGACGGTGGTCGTGGAGAAGCGGACTCGCGTGGTTCCCAAGCCCGCCGGCGTGCCCTCGGGCCCACAGGCAGGCGGCGGCCGTCCCAGCGGTTCGGGTCGCCCCGGCCAGGGTCGCCCCGTGCAGGCCCAGCGTGCACCGCTCGGTCTTTCGGCTGCCGAAGCCGAAGCCCGCCAGAAGGCGCTCGCTCTCGCCGGCGCTCGCGCCGCCGAGGACAAGGAACGCTTTGCGGCCGAAGAAGCGCGCCGCATCGAGGACGACAACCGTCGTCGCCAGATCCGCGAAGAAGCCGCGCGCCAGGAAGAAGAACGCCGTCAGGCCGAAGAAGCCCGTCGCGCCGAGGAAGACGTTGTCGCGGCTCCCGAGCCCGCTGCAAGCGCCGCACCGGCACCGGCTGCTGCGCCCGAACCGCGCCAGCCTTTCGTGCCGGCGAGCCAGCGCAATCCCGGCCCGTCTGCAGTTCGCACCGTTTCGGGCCGTCCCGGCCAGTCGGCGCGCCCGCAGCGCAGCGAGCGGCCTTCGAACGAACGCCCGTCCAACGAGCGTCCGTCCAATACCCGCCCCGATGGCGAACGGCCCAATCCCAATGCCCGTCCGACCGGCGATCGCCGCCCGGCCGGCTCCACCGGCACGCGCCCCGCTGGTACGGCTACCCGTCCCGCTGGTGAACGGCGTCCGGCCGGCGCCGGCATGGCTCCGATCGGCAATGTGCCGCCCGCCGCACCGAGCGAGGCCGATGGCCGTCGCGTTCGTACCGGCGCGCCGCAGCAGCGTCCGACCACCGAAGCCGAGCTCGAGAATGCCCGCCGCGCCTCGCGCGCCCAGCCCGAACGGCCCTCGCGCCGCGTCGACGATGGTGCCGCCCGCGGCCGCCTGACGGTTTCGAGCGCCACGACCGAGAGCGATCGTGATCGCGGTCCCTCGCTCGCCGCCATGAAGCGTCGTCGCGACAAGAAGATGGGCCGCAACCAGCAGGATGCGCCCAAGCTGATCCGTGAAGTCGTGATCCCGGAAGTCATTACGGTGGGCGAACTCGCCAACCGTATGGCCGAACGCTCCGTCACCGTCATCAAGATGCTGATGCAGCAGGGCAATATGGCCAAGATCACCGACGTGATCGACGCCGATACGGCTGAACTCATCGCCAGCGAACTCGGCCACACGGTCAAGCGCGTGTCCGAAGCCGACGTTGAGGAAGGTCTCTTCGATCTTCCGTCCGACGACAAGGCCGAGGATCTGACCGATCGTGCGCCTGTCGTGACCATCATGGGTCACGTCGACCACGGCAAGACCTCGCTCCTCGACGCGATCCGCGAAGCCAATGTGGTTTCCGGTGAAGCCGGCGGCATCACCCAGCATATCGGCGCCTATCAGGTCGAAAAGAACGGCACCAAGATCACCTTCCTCGACACCCCGGGCCACGAGGCGTTCACCGCCATGCGTGCCCGCGGCGCCCAGGCGACTGACATCGCGGTGCTGGTCGTGGCGGCCGATGACGGCGTCATGCCGCAGACCATCGAATCCATCAAGCACGCCAAGGCGGCTGGTGTTCCGATCATCGTGGCCATCAACAAGATGGACAAGCCGGACGCCAATCCCCAGCGCGTGCGCACCGAACTGCTTCAGCACGAAGTGTTCGTGGAAACCATGGGCGGCGACGTGCTCGATGTCGAGGTTTCGGCCAAGACCCGTGCCGGTCTCGACAAGCTCCTTGAAACCATCCTGCTGCAGGCCGAAGTCCTCGAACTCAAGGTCGCCCGCGATGGTCGCGCCGAAGGTATCGTGGTCGAAGCCAAGCTCGATCGTGGTCGCGGCGCCGTGGCGACCGTTCTCGTCCAGCGCGGCACGCTGCGCGTCGGCGACATTCTCGTTGCCGGCACCGAGTTCGCGAAAGTTCGTGCCCTCATCAACGACAAGGGCGAGCAGGTCAAGGAAGCTGGTCCCTCGGTTCCGGTTGAAGTTTTGGGCTTTACCGGCGTGCCCTCGGCCGGCGATCGTTGCTCGGTCGTCGAAACCGAAGCCCGTGCCCGCGAAGTCACCGAGTATCGTCAGCGCGCCATCCGTGAAAAGACGGCCGGCGGCGGCGCCACCAGCCTCGAGCAGATGATGAATCAGCTCAAGGCCAATGGCATCGCGAAGTTCCCGCTGATCATCAAGGGCGACGTGCAGGGTTCGGTGGAAGCCATCGTTGCCAGCCTCGACAAGCTCGGCACCGACGAAGTGTCGGCGCAGATCCTGCATCAGGGCGTTGGTGGTATCACCGAAAGCGACGTGACCCTGGCAACGGCCTCCAAGGCCGTCATCATCGGCTTCAACGTCCGCGCCAACAAGCAGGCCGCAGATCTTGCGACCCGCGAAGGCATCGAAATCCGCTACTACAACATCATCTACGACCTCGTGGATGACGTGAAGTCGGCCATGTCTGGTCTCCTGGCGCCTGAGCGTCGCGAAACCTTCATCGGCTACGCGGAAATCCTGGAAGTCTTCCAGATCACCAAGGTCGGCAAGGTCGCGGGTTGCCGCGTCACCGAGGGTCTTGTGGAACGCGGCGCCGGCGTGCGTTTGCTGCGCGACAACGTCGTCATCCACGAAGGCAAGCTCAAGACGCTCAAGCGCTTCAAGGACGAAGTCAAGGAAGTCCAGGTCGGCCAGGAATGCGGCATGGCCTTCGAAAACTACGAAGACATCCGCGCCAAGGACGTCATCGAATGCTTCCGCGTCGAGACCGTGCAGCGCACGCTGTAAGGCGAATAAGGCTCAGAAACACCAAGGGCGCGGTTTCGACCGCGCCCTTTTCTTTGAGCATTTCCCAGACACCAAACCCACCGCTGCCGTCGTTGCCGGGCTTGTCCCGGCAATCCATCTCGGGGAGCCTCTCCACCGTGCGGATGGCATGGAGAGAGCCTAGTGCGCCCCACGCTCCCTTGCGAACCGCTCCACCCACTCCCGACTCGTCGCATCGGCCATCTTGGCTGTCGGTACGTCCATGGCCTCGGCAATGGTGGGATCAAGGCCCAGCCGTGCAAAAATCTCCGCCAGCGCCCGCTGTGGCGCGGCCGTAACGCCTTCGTAGGTCAGTCTCAGCGGAGTGATGCCATGGGCCGCAAAGAAGAGGTCCCAGGCCCGGTCATCCTCTTCCAGTTCCGCCAGCACCTCGGCAATCCTCTTGCGGTCATAGACCGGCTCCGGCCGCTCCTCTGAGCCTTCAAGAACGCTGCCATCGGCATTGAGGTGCCAGAGGCCCGTCTGCTCGGCACGCACCAGCGAAACGGCCTGACCGAGCTTGTCGCCGCGCGAGAGGTGAATGTAGAGCAGGGGCCCGAACGCCTCATTGAGGCGTTGGGCCACATCGCTGGGCCCGCCAAGAGCCCGCTCCAGCCGCCGGCCGGCATCGGCGAGGCTGGGATACATCACCCGCAACCCGAAGATCCCCGTGCCCGCCGCGCCCGCCTCCCGCATGGCGGCAAGATAAGCGCGATCAAATGCCGGCGCATCGGTGCCCCCGGCAAGCGATACGCCCCATTCCTCCGCCCAGTAGGCAATATCGACCTCCCGAAAATACGAGTTCGGTCGCCCGGCCACGCCGCTGCGATGGAGCATTTCGCAGATCAGCGTACTGCCCGAGCGCGGCGTGCCGCAGATGATGTAGGCGCGCGGAGTTTTGGTCATGAACGGCCTCGAAGTGGACCGCCATCATGCATATCGCTCGCCCGACGAAAAGGCGCTTGTGCCAGATGAGCAGGATCCAAAAGACGAAGAGCCCGCTCCTTGCGGAACGGGCCCTGGATGCCGGATGCGGGTGACTACGGTATGGTCCGCAGCCGGCAATCTATTTGGAGGTCATGGCGAGGGCGCAGCCCTCAGTCACACGATCCGCCAGAAATGTTGCGGCGACATTGCGCCAGGCATGGTCCGGAAAAATGGATACCGGTTTTCCGTGCCTTATGCGTTGATCACCGTCACGCGCGTGCCCGAGGGAACACGGGAATAGAGATCGATGATGTCCTGGTTCATCAGGCGAATACAGCCCGAGGAGACATTGGTGCCGATCGTATAGGGCTCGGTGGTGCCATGGATACGGAAAAGCGTATCGGCGCCGTTTTTGTAGAGGTAAAGCGCACGCGGCCCAAGCGGATTGGTCGGACCCGGCTCCATGCCGCCGGCATAGGGGCCGTAGCGGTCGGGCTCGCGGGCAATCATCGACTTGGTCGGCGTCCAGCGCGGCCACTGGGCCTTGCGGCCGATGGTGGCATCGCCGCGGAACAGCAGCGCCTCGTCCTTGCCCACGCCAATGCCGTAACGCAGAGCCCGGCCGTTCTCCATCACGAGATAGAGATAGTGGGCCGGCGTATCGACCACGATCGTGCCGGGGCGTTCGGTCGTGTAATAGGCCACTTCCTGGCGCCACCATTGCGGATCGACACGGCGAAGGTCCATGGCGTCGACCAGATAGGGCTCGGTGGTCACCGGACCATACATGCGCAGGTAATAGGGATCGATGACCGGCTCCTGAACCACGGGCTGACGCGTGGTCGAACAGGCTGCCAGGGTCGTCGCTGAAAGACCGAGAAGGAAAAGGCGGCGGGAAATCAAAACTGGAACCTCGGGACAGGCAGGGAGAATCGAGAGGGCAGGGAGCGGACTCTCGTCCTTTGCAGTAACGCTTCTCCCGCTTAACGTGGCACGAATGCGGCGGTTCCTCGCCACAATGTGATCATAGTTGGCGCTGTTGCGGAAATCCCACAGGTTTCACGGCTGTGTGATCTCAAGGGCGAGGAATGGCCTCCATGGCCGCCTCCTGGGCGAAAATGAAAAGGCCCGGATCGCTCCGGGCCTTTCGCAGTGCTTTTCGGAAGAAGCGCCTTATTCGGCTGCGTCGTCCTTGGCTTCCTTGACCAGTTCCTTGCCGGTTGCCTGGTCGAGCACCTTCATGGAGAGGCGGACCTTGCCGCGCTCGTCAAAGCCGAGCAGCTTGACCCAGACCTTGTCGCCTTCCTTGACCACGTCGGTGGTCTTGGCAACGCGCTGGTCGGCCAGCTGGGAAATGTGGACGAGGCCGTCCTTGGCGCCGAAGAAGTTGACGAAGGCGCCGAAATCGGCGGTCTTCACCACGGTGCCCTGATAGATGCCGCCGACTTCGGCTTCATCGGTGATCGAGCGGATCCACTTGATGGCGGCTTCGATCTGGGTGCCGTCCGAGGACGAAACCTTTACGGTGCCGTCGTCTTCGATATTGATCTTGGCGCCGGTCTTTTCGACGATCTCGCGGATCACCTTGCCGCCGGTGCCGATCACTTCACGGATCTTGTCGGTCGGGATCTTCAGCGTTTCGATGCGGGGAGCGAATTCGCCCACTTCGCCGCGCGAGGCCGAGAGAGCCTTGGCCATTTCGCCCAGGATATGGATACGACCGTCCTTGGCCTGAGCCAGGGCGATCTTCATGATCTCTTCGGTGATACCGGCGATCTTGATGTCCATCTGCAGCGAGGTCACGCCCGCTTCAGTACCGGCCACCTTGAAGTCCATGTCGCCGAGGTGATCTTCGTCACCAAGAATATCGCTGAGGACGGCGAACTTTTCGCCTTCAAGGATCAGGCCCATGGCGATACCGGCCACCGGGCGCTTCATCGGCACACCGGCATCCATCAGCGCCAGCGAGGTACCGCAAACGGTCGCCATCGAGGACGAGCCGTTGGATTCGGTGATCTCGGACACGATACGGATCGTGTAGGGGAATTCTTCGATCGAGGGACGGATCGGGTTGATGGCGCGCCATGCGAGCTTGCCGTGACCGATTTCGCGACGACCGGGCGAACCCATGCGGCCAGCTTCACCCACCGAGTAGGGAGGGAAGTTGTAGTGCAGCAGGAAGTTTTCCTTGCGGGTGCCTTCGAGCGAGTCGATGAACTGCTCGTCTTCGGCGGTGCCGAGGGTCGCAACGACCAGGGCCTGGGTTTCGCCACGGGTGAAGATGGCCGAACCGTGAGTACGCGGCAGGACGCCGACTTCCGAGAGGATCGGACGCACGGTCTTCAGGTCACGGCCGTCGATACGGCTGCCGGTGTCCAGAATGTTCCAGCGAACGATCTTGGCCTGGAGGTTGTGGACGACTTCGCCCAGAACTTCCTTGGTCAGCTCGCCCGCTTCGATCTTGGCGGCAAAAGCCTCCTTGACCTTGGCATTGGCAGCGTCGACCGCAGCGTAGCGCGAGGCTTTTTCGGTGATCTGGTAGGCAGCGCGCAGATCGGCTTCGGCAATGGCGAGAACTTCAGCTTCGAGAGCCGAGAAATCGGGAGCCGTAAAGTCGCGCGGTTCCTTGGCAGCAAGCTCGGCGAGCTTGATGATCGCCTGGATGACCTTGGCGCTTTCGGCGTGGCCGAACATGACGGCGCCGAGCATGACTTCTTCGGAAAGCTCCTGGGCTTCCGATTCAACCATGAGCACGGCGTCCTGGGTGCCGGCCATGACGAGGTCGAGCTTGGAATCGTTGCGGCGATCAATGGACGGGTTCAGCACATAGGCGCCATCGATATAGGCAACGCGTGCTGCGCCGATCGGGCCCATGAAGGGCACACCCGAAATGGTCAGGGCAGCAGAGGCTGCGACCATCGAGAGCACGTCGGGATTGTTTTCCATGTCGTGCTGCAGAACGGTGATGACCACCTGGGTCTCGTTCTTGTAGCCATCGGGGAAAAGCGGGCGGATCGGGCGGTCGATGAGGCGCGAAACCAGGGTTTCGTTCTCGGACGGACGGCCTTCGCGCTTGAAATAGCCACCCGGGATCTTGCCGGCGGCAAAGTACTTTTCCTGGTAGTTGACGGTCAGCGGGAAGAAGTCCTGGCCCGGCTTGGCGGACTTGGCCGACACGACGGTGGCGAGCACAACGGTTTCACCCAGCGTCGCGAGCACGGCGCCATCGGCCTGGCGGGCGATCTTGCCGGTTTCGAGCGTCAGCGGCTGGCCGCCCCAGTTGAGTTCGACCTTGTGGTGGTCAAAATTGATCGACATCTTTTGTCTTTCCATTCTGCCGGAGCGCGGGAACGCGGGATAGGCGAGGGCCCACGAACGCTTCCGGTGTGCCCGCACCGGCGCCGTACCCCATGTACGCACCAGCTCAAAATCAGGCACTGTTTCTGTCTCTGACAGGTTCAGAACATGGACAAGACAACAAGCGGCTCCACAGCGGAAGGCGCCAATAATCCTGCCATGCTCCGGCGCTGCCGGCCTAAGGGGCAATCACCGCCCCAGTATATGCCCGTTCAGTCTGGTCGCGCTTTCGAACCGGAAAGTGGTACCCACGTTTCCTGAAACCGCTCCTGAAAGGGCAACCGGCGCGGAAGGTAACCCCCGCGCCGGAATTTTTGTCGTCTTAGCGACGCAGGCCGAGCTTTTCGATCAGCGTCTTGTAGCGGTTCTCGTCGACCTTCTTGAGGTAGTCGAGGAGGCTACGACGGGTCGAAACCAGCTTGAGGAGACCACGACGGGAGTGGTTGTCCTTGTTGTGGCCCTTGAAGTGCTCGGTGAGGTTGGCAATGCGCTCGGAAAGGATCGCAACCTGCACTTCCGGCGAGCCGGTATCGTTGGCAGTGGTGGCGTATTCCTTGATCAGGGCGGTCTTGCGCTCAGCGGTAATCGACATCGGCAAATCCTTCTAGAATTTTGAGGATGAAAGAGCCCCAGCCAGGATGTCGTCCAGGTAGGGCCTGTTAATAGCGCGGGCAAAGTTGAGCCTGCTGGCGGTCCCTATAGTGCAAAGCACCAGACAAAGCCAGACTTATTGATTCTTGCGCTCTTGCAGCTGCTCGTCCGGCCGCACCGCGGCAAAGGCCGGATCGAGTGCGGTCATGGGAATGTCGATGGTCCACTCGACCCCATCGGCATGCTCGTGCCGCTCGACTTTGGCCCCCAGCGCGCCGCCCACCATGGAGCGCAACACGGTCGTGCCAAAGCCCGCCCTCTCGCTGGCCTTGAGCGGTCCCGACAAGGTCTCGCGCCAGCGCATGGCGAGCTGATCGCCATCCTCGACCCAGGTGAGGGTCAACCGGCCCTTTTCGTCGGCAAAGGCGCCATATTGGGTCGCATTGACGGCCAGCTCGTGCACCGCCATCCCCAGGATCTGCGCGCCCTGCGGGTTGATCCTGAGATCGGCCCCGTCAACCGTCACCCGCGCGAGCTCCTGCGGCCGGAAGGGCGCCAGGTGCAGGTCGACGAGTTCGCGCAGCGATACCCCGGCCCGTCCATGCGCCAGCAGCAGATCGGTCGAGCGCGCCAGGCCCATGATGCGGCGCTCCAGCGCCTCGACATAACGCGGCACATCGGTGGCGCCCCGCGCCGTCTGCTTGGCCATGGCGGAAATGACAGCCATCTGGTTTTTCGAGCGATGCGCCAGTTCGCGCATCAAAAAGCGCACATCGCGTTCCGCCGTCTGCCGCTGCCGCGAAGCCTGCACCAGGGCTTTCGACACTTCATCGATTTCCGCCACCGGGTAATAGCGCTCGAAGACGGCTTCGCCGCGCCCCAGGCGCTGCGCATCGAGCCTCAGGCCCCGCACCGAGCGGCTCAGCTGCTGGGCGATGAAGACAGCGATCAGCGAGGCGACCACGGCAATGACGAGACCCCAGGCCGCCAGTTGCAACAGGGATTCACCAAGGGGGCGCTTCACCTGCGCGGCCGAGGCCCAGGCGATGATGCGCCAGCCGGTCAGGCCCGAGCGCCATTCGGCCGTCACCACTTTTTCATCGTGAAACACCTCTTCGGTCCAGCCCGAAGCCGTGTCCTCGAGATTGCGCCGCATGGGCAGGGTGTCGCCGATGGAGAATTCGTCCCCGGTGGTCGAGGCAATCACCGTATTGGTGCCATCGACCAGCGCCGCATTCCAGCCCTGCGGCAATTCCCGCGATTGCAGCACCGGAATGAGATCGCGCGCGTTCTGCGTCAAGGCAAGCAGCCGCACCGGCGCGTCCTCGGAGAGCGGCAGCCACACATTATAGACCCAGGTCTGTGCCACCTGGCCGAAGAACAGGTTGGAAACGGTCGGGCGCGCCCGTTCAAGCGCCCGGGCCGCGGTGATCATGTCGGATGTCTGGCCCAGCGGCGCGCCGAATTCCACGCGGCTGTTGACCAGCTGATTGGCATCCTCGTCGATACCGATGATGTAGGATCCGGTGCCGGCCAGGGCTATGGTGGCGCGACGATGGAATTGCTCGAGATCGCCTGCTTCAAGGGACTGATCCGAGGAGAGCACGCGCAGCGTCGTGATCATGCCCGAAATTTCGCGATCCACCGACTGGCCCATGGCCTGCACAGTGGCATTGGTCAGGGATTCGACGACCTTTTCCTGCGCGTCATTGGTGCTGTTGAGCAGGACCAGCGCCACGATCAGCGCCGGCAGGAGAATGACCAGCATGAGCGCAAACAGATAAAGCGCGACCGGCTGGGGCCGTCGCGACTGGAGACTCCTTGCCTTGCCGGAGTCCGCGACCCGGTCGTGGGCATGTGCTGCCATGGCGTCCTGATCCTTGTCGGCTGGCAGGTTAGGCCCAGGCGGGCGGGTCAATACTTTGCGCTAGCGTCGCTGGCCGGAAAACTCTCGTCTACGGCCTCGTC
This sequence comes from Devosia sp. LjRoot3, assembly GCF_964252865.1. Lineage (NCBI taxonomy): Bacteria > Pseudomonadati > Pseudomonadota > Alphaproteobacteria > Hyphomicrobiales > Devosiaceae > Devosia > Devosia sp. LjRoot3. Next base: position 140,307 of record NZ_CAXUPK020000004.1, read on the forward strand.
CACCTTATCCCATTTCCGCGGCTTGTCAGCCTGTGCTTCCGCCCCGGCATTGCGCACCTGTACCGGGGAATCGCCGGGGCCGGGCTTTTGTCCATCCCGCATGGCAGCAGCCTGATCCTTTTGTGCTTTGGTCATGACACAGTCCTTTGCTCTCCGGTGACACAACACGCTCGCCCCCATGCCGGTTGCAGGCGGTAGCGTCATACCTGATGGTCTGGTAAATAGCCCGTCATGAACCAGATCGCGCCGAAGAAGCTCTTCATCAAAACCTATGGCTGTCAGATGAATGTCTATGACAGCGACCGCATGGCCGACGCCCTGGCGCCGCATGGCTATGCGCCGACCCAAGACATGGCTGAAGCTGATCTCGTGCTGCTCAATACCTGCCATATCCGCGAAAAGGCGAGCGAGAAGGTTTTCTCCGAACTCGGCCGCCTCAAGGAACTGCAGAACGACAAGCGCGCCACCGGCGGCGACCTGATGATCGGCGTTGCTGGCTGCGTCGCCCAGGCCGAAGGCGAGGAAATCGCCCGCCGCGCCCCCATGGTCGACATGGTCTTTGGGCCGCAGGCCTATCACCGCCTGCCCGACATGCTGAAGAAGGCCGAAGGCAATCGCCACATGCACCCGGCCCTGCGCCGCGCCGTGGTCGACACCGATTTTCCCGAAGAAGACAAATTTGCTCATCTGCCGGCGGCCAAGAAGGACGTCACCATCGGTCGTGGCCTCACCGCCTTCCTCACCGTGCAGGAAGGCTGCGACAAGTTCTGTTCCTTCTGCGTGGTGCCCTATACCCGTGGCGCTGAAGTCAGCCGCCCGGTGGCCCAGGTGCTTGAAGAGGCCCGCCGCCTCGCCGATGCCGGCGTCAAGGAAATCACCCTCCTCGGCCAGAATGTGAACGCCTATCACGGCGAAGATGCTTCAGGCCGCGCCGTCGGACTTGGTGAGCTGGCTTATCTTCTCTCTGAAATCCCTGGCCTTGAGCGCCTGCGTTATACCACCAGCCACCCGCGCGACATGGACGATGCGCTGATCGCGGCGCATCGCGACCTCGATTTCCTCATGCCCTATCTGCACCTGCCGGTGCAGTCCGGTTCCGACCGCATCCTGAAAGCCATGAACCGCAAGCACAATGCGGCCGAATACATGCGCCTCATCGAGCGCATCAAGGACGCGCGCCCCGACATGGCGTTTTCGGGCGATTTCATCGTCGGCTTCCCCGGCGAGACCGACGCGGACTTTGAGGACACGCTGAAAATCATCCGCGATGTCGGCTATTCTTCGGCCTATTCCTTCAAATACTCGACCCGCCCCGGCACGCCCGGCGCCAACCTCACCGAGCAGGTGGAAGAATCTGTGAAGGTGGAGCGGCTCGCGCGCCTGCAAGAGCTGGTCAACAAGCAGACCACCGATTTTCATGCCTCCTGCGTCGGCCGCACGCTTCCCGTGCTGATCGAACGCGTCGGCCGCATGCCGGGGCAGGTGGGTGGCCGCTCGCCCTATCTGCAGGCCGTGCATCTCGAAGGGTCTACGGACCTTATCGGCGGGATTCACGAGGTGGAGATCATCGGCACATCGACCAATTCGCTGGTCGGACGTTTGCGGCAGGCGGTTGCGGCCTAATTCAGCCAGCGTAGAAGAAGTAGACCCGGCCCCCTTCCGGGTCTACGAGCGTGACGCTGCCCCCCTTGCCGTAGGAATAAGCGGCACCCGGCAGGCTCATTGTCTCATTGGCTTTCTCAAGCCACGCCTCGTCCACCTCGATGCTGTAGCCGTATTTGCCCAAATACCCCTCGACGCCAGAAGCCTGCCAGCGGTCAAAATCCCTGGCATAGTCGATGGGCGTGGAATGCCAGGCACCGGCATAGTCGGCGAGCCTGGAGCCTAAATTTGCTCCCTGCTCCGACGCCCATTTCTTGCTGTAGTCGTCTAGTCGGTACACCACGAAACCGGTTTCGGCGTCCCCGGGCCCTCCGATCCCCCAGCTCTCTTCAAGCCGATACTCTATTTCGGTCGCTTCCAAAGGTTTTGGCAGATGTCCAAACAGGAGCGAGTGTTCCCACTGTTTCAAACCAACAAGGGGCACGGCGATAAACGCGACCGCGCTGAGGATGAGAAAGAGTCGGCTAAGGATCTGGTTGGGGCGGGTGCGGCGCCATCTAAGGAGGAGGAAGCGAAAAAACAGCCAAACGACCAATGCCGCCAGGCCCAGGACAATCAGCGGCGAAAGCCCCAGTATTGCCAAGTAAGCTATTTCCATGAGGCGTCCCGCCTGGCGTGATTTACCTGCTCAGCTACAACGAGCTTGTGATCTGAGCCATCCGGCTTTGTCTGGCGCAGCCGAAACATTGCCTAAAGCGCAACAAGCCCAGCTTCCGTCGGTCTGAACCCGCAGGCGCGATAAAACTCGGTGAGATGCGGTTCGAAATCGACGTGGAGCCACTTGGCGCCGCGCGCCCTTGCTGCATCCTCCGCAGCCTTCACGAGCTTGGTGGCAATACCCTGCCGTCGAAAATCCTGGTGCGTGCAGGTGTCGAGAATGAAGGCATGCACGCCGCCATCCCAGGCGACGTTGACAAAACCCACCAGCGCCTCGCCTTCATATGCCCCGACATGAACGAGGCTGCGCGACAGCACCGGCTGCCAGCTCGCCGGTCCCGCATCGCCCCATGCGGAAAGCCAGAGGACACGCATGATGTCGTCGGCTGGAAACGGATCGACGGCGATGTGGACCATGGTTGCTCCTTACCTCAACTCTATAGCGACTATTTCTAGATGCACCGCGCCAGGCGTGACCACCCACCTCTCCCTTGGGGCCATGAGAGCTATGCCGGCAAGTTCCGCGCGCGAAAATGCCCCCTCATCCGGCGCTTCGCGCCACCTTCTCCCCGAGAGGGAGAAGAACAGGCCGGCGCATGAAAGAGCAGCGGCCCCCTCTTATTCCTCTCCCTCTAGGGGAGAGGTGGCTCGGCAAAGCCGAGTCGGTGAGGGGGGCTGATCTATCCATCTTATCCCCACGGTAAAAAACTGTGCCAATCTCTCCCCGTTCCCACCGATAACACGCGGTACCGACGAAGTGCCGGGTGGGAAGTCGGGCTGCTTGAGGTCGCTCAGGCGGATGCGTGGATGCCGACCACCGGCCAAGCGGCGGAGCGCCCCCGTCGTGCTGTCTACGGACAAGCACGTCCGACGGCGCTTCGGACCGTAAAACCCCAAAAGGGGGCCGCTCGAGGCATGCGCAAAAAATCCCGGACGTGGGAAGCGGCTTTCGCCTCTTCTATTTTTGCGTTTTTGGGGCGAAAGCCGCTTTTCACCGTGCGCCCGAAGGGCATCGCGCTGTGCAACCGCAAAGCCGAAAGGCCAGGCGGATATTGGTGTTGGGTGCAGTAGCGGCCTCCCATCGACCCTTAGCGCGCCGGCTAATTTCAGCGCGGCTACCGCCTGCCGCCCACGCAACTCCCCAAAAACCACCTTGCCCGCCAATGCCCGTTGAAGATCGATCCCACATCAACCTCATCCAGGTGACCTGCCGACCCGGAGCCCCTGTTCCCATGTCCTCCCAAACACCGATGCCCCTGGGTCAATGCTGGTCAGGGATCGATCAGGGGCCAACCCCATCCAGGCGACCTGCTGGCCCGCAAGGCCCCGAAGTCCACTGTCCATGCCCTCTCCAAAAACAGCGATGGCCCTTGGGTCGACGCCGGTTGAGGATCGACCCCACGTCAACCTCATCCCGGTGATCTGCCAACCTCAAGAGCCCCAGTTCCCATGTCCTGCCAAAGCACCGATGCCCCTGGGTCAATGCCGGTCTGCGATCGATCGGAGGCCAACCCCATCCAGGCGACCTGTCGGCCTAAAGCCCCCCAAAGCCCACACTTCTCCACGCCCCTCTCCAAAAACACCGACGCCCCTGGGCCGACGCCGGTTGGGGATCGATCCCACGTCACCCTCATCCGAGTGTACCAACCTCTAGGCCCCCGGAGCCCCATTCCCCATGTCCTGCCAGAACACTGATACCCCCGGGTCAATGCCGGTCGGGATCGATCAGAGGCCAACCCCATCCCCGCCATCTGCCGGCCTCAAGCCCCCAAAGCCCGCTCTCCATGCCCTCCCCAAAAACACCGATGCCCCTCGGGTCGACGCCGGTTGGGGATCGGCCCCGGGCCAACCCCATGCTGGCCACCTGCCGGCCCTCAAGGCCCCCGGACCCCACCCCCCATGTCCTCCCCAAAACACCGATGCCCCTTGGGCCGATGCCAGTGGAGGATCGAGTTTGGCCAAAACCTCACGCCATTCGAGCGTAGCTCTCATGGCCTCCAAGCCGAAAATCGCTCCACCGGAGCGATTTTGCCGCCTTGCGGCAGGCTTGGAGTGTCACAATTTATCTACAGACATCGAACCCAAATCATCCTAGCCTCATTAATGCATGGGCGACGCGCTCCGCGGCGCCCCCTTCGGGAGCCGAGAAAGTTTGAGCAGGCACTTGCCACCCACCGCCGATAACGCCCTCGCATCGCAACTCGAACTCGCCTTTGACGACAATCGCCTGGCTGCCCAGCTCTACGGCGATTTTGACCAGAACCTCGCCCTCATCGAACAGCGCCTATCCGTCTCGGCCACGCCGCGCGGCAATCATGTGCTGTTGAAAGGTTCGGCGTCACGGGTTGACCAGGCGCGCCGCGTGCTGGAATCGCTCTACACAAGCCTTGAAGAAGGCCGCAGCGCCGACATCGCCGATGTCGACGCCGTCATCCGCATGGTCGAGACCGAAGACAGCCAGCTGACCCTGCCCACGCTTGAGCGCAAGGGCAAGGTGCGCATGGCCCAGATCGCTACGCGAAAGGCCACCATCGCCGCCCGAACCCCAGCCCAGGACGCCTATATGCGCGCCATGGATCGCTCGGAGCTCGTCTTCGGCGTCGGCCCCGCCGGTACCGGCAAGACCTATCTCGCCGTGGCCCATGCGGCTTCGCTCCTCGAACGCGGCGATATCAACCGCATCATCCTTTCCCGTCCCGCCGTCGAAGCCGGCGAGCGTCTGGGTTTCCTCCCGGGCGACATGAAGGAAAAGGTCGATCCCTATCTGCGCCCGCTCTACGATGCGCTCTACGACATGATGAAGCCCGAAAATGTCGAGCGCTGCATCACGTCGGGGATCATCGAGGTTGCTCCGCTCGCCTTCATGCGCGGCCGCACCCTCTCCAATGCGGTCGTCATCCTCGACGAAGCCCAAAACACTACATCCATGCAGATGAAGATGTTTTTGACCCGCCTGGGCGAGAACTCGAAGATGATCGTCACCGGCGACCCGACCCAGGTCGACTTGCCGCGCGGCGAAAAATCGGGGCTGGTGGAAGCCGTCAATCTGCTCGATGGCGTCGAAGGGGTGCATATCAGCCGCTTCAACGACAAGGACGTGGTGCGTCACGCACTTGTTGGGCGGATCGTCAGGGCCTATGAAGCCGATACCGCGCGGCGCCTCGCCCAAAAGGACGGGGACACGGAAGGACTGGCGCGGACACTGGGCAATTTGCCCCGGAGCTGACCCACACCCTTATGCCGCCGATTCCCCCGCTTGAAATCGCAGTCATCCGCAATGCGGATGACTGGCCCGACCATTTTGACGCCCTTGCCGAGCGCGCGGTGCTCGCCGCCTTGGCCGGTGCCAAGCCCAAGGTAAAGGGCGCCGCCGAGATTTCGGTGCTGCTCACCGATGACGCGGAACAGCGCGAACTCAATGCGCAATATCGGGGCAAGGACGCGTCGACAAACGTCCTGAGCTTCCCGCAAATCGAGCCTTTCGACCCCGTCATCGGCATTTTGGGCGACATTACGCTCGCCCGTGAAACCCTCATCCGCGAGGCCGAAGAACAGGGCACCAGCCTTGAAGATCATTTCACCCATCTCGTTGTGCATGGCTTTTTGCACATTTTGGGCTATGATCACCTCGATGAGGACGAGGCCCAGGAAATGGAAGGCCTCGAAACCCAGATACTGGCCGGGCTCGGCATTGCCGATCCCTACGCCGACTAGGCCGACGAATTTCCGGCCTGGTTGCTTTATTTGTCCATATGAGGATAGCGCGCTGCTTCACGCAGCCTAAGATTGATGAACGACACCGATCGCAAGGGCAACCGGGTGCCTGATAATCCCGAACCTTCCTCTAGTCCCGCCCTCGCTCAGCCGACGCGAGGGCCGAGCCTGATCAACAGACTCAAATCCATCCTGACGCTTCGTCCGGTCAGCCTGCGCAATGATTTGCAGGTGGCGCTCGACGAGAGCGCCGGCGCCGAGACGCAGGACTTTACCGAGAGCGAACGCACGATCCTGCAGAACGTGCTGAAACTGTCAGCTGTCTCGATCGACGACATCATGGTCGAGCGCTCCGATATCCAGGCCGTCGAGGCCGATATCAATCTCGGAACTCTGCTCGCAAAATTCCGCCAGGTTGGCCATTCGCGCCTGCCCGTCTACGAAGACGAACTCGACAAGATCATCGGCTTCATCCACATCAAGGATGCCATGGCCAAGATCACCGAGCCGGTGACCGATCCTGAAAAAGACGTCCCCGTAAAACTGCTCTCGGCCGCGCTGCGCCAGAAGATCAGCAAACTCGGCATTACCCGCACGGCCATGTTCGTGCCGACCTTCATGCCGGCCGGCGATCTCCTCCAATCCATGCGCGCCTCCCGCGTCCATATGGCCATCGTCGTCGACGAATATGGCGGCACCGATGGTCTTGTGACCATTGAGGACCTCCTTGAAGCGATCGTGGGCAAGATCGAGGACGAGCACGACGAAGCCGTCCGCGCCATGGTGCGCAAGGTGGGCGAGGATACCTATATCGCCAATGCCCGCGCCGAATTGGACGAAGTCCGCGCCGTTGTCGGCCCCGATTTCGATCCCGGCGAACACGCCGAAGACGTCGAAACGCTGGGCGGTCTCGTTTTCGACCTCGCCGGCCACGTGCCGCGCCGCGGTGAAAAGGTGACCGGGCTCGACGGTTTCGAGTTCGAAATCCTTGCCGCCGACGGTCGTCGCATCAAGCGCCTGCGCATCCGGCGCAAGCGGGGGGAGTCAGAGGAGATCCTGGCGATCACCGACCAGCGCCCCGAAGACCAGAAGGCAGCGGCTGAATAGTGGCTATCCATCGTTTCGAAGCCGCGGCGTGGCATAGCGTGCTCGCAAAACTCCCGGCTGCCCTCCATGTGGTTGATGGCGACACCGTGATCGCCGAGACGCTCGACGCGGCCGGTGTGGACAAGCACGGCGTCACCCGCGCCCATGGCTCCAACCCGATGAACGGGCCTATCCATGTGGAAGGCGCCGAACCGGGCGATGTGCTGCAGGTCGACATCATTCGCATGACGCCGATCCGCGAACACGGCTGGACCCGTGGCGCCCTTGCGGCCAATGTCGTTGACCCCGAGCGGGTCCGCGACCTGCCGCCGCGCGCCAAGATCGATTGGATCATCGATGCCAAGGCCGGCACGGTGCGTCTGAAGGAGCCGGTTGAAGGGCTGGAGCAGCTCGTCCTGCCCATCGAGCCCATGCTCGGCTGCTTTGGTGTCGCTCCGGCCCATGGCCAGGCCATTTCCACCGCCACCAGCGCCGAAAACGGCGGCAATATGGACTATCGCGGCTTTGGCCCCGGCGCCCGCATCTGGTTCCCCGTCTTCGAGCCCGGCGCCCTATTCTTCCTCGGCGATTGCCACGCCATCCAGGGCGACGGCGAAATCGTCGGCACCGGCGTTGAAACCGCTATGGAAGTGGAAGTCCGCTTCAGCGTGCTCAAAAACCGCAAGCAAGCCTGGCCACGCGGCGAGACTGCCGAGACAATCTATTCGGTCGGCAATGCCCGCCCGCTCGACCAGGCATTGCAGCACGCGACGACGGACATGTTCGACTGGCTGACCGGCGACTACGGCCTCTCCGCCGTCGCCGCCAGCCACCTCATGGGGCAGGTGGTGCGCTATGAGGTCGGCAATGTCTTCGACCCGGCCTTCACCATGGTCTGCCATATCCCCAAAAAGTACCTGCCGAAAAGTCAAAGGCCCCGATGAAAACTCATCGAGGCCCCTGGCTTGCTGCTTAACTGGTAGTGCGGCTTCGGATCAGACCTGCTGGACCGATTCCACGCCCGGCACGAAGTGACGGAGGAGATTTTCGATACCGCTCTTGAGGGTCGCGGTCGAAGAGGGGCAGCCCGAGCAGGCGCCCTGCATGTGCAGGAAGACGGTGCCTTCCTTGAAGCCGCGGAAGATGATGTCGCCGCCATCCATGGCCACCGCCGGACGCACGCGCGTCGCCAGCAGTTCCTTGATGACTTCGACCATTTCCTTGTCTTCTTCCTCGAAGAACTCTTCGCCGGCGGCAAAATCGGTGTCGACCTCACCACCTTCGGCGATGACCGGCTTGCCGGAAAGGAAGTGGTCCATGATCACGCCGAGAATAGCCGGCTTGATATGGGCCCAGTTGGTGTCATCCTTGGTCACCGAGATGAAATCGGAGCCGAGGAAAACGCCGGTGACGCCGGAAATGCCGAAAAGACTGGCGGCCAGCGGAGAGGCTTCGGCGGCGTCGACAGTGCGGAAATCGCGCGGTTCGCCGACCAGCACATCACGACCGGGCAGGAATTTCAGCGTGGCCGGGTTCGGCGTGGCTTCGGTCTGGATGAACATAAACTCTCTCCGTGGAGTAGACTTAGAACGCTTCTAAATTAGAGACGGGTTCGCTGCAAGCCCAATTTGCGCTGCTTTGTCGCGTGGCGCGATATGGCTGCCATGCGCTAGCACCATATCATGATCCGTCTGTTCAGATATATCGGCGTTGCCGAAGGCATTACAACCCTGGCCCTGTTCCTCGTCGCCATGCCGGCAAAGTATTGGTTCGGCTATCCCGGCCTCGTCCCGCCCATCGGACTTATCCACGGGGTCGCCTTCATCGCCTATATTCTGGCGATGACGATCTGCCTGCCGGGGAGGGGATTTGCAGGGTTTGACTGGGTGCGAACGGTGCTCGCGGCGTTTTTCCGTTCGGGACGTTTTTGAATGACCCGTTTTTGAAGGGAAAGCAGTCGGCAGAGACGGCTTAGAACTCAGGTAGTTCAAACCTCACCGCCGCCGTCATTGCCCGGTTTATCCGGGCAATCCAACTTGCGGCGAGAAGTGGTGGTAGAGGTCCGAGCGCCGGGCCTTGCCCTGCGAGCATAGCTCTTCGGGCCTGCTGCGCTAAAATCGCGCCATTGGCGCGATTTTGCCCCGAAGGGGCCGCTTAGCAGATAGCGATAATCTCTTCGTCGCTCATCCGGCCCGGCACAATGGTCAGCGGGATAGGCAGGGCGTTGGCGCGACCGGCAAAGTGGGTGACGAGAGGGCCGGGGCCTTCACCCGACCGGGACGCCGCCAGCACCAGAATGGCGATGTCGTGATCCTTGTCGATCAACTGCTCGATCTGCTCGGCGCCATTGCCTTCACGAATGACCGTTTCAGCGCGCACATCACCGATTTCCTTGATGCGGGCGAGACGCGAATCGAGATTGCGCTCGGCCTCCTCGACCGCTTCGGCGCGCAACACGTCCTCGACGCCCATGCCGATGAATTCGGGCTTAGGAATCACCGTTACCAGCACCACCGTGCCGCCCGTTCGCTTGACGCGAAAGGCGGCAAAGGTCAGGGCGCGGTCGCACTCTTCCGTCTCGTCAATGACAACGAGGAATTTGCGCTTGTATTCGGTATCGTACAAAGGCGCCTCCGAACTAGCGGATGAAACCGACGATGCGGCGCACGTCGTGCATGGTCTTTTCGGCCAGAGCCGCAGCCCTTTCGCCGCCATCGCGCAGGATGCCGTCGATCGTGGTGGTATCCTCGATCAGGCGACGCATTTCACCGGCCATCGGCGCCAACTGGGCCACGGCCAGATCAGCCAAGGCCGGCTTGAACTTGCCCCAGCCATGGCCACCGAACTCAGCCAGCACCTCGGCCTTGGTCTTGTCCGAAAGCGCGGCATAGATGCCAACGAGATTGTCGGCTTCCGGGCGCCCCTTCAGACCTTCGACCTCAACAGGCAATTCGGCCGGGTCAGTCGTCGCCTTCTTGATTTTTTTGGAGATGGCATCGGCATCATCGAGCAGCGAAATACGCGACTGATCGGACGGGTCCGACTTGCTCATTTTCTTGGTCCCGTCGCGCAAGGACATGATGCGCGTCGCGGGGCCCGCAATCAGCGGCTCCGTGATCGGGAAGAAATCAGGATCGAGACCCTGTTCGACGATCGAGGCGGCATAGTCATTGTTGAACTTTGCCGCGATGTCACGCGTCAGTTCCAGATGCTGCTTCTGGTCATCGCCCACAGGCACGGCCGTTGCCTTGTAGAGCAGGATGTCGGCAGCCATCAGGGACGGGTAGGCCAGAAGGCCGAGCGAAACGTTCTCGGAATTCTTGCCGGCCTTGTCCTTGAACTGCGTCATGCGGTTCATCCAGCCGATGCGGGCCACGCAGTTGAACACCCATGCCAGTTCAGCATGCTGCATGACCTGGCTCTGGTTGAAGACGATCGAGCGCTTGGGATCGACGCCGGCAGCGATAAAGGCGGCAGCGACTTCGCGCGTGGCGCGGCGCAGAGCGTTGGGCTCCTGCCAGACCGTGATCGCATGCATGTCGACCACGCAATAGATGGTCTCATGCGTGTCCTGAAGGGGCACGAAACGGCGGATGGCGCCGAGATAATTGCCCAGATGCAGATCGCCGGAAGGCTGGATGCCGGAAAAAACGCGAGGAGAAAAGGCCATGGGTCCCAGAAGCGGATGATAGGCAGATGGCCCCGTTCTATACGGAGCCGCGCCGATTGGAAACTATCACCGGGAGCGACGCAGACGCCGCAGCAACGTGCCGAGGCGTTGCGTGCCGGTGACGTGGATGAGGGTGAAGTAGAAGACCACGCCATAGGCGATGAGCGCGCCGACCACCGCAATCTGCCGCCAGAGCGGGGCGCCTGCGGCGATATGGTGGGCACCGTGATTGGCCAGCAGCATCAGGCTCACGCCCATCGCGGCGCTGATCAGCACGATCATGATATGGCCCCACCACTGGTTGCGCGGCAGCGAAAAATGTCCGCGCACGGCCAGTGTAACCCCCAGGAGCACGACATTGATCCAGGACGAGACGGCCGTGGCAATGGCGATGCCGACATGCAGCATGGTGGGAAACAGCAGAAGCGAAATGCCGATATTGGCAGCGACGCTGACGCCGGCGAAAATGGTTGGGGTAACCGTATCCTCGCGGGCAAAAAAGCCCGGCTGCAACACACGAATCAGCACATAGGCGGGGAGACCAGCCGAGAAAGCGACAAGCGCTTCGGCGGTTTGCTTCGTTGCCAAAGCATCGAAGGCACCACGCTCGAAGAGCAGGCGCACAATGGGCTCGGACATGCCGATGAGTGCCGCGGCCGCTGGCATGGTGAGCAACATGGAGATGAACAGCGACTGTTCCTGGCTCGCCAGTGCATCGGCCTCGCGCCCGCCCTTCAAATGGCGGCTGAGCTCGGGCAGCAGCACCGTGCCTATGGCGATGCCGATGATGCCCAGCGGCAATTGATAGAGCCGGTCGGCATAGGAGAGGATGGAAATCGTGCTGTCGGCGCCAGAAGCGATGATGGTGCCGACGAAAATATTGATCTGGGTGATGCCGCCCGTGAGGATCGCCGGCACGGCCAAAACCCAGAAGCGACGGACCTCTGGATCGAACCGGGGGAAGCGAAAATCGGGCCGGAAACCAGTGCGTTCAATGGCCACCCAGACGAGCCAAAGTTGGGCAATGCCGCCGAGCATCGTCGCCAGCGCCACCCAGACCGTGGCGCCCTGCGGATCCTGTATCCAGAAGGTGGCGAGCGGAATCAGCGCGGAAATGTTGACGATATTGAGCAGGACCGGCGCAAAGGCAGCCGCAAAGAAGCGCCCCAGCGAATTGAGGATCGCGCCATAGGCCGCCATCAGCGACATGCAGGCGAGATAGGGGAACATTATTCGCGTCAGCATGACCGTCAGGTCGAACTTTTGTTGATCGTCCACGAAGCCGGGGACGAAAGCGACCATGATCTGCGGCATGAAGATTTCGACCAGGATCGTCACGACGACCAGCATGGCGACGAGCCAGCTCATGATCTTGGAAGCCAGCAGTTTCGCCCCGTCCTCGCCCTGCTGCTCAAGCGCGCCGGAAAACATCGGCACGAAGGCCGTGTTGAAGGCGCCTTCGGCAAAGAGCCGGCGGAAGAGATTTGGAAAGCGAAATGCCGCGTTGAAGGCGTCAGCCGCCGGCCCAACGCCAAGCACCGCCGCCATCAGCGCGTCACGGACAAGGCCAAAGACCCGGCTGACCAGTGTCCAGGCGCCGACCGAGAAAAAATTGCGAAAAAGGCTCAAAGAGGCAGATCAGCCATTCGCCGCCTTCTTCTCCTCGGGGCGTTCGAAGACGTCCATCAGCGCGCCATAGATCTTTCGCTGCCGCTGCTTCACATGAATCTTCTGGCCCGTCAGGTCGGTGACGTAGAAAACGTCGACGGCCTTTTCGCCATAGGTGCCGATATGGGCGGAGCCTATGGTGAGGTTGAGATCGGAGATTTCGCGCGTCAGCGCATAGAGAAGACCGATGCGGTCGAGGCCCGAAACCTCGATGACGGTGAATTTTTCCGAGATGGCATTGGAGACCGAAACCTGCGCCGGCAGGGCAAAGGGCTTCAAGCGCTTGTTGTGGCGCGATTCCTTGCCCAGATCGATCAGTACCGTGCGCTTGCCCTGGAGGAGCTGCTTCACCGTATCGATGATGCGGGTGGCGCGGACCTTTTCGTCCTCGTCGGAGGTGAAGGCACGGCGCAGCCTAAAAGTGTCGATGGCGCGGCCGTCGCGGGTCGAAAATATCTGGGCGCCGATAATCGAGGCGTCCTGCATGGTGCAGGCACCGGCGATCAGCGAGAGCAGGCGCGGGTGGTCAGGCGTGTAAAAACTGACCTCGGTAATACCTTCAAACGCCTTCACCCGGATCGAGCCGGCAAAAGGCTGGCCGGCTTCGTCGGCCTGCCGGATCATGCGGGCATGCTCGATCTGAAGCTCGGGCTCGGCACGTAGCCAATAGTGGTCATAGTGGCGCGCTGCATAGGCTTCCACCTCGGCCGGTGCCCATTTGGTAAGCGCCTGAGCGAGCGCTTCCTTGGCGGCCTGCACGCGATCGGATTGGCTGACCTGGCTGTGGCCGCCGGAGAGCAGCGGCTCGGTGGCGTAGTAGAGGGCGCGGAGGAGCGAGCCCTTCCAGCCGGTCCAGGTGCCGGGACCCACGGCGCGAATATCGCAGGCTGTAAGGATCATCAGCAAGGCAAGACGCTGCGGCGATTGCACCACATCGGCAAAGGCCTTTGCCGTTTCGGGGTCCTGAATATCGCGGGCCTGGGCGATCTCGCTCATCAGCAGATGGTATTCGATGAGCCAGGCGACCGTGTCGGTTTCGGCGGCACTAAGGCCGAAACGGGGGCAGAGCTTTCGGGCGATACGGGCGCCGGCAATGGAATGGTCTTCCGGCCGCCCCTTGGCCACGTCGTGGAGGAAGAGCGCGACGTAGAGAAGCCGCGTATCGTTGAGCTGCGGCAGCAGTTCGTGGGTCAGCGGCAGTTCCTGGCGCAGGCCGCCATTGGCGATATCGGCCATGCAGCCCACGGCGCGTATCAGATGCTCGTCCACCGTATAGTGGTGGTACATGTTGAACTGCATCAGCGCGACGATCTTGCCGAAATCGGGCACGAATTTGCCGAGCACGCCGCTTTCGTTCATCTGACGCAGGATGCGCTCGACATAGAGCGGGCTGGTCAGAATGGTCAGGAAATAGCTGTTAGCCTTGGGGTCGTTCCTGAGCTTGTTGTCGATCAGGCTGAGACTGTCTCGGATATGTTTGATGGCATCGGGATGGAACAGCAGTTCCTCGCGCCCGGCCACCATGAACATTTTGATGAGATTGACCGGGTCCTTCTCGAAAGCATCCGGGGTCGCGACATTGAGGCGGCCGGTATCGATGACGAAATCGGTTTCGCCCTTGATCTTGGTCTTGCCGGCGCGGAAGGGCGCCAGCACGCGGCCAACCAGATCCATATCCTTGGCGTGGCGGAATTCGAGGCTGGCGCAGATGATGCGGGTGAGGTCGCCGACATCCTTGGCGACAAGGAAATAGCGCTTCATGAAGCGCTCGACGCCCAGCATGCCGACGCGCTCGGCATAGCCCATGCGGCGGGCGAGATCGGGCTGCACGTCAAAAGTCAGCTTTTCCTCGGCACGATGGGTGACGAAGTGGAGGTGGCAGCGGACTGCCCACAAAAAGTCTTCGGCGCGCTGGAAGAGGCGATATTCGGCGTCGGTCAGAACACCTTTGGCCACCAGCTCGTGGCTGGTCTTGACCTGATAAAAATATTTGCCGATCCAGAAGAGCGTATTGAGGTCGCGCAGGCCGCCCTTGCCGTCCTTGATATTGGGCTCGACGACGTAGCGGGTATTGCCCATCTGCCGGTGGCGCTCGTCGCGCTCGGCCATTTTTGCGGCGATGAATTCCGGGCCCGTCTTGGGCATGATCTCGGTTTCGAAGCGCTTTACCAGATTGTCGAAGAGCGACTTGTCGCCCGTCAGAAACCGCGCTTCGAGGGTGGCGGTGCGCACGGTCATGTCGGCGCGGGCCATGCGAATGCACTCATCGACCGAGCGGACGGCGTGGCCGACTTTTTGGCCGAGGTCCCAGAGCATGTAGAGAATGTATTCGGTGACCTGCTCGCCCCAGGGCGTCTGTTTGTAGGGCAGGATGAACAGGAGATCGATGTCCGATCCCGGCGCCAGCGTGCCACGGCCATAGCCGCCGACAGCGGAGAGGGCGATGGCCTCGGCCCCGGAGGGATTGTCGACGGGATAAACGCGCGTCGTTGCGAACAGATAGACGGCGGTGATGATTTCGTCTTCCGCCGAACAGAGGTTTTGCGCGCAGCGCGTCCCCTTATTGGTGGCGACCAGTTCTGCCTCGGCGTCTTTCCTCGCCTCCGCCAGGGTCTGGCGCATATGCGCAAGGACTGCCGTGCGGGCCGCCGGGGATTTGGCGGGTTGATCACCCACCAATTCGTCAAGCTCGACGAGAACGGTATCAGCCGTCTTGAGGGCGAATTGCGCTTTGCGCGGCTTGGCTTCAGCGTCGACGAGCGTCATCGCGTAATTTCTTCAATTCGTAGAGCGCTTCGATGGCTTGCTTGGGCGTCATATCGTCGGGGCGGACGGCATCGAGCGCTTCGTGAATGGGGTCCTTGCTCTTTACTGCCGGGGCAGGCTGATGGGCAAAGAGCGGCAAATCGTCTAGCACGCTGGCTTTCTGGCTGGAAGAGGCGGTACCGGCCGAGCGCTGTTCGAGCACGTCGAGCACTTGTCTTGCGCGGTTGATGACTGGATCGGGGAGGCCGGCAAGCCGGGCCACCTGAATGCCATAGGAGCGATCGGCGGCGCCGGGACCGACTTCGTGCAGGAAGACGACTTCGCCCTCCCATTCGCGCACTTTCATGGTGACATTAGCGACGCGGGACAGCGTTTTGGCTAGGCTGGTCAGTTCGTGGAAGTGGGTCGCAAAGAGCGCGCGGCAACCGGTGGTTTCGTGCAGGGCTTCAACGGAGGCCCAGGCAATGGAGAGACCATCAAAGGTCGCGGTGCCGCGGCCGATTTCGTCGAGGACGACCAGGGAATGGCGCGTGGCGCGATTGAGGATGGCGGCGGTCTCAACCATTTCGACCATGAAGGTCGAACGGCCGTGGGCGATGTCATCCGAGGCGCCGACACGGGAGAAGAGCCTGTCCACCACGCCAATATGCGCGCTTTCGGCCGGCACGAAACAACCCATCTGCGCGAGAATGGCGATGAGCGCGTTCTGGCGGAGGAAGGTCGACTTACCGCCCATATTGGGGCCGGTGACCAGCCACAGTTTGCCGCCGCCGGCATCTTCGCTGCCCGAGAGGTCGGCATCATTGGCCACAAAGCTCTGGCCTTCGGCCCGTACCATTTGTTCCACGACCGGATGGCGCCCGCCGACAATGGCAAAAGCAAGGCTGTCGTCCACCTGGGGGCGGCAATAGAAGCGCGTGGCGGACACTTCGGCGAGAGCGGTGGTGACGTCGAGTTCGGCGAGGGCATCGGCAAGGCCCTGCAATTCGCCGGTGCGGGCGAGCACGTCTTCGCGCAGCCGGGTGAAGATTCCGAGTTCGATTTCGAGCGCGGCTTCATGCGCCTTGGCGATCCGGCCTTCGAGTTCGGCCAGCTCCGTCGTCGTAAAACGCATGGCATTGGCCAGCGTCTGGCGATGGATGAAGATTTCCCGATGCGGCGGCTCCAGCAGCTTTTGGCCATGGCCGGCCGGCACTTCGACGAAATAGCCGAGGACGCCATTATGCTTGATTTTGAGCGACCGGACGTCCGTCTCGTCCATCAAGCGGGCTTGGAGGGCAGCGACGACGGCACGGGTTTCCGAGCCCAGAGCACGTTCCTCGTCGAGTTCTCCGTCATAGGCCGCGCGGACGAAGCCGCCATCGCGGGAGAGGAGCGGCAATTCGTCGTCGAGGGCGAGGCCTAGTTCGGAGGCGAGGGGACGAGGAGCGGCACCGAGGGTTTTGGTCAGGCGCGACAGGACCTTTGGCAGATCCGGCTGGCTGCCGAGATTGGCGGCAAGTTCAAGAGCCGCAGCGACGGCTTTGCCAATGGCAGCCAGGTCTCGCGGACCGCCGCGTTCGAGCGAAAGACGGGAGAGGGCGCGGGCGAGATCGGGGGCCGCCTTGAGGTCGCCGCGCAGGCGGGCACGGAGCAGGGGATCACCGACGAGGCGCTCGACGGCATCGAGGCGGGCATTGATGTCAGCCGAAGCGCGCAAGGGCGCGGCGAGCCGGCTGGCCAGGAGTCGGGCGCCAGGGGCGGTGACGGTGAGGTCGATGGACTGGCGCAGCGAGCCCTTGGCCTGACCGCGCTGGGTCTGCAGGATTTCGAGGCTTGAGCGGGTGGCAGCGTCAATGGCGAGGACGGCGTCGCTCGCTTGCAGGACTGGTGAACGGAGGGGGGCGGTGCGACCTTTCTGGCTTTGGTCGACATAGGCGACGAGGGCGCCCATGGCCGAGCGGCCGGCGCGGGAGAGTGCCGTGGGATCGAAAAGGTCGGCAGGGAAGGTGCGGCGCAGGAGTTGCAGGGCGACTTCGCTATCGGCGGCTTCGGGCGCGATGGTGGTGGCTATGGCGTTCCAGGCGGGAGCGAAGAGGTGTTTTTCCGCGAGAAGCTGTCTTGTGGCATCGGTGAGCAGCAGTTCGGCAGGGGCGATGCGGGCCAGTTCGTCGGCGAGGCGCTCGGCGGGCAGATCGGCCACAAAAGTTTCGCCGGTGGAAATATCGGCCCAGGCGAGGGCGAAGTCGGTATCGCCATGCCGGACCATGGCGAGGGCAGCGAGATAATTGGCCGAGCGGGCGTCGAGATGGTCGTCCTCGGTCAGGGTGCCGGGGGTGACGAGGCGGACGACGTCGCGTTTGACGACCGACTTGCTGCCGCGCTTCTTGGCTTCGGCGGGGTCTTCAACCTGCTCGCAGATGGCGACGCGGTGGCCGAGTTTTATGAGCTTGTTGAGATAGTCATTGGCCGCGTGGATCGGCACGCCGCACATCTGGATGTCTTCGCCAAGATGCTTGCCGCGCTTGGTGAGGACGATCCCGAGGGCCGCGCTGGCGATCTCGGCGTCTTCGAAGAAGAGCTCGTAGAAATCGCCCATGCGATAGAACAGCAGATAGCCCGGATTGACCGCTTTGATCTCGAAATACTGCGCCATCATCGGCGTCAGCGCCGCCGTGGCGGCGCTGTTTTGGGGCTCGAAAGGGGTTTGGTCCATGAGCTCGGCTAATTCGGGGCAAAGGAAGCGCTGAGATTAAGACCTTGAGGTTAAGAAGCCAACTCCTTCGCTAGGGCTTTGCCCCGGTTGTTTATGCCTGCGGCATGTCGCGGATCATCGAGGCAGAGGCGACCGTCCGCCGATAAAGGTGCCAGGTGGCGTGACCCAGAATGGGCAAAATGACCGCGAGACCCACAAACAGGGTAAGAGCTCCAACAAAGACCGACACGCCGACGATAACACCCCAGACGAGCATGGGGATAAGATTGCGCATCACCGCCCTGAACGAGGTTTCCACCGCCACATAGGCGCCGACATCGCGATCGAGCAGCAGCGGGAAGGCGACGACGGACGTGCAAAGCACGACGAGGGCGAAGCAGGCGCCGACGGCAGTGCCGATAATGGCCAGCGTCATACCGCCGGGTTCAGAAATGACCTGAGTGAAGAGCCCCTGGAAACTTTGCGGGGGCGTGGAGCCGAAGAGGCTTTCATAGAGGGCCTGGGCGCTGGTGAGCCAAAGGGTGAAGAGCACGAAGAGCATGGCGCCAACGGCGATGATGCTGCCGATGGCGGGGGAGCGGACGACATTGATGGCATCGCGCCAGGATGGGTCTTCGCCCATTTCGCGCCGCCGCGAGATTTCATAGAGCGGCAGGGCGGCAACGGGGCCGATGAGAGCAAAACCGCCGATCAGGGGATAGAGCAGGGGCCAGGTGTAAAAGCCGTTCATCCAGACGGTGAGGACGATGCCGATGATGGGGTAGATCAGCATCAGCACGACATAGTGGCTGGGCTTGGCCCAAAAATCCTCGGCACCGCGCCGAAGGGCAATCATCAGATCGGCAGTGGTGATGGTTTGGATGACGGGCATATCCAGCTTGTCGCCGGCGCCGGTCATGACATGCATATGGGCCATGGCAGAACCTCCTCGTGCAAGGAAGCCGCAGAGATGCGAATTGCGCATAACCGGCGCGAGACGCAGAACCTGCGACCGCTAAACAAGTAAAGCCTACGCCCCGGGCGGGAGCTTGTCGTCCCCGCCCGGAAAAATTGTGATCACGCCTTGGCGAGAGCCTGTTCGATATCGGCAATGATGTCATCGATATGCTCGATGCCGACCGAAATGCGAACGAGGTCTTCGGAGACACCGGCCTTTTTCAGCTCTTCGGGCGAAAGCTGGCGATGGGTGGTCGAGGCCGGGTGGCAGGCGAGGGACTTGGCGTCGCCGATATTGACGAGGCGCAGGATCATCTGCAGCGCGTCGATGACACGGCCGCCGGCTTCCTTGCCGCCCTCGATGCCAAACGACAAAATACCCGAGCCGGAGCCCTTGGAGATTTTCTTGGCCACCGCGTTAAAGGGGCTGTCCGGCAGGCCGGCATAGTTGACCCACTGCACCTTGGGGTGGTTCTTCAGATAATTCGCCACCTTCAGGGCATTTTCCGAGTGGCGCTCGATACGGAGGCCGAGGGTTTCGAGGCCCTGCAGGATCTGGAAGGCATTAAACGGGGAAATGGCGGCGCCGGTATTGCGCAGCGGCACGACGCGGGCGCGGCCGATATAGGCTGCCGGGCCCAGGGCCTCGGTATAGACGACGCCGTGATAGGACGGGTCGGGCTCGTTGAGGACCGGGAAGCGCTTGGCATTGGCCTTCCAGTCGAATTTCCCGCTGTCGACGATGATGCCGCCGATGGAAGTCCCGTGGCCGCCGATATACTTCGTCAGCGAATGAACCACGATATCGGCGCCGAAATCGAAGGGGCGGGTCAGATAGGGCGTCGCGACCGTGTTGTCGACGATAACAGGCACGCCATGGCGATGGGCGATTTCGGCGATCTTTTCGATATCTACGACATTGCCGGCCGGGTTGCCGATCGATTCAAGGAAGATGGCCTTGGTGTTTTCGTCGATCGCTTTTTCGAACCCGTCGTAATCGTCATGGGCGACGAGACGGGCTTCGATGCCCTGGCGCGGGAAGGAATGGACGAAGAGATTGTAGGTACCGCCATAGAGCTGGGCGACCGAAACAATATTGTCGCCGACCCCGGCAATGGTCTGGATGGCATAGGTGATGGCGGCCATGCCCGAGGCGAGGGCGAGGCCGGCAATGCCGCCTTCGAGCTCGGCGACGCGCGCTTCGAGCACGGCGGTCGTCGGGTTCATGATGCGGGTATAGATATTGCCGGCGACTTTCAGATCGAAGAGATCGGCGCCGTGCTGGGTATTGTCGAACGTGTATGACGTCGTCTGATAGATCGGCACGGCCGCGGCCTTGGTGGTGGCCTCCGATTCATAGCCGTGATGCAGGGCGATCGATTCCAGTTTCATTTCTTTGCGGCTCCTCTTGTCCACGCGAGGCCAGATTCCGCGGCAGCCAGCGAAAAGACAAGGCTGCGTGGAGATAAGTCGTTCTCCGGGTTTGAGATTTTTTGGAATGCTTTGGGCGGGGCAGGGTAGTATGGCGCCATAGAGTCTTAGTCCCGCCAGCTTGCTGCGGGATTGCCTTTGGTGGACGGACCCCGGAGCAGCATTCGCTTCGAAGTGTTTTGATAGATGAAGCGGATACCGCTCCGGAGTGCCCTCTTTTCGGGCGGGAACTATCGGCGACTTTTGATCGCTCGTCGCAAGCGGCCAGCCCCGAACGTGCCTGGGAGACGATCCCCTGCCGGGCCCCCTCGCTACTGTCGTCTGCAGACCGTCCATGCGAGGTTGGATGGGGGTATTATGAGGGCATAATTGGGGGCGGGGATAAGATGGATAAGTCCATGGACGTCACCCTCGGGCTTGACCCGAGGGCTTTGTACTTGCCGCAAGTTCGCCAAGTGAAGTGTCCTCGGGTCAAGCCCGAGGATGACGTGCGGTGGGTGGTCAGGGCCGGAGGCCCCGCCCCTACTGCCCCCTACCGACCAGACTATCGATCTCATACCGATCCGAGGGATCGTGCTGGGGGCGATAGGTAAAATAGTCGAAGGTGGCCGGGCTGGCGGTGCCGTTGAGGTCGTGGGCGGCGACGCCGACGAAGGCACCCGTAAAACTGCCGTGGGCCTGATGGCCACCGCATTCGTCCGAGAGGATCGAGGCGTCGAGCACGGGACCGATGGGCTGCAGTTCCTGGCCTTCAAGGGCGTAGAAGAATTGCAGTTTGCGGCCGCGAATGGTGAGGGCGAGTTTGACCTTGCCGGCATTGGGAATCTGCACCGGCGCGGCCGGAAAGCGCAGATTGCCGTCGGGCCAGGACATTTCCGAACTCATGATCAGCAGCTCGCGCTGACCGTCGGAATGGGCTGTTACCGCCAGATAGAAGAAGTTGTAGCGGCTGTAATAGGCCGTGAGGCCGGCCATGGTGCGTTCGTCGGTGGCGGTGAAATCGACCACGGTTTCGGCATCATAGGAGAAATGCTGCTGGCGGCGGGCGACGAGGGCCTGCTCGAACCAGGAGCCGATGCTCTCGCGGCCGAAGAGGGTCAGCTTGCCGCCTTCGGTTGCAAAAATGCGTTCGGTTTCCGGGGTGCGCAGCCACTGGAAGTCGATCGGCAGGCCATTTTCGAAGGTGTAGCGCTTCTCGGCGAAGTACTTTTGTTCGTCGCGGGTGCCGGGCACTTCGACGTGGAGCGAGGGGACGGGGCCGTTTTTCACGTAGAGCCAGTCGTCGTCGCCCCAATAGGCCTCTTGAATCGCGGTTTCGCGGCCGAGGACGCAGCGGCGCTCCTGGGTGGTGGGGCGGCCGGTGAGGTGCACGAGATAGGTTTTGCCCTCGGGCGTCTCGACGATATCGCCATGACCGGCGCGCTGCAGCGGCGCGAGCGGGGCGTCCTTGGAGGTCAGAATGTGCTTGTCGGGATGGGTTTCATAATCCCCATCGATGGTGCGCGAGCGCGCAAAGGTGCAGGCATGGTCATAGGCCGTGCCGCCCTCGGCGGTGAGGAGATAGTACCAACCGTTCCGCTTATAGAGATGCGGGCCTTCGACGAGCTTCAGGTCGGTGCCCTTGTAGATATTCTTGATCGGGCCGACGAGTTTTCCCGCCTTGGGGTCGAATTCCTGGAGAGCAATGCCGGCAAAGAGCAGCGGACGCCGACGGTGATCCCACAGCATGTTGACGAACCACTTTTTGCCGTCGTCATCGTGGAAGAGGGAGGGGTCGAAACCCGAGGAATTGACATAGACCGGATCGGACCATGGGCCGGTGATCTTGTCGGCCCAGACGATGTAATTGTGCGCGTCCTTGAAGGAGCCGTCCTTGCGCTTGACGTCGGTGTAGACGAGCCAGAATTTTTCGCCGTCGTGGGTGAGACAGGGGGCCCAGACGCCGCAGCTATCGGGATCGCCGCGCATGTCGAGCTGGCTCTTGCGGGTCAGCGGGCGGGTGATCAGGTCCCAGTTGGCCAGATCCTTCGAATGATGGATCTGTACGCCGGGGTACCACTCGAAGGTGGAGGTGGCGATGTAATAATCGTCGCCGACGCGCAGGATCGACGGATCGGGATTAAAGCCCGGCAAGATGGGATTTGTCAGTTGCGGCATCGCAAAATCCTAGGGTGACAGCGGCATGCGGTACTGGACGAAGCCGGATTGGCTGGCCAGGCGATCATAGAGCTGCATCGCTGTCGCGTTGGTTTCGTGGGTATTCCAATAGAGGCGCGCGCAGTTTCTGGTCCGCGCGTCGGCGGCGACATGCTCGATGAGGGCACGACCATGCCCGCCACCGCGCCCCTCGGGGGTGACGAAAAGGTCCTGCAGGTAGCAATTGTCGGCGATGGCCCAATTGGTGCGGTGATAGAGCCAGTGGACGAGACCGACCGGCTGGCCATCCTGGAGCGCAAAAGCGCCCCAGGTGGGTTCAGTGGGATCGAGCAGACGCGACCAGGTCGAGGCAAAAACCTCGTCGGGGAGGACGGTTTCGTAGAAGGCCAAATAGGCCTTCCACAATTGCGTCCACGCTTCCCGGTCGCCAGGCTCGATCGCTCGGATCATCAGACGAACCGGTTGACCAGGTTTTCGAGATATTCCTGGCGGCCCGAGCGCGGCTGCGGGTTGATGGCTTCGGCCTGAACCTTGGCAGCGATGTCAGCCAGGCTGAGCTTGCCGCCGAGGATGTCCTTGCCGATGCCCGAATTCCAGCCGGCATAGCGATCGTCGAGCAGCTTGTCGAACTCGCCGTCTTCGATGAGCGCCACGGCGCCCTTGAGGCCGCGGGCCAGGGTATCGAGACCAAGGATATGGCCATGGAGCAGGTCGGCAGCGTCGAGCGACTGGCGGCGGACCTTGGCGTCAAAGTTGAAGCCGCCCTTGCCGAGGCCACCCTGCTTGAGGATGTAGTAGAAGGCCAGCGCCATTTCGCCCGCATTGTTGGGGAAATGGTCGGTGTCCCAGCCGGACTGCAGGTCGTTGCGGTTGGCGTCGACCGAGCCGAGCATGCCCAGCGACGAAGCGACGGCCAGTTCGTGCTCGAAGGAGTGACCGGCGAGGAAGGCGTGGCCGACCTCGATATTGCACTTCACCTTCTTTTCGAGACCGTACTTCTGCAAGAAGCCGTAAACCGTGGCGACGTCATAGTCGTACTGGTGCTTGCTCGGTTCCTGGGGCTTCGGTTCAATCAGGATCTGGCCCTTGAAGCCGATCTTTTCGGCATGCTCGATGACCAGCGTCAGGAAGCGGGCCATCTGGTCCTGTTCCTGGCCGATCTTGGTATTGAGCAGGGTTTCGTAGCCTTCACGGCCGCCCCAGAGCACGTAGTTCTCGCCGCCCAGCTCGTGGGTCAGCTCGAGCACGGATTTCACCTGGCCGGCGGCATAGGCGAAGACGGCCGGATCGGGATTGGTGGCGGCGCCCGCCATATAGCGGCGGTTGGAGAAGAGGTTGGCCGTGCCCCAGAGCAGCTTCTTGCCCGATTCCTGCATCTTCTTGGCGATGATGTCGCCGATGACGCGCAGATTCTTGTTTGATTCTTCGAGCGTTGCGCCTTCAGGGGACACGTCTACGTCGTGGAAGGCGAAGAACGGCACGTCGATGAGGTTTAGGAATTCGAAGGCCACTTCGGCCTTGAGCTTGGCGCCTTCAAGACCCTTGTCGAACCAGGGACGATCGAAGGTGCGACCGCCAAAGGGATCGCCGCCTTCCTGGGCAAAGGTGTGCCAATAGGCGATGGCGGGGCGGATATGGTCTTCCATCCGCTTGCCGGCGATCACTTCGTCCTTGTTGTAGTGGCGATAGGCCAGTGCGTTCTTGCTCTGCGGCCCTTCGAACTTGACCTGGGAAATACCCTTAAAGAAATCCGTCACTTACGTGCCTCCTCGATGGCGGGATAGAGCGCGCGATATCGCGCATATTGATCGGAATAGGCGGCCGACAGATTTTTGTCGGGCGCAATGGTTGTCTTGATCGGCGGCATGGCCATGACGTCGGCGGGCTTGGCGCCTTCCGCGGCGCAGAGGCCGAGGCGGGCGGCGCCGAGCGCGCCACCGAAATCGCCGTCCTCGGGGAGGGCGATTTCCATGTCGAGATTGGTGGCCAGCATTTTCAGCCACAAGGCGGACTTGGAGCCGCCGCCGACGGCCAGCAGGCGGTCGATTTTCGTGCCCGCATCGGCAAGGACGCGCTGGCAATCGCGCATGGCGAAAGTGACGCCCTCCATGACAGCCTGGGCCATCTGGGCGGTATCGGTCGACTGAGAAAGGCCGGTGAAGGACCCGCGGGCGCCGGCATTGTTGTGCGGCGTACGTTCGCCCGAGAGATAGGGCAGGAAGATCGCTTCGCCGGGGCCTGCAAATTGGGCTTCGGCTTCGCCGGAGAGTTCGGCCTGCTTTTTGCCCGTGATGCGCGAGAGCCAATTGAGCGAATCGGTGGCCGAAAGGATGACGCCCATCTGGTGCCACGTGTCTGGGATGGCGTGGCAAAAGGCGTGGACAGCGCCGGCCGTGTTGGGACTGAAGCGTTCGTTGGAGACGAAGAGCACGCCGGAGGTGCCGAGGGAGACAAAACCTTCGCCGGGGCGAATGGCGCCGATACCGCAGGCGGCGGCGGCGTTGTCGCCGGCGCCACCGGCGACGATGACGGCACCATCCATGCCCCAGCGCTGCGCGAGGTCGCGCTTGAGCTGAGCCGAGGGGGCGGAGCCTTCAACGAGGCGCGGCATGTGATCCCTAGTGAGGCCGGTTACGGCGAGGAGATCGTCGGACCAGTCGCGCTTCTGGACGTCGAGCCAGAGCGTGCCGGCGGCGTCGGACATGTCTTCCACATGTTCGCCGGTGAGCAGCAGGCGCACATAGGCCTTCGGAAGAAGGACCTTGGCGATCTTGTCGTAGATCGCGCGCTCGTGCTTGCGGACCCAGGCGATTTTTGGCGCGGTGAAGCCGGGCATGGCGATATTGCCCGAGAGGCTTCGCAGGGTGGGGAGCGCGGCTTCCATCTCGAGGCACTCGGCGGCGGAGCGGCCGTCGTTCCAGAGGATGCAGGGACGCAGGACTTCGTCATTCTTGCCGAGCAGGGTCGCGCCATGCATGTGGCCGGATAGGCCGATGCCGCGGACGGAGGCGAGTTCGGACGGATGGGAAGCCTTGAGCTTGTCCACGGCGGCGAGGGTTGCCGTCCACCAGTCGGTGGGGTTCTGCTCGGACCAGCCGGGATGCGGGCGTACGGGCTCGACCGCGGGAGCCGAGGCGTCGCCGAGGGCGCGGCCATGCTCGTCGATCAGCAGTGCCTTGACGCCGGATGTGCCGATATCAATGCCGAGATAAGTCATGAGGCACGTACCTCATTTTTGAACTCGAACATTTGCGATCCTCCTCCCAGCCCATTTTTGGGCGCACCGCTTTGTTGAATTTTTGGCCCTTCGCTTGGCTCAGGGCGTTCGTCTCTCAAAACGGTCCGCCGGACCGTTTTGCCCCTCCGGGTCGCTTCTCACTGCTTAGCGCAAATTGTCGCGCAGGAAAATGCCAATTTCAATGGGGTCGGTGGCGACGTGACGCGCGGCACCCAGCGCAAGGGAGCGGGCAGCGGCGACGGCCTCGCGGATTTCACCATCCGGGTTCTGGTCCAGCACCACGTCGATGGCGCCGGAGCGCAGACCCTCGCGGGTGGGCGCGGTCAGTTCGTGCGCGATGACGCGGAGCCTGCCGGAACGGCCGGAATTCTTGAGGGCAGAGACGAGGCCGGCATTGCCGGCGCCGAGATTGTAGATGCCGGACAGTTTTGGGTGTTCGGCCAGCAGCTTTGCGACCAGGGCTTCGGTTTCTCCGCGTTCGTCATGACCTTCGAGCGGACCGACAAGTTCGATGCCGGAGAAATCGGCGGAGAGTATCTGCCGAAAACCTTCGAGGCGCTCGAGATGGTCGCGCAGGTGCAGCGAGCCGGCGATGACGGCGACGGTGCCGCCTTGGGGCAGGAAGCGGCCGAGGAGCGAGGCGGCGGTGCGGCCGGCGGCGACATTGTCGACGCCGATGAAATGGCGGCGATTGGAGCCGGGCAGATCAGACACCAGCGTCATGACGGCAATGCCGCGGCGGGTGGCCGAATCGACGGCGGCCAAGATGTCGGGCTCTTCAGAGGTGACGATAACGGCGCAATCGCAGGTCCTGGGATCGAGCGCATCGAGGCCGGCGGCCAGCGCGCCGGTATCGAGGGCGCGAATGCGCTCGGTTGTCAGGTGCATGCGATCGGAAAGGGCCTGGCCGACACGGCGGGAGACGGCTTCGGCAAGAGAATCCATGAACTCGTTGGAGCCATCGGGGATGAAGAAAACCACCGTCAGGTCGCGCGAGCGGGCCATGAGCGAGGCATTGAGATCGCGGGAGAAGCCGAGGCTTTTTATGGCCTCTTCGACCTTTTCGGTGGTTGTCGCGCGCACACCGGGGCGGCCATTGAGAACGCGGTCGACTGTCGCCAGAGATACCCCGGCTGCGCGCGCCACGTCGTGCACCGTTACCCGCCGCCGGGCCGCTTCATCACTCACACTATCCCCCGCAATCGTTTCTTCTTGCCTCGTCGCACAGTTTGCGGAGCGCCCCAAAAGGTCAAGAGCGCCGTTGCCCTGCACAGGCAAATAGCGCTAAAGCTCCGCCCCGAGCGAGTGAGGGGATTGTCTATGGGCATCGACGTTTCGACCTTTGGCGAGCATGGCGGCAAGCGCGTCGACCAGTTCCGACTGGTGAGCGATACCGGCGTCACCGTCGATATCATCGGCTATGGTGTGGCAGTGCGTGACTGGCGCGTGCCGGTTGCCGGGGGCGAGCGCAGTGTCGTGCTCGGCTTTGACAATTTTGCCGCCTATCCCGAACACAGCCCGCATTTCGGCTCGCTGGCCGGGCGCGTCGCCAATCGCATTAAGGGCGCAAGCTTTGAAGTGGATGGCATGACCTACAAGCTGCCGCCCAATGCCGGCGAATTGCAGCTCCATGGTGGGGCCGAAGGCCTTGGCCGCCAGGTCTGGTCGGGCCAGGCCGATAGCGCCAATAATGCCGTGCGCTTCACCCATTTCTCGCCCGATGGCGCCATGGGCTATCCCGGCAATGTCAATTTTGCCGCCACCTACAGCCTGCATGGAAACAAGCTGCGGCTGGAACTGACCGCCACGACCGACCGGGCGACGCCGATCAGTCTCGTGCAGCATCAGTATTTTAATCTCGGCACGAGCGAAAACGTGCTCGACCACACGATCCAGGTCAATTCGAGCGCCTATACACTGCTCGGCGACGATCTGGCGCCGACCGGCGCCATCCTGCCCTCGCGCGGCACGCAGTACGATCTGCGCCAGAAGCGCACTATGCGCGACGCCAATGGCGCGGCGGTCGACTACGACATCGGCATGGTGCTCGATACCGGCCGCAAGCATGCCGATCCGATCGCCACGGTTGTTTCGCCGGCTAAGGATCTGACGCTAAAGCTTTGGTCGGACCGTCCGGGCGTGCAGGTCTACAATAGCGTCTGGACCGATATTCCGGTGCCGGGGCTCAATGGCAAGCATTACGGAAAGCATGCCGGCTTCTGCCTCGAAGACCAGAATCTGGCCGACGCGCTGCACAATCCGCATTTCCCCAATATCATCCACACGCCGGAACGGCCCTATAGCCACTGGTGCGATATCGAAATCGCCTGACGCTCCTGACGAGAGCTGACATTTTTGGGCCGCATGATCCGAACATGATCATGCGGCCTTTTTTCATTTTCCACGACCAGATCAAAACATGAACAAAATTCATGTTTAGGCATGGATTCAGGGGCAAGAATCTGGCAACCAGATTCGCCTTTGCAGGAGGGGAATGCATGGACAAGACCGAACGGCTTTTCGCCATCATGGACGCCCTCAGGCGCCATCGTCGCCCGATTACGGCCGCGGCTTTGGCCGAGGAGCAGGGCGTTTCGGT
The DNA here is from genome assembly GCF_964252865.1 of Devosia sp. LjRoot3. Taxonomy (NCBI): domain Bacteria; kingdom Pseudomonadati; phylum Pseudomonadota; class Alphaproteobacteria; order Hyphomicrobiales; family Devosiaceae; genus Devosia; species Devosia sp. LjRoot3. The sequence continues at coordinate 168,586 of NZ_CAXUPK020000004.1, forward strand.
GCGCACGCTCTATCGCGATATCCAGACCCTTATCGGCCTTGGCGCGCCGATCGATGGCGAGGCGGGGATCGGCTATATGCTGAAACCCGGCTTTTTCCTGCCGCCACTGATGTTTTCGCCCGAGGAACTGGAGGCGCTGGTGCTGGGCGCGCGATGGGTGGAGACGCAGCCGGACGACGGTCTGGGCGCAGCCGCGCGCAATGCACTGGCCAAGATTGCCACTGCCTCACCAGAAGACCTGCGCGACCGGATCAGCGATACGGCGCTCTGGCCGGTGGCCATCTGGGGCGGGCGCAAGCCCATTCCGGTGCTGGGCGACATTCGGCTGGCCATGCGCCAGGAGCGGGCTGTCACCATAGATTACGAGGACGAGCAGGGGCGAGCCACTTCGCGAACTCTCTGGCCGGTGGGCCTGGCTTTTTACGAAGGCAAGCAGACCATCGCCGCCTGGTGCCTGTTGCGACAGGATTTTCGCAATTTTCGGACCGACCGCATCGTCAACCTGATCATCACCGAAGAGCGTTTTGGCAAGCGCCGGGCCGTGCTGGAGCGCGAATGGCGCGATAGCTGGTCGCGCGATCGCCGTGCGCATGAGGGGTAAGGGGTAACCGGACGGATTCACGTGAAACACAGCCCTAGGGCACGATGTTTCTCAGCTCAGCAAACACGTCGGGAGGGATGAAGCCGACGGCAAAGCCGGCAATCCAGAGAAGATGCACGCCTGAAATCAGCAGCGTGGTAGCGATATATCCGGGCTTTCGTGTCTTGTGTCGAAAGACGTCCTGGCCGAGCAATCCCCCGATCACGCCGAAACAGAGATCGAGGACAAGCAGCGTCACCTCGGGGATGCGCCATTGGCCAGTTTCGGCGAATTGCTTGTCGCGGCCATAGGCGAAAAACGAGATCACGCCCATGAGGGCATAAAGCGCGGCAAGCGGCCAGGACAGACGGCCGAGCAAAAGACCGACAACGATCAGTACAACCATCAACCCGGCCAAGGGCACCCGCCAAGTGGAATGGGCGGGCATTTCCGCCCCTCGGCGCATCTGCGCCAGGGTCGGCTTGGGATTGGCGCCCAAAATCGAGACGGAGCGGGCCTGAAGCCGCCCATCCTGCCCCTTGGCAGGTGCAAAAGACACGAAATCGCCCTGGCGTGGGCGCGTGGCAATTCGGCCAATATTGGAGATGTGAACGAAGTAGCGTTCGCCACCATCGGCCAGAATGAAACCGAAGCCGCGGCTGTCGTTCCACTGCACCAGTTCGCCTCGCAGCAAGGCTTCTCTCCTGTATTTTCTAGAAGATCGACTGGCGCAGGGGCAATTTGATCGGAGCCGGAAAACCGGTTTTTAGCTCCTCCCAAAAGCGATCGCGCAAAACTTCTGGAAAAACATGGCCTTGCGGCAGGTTTTCGCGCGAAAACCAGCCGGCCTCGCTGATGCTTTCGTTTTCGGCGGGATTGGCCGCAACGTCGATTTCGCCCGACACATAATCGGCAAGGAACCAGAATTTGACGATGCGGCCCCAGTCGTCGACCAGCTCGTCGATATAGGCCATCGTTCGCGCCTTTACGCGAAGGCCGGTTTCCTCAAACGCTTCGCGCTCGGCTGTCTGCCAGAGTTCTTCAGCGCCTTCGGCACCACCGCCGGGGCCGGCCCAGAAATCGTGTTTGCCGGGCCGAAAATGACGCACGAGCAGGATTTTTTCGTCGCGCAAAGCCAGAACGCCGGCAGAGATGCGGTGTTGCATGGGAACAAAAGACTCCGAAAGATCAGGCGGCGCCGAAATTGAGGCGGTAGCTCAGGGCTTCGGCGATATGGGGCCGGGCCACCTTATCGACGCCGGAGAGATCGGCAAGCGTACGCGCGACTTTCAGCACCCGATGATAGGCCCGCGCCGACAGATTGAAGCGTTCGGCAGCCTGCAGGAGCAGGGTCTGGCTTTCGCGATCGGGTTCGACCAGCTTTTCGATCAGGGTGGCGCCGGCTGCGGCATTGGTGAGTATGTCGGGCACGCCTGCCGCCTCATAGCGCTGGCGCTGCCGTTCGCGGGCGGCAGCAACGCGCCTGGCGACCGCGGAGGACGGCTCGGCTGCACCGGCGGCGCCGATCATGTCGGTCGCGGACACCGCCGGCACATCGATGCGGATATCGATGCGATCGAGGAAGGGGCCGGAAACGCGGGCCTGATAATCGGCGGCGCAGGCATTGCCGCGCTTGCAGATATGGCCCGGTGTGCCGGCCATGCCGCATTTGCACGGATTCATGGCGGCAATGAGCTGGAAACGGCTGGGATAGGTTACGCGGGCATTGGCCCGGGCGATGACGGTTTCCCCGCTTTCGAGCGGCTGACGCAGGCTGTCGAGGACGCTGGGGCCGAATTCGGGCAATTCATCGAGGAAAAGCACGCCATTATGCGCGAGGGTCGCTTCGCCCGGCCGCACTTTCAACCCACCGCCGACAAGGGCGGCCATGGAGGCGGAATGGTGCGGCGCGCGAAAGGGACGCCGATCGGAGAGGGCGCCACCGGCCAGTTCGCCCGCGATCGACTGAATCATCGACACATCGAGCAGTTCGCGGGCGCTGAGCGGCGGAAGGATGGAGGGCAGGCGGGCGGCCAGCATGGATTTTCCGGCGCCGGGCGGCCCGACGAAGAGGAGATTGTGGCCACCGGCGGCGGCGACTTCAAGAGCCCGGCGGGCGATGGTCTGGCCGCGGACGTCGGCGAGATCGGGCAGGACGGAGGCATCAACAAGCTGCCTTGCGGGTTTTGGCCGCGCCTGCAATTGCCGGCCGACAAGATGATTGACGAGCGCGAGAAGGCTATCGGCAGCGACGATGTCGATCTCGTCATTGGCCCAAGCAGCTTCTGGACCGGAGGCGGTGGAGCAGATGATGCCCAGATCGCGCGAGGCCGCGGCAATGGCGGCCGGGAGGACGCCATCGACATGGGCAAGGCGCCCATCGAGCCCCAGTTCGCCAAGGACCAGGAAACGATCCAGCGCATCCTGCGGGATGGCGCCCATGGCGGCCATCAGGCCGAGAGCTATGGGCAAGTCATAGTGGCTGCCTTCCTTGGGAAGGTCGGCGGGCGCGAGATTGATGGTGATGCGTTTGGGCGGCAGGCCCAGACCGGAAGCAACGAGGGCGGCGCGGACGCGCTCGCTCGATTCTTTCACGGCCTTGTCAGGCAATCCAACGACGAGAAATTTGGAAAGGCCCGGCGCAATCTGCACCTGCACATCGACCGGCACGGCCTCGATGCCCTGGAACGCCACGGTCGCGACGCGCGTCACCATGTGGAATGCCCCCAAACCCCTCACAACGCTAACAGAAGGAAGGGCCGAGTCAAGAACGGAGAGCGAACAAAGAATGGTCTGTTAACCATGCATGCTGCCACATTGGTTACCCTAAACCTCCGTTAACCGCGCCATGTTGAATCAAAGGCTCAGTTTGTCTTTGTGTTCCGAGTGTATTGATGGCCCGCGCCTTCCGTTTGCCCGCTCCTGTTTCCGCTCTATTGCGCAATGCCGTGATGGGCCTGGCGGTCACAGCCCTGGCGGCCTGCGCCACTGGCGGCGGGCTTTATGGTGCTATTCCGGGCGATAATCGTCCGCATGCGGCAGTCGATCGGGCGCGGTCTATGCCGGTGCAGGGCATCGACGTGGCGCGCTATCAGGAAAATGTCGATTTCGCCAAGGCGCGAGCCGCGGGCACGCATTTCGTCTTCATGAAGGCGACCGAAGGCAAGGACTATGTCGATCCCAATTTCCGCGTGAACTGGCAGCGTGCCCGGGATGCCGGCATGCCGCGCGGCGCCTATCACTTCATGACCTGGTGCTCCCTGGCGTCGGAACAGGCCAACTGGTTCGTGCAAAACGTGCCGGCCGATCCCAGCGCCCTGCCGCCGGTGCTTGATCTGGAATGGAACAACCATTCGAGCTGCAAGGTGAAGCCGAACAAGGCGGATGCGCTGGAAAAAATCCGGCTGATGCTCGATGTGATGGAGCGGCATACCGGCAAATTGCCGATCATCTATACGGACATGAATTTCCACCGCGATGTGCTCGCGGGTGAATACTTTCCGAACACGTTCTGGCTGCGTTCGACCGCTGCCGAGCCGCATGAGCGCTATGAAAACCGTCCCTGGACCTTCTGGCAATACACGCAGACCGGCGTTGTTCCGGGCGTGCGCGGCGAGGTCGACCGCAATGTGTTCTACGGCTCGACCAATGACTGGCTGATGTTCCTGTCGACCGGCTGCGACCCGCGAGCTATCGCTGCGCTTGCCCCCACGGGCCGCTGCCAGTTCGCCAAATAGGCTAGCCGCCTAAAAGACCCGAGGCCTTCACGCCATCGAAGACGAACTGCACGGCGAGCGCCGCAAGCAGAATGCCGACGATACGGGAGGCCACGGATAGGCCGGTGAGGCCAAGCAGGCGCTGGATCGGGATGGCGACAAGGAGCGTCACCCAGGCGAGGAACAGGATGACGATGATGGCGGCGATGACCAGCCAGAATTCGGCATCCGAATCCGCACCCGTGGTGAGCAGGATCACGGCGCTGATGGCGCCGGGGCCGGCCAGCAGCGGCATGGCGAGGGGAAACACGGAAATATCGTGAGCGTGGCGCGCCTCGCTCTCTTCCTCGTCGGTGGTGCCGGTGCCGCCCGAGTGGCGGGCAAAGACCATGTCGATGGCAATCAGCAGCAGCAACACGCCGCCTGCAGTGCGCAGGGCCGGAATGGTGATGCCAAAGATGTCGAGAATGACATTGCCGAGGAAGGCGAAGAACAACAGGATCAGCAGCGCGATGACGGCGCCGCGGGTCGCGAAGATTCGACGCTGCGCCGGCGAATGATCCTTGGTCAGCGCGGCGAAGATGAAAGCGATATCGGCGACGCCGACAGTCGCGAAAAGCGTCGCGAAGGCGACGAGAAAAGCCGAAGTGTCCACGAAGATCCCCGCAAAACCCAAAGCTGACACTTACGGGATTTGCGGGGTGTCGCCAAGCTCGGCTCAGGCGCGGCGCTTTTCGATGGCATCCCAGATGAGGACGGCGATGTCCGGGCCGCCGAAGCGCTTGATTTCGCGGATGCCGGTGGGAGAGGTGACGTTGATTTCGGTAAGGTAGTCGCCGATGACGTCGATGCCGACGAAGATCATGTCACGCTCTTTGAGCGCCGGGGCGATGGCGGCGCAGATTTCCTTCTCGCGCTCGGTGAGCGGGGAAAGTTCGGGGCGGCCGCCAACATGCATGTTGGAGCGGGCTTCGCCTTCGGCCGGGATGCGGTTGAGACCGGCCACCGGCTCGCCATCGATGATGATGATGCGCTTGTCGCCCTTGCGCACGTCCGGAAGATATTTTTGGATCATGAACGGTTCGGGATAGTTCTGCTCGAACAGTTCAATCAGCGAATTGAGATTGTGGTCGCCTTCCTGGATGAAGAAGACGCCGGCGCCGCCATTGCCGTAGAGCGGTTTTACAATGATGTTGCCGTGTTCCCGGCGGAAGGCGTGGATTTCGGCCCGGTCGCGCGTCACCAAAGTCGGCGGCATCAACTGCGGGAAATCGGTCACCAGAATCTTTTCCGGCGCGTTGCGCACGGCGGAGGGCGGATTGACCACCAGCGTCTTGGGGTGCAGACGCTCGAGAATATGGGTGATGGTGATGTAGTTCATGTCGAAGGGCGGATCCTGACGCATCAGGATCACGTCCTGGGTCGACAGATCGACGCGCTTCGATTCACCAAGGGTAAAATGCTGGCCCTTTTCGGCGTCGGTTACCGCGATCGGCTGGACGAGGGCGGTGACCACATTGTCGCGCAAAGACAGGGTATTAGCCGTGTAATGCAGCAGTTCGTGGCCGCGGGCCTGGGCCTCGAGCATCATGGCGAAGGTCGAGTCGCCGCGCGGATTGATGGTGGAGACGTGGTCCATCTGGACGGCGATTTTTAGCGACATTGTTGTCCCTTAGCTTTCGAACGCGTTGATGAGATGGCGTGGCCAGCGACCGGGTGCAAGGAAAATCACGTCGAAGCGGCAGGTCTTTTCAGCCTCGCGGGGGTGGCGCGCAAGCCAATGCTCCGCGGCCCGCACAATGCGCGATGTGTTTACCGCTTCGAGGGCTTCGGCTTCGAGCAAATGGGTGGCGCGGGTTTTCACCTCGACAAAGGCGATGGTGCCATTGCGTTCGACGACGAGGTCGATTTCCCCGATCGGGGTTTTGTAGCGGCGGTTTCTGATGCGGTAGAATTTGAGCTGCAGGAAAAGCGCTGCCAGCGCTTCGCCGCGCTGACCACCGCGTTCGGCAATTTGCCTTTTATTGCTGGGCCTTGAGGGCGAGGGCGGCATCGTAGACTTCTTTGCGTTTCAGGCCGTAGCGCGCCGCGATTTCGTCAACCGCCGAGCGCATCGGCTGATCGGCCATGGCTGCGAGGAGGGCGGCCTGCCAGTCTTCGGCGGCGGGAGCGCTCGGTTCGTCGGCACCAGCGACGACAATGACGGCTTCGCCTTTGGTTTCTTCGCCCGCGAATTTTTCCGCCAGTTCGCCAAGCGTCCCGCGAAAAGTGCGCTCAAAACGCTTGGTCAGTTCGAGGCTGACGGAGGCTTGGCGATCACCAAAGACTTCGGCCATGGCGGCAAGGGTGTCGTCGAGGCGGCGGGGAGACTCGTAAAAGACCAGTGTTTCACGTGAATCCACGTATCTTTCCAAGGCGTTAGTGCGGGCGCCGGATTTGGGCGGTAGGAAACCGTGGAAGGCGAAGGCGTCTGTGGGGAGGCCGGCGACGACCAAGGCGGATAGGAGGGCGGAGGCGCCGGGGATGGGGAAGACGGGCAGATTGGCTTCGGCGAGGGCCCGGATGAGGGGGAAGCCAGGATCGGAGAGGAGGGGGGTACCGGCATCGGAAATCAGGGCGATGGCTTCGCCGGCGGCGATGCGCGAGACAATCTCCTCGGCGCGGGCCCGCTCGTTATGTTCATGTAATGGCTGGCGTTTTCCGCGAATGCCGTAGTGGTCGAGGAGCTTTGCGGAGGTTCTGGTGTCTTCGCAAAGGACGATGCTGGCGGCGGAAAGGGTTTCGAGAGCGCGGACGGTGATGTCGCGGAGATTGCCGATGGGGGTCGAGACGACATAGAGGCCGGCGGCAAGCGGCGGAGCGCTAAAGGGCGAGCCGGCAATGAAATATTCGGCTTTGGATTCGGTCACGCCGGAAGCTCCTTGGGTTGAGACTTGCTTAACGAAATGAGGGCAGTTTGTTAACAGACTGTGAGCATCTCGGACCGCTTTCATGGGTTTTGGTCAGGTAAATGCCAAATGGCGGCGCGGCGTTTTTGCGCTCGCGCTCGGTCTGGCTTTGACCTCGTGCTCGCCGGGCACATTTCAGATCGGTTCGCGCACCTTGGGCTGGGGTGAACCCTCTGGCGATGGCGGGGGCGGGAATAGCGGCGGCGGTATGCTGACACCAAGTCCGATGCCGCAATCGGGTGGCGAGGTGTTTGGGCGTGGGCCGGTGCCGGTGGCGCTGCTGTTGCCGCTTTCGGGGGATCAGTCGCTCGCCGCGGTCGGGACGTCGTTGGCCAATGCGTCGAAACTGGCAATCGCCTTTATTGAGGCCAATCCGAACATTGCTGAGAACATCACCATCACGCTTCGCGATACCGGGGATAGTGCGGCTGGGGCGGTGAATGCTGCCAATGCGGCCGTGGCGGGTGGCGCAAAGCTGATCCTCGGGCCGCTGAAGGGCGATCAGGTGGTGGCGGTGTCCAATGTGGCGCGGGGCGCCGGGGTGTCGCTGATCGGTTTTTCGAACAATGCCAGTGCGGCGGGGCAGGGGGTGTATTTGCTCTCGGTCTTGCCGGAGATGGAGATGAAGCGCGCCATATCCTATGTGAAGGGACAGGGGCGGCGAGGCTTGGCGGGGGCTTTTCCGGCGACGCCTTATGGCGAGGCGCTGGCGACGGCGTTCAGGCAGCAGGCGACAATGGCCGGGTTTGGGCCGCCTGCCGTTTACACATTCTCAGGACCGGGTGAAGCGGCGCAGATCGTGGCGCAGGCCAAGCAGCAGATTGATCGGGGCATGATCGATGCCTTTTTCATTCCCGAGCGGGCGAGTGCGCCGGCATTTGCGGCGGCGCTGGCGAGTGCGGGCGTGACTGGGGATGCGGTGCAGATTGTCGGGTCGGCGGATTGGGCGGGGGATGCCACGATTAATTCGACGCCGGGATTGGCGGGCGCGATTTATCCGGCGGTCGATGAGGCAGGATTTGCAGCCATTGCCGGGGATTATCAGGCCAGGTTTGGATCGCGGCCGCATCCGCTGGCAACGATTGCCTACACGGCGACGATTTTGGCCAATGTGAATACGCTGTCCATGGCGACACCGCCGTATAATCCGGGGCTGCTGACGGGAGCTTCCGGGTTTAATGGGCGGGATGGGGCGTTCCGGTTTTTGAGCAATGGCCGGGCGGAATATGCGCTGGTGGTGAAGAAGGTGGGGGCTGGTGGGGCGACTACGGTGGATGGGGCGAAGCTTTAGGGTTTAGGGAAGGCCCCCTCACCCGGCCCCTTGGGCCGACCTCTCCCCCAAAGGGAGAGGTGGGAGATTACCAAAGTCGCGGAGCGACACCTCTCCCTCTGGGGGAGAGGTCGACGGCAAAGCCGGCGGGTGAGGGGGCCTTTTTCTACGCCGCCAGATCTGCGACCACGGCGTCCAACACCGGAAAGCCCTTTTCCGTCACACGGATATTGCCGTTTGGCAGGGTTTCGACAAAGCCATAACCCTTGAGCGCTTCGATCTGCTTTTCGGCGATGGTGCGGCCGGAGATGGACATGAAGCGGGTGGGCGAAATGCCTTCCTTGAGACGAAGACCCATGACGAGGTATTCGTCGCCCTGTTCTTCCCATGTGAGGACGTCGTTGGTGGTCATGCCGTGGCCGAACTCGTTGACGAGTTTGAGCCAGTCGAAGGGCATCTTTTCCGTGGCGGTGGCGTGGCGCTGGTGGTTGACCAGGAGGCGGCCATGGGCGCCGGGGCCGATGCCGGCATATTCGCCATAGCGCCAATAGAGCATGTTGTGCCGGCTTTCCTGGCCGGGCACGGCATGATTGGAAATTTCATAGGCCGGCATGCCAGCTGCGGCGGTGAGTTCCTGAGTCAGCTCATAAAAATCGGCGCCGAGATCTTCGTTCGGCATTTGCAGCTTGCCGGCATTGAAGAGATCGAAGTAGCGCGTGCCCTGCTCGATGGTGAGCTGGTAGAGGCTGAGGTGACCGCGAGCGAGCCAGATGGCCTCTTTCAGCTCGTCTTCCCAATCTTCAAGCGTCTGCTTGGGGCGGGCATAGATGAGATCAAAGCTCGAGCGATCGAAGACCGACTGGGCGATGCGGACGGCAGCGACGGCCTCTTCGACCGTGTGGCGGCGGCCGAGTTCGGCCAGGGGGCCGGGGCGCAGGGACTGGACGCCGAGCGAGACGCGATTGATGCCGGCAGTTCTAAAACGCTTGAAGCGGTCGACTTCGACAGAGGTCGGGTTGGCTTCGAGGGTGATTTCGGCGTTGCTGTCGACCTGCCAGTGGCCGGCGATGGTGTCCAAAATCGTGCTGACGGCTTTTGGCGACATCAGCGAGGGCGTGCCGCCGCCGAAGAAGATCGACTGGACGAGACGGCCGGGCGAGAGCGCCGCCATGTGGGCGATCTCTTTCTTGTAGCCTTCAACGAAGGCGTCTTCGTCGAACGGGCCACGGTGGACGTGGGAATTGAAGTCGCAATAGGGGCATTTGGCCGCGCAAAAGGGCCAATGCACGTAGACGCCGAACAGGTCGTTCGGGTTAGCGCTCAATCTGGTTCTCCACGAATTGGGCAAAGGCGCGGGCACGGTGGGACAGACCCTGTTCGCCAGGCGACCAGGAATGCTTTTGCTCGGGCGACATTTCGCCAAAAGTGATGTCATAGCCGTTTGGCTTGAACATCGGATCGTAGCCATGGCCCTGGGTGCCGCGGGGCGGCCAGATTAGGGTGCCTTCGCACTTGCCGACATAGAGCACGTCGCGACCATCGGGATGGGCGAGGCAAAGGGTGGCGTTGAAGGCAGCGGTGCGTTGTTCGGGCGTGGTTGCGCCCTTGGCGAGAAGCTCGTCCTCTACGCGCTGCATGGCGTTGGCAAAGTTGCGGGGCACGCCGGCCCAATCGGCGGTGTAGACGCCGGGCTGGCCATCGAGCGCGTCGACGGAAATGCCGCTATCGTCGGAAAGGGCCAGCATATTGGCGCCCTTGGCCGAGGCGTGGGCCTTGGTGCGGGCGTTTTCGGCAAAGGTGGTGCCGTTTTCTTCTGGCTCGGGCAGGCCGAGATCGCCGGCAGAAATCAGCTCAAGGCCGAAGGGGGCGAACAGCTCCTGGAATTCCTTGAGTTTTCCCGCGTTGTGGGTGGCAAGGACTAGGCGGTCGCCGCGGCGGAGTTTTGGGATGGTCACTTTTCACTCCGTGGCTTGGCGTCGAGGGCGCGATTGATGTCGTTCCAGATGGCGCAGCTTTCTTCGGAGAAGGCTTTCAAGGCCCCCTCACCCGACCCTACGGGTCGACCTCTCCCCCAGAGGGAGAGGTGTCGCTTCGCGACTTGGCGGGCACCCACCTCTCCCTGGGGGGAGAGGTCGACGGCGAAGCCGCGCCGAATTCGCGTCGGCGAATTCGGCTGGGGTGAGAGGGCCTTCTTCAAGAACGAAAAAATCATGCTTCGAGCGCCGCCTGTTGCAGGAGCGTCAGTTCCGAAATGCCCTTGCCGGCAAGGTTCATCAGCGCTTCGAGTTCGGCGCGATCGAAAGGGGCGCCTTCGGCGGTGCCCTGGATCTCGACGAATTTGCCCGAGCCGGTCATGACGAAATTGGCATCGGTTTCGGCTTCGACGTCTTCGAGATAGTCGAGATCGAGCACCGGGGCCCCGCGATAGATGCCGCAGGAAATGGCGGCGACCGAATCTTTCAGCACTGGACCCTTGGTCAATTTGCGCTCTTCGAGCCATTTGATGGCATCGACGAGGGCGACATAGGCGCCGGTGATGGAGGCGGTGCGGGTGCCGCCATCGGCTTCGAGCACGTCGCAATCGAGGGTGATCTGGGATTCGCCAAGCGCGGTCAGATCGACCACGGCGCGGAGCGAGCGGCCGATGAGGCGCTGGATTTCTTGCGTGCGGCCGGACTGCTTGCCGGCAGTGGCTTCACGGCGCGTGCGAGTGCCGGTGGCGCGGGGCAGCATGCCATATTCGGCCGTGACCCAGCCCTGGCCCTTGCCGCGCAGCCAGCCGGGCAGGCTGGTTTCGACCGAAGCCGTGCAGAGCACCTTGGTATTGCCGAAAGCGATGAGGCAGGAGCCTTCGGCTTTCATGGCGACGTTGCGCTCGATGGTGACAGCCCGCATTGCATCAGGGGCGCGTCCGGAAGGCCGCATGCTTTGGTCTCGTTTTGCTATTTACCGCCTCTTAACCTTCCTAGCCTCGCGGAACAAGCGCTGCACCGCTTACCGCCCTTGCACTGAACGCTTAAATGAGGGAGCAAGGTTAAAGCCGGTAATTCATTTAAAACACCATGGTTCATCCGCACGACGAATTTCTGAGCGTTCTCAATTCGCGCAGCCAGGAAATTTTCAGGCGGCTGGTGGAGCGCTATCTCGATACCGGCCTGCCGGTGGGATCGCGCGATCTTTCGCGGCTGTTGCAGACCGAGCTTTCGCCCGCTTCGGTGCGCAATGTGATGGCGGATCTTGAGGATCTGGGGCTGATTGCGGCGCCGCATACTTCGGCCGGGCGCCAGCCGACGCAGCAGGGGCTGCGGTTTTTCGTCGATTCCATGCTCGAAGTCGGCGCGGTCAATGAAAGCGAGAAGCGCAGCATTGCCCAGCACATTGAGGGGCATGCGGGACGGCGGCAGGTGGAAGACCTGCTTACGGAAGCCAGTTCGCTGCTTTCTGGGCTGAGCCAGGGGGCGGGACTGGTGATTGCCACCAAGGCCGACATGGTGATGCGGCATGTGGAATTTGTGCGGCTCGACAGTTCGCGCGCCATGGCGATTCTGGTCGGCGACGATGGACAGGTGGAGAACCGCATTCTGGAACTGCCGCCGGGTTTTACGGCCGCGGCGCTGAGCCAGGCGAGCAATTATTTAGCGCACTATGTTGTGGGGCGGACGCTTTCCGAGGCGCGAAAGGCGCTGGACGAGCGGCGGGTGGAGCAGCGGGCGGAGCTCGATGAGCTGACGCAAAAGCTCGTCGACGATGGGATTGCGACGCTGGTGCAGGATTCTCCGGCCACCGCACCACGAGTGATCGTGCGGGGGCGGGCGAACCTTCTCAATGACGCCATGGCGAGCGATGAGCTCGAGCGCATGCGGCAGCTTTTCGATGAGCTCGAGAGCAAGGAAGGGTTGCTGGAACTGCTGGGCGATGCCGAGAAAGCGCAGGGGGTGCGCATTTTCATCGGCTCGGAAAACAAGCTGTTTTCGCTCTCGGGGTCTTCGGTGATTCTCTCGCCCTATAAGGATGCCAATGACAAGGTGGTGGGCGTGTTGGGCGTGATCGGGCCGACGCGGCTCAACTATGCGCGGATCGTGCCGGTGGTGGATTATACCGCCAATGTGCTGACACGACTGATGGCGAGAAAACGCTGAACTATTGAAATACGCTCCGTATTGGCCGATATGCGGGGACGAAACTTTAACTACCGAGGCCATGGAAACATGATGAGCGACGAGAACGCCGCCCAGGGCGAAACGCCGGAGACCGAAATCCCGGCCACCGAAACGCCGGAGGTCGATCCCGTCGAGGCCCTGCTTGCAGAAAATGCCGAGCTGAAGGACCGCGTGCTGCGCACGCATGCCGAGATGGAAAACCTGCGCAAGCGCACCGAGCGCGACGTGGCTGACACGCGCAGCTACGCCATTGCCGGCTTTGCCCGCGACATGCTGAGCGCTACCGATGCGCTGAGCCGCGCGCTGCTGGTGATCCCCGAGGAAACGCGGGTAACCGCGGAAGGCACGCTGAAAAGCCTGATCGAAGGGCTGGAGCTGGCCGAGCGCGAAATGCAGCGGCTGCTCGGAAAACATGGCGTGAAGCCGATCGAGGCGGCGGGCCAGAAATTTGACCCCAACAAGCATCAGGCGATGTTTGAAGTGCCGAACCCCAATGTGCCTGAGGGCACGGTAGTGCAGGTGGTGCAGGAAGGCTTTGCCATTGGCGAGCGCATCTTGCGGCCGGCCATGGTGGGCGTCGCCAAGGGTGGCGGGGCTGCGGCTCCGGCCGAGGGCGTGGACAAGAACGTCTGATTTTTGGGTTTTTGGATTTTGGAAAGGGCGCTGCGAGGCGCCCTTTTTGTTTGGAGATGGGGGAGGCCCCCTTCTACTAGCCCAGAATCTCTCGGCTCATGATGCGTTCGACGCCGGCTTCCTTCAAATCGGCCCAGGCCTTCTCCAAAGAACCATTCGCATTGATGGCGCGGGTGGCGTCTTCGATGACCGTGACATCAAATCCGCCGGCGGCGCCGTCGAGGGCGGTCCAGGCGACGCAGAAATCGGTGGCGAGGCCGACGACGAAGAGGCGGCCGACATCGCGTTCGTTGAGATAGCCGGCAAGGCCCGTCAGGGTTTTGCGGTCGGCTTCCTGGAAGCCGGAATAGGAATCCACGGTGCGGGTGTAGCCCTTGCGGATCATCAGCTGGGCGTGGGGGATGTCGAGATCGGCGGATAGTTCAGCGCCACGAGTGGCCCAGACGCAGTGGTCGGGCCAGAGGACTTGTGTGCCGTAGTCGAGTTCGACGGTCTCGAAGGGCGCCTTGCCAGGATGTTGGCTGGCGAACGAGATGTGGTCGGCAGGGTGCCAGTCCTGGGTGAAGACCACATTTTTGAATTTTTTGGCTAGGGCATTGATCAAGGGGACGATTTCGTCGCCGCCGGATACGGCCAGATTGCCGCCGGGCAGGAAGTCATATTGCACATCGACGACGACGAGCACGTCTTCGGGGCCGATAGTTTTGGTCATCAGGCGGCGTCCTTTGGCTCAAATAGCTCGGCGCGGATGAGGCCGCGCACGGAATTGCCGAGGAAGATTGCATCGGCGGAATGCAAATCGGCAAGGGTGAGAATGGCTTCCTGGGCTTTTCCGGTTTCGATCAATTCGGCACGGAGGGTGCCGGGGAGGAGGCCGGAGGAGAGGGCCGGGGTGAGAAGCTTTTCGCCGCGCTGGATGAAAAGATTGGTGATCGAGCCCTCGGTGAGTTCGCCGCGCTCGTTGAGGAAGACGACTTCGTCGACGCCGAGTTTGTCGTGGGCCTTGATGCGGGGAGAATCATAGAAGGCGCGGTTGGTGGTTTTGTGGGCGAGCCAGACCGAGGTGGAGTCGAGGGTTTCGCTCGCGATGATGAAGCGGAATTTTTCGGGGTTTGGCGGCAGGGGGACTGATGTCACCTCGATGCCTCCATCCGAAAGCGTGAGGCGGACGCGCATGGGGGCGGTCCAGTTTGCACTCTCGGCGATGAGGCGCGTGGTGGCTTCGGCGCCGTCGGCACGGAGGCCGAAATAGGTCGCGGAGGACAAGAGCCGGGCGAGGTGGCGGCCGAGGAGGACAAAACCTTCTTCCGAGGACCACTTTATGGTTTCAATCAGGGTGACCGGCGGGGCGGGGTCGCTGAGGAAGCGCAATTTGAGCAGGGCCTCGCTGTATTCGGATTGGGCTTCGCTGTCGGCGACGATGCCGCCGCCTATGCCGATGGTGCCATTACCCGTGGAATCGATGACGGCGGTGCGGATGGCGACGTTGAAGGCGAAATCGCCTGATGGGGCGATGTAGCCGATGGAGCCGGTGTAGAGGCCGCGGGGAGTGTTTTCCACTTCGCGGATGATCTCCATGGCGCGCAGTTTTGGGGCGCCGGTGATCGAGCCGCAGGGGAAGAGGTTTTCGAGCACATCCAAGATGCTGACGTCGGGGCGGCGCTTTGCGGTGATGCCTGATGTCATGGTGTGGAGGGTGGAATAGGTTTCGACCGTGAAGAGGTCGGTCACTTTCACCGAGCCGATTTCGGCGATGCGACCGAGATCGTTTCGCAAGAGATCGACGATCATCAGGTTTTCGGCGCGGTTCTTTTCGTCACTGGCAAGGGCGGCACGGTCGGCGGCGTCCTGTGAGGCGAGAGGCGCGCGGGGCAGGGTGCCTTTCATTGGGCGGGCAGCGAGCGTGTCGCCGGTGCCGGAGACAAAAAGCTCGGGAGAGCGCGAGAGCACAAAATGGTCGCCGGCATGGATATAGGCGCCATAGGCGGTCTTTTGGCTTTGGGCGAGGCGGCGGTAGAGACCGAGGGGGGAGCCGGAAAGCTGGAAGTTGGCCTTAAAAGTGAGGTTGACCTGATAGGTGTCGCCCGCAGCTATGTAGTTTTCTACCCTTTCGAAGGCGGCTGCGTAGGCGGGAAAGCTTGTGGCCGGGGCAAGGTTTTCGGCGGAGCCATCAGGCGCTTCGGGGAGACCGGCGAAGGGTTTTGGCCCTTCGTAGAGGCCGAACCAGAGGAGCGGGGTCTCGCTGCGTTCGGGCAGGTATTTTGCCAGGCGCTCTTCGAACAAAAAACCGAGTTCGTAGGCAAAATAGCCAGCGGCCCAGAAGCCTTTCTTTCCGGCTTCGGCAATGCGTTTTAGCGCGGTGCGCGCGGTCTCGGCGTCATAGGCGACAAGGACCTCTTTCGGTTCGGAAAAGAGGTGGCTCTGGCCGTGGGGGGAAAGGTTGTCGTGCAGGAGCACGGTGCCTGATGAAAACATGAGGGGGTTTTAGTGTGTTTGCGCGCGGGGGCGAAGAGGGATTTCTAGACCCTGTGCGCTTGGCCCACCCCCACCCGCATTCCTTCCCCACAAGGGGGAGGGAGGCGGTCGGCGCGGTGTCTGCGCTCCTGCTCAAGCGGCGGGATGCCCTCTTGGCGGGCGATCACGGGCATGGCAGATAGCGGGCCGTCCGGACGCGATGTGCGCCGGGTTGAGGGATATTCCATGAAGACCAATCTGCTGGGCGCCATTGCTGCCCTGGCGCTTGTGGCTGGCGTGGCGCCGGCCATGGCTCAGACTGTCGAATTCACCATCGTCAACGACAGCTCGCAGGCTCTGCACTATTTCTACACCACGCCCAGCAATGAAAACAGCTGGGGTGAAGACCTGCTCGCCGACGGTACGCTGGAATCGGGCAGCCAGGGCGTTGCCACCATTGGCGATGGCTCGGACCAGTGCCTTTATGACTTCAAGTTCGTGATGGATAGCGGCGCAGAACTGGTCGAACCCGCGATCGATATCTGCCAGCTCGATTCCTATACGATCACCGACTGATTTCTGCCCGGCGCTGCCCCGACCCGGGCGGCGCCTTTCTTGCTTGCAAACTTTCCTGCAAAGCCATTTCTGGCGCCAGACGCGCTTGAAGCCCCAAGCACACCCCCCTATATACGCCCCGAGGCCCAGAACAGGGCAAATCAACCTACGAGGGACCCGGCCCCTTTGGGGCACAGAGGCTGCTTTGCAAAAAGGGCCTCGCCACAGGGTTCGCTGTAAAGAGAGGCTAGTTTTATGGCAAAAGTCATTGGTATCGACCTCGGTACAACCAATAGCTGCGTCGCCGTCATGGACGGCAGCAATCCCAAAGTCATCGAAAATGCCGAAGGCGCCCGGACGACCCCGTCCATGGTCGCTTTCTCCAAGGATGGTGAGCGCCTTGTTGGCCAGCCGGCCAAGCGCCAGGCCGTCACCAATCCAGAAAATACGCTTTTCGCCGTCAAGCGCCTGATCGGGCGCCGCTATGACGACAAGATGGTGGAAAAGGACAAGGGCCTCGTGCCCTTCAAGATCACCCGCGCCGACAATGGCGACGCATGGGTCGAAGCTTCGGGCGACAAGTTCTCCCCGAGCCAGGTTTCGGCCATGGTGCTGCAGAAGATGAAGGAAACCGCCGAAGCCTATCTCGGCGAGACCGTCACCCAGGCCGTGATCACCGTCCCCGCCTATTTCAATGATTCCCAGCGCCAGGCCACCAAGGACGCAGGCAAGATTGCCGGCCTTGAAGTTCTGCGCATCATCAACGAGCCGACGGCAGCTGCGCTCGCCTATGGTCTCGACAAGAAGAATTCGGGCACCATCGCGGTCTATGACCTTGGCGGCGGTACCTTCGACGTTTCCATTCTCGAAATCGGCGATGGCGTCTTCGAAGTGAAGTCGACCAATGGCGACACTTTCCTCGGCGGCGAAGACTTTGACATGCGTCTCGTCGACTATCTCGCCGACGAGTTCAAGAAAGAGCAGGGCATCGACCTGCGCAACGACAAGCTCGCTCTGCAGCGCCTCAAGGAAGCTGCCGAAAAGGCCAAGATCGAACTTTCGTCCTCGACCCAGACCGAAATCAACCTGCCCTTCATCACGGCAGATGCTTCGGGCCCAAAACACCTGACGCTGAAGCTGTCGCGCTCGAAACTCGAATCGCTGGTCGACGACCTGATCCAGCGCACCATCGAGCCGTGCAAGCAGGCGATGAAGGATGCCGGCATTTCCGCTAGCCAGATCGACGAAGTCGTTCTCGTTGGCGGCATGAGCCGCATGCCCAAGGTGCAGGAAGCGGTAAAGCAGCTCTTCGGCAAGGAACCGCACAAGGGCGTGAACCCGGACGAAGTCGTGGCGCTTGGCGCTGCGATCCAGGGCGGCGTGCTGCAGGGCGACGTCAAGGACGTGCTGCTGCTCGACGTGACCCCGCTCTCGCTCGGCATTGAAACGCTCGGTGGCGTCTTCACGCGCCTTATCGATCGCAACACCACGATCCCGACCAAGAAGAGCCAGACTTTCTCGACCGCTGAAGACAATCAGTCGGCCGTGACCATCCGGGTCTTCCAGGGCGAACGCGAAATGGCAGCCGACAACAAGCTGCTCGGCAATTTCGACCTCGCCGGCATTCCGCCCGCACCGCGTGGCGTGCCGCAGATCGAAGTGACCTTCGACATCGACGCCAACGGCCTCGTGAACGTGTCCGCCAAGGACAAGGGCACCGGCAAGGAACAGCAGATCCGCATCCAGGCTTCTGGTGGTCTCAGCGACGCCGACATCGAGAAGATGGTGAAGGACGCCGAAGCCAATGCCGAAGCCGACAAGCGCAAGCGCGAAGCGGTGGAAGCCCGCAACCAGGCCGAATCGCTGATCCACTCGACCGAAAAGTCGCTCAAGGATTATGGCGACAAGGTTTCGGCCGAAGACAAGGGCGCGATCGAAACCGCCGTGTCGGATCTCAAGGCTGTCATCGATGGCGACGACGCCGAACTGATCAAGGAAAAGACCTCGGCCCTTGCCGAAGCTTCGATGAAGCTCGGCGAAGCCATGTACAAGGCCAGCCAGGCGGAAGCCGAAGCCAAGGCCAATGGCACCCGCGATGAGGACGACGAAGACGATGTCGTCGACGCCGACTTCGAAGAGGTCAAGGACGACGACAAGAAGTAAGTTTTTGTCACTTTTTGGATTTTGGGGCTCGGTGGTGACACCGGGCCCTTTTTGTTTTTGGGGAGATGGATTGCCCGGACAAGCCGGGCAATGACGCCGGTGGGGAGGTCAACGACTATCAAAGCCACCGTCACCACCCGGCTTGTCCGGGTGGTCCATTTCACGGCATGCTCCGATCATGAGGGGCTATGTCTACATTCTTGCGTCTGGGAAGAACGGCACGCTCTACACAGGGGTGACGTCAAACCCTTCTAGACGTCTATTCGAACACCAACACGCGCTGACGCCCGGCTTTACGTCTCGCTACGGCGTCAAAACACTCGTGTGGCTGGAAGAGCATGAGTTGGTTGTCGATGCCATCCGCCTGGAGAAGGCGATCAAGAAGTATCCCCGCCAGTGGAAGATCAACTTGATCGAGGCCGTCAATCCTGATTGGGACGACGTATCACATTGGCTTTTCGACACGTGACGGCATGGATTGCCCGGACAAGCCGGGCAATGACGGTGGGCGGGGAGCAGGTTTCTCTCGATGTGGCGTAGACGATTGATGCGCGCACCGCAAAACGTTCCACGTGAATCACGACGGCTGCGTCAGCAAAGTTGCCCCGTTTGCGCACTCTTGCTAAAGCACTTCCAACACGGCCCTACATCTTGCCGACCCCAGGCCCCTTGCGGGTTGTGGGGTCGATTGCCATCTAGGGACGGAACAACAGACCCCAAGCGGGGCGCGATCCCATGCGCGACCGGCTGTTTCGGAGAAGATTTTTGGCCAAACGCGATTTTTACGAAGTGCTCGGCTGCCAGAAGGGCGCCGACGAGGCGGCCCTGAAAAGCGCCTATCGCAAACTCGCCATGCAGTTCCACCCGGACCGCAACCCCGGCAATGCCGAGGCCGAGAACAAGTTCAAGGAAATCAACGAGGCCTACGACACGCTGAAAGACGGGCAGAAGCGCGCCGCCTATGACCGGTTTGGCCATGCTGCCTTCGAGAATGGTGGCGGGCGCCCCGGTGGCGGTTTTGGGCCGGAATTCACCTCGTCCATGTCCGACATCTTTGAGGACATTTTTGGGGACTTCATGGGCGGCGGCGGCCGTCGCGGCGGGGGTGGCGCCTCAAAGCTGCGCGGCTCGGACCTGCGCTACAATCTTGAAATCTCGCTCGAAGAGAGTTTTGAGGGCCGCACGGTCGAGATCGACGTGCCGACGCTGGTCGGTTGCGACACCTGCGAGGGTTCGGGCGCCAAGCCGGGCACCGGCACCCATACCTGCCGGCAGTGCAATGGCCATGGCAAGGTGCGCGCGGCCCAGGGCTTTTTCACGATCGAACGCACCTGCCCCGTCTGCCAGGGCCGCGGCCAGATGATGGACCAGCCCTGCACCGATTGCGCAGGCCAGGGTCGCCGGCAGGAAAACCGCAAACTTTCAGTCGATATTCCCAAGGGGATCGAGGACGGGACGCGCATTCGCCTGGCCAATGAGGGCGAGGCCGGGGTGCGTGGCGGCCCGCCGGGCGATCTCTATATTTTTATCTCGATCAGGCCGCATGACCTGTTCCAGCGCGATGGCGCGGACCTTTTTGCACGCGTGCCGATTTCGATGACCACGGCGGCGCTCGGCGGGGAATTCGAAGTGCCGACGCTCGATAGCGCGCGGGCCAAGGTGAAAGTGCCGACGGGCACGCAGCCGGGGCAGCGGGTGCGGCTGAAAGGCAAGGGCATGCCTGTCTTGCGCAGCAAGGATGTCGGCGACCTTTATGTGCAGCTCGATATCGAGACGCCGCAGAACCTGTCCAAGCGCCAGCGCGAGCTGCTGGAAGAGTTTGCTGAGCTCGAAACGAAGGATACCAGCCCGCAATCGGGTGGGTTCTTCGATAAGCTCAAGAAGATGTTTGAGGCTTGAGGCCGTAAAAATCGCCCCAGTGGGGCGATTTTAGGCCTCAAGGCCACGAAGGCTATGCCTGAGTGGCTGGGCCACACGCGCCAAACTATCTGTCTTCGTCATTGCCGGGCTTGTCCCGGCAATCCAGTTTTTGGAGGCATGGACCACCGGGATAAACCCGGTGGTGACGATGGATTGGAAGGGTCAACGCGGGATTGATACCGCGTGCTCCCTTACTCCGTCGGCATGCCGGACATGTCCATCCAGACATATTCCCAGACATGGCCATCGATATCGGCGACGGCGCGAGAATACATAAAACCCATATCCTGGCGATCGCGCACTTCCTTGCCGCCGGCCTTCAGGCCAGCTTCGGCGATGGCATCCACCGCTTCGCGGCTATCGCGCGAGAGGGCGTAGAGCGCCTGGGTTTCCTTCTTCGCGTCCGAAATCGGCAGGCGGGCGAATTCCTTGAACTTTTCGTGGGTGAGAGCCATCACGAAAATCGTGTCGGAGATCACGATGCAGGCGGCGGTCTCATCGGTGAATTGCGGATTATGGTCGAAACCCAGTGCCTTGTAATAGGCCATGGAGGCCGCAAGGTCGCGAATGGGAAGGTTGACGAAAATCATCGAGGACATGGCTGGCTCCATTAGTTAAGTTTTGTCTTAAGTATAGGAAGATTGCCCTTGGCGAGTCAATCCTCTTGCCTTCGACGGATGAGCCAAGCCATTTTCGACCATGCCTGTATAAATTTGGAGACAGCATGAAGACGGCGCTCACCCTTTCCGGTTCGATCCGTAGGGGTTCTTACAATCGTGTCCTGCAGCAGCATATGGGCCGGGCCCTGACGGCAGCAGGAGTGGAGGTCACCGAACTCGATCTCGGGGATTTTCCCATGCCGATCTTCAACGAGGATCTTGAGGCCGATTCGGTGCCGGAGGCGGCGGTGAAACTGGCCGAGATGTGGCGCAGCCATGACATCGTCTTCATCGCGACGCCCGAATATAATGGCGGGGTATCGCCGCTGATCGCCAACACGATCACCTGGATCAGCCGGCAAAGACCGAGCCCGTTCCGGCATGCCGTTTTTGGTATCGGCGGGGTGAGTTCTGGAAAATACGGGACCATCTGGAGCCTCAGCCATCTGCGGGATTCGCTCTCCAAGGTGGGGGCGCTGGTGGTGCCGACGCTGCTGGGCATCGGGCCGGCGGAAGAGGCGCTGGACGCAGCGGGCAATCCGGTGGAACCGGCCATCATCCGCAAGGTTGAGCAGATGGTGCATGAACTGACGCATTTTTCGCGAGGATAGACCATGAAGGCGCTCTATCTGACCCATCCGCAGGTACGCATGGACCCGGCCGTGCCGGTGCCGCTCTGGGGCCTTTCGGAAGAGGGTCGGCAGAGAGCCGAGGCTTTTGCCGCCCGCCGGATCGTTCCGGCGGGCACTTTTGTGTTTTCGAGCCGCGAGACCAAGGCGCTGGAACTGGCAGAAGTGGTGGCAGCGCAAGCCGGCACACCGGTGCTGGCCGATCACCAGATGGGCGAAAACGATCGCACCGCCACCGGCTTTCTGCCGCCGGCATTTTTCGAGGAGACGGCGGATCGTTTCTTCGCGCATCCCGAAGAGAGCGTTGACGGCTGGGAGCGGGCGGTGGATGCGCAGGCGCGGATTGTCGAGACGGTTTTTTCCGCGCTCAAGGGCGTGCCGCCCGATACGCCGGTTATTTTCTGCGGACACGGGGCGGTGGGGACGCTGCTGAAATGCCATCTCGGCAAGCGCAGGATCGCGCGCAGCGAGGACCAGAGCCGGCACGGCCATCGCGGTGGCGGCAATGGATTTTTGTTCGATCCGGCAAGCGGCACGCTGAAGACCGAGTGGATGCCGATGGAAGAACTGCCAGACGAGTGGTGGCTTTAGGCCTTTTTGTCGCTCAGGGCAAAAAGGTCGAGGGCGTCGGCCAGGGCTTCGGTGAGACGATCGAGGCGGGCCGGGTCGGTTTCGAGCTGGCGCAGGCGATTGGGGCCGGCGAGGGGGACGGCGCCGACGAGGTCGAGGCCTTTCTGGGTGATGGCGACCAAGCGGGCGCGGCGGTCGCGCGGGTCGGTGCGGACGATGCAGAGGTCGAGGCGGCGGAGTTCGTCGATGGACTGACCCAAGGTGGCCGCGTGCATGTCGAGGCCCTTGCGCAGAGCCGCGAGGGCCATGTGGGGGCGTTCGGCCAGCGTGTGGAGCACGGCGAGCTGCAGGCCGGTAATGCCGTGGCGCTGTTTCAGTTCGAGGTGGAAGGCGGCGATGGCGGAATCGAGCCGCATCCAGGCGACCAGGGTGGAAAGGGCCTGCTGCTGCATTTTGCTTTCGAGAGACAGATGAATCGCGTGTCTTATGACGGCATAGGATTCCTCTCGCAAGGTGCTATGCCGGCATAGGAGCGGCGATTTCGTCTTGCCGTGCGGTCAGCGATATGCGACCCCAGCCCAAATCAGCGACAGAAGGGATTTTGCCATGGCCGGCCATTTGATCGTGGGGCTCGACGTTTCGACGCGCGCCCGTGCCGAGGAAATTGTTACCACGCTGGGCGATACCGTCGACCATTACAAGATAGGCTATCAGTGCTTTTATGGCGCCGATGGCTTTGCGCTCGGCAAGGAGCTGATCGCGGCGGGCAAGAAGGTGTTCTTTGACCTGAAACTGCTCGACATCGACAACACGGTCGAAAAGGGCGTGGCGGCGATTGCCGCGACCGGCGCGGCGATGCTGACCGTGCATGCCTATCCCAAATGCATGAAGGCGGCGGCCAGGGCGGCGGAGGGTTCAAACCTCTGCGTGCTCGGGGTGACCGTGCTGACCTCGATGGACGATGCCGATGTGAAGGACGCCGGCTATGAGCGCGATGCGGCGGGGCTGGTGGCCCTGCGCGCGCAGCAGGCCAAGGAAGCCGGGATCGGCGGCATAGTCGCTTCATCGCACGAGGCGGAAATGGTGCGGACGATTCTGGGGCCGAAGATGGCGATCGTGACGCCGGGCATTCGTCCGGCAGGCGCGGCGCTCGGCGACCAGAAGCGCGTGATGACGCCGGCCGAAGCGCTGGCGGTGGGCGCGAGCCATCTGGTGGTGGCGCGGCCCATCGTCGAGGCGGCAGACCCGGCAGCGGCGGCGCGGGCGATTTTGGCCGAGATGGCCGGTACGGGCACAAGGCTGGCCTGATGCGGTACTCAGCCTGTATCGAAATGCTGTTCGTGCCGGAAACGCCCGATCCGGTGGAGCGGGTGCGCCTTGCCAAGGCGGCGGGTTTTGAGGCGGTGGAATTCTGGCTGTGGTCGAACAAGGACCTCGATGCCGTGGAGCGCGTTTTGGGCGAGACCGGCGTCAAGCTCGCCGGGATCGTGGCGGAGCCCTTTGCCGAGCTGACGCGCGAGGGGGATCATGATCGGTTTCTCGCCGGGCTCGAGAAGAGTCGGGATGTGGCGCTGCGGCTTGGGGCAGGCGTGCTGATCTGCCAGTCGGGGCCGCTGCTCGCGGGCATCGAGAGGGCGAAGCAGCATGAGGGGCTGACCATCGCCATGCAGCGTTCGGCCGAAGTGCTGAAGGGGTCTGGGGTTCGCCTGGGGCTCGAGCCGCTCAATGAGCGCGTCGATCATCCCGGATATTATCTCACCAGCACGGTTGAGGCGCTCGATATCATGGATGCGGTCGATCGGCCGGAGATCGGGATCACCTATGATCTCTATCATTCCATGGTGATGGGCGAGGTGCCCGAAGAGGTGGTTGGGGATCGCGCAAGGCACATTGTGCATGTGCATGTGGCCGATCATCCCGGGCGCAATCAGCCGGGAAGTGGTGGGCTGGATTTGAAGCGGCCGCTCAAGTGGCTGCAGGGGCAGGGCTATGATGGCTTTGTTGGGCTCGAGTTCCGGCCGACGGCGGGGACGGATGAAGCGCTGACGCAGATGCGGGCGACGGGGATCAACGTCCTTCGTTAAGACCTCACGCGGGTCCGAACGAATCGATTCGTGTTCGAGTAATGTTCCACAATTAGGAGCAAAAACCGCTCAGGAGGCCCATAGGCGGCCGTAGTTGGTGGGAGCACCCTAGGTTCGCTGCCACCAAAACACGTCTTATAGGGGCGTTTCTGTCAAATTGCCGGGCTTTTCCCCAACATTGACTTGTAACCTCAAAATCAGTGGCCTAATTTTGTAGGTGCCTAGGAGTAACCGAACACCTTGCCCCGAGGCGAAATAAAAGGGCCACAACGCGAGTCGGAAAGTCGACGGCATTGTGACCCATGGTGTCAGCGGTAAAACCCGGCCCGCTGGGCGGGTGCTCAGGAATGTCGCTTCTGACGGTTGCTGTGGAAAGCCCGTTTAGATTCGCATGCTCTGGCTCTCGCTTCAAGGGAAATCGAGCCAAGAGGTCTCATCATGCATGACCGTAAGGTCACGCCGGAAATGGTTCCGGTTATCAAACTCGCACGCGCCCTGAAGTATAACTATGCGCGCATTGCGGCGTACTTTCAGATCAATCAAGGTCGCATCGCTGACGTAATGAAGGGTCGCTTGTATCCTGACATTGCTCCCGCCGCCCACTTGCCCGCTGACTTCCCTGCAGCGTAGCCACTGGTTGCAGCAAGAGGTCGCCGAAGCGATCCCTTGCTACTGAGCAACTCGTCAACCTAGCCCGCCAGGCCATGCTGCTTGCTCAGATCCTGCAGGTCGAGCTGTGGCCTGGCGCCGATGTGGGAGATGACTTCGGAGGCGGCAAGGCAGCCGGTTTTGAGGGCGGATTCGAGGTTTTGGCCTCGGGCCATGCCGAGGAGGAAGCCGGAGGCAAAGAGGTCGCCGGCGCCGGTGGCATCGACGACAGTGTCGATCGGGAAAGCGGGAACCGAGACGACTTCGCCATTGTATACCGCCATAGCACCCTCGGCGCCCATGGTGATGGCGGCGAGTTCGGCGTCCTGTGCGATGGCGCGGACGGCGGTGCCGAGGTCGTCGGTTTCGTAGAGCGATTTCAGCTCGTGGACGTTGGCAAAGACGTAGTCGATCGTCTTGGAGCGAATGAGGTCCAAAAATTCGGCGCGGTAGCGGTCGACGCAGAACGGGTCGGACAAGGTGAAGGCCGCGGCGCGCTCATGCTTGTGGGCATAGTGGGCGGCGAGGACGAAGGCCTTCTTGGCTTCGACCGGGTCCCACAAAAAGCCTTCCATATAGGTGATGGCGGCGCCGCCGATTTCGTCGGGGCGAATATCGGCTTCGGTGAGCTGGTGGCAGGCGCCGAGATAGGTGTTCATGGTGCGCTCGGCTTCCGAGAGGAAGATCATCGAGCGGGCCGTCAGCGCGCCATTCTTGAGGCGCGAGGTGTTGTAATAGACGCCGATGGCGTCGAGGTCGTTTTCGAAGACATCGCCAAGCGGATCATCCGCCACCTTGCCCACGAAGGCGGCGCGGCCACCGAGCGAGGCGACGCCCGCGGCGGTGTTGGCGGCGGAGCCGCCGGAAATCTGCTGCCGGCTCAGCGGCATCTTTGAATAGAGGTCTTCGGCCCGATCGGTATCGATCAGGTGCATGATCCCCTCCTTCATGCCTTCGCGCTCGATGAAGCCGGGCTCAACCGGAGCGATGATGTCGACAATGGCGTTACCGATCGTCAGCACGTCGAAGCGGGTCTGGGTCATGCGGGCAGTCCGGGATGAGGAAAATCGGGGCTGGGTTTAGCGCATGAGGGGAGCGGGGGCAATGTTTTGGGTTTTTGGGGCCCTCGCTCGGCGTCATTCCCGCGACAGCGGGAATCCCCCGGCAGACAAACGGAGATCCCCGCTTTCGCGGGGATGACGCTGTGGAATTTCGTGAGGTCCAGGCGATAGAGGCGCTACAGGCTCCCGATAATTTCGGCGATCAGCGCTTCGGTGTCTTCACCGGCGCGCAGGGCGATCTGGCCGTCGAGGAGCAGGATGGAAAGGCCGTGGACCTTGGCCCAGGCGGCAAGGGCTTTTATGCGGCCAGTCTGCATGTCGCCGCCGACGACGTGGCGCAGGGTATCGAAGGCCGCGTCGGCTGCCATGCGCAGGCCGGGGCGACCGTCTTTCTTGAGCTGGGGCGAGAACATCAGGCGGAAGAGATTGGCATTGCTGAGGGCGAAGAGGACATAGGTCTTGCCCATGGCGGCCATGGGATCGGCCGGATTGCTTGACGCCACTGCTTCCATGGCGGCGGAGAAACGCTGGAAGCCGGTGACGGCGAGCGCTTCGAGGAGAGCAGCGCGGGAATCGAAGTGGCGATAGGGCGCGGCAGCCGAAACGCCGACGGCGCGGGCAAGGTCGCGCAGACCGAGGCCGGCTTCGCCTTCCTTTTCCAGAATGATCAGCGCGGCTTCGAGCAGAGCCTGGCGCAGATTGCCGTGATGATAGGGCGAATTGAGAGATGTTGACATTGTTTACATGACAGGAATAGATGTGAGCACCGTTAACACCTGGGTGAGGACAGGGCAATGGATTGGAATCTGATATTGGCTTGCGCCCACCATCTGGCGGTCTTTTCGCTGGTGGGGATTTTTGCGACGGAATTTGCGCTGATCAGGCCAGGGCTAGGCGGGACCAGGCTCGGGCAGCTGGCGCGGATCGATGCGGCCTATGGCGCGATCGCGATCGTGGTGATCGTTGTTGGAATTTTGCGGGTTTGGTTCGGGGGTGTCGATCCCTGGTATTATCTCGGTAATCACGCCTTTTGGGGGAAGATGGCAGCGTTCCTGGTGATGGGGTTGCTTACCGTCCAGCCGACCATGGCTATCCGGCGCTGGGCGAAGGCGGGCGAGGGCGTCGTCGATTATCTGGTGCCGGAAAGCGAGATCGGGACGAGCCGGCGGTTCGTGCATCTGCAGGCGGGGGTGCTGTTGCTGATCCCGATTTTTGCTGCGGCTATGGCGAGGGGGTATGGGAGCTGAACACACACGTCGTCACCCTCGGGCTTGACCCGAGGGCTCTATACTTGCTGCGCCATCGCCAAGTGCAGTGTCCTCGGGTCAAGCCTGAGGATGACGTTCGGTGGGTTGGGCGTTGGGCCTGCTATGCCGCCCTTGGCAGCGGCGACTTTGGTTCGAAAAGACACCACTCGCTGATCGGGCAGCGCCAGCATTCGGGTTTTCGGGCCTTGCAGATGTAGCGGCCGTGGAGAATCAGCCAGTGGTGAGCGTGCAGCATAAAACGCTCGGGGATCTGCTTTTCGAGGGCCTGTTCCACTGCGAGCGGGGTTTTGCCGGGAGCAAGGCCGGTGCGGTTACCGACGCGAAACAGGTGGGTGTCCACCGCGATGGTCGGCTGCTTGAACCAGATGTTGAGCACTACATTGGCCGTCTTGCGGCCGACGCCGGGCAGGGCTTCGAGCGCCTCGCGATGCTCGGGGACTGCGCCACCGTGCAGGTCGATCAGCATCTGGCTGAGGGTAAAGACGTTCTTGGCCTTGCCGCGATAAAGGCCAATGGTCTTGATGAGATCGGTGATCTGTTCCACGCCCAGCGCCACCATGGCGGCCGGGGAGGGCGCCAGTTCGAAGAGACGTTTTGTGGCCTTGTTGACCCCGGCGTCGGTCGCCTGGGCGGAGAGGACGACAGCGACCAGCAGAGTATAGGCGTTGACGTAGTCGAGTTCGCCCTTGGGCTCGGGCTCGATCTGATGGAACCGCTCGAAAATTGCCTCGGCCTGGGCGCGGTTCAGCTTCTTCACTTTTTTAGGACTTGGCATTCTCTCGACCCCGAATCTCTGCCAATATTTCAGGGCGAGTCCATCATGCCAATGCAAACCAGCACAACGACCAGTCCTCTGTTTTCGGCCACCTTGCGGCCGGACAGGTCACTGCGCGCTGCTGGCGGCTGGATTGGCCTGGCAGCCGCCGGAATTCTTGGCCTGCCCTTCGTGATCTCCGTGCCGGAATTTCTGCTGCCGGGCGTTCTGGGTTTTGTCATTGCCGGGGGTGCGCTTGCGGCCTTTTCGGTGAGGCAGGCGCGGCGCTCGCGGCGCACGGAGCAGATTACCGTCTGGCCCGACCAGATTGAAGTGGTCACTTCGGGCCGGGGGCAGGAGCGGCAGATGCGCCGGCTTGACCCCAAGAAGGTGCGGCTGCTGCTCGACCGGGACGAGAACGAGCGCACCACGGCCATGTATCTCAAGCATGGCGATGAACGCATCGAGATCGGCGCCTTTCTCGCGGTCAATGACAAGTCGAGTTTTGCCCGCGCCTTTGGCCAGGCGGTGCGCAAGGCACGGCACGGCTAGGCGCGTCAAAACCGGGTCGCGGGCCGCCCTCTTCCGGGACTAAAAAGGGCAAAAGCTCAATTGAAAGATACGGCCATGAACCAGCTTGCCCATATCGCCCCGGCCAGCGACTACGACACCATTCGCGCGGCTATTCGCTATCTCAGCGAGAACGGTCCGGATGCGACCGATCTCGGCAAATTTTCGCGGGCGCTCGGGCTGACCGAGCGGCAGTTGACGGACCTCTTTCGACGCTGGTGTGGGCTCTCGCCAAAGAGCTTTGCGCAGGCGGTGGCGCTCGACCATGCAAAATCGCTCCTGCGCGACAAGGCCAGCGTGCTCGACACCACCTATGAGGTGGGGCTGTCTTCCACCTCGCGGCTGCACGATCTTTTTGTCACCTATGAAGCCATGCCGCCGGGGGTGTTTCGCGCCGGGGGTGAGGGGATCGACATGTTCTGGGGCGTGGCGCCTTCGCCCTTCGGGCTCGCCGTGGTGACGGCGACGGAATATGGCATGTCCGGGTTGGGCTTTGCCGATGCGGATATGTCAATCGAAGAGGCTTTTGCCGATCTCGCCAATCGCTGGCCCAAGGCGCGGTTTACCCGGGACGATGCGCGCATTGCGCCGATGGCGGCGCAGGTGTTTGAGCCGGGACGCTGGTCGCCGGATCGGCCGGTGCGGGTGGTGCTTATCGGGACCGACTTTGAGGTGAAGGTCTGGGAGACCCTGCTTAAAATTCCGTGCGGGAAGGCCGTCACCTATTCCAGCGTCGCCAACCATATCGGGCGACCGACGGCGTCTCGCGCGGTGGGCGCGGCAGTGGGAAAGAACCCGATCAGCTTTGTGGTGCCATGCCACCGCGTGGTGGGAACGTCAGGCGCGTTGACGGGGTATCACTGGGGCGTGCCGCGCAAGCGGGCGATTCTCGGCTGGGAGGCCGGGGTGGTTTCGGCGGCGCACTAGGCGCCTTCATCCGCTACGCGGAATGCCTCGAAGTTTCACGTGAATCCTCATCCCGGCACGACGTCATTCCCGCGAAAGTGGGAATCCATTTCTCAGTGCCAGAAACAGAGATCCCCGCTTTCGCGGGGATGACGTCGTGGTTTGGGAGAGGTGAGGGCTTAGAGCTTCAGCCGTTCGACCAGCTTTCCATCCGGGCCGATCTTGTAGACCGTAGGTTCGCCGGTGCCGATTTCGCGGGCGAGAATCTCGTCGGGGGTGAGGCCTTCGATGGCCATGACGAGGGCGCGGAGCGAGTTGCCGTGGGCGGCGATGAGGACGGTCTTGCCGGCTTTGAGCTGGGGCAGGATTTCGGCTTCATAATAGGGCAGGGTGCGGGCCGCGGTGTCCTTGAGGCTTTCGCCGCCCGGAGGGGGAACGTCGAAAGAGCGGCGCCAGATGAGGACCTGCTCTTCGCCCCACTTGGCGCGGGCGTCGTCCTTGTTAAGGCCGGAGAGATCGCCGTAGTCGCGTTCGTTGAGCGCGATGTTGCGGGTAATCGTCACGTTGAGGATGCCCATCTCTTCGAGGATGAGATCGAGCGTGTGCTGGGCGCGGCGCAGGGCCGAGGTGTAAAAGAGGTCAGGCGCGAACTTGCCGGCCTTGAGAGCCTTGCCCGTGGCGCGGGCTTCGCCTTCACCCTGCTCGGTGAGGTTGGGATTGCGCCAACCGGTGAAGAGGTTTTTCAGGTTCCATTCGCTCTGGCCGTGGCGGACCAGGATCAGTGTACCGGACATATTTTTTTGATCCCTAAGACTAGTCGTTGAGGCCGAGGACGTCGGCCATGGAATAGAGGCCCGCGGGCTGGTGGGTAGCCCAGAGGGCGGCGCGGACGGCGCCGTTGGCGTAGATGGTGCGGTCCTGAGCGCGGTGGTTCAGCTCGATGCGCTCGGAGGGGCCGGCAAGGATCACCATGTGGTCGCCGATGACATTGCCCCCACGGAGGGTGGCAAAGCCGATGGTGCCGAATTCGCGCGGGCCGGTGTGGCCGTCGCGAACGCGAACCGAATGATCCTTGAGCGAAATGTTGCGACCCTTGGCGGCAGCTTCGCCCAACAGAAGCGCCGTGCCCGAGGGGGCGTCGACCTTGAGGTTGTGGTGCATCTCAAGGACTTCGACGTCGTAGTCGGGCAGGGCCTGGGCGGCCTTCTCGACGAGGACGGCGAGGGCGACCATGCCGGGGGAGAAGTTTCCGGACTTGACGATGCGCGCGCCGGCGGCACCGGCAGCGGCGATTTCAGCGTCGTCGGCTTCGGAACAGCCGGTGGTGCCGATGAGGTGGACGAGGCCCTTGGTCGCAGCGAGTTTTGCCAGCGCGACGCTGGAGGCGGGGGCCGTGAAATCGATGATGACGTCGGCCTGGTCGAGTAGTGGGGAAACATCGTCGGTGATGGTGACGCCGAGTGCATCGATGCCCGCAAGCGTGCCAGCATCCTTGCCGATCGAGGAGGCGCCGGGGCGATCCACTGCGCCGACGAGTTTGAGACCATGGCTTGCCGCTACTGCCCTGATATTGGCAGATCCCATGCGGCCGCCGGCGCCGACGACAATGGTTCTGAGCTCGGTCATGCCTAGTCTCCAAATATGGTCGCCAACGCCTATATCAGTGCCATGGCCGGCCGCCAACTCCGTGCGGCGATTGGATGAATGCTTCGCAATCGACACAATCGGCGGGAGACTCTAGGCTGGCGTAAAGCGAACACACGGACCCGCAATGACCATCACCAATGCGCTGGCCAGCATTGCCGTCGAAAGCCTGCCTGAATCCCTCGTCTGGTATGAGTATCTGTTCGGCCGGAAAGCCGATGCACGGCCCATGGCCGACGTCGCCGAATGGAAGTTGCCGGGGGGCGGCTGGGTGCATGTGGCGACCGATGCCGACCGGGCAGGGGCGAGCGTACTTATGCTGATCGTCGATGATATTGCGGACGAGCTGGGGCGGCTGGAGATGTTCGGGATCAAGCCGGTGGCTAAGGCGATCGGAGACTTTTTCAAGACCGCGAAACTGCGCGATCCCGATGGCAATATGATCGTCTTGAGCCAGCCGCAGCAGGGGACGTATTAGGCCCCTCTCTCCGGAAACAGAGATCCCCGCTTTCGCGGGGATGACATCGTGGGGGGCGGAGAGTCGATGGGCGTCAGACGCGGCGCAGGCTGACATTCTCGATCAGGTGATCTTTTCCCTTTTTGAGGATCAGATCGGCGCGGCCGCGCGTCGGCAGCACGTTGTCAATGAGGTTGCGCAGGTTGATGGAGCGCCAGACCTGGCGGCCGAAGGAGCCGGCTTCCTCTTCGCTCATTTCGGCAAAGCGGCGGAAGAAGGAGGTGGGGTCCTTGAAGGCGGTTTCGCGCAGGCGGAAGAAGCGCTGCATGAACCAGTCTTCAAGGTCGTCATTGTCGGCGTCGATATAGACCGAGAAATCGAGGAAGTCGGAGGCGAAGAGGATCGGCTTGCCGGTCTTGGGCAATTCGCCGGCCTGCAGGATGTTGAGGCCTTCGACGATGAGAATGTCGGGGCGATCGACTGATATTTCGGTGCCTTCCACCACGTCATAGACGAGATGGGAATAGACCGGGACCTTTACGTTCGCCTTGCCCGATTTGATGTCGGCCAAAAAGTTGACGAAGCGGGCGCGGTCGTAGCTTTCCGGAAAACCCTTGCGCTCCATCAGGCCTTTTTCGGCGAGCACGGCATTGGGGTACAAAAAGCCGTCGGTGGTGACGAGATCGACGCGGGGTGTCGACGGCCAGCGCGAGAGCAAGGTCTGCAGGATACGCGCGGTAGTCGATTTGCCCACCGCAACCGAACCGGCGACGCCGATGATGAAGGGCACCTTGTGACCATGCGGGGTTTGGAGGAACCGCGACTGGACGTTGTGAAGACCCTGGATGGCTTCGACGTAGTAGGACAGCAAGCGCGAAAGCGGCAGGTAGACCTCTTCGGCTTCTTCCAGGGAGATCGGGTCGGTGAGGCCGCGCAGGCGATCGATGTCGCTCTGGTCGAGCGTCATCGGCTGGCCGTCGCGCAGCTTGCTCCATTCGGCCTTGGTAAAATTGTGATAGGGGTCGAGCGCGGGGGAACGAGGCGCCATTACTGCTTTTCCGATCGGGAGGCTTTTTCGGCAAGGCCGGACTGGGCGGTGCGCGCATCGAGCTCGGCCATGATTTCAGCGAGCGGAATGTCGGCCGCCTTGAGCACGACGAGGAGATGGTAGAGGAGGTCAGCGGATTCCTTGACCAGCTCGGCGCGGTCGCCGGTGACGGCGGCGATGACGGCTTCGGTCGCTTCCTCGCCGACTTTTTGCGCGGCTTTTTTCATGCCGCGGGCGATGAGCTTTGCCGTGTAACTTTCCTCGGGCGAAGCGGCGGCGCGGATGGCGATGCGGGCTTCGAGTTCTTCAAGGGTCATTTTTTGGTCCTTTGGGCCCGCTTTCACCGCGTCATTTCCGCGTAAGCGGAAATCCCAGTTTCCGTTCCCGAGATCCCCGCTTTCGCGGGGATGACGTTGTGATGGAATGACGTGCCGGGGCAATCCCTACTTAAGCCGCTGCCGCATCGAGCCGCATGGCGATGCCATGATCGGCCATGTAGCGCTTCGCTTCGGGAATCGTAAAAGTGCCGAAGTGGAAGATGGAGGCGGCAAGGACGGCGCTGGCGTGACCTTCGGTGACGCCATCGACGAGGTCCTGCAGTTTTCCGACACCGCCCGAGGCGATAACCGGGACTTCCACCGAGTCGGCAATGGCGCGGGTGAGCTTGAGGTCAAAGCCGGACTTGGTGCCGTCGCGATCCATGGAGGTCACCAAGAGTTCGCCGGCGCCGCGCTCGACCATTTTGGCGGCAAATTCGACCGCGTCGATGCCGGTGGGGCGGCGGCCGCCATGGGTGTAGATTTCCCATTCGGAGCGATTGTCGCCGCCGACCTTTGCATCGAGCCGCTGCTTGGCATCGACCGAAACGACGATGCACTGATTGCCGAACTTGTCCGCCGCGCGAGCGATGAAATCGGGATCGTTTACGGCGGCGGAATTGATCGCCACCTTGTCCGCGCCGGCCAGGAGGAGTTTTCGAATATCTTCGATGGAGCGGACGCCACCGCCGACGGTGACCGGCATGAAGCAGTGTTCGGCCGTGCGGGCGACGACGTCGAAAATGGTGTCGCGGCCTTCGTGGCTGGCGGTGATGTCGAGGAAGGTCAATTCATCGGCGCCGGCCGCGTCATAGGCCATGGCGGCCTGAACCGGGTCGCCGGCATCGATGAGATCAACGAAGTTGACGCCTTTGACGACGCGGCCGCCGGCTACGTCGAGGCAGGGAATGATGCGGGTTTTCAGGGTCATGAGCGTTTGCCCTTCTGCATCTGCCCCCAGGCGATGCGGTGAATGATGAGCGTTGCGAGCCAGACGAAGAAGGCAGCGCCGCCAAGTGGCAGGGTGGCTATGGCGAACCAGCCGAGCACGAAGAGAGTGTAGATGGTCGGGCCCAGATCATTGCCGCCGACCACGCAGGTATTGATGCTGCCCTCGTTGAGAGCGCAGCCATTGCTTTCGGCGATGAAGCCGGCGGTAAGCACCGAGATCACCGGCGCGAAGGCGAAGAGCGCGATGACGGCGAGAAAGAGCCAATAGGCCCACCACGGAAATTTGGCAGGCCGGGCTTCGCTCACGCCGCGGCCCTCAGTTTTGCCAGTGCTTCACGTGAATCAATCCGGCCATCGTAAAGTGCACGGCCGGAAATGGCGCCTTCGAGAACCTGATATTCGGGGCGGGTCATGCGATCGATATCGTCCATGGAGGCGAGGCCGCCGGAAGCGATCACCGGGATTGAGGTCGAGCGGGCAAGCTCGAGGGTCGAGTCCCAGTTGATGCCGGCGAGGATGCCGTCGCGGTCGATGTCGGTGTAGATGATGGCCGCGACGCCGGCGCCTTCAAAACGCTTGGCGAGTTCGATGATCGAGAGTTCGGAGGTTTCCGCCCAGCCTTCGACCGCGACCATGCCGCCC
Organism: Devosia sp. LjRoot3; assembly: GCF_964252865.1. Classification (NCBI taxonomy): domain Bacteria; kingdom Pseudomonadati; phylum Pseudomonadota; class Alphaproteobacteria; order Hyphomicrobiales; family Devosiaceae; genus Devosia; species Devosia sp. LjRoot3. Next base: position 203,193 of record NZ_CAXUPK020000004.1, read on the forward strand.
TTCGCATCGGTGCCGACGGCGACCTGGCCGGGCCACTTTTTGGCGGCCTCTTTCACCAGCTCCGGATTCCTCACAGCGACCGTACCGAGGATGACGCGGGCAAGACCCTTGTCGAGCCAGGCTTCAATGTGGTCGAGCGTGCGAATGCCGCCGCCGAGCTGGACGGGGAATTTTACAGTCTTCAAAATCTGCTCGACGGCAGCGCCGTTGACGCTCTCGCCGGCGAAGGCGCCGTTGAGATCGACGACGTGCAGATATTCAAAGCCCTGATCTTCGAACGACTTTGCCTGGGCGGCGGGATCGTCGTTGAAGACAGTGGCCTGGTTCATGTCGCCCAGTTTGAGGCGCACGCACTGACCGTCCTTGAGGTCGATGGCCGGGAACAGGATCATGGCGTCCACCCCATAAAATTCTCGATCAGTTTGAGGCCGAGGGCCTGGCTCTTTTCCGGGTGAAACTGCGTCCCGAAAATATTGTCGCGGCCGACGCAGGCCGTCACCACACCACCATAGTCGGTGGTGGCGAGGAGGTGCGCCGGGTCCTCGGTGAGGAAGTGGTAGGAGTGTACGAAATAGGCGTGGAGGCCATTGGGACCATCCGGGATGCCGGCGAGGAGGGCGTGGGGTTTTGTCACCGAAATGGTGTTCCAGCCCATGTGCGGAATCTTCAGGTTTGGATCGGTCGGCTTGATCTTTTCGACGGCGCCGGGGATCCAGCCAAGACCTGCCGTGATGACCTTTTCGCGGCCTTCCCCAGCGAGAAGCTGCATGCCGACGCAGACGCCGAGGAACGGCGTGGTGCCACGGATGACGCGCTCTTCCAGAACCTCGGTCATGCCGGCGACGGCATCAAGGCCCGCTTTGCAATCGGCGAAGGCGCCGACGCCGGGGAGCATGATGCGGTCGGCGCGGCGGACGACTTCAGGGTCGGCAGTGACGACGATGTCGGGGCTGCTTACGAGCGAGGCGGCGACGCGCTCGAAGGCATTGGCGGCGGAGCGGAGATTGCCCGCGCCATAGTCGATAATGGCAACAGTGCTCATGGACGAGATTCCATAACAGCGAGACGGGCAAGGTCGGCATCGGCGGCGACGCGGTGGCCAAGCGAAGAGAGACCACGACGTTTCAGTGCGCGACGCTCGGCGCCCGGTGCGGCAAAGCCGCAGGCGATGGCGAGGAGGATGTAGAGCCAGAGAGTGGCGTCCGGGCCGAGATAGCGCGCGCCAAAAATCAGCGCGACGAGGCCGACGGCAAAAAGGCCCAGGAGATCCCAATGTCGATGGAGCAGCGCATGGACGGGCGGCAACAGGGCCGAAACCCAAGAGAAGCGCTCGGCGACGGCCACGGGCAGGGCGGTCGGGTCATCGACGGATCGGTAGAGGGCAAAGAGGGTCACGGGGAACTCCCAGGACGGAATGAGGTCCACTTAGTGCAAAAAGCGGAAATGCGAAAGGCCACGACCTATTTGATGCGTCGTCATTGCCCGGCTTGTCCGGGCAATCCAGCTTTCTGAGGCCCGCCATCCTGCGGATGGCATGGACTGCCGGGACAAGCCCGGCAGTGACGACAACTGAAGTAGCGGCGATTGGCTTACAGCGTGCCCTTGGTGCTGGGGACGCGGTCGGCCTGGCGGGGGTCGATTTCGAGCGCATCGCGCAGGGCGCGGGCCACCGCCTTGAACATCGACTCGGCCAGATGATGGTTGTTGTCGAAGTAGAAGTTTTCGACATGCAGCGTGATGCCGGCATTGATGGCAAAAGCCTGGAAGAACTCGCGGAAAAGTTCGGTGTCGATGTCGCCGATCTTGTCGCGGTTGAACTCGGCCTTGAAGACGAGGAAGGGCCGGCCCGAAACGTCGAGCGCCGCGCGGGTAAGAGTGCCATCCATGGGCAGGTCGCACGAGGCGTAGCGGCGGATGCCCTTCTTGTCGCCGATCGCTTTGGCAATGGCTTGACCGAGGGCAATACCGACATCTTCCACCGTGTGGTGGAAATCGATGTGCAGGTCGCCCTTGCAGGTGACGTCCATGTCGATGAGCGAGTGGCGCGAGAGCTGGTCGAGCATGTGATCGAAGAAGCCGACGCCGGTCGCCATTTTATGCGCGCCGGTGCCGTCGAGATTGATCGAGACAGCAATCTCGGTCTCGTTGGTCTTGCGGGCGATGGTGGCGGTGCGCATTGCAAATGTCTCCGGAGATCGGGGCTCACTAGCAGATATGCGCAAAGGCTTAAAGATCGCGTTGCTTTCAGCCGATGGGCGCGACCAGCATGATCAGATTGCCGTCGGGGTCCTCGACATAAGCCGCGCGCTCGCCCCAAGGCTGGTCGATCGGCGGCATGACGATGGGGGCTCCGAGGACAGCAAGCGTCGCGTCGACGTCATCGACATTGATGCAGAGCTCGATGCGGTGGCCGCTGGCGGGGCGGAGGGGGCGACCGTGAACGCCCTTGTCGGAGAGGATGCCGAGGCCGATTTCGGTTTCGCCGAAGGACAGGGTTAGGAAGACCGGCTCATCTTCGGGCGGAAACTGATAGACCAGCGTTCCGCCTAATATGGTCTCATAGAAGCGGCGCGACGCGGGCATGTCGGCAACCGAAAGCATGGGCATGACCCGGCTGGCTCTTGGCATTTTTTCGCCCTCCTCCGATTTCCTCTTTGCCGTCCAACGCGCATGGCTTGGTTGCCGTTGCGCGGGGCTGGTTGCAAACGGCGGCCTTGCGCCTAAATATCACTCAACAGTTCGGAGTATTTCCCCCCATGAGTGAAAACGCATTTCCCGGCTGGCACGGGACAACGATCGTTTCCGTGCGCAAGGGCAACAAGGTCGTGGTCGCTGGCGATGGCCAGGTTTCCATGGGCCAGACGGTGATGAAGCATACGGCGAAGAAAGTTCGCCGGCTGGCCGGCGGCAAGGTGATCGGCGGCTTTGCCGGTTCGACCGCCGACGCCTTTACCCTCTTCGAACGGCTCGAAGGCAAGCTGGAGCAATATCCTGACCAGCTGATGCGCGCTGCCGTCGAATTGGCCAAGGATTGGCGGACGGACCGCTATCTGCGGAAGCTCGAAGCCATGATGATCGTGGCCGACAAGACCGACACGCTGGTGCTTACCGGTACGGGCGACGTTCTTACCCCTGACCATGGTGTGATCGCCATTGGCTCAGGCGGCAATTATGCGCATTCGGCCGCCCTGGCCCTGCATCAGGCGACCGAGCTTGATGCGGAAGACATTGCCCGTCGCGCCATGAAGATCGCAGAGGAAATCTGCGTCTACACCAATGGCAACGTAACCCTCGAAACCATCGAGCTCTAAGTGACCTTTTCCATTCGGCAACTCGGCGTGAAGGATGCAGCGGCCTATCGGGCCATTCGGCACGAGGCGCTGGCCAATCATCCGGAGGCCTTCGTGTCTTCGGCGGAGAACTTTGCGCAGAGAACTGACGCGGATGTCAGGCAGATGCTGGAGACCCTGACGGTCTTTGGCGCCGAACTGCCGGATGGATCGATTGGCGGCATCAATGCCTTCATGCGCAATGATGCGGCCAAGGAACGGCACCGGGGCTGGATGATCCAGGTCTATGTGCAGCCAGAGCATCGCGGCAGCGGCATGTCGAAGGCTCTTTGCGAGCACCTGATCCAGCATGCACGGGAAAAGGTCATCCAGGTCCATCTCGGGGTCTGGGCCGAGAACGAGCCGGCCATCCGCCTCTATAAGCGGCTGGGCTTTGAGACTTATGGGACAGAGCCCCGCTACCTCTTCGTGAACGGTCGATATATCGACGAACACCTGATGGTGCGCTTCCTGGACCGCGAACCGGTTCAACAGCAAGGCACCGATCGAAAGTGACAAGAAATGAGTGAAACCAATTTTTCGCCGCGCGAAATCGTTTCGGAGCTGGACCGCAATATTGTCGGCCAGCAGGATGCCAAGCGCGCCGTCGCCGTGGCGCTGCGCAATCGCTGGCGCCGGCAGCAGCTTTCCCCCGAGCTGCGCCGTGAAGTGACGCCGAAGAATATTTTGATGATCGGGCCGACCGGCGTCGGCAAGACCGAGATTTCGCGTCGCCTGGCGCGGCTGGCACAGGCGCCATTTGTAAAAGTGGAAGCGACCAAGTTCACCGAGGTCGGCTATGTCGGCCGCGACGTGGAGCAGATTGTTCGCGACCTTGTCGAAGCCGGTATCACCGTGCTCCGCGACAAGCGCCGACGCGATGTGCAGGCGCAGGCGCACCACAATGCCGAGGAGCGGGTGCTTGATGCACTGGTCGGCACTTCGGCGACGCCGTCGACGCGCGACTCGTTCCGCAACAAGCTGCGGAACAACGAACTCGACGACAAGGAAATCGAGATCGAGATACAGCCGAGCCCGAATACGGGCGGGTTCGAAATCCCCGGCATGCCCAATGGCGGCATCGGCATGATCAACCTTTCCGACATGTTCAAGTCGGCGATGGGCGGTCGCGGTGTGAAGCGCAAGGTCAAGGTGAAGGACGCCTATGAGCCGCTGATCGCCGAAGAGGCCGACAAGCTGCTCGATCAGGAACAGCTCAAGACGGAAGCCATCGAGCTCGTGGAAAACCACGGCATCGTCTTCATCGACGAAATCGACAAGGTCGCGGCCCGCGAGGGTGGCGTATCAGGCGGTCCGTCGCGCGAAGGCGTGCAGCGGGACCTGCTTCCCTTGATCGAAGGCACGACGGTGTCGACGAAATATGGGCCGGTGAAGACGGACCATATCCTGTTCATTGCCTCGGGTGCGTTCCATGTGAGCAAGCCCTCGGACCTGCTGCCGGAGCTGCAAGGCCGTTTGCCGATCCGGGTGGAGCTGAAGGCGCTGACCCGCGAAGATTTCATTCGCATCCTCAACGACACCGAGGCGAGCCTGGTGCGCCAATATGTGGCGCTGATGGGGACCGAAGGGGTCACGCTGAGCTTCACGACTGACGCCATCGAGGCAATTGCCGATGCGGCGGTGAAGGTCAATGATTCAGTCGAGAATATCGGCGCGCGGCGTTTGCAGACGGTGATGGAGCGGCTCGTGGAAGAGATTTCCTTCGATGCGCCTGACAAAGCCGGGCAGTCGATCGAGATTGACGCCGCCTTTGTTCGCGAAAAGGTGGGCGTTCTCGCCAAAGACACCGATCTCAGCAAGTTCGTACTTTAGCCTTCATATGCCCGCCCCAAAAGGGCGGGCGTTTTCTAGATCAGCGCGGCGATGCGCGCATCGCTAAGGGCATAGATGCATTCGTTGCGCACCTGGCTCAATGCCGGGTCGAGAACCCCAGCGACCTTGACCAGCGCCTCATCGATCAGGCGAACGGCGTCGAGGGTCGAGATCTCGATTTCATTGTCGACGCAGATGTCACTCGCAGCATAGCTGCTGCTGGCAAGGACACTGAGCACGCCCTGCGGATTGGCGCGAAGCGCCCGCGACAGGGTGATAACAAGGCTTTCCGACGTTCCGGCATCCGTCCCCGCCGCCAGGAGCGGCACGAGGTCGATCCAGCCACGGTCGCCTGCCTCGACATGGGTGAGAAACGCATTCCAGGACGCTTCGTCGAGCGAGCGCACCACGGAACTCGCATCGCTCTCTGCGAGGAGCGCGCGAAAATCACCCGGGGTCAGGTCGGCGGAGAGGGCTGGTAGGGACAACGCGGCAAGGATGGCCGCGACACCAATCGTGCGCATGGGAACCTCCTACTGCATGGGCCATAAAATACGCCCATCGAGAGGTGGATTCCAGCGCCGCCTAACCGCGCTTCTTGCCCGCGCGCTTCACCAATTCATCGCGCAGGAATTTGAGGTCTTCGGGCTCGAGACGCTCGATATTGTCGCGTAGACGATTGGTGAATTCGGTGGCTTCGGGGGCGAGGCCGCCGGTGTCGATCGTCACTTTTGGATCGGAAATTTCGGCGAGGCGCTGCAGCTCTTCGGCTTCGTCCCAGATGACGTTGAAGAAGGCGATGATGCGGTGGAGCAGGAAGCTGGTGGGCTGGCCGCGGCGGCCGTGTTCGAGGGCCGAGAGATAGGCGCTCGAGACGTTGAGGGCGGCAGCCATTTCTTTCAAAGAAATGCCGCGGGCCTCGCGAAGCGCGCGGAATTTTGCGCCAAGCGGGGTCATGGGCGCCTCAGGCGCACATACCAGGCGCCCTCCCCACCATGGCCGCGGGCCGCGAGGCTCCAGCCGGAAATCATATGCGACAGGCCCGGCTCGGAAAGCCAGATCGGCAGCATGGTGCGCAGGATGCCGCGCTCGGTCATGGCAGCGACATAGTCGTTTTCGGTTTTGGCGCCCTTGCCGGTGATGACGAGCAAGGTGCGGTCGCCGCGGGCAGCGCGGGCACCGATATAGCGGCGGAGGGTTTCGCGGGCTTCGACCTGGGTCATGCCGTGAAGGTCGATGGTGCCATCGATCTCGATGCGGCCGCGGCGGACCTTTTTGTGGATAGCCGGATCAACGTTTTTCTCGACCACCTGCACCGGCTGGGTGGGCGCCTGATAGGGTGGCAGGAAGGGCTTTTTGGGACTGCCCATTTTGGGCGGCGCCTTGATGGCGGGGGTCGGTTCAGGCTCGGGGATGGGCAGGGTGCCATGCCCCAACTTGAGGAGACCCTTGCGGCGCAAGGGTTCAACCGTGGCGGACACGGTCGTCCACAGGTGAAAATCGTGCGGCAGGCGCTTGGGGTCGCGCTTGGACATGGAAGGGCCTGCCGCAAAAAGATTTTAGTCGAGCTGGCTCGTGGTGATGACCTTCCAATTGGGGTCGCGCGATTTGGGATTGCGCGCAAAGGTCCACTCGTCAGCGATAGTCTGCACCTGGTCGGCATTGCCTTCGACGAGATTGCCGTCCTTGTCGCGGATGGCCGAGACGACTTCGGCATGGAAATCGACGGTCACCAGCACGTTCTTCTTGTCATATTCGGCCGAGACGATGGCAATCTTGGGCAGGCCGACAAAGGTAAAGTCATTCTTCTGGCCGGCGGCCTCGCGCTCGGTGAGGGCGCGGGCAAAGCTATCGTAGACGTCCTTGTCGAGGAGGTTCTTCAGGGTCTGGCGATCGCCCTCGGCAAAGGCGGTGACGATCATCTCATAGGCCTGCTTGGCGCCTTCGAGGAAGGATTTGGGCGTAAAGGTGGGGTCGGCTTCGACAACGGCGCGAAGGCCGTTTGCGAGATCTGCATTGCCTGACGCAGCCTGTTCGATCTCGGCCTCGGTCTTGCGGGTGCGGCGCTCGTCATCGAGATTGGGCGCATCGGTGGGACGGGGACGGATCGGCACGACCGTTTCGTCGCCATTGGCGGCCTTCTTCTCGGTCGGGGTCGAGCGAGAGCGGTCGATTGGCGGGCGCTCATTGCCCGTCCGCGTTCCCAGGACCGAGCGGAGGCGGAACAGCACGAAAACCGCGACCACGATGGCGATGAGAGTAGGCAGATCGAGAAAATCGTCCATGAATCGGTGCACCTGAGAAGTTGGGCGCTCGCCGAGCGCTTTTGTCGTTCCTATATATAGGGAAAGCTTTAGCTCAAAACCAGTTCACACAAGGTAGCGCGATTTGCCGCGCCCTTCACAAACAAAGGATGACCCGGTTGCTCCGCTTCATTCCCCTGCTCCTTCTGGCCTTGCCGCTGATCGAGATTGCGCTTTTCATTCTCGTCGGCCGCGCCATCGGCGTGCTGCCGACGCTGGGTCTTGTCATTCTCGCCGTGGTTGTCGGCGGCTTTGTGTTGCGCCAGCAAGGTCTGGGCGTGCTCAACCGCATGCGCACCAATATGCAAACCGGTACGCTTCCCGGACAGACCCTGTTCGACGGCATGGCGCTGGCCCTGGCCGCAGTCTTTCTCATCATTCCCGGATTTTTGGGCGACTTCGTCGCCATTCTGCTGCTGCTTCCGCCGGTGCGCGCCTGGCTCTACAAGACGCTGACGCGCAATGTAACCGTGGTTGAAACAACGACCAGCTATCGCCGCGCGTCGCCGACCGATTCCGCGCCGACCCATCTTAACGGACCGGGAACCATCGACCTCGATGACGACGACTGGCAGCGCAAATAGCGTTGCAAAAGGCCTCTTTGCTTGTTCCTTTGGGGCAAAGATGCTAGCCACCCGCAGGACTGTTCCAACCGGAATATAAAGGGACCAAAGATGGCCGAAGAAAACGAAGGCGCAGCAGCGACCCAGCCCGGCACCGCGCCCAGCATGAACCTTGTGGGTCAATATGTGCGCGACCTTTCCTTCGAGAACCCCGGCGCGCCCGGCTCGATCCTGGCCGGCGGCGGCAATCCGGCCTTCAACGTTTCGATCTCGGTCGGCGTCAAGAAGCAGGCCGACGACCTCTATGCGGTCGAGCTGAACCTCAAGGCCAAGGCCAATCGCGAGGAAACGCTGCTGTTCAACGTGGAACTGGTCTATGGCGGCGTTTTCCGCCTCAAGAACATTCCCGAAGCCCAGCTCAGCGGCCTTCTCATGGTCGAATGCCCGCGCCTGATCTTCCCGTTTGCCCGTCAGGTCCTGGCCAATGTCACCCAGCAGGGCGGTTTCCCGCCGCTGATGATGGAGCCGGTCGACTTCATGGCGATCTACCGCCAAAATCTTGCAGCCCTTGCTGCCAAGCAGCAGGCCGAAGGTGGCGCAGCCGCCGCTCCGGCAACCGACCTGCCGAACTGATTTTTGGTTTTTTGAAATTTGAAGAACCCCGGCGAGAGCTGGGGTTTTTTGTTTCTGGGGGGTGCGCTCGCTGATTCATTCCCGCGAAAGCGGGAATCCATGCGTGTCAAACAGAGATTCCCGCTTTCGCGGGAATGGCACCGTGGGGGAAGAGGGTCCGGAAGGACCAGCGGATTACTCCGCCGCCGCGACCTCGGCATATTGGGCCCAGATCGCGCTTTCGCCCATTTTTCCCACGAAGGCTTCGTGCGCCGCGGCTTCCGCTGAAGTCACGCGCGATGGGAGCGGGGCAGGGCGGGGCAGAGCGGCGATGCGGGTCGCGAGGGCGTCGCTGCCGTCGCTTTCGACCTCGGCAATGAGAGCCAGGCTCACCTGCTTGCCGCCGATCAGCTCGAGATAGACTTCAGCCAGGATCTCGCTGTCGAGGAGAGCGCCGTGCAGCGTGCGGCGGGAATTGTCGATGCCATAGTGCTTGCAGAGCGCGTCGAGGCTGACGCGGGCGCCCGGGTGCTTTTTGCGGGCGAGCATGACCGTGTCGATGACTTCGTTGTCGAGAATAGGCAGGCCGGCCCAGCCAAGCTCGGCATTCAAAAAACCCATATCGAAAGGGGCGTTGTGAATGATGAGCCGGGCGCCATCGACAAAGGTCCGAAACTCCTCGGCCAGCGTCTTGAAAACCGGCTTGTCGGACAAAAACTCTTCGCTCAACCCATGCACACGGAATGCCTCGTCGGGCATGGAGCGCTGAGGGTTGATGTAGACGTGAAAATTCTTGCCCGAGGGAATATGATTGATCAGCTCGACGCAGCCGATTTCGACGAGGCGATCGCCCTCGGCATGGGAAAGGCCCGTGGTTTCGGTATCGAGCACGATTTCCCGGATCATATTTCTGGTCCCTTTGCCTTGAGGTCGGCGATCAAAGCCGCGACTTCGGCATCGATTTCCTCGCGCGGGCGCTCGGTATCGAAGAGATATGTGGCCCGCTTCTTCTTTTCATCCTGCGGCATCTGGCGGGCAAGCAAGGTATCGCGCTTTTCCACGGTCATGCCCGGCCGGGCCATGATCCGTACAGCCTGAATCTCGGGGTCGACAAAGGTCACGGCCACGGCGTCAAAGCCGCAATTGAAGCCGCTTTCGAAGAGCAGGGGGACTTCGACGGCCGCTGCGATGGCGCCGGCGGCCTCGGCGCCGTCCATAAATTCGGCGATTTTCTGCCGGACCAGGGGATGAACCACGGCTTCCAATTTCTTGAAATTTTGCGGCTCGGCCGCGAGGCGCCGCGCCAATTCCTGGCGGTCTATTTTTTGGTCTCTGGTGACGCCGGGAAAAAGAGCTTCAACCGGGGCGAGGGCTTCGCCCTCGTAGAGTGCAGCGACTGCGGCATCGGCCGAGAATGTCGGAACACCGACTTTTTCGAACGCGGCGAGCAGGGTGGATTTGCCGGTGGCGATCGATCCGGTGACCCCGATCCGCCACATGGTCAGTGACCCAAAGTCGCTTCGATGCGGGCGCGGAGGGCCGGCGTCACTTCCGGCCGCACGCCGAACCAATCGGCAAAACCCGGCACGGCCTGGTGCAGCAGCATGCCAAGGCCATCGACGATTTCGAGGCCATGGGCCTGGGCATCGGCGAGGAGGGGCGTCACTAGCGGAGTATAGACGATGTCGGTGACGAGGCTGGTCTTTGGAAGCAGGCTCATGTCGAGCCAGTCGAAGCGGCTGCCATGCATGCCGATGGAGCTGGTATTGACGACAATGCCGATCTTTGGCGCGAGCTCGGCAAAGGCTTCAAAGCCGTGGGCCTCGAAGGGGCCTTCGATTTCCTCGACCAGCGCTTCGGCATTGGCGAGGGTGCGATTGAGCACATGGACTTTTCCGCCATTGCGCTCGCGCAGGGCAACCAAAATGGCGCGGGCTGCGCCGCCGGCACCGATCACCAGGGCATCGCGCGGGCCATCGGACCAGCCCGGCGCTGTAGCGTCGAGATTGCCGAGAAAACCGAGATAGTCGGTATTGTAGCCGTGCACCTTGCCCCCGCGCACGACCAGCGTATTCACCGCACCGATGGTTTTGGCGAGATCGTCGACGCTGTCGCAAAGGGCAAAAACCGCTTCCTTATGGGGAATGGTGACATTGCCGCCGGCAAATTCGCCCGCGCGCAAACGGTCGAAAAAGGCCGGCAAATCCGCAGGCGCAACGTCGATCGCTTCATAGGAGCCATCAATGCCGTGCTCGGCGAGCCACGTGCCGTGAATGAGCGGCGAACGCGAATGGGCGATGGGGTGGCCGGTGACGAAAGCTTTGATGGTCACGTTTGATCAGGCCCTGACGGAAAGAAGCTCCGGAGCGATATCGCGCAAGGCGCCGATCAGGGGCAAGAGCGGCAGCCCGAGAATCGTGAAATAATCGCCGGTAATGGTCTCGAAGAGCCGAATGGACGGACCTTCGAGCCGATAGCCGCCGACGGAGGTCAGGGCGGCAGGTCCCTCAAGATCGAGAACCAGGTCGCGCTCTTCCGGTTCGAACTGGCGCATGGTCAATTCGGCGGTTTCGATATCGGACCACAACAATTGGCCATTGCGCACGAGCGCGACCGCGGCGTGCAGACGATGGGTCTTGCCGGCGAGATGATCGAGCTGGCGCGCGGCGTCTTCGCGGTTGATGGGCTTGTGGAGCAATTCCGTGCCCAGAGCCAAAGTTTGATCGGCGCCGATCACATAGGCGTCAGGATGGAGTTTTGAGACCGCTTCGGCCTTCGCCTTGGCAAGGAGGCCTGCAAGATCACGGCCGTCAGCCCCGGCCCCCAAAGCCTGGGCTCCGAGGGCGCGTTCATCGATATCGGCCGGAATGACGGAAAAGGAAAAAACAGCCTTTTCCATCAAGGTTTTGCGGGTCGGACTTGAGGAGGCCAGGATCAGCATGGGAACAAGTTTTTCCACACTGTCATCCCCAGCTCAAGGGCGAACTGGGGGAAAGACTCGTAACTTTCACGAGGCACGAAACTTGTTCGACCTATTCGATAAAAAGTTAACAATTCCTTTCCGAGGTTCTCGGACGGGGGCTGGGGGAATCTGTGGGGATAAGCTGAAAGGGCGGGAGCGGCTTTTCACACCCCTCATCCACAGGCGTTACCGAATCGTTGACTCGGGAGTCGCCCTGTTAAGCTCCTCTTAAACTCCATTAACGGGGCAGGCCAGCGGGGTCGGCCACAGATGTTAACAGAGCGTTAATGAAGCGCTGTGCTGAAGTGCCGCCATGGGTCCAGATTGTGGAGCGCCATGAATTGCGGATAAACACCACCATAAAGAAGAAGATAGGAAGACTAAGAGTCTCTTTTGGGTTTTCGAAGGGGACGAAAGGGTGAGTGCAGTGGCCAAGAAAAGATTGCTCGCAACGGTGCTGGGGGAACGCCAGGACACCCCTCCCATGTGGATCATGCGACAGGCTGGTCGCTACCTGCCGGAATATCGCGAGCTCCGCGCCAAGGCCGGAAGCTTTTTGGATCTTTGCTACAATCCCGATTTTGCGACGGAAGTGACGCTGCAGCCACTTCGCCGGTTCGATCTCGACGCGGCTATTTTGTTCTCTGACATTCTGGTCATTCCAGATGCACTCGGACAGAAGGTTCGCTTTGAAGCGGGTGAAGGACCAATGCTCGAGCCCCTGGCCGTGACCGACGTGGATCGGCTTGAGCGCGGCGGGGCTTTGGATCATCTGGCGCCTGTGCTGGAGACCGTGCAGCGGCTGCGAGCGGCACTGGCTCCCGAAAAGACCCTGATCGGCTTCTGTGGCTCTCCCTGGACGGTTGCGACCTATATGCTCAATGGTCGGGGATCGCCCGATCAATGGGTGGCGCGGCGCTTTGCGCTGGAACACCCGGCGGCCTTTTCGAAATTGATGGATGTGCTGGTTGAAACCAGCATTGACTATCTCGTCGCCCAGTTTGAGGCCGGCGCCGATGTGGTGCAGCTTTTTGAGAGCTGGGCGCTCAATCTCGACGATGCGGCTTTTGAAACGCAGGTGATCGAGCCCAATCGACGGATTGTTGAGGGCGTGCGGGCAAAAGTGCCCGGCGCTCCGATCATCGGTTTCCCGCGCGGAGCTGCCGGTAATTTGAAGCGCTATGCGGAAAAGACCGGCGTCAATGCGCTTGGGCTCGACTATGCGACCCCGCTGTCCTTCGCCGACGAATTTTTGCCAAAGACCCTACCGGTTCAGGGCAATCTCGATCCGCTGCGGCTTGTCATCGGCGGCAAGGCGATGGAAGAGCGCGTGATCGAGATCAAGGCCGCGTTTGCGAAGCGCCCGCATATCTTTAATCTCGGCCACGGCATTGTGCCCGAAACCCCGATTTCCCACGTCGAGCGGTTGGTCGAGCTGGTCAAGCAAAGTTGAGAAAATTGAAATGTATGAATGGGTGAAGGCGCTGCACGTCATTTCGGTCATCGCCTGGATGGCCGGCATGCTCTATCTGCCGCGGCTTTTCGTCTATCACACCAAGGCCGAAATCGGCTCCGTGCAGTCCGAGACGTTCAAGGTCATGGAGCGGCGGCTCCTCAAGGGCATTATCAACCCGGCGATGATTGCCACCTGGGTATTTGGGCTCACCATGATCCATCTCGGCGGCGTCGATTGGGGTTCGGGATGGCCCTGGGCCAAGGCGGCCATGGTTCTGGCGATGAGCGGTGTGCATGGCATTCTGGTCGGCCACCAGAAGCGCTTTGCCCGCGACGAGAACGTCAAGGAGCAAAAGTATTTTCGCATCATCAATGAAGTGCCGACTGTGCTGATGATCGGCATTGTCATCATGGTGATCGTGAAGCCGTTTTAGGCGATTGGGGCTCACGGGCGCTGGGCCATTCAAGCATAGCTTTCATGGCCTTCTCAGCTTGAAAGGCTCCACCGGAGCCTTTCATCCGCTGCGCGGAACGCTTCGAAGTTTCACGTGAATCCGCCAAAATTGCCAATCAGGCTCGGTTCCCATCTTGAAACCGGCTGGCGATCACGCTAAATGAAGCCATCAAGCATCCTTCCTCATGCGCGGCCGATTCCGGCACTGCGCGGTGCATTCCCCAAAAATAAAATCCCTCCTCTACGATTTACCCCAAGGGTCCATCGCATCCATGCAGAATATCAAGCTCAGTGAGCTGAAGGCCAAGTCCCCGGCCGAATTGCTGGCGTTCGCCGAAGAACTCGAAGTCGAGAATGCTTCGACCATGCGCAAGCAGGAGTTGATGTTCGCCATTCTCAAGGAATTGGCTTCGCAGGACATCGACATTGTCGGTGAGGGCGTGGTCGAGGTCCTGCCAGACGGCTTTGGCTTCCTCCGCTCTCCTGACGCAAACTATCTTCCGGGCCCTGACGACATCTATGTCAGCCCCAGCCAGATTCGCCGCTTTGGCCTGCGGACTGGCGACACGGTCGAGGGCGAAATCCGCTCTCCCAAGGAAGGCGAGCGCTACTTCGCGCTGCTCAAAGTAAACACCATCAACTTCGAAGATCCCGAGGCGGTTCGCCACAAGGTCAATTTCGATAACCTGACACCCCTCTATCCCGAAGAACGGCTCCGTATGGAGCTGCCAGATCCGACGCTGAAAGATCGCTCGGCTCGTCTTCTTGATCTCGTGGCGCCGCTTGGCAAGGGCCAGCGCGCTCTGATCGTTGCTCCTCCGCGTACTGGTAAGACGGTATTGTTGCAGAATATTGCACAATCTATCGCGACCAATCACCCGGAATGCTATCTCATCGTTCTGCTGATCGACGAACGTCCGGAAGAAGTGACCGACATGCAGCGCTCGGTGCGCGGCGAAGTTATTTCCTCCACCTTTGATGAACCGGCTTCGCGCCACGTCCAGGTCGCTGAAATGGTGATCGAAAAGGCCAAGCGCCTGGTCGAACACAAGCGCGACGTTGTCATTCTCCTCGATTCCATTACCCGCCTCGGCCGCGCTTACAACACCGTGGTTCCAAGCTCGGGCAAGGTTCTTACCGGTGGTGTCGACGCCAATGCCCTGCAACGCCCGAAGCGCTTCTTCGGTGCCGCACGTAATATCGAAGACGGCGGCTCGCTGACCATCATTTCTACGGCGCTGATCGATACCGGCAGCCGAATGGACGAAGTGATCTTCGAAGAATTCAAGGGTACCGGTAACTCGGAAATCATTTTGGACCGCAAGGTCGCGGACAAGCGCATCTTCCCGGCGCTCGACATCACCAAGTCGGGTACCCGCAAGGAAGAGCTGCTGGTCGAGCCCGATATCCTCAAGAAGATGTATGTGCTCCGCCGTATCCTCAATCCGATGGGCACGATCGACGCGATGGAATTCCTTATGGACAAGGTCCGCCAGACCAAGACCAATTCGGATTTCTTCGACTCGATGAATACCTAGTCGCAAAAAAATGCTCGCCGGCGATACGATCATGGCGCTCTCTTCGGGCGCTCTTCCTTCCGGCGTTGCGGTTATCCGCCTCTCGGGCCCAAAAGTCCGGGAGGCGTTTTTGTCTCTTGCTGGTGACCTGCCTGCCCCGCGAACCATGGCTTTGCGCCGGATTGGCGCCGATACCCAGCTAGACCAGGGCCTCGTTGCCTGGTTTCCCGGACCAAACAGTTTTACCGGCGAAGATTGCGCCGAGTTTCACGTCCACGGCTCACCTGCCGGGGTCAAGGCGATCCTTCGTAGCCTAAATACTTTTGGTATTCGCCTGGCTGGTCCGGGGGAGTTCACCCGGCGTGCTTTCGAAAACGGAAAGCTGGACCTGATTGCCGTTGAGGGCCTTGGCGACCTTCTCAGCGCCGAAACCGAAAAGCAGCGCCAACAGGCTCTGGCGCGCTATGACGGTCGGCTTACAGAAAAAGTTGAAGCCTGGCGCAATGATCTGCTCGACTTGCGGGCCGAGATTGAAGCGCGGCTCGATTTTTCGGATGAAGGCGATGTTACCGAGGAACTGCCTGCAGAATTTGCCACCGAACTAGCGAAGTTGAAAACCTCGCTCGTGGATGCGTTGGCGAGTTTGAATAGCGGCCGCATTGTTCGCGAGGGCCTGCGCGTGGCGCTGGCCGGTGCTCCGAATGCCGGAAAATCCAGCTTGATCAATGCGCTGTCAAAGTCTGATATCGCCATCGTTTCCGACGAGGCCGGCACGACGCGTGATGTCCGGGAAGTACCGCTCGATATCGGCGGGCAGCTTTTTGTCCTTTTGGATCTCGCCGGTCTGCGCGAGACCGATAGCCGCGCGGAGGCGGAAGGCATTCGTCGCGCCGAACGCGCAATCCAGGACGCCGATATTCTGCTTTGGCTGGAGGCGCCTGATACTGATGCTGCCCCTCAGCCATTCACGAATGCCACGGTTGTGCGGATTGGGACCAAGTCTGATCTCGGTTCGGCAAGCGGCTACGATCTCCAGATATCGACGACGACCGGGATGGGCCTCGATGTTCTGATCGATCGTTTGCGCGCCATCGGTGAGAATCTTGCCGGCGGCGAGCCGCCCCTGATCAGCCATGAGCGTGACCGCCTGGGGCTTGAGCAGGCAATTTCTGCGGTCGACGAAGCCGTTCTTTATCTCAGCAACTGGGAGCTGGCGGCGGAAGCGTTGCGCCATGCGTCACTCGCGCTAGAGCGAATGATTGGTCGCGTAGACGCTGAGCGGGTTTTGGATCGGCTCTTTGCCAGCTTCTGCATCGGCAAATGATTCACGTGAAACATTACTCGACCACCTGGTGCAGCCACCATCTCGTGATTCACGTGAAACACAGCGAGAGGTTTTCTTGGGAACCAAGACGCTGTATGAGAACGTCAAACTTCAATTGATCGCTCTCCTTTCGCTGCGCCGATTTGTGCGTCGTTGAGAGCCGTTCAGGAAAATTCCTATGACTGACTATGCTGTCATTATCGTCGGAGGCGGTCACGCCGGCTGTGAGGCCGCGGCAGCGTCTGCGCGACTTGGTGTTCCCACGGCGCTCATCACTCATCGCTTCGCCACCATCGGGGAGATGAGCTGCAACCCGGCCATTGGCGGGCTGGGCAAGGGTCATCTTGTCCGTGAAATCGACGCGCTCGATGGCCTTATGGGCCGTGTTGCCGACGAGGCCGGCATTCAGTTCCGCGTGCTCAATCGCCGCAAGGGCCCGGCGGTGCGTGGTCCGCGCGCCCAGGCAGATAGAAAGCTCTATCGTAACGCCATGCAGGCAGCCATTTCGGCGCAGGCCAATCTCGACGTCATCGAAGGCGAGGTTGATGATCTTGAGGTGACAGACGGCGCTATTTCCGGTGTCGTGTTGCTCGATGGTCGCCGCTTTTCAACCAAGGCCGTTGTGCTGACCACAGGGACATTCCTCCGCGGGCTCATTCATCGTGGCGAGGAAACGACGCCGGCCGGCCGGGTGGGCGAAAAGCCGGTGCTCGGCCTTTCGACGCGGCTAGAAAATCTTGGCCTTCAGCTTGGCAGGCTGAAGACGGGAACGCCAGCGCGGCTCGACAAGGATTCCATCAATTATTCCGTCCTCGAAGAACAGCCCGGCGACAATCCGCCCGAAGCGTTCTCGGCGCTGACCAAGGCGATCACGACGCGTCAGGTATCGTGCCACATCACCCGCACGACCGCGGAAACGCACAAGATCATCCAGGATAATCTGCATCGTTCGGCCATGTATTCGGGGCGTATTCAATCTCGCGGTCCGCGCTATTGCCCGTCGATCGAAGACAAGATCGTGCGCTTTGCCGATCGCGACAGCCATCAGATTTTCCTGGAGCCGGAAGGACTTGAAGAGCAGACGGTCTATCCCAATGGTCTCTCCACCTCGCTGCCGGCCGAAGTGCAAGACGCGTTCCTGCGCTCCATGCCTGGGCTCGAAAATGTAAAAATCGTTCGTCCGGGCTATGCCATCGAATATGACTATGTCGATCCGCGCGAGCTGCGGCCGACACTGGAAGTGAAGCGTCAGCCAGGTCTTTACCTCGCTGGGCAGATCAACGGCACGACCGGCTATGAAGAGGCGGGTGCCCAAGGCTTGCTGGCCGGCGCTAACGCGGCGCTGGCGGCGAGCGGCCAGGAGCCGATGATCCTTTCGCGCACTGAGAGCTATCTTGGTGTGATGATCGACGATCTCGTGACCCGGGGTGTTTCCGAGCCGTACCGCATGTTCACCTCGCGCGCGGAGTTCCGGCTACACTTGCGGGCCGACAATGCTGACCAACGCCTGTCGCCGCAGGGTGTCGACAAGGGACTGGTGGGCGAAGAGCGACGTGAGCTGTTCTCGGCGAAGGTTACCGCTCTGGCTGACGGGCGGCAGCGACTTCGGTCCGCAATGGCGTCGCCGAGCGAGGCCCGCAGGGTTGGCATTCCCATCAACGAAGACGGTAAGCGTCGGAGTGCCTTCGAGATTTTGTCCTATCCCGACCTTGGCTGGGACGACGTCACAAAACTCTGGCCGGATCTCACGGATATTCCGGAAGCTGTGCGTGAGCAGCTTGGCATTGATGCCCAGTATGCCGTCTATCTTGATCGGCAGCAGGCCGACATCGAAAGCATGCGGCGCGACGAGCAGCGGCAGATTCCGGACGAACTCGATTATCAGGCCATTCCGGGACTCTCGATCGAGCTGCGGCAGAAGCTGACACAGTTCCGCCCGCAGACCATTGCCCAGGCACAAGCCGTGGACGGTATGACGCCAGCTGCCATTACGCTTCTGCTCGCCGTGATCCGTCGCGGTGATCTGCGGAAGGCCGGTTGATGGCTGATTTCAAGGCGATTACGCCTTACGCGGCGCATTTTGGTCGGTCGCTGGACGAGGTTGGCCGAGACCTGGAATCCTATGCTGCGCTGCTGAGAAAATGGCAGGTTGTGCAGAATCTTGTTTCACGTGAAACGTTGGGCTCCATGTGGGAACGACACTTTGCCGACAGCTTGCAGGTATTACCACTGCTGACAGCGACTGATCGTGAGTTCATGGACCTTGGCAGTGGCGGTGGATTTCCAGCTTTGCCATTGGCAGTCGCCAGCAAAGGTCTGGACCGGCATTTTGTGCTGGTGGAACCGACGGCACGAAAGGTTAGCTTTCTACGGACCGTGGCGCGCGAGCTTGATCTCAATGTGACCGTCATTGGCCGGCGCAGCGACGAAATTGATTCACGTGAAACACCCGAGCCGGATGTGATTACGTCCCGCGCTCTGGCGGCTTTGCCGCTGCTTTGTGATTGGATGGAGCCCTTTTTCGCTGAGAAAACAAGGGCGATCCTGCATAAAGGGCGGGAACATGTTGATGAACTCACGGAATCGGGTGCGCATTGGCACTATGACGTGGTAGTAAACAAGAGTGACACTGATCCGGGCGGCGTGATCCTGACGATCACGAATCTTAAAAGAAAATCAGCGTCTTAGCGGCACAACTGGAGGCCTGCTCTTGGCACCCCGTATCCTGACCCTGGCAAATCAGAAGGGTGGCGTCGGCAAGACGACCACTGCGATCAATCTGGCAACGGCGCTGGCAGCCATTGGCGAGCGCGTGCTGATTGTCGATCTCGACCCGCAGGGCAACGCTTCCACCGGCCTCGGCATTTCGCGCGACGATCGTGAAGTCTCGTCCTATGACGTGCTGGTGGGCGAAGCCAGCGTGGCGCAGGCGGCGATCATGACCAGCGTGCCGAACGTTGCGATCATTCCCTCGACCATGGACCTCTTGGGCGTCGAGTTGACGATTGCGGGGCAGGCGGATCGCGCTTTCAAGCTGCGCGACGCCTTCAAGCAGCTTTCGGATCTGCGGATAAATGACCAGGCGGTGAGCTATATTCTCATCGATTGCCCGCCGTCGCTGAACCTGCTTACCGTCAATTCGCTCGTGGCGGCCGATGCCGTGCTGGTGCCCCTGCAGTGCGAGTTTTTTGCGCTCGAAGGCCTTAGCCAGCTTTTGCAGACCATCGAACAGATTCGCTCGACGCTCAATGCGCGCCTGTCCATTCAGGGCGTGGTGATGACCATGTTCGACAAGCGCAACAATCTGTCCGAGCAGGTGCTTGCTGACGTGCGCAGCGAAATGGGCGATTTGGTCTATGACACGGTCATCCCGCGAAACGTGCGGCTGTCCGAAGCGCCGTCCTATGGCAAGCCGGCGCTGCTTTATGATCTGAAATGCGCGGGCAGCCAGGCCTATTTGCGCCTCGCCACCGAAGTCATCCGCCGCGAGCGGCGGCTGGTAGCAGCCTAGGAGTTCCACGATGAACGACAAACCCACACGTCTTGGCCGGGGTCTGGCTGCTCTCATTGGCGATATGGCTTCCCTGGAAGCAGCGCGCGTTACCGATACGGGTTCCGGCGGCAAAAAACTGCCGGTTGATTTTATCATCGCCAACCGGGCCAATCCGCGGCGGACATTTGATCCCGATCAGCTCGAAGAGCTGACCAATTCGATCCGAGAAAAGGGCGTCATGTCGCCGCTGCTGGTGCGGCCGACGGATGATCCGAACATTTTTGAGCTCATTGCCGGCGAACGTCGCTGGCGTGCGGCGCAGAAGGCTGGGTTGCACGATGTGCCGGTTATCGTCCGCGAGGTCGATGACAAGGAAGCGCTCGAGCTTGCCATTATCGAGAACGTGCAGCGGGCCGATCTTAATCCGCTCGAAGAGGCCATGGGTTATGGCCAACTCATCGAGCAGTTCGAGTATACGCAGCAGGACCTGGCGCAGGTGATCGGCAAGAGCCGTTCGCATGTGGCCAATACGCTGCGCCTGCTAAAACTGCCGGAAGATGTGCGTGGCATGGTTTCGAGTGGCACGCTGACGGCCGGTCATGCGCGTACGCTGATCACGGTTGAAGATCCCTCGGGTTTGGCGCGGCAGATTGTTGATAAGGGGCTTTCGGTGCGTGAAGCCGAGGCCCTGAGCCAGCAGCGCGAAGCGCCGGCGCGCAAAGTTCCTGCCAGCGAACCGGCACGCGATGCCGATACGGTGGCGCTCGAGCGTCGTCTTTCCGATGTTTTGGGTCTCTCCGTGTCGCTCAACCATTCGGATCGCGGCGGGCGTGTGGAAATCCGCTACAAGACGCTGGAACAGCTCGATGCGCTTTGTCTGAAGCTGACAGGGCAGCATAATTAGGCTGCTCAGGAATTTTGAAACTTTGGAAACCCCGCGAAAGCGGGGTTTTTGTTTGCGGTGCGCGCTGTCATTCCCACGAAAGCGGGAATCCCAAGTCGTGGGGGAGATTCCCGCTTTCGCGGGAATGACACCGTGGGGGCAATAGGTTCAGCTACTGGGAGGTAGCCCGTTTGCTGAACGACCCACATTGCCAGAATGATCCACGTGAAACACGTTTGAAATCAATGTGTTGCAGCCATCATGCAGAGCGCGAGGGTGGTCCGGTGCAGGATCGCGGTTGCCAAAGCGGGTTTGCGGCGGCTGTCGCTCGTTGCCTGTAGCAGGCGTTCTGAGGCTTGGGCGAGAGCCGGGTCGGTCCAGAGGCGGAGCTGTTGCTCGAGTTGACCGATGCGCGAAAAGTGGGGCTTGGGCTTTACGTTGTCGAGGACGCCGCGTGGGCTCTTGCCGGCATCGACCTCGACGCGCCAGCGGCGGAGGCTGGCGAAATGATTGGTCAGCACAGCCAGCAATTGCTGGGGATTGACCGAGGAGGTGAGGGCGCGATTAAGCGCCATTTCCAGCTTTTCGGCATGACCGCCGCCGGTGGCGTCGAGAATCGCGTCGATCGCGAGGGCACCGTTGTCGGCGCAGAGCGTGAGAACGTCTTCGCGGGTCAGGGATTTGCTGCTGGCGGCGAAAAGGGTCAGCTTTTCGAGCTCGCGGCGGGTGATTTCGCGGTCATTGCCCAAAATTTCGCGCAGCGTGGGGACAACGTCGGAATCGACGCGGATACCGGCCTGATTGAAGGTTTCGCGCATCAGATTGGTGAGCGTTTCGTCGGTATCGGGGTAGCAGGGCAGGGCGCGGCCGAGTTTGGCGGCTTCCACCAGCGCGCGAAGGGCATCGCGTGGGGCGAGATTGCCCGCTTCGAGCACGATGGCGGTGCCGCCGGGGTCGTCGCGGAGCTCCGTCAGCGGCATGACGAGGCTTTTGCTGGCGTTTCGGACGCGGATAATCCGCTTGCCGCCGAAAAGCGAGGTGCTGCGGGCTTCGGTGATCAGGCGGCCGGGCTCGGCGTCGAGTTCGGGGCCGTCGAAGATGAAAACGTCGGCGGAGGCAGGGTCATCGCCGCTCAAATAGCGAATCAGGCGCTGCGCGGTTTCGCGGACGAGGCCACCGTCGGGGCCGTAAGCTAAGAAGATGCCTTCGGTGAGGTCGGGGCGCGCCAGGAAGCGAGCGACCTCATGGGCCTTGAGTGCGGTCATCCCTTGGCGAGGGCCGCTAGAATGGCCAGGCGCAGCGACTCAGCCACGGAACGCGCGGCGCGCTCCTGGGCCTCGATGATCGCGGATTCGTCGGCCAGGACCTGTCCGCTGCGCGTGTGCTGGGCTTTTGCGACCCGGGTAATGGTGATCGGCTTGCTATCGACACCATCGCGCGGGGTGATGGTCAGCGTGGCCGAAACAGTCATTTCGCGCGGTTTGTTGGGATTGGCCGTGGCGCTGAGATAGGGCTCGGCGTCGCTGGCCGACACCGTCACAGAGACGAGCGGCGCCGTGGGGGAGGTGGTCTTGCCGAGGCGGAAGCTCAGTTCCTGATAGACGATCTGTTCCAACCGCGTCTTGGGCGCCGCGTAAGCGAGCTGCAGCTGGGGGTTTTCGGCCAGCGCGCCCGAATAGACGGGCTGGAAGGAACAGGCCCCGAGCCCGGCCGAAGCCAGGGCAAGGGGGACGATCAGGGCGAGGCGCTTTAGCCTAGACAACGACATTTACGATCCTGTCCTGCACCACGACGATTTTCTTCGGGGCTTTGCCCTCCAGAATGCGGACAACTTCGTCGAGTGACAAGACGCGTTGTTCGACTTCGGCGGCGGCAAGACCCTTGGCCACGGAGATTTCGGCGCGGCGCTTGCCGTTGATCTGGATCGGCAGGGTCACTTCGTCGTCGACCAGCAGGGCCGGATCGACATCCGGCCAGCGTGCGTCGGCGACAAGGCCAGTCTTTCCAAGAACTTCCCAGCAGGTTTCGGCGAGGTGCGGCATCATCGGGCTCAGAAGGATCGTCAGCTTTTCGACGCCTTCGGCGATGGCGGCGCGCTGGGCAGAGCCCAGATTGCTGCCCAGCGCCTTGGTCAGGGCATTGGTCAGCTCATAGATCTGGGCGACGGCGCGGTTGAACCGCAGGCCCTCGATGTCGTGAGCGATGCCGTGGACTGAGCGGTGGATGATGCGGCGCAGGGCCAGCGCATCGCTGCGTAGCGCCAGCTTTTCGTTTACATCATCGTCGGAAACAGTCTCGGAAGATTGTTTGGCAATCTCGATCGATTCATTGACCAGGCGCCAGACGCGCTGCTGGAAGCGGCTGGCGCCTTCGACGCCGGCTTCGGTCCATTGCACGTCGCGTTCCGGGGGAGAATCCGAGAGCATGAACCAGCGGGCGGTATCGGCGCCGTAGGTGGCGACAATCTCGTCGGGATCCACGACGTTCTTCTTGGATTTGCTCATCTTTTCGACCGAGCCGATGCTGATCGGCGCGCCGGTCTTGAGATCGCGAGCAGTGCGGGTATCACCATTGGCTTCAATGACGATTTCGGTGGGGTTCACCCACTCGCCTGATTGAGACTTGTAGGTTTCGTGCGTCACCATGCCCTGGGTGAAGAGGCCCTTGAAGGGTTCGCTGATGTCGACGTGCCCGGTTGCCTTCATGGCGCGCGTGAAGAAGCGCGAATAGAGCAGGTGCAAAATCGCGTGCTCGACCCCGCCGATATATTGGTCGACCGGCAGCCAGCGATTGGCGACGGCCGGCACGGTTGGGGTATCGGCCTGGGGCGCGGTGAAACGGGCAAAATACCAGGACGAATCCACAAAAGTGTCCATGGTGTCGGTTTCGCGACGAGCTGAAGCACCACACTGCGGGCAGTGAACGTGCTTCCAGGTCGGGTGGTGGTCGAGCGCATTGCCCGGCTTGTCGAAGGTGACGTCGTCGGGCAGGCGGACCGGCAGATCCTTCTTGGGCACGGGGATGGTGCCGCAGACTTCGCAATGGACGACCGGGATCGGGCAGCCCCAATAGCGCTGGCGCGAAATGCCCCAGTCGCGCAGGCGATAGTTCACTTCCACCTTGCCCTGCACCTTGCCGCCGACGGTCTGGGCGCCAAAGTGCTCGGCAATCTTCTTTTTGGCGTCGTCGATGGAGAGGCCATCGAGGAAACCGGAATTGAAAATGTTGCCAGCGTCAACATAGGCTTCGTTGCCGACTTCGAACGTTTTCGGGTCGGCGCCCTGCGGCAGCACGACGGGAATGACGCTCAGGCCATATTTGCGCGCCAGGTCGAGGTCGCGCTGATCGTGCGCCGGGCAGCCGAAAATGGCGCCGGTGCCGTAATCCATCAGGATAAAATTGGCGACATAAACGGGCAGCGTCTCGCCTTCGATGACCGGATGTTTTACGCGAAGACCCGTGTCAAAACCCTGCTTTTCCGCCTTTTCCAGCGTTTCCGTGGCCGTGCCGTGGCGATGGCATTCGGCGACGAATTCGGCCAAGGCCGGATTGTTAGCAGCCAAAGCAGTCGTAAGCGGGTGGTCAGGCGAGAGGCCGATGAAGGAGGCGCCAAAAATGGTGTCCGGGCGCGTGGTGAAGACCTCGATGCTGGTGGCATCGGTCTTGTCCGACGGGGCCAGTTCGAACAGCAGGCGCAGGCCTTCGGACTTGCCGATCCAGTTGCGCTGCATGGTGCGGACTTTTTCCGGCCATTCGGTCAGGGTGTCGAGCGCTTCGAGCAGGTCTTCGGCAAAGTCGGAAATCTTGAAGAACCACTGGGTCAGCTCGCGCTGTTCCACCACGGCGCCCGAGCGCCAGCCCTTGCCGTCGATGACCTGCTCATTGGCGAGCACGGTCATGTCAACTGGGTCCCAGTTCACCTTCGAATTTTTCCGGGTGATCAGGCCTGCTTCGAGCATGTCGATGAAGAGGGCCTGCTGGTGCTTGTAATATTCGGGCGAGCAGGTGGCGAATTCGCGCGTCCAGTCGATGGAGAGACCCATCGATTTGAGCTGGGCTTTCATCGCTTCGATGTTTTGGTAGGTCCAGGTGCCGGGATGGGTCTTGCGCTCGATGGCAGCATTTTCCGCCGGCAGGCCAAAGGCGTCCCAACCCATGGGGTGCAGCACGTTACGGCCCCTAGCGCGATAGTAGCGCGCCACGACGTCGCCCATGGAATAGTTGCGCACGTGGCCCATATGGATGCGCCCGGACGGGTACGGGAACATTTCCAGGACATAGTAGGGCTCGCGCGGATCGTCATTGGCGGTGACGAAGCTCTTCGCATCGTCCCAGATTTTTTGCCATTTCGGTTCGCTTTCGCGCGGATTGTAGCGTTCGCCGCTCACTTGCTCGTCCTTGAAAATTCTTTGTCCGAAGCGCGCGTTTGACCTCAAAGGGCTGGGCCAGCTTGCGCTTTTGGGGGATTTTGGCTACCGGACCATCACCAGAAATCCCCCTCAAGGTCAACAGAAACGGGGCCTTCTCATGGCCGATCGCGTCAATGGCGCTCGCGCAGCGCTCGACTACATCACAACCCGCATGGAAAAGGCGCGGCGCCGCTTCGGCGCGCCGCCTGAAAGTGTCGAACTCATTGCCGTGTCGAAGACTTTTGACGCCGAGGCGGTGCGACCATTTCTGGAGGCCGGGCAGCGCGTCTTTGGCGAGAATCGCGTGCAGGAGGCCAAGGAAAAATGGCCGGGTCTGCGTGAGGCTTTTCCCGATGTGGTGCTGCATCTGATCGGACCGCTGCAGACCAACAAGGCACGGGAAGCCGTGGCCTTGTTCGACGTCATCGAAACCCTCGACCGCGAAAAACTTGCCGGCGTTTTGGCCGAAGAGATGCAACGCGCCGGAAAGCGCCTGCCGTGTTTCGTGCAGGTCAATATTGGCGGCGAGGAGCAGAAGGCCGGCATTTCCGTGGATGAGGCCGTGGATTTCGTGCGGCGCTGCCGCGAGGTGCATGGGCTCGATATCGTGGGCCTGATGTGCATTCCGCCCGATGGCCAGCCGGCCGGACCCTACTTTGCGCATCTCGCAGCGCTGGGGAAGCTGGCGGGCGTTGAAAACCTCTCCATGGGCATGAGCGGGGATTTCGAGACGGCCATTGCCATGGGCGCCACCCATGTTCGCGTGGGCTCGGCGCTCTTTGGGCGGCGCACTCAACTCTGAGGCGCTGCAACTTTTTCCAGGGCCTAGGCGTTACTTTGAGCCGAATAACGTCGATGTGATTGGCGGGCCAAGAACAGGTCGCAATGATGTGATCTTGGTCCGCTGAGTGAAAAAGACCGGAGACTGCAATGAATAAGCGACGCATCCTTGTTGTGGACGACGATGCGGATCTTCGCGAAACCCTGGTCGAACAGCTCAAGAGCCAGCCTGAATTCGACATAGTCGAAGCCGGCACCGCCAATGATGCGCTGAAAGCCCTGCGCGAGAACAATGTCGAGCTGACGATCCTCGATGTCGGCCTGCCCGACATGGATGGGCGCGATGCGGTAAAGCTGATGCGCCAGGAGGGGTTCAAGAGCCCGGTGCTGATGTTGACCGGGCACGATACCGAGGCGGACGAAATCAAGGGCCTTGATTCGGGGGCCAATGATTATTTGACCAAACCCTTCCGCTTCCCCGTACTGCTCGCCCGCATCAATGCGGCCCTGCGCCAGCACGATCAGAGCGAGGATGCCGTTTTCACCATCGGCCAATACAGCTTTCAGCCGGCAGCAAAGCTGCTGGAGAGCAATGACGGCATCAAGGTGCGGCTGACGGACAAGGAAACGTCCATCCTGAAATATCTTTACCGGCAGGGTCCGAAGACGATTACGCGCGACGTGCTGCTCAAGGAAGTCTGGGGTTACAACAACCGCGTGACCACCCATACGCTCGAAACGCACATCTATCGCCTGCGTCAAAAAATCGAGCGCGACCCTTCCAATGCGCGGCTTCTAGTGACGGAAGACGGGGGATATCGCCTCGTTCCCTAATGATGCCCGTCAAGGGTGTTCATAAAGTGGAAAAACTGCCCTATAGACAGATGCGTTGACCCGCCGGAAACTTTTCGGCGGGCGGGGCGCATTCGGGTCTGTGGCTGATGAGAATGGACGATGCGGCCGCCATTCTGGGGCGGGCCGATTTCTTCATGATGTGTGACGACGAGCAGCGGCGTATGCTGGGCTTTGCCAGCGATCGCCGCCACGTCGAGGCCGACGAAATCATCTACAAGGCCGGCACGGTGCCCGAGGGCGCCTATGTGCTCATCGAAGGCACGCTCAAGGCGCGCAATGAGGGCGTCGAGGCCGGAAAGCCCTATGCGTTGTCGGAGCCAGGCAGCGTCGTTTCGACCATGGCGCTGATTCTCGACAAGCCACGGCCGGTGACCATCACCGCCGTCACCGATTGCGAATTGCTCTTCGTGCCGCGCACGGCGTTTTTGAAGCTGATTCGGCAATATCCTGAGCTGGCTCAGAAAGCGGCGCAGCGGATCGAGCGGGAGCTGACGGGTTATCTCGGGGCGCTCGACCCGCTCCGGCGGAAGATGAAGAGCAAATAAAGCCTCCCAAAATCAGCCGCAAAGCCGGTTCACGCCGACATCATGTGGGGCGCATATTCTCTTTTCCATTGGCAGAGACAGGGTTCGTTTGCCGGATCGTTGCTGGCGCATAGCCTGTTGTTGAGCGCGGTTTTCTGGCTGTCGGTGCCCAAACCGCTGCCCGTGCCACCGTCGCGCGCAATCATGGTCGAGCTCATTCCGGAAGCCGAAATGCCTTCCAGGCCGGCAGATTGGGCCGAAAAGCTCTCTTCGTCGGGTGTTGAGCGCGAGGCGCTCGCCGAACCGGTCGAGGAATTGGCGCTTCCACAGCCATTGCCCGTACAACAGCAGGCCGATGGCATGGTTGCGGCCACGGATTTTTACGCAGCATCGATTCTCAATGACCCCGCAAACAGCGAGGTGCGGGAGAACTTTCCGCTATTGGCTGATCAGGAACAGATCATCCAGATCTGCAATATCGAGGCGCTGGAGCAATTGCGCGAGGCCGGGCTGGGGGAGCCGCCGGATGCGCTTGTCGGCTATGCCTTCGGGGCGATCGAGGTGAGCGGGCTCGACCTCGTCGCGGATGGCGGCGCGTTCCGCAGCGCTGGCCGATGGCGCCATATCCGCTATCGCTGCGCGGTGGCGCCCGATATCCGCAGCGTTGCCGCCTTCGAATATGCCCTGGGCGAGCTGGTGCCGGAAAGCGAGTGGGAAGCTCACTTTCTCAACGCCACCGACGAGTGAATTTTATGGCCTTGCGAAGCGGGCGATCACCGGCACGTGGTCCGACGGTTTGTCGGTCCAGCCGCGGGCGGGGCGGATGATTTCGGCTGAGATGGATTGTTCGGCGACGTCGGCGGTGGCCCAGATGTGGTCGAGGCGGCGGCCCTTGTCGGCGGCGTTCCAGTCGGCGCTGCGATAGCTCCACCAGGAATAGAGTTTTTGGTCGTAGGGGACGTGCTTGCGCACGACGTCGACCCAGCCATGGCCGCCGCTCAGCAGGCCATTGAGCGCCTCGGTTTCGACCGGGGTGTGGCTGACGATTTTCAGCAGCTGCTTGTGGCTCCAGACGTCGTTCTCATGCGGGGCAATGTTGAAATCGCCAGCGATGAGATGGCCGCGCTGGAAGACGGGTTCATTGAACCAGGTCTTCAGTTCGGAGAGGAACCCCAGCTTGTGCTTGAATTTGGGATTGATCTCTGGATCGGGCTCATCGCCGCCGGCCGGGATGTAGAAATTGTGCAGCGTGAAGGGGCCATGGCCCATGTCGACCAGCGCCGAGACATGGCGCGATTCCGGAATCTCGCAGAAAACGCGGCTCGACACGTCGGTCAGCGGAAATTTTGAGACGATGGCGACGCCGTGATAGCCCTTTTGGCCGTGCACGGCCATGTGCGGATAGCCGTTCTCGATAAAGGCATTCCGCGGGAACTGGTCATTGGTGCACTTGATCTCCTGCAGCATCAGGACGTCGGGCTGATATTGGCGCAGAAAATCGAGCACCATATCGAGGCGCAGGCGAACCGAATTGATGTTCCAGGTGACGACGGAAAGGGTCATGGGGGAGATCCGGATGCTTTTGGGCTTTGGGGCCGAGGCATTCTTATGGACAAGCGCGGGCGAGGGGTAAAGCCGGAAATGGCGGGGCAGGGCGGACTGCTGACGCGGGGTGTCAGGGGCTATGAGCGCTTGGCTCCACCCCCTCCCGTCCTCCCCCATTAAGGGGGAGGTGCTGCATCGAGTTTTTGGCACTTTCTGCTGACGACCACTGTCCCCTCACCTCCCCCTTGATGGGGGAGGCCGGGAGGGGGTGTCGGCATACACCAGTCTCGTAGCTTGCGTTCCACGTGAATCAAAAAAGCCCGACCTTGCGGCCGGGCTTCAATCGTTCAAGCTGCGCTAAAAGCTTATTCGCTCTTGGCTTCGCCTTCAGCCGATGCTGCGGCAGCAGCGGCGGCTGCGGCTTCCGCGTCCTTGGCGGCCTGTTCGGCGGCAAAGGCTTCGGCAGCGGCGACCTTTTCAGCTTCGCGGGCTTCGCGAGCGGCCTGGGCTGCTTCGCGTTCGCCGGCTTCGATCTTGCGGGTACGAGCGTTGGTCGATTCGAAAATACGAGCCGACTTACCGCGACGATCACGCAGGTAGTAGAGCTTGGCGCGACGGACCTTACCGCGCTTGATCACTTCAACCGAAGCGATGTTGGGCGAGTAAAGCGGGAAAACGCGTTCCACACCTTCGCCGTACGAAATCTTGCGCACGGTGAAGCTTTCGGTGATGCCGCCGCCGGAGCGGGCGATCACCACGCCTTCATAGGCCTGGAGACGTTCCTTGTCGCCTTCGCGAATCTTGACCCACACCTTGACGGTATCGCCATGGGTGAATTCAGGGAGTTCGCGCTTGGCAGCCTGCAGGGCAACCTGCTCGGCATTGAGCTGTTCGATAATGCTGCTCATTTTCGATCCGTTCTGATCTTTTCTAGGGGCAACTCTGTGCGGGCCTTGCGGCCCCGTCGCCCGGTCTTGGTTTTTGACGGAAGGGTAGTCTTTTTGGTCTTGTCGCACGGCCGGGTCCGATCCCGAAGCGCGCGAATGGGCGGCTCATAGGAGAAAACGCGCGGAGAGTCCAGCGTTTTGGGTCTTTTGGGCTTTTAGTCCTTCAGCAAATCAGGCCGCCGTGCCCTGGTCAGCGCCTGGGACTGTTCATGACGCCATTTGGCGATTTTGGCATGGTCGCCCGAGGTGAGGACGGCGGGGATATCAGTGCCCTCAAAAGTCTGGGGGCGGGTGTAGTGCGGATATTCCAGAAGACCGTTCTCAAAGCTTTCTTCGTCGCGGCTGTCCAGGGCCCCGAGAACGCCGGGGATGAGACGCACGACCGCTTCAAGAAGGACCATGGCGGCGACTTCACCACCGGCGAGTACATAGTCGCCTATGGAAATTTCCTCGAGGTTTCGCGAGTCGATGACTCGTTGGTCAACGCCCTCAAAACGGCCGCAGACGATGACAGCGCCAGGCCCGGTCGCCAGTTCATGGGCACGGGCCTGGGTGAGAGGTTTTCCGCGGGGGGACATCAGAATGCGTGGGCGCGGGTCGTCGGCAGGCGCGATGGTGTCGATGGCTTTGGCCAAAATATCGGGCTTTAGCACCATGCCGGCGCCGCCACCCGAGGGGGTGTCGTCGACGGTGCGATGCTTGTCCGTCGCAAAGTCGCGCAGATGGGTGGCGCGCAGCGCCCAGAGCCCGTCGGCCATGCCGCGGCCAAGGACGGAAGCGCCGAGCGGCCCCGGAAAGAGATCGGGGAAGAGGGTGATAATATCAGCGGAAAACATACTCTTGCTTCCGATCAGTCCGGCTCTTCCTCGCCCGGCTCGGCATCGAGCGGCGGGGCGATGACCAGAAAGCCATCGGCAATGCGAATGGTCGGCACCACGGCCTTGGTGAAGGGGTAAAGAAAGGTGTCACCCGAACGCGGATCGCGCACTTCGAGGAGATCGCCGGCGCCATAGTTGAGGAGTGCCGAAACTTCGCCGATGCTGACACCGGAATCGAGCCGGGCGTCGAGACCGATGAGATCGGCGTGATAGAAATCGTCCTCATCATCTGGATCGGGCAGGCGGCTGCGATCGACAAAGAGCGACACGCCGTTGAGGAGCTCGGCCGCATTGCGGTCGCGAACGCCCTTAACTCGCGCCACGAGCACGTTCTTGTTGAGACGGGCCGCCTCGATGGTGATGGTCAGGCCGGCGCGGTCGGTATCGAGCGGGCCATAGCTGGCTATGGCTTCAGGCTCGCCGGTAAAGGTGGTGATGCGGACTTCGCCCTTGATGCCGTGGGCGGCGCCGATCTTGCCCATCAGAATGCGGTTTGCTGGCGCTGCCATTTTCGTCCCTTTTGGCTTGAAGACAGCTGCACCCTTTAGCAGGGTTGCGCCTTGGCGCAAACGGCGGAACCTTGCGCCTCATGGCGCTTTCTTCTCGCAAGGCGATGCCAAGGAGAAGCGTCATGTCCAAAACCCTAACTGACCGCCGCGCCATTCGCGAATGGGTGGAAGCCCGCGGTGGCAATCCCGTGCTCATGGACGTGCCGGATGGCACTGGCATCCGCACTGTACTGCAGCTCACCTTTGGGCAGGATGCGCTCAATGCCGAGGGCAATGAGGGACCGGACCGGATCGATGGCTTTCAGCTGGTGAGTTGGGAAGAGTGGTTCGTGGCGCTGGAAAAGGGACACCTGGCGATCGAGGTGACCGATGATCCCTCAGGCGGCAACGAGGCCGAGTTTACATTTGTGCCGCGGGACTAGGTTTTTCCCCATCCACGACGCCGAAACAGAGATCCCCGCTTTCGCGGGGATGACATCGTGGTTTTGCATTTTTAGCGTTTCACGTGAATCGCTCGGCTAGTCGCTTACAAGCCACCCATCTTGCACAGCAGCTTCCACTCGGCGTCGCTGACCTTTGAGACCGACAGGCGCGAAAGTTTTACCAGTTCTAGCCCGGACAGCGCTTCTGTCGCCTTGATCTCGGCGAGCGTCACCGGGCGCGGAAACGGTTTGACCGATTGCACGTCGACGCATTCCCACACCACTTCACCCTTGGCGTTGAGGTCGGCCGTGCTGTCAGGATGGGCCGGGGCCACCACATGCATGATGCCGACGATCTCCTTGCCGATATTGGAGTGGTAAAAGAAGGCCTGGTCGCCGACCGCCATGGCCTTCATGTTGTTGCGCGCCGCATAATTGCGCACACCATGCCATTCTTCGACTTCGCCACGGCCGGTCTTGGCGACGAGATCGTCGAAGGAAAACACATCCGGCTCGGATTTCATCAGCCAGTAGGCCATGGGTCCTAAAACTCCGCTGCGGTGTTGTTGATGGCGATGCGCCAACGCTTGACCTCATAGCTCGAAAAAACGCCGGCCGGCACGAATGGATCCGCGGCCGCCAGGGCCTCGGCTTCGGCGAGGTTTTCCGCTTCGAAGACAACGATTGAGCCTTCCGGCTGTTCGTCGGCATTGAGCAGGGCGCCGGCAAAGACCAGCTTCTTGCCCAGGGAGTTGAGGTGTTCGAGATGCACCGGGCGGGTGTCGAGGCGGGTCTGCAGGGCGCCCGGCGCGTCCTTGGCGATCATGGCATAGAGCATTTTTTCAGTGTTCCCTCTTGAGCGGGCGGGACATCAGCCCCGCAACGATGGTGGCAATATCGGCGCGGCCGGCAACGAATGCATCAACGGCGTGGATGAGCGGGGCATCCACATCGAGGCTGGCGGCAAGCGCGGCCGCGACCGGGGCCGTGGCAACGCCTTCGGCGAGCTTGGCTCCCCCGGCCAGGATGTCAGCTGTCTTGCGGCCGGCACCGAGCGCCATGCCGAACTGATAGTTTCGCGATTGGACCGAGGTACAGGTCAGCGTGAGATCGCCCAGACCGGCAAGGCCGGTGAGGGTATGGGCCGAGCCGCCAAGCGCGTGCACCATGCGCGCCATTTCGGCATAGCCGCGGGCGATCAGGGCCGAGCGGGCCGAGGCGCCGAGGCTGGCGCCTTCGACGGCGCCGCAGGCGAGGGCATAGACATTTTTCAGTGCCCCGGCGATCTCGACGCCGATCCGGTCATCGGCCGCATAGGGGCGAAAACTGGGGCCGGCGAGGGCAATGGCAAGGTCCGACGTGGAATTGGCATCGTCGCCGGCAAGAGTCACCGCTGTTGGGCGACCCGCGGCAACATCCCCGGCAAAGCTGGGGCCAGAGAGCACATAGCCGATCGCGTCGGGCGCCATGTCAGCCAGAATCTCGCTCTGGCGCGCGAGGGTGCCGGCTTCGAGGCCCTTGGCGGAAAGGACCACCGGCTTGCCCGCCAGCAGCTGGGGATCGAGCGATGTAAGCAGTGTTCGCGTCGCCTGCGCGGGCACGGCGAGAATAAAAATATCGGCTGATACCGGTTCCACGCTGGCGGTGATGGTTTCCAGCAGGGCCTGGCCGGGCAGGGCGGTCTGGTTGATATGGGTGGCGTTGAGCGCATCGGCCTGGGCCTGGTTGCGGAGCACCAGCGTCACACTGCGCCCAGCCATGGCAGCGGCCTGCGCGAGGGCCGTGCCCCAGGTGCCGCCGCCGAGAACGGCTACCGTTTCAAGCGCCATGGCTTTTCACCTTCATGTCTTCGTCCTGCAGCGGCCAGCGCGGTCGGGCGGCAATGGCGAGGCTGTCGGTATCATCGAGCGCCAGTCGCTCGGCGCCGGCCCAGGCGATCATGGCGCCATTGTCGGTGCAAAGTGCGATAGGCGGCACGATGAGATCGGCGCCGAATTCGGTACAGGGCTTTTGCAGGGCCTCGGCAATACGGCGATTGGCGGCAACGCCACCGGCGACGACAAGGCGAATGGGTTCGCCTGGGAATTCTGCCGCAAATTTTTCGAGGGCTTGGCGAGCGCGGAATCCAACAATCTGCGCCACGGTTTCCTGAAAACTGGCGGCGATGTCGGCGACGTCCTGATCGGTCAGCGGGGCCAGCGCCTCGGCCTGCAGACGCACAGCGGTCTTTAGCCCTGAGAACGAAAAATCGAGGCGTTCTTCGCGCAGAAGCGGCTTTGGGAATTTGAAGCGTTTTGGGTCACCCTGCTGGGCGATCCGCTCGACCGCAGGGCCGCCAGGATGGCCCAGTGACAGGAGCTTAGCTACCTTATCAAAGGCTTCGCCCAGCGCGTCGTCGATGGTGCCGCCCCAGCGTTCATAATCACCGACACCGCGCACCAGCACGAACTGGCTGTGGCCGCCGGAGACGAGCAGCATCAGGTAGGGGAATTTGACGCCATTGGTCAGCCGCGCGGTAAGAGCATGGCCTTCGAGGTGATTGACCGCGATCAGCGGTTTTTCCAGCGAAGCGGCAAGCGCCTTGGCAGTGGTCAGGCCCACCAGCACGCCACCGATCAGCCCTGGGCCGGCAGTGGCGGCGACGGCGTCGATGTCATCGAGGCTGATGCCGGCCTCGTCGATTGCCTGCGCGATGATGTGATCGAGCCATTCGACATGGGCGCGGGCGGCCAGTTCCGGCACCACGCCGCCAAAGGCCGCGTGCTCGTCGAGCTGGCTACGCACCACATTGGAACGAATGGTGCCGTGGCCGGATTGATCCCGCACGACCACGGAGGCGGCGGTTTCGTCGCAGCTAGTCTCGATACCTAGAATGATGGCTTGCGCTTGCCCGGTCACGACGAACTGGTCTACTCCCAAGGGTGAGGCGGCGCGAGGCGCCTTGACGGTTTTCGCTACACTAGGACAGAGCCATAATGCAATCGCCAGCCCCCTTCGCCCGGATCGGAACGCGCGGCAGCCCGCTGGCGCTGGCACAGGCGAAGCTGGTGCGGAGCCTGCTTTCATCGGCCCATGGCGTTGGCGAAGACGACATCCATATTGAAGTGTTTTCGACCGGCGGCGACCGCAGCCAGGATGCCAATGTGGCCCTGTCGACCATTGGCGGCAAAGGCGTTTTCACCAAGGAGATCGACGAGGCGCTGCTTTCGGGCCGCGTCGATATCGGCGTTCATTCCAGCAAGGATGTGGCGACAGGCCTGCCCGAGGGCATGGTGCTGGCCGCCTTTCTTGAGCGCGAGGACGTGCGCGACGCTTTTTTATCCCTGAAGGTGGCGGGGATCGATCAGCTGCCCGAGGGCGCGAAATTCGGCACATCGTCCATTCGCCGCGCGGCGCAGGCGCTGCGGTTGCGGCCCGATCTCAAAATCGTGCCCTTCCGCGGCAATGTGCATACACGGCTGCAAAAACTGGCTGATGGCGTGGCCGACGCCACGCTGCTGGCTATGGCCGGACTCAACCGGCTGGGCGAGGCGCATCGGGCGACGGCCGTTCTTGATGCCGACAATTTCATGCCCGCGCCGGCCCAGGGGGCCATCGGGCTTGCCGTGCGCAGCGGCGACAAGCGCTTTCTGGACCTCGTGGCGCCGCTTGATCATGCGCAAACGCATGCGCGTATTGCGGCGGAGCGGGCCATGCTGGCCGTGCTCGATGGATCCTGCCGCACCCCGGTGGGGGCTCTGACCGAGGGGCAGGGCGGTTCGCTGACCCTCAAGGGCGAAATTTTGAGCCTTGATGGGCAGACGACTTTCCGCGCTGAAGCCAGTGGTGGCGATCCGCAGGCCCTGGGCGAAAAGGTCGGACAGGAACTGCTCGATCAGGCTGGGCCCGACTGGCTCAAACAGTGGATGGGTTGAAAACATGCGCATGCTCGTCACCCGCCCGGAGCCCGATGCACAAGCCAGTATCGACCGGCTGGCGGCGCTCGGCATCGAGGCGGTGGCGACACCTCTCCTGACGCGGGCGGCGCTTGATTTTCATCTGCCAGACCCGTCCGGCTTTGCCGCCCTGGCAGTCACCAGTACCAATGCTCTCAGGGCGCTGGAGGACAAGAGCGTACTCCCGGACCTGCATCACTTGCCGGTCTATGCGGTGGGCGATCGCACGGCGCACGAGGCAAAAAGCCTGGGCTTTAGAGATGTGTTCAGCGCTGGCGGTACCTTTGAGCGGCTGACGACCATGCTGGCCTTGGCCCGCATCGAGGGGCCGGTGCTTTACCCGGCCGGGCGGCACCTCAGCGGCGACCTGGCGCAGGCGCTTGCCCCGCATGGGATCATGGTGGTCACCGCGACAGTCTATGACATGGTCGCCGAATCATATTTCCCGAATGGCACGTTGACGGAGCTCGAAAGCGGCGGCCTCGACGCGGTGCTCGTCTATTCCCGGCGAACGGCGGAGATTTTTTGTGCGCTGGTGAGCGAAAAACTCAGCGCGGCAAAAAAGCGCGATCTCGTGCTGTTGTGCCTCTCCGAAAATGTCGCGCAGCCGCTGCTCGGCAGTCACTTTACCCGCGTGCATCTGGCCGACCGGCCGGATGAAGAAGCGATGATGTCCCTGGCGCTGGCTTTTGCCCGCGAGCAATCTGGGTCATGATCGGGCAAGGCAAAAGGAAGGCACATGGCTGATCCCAAGGACAAGGCAAGCGCCGCAACCCCAACCACGCCCGCCGGCAAGTCCGGCGCGGTGAAGCCACCAGTGCTCGAAGGCACGGCGCGCCCGGCCGAATCGGCCAAGCCAAGTGCGGCAAAGCCCGAAGCAGAGGCCAAGCCCGAGCCGGTTAAATCCGAACCGGCCAAGACCAGTCCGGCCAGCGCAACGACAAAGCCCGAATCAAAGCCGATCACGCCGCCGCCGGTTACATCAGCCGAATCGGGGGCAGGGACGGCGTGGCTTGCTGGTCTCGTTGGTGGTGTCGTGGGTCTCGGCGCTGCCTATGGGTTGGCGCTGCTGGGCTATTGGCCTGCGGTCGCTCCCGCGCCGCAGCCGGCCGATCCGCGGATATCAACCATTTCGACGGCCGTGCCGGAACTTGAAACGGTTACCTCCACCTTGCAGGGCGAGTTGGCGCGGCTGACCGCGCGGGTCGCCGGGCTCGAAACCAATCCTGAAGCGTCCGCCCCGGCAGGCGATTCGACGGCATCGAATCAGCTGGCAGGTGATCTTGCCGCGCTTAGCGCTCGGGTCGATGAGCTCACTGCTGCGCCGCAGACCGCCGGTGAAACGGCGGCGCAAAATGCTGCTGCCATTGCCACGCTTGAAACCGAACTCGCTGCGCTGCGCCAGGCTTCCGCCCAGACCCAGACCGATCTCGATGGTGTCACCGCCAAGGTCGCGACGCTCGAAACCGATTTTTCCGAGGGTACGGCAATCGAAGCGGGGCAGGTGCGCCTGCCGCTCATCGTTTCCGGCTTCGAAACGGCTTTTGCCACCGGCTCGGCCTATGATGCGGAAATTGCTGCCCTTCGGCAGGCGCTGCCCAATCTTGCCGTGCCCGATGCCGTGCTTGCCAATGCCATGACCGGGCTCAAGCGCCCCGATCTCATTGCCCGCGATTTCAATGCCGTGCTGCCCGATGTTTTGGCCGGCAGGCCGGTTGGAGCCGATGCCGGCTGGCAGGAAGCAACGTCGGACTGGTTCCGCGGCATCATAGCGCTGCGCCCCACGGAGGCGGTGGAGGGCGATGGGCCAGAGGCTGTGGTTGCGCGGCTCGAAGGCGCCATTGGGCGCGGCGACTTTGTTGCGGCAAAGACCGAACTCGACGCCCTGCCACCCTCCATGCGAACCGCCACCGGCGCTGTGGCCGACGAAATCGACAAGCAGGCCGCGGCCCAGACCTTCCTTGCAACGCTGCGCCAAGCGGCGCTGGCCGGAGGAAACGGCGCATGATCCGTCTCGCCCTCTGGATCGTCGGTTCCCTCGTCGTTGCGGCGCTCGCTGCGTGGTTGATGGCTCTGCCAGGCACGCTGACGCTGGAATTGGCCGGCTATCGCATGCAGCCGCGGCTCGGCACGGCGGTGGTGCTCTTGCTGCTTGCTGCTGCGCTCATCATCCTCGTTTGGGCTGTGCTGCGCCGCATTTTTGGGGCGCCGCGCGCCATGGCCCGGCGTCGTGCCCTGCGCCGTCGCGAACAGGGGGTGGAAGCCCTGTCTGACGCCGTCATTGCCCTGCAATCGGGCGATCCGGCGCGGGCGCGTCTTCTCGCCCGCGAGGCACAAGCCCGGCTGCCTGAAAACAGCGCGGCAAAATTGCTCGAAGCCCGCGCGGATCTGGCCGTGGGCGATATGCCGGCGGCACGCGAGCACTATCGGGCGCTGATCGCCAGCGACAAGACCGCGCTGGCGGCTCTCACCGGCCTTTATGACCAGGCCCGGACCCAGCAGCGGCCGGAAGCGGCGCTGACCTTTGCCCGCAAGGCGCTGAGTCTGGCGCCCGACAGTTCCTGGGCCTCTGAAGCCGTGTTCGACGATCTGGTGCGGCGCGGTCACTGGGCCGAGGCTGTGGCCATGGTCAATGCCGAAGTGCCGCCGGGCCGCGAAGGCCGCGCCAAAAAACGCCGCCGCCAGGCGGTCATTGAAACGGCGCGCGCGCGGGAAGCCGAAACCAGCCAGCCGCTGGTGGCGCTCGAACATGCGCTGACGGCGCTAAAACTCCTGCCCGATTTCGTGCCCGCAGCGCTCATTGCAGCGCGCGTCCATATCAATCAGGGCGAGAGCCGCAAAGCGATGAGCCTCTTGCGTCGTATCTGGCGGGCGACCGGGCACCCCGATGTCGCCGCGCTCTACGGTCACGCCCAGCCCGGCGCTTCGGCAGTCGAACGTTTGAAGCGGATGCGCGAGATCGTCGATACGCCACCCGAACACCGTGCGGCCGCCATGGCGCTCGCCCGTGCCGCTATTGACGCCTATGACTGGCCGCTGGCCCGCGATGTACTGCTGCCCTATGCCGGGCCCGATCTCACCGAGGGCGTTGCGAGTCTGATGGCCGAAATCGAAGCCGGCGAAACCGGCGATCAGGGCAAGGCACGCGAATGGCTGGCCCGGGGTCTGCGCGCGGCGCGCGATCCGGCCTGGACAGCCGATGGGCTTGTCAGTGCCGAGTGGGAGCCGATTTCGCCCGTCACCGGTAAGCTCGACGCCTTTGAATGGAAAGTGCCTGTGACCAGCAATGCGCGGCCCTTGCCGTTGCCGGCGGCTTCAGGTGATCCGGCTGAAGATTTCCCCAAGCCTGCGCCGGTCTTGCCTCTTGCGCCCGCGGAAAACCAACAGTAAAAGACCGCCATCCGTTCGGGCCATGGCCCGCCCGGCGCCGCTTTAGCTCAGTTGGTAGAGCACATCATTCGTAATGATGGGGTCAGGTGTTCGAGTCACCTAAGCGGCACCACTTCCCTTTCCCATTCCGGTCAGAGTTGCTCCGCCATTTCTGCGCGCGCGCTTTCATAGGCGTGGCGGGCCGAAGCGCGGATGCGCAGATGCGTGCCCTGCTTCACCGTCTGGGTGAAGAGCTGCTCGCGCTCATGGCTGGTCGACAAGAAGAACGGAAAACGCTGGGCGACGCGGGTGCGGATGTTCTCGACCGGCGCGCCGAAGAGGGCGACCGGGAAATGGAGGCCCGGATAGGTCCTCACATCGCTCATGATTTCCGAGCCGAAGACGCGCTTGTAAAAGGGCCCATGCTCGGGGCGCACCAACGCAAGGCACAGGTCCGCATTGAAATGCACCGAGGCCATGGCGGCAACGCGCAGCGTCAGAAAAGGCAGGGCCGGATAGGTCAGCGATGCCTCGCGGTCGGCCGTAAACCGGCTGGGATCGATGAAGGTTTTCCCGGCATCCACCATCGGGGCCAGGATATCGGGACACACTTTCATGCTGGGCGAGCGGCGGTGCTCGGCAATCAGGTGGTGCAGGCGAATGGAGCTGACCAGTTCGCCCTTGATATAGATGCCAAAACTCATGGCATTGGGCGTTTCATCGAGATCGTCGATGCAGATTTCCTCTGCATTGTGATCCATGAAACCCTCACGCACATAGGCGCGATAGCGCAATTTGTAGATGGGATCGTCGATGACGCTGGCATCGACCCGTGCATAGCTGACGTCGTCGAGCACGTCGATCAGCGCCCCCGAAAAGCGCGAGGGTTCGCCGGCGCGGGCTGCAGCCGCGCTGTCTTTGTCGATAGCCATGCTGATCTGTCCGCCGCCCAAAATTGCCGTCGCGGGAACGTTAACGATCTATTAACCCTGACAAAAGTTGACATTGCCGACGTGGTTAATTTGCCGGTTTTGCACCCACTAGGTCGAGGAGACCAAGCGCAGCGGCACCGTGTTTTGACGGTAAATCTGCTGTTCGAGCAGGCGCGAGATCGCATCAAAACTCATGGGCGCGCCATAAAGGAACCCCTGGATGAGGTCGGCCCGCGTGTGATTGGTGACGAAGTTGAGCTGAACCTCGGTTTCGACGCCTTCGATCGTGGTCACGAGGTCAAGGTCCTTGCCGATCTGCACCACATTGGTGAGCAGTTTTAGGGCATGTTCGTCGGTTTCGATGCCGGTGAGGAAGGAGCGGTCGATCTTGAGTTTTGTAAAGGGCAGGGCGCTGAGATAGCTCAGCGAAGAATAGCCCGTGCCAAAATCGTCGAGCGCCACGCCGACCCCCTGCTTGCACAGTTTCAGGAGAGCGGCGGCGGCGGCATCGCGCTCTTCGATGACGGTGGTTTCGGTCACTTCGATTTCGAGCCGCGCGGCCGGGAGCCCGCTTTCCGCGAGCGCGCGACTGACCATGTCTTCCACATCGGTGGCGCGGAAATCATGCGCCGAGATATTGACCGCGACGTGGGTGCTTCCGGGCCAGGTGTGGCAGTCGCGGGTGGCCTTTGCGAGCACGAAACGCGTCAGATCGGTGATCATGCCGGTTTCTTCGGCGATCGGAATGAAAGTGGCCGGCGAGATCGCGCCAAAAGTCTCGTGATCCCAGCGCGCCAGGGCCTCGCAGCCGACGATGCGGTTTTCGCGCGGGTCGACCACGGGCTGATAGGCGAGGTGCAATTTGCCTTCGGCAATGGCGGTCTTGAGGTCGGTCTTGAGCTGCTGGCGGAATTGGTACTCGGTATCCATGCGGGTATGGAACTGCATGATGCGGTTCTTGCCGCCCGATTTGGCCGCGTTGAGTGCCAGATCGGCCTTGATCATCAATTGCTCGAAGTCATTGTTGCGGTCCGGGGACGAGACGAGACCAACGCTGACATCGATGTCGAGCCGGCGATTGGGCAGTTGATAGGCCTGGTGCATGCTGGTGATCAGCCGCTCGGCATCGGCCTCGATGCCTGCGGGTCCCGCGGATGAGACATAGAAGGCGATGAATTCGTCGCCGCCCAGGCGTCCGACAATGGCATTTGCGGGCAGGGCGCCGGGCAGGCGCTGACCGAGCTCGTGCAGCAATTGATCGCCGGCGAGATGGCCGAGCGTATCGTTGATATGCTTGAAGTCGTCGATATCGAGGATCAGCAGCGCCATATCGCCCGCCGCGAACGTATCGAGTCGCGCTTCGAGCGCCTTTTCCACCAGCTCGGCGAAATAGGCCCGGTTGGGCAGGCCCGTCAGCGCGTCGTAGCGCGCCATGTAGCTGATGCGCTCTTCGGCCGCGATGCGATCGGAAATGTCTTCGAAGAGCAGAACCGACTTGGTGTCGCGCGAGGAAATCGAGGCTTCGAAATACTGCCCCGCAGCGCTGGAGATCAGCACCTTGCCGCTCGAACGGGTTTCGATCAGCAGCTCGATGCGCCGGGTGGCGGCCTGCGGCACGGCGCCGGTGGCAAGGGCGTGTTCGAACAGTTCGTAGAGCGGGCGCCCGATCCAGTCGGTGGGATTGTCGATGCCGAAGGCCATGAGCGCGCTGTCATTGGCCACTTCGATCAGGTGGTTCCGGTCGAGCATCAGGAGGCCATGCGCCATGGTGTCGAGCGCAGCATCAAGCTGGCCGGCCAGCGCCGAGGCCTTGGTGCGGCCATGCACGGCGCGCAGCAGCACGTTTCGCGCATTGCCCGCGATCTTTCGCAGCGACAGGAAGAAGGGCAGTAGCAGCAGGGTGAGAAGGGCATAGTAGATATTGCCCACCAGCAGCAGCCCCAGGCACAGGGGCACGGCGATCAGCAGGACCTGGATGGTCATCAGCCTGTCGATGGCGAAATTGCGCTGCGAGACACCCACCAGCACGGAAACCGAGACGCTGGCAGCGGTCAGTTCGGCAAAGGCAT
Source organism: Devosia sp. LjRoot3 (assembly GCF_964252865.1). NCBI lineage: Bacteria > Pseudomonadati > Pseudomonadota > Alphaproteobacteria > Hyphomicrobiales > Devosiaceae > Devosia > Devosia sp. LjRoot3. The sequence continues at coordinate 245,095 of NZ_CAXUPK020000004.1, forward strand.
CGTCGACCACCCAGAAGCTGATCAGGCACCAGACGCCATAGATCAACGCGATGGCGGCGGCCCCCAGGGTCGCGCGTCCTTCCCAATAGAGCGCGGCTTCGACGTCTTCGTCGCCCAGAACCACATCGTCAAAAGCCTTCATATCGAGGTGGCGCAGGAAGCCCACGACGATGAACATCACCGCAATGCAGCCAAGCTCGGGCGACTGGGCCTCGAGCGCCGCGACGGAGGCAGCGAGTGCCGAGCCATAGGCGCCAAGCAGCATCGACAGCCGGTCCGCATAAAGCGAGCGGATCATCGACACATAGTCGAGAGGGGGCAGCAATTTATGGGCGGCTTGAAACATGCCGGTCCTGTGAAGAGTTCGGATCTTGGGGTGATCCGCCGCCCCGACTCCGGTCGGTGGCAGTTTGGTGTAGTTCGCCACGTTCGTGGCTTATGGCCGCCCATTCTTGGCGTGGCCGTTCTGGTTGACGTTTGAGTTCAACTCAGGTGCGGTTAAGACCGTCTTGAATGTTGGGCGGAAGTTGAACTTCGTCGCCGCTTTCCCGTTGCCAAGGTGAACCCTTGCTTAATGCGGTTCGCTAAAGCGCGTCGAGATCCCCTGGATTGGTTTGGCGCGACTTGGTTTTTGTTGTCGCGCATGCCTTTGTTCCGAAGCGGTACTGTTTTCGGGAGACGTGCCGCAGGTTGAGGAGACCAAAATGGCAGACAAGCTCAAACCCGAGGAAATCGCGGCGGCACGCGGCAAGCTGGCCGGCTGGACGGTGGAGGACGGCGAGAAACGACTGACGCGAACCTTCAAGTTCAAGGATTTTTCCGAGGCTTTTGGCTTTATGAGCCGCGTGGCGCTGCTCGCCGACAAGGCGGATCACCATCCCGATTGGTCGAACAGTTACAACAAAGTCGAGATCGTGCTGTCCACCCATGATGCCGGGGGATTGACGCAAAAGGATGTCGATCTCGCCGAAAACATCAGCGCCCTGGTGTGATCCTCTCTTAATGGAAATTCCGACCCTTGGGCATGGCGCCATAGGCGCGGCGGCGGGCCATTTCCACCTCGCGGATGGCATTGCGGTCGCGGCTCTGCGTGCCCGGCGGACCGGATTTTCCCTCATCGGCCCGGGCCACGATCCGGTCGCCAAAATCCTTGCCATGGGAGAGATCGAGCAGGTGCGGGGTCAAATCGACCATGTCCTCGGCGATGATGTGAATGACAAGGCCCTCTTTCTGCAATTGCCCGCGCACCGCCAGCATGCGGCTCGAAAGCAGGGTTTTTCGCATGGCGTCATTTTCAAACAGCTTTGGCCAGACAACGATATTGGCGACCCCGGTCTCGTCCTCGAGGGTGACAAAGATGACGCCGCTCGCCGTGCCCGGCCGCTGGCGGACCAGAACGAGGCCCGCCACTTCGATGCGATGGCCCGGCGTCACCGTCGAGAGATTCGCCGCTCGCGTCGTGCCGCGCTCCATCAGCATGGGCCGCAGGAATTGCACTGGATGGCCTTTTAAGGACAGTGACAGGGTCGCATAGTCATGGATGACCTCTTCGCCCGGCGCCATGAGGGGGAGGCCGGCGGGCTCTTCCGCTATCGTCACGACGGGCGCTGCGGCCTGGAAGAGGGGCAAGGTATCGGCGCCGTGGGCGCCAATGAGCCCTTTCACTGCCCAGAGCGCCTCACGACGATTGATATCCATGGAAGCAAAGGCATCGGCTCGAGCGAGCTTTTCAAGACTCGCGATCGGTACGCCTGTACGCAACCACAGATCACGGACCGAATTGTACGGCTTTGTACCGCGTCGGGCGACGATGCGATTGATGTCTGCCTCCGGCAGGCCCTCGACAAAGTTGAGACCCAGTCGGATTGCCTTATTGGAGAGGATGTCGTCCTTCATCTCGGCATGTCGAGCCCAGATGGCATCGCGCGTTTCGCGGCTACCGGTTTCGAGCACGCTTTCGGGGTCCGAAAGATTGACGTCCACATCCAGGATTTCAACACCATGCTCCATTGCATCGCGTACGATCTGGCTGGGTGCGTAAAACCCCATGGGCTGGGAATTCAGCAGCGCGCAGGCAAAGACATCGGGGTAGTGGCACTTGAGCCAGCACGAGGCATAGACAAGAAGAGCGAAACTCGCCGCATGGCTTTCGGGAAAGCCATATTCGGCAAAACCTTCGATCTGAGAAAAGCAGCGTTCTGCGAACTCGCGGCTATACCCCCTTTTGTTGTTCATCATCCCCTTGACGAACTTCTCCTTGAAAATACTGATCCTGCCTGTTCGCCGCCAAGCCGCCATGGCTCGTCGAAGCTGATCAGCTTCACCCGGCGTAAATCCGGCGCCAACAGTCGCCATCTGCATGGCCTGTTCTTGGAACAAGGGAATGCCTTTGGTTTCCCTGAGCACTTCGTCGAGCGGATCGTCGGGTTTGGGTTCCCATTTTTCGATTCCATCCCGGCGTTTGAGATAGGGGTGTACCATGCCGCCTTGGATCGGGCCGGGCCGTACAATGGCGACCTCGATCACTAGGTCATAGAACCGGATCGGCTTTAACCGTGGCAGCATGGACATCTGCGCTCGGCTTTCGATCTGGAATACGCCGATCGTGTCGGCGCGGTGGGTCATGGCATAGACCCGAGATTTATCGAGCGGTCCCTTGCCCACTTCTTCGGCGAGCAAGTCAGTCAATTCATAGTCTTTTTTGTAATGCACATGTAGCAGTTCGAATGCTCGCCGCAGACAAGAGAGCATGCCCAAGGCAAGGATATCGACCTTGAGAATGGCCAAGGCGTCGATGTCATCCTTGTTCCATTCGATAATCGCCCGATTATCCATGGCCGATTGACCGATCGGCACCAGGCTTTCGAGACTATCGCGGGTGATGACGAAGCCGCCGACATGTTGACTGAGATGGCGGGGAAAGCCGCGCAGCACTTTGACGACTTCGAACATCTGGGCCAGCACCGGATCATCGGGGCTAAGGCCGATATTGGCGACGTTTTTCAGATCTAGCGACGAGCCCCAGCCCCAGTGAAGCTGGTTAAAAGCACTGATCGCATCTTCCGATACGCCAAAAACCTTGGCGGTTTCGCGAATGGCGCTTTTGGAGCGATAGGAGATGACGTTGGCTGTCAGTCCTGTCCGCCGGCCACCATATTTCTTGTAAACATACTGCATCACCTCTTCGCGTCGCTCATGCTCGAAATCGACGTCGATATCGGGCGGCTCGTTTCGTTCGGTGGAAATGAAACGGCCAAAGACCAGAGTGTTCTTGGTTGGGTCGACCGATGTAATGCCAAGGCAAAAGCAAACTGAGGAATTGGCTGCCGAGCCACGTCCTTGGCACATGATCTTGCGCTCGTTCCGGGCATACATGACGATGTCATGGACGGTCAGAAAATAAGCAGCGTAACCTTTATAGGCGATCAGGCAGAGTTCTTTCCAGAGATCCTCTTTCAGCTTGTTGCTCAGGCCATCGGGAAAGCGCCAGGCGGCGCCAGCCCAGGTCAGGCGTTCCAGAGTCTGTTGCGCGGTTTCTCCGTTGCCAATCGTTTCTTCGGGATAATTGTACTTGAGCTGATCGAGCGTGAAGGCGATGCGGTTTATAAAAAGCTGCGTTTGCGTGATCGCGTCGGGATGTTCGGCGAAAAGCCGAACCATTTCCGCCGGCTGTTTCAAATGTCGCTCGGCATTGGCGGCGAGACGAAATCCGGCCTGGTTGAGGGTGACGTGTTCTCGAATGCAGGTCACCACATCGAGCACCATGCGCCGGTCCGGCTCATGATAGGCAACATCATTGCTGGCGATCATCCGGGCCCGGTGTCGCTTGGCCAGGAGATCGACCCGGTTGAGGCGCGCCCGGTCCTCCCCGTCAAAGCGCGGTGTTCCAGCAACCCAGATCCGTCCCGGGGCTTTCCTGCTCAACTGATCAAGGGTTTCTTCCGTCAGTCCCCAGTCGTTTTCGTTGGGCATGAGAATGAAGAGCTGACCTTGGGAAAAATCTTCGGTCGGACCGTGCTGGCTGTCTGAAACAGGGTCGGCAGAGCCGAAAAGGTCTTCGAGGAATAGTTTGGGATTTCCCTTCTCGCCGCGCTGATTGCCAAGGGTGAGCAGCTTGCAGAGCCGCCCATAGGCAATGCGATCGGTTGGGTAGGCCACGATGTCGGGAGTGCCATCGGCAAAGCAAAGGCGAACCCCGACGAGGTAGCGAAAATTGGGATTGCCGTCAGTCTTGGTGTCCCGGGCTGTGACATAGCCGCGAACCACGCCGGCAAAACTATTGCGATCACAGAGGCCGAGTGCCGTCATGCCCAGATGTATCGCGCCAGACACCAGTTCCTCCGGATGCGATCCGCTGCGCAGGAAAGAAAAATTACTGGTGCTTATCAGTTCGGCAAAAGCAGGCGATTGAGCTGGAAGCTGAGCCTGCAAAGCTTTTTCGCGCGAGAGGGAAACGACATTGCTCATGGGAAAAACCCATGCAGATACCAGGCGGGAGGCAGATCACCGTCATAAAAACCTTGCCGAAAAACCCAGAAGCGCCTGCCGTCGGTATCTTCCACCAGGTAGTAGTCACGTGTGCTGGCCTCCGGATCGTGTAGGGGCAGAGCGGCGACATAGGGCGGTTGTTTGGCCTTCTCGCCTGGCTCGAGTTCCTCGGGCTCGACCTCTTCGACAAGTTGTAGTCGTTCGCGCTTGCGCCACCATTCGGCACCGAGGCGTTCAGGGCCGGCGCCCTTGATGAGGCGATAAGGCTGACGTCGCCAAATCATGGAAGCAGGAAGACCATCAGGCACTTCGGCATTGATCCTGACCAATTCCGGCATGGGCAGGAGACGCAGGGGACGTCTGGGTCGCGGGCGGGAAAGCGGAGACTCGGTTTCGGCGACAACGGCCGGTGCCAGGCGCGCCGCCCGTTCGGGAATATGGCTCTCGACAAGCTCGACCTTGAGCACGGCGGTCGGGCCCAGCCGACTCGTAAGTCGATCTGTCAGGCGATCTATATCGGCAGCACCATTCTCTGTTTCAAAAGCGCCGAGTTGGGCTACATCGAGTCGATCGAGCGAGCTTGCAGCCAGGCGCACCATGTCGATACCGAATCCCGGATCGAATTCTTCCACTTCGAACCGCTGTGCACGGTGATGAAAAAGACTGGCGATATGCTGGGGATCACGCGTCAGTCGCGCTGCATTGAGCGACAGGGTCATGACCTTGTGGTCGACGCGGTAGAGAAAGAGATGAAACGTCTGGGCGCCGAGCCCATCGGTTTCCAATGCCGCGCAGAGTTTTTGTGCTAGTTCCCGGGCCGCCGCCAGAACGTCATCAAGTTGGGAAATCGGTTCGTGAAACCGGCGTTCGACAAAATGTTCCACGACAGGCAGGCGTGGGGTCATCCGTTCTTCGATTTCACCATAAGCCTGATCAAGCCGGATAAGGAATGATGCACCGAAGCGCGCCTGCAGCGGTTTGCGGGGGCGTTGCCGCACCTGTCCGATCGTGAGAAGGCCCATCTGGGTCAGTGCCGCGATCTGGTCCCTGCCCAGACGCAGTGCTGGGATGGGCAGGCTGTCGAGCAAAGTTACCATCGTCTTGGGTGTGACGATCCGGTTTCCGACGAAGTGGCTCACCGCCCATGCTGCCCCGATCGTCGGCGCAATAGCCCCCGAAACGGTATAGCCAACCTGCCGCAAACGACTGATCATCATCGACAACATGATTTTCTCGCCACCGAAAAGATGGGGCACGCCTGTTATGTCGAGGATGAGATCGCCATAGGGCGTTATGTCGGTCAGGACCGAAACAAGAGGACTGGCATTGGAGTGCCAGTCGGCAAAGCTGGCAAAGGCATTTTCCAGCATGGGACGATCGAGTTCACGTATGGCGAGGCGCGGCACGAGCGCACGTGCATCGGCTACACTTTGGCCCACGCGCAGCCCTCTTTTAGCTGCCTCTGTATCGATGGCGGCAAGCTGCAAGCCACCCTTGATCTTCTCGTAGAGCGCGAGGGGCGTGCTTAGTTCAGGCTCGCGCCGCTTGAGATAATCCGTCGGCCAATCGGGTAGGAAAAGCGAAAGGAAGCGTCGGCCGGTGCCGGCTTTTACGTCCGGGCTCAACAGGCAAGGTTGCAAAGCCATTTTCGGTCCATTCCAGTAAGAACTGGGTTTGGCGACCCAGTGCGACCCCTTTTTCCAATTCGAGACTCCAGCGTGGCGCGCCGGGTGCCTGTTCATCGAAGCGTTTTCGGCCCGAGCGATGCGGGGTGAGACACCAGCGCAGATGGGCGGCGCTGGCTTGCCGTTCCGCGCCATAGCGCAGCAGAAACAAGGACGTGCCGCTTTCGGCAGCGCGCAAGCTCAGGCGCCGGCTGGCTGTGAAATCGAGTGGCTCGGGGTCGCCGCCGATATCGGCGACGATTCCGGCGACCGCCCGGCAAGCCAGGGATTCTTCGGCGACCCAAAGGAAGTCCCGCATGTCGCTGACCCGCACGATCACCAATTGTGCCGGATCGAAGCCAAAAGATAAAAGCCCCGGCCCATAGGGTAGGCCGAAGAACTGGCCGTCAGAAGTGAGTTGCAGATAGAGCACTGCCATACGCTTGGGCGTCAGCAGTGTTTTGGCCTGACCCAGGGCAAAACCGAGACTGGCCCCACCATTGCGTACGGCATCGGTGAAGACCTCCTGCAGAAGCCCTCCGGGCAGGCGCGGAAAATTGCCGTCCCTGGCATCAAAGGACTTTGCCCGCACCTCCGCCAGTGCCGGCTTGCGCTCGATATCGGCAATGGTGTCCCGCAGCGCGGTGAGGCGCTGTTGGCGATCCGGGGCTGACATAGTGAAACTGCCTGCTAGAACAAAACAGGAACATGTTGACTCCGAATCCCTCGGGAGTCGAGTCCCTTTTGCGGCCTACCTCGGAATCGGGTGTGGCCTTGCTGCATCATCGGCGGTCAAGACCGCGTGAGCAGTACTTGCGACCATTGAGCAAAACCAGCTTCTGCCCCAGTCTTTACCTGCGGCCCTCCCGGCTCATTCAAAACCCGTTTCCTTCACCCCGTCCACGAGGCTGAAAGCCATGTTCGAGGCCCTGACCCGTCTGTTCCAAAAAGCCGAGGCCACGGCCGACAGCAATGACCCAAGACTGTCGGTGGCAGCGCTTCTGGTGCACCTCGCCGCGGTCGATGGCACGATGAAGGATGAGGAACGCAAAACCATCCGCGGCGCGCTGATGGATCACTATGATCTTGATGAGCCCAGTGTCGATCGCCTGATCAAGCAGGCGGCCGAGCGCGATGCCGAGGCGGTGGATTTTTACCGCTTTACCACCGGCATTACCCAGTTGCCGATGGAAGACCGCGTCGAAATCATCCGCATGATGTGGACCGTGGTTTTTGCCGACCGGCAGAATCACGAGCTCGAGGACAATATGGTCTGGCGCATTGCCGAGCTGATCGGCGTGTCGAGCCGCGACCGCACCGTGTTGCGCAACCAGATTCGGGGACTGCGCGGCGAGGCCGAAGCCTAGTAGGCCGAAAACTCCCCGATTACTTCGGGCTCGTCATTGGCGCAGTCGAATTTTCCAGCCTTGTCGGCAGCGGCGCGGGCCAGTTCGTTGGCGTCCTTGTTGGCGAGGGCATCGACATAGGCGATGTGGCAGGAATTGCCCTCGGCAATCTGGGTCACCACCAGCACCTGGCCCTTGTTCTCGCCGGTTTCAGGGTCGGCCGTGTGATAGCGCACGATGGTCGCCACCGGGAAAAAGTAGCCTTTTGCATTGGACAGCCGCCATTCGAGCTTTGCGCCGAGATTGTTGAAGGGCGGCAGCGTCTGGAAACCGGCCGAATTGGCTTCCGGATCAAAACCATAGCTGATGGAAAAGCGGAGGTCGCCTTCCTCAACCATGACCGGAAAACCCTTATAGCCCGGGCAGGCCCAGCTGGCGCCGAAATCGTCGGCTTCGAGCACCAGGCACTGCTCGATATCGAGGTCGGTATAGGCACTGGTAAAGCCCGATTGGGCAAAGGCCGGGGTTGCGCAAGTCACGGTCAGAACCAGAAAAAGACGCTGCAACATGACCGGCCTCCTCGCCGCGATATGATCGAGATCAATTGCCGGACACAATGATCGGGTTATTGTGCTGATAACAAGGAGAAGAGCATGTTCAAATCCCTGCTTATTGCCACCGATGGTTCCGAACTTGGCGACAAGGCCGTGGCGGCCGGCGTCGAACTCGCCAAAGCACACGGCTCGAAAATCCTGGTCCTAACTTCAACGGACCCGGTGGCCACCGGCATCGGCGCCGGCGGTTTCGGCACTTTTGATGCGGGCCCGATCATTGCCCAGCTCGAAGAGGATTATGCCGACCAGGCCAAAAAACTGCTCGACGTCGCCAAGCAAAAACTCGACGCGGCCGGGATTGCCGCCGAAACCCTGCATGTGCCGCGCCATCGTCCGGCCGATGCCATTCTCGAAGCGGTTTCCGCGCGCGGCGTTGATACGATCGTCATGGGCTCGCATGGCCGTCGCGGCCTTGGCCGGCTGCTGCTCGGCAGCCAGGCTTCCGAGGTTCTGGCGCGTTCCAGCGTGCCTGTGCTGATCGTCAAATAGGCTTTTGCAATTTTTTCCGAAGCCATTCGTCCTGCGGCGAATGGCTTCGGCGTCTCGCCTATTTACGGCTTGCCTTTGCCGGGGGTTCTGCGGCAGAACGCCTCCGTTCAGCCCCTCCCTGACGCAACGGACACGCCCAAATGAACATCGACGCCATCCCGACCGGCAAGAACCCGCCCGACGACCTCAATGTCATCATCGAAGTCCCCCTTGGCGGCGAGCCGATCAAGTATGAAATCGACAAGGATAGCGGCGCGCTCTTCGTCGATCGCTTCCTCTATACGCCGATGCGCTACCCCGGCAATTACGGCTTCGTGCCGCATACTCTGTGCGGCGATGGCGATCCGCTCGACGTGATCGTGATGAATTCGCGTCCGCTGGTGCCCGGCGCCGTGGTGCGCTCGCGCCCCGTCGGCGTGCTCTTCATGGAAGACGATGGTGGCCAGGACGAAAAGATCATTGCCGTGCCGGTCAGCAAGCTGACGCGCATGTACGACAATATCAAAGACATTGAGGATTTCCCGGAAATCCAGCTTGAGCGCGTGAAGCACTTTTTCACGCACTACAAGGATCTCGAGCCCGGCAAGTGGGCCAAGATCGACCGGATCGGCAACCTCGCCGACGCCAAGCGCGTGATTCTGGAATCGATCGAGCGCCACAAGGCCTCCAAGTAATTTTGGATTTTTTGGGCGGGGTTCTACCTCGCCCGTTTCTTTTCGGCTCTTGCCTCGATGTCACCCCGGCGCAGGCCGGGGATGACAGCTGGTGGTGATTGACGCCCCAAGCCACTTGCTAAGGCTCGAACTCCCCGCTTTCATGGCGGCATGACGCTTCCCGCCTTCGATACCAGACTTTTCCAGATCGCCACCAGGCCGCTCGACCTCTCAGACTGGCTCGATCCCGATGCCGATATGGCGGCGCAGCTGGCCGAAAAGGCGCGGCTGCACAAAACGCATCTCGCCGAGATTTTTGCCGAACTGCCCGAAAGCCGTCCGGCCCAGGCCGAGCTGCTTTCCCTGCTAGCTGACTATCTGCCCGTCTGCTTTCCAGACCTCTGGCAAAAGCGCGATGATGGCCTCCTTGTCGTCCCCACCGGCGAAATGGTTGAACTGAGCGGCATTCCCCTGCTGCAGGCCGCAAAGCTGGTGCAGGACGATCTGCTCATCCTCTCTCGCGCCGAGGCCGGTTGGCGCCTCGTTGCAGCAAGCCTGAACTTTCCGTCCTCCTGGGTGCTGTCCGAAAAAATCGGAAAGGTGCTCGATGCCATTCATGCTCCGGTACCCGGCTTTGGCCCCGAAACCCGCCCGGCTCAGCTGATGGCGCGCATGTTCGACGCGCTGCGACCCGAAACACCTATCATCCGCTGGAACTGGTCGCTCTATGGCGACCGGAGATTGTTTCACCCCGACGTTTCAGGACCCGACACGCCCCGCTTCGGCACGGGCGATAGGGCCGATCCCGTCCACCTGCGCATCGAGCGGCAAACCCTGCGCAAACTCCCGGGAAGCGGGGCGATCGTGTTCACCATCCGGATTTCACTGGTCGATCTCGACAGCTTTTCCGTCCTGCCCGGCGCCAAAAGTTTCGCCGAAACCCTCCATGCCCAGCTTCTCGCCCTCACCCCCGAACAGCTCGACTACAAGGGCCTGACGCGCGAGCGCGACCGGGTCTTAAAACGTCTCGCAGGCATAAGCTGAAACGCTTGCCCAAATCAGTATGCCGCGCCTAAATGGGAAAAATCCTGAGTAGGCTCAGTATATGAACGAGACCACCGTTGCCGACCAGTTGAACTGGGCTGCCCGTCTTCTGGCGCGCGAGACGGAAACCATGTTGGGACCCATCGGGCTCAATCCTGCCTATGTGCCGGTGCTTCTCGCCCTCTCGGCCGGCGGCGCGCATACGCCAAAGGGCCTCGCCGATGCGGCATCCGTCGAACAGCCGACAATGACCGCCACCATCCAGCGCATGGAGCGCGATGGTCTCGTCACGCGAAAGCGCAATCCCGATGACGGCCGCAGCGCCCTGATCGCCCTGACCCCGGCCGGCTATGATCGCATCGCCGACATGGACCGCGCCCTTGGCGCGCTCAACGAACTGCTGCTTGAGCAATTCACCACGGCCGAGCGTGGGCAGTTTCTGGAACTGCTTGGACGCGTCATTTCCGTGCTGGAAGTGCAGACGGGTAGGGCGGGGTGAGGGGCCGCCAAACAGCAAGGCGACCGAGACAAAGACCATAAAAATCATGCGCTTCGTCCGCGCCAAAAGGGTGCATTAACGCGCCTCCCCTATGCTTGCGGGCAAAGAGGGAATGATTGAAGTGGCCCAGGTCGATGTGTTTTCGCTCGCCGCCGCTGTCACCGCGTTACTGCTGGCGGTCGCGCTGCTCGTTGCCTATGCCATCAACCGCCGATTGAAGGCCTTTGTCTGGTGGGCCGGCAGCTTTGCCTTGCTGGCCTTGTGGCTGGCAACAGCGACGCTGCGTTTCGAAAAGCCGGTTGTCCCTGTTTTATGGCTCAGCTGGGGCAGTTTTTATGCGGCGGCCTGCCTCGTGGCCTATGGGCTGTATCGCGAAGGCGCCACACGCATCAGCCCCCTCGGCCGCATACTCGCCTGTGGGGCGCTTTTCCTCGTGATGGCAACCACACTGACCGTGCTGCATGCGCGGCCGCATTACTGGTTTCTGATCGGCCCCATTCCCACGGTGATCTTTATGGCCTGGTCGGCTGTGCTGGTCTATCGCGCCGGTGCCTGGGGTTATGGGCTGGTCCTGGTCGTCGGCATCGCCATTGTCAGCCTCTTGTCGCTGATCCATCCGGGAGGGCTCGCCCGCGCCCTGTCGCCGCGCCGTCCGCCATCGGTCCTGCGCGGCAGCTTTGGCGAGGCGGGCGATCCCGGGGCACCCATCTCGCTCAATCCGCCTCCGGCCCAGCCTGGACTGCTCGATTTTGCGCCGCCGGCCGGCCCGCATCCGCCGGTGGAGCAGCCCCTGACGGTGACGCTGATCACGGTGGTGGCGCTGCTGGCCATGGCCATAGCATTGGTCATGCGCGACATGCTGAGCGAGCTCGACAGGATGCGGGAACGTTCAAGCATCGATGCCATGACGGGCCTCCTCAATCGGGCGACCTTCGAAGAGACTGCCGTGGGCCTTTTGCGGGCGGCCGGCGCCCGTCCGATCTACATGATCCTGTTCGATATCGACCATTTCAAGCGGGTCAACGATACAGCCGGACATGCGGCGGGTGACCGGGTTATTTCCCGGCTAGGCCGGATCCTGCGCGACATGTCCGTGCCGCGTGGCATAGCGGGGCGCGTGGGGGGCGAGGAGTTCGCCGTTATCCTTCCGGACTGTGATCTCAGCACAGCACGGCAGTTTGCCGATGCGGTCCGGTCCGGGCTATCGGCCTCCGATTTTGGCGACGATATCGGCTGGGGCGTGACCGCAAGCGCCGGCATTGCGCGGCACCTCGTCGACGAAAACCTCGATGGATTGACCGCCCGGGCCGACAAGGCGCTGTACGCCGCCAAGGAAAGCGGCCGCGACAGGATCACCATCGCGCCTGATGCCATGGAGGAGCGCCATTGGCCGGGCCAGAATGTCAGGCTCGCCGGCAGTGCCTAGCTCACGAACGCTAGAGTGGCATTTTTCCAGGAGTCTCAGTCAGCAAACCCATCCCATATTCGCCGCGGAACCGGAATTGGGCCCCCTCTCGTCTTTCGCGCATTCCCGCCCTGCATTGGCAGCGCTTGTTAAGAGCGCTGTTTTTCTGTAATAGCCGCACCGAAAAGCGCCAGACTGCCCATAATGCAGCTGGCGTTTCCTGTTTTCCGCATGATTTGGCCGTTTGCCTCTGGCGCCGCTGGACCATGCCCAACGCCCCGGTGCCCATGTCCCTGCGCAATATTGCCATCATCGCCCACGTTGACCACGGTAAGACTACCCTGATCGACGTCCTGCTCAAGCAGTCGGGCTCATTCCGCGAAAACGAGCGCGTTGAAGAACGCGCCATGGACAGCAATGATATCGAGCGCGAGCGCGGTATCACCATTCTGGCCAAGGTGACTTCCCTGCTCTGGAAGGACACCCGCATCAATATCGTCGACACGCCCGGCCACGCCGACTTCGGCGGTGAAGTCGAGCGCATCCTCTCCATGGTCGATGGCGTCGTCATCCTCGTCGACGCCGCTGAAGGCCCGATGCCGCAGACCAAGTTCGTGCTTGGCAAGGCGCTGGCCCAGGGCCTGCGTCCCATCGTTGCTATCAACAAGATCGACAAGTCCGACGAGCGCCACCTCGAAGTGCTCGAAGAGATTTTTGATCTGTTCATCGCCCTCGACGCGTCGCCCGAGCAGCTTGATTTCCCGGTTCTCTATGGTTCGGCCAAGCAGGGCTGGATGGCTGCTGAGCCGGAAGGTCCGAAGGAAAGCCTCGGGCCGCTGCTCGACAAGGTCATCGAACACGTGCCGGAGCCGAGCGTCGAAGAAGGCGCCTTCCGCATGCTGGTCACCACCATCGAGCGCAACCCGTTCCTCGGCCGCATCCTGACCGGCCGCATCACTTCGGGTTCTGTCAAGGCCAACGACCCCATCCACACGCTCAACCGTGAAGGCAAGGAAGTCGAAAAGGGCCGCGTTTCCAAGGTTCTGGCCTTCCGCGGTCTGGAACGCACCCCGGTCGATATCGGCGAAGCCGGCGACATCGTCGCCATTGCCGGTCTCGTCACCTCGACCGTGGCCGACACGCTCTGTGCCACTTCGGTGACCAAGCCGATCGAAGCCAAGCCGATCGATCCCCCGACCCTGTCGGTTACCTTCCGCATCAATGACGGCCCGCTGGCCGGCCGCGAAGGCGACAAGGTGCAGTCGCGCGTCATCCGTGAACGCCTGATGCGCGAAGCCGAAGGCAATGTCGCGATCCGCGTCACCCCCGGCGACGACAACGACTCCTATGACGTTGCCGGCCGCGGCGAACTTCAGCTCGCCGTTCTCATCGAAAACATGCGCCGCGAAGGCTTTGAGCTGACCATCGGTCGCCCCAAGGTTCTCATGCAGGACATCGATGGCGCCCGTCACGAGCCGATCGAAGAAGTCATCATCGACGTCGATGACGAATTCACCGGCGCCGTCGTGCAGAAGCTCACCGAGCGCAAGGGCGAACTGACCGATATGCGTCCGTCCGGCGTTGGCCGTACCCGTATCCAGCTGCTGGTTCCGACCCGCTCGCTGATCGGCTACCAGCCTGAACTCCTGTCGGATACCCGTGGCACGGCTATCTTTAACCGCCTGTTCCACTCCTTCGTGCCCTATAAGGGCGAACTGCCTGGCCGTCGCACCGGCGTCCTGATCTCGAACGGCACCGGCCAGTCCGTTGCCTTCGCGCTGTGGAACCTCGAAGACCGCGGCCCGATCATGATCGATGCCGGCGTCGACATCTATGAAGGCATGATCGTGGGCGAGCACTCCCGCGAGAACGACCTTGAAGTGAACGCGCTCAAGGGCAAGCAGCTCACCAATATCCGCACGACCTCCAAGGACGAAGCGGTGCGCCTGACGACCCCGAAGAAGCTGACCCTCGAACAGTCGCTCGGCTATATCGCCGAAGACGAATATGTCGAAGTGACGCCCAAATCGATCCGCCTGCGCAAGATCTGGCTTGATCCCAATGATCGCAAGCGCATGAGCCGCGCCGCCAAGTCGGCCTAAGAGTTTTCTTAAAACTCATCCGCGAATGTCACAGGAATGCCCGGCTTGTCCGGGCATTCTTTTAAGTCCAGTGCAAGGAGTGCCGCATGACCGATTGGATTATCCAGACCATTTCCGAACTCGGATATCTCGGGATCTTCCTCGTCATGCTCGCCGAATCGATCTTTCCGCCCATACCCTCGGAACTGATCATTCCCTTTGCCGGCTTCGCCGCCGCCAATGGCGACCTCAATCTTTTCGGCGTTCTCGCCGCAGCAACTATCGGCGCTGTTGTGGGCATGCTGCCCTGGTATTTTGCCGGCCGTCTTTTCGGGCTCGAACGGGTGCGCTATCTCGCCGATCGGTTTGGCCGGGTCATGGCCTTCAATGCCGATGAGATCGATGTCGCGGTCAAATGGTTTACGCGCTTCGGCCCGATCATCGTCCTCTTCGGCCGGCTGATCCCGCTGATCCGCACGCTGATTTCCATTCCCGCGGGCCTGTCGCGCATGAGCCTGCCGGTGTTCCTGCTCGCCTCGACTTCGGGCGCGCTGATCTGGAACACCTTTCTCACGCTCGCTGGCTATATCCTGCACGAGCATTACGAGGTCATCGAAGTCGTGCTCGATCCCCTGAGCTACATTGTCCTCGGCCTTGTGGTCCTGCTTTACCTCGTCAAGGTCGCGACCTGGAAGCCCAGCCAAGCCAAGGCCTGATGCAGTTCTGCCTCGCATTTTGCAACGCGCTTCGCATTTTGCGAAACGGCAAAGTAGGAAAAAGGCCAATCGTAACAGGTGCTTAATCTTTGCTCCCGGTTTTGCGGGGCCGCGCACTTGGCACGCTTCATGCAATGGAATTGGTGTCCGGACCCTTGTACTGCATACCGGATGTCAGTCATTTGGGCCCCGTATCGCTTGCCCGGTGCGGGGCTCCGGCTTTTTCTGGATCTTGCTGGTCGCGCTTCGGCGAGGGAAAACCGGTACCCACTTTTCCTCGAAGCGCTCGGGGTGGCCTTGTCGCCTTGCCACTAACCCACTAGATAACTCGGAACTTTTCTCGCGGAGACGCCCATGCGCGCCGTTCTCGATATTATCCTCATCCTGCTCCAGCTCTATTGGTGGGTCCTGCTCATCATGATCATCATGAGCTGGCTGATCTCCTTCAACGTGATCAATACCCGCAACCAGTTCGTCGAAGCGGTCTGGCGCGTGCTCAACCAGCTGACCGAACCGGTGCTGCGACCCCTCAGGCGCGTGCTGCCCAATTTCTCGGGCCTCGACCTCTCCCCGCTGGTGGCCTTCCTGATCATCTTCTTCATTCAGTCGATCATCGGCTACTATATCTATCCAGCCGTTGCCCGCGCCGGCATCTAGCTTCTTCCGATCGACGCCGGAGGGACTCTTATTGTTCCTCCGCGTCACGCCCAATGCCGGTCGTGATGCCATAGACGGCGTCGAGAGCCGCGACGATGGCACGTCCGTCCTCCGCCTTCGCGTCAGCGCCGTGCCCGACAAGGGCAAGGCCAATGCCGCAGTGATCGCACTGCTGAGCAAAACCCTCGGCATTCCAAAATCATCGATAGCCCTCGTCAGCGGCGAGACGGCGCGACAGAAAACCCTGCGCATCGCTCCGCAGACCGACGCGCTGCTGGCGCGCCTTGCCGCACTCTCCGACGCCTGAACGCCCTATTCAGGGCGAGTTCAGCGCGCCCGCGACAGTCTTGTGCAACGCCACCAGAACCGCAGGGGTTCTCAAATGCACAGGTTCCTTCTTGCCGCTCTCGCCCTGACCACGCTCTCCGCCGCCTTCGCCCCGCCAGCCTTTGCCATGAAGGGGATCGATGCCACGCGCTCATGCAATGCCCAGCCGAGCCGTTGCCGTGCGCATATCGACCCATCCGGCTCCGTCGTCATCTCGGTCGATGGCTACATCATCATCTGTCCGGCGCCTGATCAGGAATGCCATGTCGACGTCCGGCCTTCTCGCCTGACTGGCAAGGGCAGTGTCGCCGCACCCGCCGACCTGCCGTTCAGCCGCTAGTGCCCCACTCGCAATGCTCTGACAGGCCGCGACAAACCGCCACACTTTCCAATTGCTTAACCGAACAATCCCGGTAATCTTCCCCTTGGGAGGAGGTCCGCCGGAGGGCGGTTGCGGACCGGACAGGGGGCAAGTCGCACCCAAAAAGAGCTGGCCACGACCGGGGCGGGCCTCGAATCTTTTCATTCGAGGAACGGTTTTCATGGATCTGGCACTTTGGCTGATCGTCGCCTGCGGCGGTTTGGCTGTTGTTTATGGCATCGTCACCACGCAGGGCCTGCTCAAGGCTGACGCTGGTTCTGCCCGTATGCAGGAAATTTCCGCCGCCGTACGCGAAGGCGCTTCGGCCTATCTCAAACGCCAATATACCACCATCGCCATTGTCGGCGTGGTCATCCTCATTGCCGCCTGGCTGCTGCTGGGACCGCATGCGGCTATCGGCTTCCTCATCGGCGCCGTGCTCTCGGGCGCAGCCGGCTTTATCGGCATGAACGTTTCGGTGCGCGCCAATGTGCGCGTCGCCCAGGCCGCCATTTCGTCGCTCTCAAAGGGTCTCGACCTCGCCTTCAAATCAGGCGCCGTCACCGGCATGCTGGTCGCGGGCCTCGGCCTCCTTGGCGTGACGCTTTATTTCATCATCCTCACCGGCATGGGTAATGCGCCGACGAGCCGCGTCGTCATCGACTCGCTCGTGGCTCTCTCCTTCGGCGCTTCGCTGATTTCCATCTTCGCCCGTCTCGGCGGCGGCATTTTCACCAAGGGTGCTGACGTCGGCGGCGACATGGTGGGCAAGGTCGAAGCCGGCATTCCGGAAGACGACCCGCGTAACCCCGCCACCATCGCCGACAATGTGGGCGATAACGTTGGCGATTGCGCCGGCATGGCCGCTGACCTTTTCGAAACCTATGTGGTCACCATCGTTGCCACCATGGTGCTGGCAGCAATCATCCTGCCCGAGGCGCTGAAACTCACCGGCATGGTGCTGCCCCTCGCCATTGGCGGGGCCTGCGTTATCACTTCCATCATCGGCACCTATTTCGTCAAACTCGGCAGCGACAACAACATCATGGGCGCGCTCTACAAGGGCGTCATAGCCTCGGGCGTCCTGTCTCTTGTCGCCCTCTTGCCGGTGCTCTGGCTGCTCTTTGGCGATATGAATCTGGCCATCGAAACATCAGACAAGACCTTTACGCCCTGGCACCTCTTCTGGTGCGGCGTCACCGGCCTCGTCATCACCGGTCTCATCATCGTCATCACCGAATACTATACCGGCACCAATCGCCGCCCGGTCAATTCCATCGCCGAAGCCTCGGTCACGGGCCACGGTACCAACGTCATCCAGGGCCTTGCCGTGTCGCTGGAATCGACCGCCCTGCCGGCTCTGGTCATCATCGCCGGCATCATCGTCACCTATTCGCTGGCCGGCCTTTTCGGCATCGCCTTCGCGGTGGCAACCATGCTGGCTCTCGCCGGCATGATCGTGGCGCTCGACGCCTTTGGCCCCGTCACCGACAATGCCGGCGGCATTGCCGAAATGGCGGGACTCGACAAGGAAGTGCGCCACAATACCGACGCGCTCGACGCGGTGGGCAATACCACCAAGGCCGTCACCAAGGGCTATGCCATCGGTTCGGCCGGCCTCGGGGCCCTGGTGCTCTTTGCCGCCTATACGCAGGACCTGATCTACTTCTCGTCCCTGCCTGATGCGCCGGCCATCTTTGCCGGCATGGGCGCGCTCACCTTCTCGCTGGCCGACCCATACGTCGTCGTCGGCCTCCTCTTCGGTGGTCTGCTTCCGTTCCTCTTCGGCGGCATGTCCATGACTGCCGTTGGCCGCGCCGCCCAGTCGGTCGTGGTGGAAGTGCGCCGCCAGTTCAAGGAAAAGCCGGGTATCATGCTTGGCACCGACAAGCCTGATTATGGCCGTGCCGTCGACATGCTCACCAAAGCCGCGATCAAGGAAATGATCGTCCCCTCGCTGCTGCCGGTGCTGTCGCCGATCCTCGTTTTCTTCCTCATCAACTGGATCGCCGGCCCCGCCGCCGGCTTCTCGGCCCTCGGCGCCATGCTGATGGGTGTCATCGTCACCGGCCTCTTCGTCGCCATTTCCATGACCGCCGGCGGCGGCGCCTGGGACAATGCCAAGAAGAGCTTTGAGGACGGTTTTACCGACAGCCACGGCGTCAAGCATTTCAAGGGCTCGGACGCCCACAAGGCCTCCGTCACCGGCGACACCGTCGGCGACCCCTACAAGGACACGGCCGGCCCGGCCGTCAATCCGATGATCAAGATCACCAATATCGTGGCACTGCTGCTGCTGGCCGTGCTGGCGCATATGGGTGGCTAGGCAGACGCAGTCTGCACTGAATTGAAGAAGAAGGCCCGGGAGCAATCCCGGGCCTTTTCGATGGTTTGGGGGGATATGCCAAAGAACTTATCCCCGCCCCCTCCACTCCGTCATAAAATCAAAAAATTCCCCGCACGGGACGGAGTCGAGACGGACGGCTGCGGGGATGCTGAGCGCACGGGACCGTTCCCGTGTGGGTTCGGGGGCTGGCCGCATGCGACGAGCGATCAAGTGCCGCTAAAAGTCTTGTCCAAAAAACTTCGAACTGTGCCGCAGGCAAAATCGCTCCAGTGGAGCGATTTTAAGAGAGAAGGCCATGTGAGCTATGCTCACATGGCGGGCCCCGAGGCGGTTTCGTCTCACTCACTAAAATACTCAGGGGCGAAGGCGCCTCGGGGTCCGTTCCTTTTGCAAAAACCTGACGCGGAGACGCGGGCAGGGTGGTGGTGCTTCCTATCCACCGGCTGTCACCCCGGCTGAGGCCAGGGCCCATCCTGTGATGGCTTGGTCCGCAGCAGTCGCACATGCGGGAGATCGATCCGGTGTACGCCGGGGCGACAATCAGTGGAAGAGCGCTACCAGCGGGGCAAAAAAACCAAAACAAAAATTGTCGAACTTTCACTTCCTCATTCGTCGCAGCAACGATCGGGCAGGGGGCCCGAGAAAGAAGGGACATACAATGCGTAAAGTGATTGCCGGCCTCTTTCATTCTGTCGATGGCGTTGTCGAGGCGCCCAACGAGTTTCAGTTCGATTCCTTCGATGATGAGCTGGGCCAGGAAATGGGCACCATCATGGGCAATATCGGCACCGTGCTGATGGGGCGGGTGGGCTATTCCGAATGGGCGGGTTATTGGCCCAATGCGAGCCAGGACCTCGATTTTGCCGGCTTCATCAATGGCGTCGAAAAATTCGTCGCTTCGGAAACCTTGAAGCCGTCCGAGGTGAGCTGGACCAATGCCAGCCTGATCGAGGGCGATTTCCTCGACTTTGTCCGCGCGCTCAAGGCAGGCGAAGGCAGCGACGTCTGCGCCATGGGTGGCATTTCGCTGGTGCGACAGCTGGTCTTTGCCGGGTTGATGGATGAATTGACGCTGATCACCCACCCGGTCATCGCCGGCAAGGGGCGGCACCTGTTCGAGCCGGGTGATCCGACGACGCGCCTCGAACTGGTCCGTGCCCGCACCACCTCAAAGGGCAATGTAGTGCAGGTCTATCGGCGGCTGGCCTGATGCCAACCCAAACGCGGTGTCATCCCCGCGAAAGCGGGGATCTCTGTTTCAGGCGAAGAGAGATTCCCGCTTTTGCGGGAATGACGTCGTGGGAGAGCAGGTCAGCCCTTCACCGATCGCGGCAGTTCGCCCGATTGCCAGAGGCCGAGACCAAAGCCATCCGGGTCCAGAAAGTCGGCGCTCCAGCCGCCGGGGGCTTCGGAAACGGGCGTGACGATATTGACGCCCTTTTGCGCCAGTTCCCCCACCACGTCGTCGATGCCGCCTTCGTCCAGTTCAAAGACGATGGCCGGCGTGTCGCCGCGCTTGCCGTCCTGCTGGAAGAAGATCAGATCTGGGCCCTTCTCGATGCTGCCTTGCAGCCAGAAGGGCTCGGCACCCTCCATGCGCTCGAGCCCAAGGCCCAGCGTTTCGTTATAGAAACTTTCGGTGCGAAGGATGTCGCTGACGTAAAAGACAATGCTGACATTCTTGGGTTTGAGGCTCATGACAGGCTCCAATACTGGTTACATCACCCTATTGCCGCGGCGTGTCATTTTGTGAGCGCTTTACCAGAAAAAGATGGCCGTCCGGATCATGGCTCGCAAAAACCCCGCCATGGCGGAGGAGCGCGGGCAGGAGCACGTCGCGGATGCGGCCATAGGCCAAGTCCAGGCTAAGCCCGGTCAATTCCTCGGGCGCTGCCAGATTTTTGGCGGTCAGATGCCGTTTCAGCGCCGAAACTCGCTGGCGCAGGGCGGTATCGGGCAGGTGGAGCAGATAGGCGATTTCACGCCGGTTATGCCCGGTCAGTACCAGGGCTGCCAAAATGCGCAAAGCCGGGGGAAGGCCGGCCAGAACATCGTCCGGTTTGGCGTCACTGGTTTTTGCGTCCGGCGCCCGGGCCGCCTGCCAGGCGGTTTCCCGGCCTTTTCGACGTCGTGCCGTGCGCGCCTCCATGCGGGCGCGGTTGCGCACGACGGCGGTGAGCCAGCGGGCATTGTCGGGGTTTTCGATATCGCTGCGGCCCGCGGCGATGGCCGAGATCAGCGCCTCCTGCACCACATCTTCCGCCTCGGCGGGCGTGTGCTCCCGGGCGGCGATGGAGAGCAGCTGCGTGTAAAGGCGGCCGCGCATTTTGGCTCAAGAAGCCTTGGCCAGAGCGATTTCTGCGTGAAGCAGGTTCGCCAATGCCGCGCCGGAAATGGGGGGAGAAAACAAGAAGCCCTGCACCTCGGAAACGCCTTGGGCGCGCACCAGCGCCAGCTGTTCCTCGGTTTCGACGCCTTCCACCGTGGTCGACATCCCCAGCGACTGGCCGAGCCCGATCACGGCGCGAATGATCGCCTGGCTGTCGGCGCGGCTGGCGAGATCGCGAATGAAGGAGCGGTCGATCTTGATCTTGTCGAAGGGGAAGGAGCGCAGATAGGAGAGCGAAGAATAGCCGGTGCCAAAATCGTCCATGGAAATGCGCACGCCCATGGCGCGCAGTTCGTGCAGGGCCTTGAGTGTCGACTCGCTGTCGGTAAGAAGCAGGCTTTCGGTGATTTCGAGTTCGAGCCGGCTGGGGTCGAGCCGCGCATTGCTGAGCGCCCGGCGGACCTGGGTGACGAGGTCGCGCTGGCGGAACTGCACCGGCGAGAGATTGACGGCGATGCGCACGGTTTTGGGCCAGCTGGCAGCGGTGCTGCAGGCCTCGTTCAGTACCCATTGACCGATGGCCGAAATCAGCCCGGTTTCCTCGGCCACGGGCACAAATTCGGCCGGTGACACGGTGCGGCCCTCAAAATCCCAGCGCAGCAGGGCTTCGACGCAGGTGACGCGGTTTTCCGCAAGGCCGAGGAGGGGCTGGTACATCAGGCGGAATTCGTTGCGGCTCAGCGCCAGACGCAGCCCCGCCTCGATCAGGCGCCGCTGTTGCAGTTCGGCATCCATGCCGGTCTCGAAGAAGTGGTAGGTCGAGCGGCCTTCGCTTTTCGCCTTGTAGAGCGCGAGATCGGCATTTTTCACCAGCGTATCGGTGGTCAGGCCATCACCGGGCCCGACGGCGATGCCGACGCTGGCGCCGATCTCGATCTGCTGGCCGCGGATATTCATCGGTGCGCCCATGGCCTTGATGATGCGGTCGGCAATGCGTGCCGCGGCATCGGCGCTGTCGATGGGACGCAGCAGCAGGGCAAATTCGTCGCCGCCGAGGCGGGCGAGCAGATCGCTTTCCCGCGTCGTGCCCCAAAGGCGTACTGCGGCCTGCTTGATCACCTCGTCACCCACGGCATGGCCGAGCGTGTCGTTGACGGCCTTGAAGTGGTCGAGGTCGATATAGAGCACCGCCGCCATTTCGCCGCGCTTCAACCCGGCCTCGGTACGGGCCATTTCCTCGAGGAATTCGGCACGGTTGGGCAGGTCGGTCAGCGCGTCGTGGCGGGCGAGATGGTGGATACGCGCTTCGTTCTGTCGCTGCTCGGTAATGTCTTCGTGTGTGGACACCCAGCCGCCATCCTTCATCGGATGGTGCTGCATCAGGATGATGCGGCCGTTGAGCTCGTGAACGTTCTTGCCATATTCGCGCTTGGCGATGACCTCGCGGCGCCAGAGAATATAGTCTTCGCGATCCCCGCCGGCGCTCATGCCTCCATCGAAGAGGTGCCCCAGAATGTCTTCAAGCTGTGCACCAGGCCGGACGAATTCATCCGGCAGATTGTAGATGCGCGAATAGGGCTCGTTGCAGATGACCAGACGCCCCTTGGCGTCCATCATGCACAGGCCAATGGAAATGTTGTTCACGGCCGCGTCGAGCCGGATATTCTGGCGTTCGAGCTCGAGCTTGCGCTTCTGCACCGTCTCGGACATCTGGATTTCGTCGGTGACGTCTTCATGCGTCACAACCCAGCCGAGCTTTTCGGAATAGACATGGGCGGTCTCGACGATGCGCCCGCCATAGACCACTTCCTGGCTTTTGGTGCGCATGCCGCCGCGATTGGAGAGCAGGTCGCTCGTATAGGTTTCGTAGAAAGCGTCAGGGCTCTGGCCGGGGTGATTGCCGAGCCTATGCGAGAGGTGAACCACCTCTTCGAGCGTCATGCCCTTTCTTATGGCGTCTTCGGAAAAGCCGTAGAATTCGCGGTAATTCTTGTTCCACATGACCAGCCGGAATTGCGGCGACCAGACACAAAAACCATAGGGGATGTTTTCCAGCGCTGCGTCGAGCAGCAGCGCGTCAGCGACGTCGGTCGTGCCAGCGTCCAGTTCCCCCATCAATCCCCTCGGTGTCATTGCTTTCATGACGCTTTGGTGAAGCTAAAGGCAGGGGCTTAACGCAGACTTAAGTCGATGACGCGGATGAATTCCTGCCCAGGCGTGCAAGGACGGTTTGGGCTGGGGGCGCGGCGAGCAGGGAGGCTACCCGAGCGGCGCCGTCTTCGGACGTCAGCCGCCCCATATCGAGCCGCAGGTCATAGGTCTTGTCGCGGTGCACGGCGTCCTGCCAGCGCAATACTGGTGGTGGCGCCGTATCTCCCGTCGCGTAAAAGCCGCCCTTGGGATCGGCATTGCGGCGGCGCATGATCTCGTCGAGGTCGCAGTCGATGCCGATCAACACGGCTCCAAGCGGGCCAAGGGTCGATGCGGCGCGGTCGAGAATGCCGATGGGCGCCGAATAATCCTCGTGCATGCCGAGGTCGGCTACAATGTCGAAGCCAGACTGCGCCTGAAGGCGAATGGTTGCGAAGAGTAGGTCATAGAGCTTTGCTACGGCCGGTTCGAGGTCCGGCCGTTCGCCACCGGGGCGAAGACCGATACCGGGCATGAGGGCAGGTGGCAGGGCCGCCATGAAACTGTCGACACCGGTATTGAGCCAGGTGCCGGGAACGGTCGTCTGGATCGCCCGGGCAAGACTGGATTTGCCCGAGCGCGGAGCGCCATTGAGAATGACGACGCGCCCAGTGCGCGGCGCGTCGCCGGAAGCCATTTAGCTGTTCGCCTTCTTGTTGCGAGCGGCCCAGGTTTTCAAACGCAGGCCATTGAGCCGGATAAAGCCGGCTGCGTCCTTGTGGTCATAGGCCACTGCGCCTTCTTCGAAGGTGACAAGGTCCATCGAATAGAGCGAATTGGCCGATGAGCGGGCGATCACCGATGCCGAACCCTTGTAGAGTTTTACGGTCACTTCGCCCGAAACATATTCCTGGCTCTTGTCGATCAGGGCCTGCAGCATTTCGCGCTCGGGCGAGAACCAGAAGCCGTTGTAAATCAGCTCGGCATACTTCGGCATCAGCTCATCCTTGAGATGAGCTTCGCCGCGGTCGAGCGTGATCGATTCGATGCCACGATGCGCGACGAGGAGGATCGAGCCGCCGGGGGTCTCGTAGAGGCCGCGTGACTTCATGCCGACGAAACGGTTTTCGACGAGGTCGAGACGGCCGACGCCATGCTTGCCGCCGAGCTCGTTGAGCTTGGTGAGCAGCGCAGCCGGCGACAACTTGACGCCATTGACCGAGACCGGGTCGCCCTTTTCATAGCCGATGGTGATGATTTCGGGCTCGTTCGGGGCCTTTTCCGGGTCGACCGTGCGCTGGGCGACATAGTCGGGGGCCGGCACTGCCGGGTCTTCCAGCACCATGCCTTCGGACGACGTGTGCAGGAGGTTGGCGTCGACGGAGAAGGGGGCCTCGCCGCGCTTGTCCTTGGCGATCGGGATCTGATTGGCTTCGGCATAGGCGAGGAGTTGGGTGCGCGAGCGCAGGTCCCATTCGCGCCAGGGCGCGATCACCTTGATCGAGGGATCAAGGGCATTGGCGGTCAGCTCGAAGCGGACCTGGTCATTGCCCTTGCCGGTGGCGCCATGGGAAATGGCGTCGGCGCCGGTTTCCTGAGCGATTTCGACAAGGCGCTTGGCGATCAGCGGACGGGCAATGGAGGTGCCGAGCAGGTACTGGCCTTCATAGACTGTATTGGCGCGGAACATCGGGAAGACGAAATCGCGCACGAACTCTTCGCGCAGGTCTTCGATGCGGATGTCCTTGATGCCGAACATTTCGGCTTTCTTGCGCGCCGGTTCCAGCTCTTCGCCCTGGCCGAGGTCAGCGGTGAAGGTCACCACTTCGCAATTGTAGGTCTCCTGCAGCCATTTCAGGATGATGGAGGTGTCGAGGCCGCCCGAATAGGCCAGCACGACCTTCTTGATTTCATTCGCCATGATGTCGTCCCAAGATCAGATGGTGACAGGATAGGCCACCACGTACGCAATAATCTTGCGATCATCGCAAGCTTTTGTCATTTTCTGGCAGATTGTGCCAATTTCGAGATAGGCGGCTGCGGAAAATGCCAGAAATGCTCGACGCTATCGATCGCCGTATCCTGAAAGCATTGCAGCGCAATGGCCGCATGTCCAATGTGGAATTGGCCAATGAGGTCGGGTTGTCGCCTTCCCCCTGCCTTCGCCGGGTCAAACTGCTCGAGGAAAATGGCGTCATTGACCAGTATGTTGCCGTGCTCAACGGGCAGAAGTTGGGCCTGGGGCTGACGGTCTTTGCGCGCATCTGGTTCAAGACCCAGGATGCTGAGACGACAAACCAGTTCGCCGAAACGGTGCGAAGCTACCCCGAAGTGGTAGAATGTTATCTGACGACTGGGGAGTGTGACGCGATCATGCGGATCGTCACGACCGATCTGCACGCATATTGGCGCTTTCAATCGGACTATCTAATGCGCATCCCGAGCGTGCAAAGCGTCAAAACCGATGTGCCCATGGAGACTATCAAGGCTGGGCGAGCCTTGCCGGTTTAGCTAAGGTGTCGGCATTTGCAGATCAACGATGAGTAGCCCTATGGATTTCACGGATCCAATTCAAAGCATCGCACTCGTCGTTACAGTGCTGGCGTCGGTATGGGCCGCACAGTCCGCTATTACAAGCGGTTGGCAATATGCGAATAGCCTACGAGACGCCGTCATTATGGGGAAGCTGCAGGGTGTAGCGATCACTGCCGAACATGCGCGCTTAATCCGTGACAACGACTATCGTTCGGCCTTTATTGGTCTAGTGATGTCGTCCTTCGCATTCTCCATTTTGTTGATCTATATAGGCGCATTCGCACTCGCAAACGGTGTCGATTTCGGCAGCTGGAATTTCCGAATTGTGGGCGGTTGGCAGTTTGCGGCAGTCGGCGTAATCGGCCTCGTCGTTGGTTTCATGCACCTATTCCGGGCAATAGGCACTGTGACTTTTTATGGCTCCGAGCATCGCGTCATGACAAAAGCCATAGAAGCCAGAGAGACAGCAACCTGACCATGTCTACCTTCATTCCTGACCTGCCCGTTATTTTGGCTTTTGCGCTGGCGACTGTGATACTCGCCATCACGCCCGGCCCCGATATGGCGCTGCAACTGAGCCGCGCCATCAATTATGGCCGTGCCCATGGCGTAGCGGCCATGCTCGGTGCCATGGCCGGTATTCTGGTGCACACGACCCTCGTGGCGTTCGGCATTTCGGTGCTGATCATTGCGGCGCCGCCCCTCTTCCTGGCGCTAAAAATCGTCGGCGCGCTTTATCTGCTGTGGCTGGCCTATCAGGCCATCGTGCATGGCGGTGGGCTGCGGATCGCCGAGGCGGCCAAGAAGCCGCCGACAGTGCGCCAGAGTTTTGCAACTGGCCTTGGCATCAACTTGCTCAATCCCAAGGTGGTGCTGTTTTTCGTGACCTTCCTGCCGCAATTCGTCGATGCGCATGATCCCGGTGCGACCTCGAAGCTGTTCTTCCTCGGCTTTGAATTCGTGCTGCTCTCGATCCCCCTCGGGCTCGTCACGGTGCTGGCGGCCGACTGGCTGGCTGCGGCGTTCAAGCGGAGCAAGTGGGTCGAGCGTATTTTGAACTGGAGCTTTGCGGCGATCTTCACTGCCTTTGCCGCCACCATTCTCACGGCACAGGCGCGCCACTGATGAACTATCGTCACGTCTTCCACGCCGGCAATTTTGCCGATGTGGTCAAGCACACCATTCTCACCCGCATTCTCACCTACTTCATGCGAAAGGATGCGCCTTTTCGCGTCATTGATACCCATGCCGGTGTCGGGCTCTATGATCTCAAGGGCGACAAGGCGGAAAAGACCGGAGAATGGGTTGATGGCATCGGTCGCCTGATTGATCGCGGTCTGCCCCAGCCGGCTCAGGACCTTTTGGCGCCCTATCTCGGCGCGGTTCGCGCGCAGAATCCTGATGGAAATCTGCGCTTCTATCCCGGCTCGCCGCTGATCACGCGACACATGCTGCGCCAGCAGGATCGGCTGATGGCGCTTGAACTGCATCCGGTGGATGTCGAAGCGTTGCGCGAGAATTTTGCCGGCGATTTTCAGGTCCGCGTGACGCATGTCGATGGCTGGCAGGCCCTTGGCACACACCTGCCGCCCAAGGAAAAGCGTGGTCTCGTCCTCATCGACCCGCCGTTTGAGGAGCGGAATGAATTCGAGCGCATGGCGCAGAACCTGATCAAGGCACACAAGCGTTGGCCGACCGGGCTCTATGCCCTGTGGTATCCGATCAAGGATCCCGAGCACGTCGCCGATTTCGTCGACATGCTCGCGGAAGCAGGCATCCCCAAAATCCTGCGGCTCGAGCTGAAGATACGTGCGGCATCGCTCCCGCCGCGCCTCCATGGCACCGGCATGATCGTCATCAATCCGCCCTTCGTGCTCGAAGAAGAAATGCGGGTGCTGATGCCCGTGCTTTCTGATGTGCTGAGCGACGAGGGCAGGGGGCGCTGGACGATTGACTGGGTGGCGGGGGAATAGCGCCTAGCGCTCCTTTCTGGATTCCCGCCGTTCCTTCGTCATACGCGTCGGTGCATGGAAGCCGGGAGGCTTGGTTTGCACGCAGGCGATGAAAGCAGAAATCTCCGGATCGACCTTGAGGCTTTCGACGTCTGCCAACCGCTTAGCCAGCTCGGTTTCCGAAAACCGGGCATGAATGGCGCTGTGGCAGATCTGGTGGAGGCGCACCGTGCCCATATGCGTGCCGCCCTTGAGGCGGGGCGTCAGGTGGTGGCGGCTGGATTTGGCGCCGGGGGGAATGGGTCTGCCGCAAAGTGGGCAGGTGGACGGAGCGCGCCGGGCTGCCGCTGCCTCGACGGCAGCGATGGCTTGTTCGACGCGCCGCGCCGAAGGTTTCATCAGACGCCGGCGAGGGCGTCACGATCCTTCTTGGAAAGGCGTTCGCTCTCGCTCTTGAGCTGGCCGCAGGCGGCAAAAATGTCGCGGCCGCGCGGGGTGCGGACGGGGGAGGCATAGCCGGCGCGGTTGACGATATCGGCAAAGCGCTCGATGCGGCTCGAGGGCGAGGTGCCATAGTTCGAACCCGGCCAGGGGTTGAACGGGATCAAATTGATCTTGGCGGGGATGCCGGCGAGGAGCCGCACCAGTTCCTTGGCTTCTGCATCGGAATCGTTGATGCCGTCGAGCATCACATATTCGAAGGTGATGCGGCGGGCATTGGAAAGGCCGGGATAGTTGCGGCAGGCTTCCAGCAGCTCCTTGAGCGGCCACTTCTTGTTGATCGGCACCAAGACGTCGCGCAGGTCGTCGCGTACGGCGTGGAGCGAAATAGCCAGCATGACGTCGATCTCGCTGCCGGTCGGGCCGATATAGGGCACGACGCCGGAGGTCGAAAGCGTGATGCGGCGCTTGGAAATTGACATGCCATCACCGGCCGAAGCGATGAGCAGGGCCTGCTTGACGTTCTCGTAATTGTAGAGCGGCTCGCCCATGCCCATCATCACGATATTGGTGATGGCGCGGCTCTCGCCGCCCGGCACGAGGCCGCCGTCATCGGGGCGCGAACCCCCGGGGAAGTCACCAAGGCGCTCGCGGGCCATGAGGATCTGTCCCAGGATTTCGCCTGCGGTCAGGTTGCGGACGAGCTTCTGCGTTCCGGTGTGGCAGAAGGAGCAGGTCAGCGTGCAGCCCACTTGGGACGAGACACAAAGTGTCCCGCGGTCACTTTCGGGGATGTAGACGGTTTCGACTTCCACGGCCGGAAAGTTCGGGTTCTGCGGATCGCGAAAGCGAAAGAGCCACTTGCGGGTGCCGTCGACGGAAACCTGTTCGGTGACGATTTCCGGGCGATCGAGAATAAATGTATCGGCCAGCTTCTGGCGCACTGGCTTGGCCACATTGGTCATGCGGTCGAAATCGGTGACGCCGTTCACATAGAGCCAGTTCCAGAGCTGGCTCGAGCGCATGCGGCCTTCCTTTTCGCCCACCACGTCATTGGCGACGAGCGCCTCGGCGAGCTGCGCCTTGGAAAGGCCGATCAGCGACGGCCGCGCGGCCGCCTGAGGGCGGATGGCGGTCGAATGGTCAAGGTTCAGCGCGATGCTCATGGCGGCTCAAAAAAGGTCAGAAATGCGGGAAGTCCGCGGCCAATAGCATATGGGCACGAAAAACACAAAGTCACGCCCGCGGGAGGCGGCTTTGCGAATCGCGCAAGACACACTGTCCAGCACTTTTGCCCTGAACACGTCTCCGCGTCAGGTTTTTGTAAGTGGAACGGACCCCGAGGCGTTCTCGCCCCTGAGTATTTTGATTAGTGAGACGAAACCGCCTCGGGGAGCTGATTTTTTGGACAGAACTTTTAGCGGCACTTGATCGCTCGTCGCATGCGGCCAGCCCCCGAACCCACACGGGAACGGTCCCGTGCGCTCAGCATCCCACGCAGCCGTCCGTCTCGACTCCGTCCCGTGCGGGGAATTTTTTGATTTTATGACGGGATGGAGGGGGCGGGGATAAGCTGGATAAGTTGGCGCTTCGGCCAGTGGCCGATCAGCACTCGGCGCCGATGGCCTGCTGCGCCGCGGTGGCGCCGGAGAGTGAATAGTTCTGGATCACCTGGGTGCCGGCGGCGTTGACGCCCTGTACGGTCAGGGCGGAACCGGCGCGGATGGCGGCGGCGAGCGCGGCGGACTGGCCGGAATCATCGAGCCAGGCAGCGTCGCCCTGGGTGAAGAGCGCAAAGCTCTGGCCGCCGACGCTGATCGTCGCGACCGAACCGGTCTGGAACGTGTAGCCGGCGACGATATTGATCTCGCTGACGACATCCTCGCCGGGGCGATTGGTGATGTAGAGATAGCCCTGGCCTTCGGCTGCCGGGTCCGAGGTCTTGGGCTTGGTCATGGCAAAGCAGATCGTGCCCGACCCGTCGTCAGCCGCGTAGCTCGACCAGTCCCGAAAATCCCCCAGCACCCGTGCCGACTGCGCCAGCGCCGGAAGCGCGGTGGCAAGAACCAGGGCGAGGGCGAGAGCGGATTTTTTTCCAAGGGTCATGGATGGGAAACTCGCGGGGTAGGATGGGCAGCGGGCCAAAGCCCGGCGCCCTTTATGGTCTAAATGCAGGAGTGGGCAAAGCCCAAATCACTTGCAGGCGGCGTCGATGGCGTTCATCGCGGCGGTGGCACCGGACAGCGAATAGGTGTCGGTGGTATTGGTACCGCGCTGCGATGTGCCCTTGATCAGGAGTTGGCTGCCGGCCTTGAAGGCGGAAACGAAGCCTGCTTCGTCGCCGGTGGAGGCGAGCCAGGCGGCCGAACCTTCGGTGACCATGGGATAGGACTTTCCGTCCACCGAGGCGCTGGCATTGGCCGCGGTCGCATTGAACGGATAGCCGATCAGGGTCTGGACTTCGTTCTTGGTGCCGAGGCCCTTGCGATGGATGATCATGAAGTGGATCGGATCGCGATTGGCGCCCGCGGGTTCCGACTTCGTCGGGGTGGCCGAAATGTAGCAGATCTGGCCGCTGGCATCGGTTGCCTGCCAGGCGCTCCAGGCGTTGAACGAGCCCAGTTCGGTGGCTTGCTGCGCCTGGGCGGCCGCTGCAAAAGTCACAAGGGCAGTTACCGCGAGTCCAAAAACGAGACCACCGGTCTTTGTCTTCATTGCCAATTCTTCCTCTTTTCGCTGCCAGTCCGCGGGGGATGCGTCCGCCCAGCATGCCGCAAACATGGTTACCAAGCTGTCAAGCGGGGCCGTCATGCACCGCTTTTGCCTCAAATGCTCGGCAAAGGCGGCGGCAATTTGGCAGGTGCGCGGCACGAAGCCCCGCTTTGAACCCGAACGGTTAAAACGAGGCTAACGCTTGCGTGAGCAGAAGCGGCTTCAGGCGGCGAGGGGATAGGTCTCTTCCACCACATAGGGGCCGCCACCCACCGAATCCCGGCTCGAAAAGAGCGCGAAGCGGGGCACCGAAAAGCTCAGGGGTTCGAAGCGGCCTGCTTCGGCAATAAAGCGGGCCACATCTTCAGCGGCCGTACCGCGCAACCGCGCAAGGCTGACATGGGGGACGAACTTGCGCCCGTCGGGGGGCAGGCCGGCGCGCTGCAACATGCGCTCATGGGCTGATTGCAGGCGATTGAGCGCTTCGCTCGGCTCGACCCCGGCATAGAGGGCACGCGGCTTGTCGCCGCCAAAAGTCCCAAGATGGGTGAGCCGGATCGGAAAGCTCAGGCTTTCGCTGAGATAGTCGAGATTATCCACGACCTCATTGGCGGTCTGCTTGTCGACATCGCCGATGAACCTGAGGGTGATGTGATAGTTTTCCGGTTCGATCCAGCGCGCGCCATTGAGGCCGCCGCGCTTCAGCGACAGGGCAAAGCCGATGTCGGAGGGGATTTCGAGGCCGGTAAAAAGCCGGGGCATGGCAGGTCTCCCAGGCAGGAGCGATGGAATCTTGCGCAAAAGCGCGTCGCGATCTCAAGGATTCGCTTCCGGCGCTTTAGCTCCTTGTTTTTACGCATGTCCTTGTCCCGAAACCGATACCCGCTTTCGGGGAACATGCTCTGGAGCCTAACACAATCGGGTCATCTGGCCAGTCACAGATGTCGCAACGTTCCGTTTCGCCTTGTAAATCAACAGGTCCGAATCCATATTTGCACTCAAGTGGCAAAAGCCAATTGCCCCCGGCGGTGATATCGACCGCGATTTTCCAAGGGAAAGGGAATTAGAATGGCTGAATATGACCGTCAGACCCTCGGTGCGCGGGCCGGCTCGGCCTTGGCCATCGACGAGGGCCTTCGCAGCTATATGCTGCGCGTCTACAATTACATGGGCCTTGGCCTGGTGGTAACCGGCCTTGTGGCCTATTTCACCAGCCAGTGGGCCATGTCGAGCCAGGCGAATGCCGAGCTGCTTTATGCAAGCCCGCTTGCCTGGGTGATCATGCTCTCCCCGCTGGCCTTTGTGCTGGTGCTGAGCTTTGGCATCAACAAGCTCTCGGTTGGCGCCGCACAGGCCATTTTCTGGGCCTTTGCCGCCGTCATGGGCCTGTCGCTGTCCTCGATCTTCCTCGTCTATACCGGCGCCTCGATCGCCAAGGTGTTCTTCATCACCGCCGCTACCTTCGGCGCGATGAGCCTTTATGGCTACACCACCAAGCGCGACCTGACCGGCATGGGCAATTTCCTGATGATGGGCCTGATCGGCATCATCATCGCCTCGATCGTCAATATCTTCATGCAGTCCTCGATGATGGATTTCATCATCTCGGTCGTCGGCGTGCTGATCTTCACCGGTCTGACCGCCTATGACACCCAGAAGATCAAGGAAAGCTATTCGGACGCCTATGGCGCCGACGTCATGGCCAAGAATGCCATCATGGGCGCCCTGTCGCTCTACATGGACTTCATCAACCTGTTCCTGATGCTCCTGCGCCTGTTCGGCAATCGCGAGTAATCAGCAGGTTCCTTGATCCAGGAATCAAGGAATTTGGTTGGACTGATATTCGGACCGCAGCTTACAAAGGCTGCGGTCCTTTTCTTTTGTAAGCCGCAATGTCCGATTTTTCCCTCCGCCCGTTTT
The DNA here is from genome assembly GCF_964252865.1 of Devosia sp. LjRoot3. Taxonomy (NCBI): domain Bacteria; kingdom Pseudomonadati; phylum Pseudomonadota; class Alphaproteobacteria; order Hyphomicrobiales; family Devosiaceae; genus Devosia; species Devosia sp. LjRoot3. The sequence continues at coordinate 277,805 of NZ_CAXUPK020000004.1, forward strand.
CCTGGTCCGATGTTCCCGCCATCACCGCGATCTATCGCCACTATGTCGAGAACACCGCCATCACCTTCGATACCGAAGCGCCGGGCGAGGAAGGCATTGCGGAGAAATATGCCGGCCTCTTGAAACTGGGTCATCCGGTCATCATCGCCGAACGCGCCGGCAAGGTGCTGGGCTATGCCTATGCGAGCTTTTATCGCCCCCGCGCCGCCTATCGTTTCACCTGCGAGGATTCGATCTATCTCGATCCCACCGAGACCGGGAAGGGTCTGGGCAAGGCGCTGCTGACCGAATTGCTGGTGCAATCGAAAGCACATGGTTTCAAGCAGATGCTGGCGGTGATCACGGCTGACACCGCCAATTCCATCGCCATCCACGAAAAATTCGGGTTCGAGCATGTCGGCTACTACAAGTCGGTGGGCCTGAAATTCGATCGCTGGCACGATATCGTGCACCTGCAAAAGGCGCTTTGAAGCGGTGGCCCTGCTCACGCTGATGGTGGGCCTGCCCGGTTCGGGCAAGACGACGCGGGCCAAGGCGCTGGCAGCGGAGACTGGCGCCCTGCGCCTGACGCCGGACGAGTGGCAGACGCGGCTTTTTGCCGACGACATGCATCACCCCGACCACGACCTGCGGCACAACACAGTGGAAGCGATCATGTGGGATGTCGCGGCTCATATCCTGGCAGGTGGTGGCGACGTCATCCTCGATTTCGGCTTTTGGAGCCGGGCCGAGCGGGTCGACTTTGCGCAGCGGGCGCGGGCGCTCGGGGCGGATTGCCGCGTGCAGTTTGACCACATACCGCTCGAGGAGCTGGAGCGCAGGATTGCCGGGCGCAATGAAGGGGCGGAAGGGGGCCATTTCGTCATTCCGGTGACGACATTGCGCGAGTGGGCGAAACTTTTCGAGGCGCCTGACGCCGCCGAACTGGCCGGAAATTTCAGCCCGCCAGCACCTTCTTCATCGGATAGCCATTGACCACACGGCCACTTGCCTGCGGGCCGTCGAGGTGCCAGCCGGCGCGCTCGTAAAAGCGCTGGGCGGTGGCCGTCGCTTCAAGCCGCCCCTCTTCAAATCCGAGAGCGCGCAATTCGGCCTCGAGCCGCGCCAGCAATGCCTTGCTAAGCCCAAGAAAGCGCATGTCCGGGGCCACATAGTTGAGGGCGATTTCGCCGGTGCGCGTCACGGCGCCGACAGCGCCAGTCACGCCCGCCGCCTCGGCGACGAACATCAAGAGATTGGCATTGGTCAGCATGGTGGCCACGCCTTCTGGCGACTTGTTGCGCGTCCAGGCGGCAATCGCGGTGGGATCATTGCCGTGATCGGCAGCGCAGAGCTCGATGATGGAGGCCGTCAGAATGCGGCTCATGGCCGGCACGTCGTCCGGCTCCGCCGGGCGAACGAGAATGCTCATCCAACCACGGCCAGATCGGGATCGAGTACGCGCAGGACCTGCGTGAGGTCGTGGCCGCGCTTGAGGATGCGGCCCTGCTGGTTGGTGACCATGTATTGGCCCTGCTTGGCGCGCAGTTTCGGGTTTTTCTCGACCACGAAAAGCGGGCGTTCGGAGACGCGGGCATAGATGGAGAAGAGCGCGCGATCCTTGAGAAAATCCATGGCGTAGTCGCGCCACTCACCTTGTCCGACCTTGCGGCCATAGACCGAAAGTATCTGCATCAGTTCGCGGCGGTCGAAGGCGACGATGGGCTGGACGGGGCGGGCCGGCTGGTTCTGCGGTTCGCCCACATGCACCAGCGACAGATTGGCCAGAGACTCATTTGGCTGACGACCCTGCACGCGACCTCCACCGAGATTCATGTCATCGGACAGTCATGATCGGCATATTCCGATGGCTTGGCAAGGACGAAAAAATCCAATTTCGGCCACGATTCGTCCCTCAAGACGCCCAATTGGCCGGGCATCTTTTCACCATTGCCTCCAGCGGCTGGCAACCGGACCGACCGAGCCCCCAACCATGACGTCCGGTTGCCAGTCTCCTATCTGACCTCCAAGTCAGTCACGCCTGCTCCAAGCCCCCGGAGCAGGCGTTTTCTTTTGTACCTGACGGCCCCCTACGGCTCGTAGGCGCCGGCGGCGAGAATGGCGCCGGGCAGGCCGCCGCGCTCCTGCTGCACGACAATGGCGATGCCGGTATTGGCCGCGCCCAAAACTTCGCCGAGCGGCAGCTTCAGTTCCGCCCCGGTCTCGCTCTCCCACATGCCCAGTACCTGCCGTCCGGTCACCACCTGGGTATAGACCATGGACTTGCCGGCATTGTCGCCACTGTCGATCTTGACGTCGGCGCGGTTCATATAGGTCACGAGCCAGACGACGGCGTCGGAGAAATCGGCCTTGGGAGGCACGGAAATTTTTAGCATGTCGCCGCTGAGCGTCAGGTCCATGGCGAGCGGCAGGCTGGCGCGGTCGACGGCCTGCTGCACCTCATTGCGGCGCGAGCCGACCACGGCCTTGGCGCCATTGACGACAATCTGCGGAGTATAGATGCGCGAGGAGCCCCAGCTCTTGGCATAGGCGCGCTGGCGGTCGGAATAGGCCTCCTGGGCAAAAGTGTCCTTCCACCCCACATAGTCCCAATAGTCGACGTGAAAGGCGAGGGCGACGACATCGTCGCGTTCGGCAAGGGCGGTCAGCAGCGCATCGGCCGGCGGGCAGGACGCGCAACCCTGGCTCGTGAACAATTCCACCACGGCCTTGGGTTCTATGTGCTGCTCCTCGGACGAGGCGCCGCCAAGCACAACAAAATTAGCCGCCAGCGCGAATGCGAGGCCGATGAGGGGTCTTGAGATCATGGGCAAGGTTGTATTCTGGCCCAACGCCCACTGCCTAGTCAAAAGAGGGTGAGAAGGGGTGGATTCCCCGCAGACCGCCCCCGAAACGAAAATGGCGGCCCGAGAGCCGCCATTTCATTGGGTTGGTTGGCGCTAGGCCGCGACGAGGCTACGCAGCACGTAGTGCAGGATGCCGCCGTTCCGGAAATAGTCGAGCTCGTTGGCCGTATCGATGCGGCAGCGGGTTTCGACATTGAGCACCGAGCCATCGGCGCGGGTGATCTTCACATTGACGGTGGCGCGCGGTTCGATCTGTTCGACGCCGGCAATGTCCACGGTTTCGGTGCCGTCGAGGCCGAGGCTCTGCCAGCTTTCGCCATCCTTGAACTGCAGCGGGATGACGCCCATGCCGACGAGGTTCGAGCGGTGGATGCGCTCGAACGACTGGGCGATGACGGCTTTCACGCCGAGAAGGTTCGTGCCCTTGGCCGCCCAGTCACGCGAGGAGCCGGTGCCGTATTCCTTGCCGGCAAAAATCACCAGCGGCGTGTTCTGGGCCTGATAGGCCATGGCGGCATCATAGATGGCCATCTGGGATCCGTCGGGACCCCTGGTGAAACCGCCTTCGACGCCGTCGAGCATCATGTTCTTGATGCGGATATTGGCGAAGGTGCCGCGCATCATGATTTCATGATTGCCGCGACGGGAGCCGTAGGAATTGAAATCCTTCGGCGCGACCTGACGCTCGGTCAGATATTTGCCGGCAGGTGTGCCGGCCTTGAACGAACCGGCCGGAGAAATGTGGTCGGTGGTGATGGAATCAAGGAACAGCGCCAGAACACGGGCCGAAACCACGTCGGTGACGGGCTTTGGTTCGATGGTCAGGTCCTCAAAATAGGGCGGGTTCTGCACATAGGTGGAAGTGCCGTTCCAGCCATAGGTTTCGCCGCCTTCGACGGAGATGGCCTGCCAGAGCTTGTCGCCCTTGAACACGTCGGAATAGCGCTTGCGGAACATGTCGGCATTGACGTGTTTCCGAACGATCTCTGCGATCTCGTGGTTGGAGGGCCAGATATCCTTCAGATAGACCGGCTTGCCATCCTTGCTGGTGCCGAGCGGCTCGGTGGTGATGTCGACATTGAGCGTGCCGAGGAGGGCATAGGCCACCACCAGCGGCGGGGAGGCGAGATAGTTCGCCCGCACGTCGGGGTTTACGCGGCCCTCAAAATTGCGGTTGCCCGAGAGCACCGAGGCGGCAACGAGCTTGTTCTCGTTGATCGTATCGGAAATGGCCTGGGGTAGGGGCCCGGAATTGCCGATGCAGGTGGTGCAGCCATAGCCGACGAGATTGAAACCAATGGCATCGAGATCGGCCTGCAGGCCTGCGGCCGTGAGATAGTCGGTGACCACCTGCGAGCCGGGGGCAAGCGACGTCTTCACCCAGGGTTTTGAGTTGAGGCCGAGGGCGCGGGCCTTGCGGGCGACGAGACCGGCAGCGACCAGCACCGAAGGATTGGAGGTGTTGGTGCAGGAGGTGATTGCGGCGATGACAACCGAGCCATCGGTGATGTGGTAGTCGGTGCCTTTCACCTCAAAGGCGGCTTCCTCTGGGATGTCGTGAACGCCGCTGGCGCCTTCGTCAACAAAGCGGCTTTCCTGCTTGTCGGCCGGAAGACGGGTGCGTTCGATGCGGCCGCCCGAGAGGTCCGGCAGGGCCGCGTCAAAGGCACGCGTGACGTCCTTGAGGGCGACACGATCCTGCGGGCGTTTTGGCCCCGAGAGCGATGGCACGACCGTGGACAGATCGAGTTCGAGCGTCGAGGTGAAGGTGGGGTCGGGCGTGTCCGTGGTGCGGAACATGCCCTGGGCCTTGGAATAGGCCTCTACCAATGCCACGCGATCGGGATCGCGGCCGGTGGTGGAGAGGAATTTCAGCGTGTCGGCGTCGACAGGGAAATAGCCGCAGGTGGCGCCATATTCGGGGGCCATATTGGCAATGGTCGCCTGGTCTTCGAGGCTGAGATAGTCGAGGCCAGGGCCGTAGAATTCCACGAATTTGCCGACCACGCCCTTTTTGCGCAGCATTTCGGTGACCGTCAGCACCAAGTCGGTGGCGGTGATGCCTTCATTGATTTTTCCGGTGAGCTTGAAGCCGACGACTTCGGGGATCAGCATGGTGATCGGCTGGCCCAGCATGGCCGCTTCGGCCTCGATGCCGCCGACGCCCCAGCCGAGCACGGCAAGGCCGTTGACCATGGTCGTGTGCGAGTCGGTGCCGACGAGCGTGTCGGGATAGGCGACGGTTTCGCCATCCTCATCCTTGGTCCAGACGGTCTGGGCCAGATATTCGAGGTTCACCTGGTGGCAGATACCTGTACCGGGCGGAACCACGCGAAAATTGTCGAAGGCCGACTGGCCCCAGCGCAGGAATTCATAGCGCTCGCCATTGCGCTCATATTCGAGTTCGACATTCTGCTGGAAGGCGAGGGGCGTGCCGAAGGAATCGACCATCACCGAGTGGTCGATGACGAGGTCGACGGGCACGAGCGGATTGATCTTTTGCGGATTGGCGCCGAGTTTTGCGGTGGCGTCGCGCATGGCGGCGAGGTCCACGACGGCGGGAACGCCGGTAAAATCCTGCATCAGCACGCGGGCCGGGCGATATTGGATTTCATATTCAGAGGTGCGGGTGACGAGCCATTCGGCGATGGCCAGAATGTCTTCCTTCTTCACCGTGCGATTGTCTTCAAAACGCAGCAGATTTTCGAGCACGACCTTCATCGAGCCGGGAAGCTTTGAGACGCCCGCCAGACCGTTCTTTTCCGCTTCTAGAATGGAAAAATAGGTATAGGTCTTGCCACCGACCGTCAGGGTCGACTTGGATTTGAAGCTGTCTAGTGAGGCCACTTGCTCCGCCCTTTGCTGCTGTGACGCTGCCTACCGGAGAGCAATGGGGGCCGCCGGTAAAACCGCGCTTTGCTGGAATGACTCTAATCTATGTCCTTTATAGTCAATCGGAAAAGCCCTTGCCAGCCTCGGCCATCGTTCAATACGAGATGGGGCCATGACTGAACGGCACGTCCATTCTTCGCTCTGCCTCAGGACTTTCGCGCTGGGCGTCGGTCGCGGCGAGACCATGCTTGCCCGTGATATTGCGCTCTCGGTTCCTGCCGGCAGCGGGTTGATGCTGCGCGGCCCCAATGGCGCCGGCAAATCCACCCTGCTGCTTACCCTTGCGGGCCTGCTTACACCGCTCGAAGGGTCGGTGGTGCTTGAGGGTCACGACGAGGATTTTGGTCCTGCTTTCCATCATTGCGGCCATCGCAATGCCATCCGCCCCCGCCTGACAGCGATTGAAACGCTGGAGTTCTGGCGTGGGATCAACGGCAATCCTGCCCTGCCGGTTGCCGAGGCCCTCGATCGTGTCGGTCTCAAGCGCCAGGCCAAGCTCGATGCCGCCTATCTTTCGGCTGGGCAGCAACGCCGCCTGGCCCTGGCTCGACTGCTGGTCTCCGCCCGTCCGGTCTGGCTTCTCGACGAGCCAACGTCTGCGCTCGATACGGAGGGGCAAAAGCTGCTGGCGGGGCTGATCGGCGACCATCTTGCCTCCGGTGGCATAGCCGTGATTGCCAGTCATGATGCTATCGCGCTCGACGGTCTTGCTGTCTTCACGCTGGAGCGCAGCGCATGAGCGGCTTTATGTCTGTTCTCTCCCGCGAAATCCGTCTGAGCCTCCGCGGTGGCGGGGAAATTCTAACCCTTGTCCTGTTCTTCGTCATCGTCGGCGCGGTGGTGCCTTTTGCCGTGGGGCCGGACAAGGCGCTCCTGGCGCGTATCGCCCCGGGCATTGTCTGGATCGCGGCCTTCCTCGCCATGCTGCTCGGCCTCGAAAAACTCTTCGGGCCCGACAGGGCCGATGGCACGCTGGCACTCTACCGGCTTGCCGATATCCCGCTCTCGGCCGTGGTTGCCGCAAAAGTGATTGCCCATTGGCTGACCGCAGCCCTGCCGCTGATCCTCGCCTCGCCAGCTCTCGCTCTGCTCCTTGCCATGGATGGGGAAACGTTCGGGCGCACGGTGCTGTCGCTTCTCCTCGGTACGCCCGCTTTGGCCGGCTTTGGGGCGATCGGCGCTGCAGTGACCGTGGCCACACGGCGGGGTGGACTGCTTGCGCCCATCCTCATCGCCCCGCTCTCCGTGCCCGTCCTGATCTTCGGGGTCGGGGCCATTTCCGCCAGTGGCGGACCCGACCAGGCGCAGGCCGCCGCGCTCCTGCTTGCGGCACTCAGTCTCATGGTCGTGGTGCTGTCTCCCTTCGCGGCGGCCCTTGCGATAGACTGGGGCGAAGACTAGAGCGTACTGCTCCCACTGCGACATGCGTTCCGAAGGCCCCCGGCAAGTATGACGATCGACACGACACCCAAAATGACCTGGTGGAACCGGCTGTCCCATCCCGGCCAGTTCGTCGCCCTGACGCGACCGCTCGTCCTGCCGCTGGCGCTGCTCACCGCCGTGCTGTTCGCGGTTGGCCTCTGGTATGGCTTGTTCTCCTCGCCGCCCGAAAAATACATGGGTGACACGGTGCGCATCATGTATGTGCACGTGCCCACGGCCTGGCTCAGCCAGTTCGTCTACGCCACCATGGCCGTTTCGGCGCTGGGCACGCTGGTCTGGCGCCATCCCATGGCCGATGTGTCGATGAAAGCGGCAGCGCCGCTCGGGGCCGCCTTCACCGCCATGGCGCTCTTTACCGGTTCGCTCTGGGGCCGCCCCACATGGGGCACCTTTTGGGAATGGGACGGGCGCATGACGTCCACCCTGGTCCTTCTCTTCATCTATCTCGGTATCGTCGCTCTCTGGCGCGCCTTTGACGATCAGTTGCGTGCCGCCCGCGTCGTCGCCGTCTTCACCCTTGTGGGTGCGGTCAACATCCCGATCATCAAATTCTCGGTCGATTGGTGGAGCACGCTGCACCAGCCGGCCAGCGTTTTCCGTCCCGACGGCCCGACCATGCCCGGCGAGATCCTGACGCCGCTCTTCGTCATGTTCTTTGCCTTCACGTTTTTGTTCGTCACGCTGCAGCTTGCCGCCATGCATACCGAAGTGCGCCGCCGCCGCATCACCACGCTGGAGCGCCGCGCTGCCAGGGGAGACCTCAAATGATCGCGCTTGGGGCCCATGCCGAGTTCATTATTTCCGCCTATGCCGGCGTGTTTATCGGCCTTGCCGCGCTCGTCGGCTGGACGATCCTTGCCGCGCGCCAGACGAAACGCCGGCTTGAAGAGCTGGGGGATGGTCAGCGGGTGAGCAGTTCAGCGCAATGAAGAAGCTTCTCTTTGCCGCGCCGCTGCTGCTGCTCGTGGGGCTGATCGCGGTCTTTGCCTCGACGATCAATCGGGACCCTAATCTGGTTCGTTCGGTGCTGATCGACAAACCGGCGCCCGAATTCGCCCTGGCCGCGATCGAGGGCATGGATGTGCCCGGTTTTGATACGGCCGCGCTCAGGGGCGAGCCGACCGTCGTCAATGTCTTTGCCTCCTGGTGCATTCCCTGTCGGGATGAGCACCCGCTGCTCGAAGCTCTCAAGGCGGAGACCGGCGTCCGCCTCTTCGGCATCAACCATTCCGATGCGCCCGAGAATGCCCGGGCCTTTCTGGCCGAACTGGGCAATCCCTATGACGCCATAGGAGCTGATCGCGACCGGCGCGTTTCCATCGATTGGGGCGTTTATGGCGTGCCGGAAACTTTTGTCGTCGATGGATCGGGCAAGATCGTTTTCAAGCATGTCGGTCCGCTGACAGCGGAAGCCATTGAGGGCGAATTGCTCCCCGCCTTGGAAAAGGCGCGGCTCTAGCGCACACTCGTTCCTCGCGAGGAGGAACGACCATGAGCCGAACCGACAGCGCCAGCCGCATCATGGATGCGACGCCCGAAGCGGTCTATGCCGCCATGACCGACCCTGCCGCCATGGTGGTCTGGCTGCCGCCCCAAGGCATGCGTGGGCAGATGCTGGAATTCGATCTGCGCCCCGGCGGACATTATCGCATGGTGCTGCGCTATGAGGACAGCAGCATCGCTGGCAAGACTGGCGAGAATTCCGACGATGTGGCGGTGCGCTTTCTCGATCTCGTGCCGGGGGCGCTGGTTTCGCAAGCCGTCGACTTCGTCTCCGATGATCCTGCCTTTGTTGGGACCATGGTGATGAACTGGATCCTGCGGCCGGTGCCGGAAGGCACGGAGGTGACTATTCGCGCCGAAAACGTGCCCAGCGGCATCAGTGCCGAGGATCATGCGGAGGGCCTGGCATCGTCCCTCGACAATCTGGCAAATTTCCTGGAGCGTTAGGGGTTCTATGGCGCCATAGGGTCGCGCGGGGTCATAAAAGTTCGCGCCGCGCGGCTTCGACCACGGCATTGGTCAATTCGGAAAACTGACCGGCCGCGAGACGGCTGACCTGCCAGTGCAGCGATATATCAAGCACGGCGCCGGGCACCAGTTCGACAAGGCGCCCGCTCGCCAGGTGATCGCGCACCAGATGGATGGGGTTGAGACACCAGCCCATGCCAAGCAAGCACGCCTCCACAAAACCCTGCGTCGAGGGCAGGAAATGGCTGGGGCCGCTGACCGCCGCGCCGAAGACTTTTACGACCCAGTCGCGCTGCAACAGGTCCTTCTGGTTGAAGGTCATGGCGGGCGCACGGGCCAGAGCTTCGCTCGTCACCCCGTGGGGAAAATGACGGCGCATGAAATCCGGGCTGGCGGTGGCGAGATAGCGCAGGCGCCCGAGGGGAATGGTGCGGCAGCCGGCCACCGGCTCGGCCAGCGCGGTGACGGCGGCCAGCACGCGCCCCCGGCGCAGCGCTTCGGCCGTGTGCTCCTGGTCGTCGACCGTGATATTGAGCACCACGGTGGAGTTTTGCGCAAAGGCCGCAGCGGCGGGCAGGAACCAGGTGCCCAGACTATCGGCATTGACGGCGATATCGACGGTGGTGGGGCCCGCCTGCTGGTCTCCAAGGCTCGGCAGGTGTTTTAGCAGATCGTTTTCCAGCATGCCGACCAGTTCCATATGGCGGCAGAGCCAGGCGCCCTTCTCGGTCGCGATACAGGGCGTGCCGCGCTCGATCAGCACCGTACCCATGCGCTCCTCGAGTTGCCGGACGCGCTGGGAGATGGCCGAGGGGGTGACGTTGAGCGCGCGGGCGGCTTTTTCGAAACTGCCGGTCTGCACGACCCTGGCAACGGCAAGGGCGGCGGAATAGTCGATCATGGTTAGCTCAGCTAATTCGATGTAAGGCAGATTAAATTGCCTAATCACGCCCCGTCGATTAGCGCAAGGGCATGGATATTCCGGTTTTCATCGCGGGCCTCTCCATCGGCCTCAGCCTCATCGTCGCCATCGGTGCGCAAAATGCCTTCGTGCTGCGACAGGGGCTCAAGGGCGAACATGTCTTTGCCGTCTGTCTCGTCTGCGCGCTTTCGGATGCGGCACTGATCGTCCTGGGGGTGACAAGTTTTGGACGCATCGCCGCCCTGCTGCCCTGGATCGATCCGGTGATGCGCTTCGGCGGCGCGGCGTTTCTCGTCTGGTATGGGGCGCGAAGCCTGCTTTCCGCGCTAAAATCCCATGGTGCCTTGTCGGTCAGCGAGGCCGACGCGACCAAGCCCTTGCTGACGACGCTTCTGGCCTGCCTCGCGATCACCTGGCTCAACCCGCATGTCTATCTCGATACGGTGGTGCTGCTCGGTACCATTTCGACGCAATTTGCGGGACGCGAAGTGCATTTCGCCGCTGGCGCCATCACCGGGTCTTTCGCGTTTTTCTTTGCCCTTGGCTATGGCGCTGGTTTTCTGCGACCCATCTTCGCCAAACCGTTTGCCTGGCGTATTCTTGAGGGGATCATCGCCGTGATCATGTGGGCCATTGCCCTAAAACTGATCCTTGGCGGCTGAGATTTTTCCGTGAGGCGCCTATGTATCTGCCCGAGCATTTTAAGGAAATCGATCAGGAAGAGATCGCGGCGGTGATCGCTGCGGCGCCGCTCGGCTGCGTGGTCGCGAATACGGCCGAGGGCCTGATTGCCAATCACATGCCGATCCTCGTCGACAAGCGCGGGGAACTTGTCGGGCATATTGCCCTTGCCAATGACATGCATCGGCTGATCGCCGAGGGCGAGGAGGTTCTGGTGATCTTCCGCGGCGTCGACGGTTATGTCTCGCCCAACTTTTATCCCAGCAAGGCCGAGCACCACAAACAGGTGCCGACCTGGAACTATCAGGTCGTGCATGTGCATGGCACGATCAGCTTTCAGCGTGACGAGACCAGCAAGCGCGCAGCAGTGGGGCTTCTTACCCGCGAACATGAGCGCCGGATCAATGGCGAAAAGGCCTGGCGCATGGCCGATGCGCCGGCCGACTACATGACCGATATGCTGGGCAAGATCGTTGCCTTCCGCATTGCCGTGACCCGGACGATCGCCAAGTCAAAACTCAGCCAAAACCGCGATAGCAGGGATTTTGAGGGTGCCGTTGACGGTTTGAAGTCTTCGGGGCAGGAGGCGCTGGCGACGCGCATGGCGGCCCTTCCAGGCAGGGACTGAGTTCCAGAATCGGGAAAAATGCGCCAGCTTCCGGCCAAGCGAAGGAAGCATCATGGACGGCAAAGTCACCCTTATCGGTTCGGAAACGCTCTCGGATGAGTGGGGTACGCTGACGCGCGTGACGCTGGACTATCGTCGTGACGACGGCACGGTGCAGCGCCTCAGCCGCGAAAATTACGACCATGGCAATGCCGCTTCCATCGTCCTCTTCAACGCGGAAAAGCGCACGGTGCTGCTGGTACGGCAGTTCCGCTATCCGGTGCTCGCCAATGGCGATGCGGCCTTTCTGCTCGAAGCCTGTGCGGGACTGCTTGATGGCGACGATCCCGAAACCTGCGCGCGCCGCGAGGCCTTTGAGGAAACCGGACATGAGCCGCGCGACATTGTCCATGTCAGCGACGTCTACATGTCGCCCGGTTCGGTGCAGGAAAAGGTCAGCCTCTTCGTCGGTCGCTATGGCGAGGACACCTATCGTCACTTTGGCGGCGGGCTCGTCGAGGAGGGCGAGGAGCTCGAAGTCGTCGAAATGGACCTCGACGATGCCATAGTCGCCTGTCGCGATGGACGCATCATCGACGGCAAAACCGTCATCCTGCTCCAGCATCTATACTTTGGGAGAAATGACGATAGACCGTAAAGCCTGAAGCGCTCTATCCTCGTTGCACCGGACGCAGGAGGAGACGACCGTGGTGTCGAGATCGATAGCTGGATGGATAGTGGGACTGTTTCTGGTCCTGACGAGCGGCGCCATGGCGCAGGACGCTTCGACGCGAGTGCTGGTGCCCGATGCACCAGGTGGCAGTGCGCTGGTGGCGGGCTGCTATCAGGCCGATCGCAACCTTTATGGCGCCAACCGCCTGACCTTCTGCCTCGAGCGGCGCGGCAGCTATTCGGTGCGCGGGCAGGGTGTGCGCTGCGAGGGCCGGCTCGATTGGCGCGCCTCGGGCCGGGACGTGACCATCGACCTCCGGCGCCAGAGCTGCAGTGGCGGCATGGCCTGGGCGGCAGCCACCATTACCTGCCGGCCGCGCGGGCTGATCGATCTCATTCTCTCGGAAATTTTCAAGAACCAGACGCAGAACAATGAACGCGTGCTGGTGCCCGACCATCCGCAGGTCGGCTCGCTCCGCTGCACCTATCGCCCCACCGTGCCGGGCGCACGCAATGCCACCTTCGTGGCGCGGCGCATCTAAAAAGCCGGGGCCGGTTTTCACCGGCCCCGCCAAGATCAGAAATCGATGAGCTTTTTTTCCGGATCGTAGGGCTGGTCCTTGGCGACGCGGGTCACAGCCTGGCCGCAGCGCATTTTTTTGCTGACGGCATCGAAGGCGTAGGTGGGGCTGCCGTGTAGCTGCCAGCCCTCGGACAGCGCCTTGGTGACCTTGTGGCAAAAGGCGGAATCGTCTTCGCCCGTCAGGAAGCGATAGATAAGCATGCATACCCCCATTGCGGCGCGAGCCCAGCGCCGAGATTGATTCTCTTGCCTCTTAGCGCTAATCGAGACGGCATGCACAGCTTTCCGCAAGAACTGCTCGACGGTCACGCAAACTTTCTAGCCGGGCGCTATGTCCGCGAGAAGGAACGCATTCGCGACCTCGCCGAGGCCGGCCAGAAGCCGACCACCATGATCATTGCCTGCTGCGACAGCCGCGCGGCGCCCGAAATGATTTTCGACTCCGGGCCGGGCGAAATGTTCGTGTTGCGAAACGTCGCCAATCTGGTGCCGACCTACCAGCCTGATGGTGGCCAGCACGGTACCTCGGCGGCGATCGAATTTGCCGTCAAGGCGCTGGGTATCGCCAATATCGTGATCATGGGCCATGGCCGCTGCGGTGGCATCAAGGCAGCGCTCGATCCGGACCTGAAGCCGCTCGATTCGGGCGATTTCATCGGCAAGTGGATGGCCATGCTGGGCGAATTGCCGAGCCAGCTCGGCCAGAACAGCCTTCTCACCTCGACCGAACGGCAGACGGCGATGGAGCGGATTTCGATCCGCAATTCCATTCGCAACCTGCGCACCTTCCCTTATGTGGCCGCTCTCGAAGCCGAAGGGAAAATCGCCGTGCATGGGGCTTGGTTCGATATTTCGACGGGCGAATTGTGGGTCATGGACCACGACGGGGACTTTGTTCGGCCCGAACTCTGAGCGGTCCCGACGGTCGCATCGCAGGAACCACGCGGACGGGCCGCGTGGTGATGGCGGGGACATGCAATTGGCTTGGGCATCTTCACTTGTCCGTGATCAATTGCCCCCTTTTTGCCTTCAAGTTGATCTTGCACTGCTGAAATCGTGATCAGTTCCTGGCGTCATCGGCAGGAAAGAAACTGCAGTCGTCTTGCAGTTGTCTCGCAGAACATTCCAAAATCATTGATCTTCCAGCGCGTTTCCATTGCCCGGAAATGGCCCAGACATCTGCTCGATCACGCCCTTGTGTGGTCCGGAGCGAGACACATTGGCTCGCCAGTCTTTGCTCACGGGCCGCAGGAGAGCTGCCCGTCGTTGGGAGACCAATCTCCCATCGCACGTTCCCGAAAACATGGAGCTAACCCCATGAAGAAGATCGTTCTGTCCTCCCTTATCCTTCTTGGCCTTTCCGGCGCCGCCATGGCGCAGGCGGCCACTGATTTCGCCTCGGTCGATACCGATGCCAATGGCGGCGTTTCGCTGGTGGAAGCACAGGTCGCCTGGCCTGACCTGACCCAGGAAGCCTTTACGGCGGGTGACGTCGACGGCAATGGCGAACTCAGCGCGGAAGAATATGACGCCCTGGTTGCGGCCGCTGCCGCCCCGGCCAGCTAAGCCTTCGCCCGCTTTTCGGGCAGCACGCCACCCCGACCCTTACGGGGTGGCGTCCTTATTTTGCGACCACGTCGCCCATCCTTTGACCATAGGACTTTCTCCCATGCGCAAGATCGCCCTCGGCCTTGTGGCCGCTACTCTTTTCGCTGCGCCCGTCATGGCGCAGACGCCCCTGACCTTTGCCGATGTCGACGTCAATGCCGATGGCCGCCTCAGCTTTGAGGAATTGCAGGTTGTCTGGCCAGACCTGACGCCGGAAGAATTTGCCACGGCCGATATCGAAGGGGCCGGTGGCCTGACGCCTGAACAGCTCAACGCCCTGCAGCCGGCAAGCGTACCGGCGCCGGCAGAAGCCGTACCAGTCCCGCTTGATGCGCCAGCCGACATTCCGGCAGACGCGCCGCCGCCGGCCGACGCGCTGGTGCAATAAGCCCAAAATTCAGTCGAGCCGGATTGCCGGCTCGGCTGATTTCGATTTTCGCAAGGTGACGACAAGGCCCGCGATGACCAGCAGGCCGCCCACAATCTCGATTGCGGTGATGGTTTCGCCCAGCACCAGATAGCCCGACAACAGGCCGGTGATCGGGACGAGCAGGGTGAAAGGCGCGACGACCGAGGCCGGATGGCGCCCGAGTAGCCAGCTCCAGATGCCGCCGCCAAGCAGCGTCGCCGGATAGGCGAGGAAGGCGATCAGCGCTGCGTCTGACCAGGAAAAACCTGCAAGAGCATTGAGAATCGTGTCGCCTCCTTCGGTGACGAAGGACAGGGCGAAGAGCGGTAGCGGCGCCGCCAGCGAGCCCCAGACCGTGAAGGCAATGGCGTTGACCTTGCCGGCTTTCTTCGTCAGCACATTGGCAAGGCCCCAGGCGACGGCCGCGAGCAGCACCATCAGCAGCGGCACGAAGCCGGCGCCCTCGATGCGTTCGAACGCAATGACGCTGATGCCGAGAAAGGCAATCCCTGCCCCGATGACCTGAAACCTGCTTGGCCGTTCGCCGAGCAGCACGAAGGCCATGGCCATGGTGAAAAAGGCCTGGGTCTGCAGCACCAGCGAGGACAGGCCCGCCGGCATGCCCCAGGCGATCGAGAGATTGAGGAAAGCGTAGAGCGCAAAGCCGAAGGAGAGGCCGAAGGCTATCACCAGCCAGGCCGGCGCCTTGGGCGGTCTTACGAAGAGAATGGCTGGGAAGGCGGCCGCCGAAAAGCGCAATGCGGCAGCCAGAATGGGCGGCAGCGCCTCGACACTCAATTTGATGACGACGAAATTGAAGCCCCAGATGGCAACGACCAGAAGGGCAAGAAGAATATGGCGGATGGGCATGGAGTAACTACCGGTACGGCAGTCTTGTACGCCTGTGTGCCCCTGGGCTCAAGGCATTCGAATTGCAGAGCTGGGATGCCTGTGCCGATCCCCCCGCACTCGTCACCACCGGGCTTGTCCCGGTGGTCCATGCGGAGGCGAGATGGATTGCCGGGACAAGCCCGGCAATGACGACAGCGCGAAAGTTGCGCGTGGGGTCAGGGTTGTCGATCAGGCGGCCAGAGCGCGGGCCTTGTAACCCTTTTCGATCAGCGCTTCGGCGATCTGGATGGTGTTGAGCGCGGCGCCCTTGCGCAGGTTGTCGGAAACAACCCACATGGCGAGGCCGTTCTCGACCGTAACGTCTTCGCGGATGCGGCTGACAAAGGTGTCGTATTCGCCCACGGCTTCCACCGGGGTCGCGTAGCCACCGGCTTCGCGCTTGTCGAGCACGGAAATACCAGGCGCTTCGCGCAGGAGGTCACGGGCTTCGTCGGCCGAAATCGGCTTTTCGAATTCGAGATTGACCGCTTCCGAGTGGCCCACGAAGACCGGCACGCGCACGGCGGTGCAGGTGACCTTGATCTTGGGATCGAGGATCTTCTTGGTCTCGGCGAGGACCTTCCACTCTTCCTTGGTGTAGCCGTCTTCCATGAACACATCGATGTGCGGGATGACGTTGAAGGCGATCTGCTTGGGGAACTTTTGCGGGGTCGGCGAATCGTTGACGAAAATGCCCTTGGTCTGGTTCCAGAGCTCGTCGACGCCTTCCTTGCCCGCGCCCGAAACCGACTGGTAGGTCGAGACGACAACGCGCTTGATGGTCGCGGCATCATGGAGCGGCTTCAGCGCCACGACGAGCTGGGCGGTGGAGCAGTTCGGGTTGGCGATGATGTTGTTGCGCTTGGCGTCGGCGAGCCAGCGATCGAGCACATGGCCGTTCACTTCCGGCACGATCAGCGGCACGTCCGAGTGATAACGCCAATAGGACGAGTTATCGATGACGATAGCGCCGGCCGCGGCAATGCGCGGGGCCCAATCCTTGGAAATGGCGCCGCCGGCCGACATGATGGCAAAGTCGACATTGGAAAAGTCGAAGTGCTGCAGGTCCTTGGCCTTGAGCACCTTGTCGCCGTAGGAAATTTCCTTGCCGATCGAGCGGGACGAGGCGAGAGCAAAGACCTCGTCAGCCGGAAAATTGCGCTCGGCGAGGATATTGAGAACTTCGCGGCCCACATTGCCTGTGGCCCCGACGACAGCGACGCGATAACCCATTTTGGAACTCCGGTCCCTTTACCTTTTCCGCCCCCGCGCGATGGTCTTGCCATCGCGGTCAGTGCTTTGAGCCTCTCCCCGGCGGGAGGGAACCCGGGGAAAAGCGTCAGGCGGTTTTAGTGGTTTTGGTCATGACGACAGCGCCCCCGGCGGCAGGCCGGGTGGGCATAAGAACGGCGATGTGGCCGAAGCTGCGCATGAAAATCGATGCTCTCAGGTGAAAAGCAGGACTTCTCATACTCTCAAATAGGAAAGAGTCAATGAAATTGGAGTGGCGCCGGGCCTGCCGGAACGATACGGGAAGGCAAAGAGCGGCGAGAGGCCCGAAATGACCGATTTTGACATCATCATCCTGGGCGCGGGCGCCGCCGGCCTCATGGCGGGCATCGAGGCGGGGCGCCGGGGGCGGCGGGTGCTGGTGGTGGATCATGCCAAGAACCCCGGCGAGAAGATCCGCATCTCCGGTGGCGGGCGCTGCAATTTCACCAATATCAATGCGACGCATGTTTTGGGGCGCGAGCGTTTCCTGAGCAGCAATCCGCGCTTTGCGCTGTCGGCCCTGTCGCGCTTCACGCCGGATATGTTCATCGAGCGGGTGAAGAAGCGCGGCATTGCCTTCCATGAAAAGACGCTGGGGCAGCTCTTTTGCGATGGGCCGGCGACGCAGATCGTCTCCATGCTGATCGACGAGTTGCGACAGGCCGGTGCCGCAATCTGGACGGGGCGTTCCGTCGGCTCGGTCGAAAAGATCGACGAGGGTTTTAAGGTTCTTGTCGGCGATGGTTTTGTCACCTGCGAAAGTCTGATCGTTGCCACGGGCGGCAAGTCGATCCCGAAAATGGGGGCGACCGGCTTTGCCTATTCGCTGGCAAAGCAATTTGGGCTGGCCGTTACAGAGACGCGTCCGGGTCTCGTGCCGCTGACTTTTGAGGAAGGCAAGCTGGAGGAGCTGAAGGAATTGGCTGGTGTTTCGACCGACGCAATTATCAGCCACGGCAAGACCAAATTCCGCGAAGCACTGCTCTTCACCCATCGCGGGCTTTCGGGGCCGGCGATTCTACAGATCTCTTCCTACTGGCGCGAGGGCGACAGCATTTCCGTCGATCTCCTGCCCGAGCAGGATGCGATGGGCCTTTTGCAGGCGGCGCGCAAGGAACAGCCACGCAATCACATTCAGACCGTGCTGGCGGGACACCTGCCCAAGCGTCTGGCGCAATTGCTGGGTGAACTGATCAACCAGCCGGGCATGATCGGCGATTTTTCAGACAAGAAGCTGCAACCGGTGGCGGATCAGGTCAGCCGCTGGACGTTGAAGCCGGTGGGTTCGGAAGGTTATCGCACGGCGGAAGTGACGCTGGGTGGCATCGACACGACCGGGCTCGACGCCAAGACGATGATGGCACGGACGGTACCGGGCCTTTATTTCGTAGGCGAAGCAGTCGATGTCACCGGTTGGCTTGGCGGCTATAATTTCCAGTGGGCCTGGGCCTCAGGCTGGTCGGCCGGGCAGGCGGCCTAGAACTTCCAGCCGAGGCGGATGCCCATATTGGTCAGGCCGCGATTGTCCTGGCAAAGATTGGCATTGGAGGCATGCTCGATCGTGGCCATGATCGATGCATTTGCCGAGAGCTGAATGCCGATACTGGCCGCCTCGTGGAACAGCACCGAGCAACCGAGACTACGCGCGGGCATAGGCGTCGGGCCGATATTATTGCCCGTGTGCACGGCGCCGCCAAAGGCGGCTTCGACGAAAACAGGCGAGTCGAAGACGGGCACAGTCCAGCTCACGCCGGCATAGACCATGTTTTCAAGTCCCCCCAAGCTCAGGGTGGCGCCGATATGGGGGCGCAGTTCGCCGAGCGTGACCCATTCGGTCAGGCTTGGCGTGTCGAACAGCAGCTCGACATTGATGTCATGGACGCGCTCGGCATTGAGCATGCCCATAAACGTGCCGGGCTCATCGACGCTATGGGAGAAAATCCCGCCCCGGATTTCGGACAAGCCAAAATCCTGCGCAAGCGCAGAAACTGAAAACAACAGATACGCCGCCAAGACGACAGAGGTGTTTCCAGAAATCTTCATAAAGAAAATATCCGCCAGAGCCTGGGGATATTATGCGCATGAAAAGTTTAGAACTTCCAGCCTAGGCGAACGCCGAAGTTCGAGAGGCCGTCATTGGCCTCGCAGTAGCTATTATTGGACGTGTGCTCATAAGTAACGGTCGCCGTCACATTGTCCGACAGGTTGGCGCCGATACCGAAGCGTTCATAGAAATTCACGCGGCAGCCAAAATTCTTCGCCGGCGCCGACGCGCCGGTGAGGGCGCCGTCATGAATGGCAGCGCCAAACGTGCCTTCGAGGTAAATCGGCGTGTCAAAGATCGGCAATTGCCAGGTGAGACCGGCATGGAGGAGATTTTCCTTGCCGCCGAGATTGATGGTGGTGCCGATCTCGGGCCGGGGCGACCCGATCCAGCGAAAGGCATCAATGTCGGGAGAGACGAACAGCACGTCGAAACTGAGGCTTCTTACTTCCGTAATCTGCCACTCATTGACGAGAAAGGGCAGCATGGCGTGGTGCACATTGTAGGCGTGGAGGCCAAAACGAAGCTCATCCACGACGCCTGCGAGGGGATGTGGATCGAGCAGATTCTGCGCATTTGCAGTCCCGGTTCCACAGGCACCCAATAGGATAGTCAGGACAATAGCACGCCGCACAGCATAACCCTCATTCACCCCAGGCTAGCACAAAAGCACGCTTTGCGTAAGCCTCTGGAAATCCATCGGCAAGTACCGATATAAGCGGCGCAACCTTTTGGAGTTCCCCATGCCCGCCAATTTCAAGCTTTCCCTGCAGGATCTCGCCCCGATCGCCCAGGGCAGTTCGACGGAAGAGGCCATGGCGGAGACAATAAAGCTGGCGCAGGCGGCCGATGGGCTGGGCTATGAGCGGCTCTGGTATGCCGAGCATCACGGCATGCCCTCCATCGCCTCCTCGGTGCCGGAAATTCTCATCGGCAGCGCGGCGGCGGCGACCAAGGGCATACGCGTCGGTTCAGGCGGCGTCATGCTGCTCAACCATGCGCCGCTGCGCATTGCCGAGGCCTATCGCACGCTCGAGGCGCTGCATCCGGGCCGCATCGATCTCGGGCTTGGCCGCGCCCCGGGCGGGGATGGCTACGCCATGCGGGCCCTGCGGTCCGGCGGCGGCGAGGAATTTTCCAATTATCTCGCCGAGCTGATGGCTTTCGACGAGGACAACTTTCCGTCCGACCATCCGTTTTCGCGCGTCCCGGTTTCGCCGGGCGGTGTGCGCCTGCCGCCAAAATGGCTGCTCGGTTCGTCGGGCGCCAGCGCTCAACCGGCGGGGCAGATCGGCTTTGGTTATGCCTTTGCCGCACATTTTTCGCATACGCCCGCGGCGCCCGCCTTTGCGTCCTATCGCGCCGCCTTTGAACCCTCCGCGGATTTTCCCGAGCCGCGCACCATCCTTTGCCTCTCGGTGATTGCCGCCCCGACAGAGGAAGAGGCAAAATTCCTCGCTACCTCGCAGGCGGTGAACTGGGCGCTGTTCGTGACCGGCGAGCAACGCCGGTTGACGCCGCCGGAGGAAGCGCTGGAGCGCGCCAAAACCCTGACGCCCCAACAGCAGCAGGTGATCGCCCATCAGGGCGCGCTCTGGATGGTCGGTAGTGCCGAACGGATGGCCGAAGAGATTAGCCAGAAGGCGCGGGAAGCGCAGGCCGACGAGGTGATGATCACCACCACCATCCACTCTTATGAGCTGCGCCGGCGCTCCTTTGCGCTGCTGGCCGAGGCACTTGGAGTCGCGCCGCGGGCCTAGCACCGGGCCTCCGGCCAGAATCTTAACGGAGTTTTACGGAAGCTCGGGGAGACTGAGCCGGTTATTCTCGCCGGAAGCTTCCATGAGCGCAGCAGGCTTCGTGCTGGCCATCAACCTCTTTATCGCGGGGTTGTTCGCCACCGCCTTTGGCATTGTTGCCGCCTACTATCGCGGCGCCATTGGCGCCCGATGGCTGGCTCTGGGTTATGGCCTTGGCATTGCCAATGGGGCGCTGGAATTCATCCTGCCCTATCAGACCGATGCGCGGCCGGTCAGCTTTGCCATCTTCGCGGTGTTCCTGTCGGCTCTGACCCTGTGCAATATCGGCATTGCGCGCCACTATGGTGTCAGGCCGCCCTGGCTGGCGCTGGGCGGCCTCTATGTCGGCGCGCTGGTGGTCAATCTGCTGATCCTTGATATGCCGCGCGATTCTTTGTTGCGCGGCATGCTCTACCAGGCCCCCTATGCGCTGATGCATCTGGTTGGGATAAGGATCATCCTGTCGCGGCAGTCCAATCGGGCGCTCGACATGGCGCTTCTGGCCCTTTTCGGGCTCAGCGCCGCCAACTTTGTCACAAAGCCCTTCCTTGCCGTGATGCTCGGTTCGGGTGGCTCGCCGCAGGGCTATCTTGGCAGCAGCTATGCGGCCATCTCGCAGAGCACAGGCGCGGTGCTGCTGATCTCCAATGGCCTGCTTATGCTGCTCATCATCGTGCGCGACATGATCGCAGACATGACGGCGCGGTCAGAGACCGATCCGCTTTCGGGCCTGCTCAATCGCCGTGGTTTTGAGGACCAGGCCGACAAGGCGCGCCTTCTGGCCGTACGCGCCGGTGCTCCGGCGGTGATGGTGGTGGCCGATCTCGATCATTTCAAACGGATCAACGATTCCTACGGCCACGCTGCAGGCGACCAGGCGATTGCCGCTTTTGGCCGGGTGCTGAAGGAAAGCTTTGATTTTCGCGCCGTCGTCGGGCGGTTGGGCGGAGAAGAGTTCGCCGTGCTGCTGCCGGGCGCCGATCTTGGCGTGGCTCGGGGCGCGGCGGAAACGGCGAGGCGGCTGCTGCGGGAACTCTCAAGCCAAGAGCGCGGCCTGGAGCAACAGATCACCTCCTCGTTCGGGATTGCCGCCATGGAGCCGGGCGAAAGCCTGGCCGATCTGTTGCGGCGCGCCGATACCGCGCTTTACGAAGCAAAATCCCGAGGCCGCGACCGCGTTTGCGTGGCGCCGGTCACGGCCGTCGGGATTTCGAGGGATGGACCCGAGCAGCAGGCCCGGGCCTGATCTAGTTCATTGCGGCGCGCGGGACGAGTTCGCACTCCCCGCCTTGCGTCACTTTCAGCGCCAATTGCTGACGATCGAGTTCGGCGAACCAGGCGGTCCATGAGCATGGGCTCATGCCGTCGTCAGTCGAACCGCCCTGGCTGCGGACGAAGCGCAGCAGGAGCTTCGATTTCTCCTCACCGAAGCGATTGCGGATACGCGCGACAGCGGGAATGCCCTTGCGATCGGTGACCCAGCTCTGGATATCGCTGTGTCGCGTCAGAGTATGCGTAGCGGACATGGGTAGCCTCCTCCACGAGGTATTTTGGGCACTTTTGGCCCTTACCCGCCTAACGGCCCCGGTCCTCCACCGGTTCCTGGCAGGCGTTCAATTCTCGATGAATTGCGTGACAAGCTTCAGACGCTGCATCTCCTCTCCTGAAAAATAGTAGAGCCGGTCGGGCGGCGTATCGAGCGCGTGCAGCCACAGGGCCGGGTCGACGCCGCTTTTTGTCAGGTGCCGGGTGATCTCGGCCGTGGTCGATTGCGCATCGGCCATGGCAATGCCCGCCACGGCAAACGCATCGCGCGACGCTTCGCCAAGCGATGCCGCATAGATCTGGTGCACGCCAATGGCAGAGTCGGCGCTGGCTATCCGCTCGGCGCCGGAGGCGAAAATGATGGGGCAGGAGGAGGCACAGAGGTTTCCGGCGGCGACCTTTGTCGCGAGGCCTTTTTCCTGGATGAGGGCGCCGATCTCCAGCGCGTCCATCACTGATCCTCCGGGCGAATCAAGAACTACAGTCTTCACGTATTCGCCACGCTGTTCAATCTCCGTCCTAAAACGGACTGCAGCGCCTGGATCGATGGTGCCGGACAGTTTTAGCTCACCGCCACTTTCGAGCGCGATGGCGAGTGGCGCATCAAGAATCTCGGGAGATGAGGTGATGTGTGGCATGGGCCGGCCCTCGACCCCGCTGCTCGGGTCTGCCGGGGGCAGGATGGGCGTCAATGTTGGCGCCAGGGCAGCCGGCTCGCTGAGGGCCAGTTCGCGAAAATCGACATAGAGCACGCTTGCCGTGCCGAGCAGCAGGGCGAAGAAGGCCACGCGGATGATATTGCCATCATCGATGGCGGCAAGCCGGGCGATGATGCCGGGACTGGCAGAAGACGCGCGGTGGTTTGCCTCAGTCTTCATGCCGGCCGCGGCCCGTCGGTGCGTTTGCGCTGGGCGGTTTCAATCGGTGTGACTGTGCTATCGTCGGGCGGCAGCTCGGCTGCGGCTGGCAAGTCTTCAGTGGGCGCCTGCGGTTCTGGCTTGGGCTGGCCGGTCGCGACATCGATGCCGGCGGCTTCCATGCGGCGGTAGAGCGCCAGAGCCCGCAGCATTTCCGCCGCCGTGATGTTTTCGGCTTCCTCAAGCGAGGACGAATCCTTTCGCATCGCGTCGTTGACGATCATCAGCACCAGAACGAGCACCACCGGCAGGAGATCGATGGAAATAGCGCCGGCCCAGGAGGGAATGAAATCCTGCCAATAGCGGATGACGGCTTCGGCGCTGGAGAGCGGCACATAGCGGCGTTGCTCCACGGACGGGGTCGCGAGGATTTCGTCGGCGGCGGCGCTGAGGGCGGCGGATTGCGCGGCAACGGAAGCGCGCACCGTTTCCATCACCTGGTCCTGCCGGTTGGCGAGGTCGGCCGAGCGGCCATCGGCCACCGGGGCGATGAAGCCGGCCGACAGATCGGCCGAGGCGCGTTTGACCGAGGCGGCAACGCCGGTCTGCTGCAGCGAGGCGATGACGGCGGAAAGCTGCACGGCTTCGGTCTGGAAGGCGTCGGCGCGCGGTTCGATCTGGCCGGGCGTCGAAACCAGTTCGCGCATGGCGGCGAGGCGCGCCGAACCCTGTTCAAAGAGCGCGGCCACTTCTTCGCGGCTGCCGGTAATGGTTGATGCCAGCTGGTTCATCTGCGAGCCCATCTGGGTGAGCAATTGCACGACGCTGCCCGAGCCGGTGGTGCCGGTGAGGGCGCCGGATTCGCGCTCGTCGGCGGCGAGGCCCGAAAAGCGTTCGGCGGCGCGCTGCACGTCGGGGAGGAGGCTCTGCGCGGCCAATGCATTGGCATGGGCCTGGTCGAGGTCTTCGGCATAACCCTGCAGAGTGACAGCCATATGCTGTTCGGTAGCCGCCGAACCGGCAAGGGCGGCGGCATTGAGCCAGGACGACATGGCGATGATCATGGCGCAGCCGATGGCCATGGTGACGAAAAGGCCGATGCGTTGCACGCCCGAAGTCACCAGCGGCACGAAGCGGAGCATAAAGCTCCAGAAGGCATAGATGGCGACGGAGACAGCGGCCGAATAGATGATGGCGGCAAAGAAGACGAAGGTGGCAGAACCATCGAGAATGCCGCGGACGCCGAGATAGGTGTAGACGCCCGAGGCCAGGGCCAGCACCGCGAGAGCGAAGCGGGTCATGGTCTCCACCCCGCGCACCGTTTCGTTGAGACGGAAGGCGTTGGGCTTGAGCTGCATCTCTGGTCCCCCTTGCGGCCCGGGCGGGCCGATTAAGCCGACGTTAACACAGCGATCTCGGCAAGAAGGAGGCAGTATTTTATGAGGTTAATGCCGGGGCGATGACAGTGCCGTGAGCGCGCTTTCCGCTTGCGGCGCGGCAGGGGAGGGCGCTAGGCCAGTCCGGGTAGGACAAGGGAGACGAGAATGACGAAGAAAGTGCGCTGGGGGATTTTGTCTACCGCCAATATCGGCATGGCCAAGGTGACGCCGGCCATCCAGAAGGCGGAAAATTGCGAAGTGGTGGCCATCGCTTCGCGCGATCTCAAAAAGGCGCAGGAAGCGGCCGGCCAGCTTGGCATTGCCAAGGCTTACGGCTCCTATGAGGAGCTTTTTGCCGATCCCGAAATCGACGTCATCTACAATCCCCTGCCAAACCATTTGCACGTGCCCATGACGCTCGCGGCAACGCGGGCGGGAAAACATGTGCTGTGCGAAAAACCCATCGCCATCACGGCCGGGGAGGCCGAGGAACTGCGCCATGTGCCTCCGGGGCGCTTGGTCATGGAAGCCTTCATGATCCGCTTTCATCCGCAATGGCAGCGGGCGCGGGACATCATCCGCTCGGGTGAACTGGGCGAAGTCCGCGCTATCGATGCGGTGTTTTCCTATTTCAACGCCAATCCCGACAATGTGCGCAACCAGGCAGATATCGGCGGCGGCGGCATTCTGGATATTGGCTGCTATCCGATCACCTCCGGCCGGTTCCTCTTCGAAAGCGAGCCGCAGCGCGTGGTTTCGCTGGTTGAGCGCGATCCCAATTTCGGCACCGACCGGCTTGCCAGCGTGATGATGGATTTTGGCGCCGGCAAGCGGCTGACCTTTACCTGCTCGACCCAATTGGTGCGCCACCAGCGCGTCCAGGTGTTCGGCACAAAGGGCAAGCTCGAGATCATCATCCCCTACAATGCCCTGCCCGACGAGCGCAGTGCCATCACCGTCGACACCGGTTCGCCGCTCGATGGCTCGCTGGCGCGGCGGGAAATCATCGGCGAATGCGACCAATATACCGAGCAGGCCGAAGCCTTTGCCAGGGCGGTTCTGGGTGAAGCGCCGCTGCCCTATGACGTTGAAGACGCGATCGCCTCGATGAAGGTGCTCGACGCGATCTTTGCCAGCGAGAAATCCGGCGCCTGGGAAAAGGTCTAAGTTTCGGGCAGTTCCGGCGCGATCAGCCGCTCGGCCAGAACCGGCAGGGCGGCTCGCACCGAGGCCTCTTCCAAAAGCTTGCGGGCGACGCCATAGGCCGCCGCCTGCACCAGCCGGTTGAGCTCCACCGGCTCGCGCACGCCCGCCTGGCGCAGCGCCTCGACCATGGTCTCGCTCATCTCTGCGTCGAGCGCCCGAAAGCGCAGGGAAAAGCGGCTATGGGTGGCGTAAAGCTCTTCGGCAAAGGGTGAGCTCTCGACCACTGCGGCGATCACGCCATATTTGCCCGCCAGCGCTGCGCCGATGCGCTGGGCAACCGTGCCGGGACCGGCCATGCCTGCCTCGAAAGCTGCGGTCAGCGCGTCCGACAGGTCGTCGAGCAGTGCGGTAAAGACCGCGTCCTTGTCGGAAAAATAGCCGTAGAGTGTGGGCTTGGCGACGCCGGCGGCGCGCGCCAGCGCCTCCATGGTGGTGCCCCGCAAGCCATCGCGTACGAAGAGCAGCCGCGCCGCATCGAGAATGCGGCGACGCTTTTCGGCGGCGCGATCGAGGGCGGGTTCTGTCACCTTTCACTCCACATCTTGAACAAATTGAACGATTGCACTATATATCGTTCAATTCGTCAGGAGAACAACCATGACCGATCGTGTTCTGCTCACCGGCATTTCCGGCTTTCTCGGCGGCCATGTCGCCCTTCAACTGCTGAATTCTGGCTACACCGTCCGCGGCAGCGTGCGCAACCTCCAGCGTGCCGACAAGGTGCGCGAAACGCTTCGGCACCATGGTGCTGATGTCTCGCGCCTCGAATTCGTGGCGCTTGACCTGATGCGGGATGCGGGCTGGGACGAAGCCATGGAGGGCGTTCGCTATCTCCAGCATACGGCGTCCCCGTTCCTGATCCAGATCCCCAAGGACAAGATGGAGCTGATCGGCCCGGCCGTTGAAGGCACCGAGCGTGCCCTCAACGCCGCCAACAAGGCCGGCATCGAGCGGATCGTTCTTACCTCGTCCATGGCCGCCATCGCTTATGGGCACGACAAAAGCCGCAACACCCCCTTTACGGCCAAGGACTGGACCGATCTCAATGGTCGCGCGGTCAATTTCTACCAGGAATCCAAAACCCTGGCGGAAAAGCGCGCCTGGGAAATCATGGATGCCGCCGGTCGTCACGATGCGCTGTCGGTGATCAATCCGAGTGCTATTTTCGGGCCCTTGCTCGATGACGATCCCGGCACGTCCGCTGTCATTGTGCAGCGCCTCCTCGATGGGTCCATTCCGGCTGCGCCGCGCATTCCCATGACCATTATCGACGTCCGAGATATCGCGGCCGCCCATGTCGCCGCCATGAGCGCGCCCGATGCCGGCGGCAAGCGTTTTCCGATGGGCGAGCGCACGGTCTTTTTCCTCGAAGCGGCAAAAATCCTGCGTGAGCGCTATCCGGAGCGCCGCATTCCAAGCTTCGGCATGCCCGATTGGGCCGTGCGCCTCTATGCGCTTTTCGACCGCGACATGCGCGACAATATGGGGGAGCTCGGCTACATCAAGCGGCTCGATTCGAGCGACGCCATTGCCCTTCTCGGCCGGCCGCTCCGCACCGCTCCAGAGGCGCTTTTGGCAACTGCCGACAGCCTCATTTCGCAACGCCTCGTTTGAGGTCATCTGGGGGCGGGGGCGATCCATGATCCCCCTTGCCCTGTCAGCGATTTATGTCCATATCTCAGCCATTGGTGCGGGGCTGTAGCTCAGTTGGGAGAGCGCGTCGTTCGCAATGACGAGGTCAGCGGTTCGATCCCGCTCAGCTCCACCAAACGCCTCCCAAAGCCCCGAAAGATGCTTGGCCTTTGAATCAAAGGCTTGCAGGATCATCTCGCTGATCTGCGCTACAATGGGGCATGGACCAGACAGAGCGTCGGCTTCGACCCAGAGAGAAAGTCCGCCTTGATGCTACCCTCGTGCTCGAGGATGGCCTCGTCAGACTGCCCGCCCTGTTGCGCAATGCCTCGCCCTTTGGCGCCAAGATCGAAATGCTGGAAGATTGGCCGACGCCCGAGCGCTTTTACGTGCTGTTCGGACATCGGCTGGAACTGTGCCGCGTCATCTGGCGCGACGAGCGGCTGATGGGCCTCGCCTACGAGGACTGAGCCTCAAGCCAGAAGGTCGTTCCATTCGGGATGACGGCGGAACTGCACCACGACATAGGGGCAGATCGGGGTGATCTTGAATCCTTCGGCCCGCGCATCGGCAATGGCGGCCTTGACCAGTTCAAGCGCAATGCCGCGACCTTCATATTCCTTGGGCACGCCGGTGTGGTCGACGATGATGCGGCCATCATCGCGGCGATAGGTCATTTCGGCCTCGGCGCCGGGCGCCAGGTCAATGACGTAGCGGCCGCGGGTTGGCCCTTCTTCGCGCCGGATCTTGTAATCCGCCATGGTCACGCCGCAAGGCTCTCGGCCGCCGAAACGCCGAGCATGAGATTGAGGTTCTGGACGGCAGCGCCCGAAGCGCCCTTGCCCAGATTGTCATAGACCGCGACCACGGCGGCCTGGGCGCGCGCGTCGTTGGCAAAGACATGCAGGGTCAGCGTATTGGTGCCGTTATGCGCCTGCGGATCGAGCGCCGGGCTCTTGCCGAGCGCCGGATCATAGGGGGCGACCTTCACAAAGCCGTCCTTGATGCCGGCAAAATGGTCGGCAATGGCGGCGTGGATTTCGGCGCCGGTCGGGATTTTTGCCAGCGTACCCAATTGCAGCGGCAGGGCCGTGGTCATGCCCTGGGCGAAATTGCCGACGACCGGCTCGAACAGCGGCTCGCGCTTGAGGCCGGTGTAAAAGGTCATTTCCGGCACGTGCTTGTGCTGGAAGGTCAGGCCATAGGGCATGAACTGGCTCGCTTTGTCGCCCCCGGCCACGTATTCCTCGATCATCGGGCGACCACCGCCGGTATAGCCGGAAATGCCGTGATAGATGACCGGGTGATCGGCCGGGATGAGGCCGGCAGCGATCAGCGGCCGCAGGCCCGCGATCAGGCCCTGCGGCCAGCAGCCGGGATTGGCGACAAAGCGCGCAGTGGCGATCCTGTCGGCCTGGCCCTTGTCCATTTCGGCAAAGCCATAGGCCCAGTTGGGATCAACGCGATAGGCGGTCGAAGCGTCGATGATGCGGGTCGTGCCATTGTCGATCAGCCTTACGCTTTCCTTGGCGGCCTCGTCGGGCAGGCAGAGGATGGCGACATCGGCCAGGTTGAGCAGGCGCTTGCGCTCGTCCTGGTCCTTGCGCTTTTCCGGCGCAATGGAAATGACCTCGAGATCGCGACGGCCAGCCAGGCGCTCGCGAATCTGCAGCCCCGTGGTTCCAGCTTCCCCGTCGATAAAGATCTTCGCGACCATGTCCTTGGCTCCCGCGCAAAATTGCTGGTGTTAAATGGGGCTCAGGCCCCGCGCCGTCAAGCGTCTAGCGCGGGCAGAATATCACGCCGCTCGATGACATCCTCTATGCCGGAGAGAAGGGCGATCCAGCCTTTCTCGGTCTGGGGCAGCCAGTCTTCCCACTGAGCATCCATGGTGTTGTAGAGCGTGACCACGCTACCCGGCCCGTCTGGCTCGGGCTCGATGATCATGCACACGATACTTGGATCGTCCTCTTCGCTCTCGTCGACAATCCAGGAGAAGGAAATCTTTGTGGGGCGATCGAGCGCCAGAAACGTGCCCCAGTGACGCGCCTCGCCTCCCTCGCGCTCGTCGACAAGGATGAAATTGCCGCCGACGCGGGGATCGAGTTCTGCTTGTGTCGCCCGGCCTGCCAGGCCGGACCGCTTGAGCCAGGCGACCTGCCAGCGGCGGGCGAGTTCGGGATCGACGAAGACATCGAAGACCCGTTCGGGACTGACGCGGAAACGATGCGTGACTTTGGCTTCGATTCTATCGGACATCGTCGACCTCCGGGCTTTGCTTTCAATAGAATGCGCGGGCGGGGACGGCCGTTCCGTGCCGAGGATTGTCAAGGCGGGCGACCAGTGGCAATGCTCGGTGGCATTGGGAACAGAGGAGATCAGCATGACCCCGCACAATCACGCCAAAGAGGGCGACTATGCCGAGGCCGTGCTGCTGCCCGGTGATCCCTTGCGCGCCAAATGGATC
Organism: Devosia sp. LjRoot3; assembly: GCF_964252865.1. Lineage (NCBI taxonomy): Bacteria > Pseudomonadati > Pseudomonadota > Alphaproteobacteria > Hyphomicrobiales > Devosiaceae > Devosia > Devosia sp. LjRoot3. The sequence continues at coordinate 307,531 of NZ_CAXUPK020000004.1, forward strand.
GCGGAAACGTTTTTCGAAAATCCAAAACTGGTCAATTCGGTGCGCAATTGCCTTGGCTATACCGGTACCTGGAAGGGCAAGCCGGTTTCGGTGCAGGCCTCGGGCATGGGCCAGCCGTCGCTCTCGATCTATGTGCATGAGCTGATCAACGTTTACGGCGCCAAGACCCTGATCCGCGTCGGGACCTGCGGTGGGCTCAATGCCAAGGTGAAGGTGCGCGACGTTATTTTGGCCCAGGCCGCTTCGACCGACAGTTCCATCGTCAAGGGCCGGTTCGGGGCGTTCAATTTCGCGCCCATCGCCGATTTTGGTCTTCTGCGTTCGGCCGCTGATAAGGCCGATGCCAAGGGCCTAAAATTCCACGCCGGCAACATGCTGTCCTCGGACATTTTCTACCATGCCGACGGCTTTGCCGGTTACGACAAGCTGCCCGACCACGGCGTCATCGGCGTCGAGATGGAAGCGGCGGCGCTTTACACTCTGGCTGCCCGCTTCGGGGTGAAAGCGCTCACCATCTGCACCATGACCGATTGCCTCATTACGCACGAGGAAATCAGCGCCGATGCGCGGCAGACCTCGCTCAAGGACATGGTCGAGCTGGCGCTCGACGTGGCGGTGGAAGCGTGACGATCGCCGATCGGCTGGCTGGCGCGCTGGACCGCCGCGACGAGGAGCCCAATGTGGCCCTGGCCGAGGAACTGGCCAATTCGGGCGACAAGCAGGGCATTGCCGAACTGGTGGAGATCGTGCGCTCCGGCACGGCGCGCCAGCGCAACGATGCGATGAAGGTGCTTTACGAGATCGGCGCGCGCAGTCCCGATCTCATCGGCTATTATTGCCCTGCCTTCATCGATGCGCTGGGGAGCGGCAATAATCGCCAGGTCTGGGGCGCCATGACGGCACTCGATGCAGTGGCCGAAATCCGCGCTGATGAAATCGCGGCGGAGCTGCCCAAGGTGATCGAGGCCGCCGACCGGGGCTCCGTCATCGCCAAGGATCGCTGCACCTCGCTGCTCGTGAAACTGGCCCGCTCGGGCTATGCGGAAAAGGCAGTGCCAATCCTGGTCGAGCGGCTGAAGGATGCTGCGCCGAACCAGTTTCCGACCTATGCCGAGGAAACGGCCAGCGTCATCACGCCGGAAGAAAAGCCGGGCCTGCTCGCCATTATTCGCGAACGGCTCGATGGCATGATGCAGAAATCCAAGCGCGACCGCATGGAAAAGCTGCTGCGCAAACTCAATGGCTGACGGGCCGACAACAACCAGGAGGGACCGAGCATGACGCTCGTTGCCAATGTGCTGACCGGGCTCGTCGCCCTGATCCATATCTATATCGTGCTCTTGGAAATGGTCTGGTGGACCAGCCCGCGCGGCCAGAAGGCGTTTGGCCTGACGCCGGAATTTGCTGAGCAGACGAAGGTCCTTGCCGGCAATCAGGGGCTCTATAACGGTTTTCTTGCTGCCGGCCTGATCTGGGGTCTTGTGCACCCCGACTCGGTCGTGGCCTGGCAGATCAAGCTGTTCTTCCTCGCCTGCGTGGCCGTTGCCGGGATTTACGGCGCTGCGACGGCCAGCCGGAAGATCCTGTTCATCCAGACAGTGCCGGCGGTGCTGGCGATTATCGCGCTGGTCTTCGCTTAGCTCTAAAGCGGCGCCTAAGCACACCGAGCTTATTTTCCGTCGTCGCCACCGGGCTTGTCCCGGTGGTCCACGCCATCCGCAGGCTGGCAGGCTTCCCCAAGATGGATTGCCGGGACAAGCCCGGCAATGACGATGGGTGGGGTAGCGGTAGCACGCCAGAAGAAGCCTTACTTCGACAGCGCCGCCAACACGTGCACCCACGAACGAATGCCGCGATGAAAACTGTCGAGGTCGTATTTTTCGTTGGGGCTGTGGATCTGGTCGTCCACATGCGCGAAGCCGATGAGCAGCGTGTCGAGGCCAAGGATGGACTTGAATTCGCCGGCAACCGGGATCGACCCGCCTGAGCCGGTGATCACGGCCTGCTTGCCCCATTCAGCCGAAAGCCCGGACAGCGCCTTGCGCAGGAATTCGCCATCGGCCGGTACGGTGATGGCGGGCGACCCGCCATGCGGGATGAATTCGACCGAGCAATCGGCCGGGATCATTTTTTCCACATGGGCGCGGAAGGCGGCACGGATCTTCTTGGGGTCCATGCCCGAAACCAGGCGGAACGAAATCTTGGCCGAGGCCTTGGCGGGAATGACGGTCTTGAAACCGTCGCCGGTATAGCCGCCGCTCATGCCGTTGATCTCGCAGGTCGGGCGCGACCAGAGCATTTCGAGAACGGAACGGTTCTGCTCGCCGGCCGGCACGGAAAGGTCGACGCTGCCGAGGAAGGCTTTTTCGTCAAAGCCCAGACCCTGCCACTGAGCCTTGAGTTCGGGCGAGATTTCGGCGACGTCGTCATAAAAGCCCGGCAGGGTCACCGAACCGTCGGGGGCGCGGAGGCTGGCGATGATTTCGGCGACCACTTGATTGGGATTGCGCGCCGCATTGCCGAACATGCCGGAGTGAAGATCCTTGTCGGCAGCGGTGACGACGATCTCGTCGGCCACAAGGCCACGCAGCATGGTGGTGATCGACGGCGTCTGGCGATCCCACATATCGGTGTCGCAGACGAGCGCAATGTCGGCCTTCAGCTCTTCGGCATTGTCGCGCATGAAGGGCGGCAGGTTCTTGCCGCCGGATTCTTCTTCGCCTTCGAGCATCAGCGAAACCTTTACCGGCAGGCTGCCGGTGACGGCCTTATAGGCGCGGCAGGCTTCGATGAAGGTCAGCATCTGGCCCTTGTCGTCCGAGGCGCCGCGGGCAACGATGATCTTGCGGCCCGAAGCGTCTTGCTTGATCTGGGGATCGAAGGGATCGGAATTCCACAGGTTCAGCGGGTCGACCGGCTGCACGTCATAGTGGGCATAAAACAGCACATGCGGGCCGGCCTGGTCGGGACCATGGGCGACGACGACCGGATGGCCCGGCGTCGGGCGGGCGCTGGCGGCAAAGCCGAGGTCGTTCAGTTCCGTCGCCAGCCAGTCCGCTGCCTTCTGGCATTCGGCCGCGAAAGCGGGGTCGGTCGAGATCGACTTGATGCGCAAAAGATGAAAGAGCCGATCGAGGCTTTGGTCGAGGCCCGCATCCACGTGAGCAAGAACGGCATCGAGTTGGGCTTGGTCGGTCATGGTAAAATCCTGCGGCGAATTCACGAAATTTGCTGGGCGCACCATGGCGAGCCCAAGCCGCTCTGTCCAGCCTCGGGTGGACGCCCAATATTGTCATACTTATCTGCCTGTGCTTAGGTCGCCCGACCATTCGGCAAGGAGCCATCCAGCATGGATCGATCAGGCGGCAGAGCGCGCCATTCCGGCGACCTCATCGCTGCCCTGTCGGGCCGCAATCTGGCGCACAACCTGCATTCCGACGTGCTCTGGGACATGGGCTTTGCCATTGTCTCGGGCCAATATGCGCAGGGCTCGATCCTGCCGCCCGATACGGAACTGCTCGATCGGTTCCGCGTGTCGCGCACGGTGTTGCGCGAGGCGCTGAAGACGCTGGCGGCCAAGGGCCTGATCGAAGCGCGGGCGCGCATCGGTACCCGTGTCTTGCCGCGCAATCGCTGGAATCTTTTTGATGCCGATGTGCTGGCCTGGCATTTTGAGCTGGGGCCGGAAGTCAGCTTCCTGCAGAGCCTTGCCGAAGTGCGCATCGGCATCGAAATCGAAGCGGCTGCACTTGCCGCTGAGCGGCGCACCGACGAGCAGGCAAAACTCCTCCTTGCCGCGGTGGACCGCATGGCAGCGGCGAGCACGCCGGAGGATTTTGCCCGGCATGATCTCGACTTCCACAAGGCGGTGGCCAATGCATCCGGCAATCCCTTCATGGCCTCGATCAGCGCCCTGGTGGAAATGGCCCTGACGGCGGCCTTCACCATTTCCTCGCCGGTCAATGAGCCCGAGGCCTTGGTCCAGACGGTCGCCGTGCATCGCGCCATCGCCCAGGCCATCCTCGACAAGAACCCGCAGGGCGCGCGCGAATCCATGCGTATCGCCATTGCCGAAGGCTTTGCCCGCGCCGCGGGCCGCATGGAAGGTGTCGGAACAGGCGCCTAGAGCGAGATGGCGAGCTTTCCTGTCAGGGTGCGGTGAAAGGTTACCCCGCCCTTGGTAAGGGCTTGGGTCAGCCGCTCCGCGGTGCGCCGCCGCGCCACTTCAATGACCGGCGCGGTCGCTTCCTCGATCCGCATGATGGTCGACGCCGAAACGCCCGACTGTTCGGCCAGCACCGGAATGGTCCAGCCCAGAAGATTGCGCGCTGCGCGCAAGAGGGGACCATTGAGCAGTTCTTCGCTCGCCGCCGCATTCGCTTCGAGCCCGCCGCGCCCCGGTTCGACAAGGGTTGTCAGCCCCAGCCATTCGATGGTTTCCCCCGTCTCGTTGAGGACGGGCTGGCGCACGGTGCGCATGGGAACATATTGGCCCGGCGCCCGCTCGACGCGCGCTTCGGTGACGCTTTGTCCGGGGTGATCGAGGCCGGCAAGCACCTGGGCCCGGTCGTCCGGATGCACGGACGAAAACCAGCTGTCGAGGGTAAAGAGCGAGGTGTCGGGCAGGTGGGCGTTCTCGGACTGCTTGACCCGCTCGATCACCCTGCCATTGGGCGAGCTGAACCAGGCAAGGTCCACATCGAGCCGCTCGAGCACAGCCCGCAGGCGCTGGCGCATGAGCACCAGGTTCTTTTTGAGACTCTCTTCCTCGGTGCGGTCGAGCACGCAGATGATCCAGCCTACCGGTCGGCGCGCTTCGTCGGCCATGCGCTCGAAACGCATTTCGAGGCGCCGCTCGGTGCCATCCTCGCGCAGGATGCGCAGATCACGCCGGGTCGGCAGCGTATCGCGCATCAACATGTGAAAGCTCTCGATCAGACTGGCCCGGTCGTCGGGATGGGTGCGCGCCTCGATGAATTCAATGCCGATCGGCTGGCCCACCTGATCGAGCGTCCCCGCCAGAACAAGCAGGCCATCGGACGGCCGCACCTTCCCATCAGCGAAAGACAGGGTAAAAAAACCCACGCCTGCCATGGTTTCGAGCGCCCGCAAAAGCTGGCGTGATGTCGGCTGATAGGATTTCGTCTGGCCAAGTTCAGGCACAGGAGGCACTGGTCCCTGCATCACCCGCCCCCCCGAGCGCAAGTTGAAGGTAAGACCGTTCAGGGCGTCAGGAGTAGACAAACGGAGTGCCTGAGGTCAAGCGCCGAACGCTTTCGTCCAGAGCCGACTTGACCCCGACCCCGGTTTGGCCCAAAGACCCAAGGCAAAGCGAGGTTTTCCGATGGAAAAATTCACCACATTGACGGGTGTCGCGGCGCCGTTGCCGATCATCAATATCGACACCGATATGATCATCCCCAAGCAGTACCTGAAGACCATCAAGCGGACCGGCCTCGGCACCGCCCTGTTTTCGGAAATGCGCTACAATGAAGACGGTTCGGAAAATCCCGAATTCGTTCTCAACAAGCCGGCCTATCGCCAGGCGAAGATCATCATTGCCGGCGACAACTTTGGTTGCGGCTCCTCGCGCGAGCATGCCCCCTGGGCGCTGGCCGACTTTGGCATTCGCTGCGTTGTTTCCACCAGCTTTGCCGACATCTTTTATAACAACTGCTTCAAGAACGGCATTCTGCCGCTGGTGGTTTCGGCCGAGCAGCTCAAGCTCCTGCTCGATGATGCCGAGCGCGGCTCGAACGCGACGCTGACCGTGGATCTCGAAGCCCAGACCATCAAAGGTCCGGATGGCGGCACGCTGCATTTCGATATCGACCCGGCGCGCAAGCACATCCTGCTCGAAGGTCTCGACGATATCGCCGGCACGCTAAAATCCGATCCGGCCATTTCGTCCTTTGAGGGCAAGATGGCATCCGCGCGGCCCTGGCTCTAAGGACGAAAAATGGTTCAACGCGTTTCTACCGGTTCGCCCTTTGAAGCGACCTTTGGCTATTCCCGTGCCGTTCGCCACGAAGACACGGTCTATGTGTCGGGCACGACGGGCTACGATTATTCGGTCATGAAGATGCCCGAAGGCGTCGGCGCCCAGGCCAAGAATGCCCTAGCCACCATCGACAAGGCGCTCAAGGAAGCCGGCTCCTCGATCGAGGACACGGTTCGCGTCGTCTACTATGTTGGCGACCGCTCCTATGTGGATGAAGTCGTCGCCGCCGTCGGCCCGGTCTTCAAGGACATCCGCCCGGCTGCCTCCATGCTCATCGTGGCGATGATTGAAGAAGGCATGAAGATCGAAATCGAAGTGACCGCCCGCATCGGCGCCGCCAAGAGCTGATTCTTTTTCACGACCAGAAAATGCAAAAACAGCGCTCTCAAAGGGAGCGCTGTTTTTTTTGTGCCTTTGCCCATGGGGCAAAAACTTTAGCGGGTGGAAACCATCAGGTGCGCCGGGCGCGGTAGCGGCACGGGAGCCACGACCGCTGGTTTGCTGCCGAGCGACAGGCCCGGAGTAAGAACCATCGGGGTCGGGAAAATCTTGTCGCACTCGTTCATGCCGGTATTGGCGCAGCTCTGGGCATGGTTGCCCTTGTTGCAGGCGGCAATGACGCGGTCGTAACATTCGGGCAGGGACTGCACGCCGGCAAAGGCCTGGACGACGCCCACGGTGGTGATGGCGGCAAAAGCGGTCAGGCGGATCAGTTTGAGCATTTTGGTTCTCCTCGTTTGCGCCGGCCCCTCGCCGGCTTCGATGACCCGCCTTTTGTCCTCCTTGCCTTGAACGCCTCGTGATCTCGATGTTCACAGTGTGTTAACCAATTGGGGACGTGGACGCGTGCTCGGCTACAGGTCGAACGCTATTCCGGCACGGCTGGCAGACACACCCGGCATATGGCGTCGATATGCCGATGGTCGGTTCCGCAACATCCGCCGATCACCCGAATATTGGGCAGCAGGGGCAGCAACCGCTGATAGCGCTGCGCCAGATCCTGCCAATCCCCGATGTCGAGTTCGGGGCTCTCGTCGAGTTCGGCGTGGCTCTTCATCGAGGCATTGACCCTGAGGCCGCCGATCCGATCCACCCAGTCGCCGCCATGGCGAATGGTGCTGGCGAAATGGATCGGGTGCACGCAATTGATCATGTAATAGGCGGGGTAGGCGTTGGTCGCCTCCTCGACCGCCGTGATGGCCTCTCCCAGCGGCTTGCCGCCGGGCAGGTGCCCATCTGTCTCAAGCGTAAAGGAAATGACGCAGGGCAGGCCGGCCTCTTCCGCAAGACGCGCAACGCCAATCGCCTCGGGCACATTGGTGAGGGTCAGGATTGTCACGAGGTCCGCCTTCGCCTCGGCAAAGGCCGCGACCTGCGGGGCGTGATAGTCGAGCGCTTCTGCAATGCTCATCACCCCATCATATTGCCAGGCGTCGCGCCGCGGCCCCATGGCGCCACTGACGAGGGTCGGAACACCGGCCGCTTCGAAGTCCCTGGCGATGTCGCGGCACAGCTCGACCGCCCCGATATTCACGCGGCGAAGCCTGTCCGCGTCATAGCCAACCATCGCCCCCCAGTCCGGATTGGCCCGCCAGGTATTGGTGTCGAACACAAAGCCATGTCCGGCACGGCGCGCAATGTCGAGATAGGGCGCATAATAGGCTCGCAAGGCCTCGGGACCGCCTTCGCGATCGAGCAGTTCGAAAACCGTGAAGTAAGGAAAATCGAACCCCTCATTGAAGATGAGATGGGTTTCGATGCCGCCATCGGCGACAAACATCCTGCCTTGCTGCTGCGGCAGTAGAGGTACCGAACCGGTCATGGAGAACTCCCCTTGCGGTCACCCGTTCCGCAAGCGGCCCATCAATGCGCGCCGCCGGGAACCGAGGCTTGCCTAATGCTCACCGCATGAGCCTAGCAGAGGCCGAGGGATCACGCTCCAAATCTCTGGAGACCTAGGCCTGACGATTCCGCGCGGACGGTCCTTGCGCAAACTCCCCAAAACCCGCTATGTCGGCACCAATTCAAGGTGTACCCACCAGTACGGCGAGGAGTTTTCCAGAAATGGCCACCCATTCCCTCTTTCTTCTGCCCGGCGACGGCATCGGCACGGAAATCATGGTCGAGGTCGAAAAGATCATCGCCTGGACCAATGCCGAAGGCCTGACCGATTTCTCGCTCGATCGCGGCCTTGCTGGCGGCGCAGCCTATGACAAGCATCAGGTAGCCATCACCGATGAAGACGTCGCCAAGGCCAAGGCCGCCGACGCCGTGATCTTCGGCGCCGTGGGTGGTCCCAAGTGGGACAATGTCGCCTATGAGCACCGCCCGGAGGCCGCTCTCCTGCGTCTCCGCAAGGAACTGGCCGTGTTCGCCAACCTGCGCCCAGCCATCTGCTATCCGGCGCTGGCCGAAGCCTCCTCGCTCAAGAAAGAGCTGGTTGAAGGCCTCGATATTCTCATCGTCCGCGAACTGACTGGCGGCGTTTACTTTGGTGAGCCGAAAACCATTACCGATCTCGGCAATGGCCAGAAGCGCGCCGTGGACACCCAGGTCTACGAAACCTACGAAATCGACCGCATCGCTCGCGTCGCCTTCGATCTCGCCCGCACCCGCAAGAACAAGGTGCACTCGGCCGACAAGAAGAACGTGATGAAGTCGGGTGTGCTCTGGGACGAAGTGGTCAAGGGCGTCGCCAAGGACTATGCCGATGTGGAACTCCACCACATCCTCGCCGACAATGCCGCGATGCAGCTGGTGCGCACGCCAAAGCAGTTCGACGTCATGGTCACTGATAACCTCTTTGGCGACATCCTCTCCGACGTCGCCGCCATGCTGACTGGTTCGCTGGGCATGCTGCCCTCCGCCTCGCTCGGCGCGCCCGATGCCTCTACCGGCAAGCGCAAGGCTTTTTATGAGCCCGTCCATGGCTCTGCCCCAGACATTGCCGGCAAGGGCATTGCCAACCCGATCGCGATGATTGCCTCGCTCGCCATGGCGCTGCGCTACTCGTTCAACATGATCGAACTGGCCGACAAGGTCGAAGGCGCCATCTCGGCCGTGCTGAGCGATGGCCTGCGGACTGGGGATATTGCCCAGGACAACCGCAAGACCATTGGTACCGAAGAAATGGGTGCCGCGATTCTGAGCAAGCTCAAGGCTTGACGCCCTCCCGAAGGGCAAATCGCTCCGGTGGAGCGATTTGAGGCGGCAAGGCCATGAGCGCTATGCGCGAATGGCGGGCAGCCTCGCCCACCCTTCCATCGTCACCACCGGGCCTGTCCCGGTGGTCCATGCCTCCTCGAGGTGGATTGCCGGGACAGGCCCGGCAATGACGACGATCTGGAATGAAGCGCAACAAAAAAGCCCCGGTCGCGAGACCGGGGCTTTTTGTATTCCAGGGACCAAACGATCCCGAAAAATTACTCGGCAGCGCCTTCGGCGGCAGCGGCGGCCTTGGCGGCCTTTTCTTCAGCACGTTCCTTGGCCTTTTCGCCGGGAACGGCCTTTTCCGGGTTGTTGCGCGGTGCGCGCTTCAGCAGGCCTGCAGCGTCGAGGAAACGGGCAACGCGGTCGGTCGGCTGGGCGCCAACGGAAACCCAGTGCTGAGCGCGTTCGGTGTTGAGCACGACGCGGTTTTCAGCGGTCTTGTCGAGCAGCGGGTTGAAGGTGCCGAGCTTTTCGATGAAGCGGCCATCGCGCGGCGAACGGGCGTCAGCGATGACGATGTGGTAGAACGGGCGCTTCTTGGTGCCAGCGCGGGCAAGGCGGATCTTGAGGGACATCTTTTGTTCCTAAGGGTGTCGGTTGAAAGTTCGGGGTTATTTCTTCTTGCCCAGGCCCGGAAGGCCAGGGAAACGGGGAGCACCGCCGAGGCCGGGAAGGCCCGGACCACCAGCGGATTTCAGAAGCTTGTTGACGTCGGTAGGCAGCTTGTCGGTCATCGGCAGATCGGCCGAGGGCAGGCCCTTGAGCTGGTCCGGATTGATGCCGGCCTGACGAGCCATCTGTTCGAGCTGCTTGGGGTCCATCTTGGAGAGGTCGGGCATGCCACCGAGCATGCCGCCCATCTTGCCGCCGAACATGCCGGCCAGCGATCCCATGCCGCCCTTGGATACCTTCTTCATCATGTCCGCCATCTGGCGGTGCTGCTTGGACAGCTTGTTGATTTCCGAGACTTCGACGCCGGCGCCCGCGGCAATGCGCTTGCGGCGCGAGGCATTGAGCAGGTCGGGATTGGCCCGCTCTTTCTTGGTCATGGAATTGATGATGGCGATCTGACGGTCAAAGACCTTCTCGTCGACATTGGCCCCGGCCATGGCCTTCTTGATCTGGCCCGCGCCGGGCAACATGCCCATCAGGCCGCCCATGCCGCCCATCTTCTTCATCTGCAGCAGCTGGGCGCGCAGATCGTCGAGGTCGAAGGAGCCCTTCTTGAGCTTCTGCGCCATTTTCTGGGCGTCTTCGGCCGTGACGTGCTCGGCGGCCTTTTCGACGAGCGAGACGATGTCGCCCATGCCCAGAATACGGTCGGCAATGCGCGAGGGATGGAAATCCTCAAGCGCATCCATCTTTTCGCCGACGCCGATCAGCTTGATCGGCTTGCCGGTGGCCGCGCGCATGGAAAGCGCTGCACCACCACGGCCATCGCCATCGACGCGGGTCATGACGATGCCGGTCACGTCGAGACGCTGGTCGAAGCTGCGCGCGACGTTGATCGCGTCCTGGCCGGTCAAAGCGTCGACGACGAGCAGGATTTCGTGCGGCTTGGCGATCTCCTTGATGGAGACCGTTTCGACCATCAGCTCTTCGTCGATATGCGTACGGCCGGCAGTATCGAGAATGAGAACGTCATAGCCACCAAGACGGCCTTCGCGCTCGGCGCGGCGGGCAATTTCAACGGGGGTTTCAGTCGCAACGATCGGTAGCGTATCGACGCCGACCTGTTCGCCGAGCACACGCAGCTGCTCCATGGCGGCCGGGCGGCGGGTATCGAGGGAAGCGAGAAGAACCTTTTTCTTCTGGCGATCCTTCAGGCGCTTGGCGATCTTTGCCGTGGTCGTCGTCTTACCAGAACCCTGCAAACCCACCATGAGCAGGGTGACGGGCGCTGGCGCATTGAGATCGATGGTGACGGCATCGGAGCCGAGAACGGCAACCAGCTCGTCATTGACGATCTTGACGACCTGCTGGCCCGGGGTCACCGAACGGGTGACTTCGGCACCCACAGCACGCTCGCGGACTTGCTCAACAAAAGCGCGTACAACTTCGAGCGAGACGTCAGCCTCGATCAGCGCCCGGCGGATTTCGCGCATGGCCGCATCGACATCGGCAGCGTTCAGCGCGCCGCGTCCACGAAGACCATCGAAAATTTTGCCAAGCCGGTCTGAGAGGCTCTCGAACATACTATTTCCTTTTCGCTCGCGGAGACGATCTCCGGAGAGATAAGTACCAAAAGGCCAAACGCAAAACCCACCCGCGGGCGCAACGCGCTGGCGGATGTTGGCCTCCGGGATCGTGGTACCCGTTTGGGGTCCCGGTCGGCTGGTCAGGAGCAAAAGCCTGATGAACAGGGGGCGTTTATGACAGATGCTCTATTGAGTCAAGGAAAGTCCGGCAAATCTGCCGCGGAAAGCGGGGTGGCATCGTCGATGACAAGCACGGCCCCTGGCGTGAGTACTGCCCTGAGCCGACCCAAGGCCTGGGCTTCGAGCTCAGGGTGACGTCCGTCCAGCGCGCCCACCCGCATGGCAAAGGCGAGATCGAATTGCGGTTCGCCTCTCTCGAGGACGAAATCTTCCATCGCGACGCAGCGAAAGGCGAGCCTGCCGGTCGCGATCTCCTCCTCTGAGCCGGCAATCGCCGCCGCGATGGCTTTTTCCGAGCGGTCGATGGCAAGGATCATTCCTGTTTTGAGCTTCTGGCTGACAAGCCGCGCGGCGACACCGGGGCCGCAGCCGATTTCCAGCACCCGCATATTCCCGTCTATGGGCAGGGCAGCGACGGCATTCGCAATGCGGGATGAAACTCGATCAGCCAATGCGCCAACCTTCCAATCAGACCACGACAGAACCCGTCAGCATGCCAAACGCTCCCATGCAGCGCCTGCACTGGCAATTGCCGGCCAGTTCCGCCATATAGGGTTCGACACAGATACAGGCGAAACGCTTTGAGCAACGCACCCTTTCTCAAGATGAACGGGCTGGGCAACCAGATCATCGTGGCCGACATGCGCGGCCGCCGGGATCGCGTCACGGCCGAAGCTGCCATCGCCATCAATGCTCGCGCCGAGACCAAGTTCGACCAGATCATGGCCATCCATGATTCCCGCACGCCCGGCACGGCCAACTATATCGAGATCATCAATTCCGACGGTTCGCGCGCCCAGGCCTGTGGCAATGGCATGCGCTGCGTGGTGCAGACGCTGAGCGTCGAGCAGGGCCGCCAGCGGTTCACGTTTGAAACCGTGGCAGGAATTCTTTTTGGCGAAGAGGCCGAAAATGGCCTCATCACCGTCGACATGGGCACGCCCAAGTTCGCCTGGTACGACATTCCGCTTGCCGAAGAGTTTGCCGACACGCGAAAAATCGAACTGCAGATCGGGCCTATCGATGCGCCGGTGCTGCATTCGCCTTCCGTCATGTCGATCGGCAATCCGCACGCGACGTTCTGGGTCAAGGACGATGTCTGGTCCTATGCTCTCGACCGCTTCGGTCCGCTGCTAGAAAACCATCCGATTTTCCCCGAGCGCGCCAATATCGGCATCGCCCAGGTCGCCGCACACGACAAGATAATTTTGCGTGTCTGGGAGCGTGGCGCGGGCATCACCGAAGCTTGCGGCACTGCGGCCTGCGCGGCAGTCGTCAACGGCGCCCGTACGCGCCGTACCGAACGCAAGGCGACCGTCACCCTGCCGGGTGGCGATCTCGTCGTGGAATGGCTGCCGGATGATCATGTTACCCTGACTGGTCCGGCCGAATTCGAATGGCGCGGCGAGTTTGATCCCGCAACCGGCGCCTGGACGCGCAGCGAGGCGGCCTGATGGCGGTTCGCACCCTGACATTCGGCTGCCGTCTCAATGCCTATGAAGGCGAAGTGATGAAAGCCCAAGCCGAAAAGGCCGGGCTTGAAGACGCCATCATCATCAATACCTGTGCCGTGACACAGGAAGCCGTCACCCAGGCGCGAAAGGCCGTGCGCAAGGCGCGACGGGAAAACCCGCAAAGCCGCATCATCGTCACCGGCTGTGCCGCCCAGACAGAAGCCCGTTCTTTTGGCGATATGGAAGAGGTCGATCTCGTGATCGGCAATGCCGACAAGCTCAAGGCAGAGAGCTACAGGCCCATGACCTTCGGCGTGCCGCTCAATGACAAGGTGCAGGTCAACGACATCATGAGCGTGCGGGAAACCGCCGGCCACCTCATCGAAGGCATGGACGCCCATACGCGCGCCTTCGTGCAGGTGCAGAATGGCTGTGACCATCGCTGCACCTTTTGCATTATCCCGTTCGGCCGTGGCCCCTCGCGCTCGGTGCCGATGGGGCTGGTAGTGGAACAGATCAAGAAACTGGTGGCCAATGGCTATCAGGAAGTGGTTCTGACCGGCGTCGATATCACCTCCTATGGTCCCGACCTGCCCGGCACGCCGACCCTGGGCCTTCTTACCCAGGCGATCCTCAAGCATGTGCCTGATCTGCCGCGGCTGCGCATTTCGTCCATCGACTCCATCGAGGCCGACGCGGCGCTTTATGAGGCCGTGTCCGATCCGCGGCTGATGCCGCATCTGCATTTGTCGCTGCAATCGGGCGACGACATGATCCTCAAGCGTATGAAGCGCCGGCATCTGCGCGACGACGCGCTTGGTGTCGTCGCAAAACTGCGCGCCATCCGTCCGAGCATGGTCTTTGGGGCCGACATTATTGCCGGTTTTCCGACTGAGACCGACGAGATGTTCGAAAACACGCTGCGCTTCATCGGCGAGGCCGGGATCACCTATATCCACGCCTTCCCCTATTCGCCCCGTCCGGGCACCCCAGCTGCGCGCATGCCGCAGGTGAGCAAGGCGATTGCCCGTGAGCGCGCCGCGTGCTTGCGCGCTGAAGGCGATAAGCAATTTGCGGCGCTTTGCGATACCCGCCTCGGCCGTCTCGAAAACGTCCTGATGGAACGCGGCGGCCTTGGGCGCACCGAACAATTCGTGCCTGTCAGCGTTGCAGGTATGGAGCCGGGCGAGCTTGTGGCGGTGGAAATTACCGGCCGCGGCCCTGATGGGCTCGTGGGCGAAAAGCTGCGTATTGCCGCCTAAGGCGGCGAGGGAAAGACCAAAAGATATGACCGACAAGAAGCCCGGCTTTTTCCAGCGCCTCTTTGGCAATCAGCCGGCCCCCGTGCCTCCAGCGCCGCCCGAGACGCAGCCCGAAACCCCGGCCCTTGTGCCGGAGCCGGTTGCTCCGACGCCCGAGCCCATTCCCGAGCCGGTCAAGCAACCCGAGCCTCCTGATACGCCTCCGCCTCCGGGTCCGCCGGAAACGACGCCCGACTATATCGAGGCAGTAGAAGAGCAATTCGTCACGCCGCCCGCGGTCGTTCCGGCCCCGGCCCAACGCCAGAGCTGGTTTTCACGGCTCACCTCGGGCCTGAAACGCTCGTCGGACAATCTCTCCAATTCGATCACGTCCGTCTTCACCAAGCGCAAGCTCGATGCGGCAACGCTCGATGAGCTGGAAGACGTTCTTATTCAGGCCGATCTCGGGCTCGAGACGGCCATGTCCATCACCGAAACCCTGCGCCGTGACCGGTTTGATCGCGAAATTTCCGATAGCGACGTGCGCGCCGTTCTGGCTTCGGAAGTCGAAAAGGTGCTTGGCCCCGTCGCGCGTCCGCTGACCGTGGACATGACCCAAAAGCCGTTCATCATTCTCATGATCGGGGTCAATGGCTCGGGCAAGACCACGACCATTGGCAAGCTGGCGCAAAAGTTCGCAGCCGAAGGAAAATCCGTGATGCTGGCCGCAGGCGATACATTCCGCGCAGCGGCTATTGAGCAGTTGCAGGTCTGGGGCCAGCGTACTGGAGCACCGGTAATCACCAAGCCCGCCGGTTCCGACGCTTCGGGTCTCGCCTTCGATGCCGTCACGCAAGCCAAGGCCGAGGGTCGCGACGTGCTCATCATCGATACGGCCGGGCGCCTGCAAAACCGCGACGAGCTGATGAACGAGCTCGAGAAGGTCATTCGCGTCATCAAGAAGGTCGAGCCCTCAGCGCCGCATGCGACGCTCCTCACCCTCGATGCGACGACGGGCCAGAATGCCTTGAAACAGGTCGAAATCTTTGGCCAGCGCGCTGGCGTAACCGGCCTTGTCATGACCAAGCTCGATGGCACCGCCCGCGGCGGCATTCTCGTTGCCATCGCCAAGAAATTTGGCCTGCCGGTGCATTTTATCGGCGTCGGCGAGGGTGTCGACGATCTCGAACCTTTCGAAGCCAAGGATTTTGCCAGCGCAATTGCCGGGCAAGACTGAGGTTTCGGTCAAAATCTAACCACTCTTGCTGGCTATTCGGCTTGCATCAGGTGGCTCATGCCATCACATTGGCAGGATACGCCATGGAACGTTCAATGACCGACAAAGCCGAAGCAGACGTCAATTGGGACGAGCTGCGCCCGCAGATCACCAAACTCGCCTTGGAGCTGGGGCCGCTGGTGGTGTTTTTCATCGCCAATGCGCGCGCTGACATTTTTGTCGCGACCGCCTGGTTCATGGGCGCCATGGTGATCTCGCTGCTGCTCTCCTGGCTGATCCTCAAAAAGGTCGCCGTCATGCCGCTGGTCACCGGCGTCGTGGTGCTGGTCTTTGGCGGGCTGACGCTCTGGCTGCAGGACGACACTTTTATCAAGATAAAGCCGACCATCACCAATGTGCTGTTTGGCTCGGTGCTGCTCGGCGGCCTGCTCTTTGGCCAGTCGCTGCTCAAATATGTCTTTGGCGAAGTCTACAAGCTGCGGCCCGAGGGCTGGTGGCGGTTGACGCTGAATTGGGGCATTTTCTTCTTCGTTCTTGCCGTGATCAACGAAGTGCTCTGGCGCAATTTCTCGACCGAGATCTGGATCGCCTTCAAGGTCTGGGGCGTCATGCCGCTGACGGTGCTGTTCTCGATGAGCCAGCTTCCGCTTCTCAGCAAATATGCGCCACCCAGCGAACCGCAGGCCGCCGTGGCCGAAGGCTGACTTTTTCGTCCTTCAAGAACAGCCAAAAGCACGATGTCATCCCCGCGAAAGCGGGGATCTTTATTTGTGCGGCCCAAAACAGGGATTCCCGCTTGCGCGGGAATGACACAGTGAGGCTTAGGCAGCGACAGCCGCTGCGACCGGCCCAAAGAGGCCGATGACCACGCCCTGGATGACCAGCACGCCCAGCACATGGGCGCTGTCGATCAGGGTCAGCGACCATTTCATGCCTTCATAGCGGTGGTTCATGATCATCACGGTGAGCACGAAGCCGAACCAGCAGAGAAAGCCCGTCAGGGCGCCCGCGCCGATATCCACCGTGCCCATCAGGGCCGGGGTGAAGAGCGCAATGAAGTAAGCCATGACGAATTCGACGGCGACCGACCAGATGAACGGCGTATAGCTGGGATCAAGCTGGTCCCTGGTCTTGCCAAGCGCGGTCATCCATTGCTTGGACAGGCTCATGTACCAGACGGCGCCAAAGGCGAAGCTGGCGACGGTGGCCAGCACGACGGCCAGCCAATTGACGGCAAGAAATGACATAAAACTCCCCCGAAAGCGCTGGATGCGCCGGAGGTAATCTATGCCTTTTCAAACGGGTAGGGAACGCGGTCAGTCTTCGGCGTCGGCGCGGGCTTCAATCTCTTCCATGTCCTCGTCGGAAAATCCGAAATGGTGGCCGAGTTCGTGAATGAGAACATGGGTGACGACTTCGCCGAGCGTATTGTCGTCATTCTCGGCCCAATAATCGAGAATGGCGCGGCGATAGAGGAAGACCGTATTGGGCATCTGCCCGGTCTGGGGCACGGCGCCGTCTTCGGTTAGGCCGATGCCGGTGAAAAGCCCCATCAGTTCGAACGGGCTTTCCATCTCGAAATGTTCGAGAATGTCGTCTTCGGCAAATTCGGCTACCGAACAGGTGACGTCGGCCGCGAGCGACTTGAAGGGCTCGGGGAGGTTGGCGAGCGCGTGGCTCGCCAAAGCCTCGAAATCATCGAGGGTCGGAGCATAAAGCCCCGACCAGTCGGTGCCTTTTACTTCCACTCGCGAATATCGACGAAGTGGCCGGCAATCGCGGCAGCGGCAGCCATGGCGGGAGAAACGAGGTGCGTGCGGCCCTTAAAGCCCTGGCGGCCTTCAAAGTTGCGGTTCGAGGTCGACGCGCAGCGTTCTTCGGGTTTGAGCTTGTCCGGGTTCATGGCGAGGCACATGGAGCAACCCGGCTCGCGCCATTCAAAGCCGGCATCCTTGAAGATCACATCCAGACCTTCTTCCTCGGCCTGCGCCTTCACGAGGCCTGAGCCCGGAACGATCATGGCCGAGACGTGGCTCGCGACCTTGCGGCCACCGATGACAGCAGCGGCAGCACGCAGGTCTTCGATACGGCCATTGGTGCACGAACCGACAAAGACACGGTCGAGCTTGATGTCGGTGATCTTGGTGCCGGGTTTTAAGCCCATATAGTCGAGCGCACGCCATTTTGAGGCACGCTTGGTCTCGTCGGCGATTTCATCGGGATTGGGCACGACGCCCTGAACCGAAATGACGTCTTCCGGCGAAGAACCCCAGGAAACGATCGGCGGCAGTTTTGCGGCGTCGAGGATGACGACCTTGTCGTAGTGTGCGCCTTCGTCGGTATAGAGGGTCTTCCAGTAGTCGACGGCCATGTCGAACGCTTCGCCCTTGGGGGCGCGTGGACGGTCCTTCACATAGGCAAAGGTCGTTTCGTCGGGCGCGATCAGGCCGGCGCGGGCGCCGCCTTCGATGGTCATGTTGCAGACCGTCATGCGGCCTTCCATCGAGAGCGAGCGGATGGCTTCGCCGGCAAATTCGATCACGTGGCCATTGCCGCCAGCCGTGCCGATTTCGCCGATGATGGCGAGGATGATGTCCTTGGCGGTGACGCCGGGCGGCAGCTGACCGTCCACGCGCACCAGCATGTTCTTGGCTTTTTGCTGGATCAGCGTCTGGGTGGCCAGAACGTGTTCCACTTCGGAGGTGCCGATGCCGTGGGCCAGGGCGCCGAAGGCACCGTGGGTGGAGGTGTGGGAGTCACCGCAAACGATGGTCATGCCCGGCAGGGTAAAGCCCTGTTCGGGGCCGACGATGTGGACGACGCCCTGACGCTTGTCGAAGGGGTCGTAATATTCGATGCCGAAATCGCGGGTGTTTTCGGCCAGCGTCTCGATCTGGATCGCGCTTTCCGGGTCCGGGTTGGGCAGCGAACGGTCGGTGGTTGGCACGTTGTGGTCGACCACGGCCAGCGTGCGCTCGGGATGACGGACCTTGCGACCGTTCATGCGCAGGCCTTCGAAAGCCTGCGGGCTCGTCACTTCGTGGACGAGGTGGCGGTCGATATAGAGAAGGCTCGTGCCGTCCGGATTGTTCTGAACCAGATGGTCGTCCCAGATCTTGTCGTAGAGCGTGCGGGCCTTGGTCATGCGTCGTGTTCCGAGGGGCAGGAATGGAAGTTTGGATTGGTTCTAAGCCCAGAGGGGCTTTTGGGTCAAGAACAACCGTACTCTTGGGTACGCTCTTGCCGAAATCAGTTTGCCGAGGCGTCGCGTAAACGGCCGACGGCGAGGGCGCCCAGAAGACTGGTATCGAGGCCGATGCGGTAGCGGCACCAGAGGGCTATGGCGATCTGGGCTAGAATGCGGGCGCCCATATTGACGGCGGCGACGCCGACAATGCCCCAGATCGGGATCACGGCGATTTGCACCAGAAAGCCGACACCCATGATGGCGCCGAAGATGGCGACATAGGCGCGTTCGTGCCCTGTCATCATCATCACGATCTTCGAGGGGCCGGTGACGGCGTCGAACAAGAGGCCGAAGGCGAGGAGAAGGAGGACCAGCGTGCCTTCGGCATAGGCGGGGCCGAAGAGCGAGAGGATGAATTCGCCGAAGAACAAAAACAGCGCAAAGATCACGAGCGAAAAGACAAAACCGGCCCAGGCGCAGAGCGCCGTGATGGCCTGGGCTTTCCGCATGGCGCCGGAATGGTAGTGCTCGGCCACCATGGGGGCGATCACCAGTTCGATCGCGAAGGTGAAGAGCGTCATCAGCCCGGCAGTCCGAAAAGCGTTGAAATAGAGGCCGGAGCTTTCGAGATCGAGCATGAGGCCGACAAGGATGACGTCGGCATTGAGCGTGAAGGTTTCGATGAGCGCGCCGAGCAGCATCCAGTTGCTGAGGCTACCCCAGCGCTGCCAATGGGTACGCACGGGCGCAATCCGCGGCAGGACGACATAGTTGCGCTTGAGCGCCACGCTCATCTGCAGGACCAGCGCGCCGATAAGAAGGGCGGCGGATAGGGTCAGTGCATCGGGACCGCTGAGCACAATGCCCACGGCAAAGAGCGCCATCACGGCAGCCGGCAAAGCCAGGCGCCAGACGATGTCGCGGGGCAGCAGAGCGGTCCAGAGCGATCCCTGCGCTCGCAGCACCGAGGAATTGTACTCGGCCAGCGCCATGGGGAGAATGAGGAAGGCTGCGCCGATGAAATGATTGATGGTTTCGCGCGGCGGCAGAAAGGGAATGCTGGCGACGGCGAGGACGCAGAGTAGCCCAGCGAGGATCAGGCTAGCGCCAATGGTGATCGCCGAACCGGCTGCGACAACGGCTTCTGCGTCGCTGTTCTCGCCCTTGGCACGTAGTTGCGGCCAGAGCCGCAGCACGGCTGTCGACTGGCCCATGCCGGCCAAAATGGCGAGCACGGTTGCGAGCGCCAGGCCAAAGGCAAAGTGGCCATATTCGCTCTCGGTCTGGGTGCGCGAGAGAACGACATAGGTGATGTAGGTGAGGCCGGCGGTCGCGACCTTGATGCCGAGCGAGCCCACCGAGCGCAGGAGGCCGGTGGAGAGCAGGGCAGAAAGATCGGTTGGAACGGCCAGCCGCATGAAGGGTCCTCGCGCCGGCCCAAATGCCGAGCGGGCAGAGAGTGCCAGAACCCCGTCAAGAAGGTCTTACCGTGAGGGCGTTTAGGCCCTCACGGCACCGTGTTGGCCTAGTGCCGGAAGTGGCGCATGCCGGTAAGAACCATGGCGATGCCGGCAGCGTCTGCGGCGGCGATGACTTCGTCGTCACGCATGGAGCCACCGGGCTGGATGACGGCCGTGGCGCCGGCGGCGACAAGGGCTTCAAGGCCATCGGCGAAGGGGAAGAAAGCGTCGGAGGCGACGACCGAACCGACCGTCAGCGCGCCCTCGATACCTGCGGCCTCGGCAGCGTCGATCGACTTGCGATGCGCGACGCGGGCGGAGTCGACACGGGACATCTGGCCAGCGCCGATGCCGGCGGTGGCGCCATCCTTCACATAGATGATGGCGTTGGATTTGACGTGCTTGGCGACCTTGGCGGCGAGCTTGAGGTCAGCCAGTTCCGCTTCGGTCGGCGCGCGCTTGGTGACGACCTTCAGTTCGCAATCATCAACATTGCGATTGTCGCGGCTCTGGACCAGCAGACCTCCGGCCACGGATTTGACCTGCAGGCCCTCGGCCTTCGGGTCAGCGAGGCCGCCGGTGAGGAGAAGACGGAGGTTCTTTTTGGCAGCAATGATATCCTGCGCTTCCTGCGTGGCGGAGGGCGCGACGATCACTTCGGTGAAGACCTTGACGATTTCGGTCGCGGTTTCAGCGTCGATCTCACGATTGGTAGCGACAATGCCGCCAAAAGCGGAAACCGGATCGGTGCGCAGGGCCTTCTTATAGGCCTCGGTCAGGTTCGAAGCCGTGGCAACGCCGCAGGGATTGGCGTGCTTGATGATGGCAACCGCAGCAGTTTCCTTGGGGTCGAATTCGGAAACCAGTTCGAATGCCGCGTCGGTGTCGTTGATATTGTTGTAGGAGAGCGTCTTGCCCTGCACCTGGCTCGCTGTGGCGACGCCCGGACGGTTTTCACCGGTGCCGTAGAAGGCGGCCCACTGATGCGGGTTTTCGCCATAGCGCATGACTTCGCGCAGCGTGCCGGCAAAGCTGCGATAGTTCACGTCGGCAAAGTCGATCTCCCGAGCGAACCAGCTCGAAATCGCGCTGTCATAGGCGGCGGTGCGGGCATAGGCCTTGGCGGCGAGCTTTTGGCGCAGTTCGTAGGGAATGCCGCCATTGCGGATGGCTTCCAGAATTGCCGGATAATCCGCCGGGTCGACGACCACGGTCACATAGGCGTGGTTCTTGGCCGCCGAGCGCACCATAGCGGGGCCGCCAATGTCGATGTTCTCGATGATTTCGTCGTAGCTCGCGCCCGAGGCGACGGTCTTTTCAAACGGGTAGAGGTTGACGGCGACGAGGTCGATGGGGCCGATCTCGTGTTCGTCCATGCTCGCCTTGTGCTCGGGATTGTCACGAACCGCAAGCAGACCGCCGTGGACCTTGGGATGCAGCGTCTTGACGCGGCCATCCATCATTTCGGGGAAACCGGTCAGATCGGAAATCTCGCGCACCGGTAGACCGGTTTCGGCGATGAGCTTGTGGGTGCCGCCGGTCGAGACCAGTTCCACGCCGGCTTCGGAAAGCCCGCGGGCAAAATCCGCCATTCCCGATTTGTCGAATACCGAAAGCAGTGCCCGCCCGACCGTGACCGTCTTGCCCATGAGTTTTTGCTCGCATTGGAGGAGATTTCGCGGCTCCGCTAGCACGAACGGGCCGCGGAGTCCAAGCTCAACCGTGTTCGCGCGTCAGGATCCAGCCCACTTCCACGCCCGGGGCGAGATCGGCCTCGAGCACGAGCTGGATAGTGCGGTTGAAACCGAGATAGGCCGATTGGCGGACGCTGTCGTCCTGGCGCAGGGTCGCGCCTTCCCAGAGAAAGCTCCAGACCTCGCCATTGGGCAGGGTCAGCCGGCGCATGCCTTCTCCCACCGGGGCATGAACGGAAATGCCCGGGGCGAGGTGGAAGCGGATGGAGAGCTGCCCTTCTGGCGTGCCTTCGGCAATGACCCGATCCTGCCCGACAAGCGTCGTGCCATCACCCAAGAGGGTCAGTCGGCGCTCGATCTCGGCGCCAAAACGGGTGGCATAGCCGATGGAAGAGACGGCCATCATATGCTCGGCTGGCACCAGTTCCATATCGGGCACGGCGGGCGGTTTTGCACGAAATCCCTTGGCGGGCACGAAGGCGTCTTCGTCCTCGATGGTGGGCGAGGAATGGGCGATGGCCTGGCGGAAGAGGTCGCGCGTTTCCGGCATGTCCGAAGGCGCGGGGCCGCAGGAGCCGAGAATAAGCTCGCTGCCATGAGAAAATTCGAAGGCGAGGGCGCCGGCATGAGCTTCGGCATCGAAACCGGGTTCCGGGCGCAGGCCTGAATCGGCGATAACGACGGCGCGGCCACTGCGCAAAATGCCGTAGCCGCCGAGAATCCGGGAGCGCCGCGCCGGGGTTGGGCCATTGGCCTGAACGGCGACCAGCACGTCATGCGGCACCTGTCCGCAGCCGTTGAAATAGGCAAGCTCGCCGCTCGACAGGGTAACGGCGTCGAGCGCTTCATGCATGCGGTCGATGCGATTGGAGAGCGAGGCGAAGGTCGGGCTGCCGTGGCGGTTGGCGGCCTGGCGCAGGCTCGAAAGTTCGACCAAGAGGTTGAGCTGGATGCGCGGATTGCGGCTCTTGTGGAGCCCCTCTTCATCAAGCTGTTCGGCAAGGGCTGCGTCGAGCTGTATGAGGCGCGCTTCGACATCGGCCGAGTCTTCCGGTTCGCAGAGTTCGGCGCCCAAAATGCCCATGGCGGCAAAGAGCCGGTCGACGGGATCGGTCGCGAGCTTTCCGCGGACGCGGAGACTTTGCACCTGCGTACCGAGGCTGCGCTGCAGGGTTTTTGCCTGGTCGGGCGTGGCGCCATCGAGCAGCAGCGGCAGGTGGCGCAGCCAGTTGAGCACGCGCTGGCCGGTCAGCGGCAGCGACCAGCTTTCCGGATCGAACTTTCCTTCGCGTCCTATCCAGTCGAGCACCAGCGTGCGGGCAAAGAGCTTTTCACCGGGATCGCGGACATCGCGGAAATGGCGGAGCCACGAAAAGCTCTGCAGATTGTTCCACCAGTCGGGGAAATCGACGTCGATGGAAAAGGGCGAGGTGCCGCCGGTTTCGATGAGTTTTGAGGCGAGGAGATACCGCCCCGACATCATTTCGCGGACCGCGTCTCGGTCGGTGGGGCGGAATTCGGGGAGTTCGCCCTTATAACCCTGCTCGGCGAGGCCCTGCCAGGTCCAGCGGATAAGCCGCGTGGTCACGATGGCATCGGCAAGGCGCAATCCGAAGCGCCGGGAGGTCGCACCGAACCGCCCGCTCAACTTCTGCCTCCGCGCGAAAAACCTACGCGGGCAGGTCGGTCGCTGCCCTCAAAATCCACCGAGATTGAACCTTCCAAGACGCGGCATCGGCCGCTCGATGTTGAAGCGTCTAGTGAATTTGCCGTGATTTGCCCAGCCGGGGATAGATTTCTTGCTGGAAAACTCCTGCGTCCACAGACTTAGCCTGTGCGCTGGCGACAAGCTAGGGCTTGCGCTGGAACCGCGCCACAAAGAAACCGTCCATGCCGCCCTCGACGCCATTGGGCGCCATGGAGGGTAGGGTGCGGACAAGACCGCCCGGCGTGACCGCGCCTTCGAGGCCCGGCAGTTCGGCTGGGGCGACGGGGTGAAGTTCGAGGTTGTGGAAGGCTTTTAGGGCCCAATCCACGATAGCCTCGCCCTCTTCAGGCTCAAGCGAGCAGACGCAGTAGACGAGGCTCCCGCCGGGCGCGAGATTTTTCACCGCGCGGGCAAAAATGCCCTGCTGCAGTTTTACGCGCCCGTCTATGTCGGCGGCGCTACGGTGCCACAGGACTTCGGGGTGGCGCCGGAAGGTGCCGGTGGCCGAGCAGGGGGCGTCGAGCAAGATGCCGTCAAATGGTTCGGCTGCAATGTAACTCGTTGCGTCGGCTTCGATCACAGTGGGCTCGTAGCCAAGCCGTTCCATATTAGCCTTGAGGCGTTCGAGGCGCGTACCGTCGCTGTCGAGCGCGGTCACGACATAGCCGGCCTTTGAAAGCTGGGCCGTCTTGCCGCCGGGGGCAGCGCAGAGGTCGAGCACAGCGCCACCAGTCTTGGCGGCGAGAAGGCGGGCGGGCAGGGCGGAGGACACGTCCTGCACCCACCAGCGGCCTTCGTCAAAAAAGGGCAGGGCGTCGACGGGTCGGTCGCGTGTTTCGACGCGAATGGAATCGGCGATGAGCTTGTCGCCTCCCAGGGCTTCGACCAGCGTTGGATCTTCGTCCTTGAGGGTGAGATCGAGCGGGGCGCCATCGACGAGGCCATCGACAAAGCGGGCAACCGCGTCGGCGCCATAGGCGGCTTCCCACTTCCGGCGGAAGATTTCGGGGAGCAGCAGGTCGTCTTCGAGCAGACCATAGCGGGCCGAATTGGCCTGGGCGCGGCGGAGCACGGCGTTCATCAGGCCCGAAAGGTGGCGCGCCTTGGCATCGCGCTTGGTCGCTTCGACGGCGAGGAACAGGGCGCTATGGGCGCCGATATCGGGCAGGAAAACCAGCTGGGCCAGCGACAGGCGCAGCACGGCTTCAAAGGTCCCAGACTTTGCCGGCATGCCCTTTTCGAGCAGTTCTGCAATCATCAGGTTGATCTGGCCCTGACGGCGCAGAGCGGTGTTGATCAGGCGGTTGGCCAGCGAGCGATCGCGGCCATCGGGCAGTTCGGCCGCCGACAGGGGCACAAAATGCTCACCGCCCAGAACGGCACGGAGCCTCTGGGCGGCAATCAGACGGAGGCCAAGGCCAGCCGGATCAGGTTTTTTCGACACGTATGCTTATCCCCATGGACCGCGCACGCCGCTATCGTCTTCGCCACGGCCTGCACTCGGCACCCGCCAGCCGCCGCCGGTATCGTGGCCACTCGAAGCTGGCTGCGGACGGGGCGCGGGTCTGCGGCCCTTATCGTCCACGCGCATCTCGCCTGCAAGCCTCTGCAAGGCGGCGATACGGTTGCCGGTATCGGGGTGGGTGGAAAAGAGATTGTCCATCCGGGCGCCCGAGAGCGGGTTGATGATGTACATATGGGCCATGGCCGGGTTGCGCTCGGCCGCGACATTGACCTGGCGACCGGCCAGGGTCGCGATCTTGTTGAGCGCCGAGGCGAGGGCCAGGGGGTCGCCGGAGATTTCGGCGCCGTCCTTGTCGGCTTCATATTCGCGGGTGCGGCTGACCGCCATCTGCACCATCATGGCCGCGACGGGGGCGAGGAAAACCATCAGCAGCGCGCCAATGCCGCCGAGCGGATTGTCCCTGTTATTGCCGCCACCAAAGAAGAGGCCGAACTGGGCAAGGGCCGAAACGGCACCGGCCAGCGTTGCCGTGATGGTCATGGTCAGCGTGTCGCGCGAGCGGATATGGGCCAGTTCGTGGGCGACGACGCCGGCGACTTCGCGCGTTTCGAGTTGGCGCAGAAGGCCGGTCGAGACGGCCACGGCGGCGTTTTGCGGATTACGGCCCGTTGCAAAAGCGTTGGGCTGGTCGGACTGGATGACATAGACGGCCGGCGTCGGGATGCCGGCGCGCTTGGAGAGCGTGTCGACCATGTCATAGAGCTCGGGCACGCGGGAGCGTTCCACCGGGACGGCATTCTGCATGCGCAGCACGACCTTGTCCGAGTTCCAGTAGGCAAAGAGATTGGTGCCGGCTGCAAAAAGCAGGGCAATCATCATGCCGCCGGTGCCGCCGATGAAATAGCCGACCACCATGAACAAGGCGGTCATGGCCGCGATGAGAACAAAGGTGCGGAAGGCGTTGAACATCAAAACCCCTTGGGTTGGTATCTTCGAACAATTATGTTGTGTGGCGAAGCGTTCCCTGCAAGCGCATGACCATATTGTAATGCGAACCCGACCATGACCGATAGCACAACGCCGGAAGAACTTCCGGTAGAAGCCGAACCCAAAATTCTCACCCCCGCCGCCAAGCGCGCCCTTGCCGAGGCTGAGGCGCGCCGCAACGAGATCGACGCCGCCAGCGCCATGGCGCCCAAGGAAAAGGGCGGCCGCGGTGGCTTGGAGCCCGGTCGCTATGGCGACTGGGAGATCAAGGGGCTTACCAGCGATTTTTAGAGGGTCCTATGGCGCCATAGGGTTTTGCTGCGGGCCAAACCTCAACCAATCAGTCGTCACCACCCGGCTTATCCGAGTGGTCCGTACGGAGGCGAAATGGATTGCCGGGACAAGCCCGGCAATGACGATGGGTGAAACATAGCGCCACCCTCCCACAACCTCGCTATCTCCCGGCTAGTCTGGGCCCTCTCTCTAGCGATCGCCAAAAAAGCGGCCGTCACCCTCGGGCTTGACCCGAGGGCTCCCCACTTTCTGTGTCATCGCCAAGTGAAGCGTCCTCGGGTCAAGCCCGAGGATGACGAGCGGCGGCTAGTCGAACACAGGCGCTCTTAGCCGACGGCTGGGCGTCCTCACCAAGATTCCGATCTCCTTACCCTATCCCCCGCGCGTCCCGCGAACATTCTGTGCGATATACGAACAAAGTGCGGTATTCGCCACCAATGCGGCACGCGTGCCGGAAACGTCTTTGATTTCGTAACAATTGGCCGCTAGTAATCTCGAACTATTCCAAACTGGACGTTGCCCCCGGCGTCCACCCAAGGCCCCGGAAAGTCCCATGTCGGTCAGAGCCCGCCCCACATCGCCGCACCTGCAGATCTATCGCTGGACCATTACCATGGCCATGTCGATCTTCCATCGCGCTACCGGCATTGCCAATTATGCCGGCATGGCCCTCTTGGCGATCTGGCTGGTTGCCGCTGCTGCCGATCAGGAAGCGCTCAATCTCGTCAATCTGGTCTATGGCAGCTGGTTCGGCCAGCTCGTGCTTTTCGGCTTCACCTGGAGCCTGGTGCATCACATGCTCGGTGGCCTGCGCCATTGGGTCTGGGATTTTGCCGCGATGATGGAGCCCGGCCAGCGCGAATTGATGGCCTGGGCCACGCTCGCCGCCTCGGTGGTCATCACCCTTCTTATCTGGACCGTCTTTGTGTGGATGGCTTGAACATGCGCGAAACCGTCATCACCCCCGCTGTGATCGCCAATCCCAAGACCCATTACGGCGATGCGAAAGCCTCGACGCGCCACTTTATTACCCAGCGCGTCACCGGCCTGCTCAACGTCCTCTTCCTTGGGTTTCTGCTGTTCATCGTCGTGCGCCTTGCCGGGCAAGACCGCGCCGACATGATTGCCGTGATCGGCAATTTCTGGATCGGCGTGCCGCTGGCGCTGCTGATTGCCATAGCCGCCGTGCACATGCGCAATGGCATGCGCGATACGCTGGAAGACTACTTCCATGGCTCCATGTATCGCCTGACCATGCTGCTCAACACGCTCTTCTGCCTGATCGTCGGCCTCGCCGGCGCTGGCGCCGTGCTTAAAATCGTCTTCTGGGGTTGATCAAAATGGCCAATTACGAACTGATCGACCACGAATTCGACGTGGTGGTGGTTGGCGCTGGTGGCGCGGGTTTGCGCGCGACGCTGGGCATGGCCGAGCAGGGTTTTAATACCGCCTGCATCACCAAGGTTTTTCCCACGCGCTCGCATACCGTGGCGGCGCAGGGCGGCATTGCAGCTTCGCTGCAGAACATGGGCCCCGATAGCTGGCAGTGGCACATGTACGACACCGTAAAAGGGTCGGACTGGCTGGGCGACAACGACGCCATGGAATATCTGGCGCGCGAGGCGCCGGCTGCGATCTACGAGCTCGAGCACTACGGCGTCCCCTTCAGCCGTACTCAAGATGGCAAAATCTATCAGCGCCCGTTTGGCGGTCACATGACCGAATTCGGCGATGGCCCGCCGGTGCAGCGCACCTGTGCCGCCGCCGACCGTACCGGCCACGCCATCCTCCACACGCTCTATGGCCAGTCGATCAAGAACGATGCGCAGTTCTTCATCGAGTATTTTGCCCTCGACCTGATCATGGGCGAAAACGGCGAGTGCCAGGGCGTCATCGCCTGGAAGCTCGACGATGGCACGCTGCACCGCTTCCGCGCGAAAATGGTGGTGCTGGCGACGGGCGGTTATGGCCGCTCCTATTTCTCGGCGACGTCGGCCCATACCTGCACCGGCGACGGCAATGGCATGGTCGCCCGTGCCGGCCTGCCGCTGCAGGATATGGAATTCGTGCAGTTCCACCCCACCGGCATTTATGGCGCCGGCGTTCTCATCACCGAGGGCGCGCGTGGCGAGGGTGGCTATCTCACCAATTCCGAGGGCGAGCGTTTCATGGAGCGCTATGCGCCCAACGCCAAGGATCTTGCCTCGCGCGACGTCGTTTCGCGCTGCATGACGCTCGAAATCCGCGAAGGCCGTGGTGTTGGTCCCAACAAGGACCATATCTACCTGCACCTCGATCACTTGGATCCAAAGGTGCTGCACGAGCGCCTGCCCGGGATCACCGAATCGGCCAAGATTTTCGCCGGTGTCGATCTCACCCGCGAGCCGATCCCGGTGCTGCCGACCGTGCACTACAATATGGGCGGTATTCCCGCGAACTATCACGGTGAAGTCCTCAACCCGACGCCGGAAGACCCCAACCGCATCGTGCCGGGCCTGATGGCCGTGGGCGAAGCGGCCTGTGCCTCGGTGCACGGCGCCAATCGCCTGGGCTCGAACTCGCTCACCGACCTCGTGGTCTTTGGCCGCGCCGCCGCTATCCGCGCCGGCCAGGTCATGGACAAGGCCGCGCCGATCCCCGGCATTAATGCCGCTTCGGACGCGAAAATCCTTGCCCGCTTCGATCGCCTGCGCAACGCCAATGGCAGCCAGCCGACGGCAAAACTGCGCGACGAGATGCAGCGCACCATGCAGGCCGATGCCGCCGTGTTCCGCACCGATGCCTCGCTCAAAAATGGCGTCACTGCCATGACCGAGATCTATTCGCGTCTGGGCGATGTGAAGGTCACGGATCGCTCGCTGATCTGGAATTCGGATCTCGTCGAAACGCTCGAACTCGAAAACCTCATGGCCTGCGCCATGGCGACGGTGGTTTCGGCCGAAGCCCGCCACGAAAGCCGCGGCGCCCATGCCCATGAGGATTTCCCCAGCCGTGACGACGTCGAATGGCGCAAGCACACGCTGGCCCTCGTCGATATCGAGACCGGCAAGGTGGAGCTCTCCTATCGTCCGGTGATCGTCGATCCGCTGACCCCCTACGACCAGGGCGGCATCGACCTCAAGAAGATCGCGCCCAAGGCGCGCGTTTACTGAGGACATAAAGCATGTGCCAGCAGTGCCAGGGGTTTGACGACGACGACGATATCGACGCGCTCGCTCATGCCTTTGTTCTGCGCCACGGCAAGGCGGAGCCGGCAGAACCGGCCCCGCAGAATCAAAACCATGCATTGCTCAACCGCCAGGGCGCGCCTCAGGCCGCCCCTGCCGCAAAGAAAGTAGCGCGCTAGTCATGTGCCACCTCTGCGAAGAGCGCAGTTATGACGGGTTTCGCCATTCGGCGCCGCATCAGGCGCCCGAAGGCAAGGCCAAGCCTACTGCCAAGGGCGAGACGCCCGGCCGCACGCCTGATGCGCCACCAGTGGGCGGGGCGGCGAAATGATCCGCACGCTTCTCGCTTTCGGTGCGCTTCTGACGCTGGCTGGCTGTTCCACCGGCTCCTTTTCCATGGCGTCCAATGCGCCACCGGCTCCCGGAAATTTCGGCCAGACCCAGCAGACCGCGTTTGGCAGCAATGGCATGGCGACCACCAATAGCCAGATCGATCCGGTGACGGGCCAGCGCGTTGTCACCGGCGGCAGTTTTTCCGTTGGTACGGCCCCCGCCTCGCCGGCCATGACCAATGCCATGATTGGCAACTGGACGCTGTCGGACAGCTATTCGCGCAATTGCACCCTGTCCTTCAGCGTCACGCCGCTGGCCGGCACCTCGGGAGCGCTACAGGCCAATCAGACCGGTTTCTGTTCAAACGAATTTTCCGCCCTCGCCGGCTGGATGGTGGCCGGCAACGGCGTCGTCCTTACCGATGCTTCGGGGCAGTTGCGCGGCCAGCTGGTTGCCGACAATGCCGGGGCGTATCTGGGCACCGTCAACACCATGTTCGGGCCGACCACGGTCAAACTCAGCCGGGGCGGGGTTTGAGCATGAGTGGTCTGGCAGGATATTCGGGCACGCCATTGGCGCAAAAACTGGGTTTGAAGGATGGGTTCCGCGCCCTCTTCATCGACCTGCCTGTCTCGCTGACCGGTCTCACGACCTCGCGTGCCTTTGCCGAATCCTCGCGCATCACTATTGAGCAGCTCGACGACGCGCAGCAGGGCTACAACTTCATCCACCTCTTCACCGCCAGCCGCGCCGTGCTCGAAAAGCTGGCGCAGCCGTTGATGGGGCTGATCGCTCGCGACGGCATGATCTGGGTGAGCTGGCCGAAAAAGGCCAGCAAGGTCGAAACGGACATTACCGAAGATACCATTCGCGAGATCGTCCTGCCGCTTGGACTCGTCGACGTAAAAGTCTGCGCGGTGGACGAGATCTGGTCTGGCCTCAAACTCGTGATCCGGAAGGATGCGCGATGAATTTTCCCACGCTCCATGGAGTGACCATGCACAAGCTGATCCTGGCCCTGCCGCTTCTCGTTGCCGGCGCGCTGCCCGCCTTTGCCGCGGCGCCGACTGCAGCGCAGAAGGAAGAGTTTTATTCGGTCTGCATGGGCATTGCCCAGGACGCGACCCTTTGCGGTTGCAAGGCCGATGCGGCCATGACGCTGATCGACGAACGGTTCATGGGCGTCGTCATTGCCTCGATGAAGGGCGGCTCGCCCGCTGCCGGGGAATATGACGCCTACAATACCTACGTCGCCAAATCGAACCAGGTCTGCAAGCCCAACTACTGATTGCGACCCCACTGCCGCCCCAAAAGGGCAGCGAGACGAAATTGAAGTGCCGGGTTGAGCGGCGTTTCGGAAGGAAGAGTTGAGAAAATGGCCGAACTGACTTTGGGCAAGGCCGACCGGCCGCAAAAGGGCAAGACCTGGGCTAAACCGGAAGGCGCCACGCGCCTCCGCGAGTTCCATATCTACCGCTACGATCCGGACAAGAACGAGAACCCGCGCATCGATACCTATTTCGTTGATCTCAACGATTGCGGCCCGATGATCCTCGACGCGCTGCTCTATATCAAGAACAAGGTCGATCCGACCCTGACCCTGCGCCGCTCCTGCCGCGAAGGCATTTGCGGCTCGTGCTCGATGAACATCAACGGGCTCAACACCCTGGCTTGTACCAAGGGCATGGACGACTCTTCGGGCCCGGTGAAGATTTACCCGCTGCCGCATATGCCGGTGGTGAAGGATCTCGTGCCCGACCTCACCAATTTCTACGCCCAGCACCGCGCCATCGAGCCGTGGCTCAAAACCACCTCGCCCACGCCGCAAAAGGAATGGACGCAGTCAGTTGAAAACCGCGCCAAGCTCGACGGCCTCTATGAGTGCATCCTCTGCGCCTGCTGCTCGACCTCGTGCCCGTCCTATTGGTGGAATGGCGAAAAGTATCTCGGCCCGGCAGCTTTGCTGCAGGCCTATCGCTGGCTGATCGACAGCCGCGACGAAACCACGTCCGAGCGCCTCGACAATCTTGAAGACCCCTTCAAGCTCTATCGCTGCCACACCATCATGAATTGCGCAAAGGTCTGCCCCAAGGGCCTCAACCCCGCCAAGGCGATCGCCCAGATCAAGAAGATGATGGTCGAGCGCAAGGCTGCGTGATTTTAAGGTTTTTTCGGAATTTGGGCCCGCGGCGCTGCTGCGGGCCTTTTTGTTTGGGGGGCTAAGAGCGCGTCCATCACCCTACCGTTTCTCCCTCCGTCGTCATTGCCGGGCTTGTCCCGGCAATCCATCTCGCCTCCGCATGGACCACCGGGACAAGCCCGGTGGTGACGACCAAAAGGAGCGGAGCTGCCTGCACCTCGCTCCAAACAAAAAGCGGCGGAGCTTTCGCTCCGCCGCTCAAATTTCCGAACTGAAAAACCTCAGCTCTCAATAAGAACGATCGTGCCGGCTTCATAAGCCGCCTTGCAGTCGTCGGCGTCGGCCAGGCGATCGCTGTCGAGCAGCGTCGTTGCGGTGCCCGGGCCTTCGAAGCGCGGATCGTCGCATTCGTCGTCATTGGCGTAAGACGAAGAATTGTCGCCAAAGTCGATGTCCGAGCCGTCATAGGGCGCGCCGGCCGCGTATTCCGGCGTGTAGACGAGGCGGATCGCGATCGCGCCTTCCTCGAGCAGGGTCCGGCAGTCGGTGGCGTCGCCCATCACGTCTTCCGAGAGCAGTTTCTTGTCAACGCCAGCGCCTTCAAAGCGCAGGTCGTCGCATTCGCCATCATTGGCCCATTTGGAGAAGTCGGAACCAAAATCGAAGGCAGCGGCCTGCTGTTCGCCATTATAGGTGGCGCGGCCCGCTTCCACGGCCTCGCGGCAGTCGGTGGCGTCCTTCTTGATGTCTTCGGCGAGCGTGGTGCTGGCAACGCCCTTGCCGGTGAAGCGCGGGTCGTCGCATTCGCCGTCATTGGCCCATTCGGAGGAGTCATTGCCATAGTCGATAGCGGCAACGGTGGAGGAACCGCCGTCCTTGAGGGTGACCGTGCCGGCTTCGAATGCGGCCTGGCAGTCGGTAGCGTCCTTCATGCGGTCTGCATCGACCAGTTCATCAGCGGTGCCAGTACCTTCAAAGCGCGGATCGTCACATTCGCCGTCCTTGGCCCATTCCGAGGAATCATCGCCAAAATCGATATCGGCGAGGGTCGCAACCGCGGTCGAGCCGCCATCCTTGAGGGTGACCGTGCCGGCGTCGAAGGCGGCCTTGCAGTCCGTTGCGTCTTTCATCAGGTCGGCATCGACCAGTTCGGTCGCAGCGCCTTCACCGACAAAGCGCGGGTCGTCGCATTCGCCATCCTTGGCCCACTCCGAGGAATCATCGCCAAAGTCGATCTCGGTCGTGGCGACGGCCGTGGTCGAGCCGCCATCCTTGAGGGTGACGGTGCCGGCCTCAAAGGCGGCCTGGCAGTCGGTCGCGTCCTTCAGGCGGTCGGCATCGACCAGTTCGTCGGCGGTGCCGGTGCCTTCAAAGCGCGGGTCGTCGCATTCGCCGTCCTTGGCCCATTCCGAGGAATCATCGCCAAAGTCGATCTCGGTCGTGGCAACGGCCGTGGCCGCGCCACCATCCTTGAGGGTGACCGTGCCGGCTTCGAAGGCGGCTTTACAGTCGGTGGCATCCTTCATCAGGTCGCTATCAACCAGTTCCGATGCAGCGCCCTCGCCGGTAAAGCGGGGATCATCGCACTCCCCGTCCTTGGCCCAGTCGGAGGAATCATCGCCGAAATCAATCGTCGACGCAGCATTGGTAGAGTGTTTCTGGGCCAGGCTCGGCATGGTCATGCCGGCCATCAAGGCGAGGCCAAGCAAGCTTCCCGCCATGACGTGACTAATCGCGCGCATCGGTTGTCCCTCCGGTTTTGCACCCTCGTTCTGCGGCGAGATTACAGCGGCTTTGCGGCAGTCCAAAGCGCAAATGCTGTCGATTTATTCTGCGCGCGAGCGACTTTGCCTATCCGTGCGGGCAAAGAGCCAGGAGCCGAGCAGAACCAGACCCGTGCCCAGGGCATGGACCCAGGTGAAAGCCTCACCAAGCACGGCTACGGCCAGCACAATGGTGACCACGGGACCGAAGGACGCGGTGGCCGAGGTTGCCCGTGCCCCGATGCGCGCAATGCCGCCATTGAGCAGGAAGGAGGGCAGCACCGTGCCAAAGATGCCCAGCATCAGGCCGATGCCCCAGATGTTGGGAGTAAAGCCGGCATAGGTAGCTGGTCCGTCGACGACAAGACTCTGGCCGATGGCGAGCACGGCAGCGGTCGACATGCCGACGCAGGTGAAAAGCATGGTGCCCAGCACCAGCATCTGCCGTTTGGCCAGGTGCTGGTAAAAGGCAAAGGTCAGGGCCGAACCGAGCACGAGCAGCGTGCCGAGCACCAGCCCATCCGGCTCGACGCTCAGATTCCAGGCAAAGATCACCATCAGGCCCGAATAACTCACCAGCATGGCCGGCACGAGCTTCCAGTTCATCCGGTCGCCAAAGAACCAGACCCCGAACAGCAGCACGAAGAAAGGATAGGTGAAGAGCACCAGCCGCTCATATTGCGCCGAGACGAAATTGAGACCCGCAAAATCGAGATAGCTCGAGAGATAATAGCCCAGCGCGCCCACGCTCATGGCGCCGAGCAGTTTTCCGGGTGTCATCATTCCGCGCAGCTTGGTGTTGCGCAGCAGGAGCATCGCCAGAATGACGAGATAGATCGGCAGCGCCATCATCATGCGCAGGGCAAGGGTTGCTTCCACCGACACGCCCTGAGCAAAGGCGAGTTTTATGAAAACGCCCTTGGTCGAAAACAGCGCGGCGCCGGCAAAGGCGAGGCCATAACCGAGCAGGTCGATTCTTGGCTGGGTTTCGGCTGTCGATGGAGAGGCAGTCTCGGGGGCACTCATGGAGGTTGCTCTTTTTCTGGCCCGCCCATGGTCTCCTGCCGGACACCGCAAGACGCGGGCCGGGTTGCCAAATGCTGGATATCAGCCTTCGGTCCGCGCCCTGATGGGTCGGATAAGCGAAATCAGCGAAAGCGAAATCTGCGGGCGTGAAGACATGATGTATCAATAGTACCCATGGGTACGCTTGAAAAGGCGGAGTGCGATGAATCCGTCCAGCGCAGCGCTTTAGCCGCGCGGATGGGCCTTGGCATAGCTTTCCATCAGCCGCTCGGTGTCGACGGCGGTATAGATTTGTGTCGTCGAGAGGCTCGCATGGCCCAGCAATTCCTGGATGGCGCGCAGGTCGCCGCCTTTTCCCAGGAGGTGCGTGGCAAAGGAGTGGCGCAGCGCATGCGGTGTCGCCGAGGGCGGGAGGCCGAGGGCAGAGCGCAATTGCTCCATCCGCTTCTGGATCAATCGCGGGGAGAGAACGCCGCCGCGCACGCCGCGAAAGAGCGGGTCCTCAGGCCAGAGCTTGAAGGGGCTGAGTTTGAGGTACTCTTCAATCGACTGCCGCACCGGAGAAATCAGCGGCACCATACGGATCTTACCGCCCTTGCCGGTCACCCGCAGCACATCGCTTTCGAGGTCACCCTTGGTCAGCGCCAGCGCTTCGGAAATACGCAGACCCGCGCCATAGCAAAGCGAAATCACGGCCATGTCGCGCGCTGCGACCCATGGCTCGGCTTCCATTGCATCGACCGCGGCAATGGTTTGCTTGGCTTCTACCACTGTCAGCGCCTTGGGCAGCGAGCGTGGAATTTTGGGTGTGCGAATGGCGTTAAAGGCTTCGGTCGCCAGCACGCCCTCGCGCTCCAAAAAGGCAAAAAAGCTTTTGAGCGCCGAAAGCACCCGCGCCAGCGAGCGCGAGCCCAGAGTTTCGGCGCGGCGCTGCGCCATGAAGGCCCTGACATCGGCGGCGCGCAGGTCTTTCAGCGATTGCAGCGTTATCGGCCCGCCCATATGGCCGGCGAGAAAGCTCATGAACTGGCCGAGATCGCGGCCATAGGCTTTGAGCGTGTTTTCCGCCAGGCGTTTGACCGATCCCAGCTCGCGCATCCAGTGCGAAATCTGGGATTGGACAAAGGCATCGGTGGCAAAGGCGCTGTCGGTCATGGGTGCGAGTCTATACCCGGCGGGTTACCGATCTCTAGCCGCACGGTCTAGTGCGGCCAGCGCGGCTCGTCGGGCGGTGGCGGCAGGCCCAGGTCACTTCGCAGCCGCGACGGCACCGGCAGGCGGCGCGGCCGGGCCATATTGATCAGCCAGTCATAAAGGCTGGCATTGCGGGCAATGGCAACGAGATCGCCGGCCTCACGCCGATTTTCACTTCCAATCATGACGTCCTCCTGTTCTTTTCCTCCCAAGAACATTAAGTGAACGCTGTGACAGGGTCTGTCAGCATGACAAGGCGGACCGAATCGCTTGCAATTCCCATGGGTCGATGCGAACCGAACGCTAGAGATGCAGACGCGGATGGACATTGTTGCGGTAATGGTGGGGGTGGCTGTCGACGGCCCCTATAGCTATCGCGTGCCCGAACATATGGTGGTCGAGCGCGGCTCCATCGTCGCCGTGCCGCTCGGGCCTCGTCTCATCCTCGGCGTCGTCTGGGGTGCGCCCAAGGACAATTTTGCGCATAATCGCCTGCGCGACATTGCTCAGGTTTTTGATGTGCCGCCGCTGTCCGAAGAGCTGCTCAAGCTCGTTGAATGGGTGGCCAAGTATACGATCACGGCGCCCGGACAGGTCCTGCGCGGCGTGCTGCGTTCGCCCGAAGCGCTCGATGCACCAAAGCCGGTCATTGCCTATCGCCGCACGGGTATTGAACCCGAAAAGCTGACGCCGGCCCGTCTCCGCGTGCTCGACGCCCTGATGGATGACATGGCCTGGCCCAAGGCGGCTCTGGTTGGCGCATCAGGCGTTTCGACCTCTGTCATCGATGGCCTCGAGCGGGCAGGGGCGTTGGAAAAACTCGAAATGCCGGCCCCGCCCGTAGTCCTGCCGCCCGATCCCGCGGCGGCGCCGTCAAAACTCAATCCCGAGCAGCAGGCCGCGCTCGACAATATTTTGGCGCTCGATCCACACCGGTTCGGCGTCGCTCTTCTCGATGGCGTCACCGGCGGTGGCAAGACCGAGGTTTTCTTCGAGGCGGTGGCCGACACACTGCGCGCCGGAAGGCAGGCGCTTATCCTCCTTCCAGAAATCGCGCTCACCAACACTTTTATTGACCGTTTCACTCGCCGCTTCGGCACCCGCCCGGCCGAATGGCATTCGGATATGACGCCAGTGCAGCGCTCAAAGGTCTGGCGTGGCGTGCTGGAGGGGACCGTGCGCGCCGTGGTCGGCGCGCGCTCGGCGCTGTTCCTGCCGTTCCGCGAGCTGGGCCTGCTGGTGCTCGATGAAGAGCATGACGGCGCCTACAAACAGTCTGAAGGGTTTACCTATCACGCCCGCGACATGGCGGTGGTTCGCGCCCAGTTTTCGCAGGCGCGCGTCGTCCTCTCCTCGGCGACCCCCTCCGTCGAATCGCGAAACAATGCCAATCAGGGGCGCTATGCGCATGTGCGGCTCGAAAGCCGTTTTGCCGAAGCGGCCATGCCCGACATTACCGCCATCGACATGCGGATCGACGGACCAGAAAAAGGCTCGTGGATTGCGCCGTCGCTCGCCCGCGAGGTTTTTGCGGCACTCGATCGTGGCGAACAGGCACTGCTGTTCCTCAATCGCCGCGGTTATGCCCCGCTAACCCTCTGCAATGCCTGCGGCCATCAATACAAATGCCCCGACTGTTCGTCCTGGATGGTCGAGCATCGGTTCCGTGGCGTCCTCATGTGCCACCATTGCGGCCATGAGGTGCGGACGCCAAAACACTGCAACGAATGCGGGCAGGTCGATAGTCTCGTTCCCGTCGGTCCCGGCATCGAACGCGTCGCCGAAGAAGCGGCCGCCCGTTTCCCCAATGCCCGTCGTGTCCTGCTCTCCACCGATATGGGCAGCCACGCCCAGCTGCGCGAACGCTTTGCCGAGGTCGAGCGGGGTGAATACGACCTCATCATCGGCACGCAACTGGTCTCAAAGGGCCACCATTTCGAAAAGCTTTCGGTCGTCGGCGTGCTCGATGCCGATCTCGGGCTCGCACATGGCGATCCACGTGCGGCGGAAAAAACCTTCCAGATCCTGACCCAGGTCGCCGGCCGCGCCGGTCGCGCCTCCCGCCACGGCAAGGCATTTTTGCAGACCTATCATCCCGATCATCCGGTGATGAAAGCCATGGTCTCGGGTGATCGCGAGGCATTTTACGCGCAGGAAATCCTGGCGCGCGAAGCCGGCGGCATGCCGCCCTTCGGACGCCTTGCGGCGCTGATCGTCTCGGCCAATGAGCACGACAACGCCACCAACTTTGCTCGCCTGCTGCTCTCGGCGGCGCCCATGGCGGATGGCGTCAGGCTGTTCGGTCCTGCCGATGCGCCTGTTGCCATGATCCGGGGCCGTCATCGGGTGCGGCTCCTCGCGCAGTCGGGGAAGGATTTTGATCTCTCGGGCTATGTCCGCTTCTGGCTGTCGAGCGCCGAAAAGCCCAAGGGCGATCTCAAGATTCAGGTCGATATTGACCCCATGAGCTTCATGTAGCCCGTCGCGGGAAAAAGCTTGCTTGTCCCCATCACAAGCCTGCGACATTTTCGCCGCAATTGAATCGTGCCACCCAGCCTTGCAAGGCCCGCTTGGCTTGTGTTAGAGCGAGCCCGACTTGAAGGGGTCCGGCTAGGGGTAGTCCGACTTGGGCCTCATTTCCGGACACGTCCAAAGCGTTGAATAAGCCGTCCTGATCCATGTTCAGGGAACGGCAACAGAGAGGGTGAAGCGACATTGGCAGCGCAGAATTCAGTGCTTACCCAGATCGCGCGGCCATATGCGTCGGCGCTGTTTGACCTCGCTCAGAGCGAGAATCAGCTGGCCTCGGTCGAAACCGGCCTTTCCGATATTTCCCGCCTCATCGGCGAAAGCGACGATTTCTCGCGCTACCTGCACTCCCCGGTCATTTCGGGTGACGTGAAGGCTGCTGCGCTCGACGCGATCCTCGGCAAGGCAAAGGTCAACCCGCTGGTTGCCAACTTCCTGCGCCTTGTGGCGCGGAATGGTCGCCTCTTCGCGCTCGACAATATCATTGTCGGTTTCCGCGAGCTGGCCGCTGCGGCCCGTGGCGAAACCACTGCCGAAGTCACTTCGGCGACCCCACTGACGGCGGACCAGGCTGCGGCCCTGAGCGAGACGCTCAAGACCAAGCTCGGTAAAACCGTCACGCTCAATCAGTTTGTCGATCCCTCGCTGATCGGCGGCCTTCAGGTGAAGGTCGGCAGCCAGATGATCGATTCTTCAATCAAGACAAAACTCGCTGCGATGAAGATCGCCATGAAAGAGGTCGGATAATGGACATCAAAGCCGCGGAAATTTCTGCGATCCTCAAGGACCAGATCAAGAATTTCGGCCAGGAAGCCCAGGTTTCGGAAGTCGGTCAGGTGCTCTCCGTCGGTGACGGTATTGCCCGCGTCTACGGCCTCGACAAGGTGCAGGCCGGTGAGCTCGTCGAGTTCCCGGGTGGCATCAAGGGCATGGCGCTGAACCTCGAAACCGACAATGTCGGCGTCGTGATCTTCGGCAATGACCGCTCGATCAAGGAAGGCGACGTCGTCAAGCGTACCGGCGCCATCGTGGATACCCCGGTTGGTCCCGGCCTCCTCGGCCGCGTGGTCGACGGCCTCGGCAACCCGATCGACGGCAAGGGCCCGATCGTGCACACCGAACGTCGCCGCGTCGACGTCAAGGCTCCCGGCATTCTGCCGCGCAAGTCGGTGCACGAGCCGATGTCGACCGGCCTCAAGGCCATCGACGCTCTGATCCCGATCGGCCGTGGCCAGCGCGAGCTCGTCATTGGCGACCGCCAGACCGGCAAGACCGCCATCATTCTCGACACCTTCCTCAACCAGAAGCCGGCTCACGATGCCGACGCTTCGGACACCGACAAGCTGTTCTGCATCTATGTCGCCGTTGGCCAGAAGCGTTCGACCGTTGCCCAGTTCGTGCGTCAGCTCGAAGAATCCGGCGCCCTGCAGTACTCGATCGTGATCGCGGCTACCGCATCCGATCCGGCTCCGCTCCAGTACATCGCGCCGTTCACCGGCTGCGCCATCGGCGAGTGGTTCCGTGACAACGGCAAGCACGCCGTTATCGCCTATGACGATTTGACCAAGCAGGCCGTTGCCTACCGTCAGATGTCGCTGCTGCTGCGCCGTCCGCCGGGCCGCGAAGCTTACCCGGGCGACGTTTTCTACCTCCACAGCCGTCTGCTCGAACGCGCTGCCAAGATGAACGAAGACCACGGTCTTGGTTCGCTGACCGCTCTGCCTGTCATCGAAACCCAGGCAAACGACGTGTCGGCCTATATTCCGACCAACGTGATCTCGATCACCGACGGCCAGATCTTCCTTGAAACCAACCTGTTCTTCCAGGGCATCCGTCCTGCCGTGAACGTGGGTCTCTCGGTTTCGCGCGTTGGTGGCTCGGCTCAGGTCAAGGCGATGAAGCAGGTTGCAGGCTCGCTCAAGGGCGAACTTTCGCAGTACCGCGAAATGGCCGCCTTCGCCCAGTTCGGGTCGGACCTCGACGCTGCAACGCAGCGCCTCCTCAACCGTGGTGCGCGTCTCACGGAACTCCTCAAGCAGCCCCAGTTCTCTCCGCTCAAGACCGAAGAACAGGTTGCCGTGATCTTTGCTGGTGGCCAGGGCTATCTCGACAGCGTTGCGGTCAACAAGGTCCAGGACTTCGAAAAGCATGTTCTGTCGAACCTGCGCTCCAAGCATGCCGACCTGTTGAAGACCATCGCGGTCGAAAAGCAGCTCAGCGACGACACCCGTGCCAAGCTGAAGTCGGCTCTTGACGATATCAAGAAGACCTACGCGGCCTGAGCTCTGAAGGAGACGACAGGCAATGCCGTCGCTAAAGGACCTTAAGAATCGGATCGACTCGGTCAAGTCGACCCAGAAGATCACCAAGGCCATGCAGATGGTCGCGGCGGCAAAGCTCCGTCGCGCCCAGGAAGCTGCCGTGGCGGCCCGCCCCTATGCCGAGCGCATGGAGCAGGTGCTCTCGAGCCTGGCTGCCGTCTATGACGGCCAGGCCGATGCCCCCGTCCTGCTGGGCGGCAATGGCAAGGACCAGGTGCATCTTCTGATTGTGGCGACCGGCGAGCGTGGCTTGGCGGGCGGCTTCAATTCGTCGATCGCCCGTCTGGCACGTGACCATGCCCTGAAACTTCTGGGCGAAGGCAAGACCGTCAAGTTCCTGACGGTTGGCCGCAAGGGTCACGATATCCTCAAGCGCCAGTTTGCCGACAAGATCATCGAGACCATCAGCTATCGCGAAGTCAAGAATATCGGCTTTGCGCAGGCCTCTGAAGTCTCCCAGAAGGTGCAGGCCCTGTTCGCTGCTGGCGAATTCGACATTGCCACCCTGTTCTTCGCCAAGTTCAACTCGGTGATCAGCCAGGTGCCGCAGGCCGTGCAGATCATCCCGGCAAAGATCGAAAAGACCGAAGGCCAGGGCGATGCGTCCGCTGCCGTCGTCTACGAATACGAGCCGAGCGAAGAAGCGATCGTGGAAGACCTGCTGCCGCGCAATATCAGCGTGCAGATCTTCCGGGCCATGCTCG
The DNA here is from genome assembly GCF_964252865.1 of Devosia sp. LjRoot3. Classification (NCBI taxonomy): domain Bacteria; kingdom Pseudomonadati; phylum Pseudomonadota; class Alphaproteobacteria; order Hyphomicrobiales; family Devosiaceae; genus Devosia; species Devosia sp. LjRoot3. The sequence goes on from NZ_CAXUPK020000004.1 coordinate 349,024, forward strand.
AAAACGGCGCTTCCTTCTACGGTGCGCAGATGTCCGCCATGGACAATGCGACCCGCAATGCCGGCGAAATGATCAACAAGCTGCAGCTGAGCTACAACCGCCAGCGTCAGGCCCAGATCACCAAAGAACTCATCGAAATCATTTCTGGCGCGGAAGCGCTCTAACCCATCAGCGAGGACGAACAAATGGCAGAAAAAAAGGCCGGTCGCGTTTCGCAGGTCATTGGCGCCGTCGTTGACGTGGTGTTCGACGATCACCTGCCCGCCATCCTGAACGCACTTGAAACCACCAACAACGGCCAGCGCCTTGTGCTGGAAGTTGCCCAGCACCTCGGCGAAAACGCCGTGCGCACCATTGCCATGGACACGACCGAAGGTCTGGTTCGCGGCACTGAAGTGACCGACACCGGTTCGGCTATCACCGTTCCCGTGGGCGATGCCACTCTCGGCCGCATCATGAACGTGACCGGCGAGCCGATCGACCAGGCCGGCCCGATCACCACGACCGACAAGCGCGAAATCCACCAGGAAGCGCCGTCCTTCGCCGAACAGTCCCCGGAAGCCCAGGTGCTCGTCACCGGCATCAAGGTCGTCGACCTCATCGCTCCCTATGCGCGTGGCGGCAAGATCGGCCTCTTCGGCGGCGCCGGCGTGGGCAAGACCGTTCTCATCCAGGAACTGATCAACAACGTCGCCAAGGCGCACGGTGGTTACTCGGTGTTCGCTGGCGTTGGTGAACGTACCCGCGAAGGCAACGACCTCTATCACGAAATGATCGAATCGGGCGTGAACAAGGATCCGCATGAGAACGGTGGCTCGGCCGCTGGTTCCAAGTGCGCCCTCGTGTTCGGCCAGATGAACGAGCCCCCCGGCGCCCGTGCCCGCGTTGCTCTGACCGGTCTGACCGTTGCAGAAAACTTCCGCGACCAGGGCCAGGACGTGCTGTTCTTCGTGGACAACATCTTCCGCTTCACCCAGGCCGGCGCCGAAATGTCGGCTCTCTTGGGTCGTATCCCGTCCGCCGTGGGTTACCAGCCGACGCTGTCGACCGACATGGGCGCGATGCAGGAACGCATCACCACCACGAACAAGGGTTCGATCACCTCGGTGCAGGCCGTTTACGTGCCCGCCGACGACTTGACCGACCCTGCACCGGCAACGACCTTCGCTCACCTTGACGCGACGACCGTTCTCAACCGCGCCATCTCGGAAAAGGGTATCTACCCGGCCGTTGACCCGCTGGCTTCGAACTCGCGTATTCTCGATGCCAACGTTGTCGGCGTCGAGCACTACGAGACCGCCCGCCAGGTTCAGGCGATCCTGCAGAAGTACAAGGCTCTGCAGGACATCATCGCCATCCTCGGCATGGACGAACTCTCCGAAGAAGACAAGCTGACCGTGGCCCGCGCCCGCAAGATCGAGCGCTTCATGTCCCAGCCCTTCGACGTGGCTGAAGTCTTCACCGGTTCGCCGGGCGTGTTCGTGCAGCTCGAGGACACCATCAAGGGCTTTGCTGGCCTCGTGAAGGGTGACTACGACCACCTGCCCGAAGCTGCCTTCTACATGGTCGGCACCATCGAAGATGCCGTCAAGAAGGCCCAGAAGCTCGCCGCTCAGGCTGCTTAATTTTTGCAACTTGGGCTCGCCGCTTGCGGCGGGCCCAGCGCATAAGCCCGATGTTTCGGGTTTTCTCCGCTTAAGGGACCAAAAAAATGGCTGAAGGCCTCAAGATCGAGATCGTGTCGCCCGAACGTCTGCTGGTTTCGCAGACCGTGCAGTCGGTCAGCGTGCCGGGTACCGAGGGCTATTTCACCGTCATGGCCGACCACGCGCCCTTCATGACCACGCTGCGTCCCGGTTTCATCACCGTGACCGGTGACAATGCATCGGAAGTTTTCTTCGTCCGCGGCGGCTTTGCCGACGTCTCGCCCGCCGGCCTGACGATTTTGGCCGAAGAATCCGTGCCCTTCTCCGAATTCGACCATTCGGACCTGCAGGCGCAGATCAAGGCTGCCGAGGAAGAACTCGCCCGGGCCGAAACGCCCGAGGACAAGTCCTATGCCCAGCAGTTCGTGAGCGCCCTGCTGAACCTGGCGCTCGAAGCCCAGCAGCTCAATGAAGGTCACGTCCACTAAGGGACGCCGACTGGATACAGTTTTTGAAGGGCCGCCCGCAGGGGCGGCCCTTTTTGTTTCCCTCTTCTGCGAGCCTTGCCTAGAATTTGAGCAAGCCATTGGCACTGCGTGATTATGCGCCTTAGGCAAGCTTCAGTTAACGTTTCTATCGCAGTCTTTTCCGCAACGGCGTTGGGACGCCGATGTCTTGCGGGGACCTGCATGTTTTCCATCCTCAGCCATCTGCGACTGACCGTGGTTATTGCGGCCATGTCGATCATCGGCATTCTGCTCGCCGGCGTCACCATTCTGGGCGCACTCTTTGTCACGCTTTCGAGCACAGTCAGCAGCGATGCCGAGGACGCCATCCGCTCCTCGACCCGCATTGCCGCGCAAATCTTTCAGGTCAATCTGCCCAATCTCGAAGTGGTCGTGGACGGCTCGGGCAATGTCGAGACGCTGACCGGCCGCAGCATGCCGCGCTTCCGCACCAATGACATGATCGATGCCATTGCCGGCGTCGCCGGGCAGGATGTCGCCATCTATGTGTTTGACCCCGAGCAGTCTCCCGACCTTGTCGTTGGCACGACCAGCCTCATTGACGATACGGGCGAGCGTCTGCTCGATCAGCCCATCGCCGCAGGAACCGCGCTCCATGCCGCGCTCCTCGCCAATAGGGCCGTGACCGAAAGCGGCGAGATCGCGGGCGCGGGTTACTTTCTTCGCTATCAGCCGATCGCCAGGGAGGACGGCACGGTCATCGGCGCGCTGATGGTTGCCGTGGCCCGTGCGCCTATCGAGGCGGTGCTCAATCGCTCCATGCTCGTGCTGGCGGGCATTGTGGCGCTGGCCGTGCTGGTCCTCGGTCTTGCCGCGTTTCTGGTTTCCCGCGCCATTACCCGGCCCATTCCGCGTCTCTCCGAAGCCATGGCGGCGATTGCCGAGGGCGATCTCGCTCATGCCATTCCCTATCTCAGGAATGGCAATGAACTGGGCCTGATGGCGCGAACGGTCGAGGTCTTTCGCGCCAATGCAGCTGAGAAAGCCGTGCTGGACGCGCAGGCCCGTCAGCACCTCGCCGAGGCGGCCGACCATACCGGGCAATTGCAGGCCATCTCGCGCTCGCAGATCGTGGTGGAATTCAATCTCGACGGCACGGTGGCCGGTGCCAATGCCAACTTTCTCAGTCTGCTCGGCTACCGCCTTGAGGATATTGCCGGCCAGCCCAATGCGCTCTTTCTCTTCGATACCGATCCCAGGAGCCAAAGCTACAGGCAGTTCTGGCTCGATCTGGCAGGCGGAGAATTCAAGAGCGGCGAATATCGCCGTCGTAGCCGCGATGGACGCGAGGTCTGGATCCAGAGCACTTTTACCCCGATCTGCGACGAAACCGGTCGGGCCTACAAGATCGTGCAGTTCGCAACCGACGTAACCGCGCGAAAGCAGTCGGTGGCGGCGCTCGGGGCTGGGCTGAAGCGTCTTGCCGATGGCGATCTGACCGGTGGCATTGCGACGCCTTTCCCGGTCGAGTTCGAAGACCTGCGCCTGGCGCTCAACGCGACCGTGGAGCGCTTTGCCGATGTCATGCACCAGTTGCAGACAACAGCCAGATCGCTGCGCGTGGCCGGTGGCGAATTGCTGAGCGGCGCCAACGACCTTTCCGACCGCACGACCCGCCAGGCCGCTACCATCGAGCAGACTTCGGCGGCCATGGAAGCGCTGGCCGGTACGGTGGTCGAGAATGCCGGCCGCGCCGAGGAGGCTGCTCACAAGACCGCCTCGGTCGCCAGCGTGGCCCAGCAGAGCGGCGCCGTGATGAGCGAAGCGACGGAAGCCATGCAGCGCATCACCCACTCTTCCGGCCAGATTGCCAATATCATCGGGCTGATCGACGACATCGCCTTCCAGACCAATCTTCTCGCGCTCAATGCTTCGGTGGAAGCGGCGCGGGCTGGCGAAGCGGGCAAAGGGTTTGCCGTCGTAGCCGTCGAAGTGCGGCGCCTCGCCCAATCGACCGCCCAGGCTTCGTCCGAGGTCAAGCAATTGGTCGAAAAGAGCGGCAGCGAGGTTCGGAGCGGCGAGGAACTGGTGGCGGCGGCCGGCAACAAGCTGATGCAGATGCTCGACGTCATGCAGCAGAATACTGCACTTGTCGGCGCCATCGCCAAGGCCAGCCGCGAGCAGGCCGCCGCCATCGGCGAGGTCACCACATCCATTCACACGCTCGATGAGGTTACCCAGCACAACGCGGCCCTGGTGCAGGAAACCCATGCCGCCATCGAACAGACCGAGGCCCAGACCCAGGCCCTCGACCGCATCGTCGATATTTTTCAATTGGAGACGGCTGCGCTGTCGCGCAAGCAGCGCGCAGCGTGACTTAGGCCAGCGCCGCGCCCACCAGTGCGCGGGCGTGCAGGTCCGTCGTATCGAAGACCGGCAGAGGGCTGACGGAATCGTCGATCAGCATGCCGATCTCGGTACAACCCAGAATGACCGCCTCGGCGCCCCGCGCGGCGAGGCGGCTGATGGCGTCGACATAGATTTTTCGCGATTCCTCGCGAACGATGCCGCGGCAGAGCTCGTCATAAATGATGCCGTTGAGATTGGTGCGGTCCACCTCGGGAATGAGCGCGGTCAGGCCGCGCTGTTCCAGCCGTTCGCGATAAAAGCCCATTTCCATGGTGAAGCGCGTGCCCAGAAGGCCAACTGTCGTATAGCCATCCGCGAGCAAGGCGTCCGCCGTCGGATCGGCAATGTGCACGAATGGCGTATCGACGCCGGCCATCATCTGTTCGGCGACGAGATGCATGGTGTTGGTCGCAAGCCCGATCACCTCGGCCCCGGCCGCTTTCAGTCGCAGTGCCGAGCGATTGAGCAGCGCACCCGCCTCGTCCCATTTTCCCTCTGATTGCAGCTCCGCAATGGGCGCAAAATCGAGCGAATCCACGAGGACCGGCGCCGAATGGAGGCCACCCAGCCGCGCCGCCGTCTCCTGGTTGAGAATGCGATAGTAGTGCGCCGTTGATTCCCAGCTCATGCCGCCGATAAGGCCGATGGTCTTCATGATTTTCTACGCGTGGGTAAAGCGCTGCGGGATGTCGATGAAAGCCTCGACGACCTTTTCATAGGCTTCGCGCTTGAATGGCACAATCAGCGATGGGGTGCGCGACAGGCGCTCCCAGCGCCAGGCGTCGAATTCGGCGTGGAATTTGCCGCCGCCGGGCGCTGAAACGTCGATGTCACTATCGGCGCCGGTAAAGGCGAAGGCGAACCAGCGCTGGCGCTGGCCACGATACTTGCCCCTCAGCGCCTTGCCCAATTGCTCGTCGGGCAGGTCGTAATAAATCCATTCCGGGGCCTCGGCGAGAAGGCTGACGGACGAGATGCTGGTTTCCTCATAGAGCTCGCGCAGCGCGGCGCGCAGCGGATCTTCGCCGGCATCGATCCCGCCCTGCGGCATCTGCCATGGGGCGTCATAGTCAGTCGATTTTTCCGGATCATCGGCCTTGCGGCGGCCGACGAATACATTGCCCTGGGCGTTGAAGACGGCAATGCCGACGCAGTCGCGATAGGGGAGGGATTCTCGGTTCGGAATAGACGACATGATGTTTCGGTCAGTTCTGTTGGCGCCCAGCGGGCCAAAGCTAGCCTGTCTCTGAGACGCTATTGCATCAGGGCGCTGGCCGGAACCAGCGCAATACCCTTGCCATCAAGGCCCGCCGACCATTCCGAGACGGCCTGGATGGAAATGGGCAATGCGCTGACAATACCAATTGCGCTGCCATGTTCCATGGCTTCGGCTTCAAGGCTGTCCAGCGCTGAGAGAATAGATGAGCGCGCCGGATTGGCGTCGATCAACATGCTGGCCCGTGCATAGGGCACCTTGTTGGCGCTGGCGAGCTGGGCCGAAACCGAGCGGTTGGAAGAACCATCGTCGATATAGCCGACGCCGCGCGCGCCAAGCTCTTCCATCACCGGGCCGAAATCACCGGCGGAAGCGGTGAAGCGCGCACCCATATTGTTGATGATGCCAAAATAGCCGCCAAAGCGCGCCATCAGCCAGAACAGCTTTTCGAGGTTTTCACGCGGCGGCTCGCCCGTGAGAAGGGTGTGCGGGCCGGGATCGTTCTGCGGGAAGTCGAAAGGCTCAAGCGGTACTTCGAGCATGACTTCGTGGCCGCCGCCGCGGGCGACAGTGACGGTCTTTTCGAGCGCCTTGCCATAGGGGGCAAAGGCCAGCGTCACAAGGTCGGGCAGCTGCGCAATGGCGTCGAGCGAACCCTGCTCGTTGATGCCGAGGCCGGTGACGATCAGCGCAATGCGCGGACCGGTGCCGGCGCTCGCGGCCTCGAATGGGTGGTGATAGGTGGCAAAGGGAGTCTGGCCGGTCCCGGAAATGCGTGGAATCGGGCCATTGGCCGTCTCTTCGCTCAATTCGGGTACGATGCCGGAACTATCGGGCGCCAGATGCGCCTCCGCGGTCGCCGTGTCCGCGGCGGGGCCGGGCACGGCGATGATCGAGCCATCGGCCGGATATTGCTGCGGGTCGGCCGTGATGGTTGCGGGGCCGGAGGCGACCGTATCGGCGACGCTATTGCCGACCTGGGAATTGATGATGCCCGCTTCCTGGCTGGGCCTTCCGCCCGTCGGGTCATCAACCAGAACCAGCCGCGCCACCGTGCCCACGGCGATGACGCCGATCAGGCCGAAAAGGATGCGCGCGATAGGCAGGTGCGGACGCCCCAAGGCATTCTTGAGGCGCTGTCTGCGGCCGGTCAGGGGCGTACTCAAATCATTGGCCATCGGCAGTCCGGCCCTACCCGAGAGAGAAGAAAATGGGGGCGCAACGGCGAATCAACCCGCTGCGCCCCCAGTCTAGCACGGCTCAGCCGTTACTCCGCCTTTGGCGGGAAGGCGGCATTCGTCTCCTCGCCATTGATCAGCTTGATCGCATATTGCAACTGCGCATCATCGGCAGCTTCCTGCGGCACGTAGACCGAAGAGCCGACAGTGCTTTCTTCCTGGCCTTCGATGGTGATGTGACCGGCAAGGCCGGCTTCGCCGACGATCTCGTCACGACCCTGGAACTCGGCGGGGACCACCTGGCGGATCTCGATATCGGGCGTGATGCCGAGCGCCTGGATGGAGCGGTTGTCCGGGGTGTAGTAGCGGGCCGTGGTCAGGCGCATGGCGCCATCGGGGCCGAGCGAAATGATCGACTGCACCGAACCCTTGCCGAAGGAGCGGGTACCAACGAGCGTTGCACGCTTGTGGTCCTGCAGGGCGCCGGCGACGATTTCGGAGGCCGAAGCCGAGCCGCCATTGATCAAGACGACCAAAGGCACGTCGACGAGCTGTTCGTCGAGCGGATCGGGCTCGGCGTCATAGCGGGCGCTTTCCTGCTCGGTCCGGCCACGGGTCAGAACGACTGCACCTTGCTTGAGGAAGGCGTCGGCGACATAGACGGCCTGATCGACGAGACCGCCGGGATTGTTGCGCAGGTCGAGGATGATGCCCTTGGGTGCCACGCCATCGCGTTCGGCATAGATATCGCGAATGGCATTTTCGATGCCGATATAGGCCTGGGCCGAGAAGCGGGCGAGGCGCAGCACGGCGACGTCGCCTTCCATGCTCCAGCGCACGGCGCGCATGGCAATGGTGGCGCGGGTCAATTTGAATTCGAGCGGCTTGTCGACGCCTTCGCGCGCCACGGTCACGGTGATGTCAGTGCCCACCGGCCCACGCATCTTTTCGACAGCTTCGTCGAGGGACAGGCCCTGGATGGAAACGCCATCGAGCTCGATGATGAAGTCATTGGCCAGAATGCCGGCGCGGGCGGCCGGGGTCTCGTCGATGGGCGAGATGACCTTGATGGTCCCCTCTTCCATGGTGACTTCGATGCCGAGGCCTCCGAATTCGCCCGAGGTGTCCTGGCGCATTTCGTCGTAATCGGCCGGCGGCAGATAGCCCGAATGCGGATCGAGCGAAGTCAGCATGCCCTGGATGGCAGCGCGGATCAGCTCCTGCTCGTCCGGGGGATCGACATATTCGGCGCGGATGCGGTCAAAAATCTCGCCGAAGAGATTGAGGTCAGCGTAGATTTCCAGGGGATCGCGCGGCTCCTTGTCGAGCTCTTCGGCCGTCGGCTCGGGCTGCTCGCCACTGGGATTGGGCTCTTCCACCGGCGTTTCGGGGGCCGGCGGCGTGTCCTGTGCCAAAACCCCGACGGTCGGGATGAGCAGCGCCACACCAAGGGCGGCGGCGCGAAGGGTGGTCAAGCGCATGGATTACTATCCCGTCTGTTGTTCGTTCGGGGCCCACCAGCTTTCCGGGTCGATGGGCTCGTTGTTCTGTCGCAATTCTATATAAAGCGTCGGCTGGGCGTTGCCAGCATTGGTGGTCACGGTCCGCCCAATTGTGCGTGATCCCATCTGTCCCAAGGGTTCGCCCAGGAGGACGAACTGCCCGATATCGACGGAAATGGTATCCAGCCCGGCTAAGAGGGTCGTGAAACCCTGCCCGGTATTGAGGATGACGATCTGGCCATAATTGAGGTAGGGCCCTTTATAGAGCACCCAGCCATCGGCCGGCGCCACCACCTGGGCTTCGGCGCGGGTGACAATCGACTGGCCCTGCGAAATGCCGCCAAAGCCATCCCCGGCGCCAAACTGCACCACGGTGACACCATTGGCCGGCTGGGCGAGATAGCCGCGCGCCAGGGGAAAGGGCACGGCCGGCTCGGTGCGCGCCGCATTGGCAAAGGCGAGCTGGATAGCTTCGGGCGAAAGCTGAGGCACATCCGTCTGCGTTGGGGTGCCGGTCTGGGTCTGGCTGGCGCGGGCCGAGAGGGCGTCGATGAGTTCGCGCAGCGTGCTGGCGCGTTCGGCGAGGTCAACGGCTGCCTGCTCTTCGCTGCTGAGCTGGGCGCCGACTTGCTCGATGCCCTGCTTTCGCGCCGCGATCAGGGTGGCGATGCGCAGCTGCTCTTCCTCGAGCACGGCATAGTTGGCTTTCAGCGTCGCCTCTTCGGCCAGCGCCTGTTCCTTGATGCCCATCAGCGTCTTGAGATCGCTGCTGACCGTGTCGGCGCGGTTGCGCAGCTGCGGCACGATGGCGGCGATCAGCATGGCGCCGCGGGCTGAACCGAGCGCGTCGCTGGGGTCAACGATGAGGGCCGGCGGCGGACTGAGCGAAATGCGCTCGAGCGCTGCCAGCACATTGGCGATCTCGGCATCGGCACCGTCGAGCCGGCCGCGGACTTCCAGTTCCTCGACGATGAGATTGGAAAGGCGCTCCTCGACATCGGCCACTTCGATTTCGGCCAGTTTTACGCGTTGGCCAGCGGCGATGAGGGCGGCGTTCTGGCGGGTGCGGTCACCCTCCATTTCGGCGATCTCGGCTTTGAGCGCATCGATGCGCTCGCGGCTCAGCTGCAGCGAGGCTTCCACTTCCTCAAGATCGGCTGCGTTGCTGCGCGCCGTTTCTTCGCCATCGGCTGGAGGCGCGGTCTCGGGAGCCGGCGCGGCGTCCGGTGCGGTTTCAGCGGGGGCAGGCGTTGTCGGTGTTGCCGCCGGGGTAGCAGCCGGCGTGGTGGCAGCGGGTGGTGTCGTCGCTGCAGGAGGCGTCTCGGTCTGGGCGAGGAGGGGCAAGGCAAAACCCCCGGCAAGCACGATGCCGCCGAGCGTTGCTCTGACGATGCTGTCCGGCCAAACCGGCATGAAAACTCCTGGGCCCAGCGGCTTGCCCGCATGGCGCACCGAATCACTCAGAGGCGAGATTAGCAAAGGGCAGGAAAACCGCAGGTTAACGTTGCTTAACCATAATTTTCTGCACCCGTTCGCGCTCTATGGGGCGGAGGTGCCGGAATTGTGGCGCTCAATCACCCCGATGGTAGGGATGGCCTGACAAAATCGTCGTCGCGCGATAAAGCTGTTCGGCCAGCATGATGCGCACCAGCTGGTGCGGCCAGACCATGGGCGAAAAGCTCAGCGACAGGTCGGCCCCTCGGACGAAATCGGGATCGATGCCATCGGCTCCGCCGATGACGAAGGAGACCGCCGGCCTCCCCTCATCGCGCCAGCGCCCAAGCAGATTGGAAAAGGCTTCGGAGCCCAATGATTTGCCGCGTTCGTCGAGCGTCACCAGAATGCCGTCGGGCAGGGCGGCGCGCAGCCCCTTGGCCTCTTCGACCTTTCGGGCCGCAGCCGAGCCGGCGCGGGATTCATTGAGTTCGGTGACATCGAAGCCGGTGAGCGCCAGCGGCTTACCACTGGCAATAGCCCGCTCAAGATAGCGCGAGACAAGCTCGCGCTCGGGGCCGGACTTCATCCGGCCCACGGCCGCAATGGCTATGCGCATGGTTTTTTCCTATGCGCCGGCACACAGGAGCCGGCGCCTAACCACCATTTCAATGTTTCGGGGAAACATTGAAATGGTTGAGATCAGTGAGCGTCGGCAGAAAAGTCCGCCTGCCACATCTTCTCGATATTGTAGAATTCGCGCACTTCCGGGCGGAAGATATGGACGATCACATCGCCCGTATCGACCAGCACCCAGTCGCAATGGGGCAGGCCTTCCACGCGGGGCTTACCAAAACCATTTTCGCGCAGGGCGCGGATGATCTGGTCTGCCACAGCGCCGACGTGGCGCTGCGAGCGGCCCGAAGTCACGATCATGTGGTCGGCGAGCGAGGACTTGCCGGTGATATCGACCGACACGGTCTCTTCCGCCTTGGCGTCATCGAGCACGTTGAGGATCAGTTCGACGGCCGATTCGACCGAAGGCGCAGCAGCTGCTGCAGGGGCGGAAACAGTGTTATTGGGCAGCGCGGCCATCAGAAACGGCCTTCCGCCCATGCGTGAGCATGAGTCATGCGATTAGTCAGCATCCTTGGTTGTTGATCGGAATATTGCGGCGTCTTGGCAAACGGCAAGCCGTCAGTTCCTGTTCCGAAAACAGCGATCATTTCCCTGAATATGCGCGTTTTCCGTCATTTCTGCAAGACGAAGGCTACAAGTCTAGGAATTCCGGGGTTTTGACGCCCGAATTGCACTTGAAGACAGGCTCGATTGACGTCCGTGAAGATAGACCCAGGCAGGAGGTGGCAGGCTTGCGAGCACAGGCGCATCCTCCTGGTCGATCTGCCCGTGGGCCAGGGCGAGGGCCGCGCGCGAGGCCAGCGCGCGGTTGGACGAGCCGGGCCGCGCATAGACCGCGATCGGCAGAGTGTTCGCAATATCCTGCCAGCGCTCCCAGCGATGGAAGTCGGCAAGGCTGTCCGCGCCCATGATCCAGACAAAGCGCCGATCGGCCAGAGAATGCGTCAGAAAGCGTACGGTCTGCCAAGTGTAGCGAAAGCCTTTTTGGGCCTCAAAGCCGGTGACACGAATACGCGGATTGTTGATCAGCGCCCGTGCCGCCTGCACTCGGTCGGCCAGCGGGGCGAGTTCGGAATGGTTTTTCAGCGGATTGCCGGGCGTCACAAGCACCCAGAGCGCATCGAGTTCCAGCCGGCGCATGGTCTCTTCCATCACCAGCACATGGCCGGCATGAATGGGATTGAAACTGCCGCCGAAGAGGCCAATGCGCATACCGCTGCCGGAGGGCGGCAGGTCTGTTATGCCGGGAATGCGGATGGCAGCACGCAAGGTCACGTCAGGGTCGGAGCTGCCCATTGCCGCGAACGCGGTATTTGAAGCTGGTCAATTGCTCGACGCCCACCGGGCCACGCGCGTGCATTTTTCCGGTCGCGATACCGATCTCGCCGCCAAAGCCGAATTCGCCGCCATCGGCAAACTGCGTGGACGCATTGTGGACGAGAATGGCGCTATCGATCTCGTTGAAGAACTTTTCGACCGCCACCGCATCCTCGGCAATGATCGCCTCGGTATGGTGGCTCGAATATTTTCCTATGTGCGCAATGGCCGCCTCGACGCTGTCGACCACCTTTACGGAGATGATCGCATCCTCGTATTCGGTCTTCCAATCCTCTTCGGTCGCCGGCTTTGCTTCCGCGATCAGCGACTGCACGGTGGCATCGCCGCGGATTTCGCAACCCTTGTCGACGAGCGCATCGATGATGGGCTTGAGGTGGGTCGATACCACGTCCTTGTGCACGAGCAGCGTTTCCGCGGCCCCACAAATACCGGTGCGACGCATCTTGGCGTTGAGCGTCACGGAGACGGCTTTGTCGAGGTCGGCCGAGCGGTCGATATAGACGTGCACGAGGCCTTCGAGGTGCGCAAAGACCGGTACGCGGGCTTCGGACTGCACCCGGGCCACGAGCGACTTGCCGCCGCGCGGCACGATCACGTCGATAGCGCCGCCAAGACCCCCAAGCAATTCGCCCACGGCGGAGCGATCGGTGGTCGGCACCAGCTGCACGCCGTCTTCCGGCAGGCCAGCAAGCTTGAGGCCCAGCCGCAGACAATCGACCAGAGCGCGCGAAGAATGCACACTGTCGCTGCCGCCGCGCAGAATGACCGCATTGCCTGATTTCAGGCACAGCGCGCCTGCATCCGCCGTCACATTGGGCCGGCTTTCATAGATCACACCGATGACGCCGAGCGGGGTACGTACGCGCTCGATGTGGAGGCCATTGGGCCGGTCCCATTCGGCAATGATCCCGCCAACGGGATCGGGCAATTCGGCAATGGTGCGCAGCGCATCGATAATGCCGTCGAGCCGCGCTTCGGTCAGCAGCAGCCGATCCTGAAACGCCTTGGTCATGCCCTTGGCCTGGGCATTCTCCATGTCCAGGGCATTGGCGGCCAGAATGTCAGCCTTGTGATTGCGTACGGCCTCGGCGGCCCCGATCAGCGCCGCATATTTGCGCTCCGCACTTGCCGTCGCGAGCTTGCTCGCCGCGGCCCTAGCCTTGCGGCCCAGCTCAAGCATCAGCGTCGGAATGTCATTGGAGGCGACTTCAGCGAGGCTCATTGGTTCATTTCCTCCATGGCCGCCGTCAGCACCAGGTTGTCACGATGGATCATGGCCGCACGGCTGCCGGCGCCCAACAGTTCGATCACCACATCGCTGCGCTTGCCGATGATGAGGCGCGCATCGTCGCTGTCGAAACCCGAGAGACCGCGTGCGATTTCGCGTCCATCGGGATCGGTAATGGCAACGGTGTCGCCGCGCTCGAACTCGCCGGTGATCTTGGTCACGCCAATCGGCAGCAGGGAGCGGCCCTGATTAAGAGCCCGCGCTGCGCCGGCATCGACCTGTATCGTACCGGCAACCGTGAGCGTCCCCATGATCCAGCGCTTTCGCGCCTGCGCTCGCGAGCGGGCAGGGTGGAACAGCGTGTGGCGACCGCCTTCAGTCAGTGTTTTGAGCGGATGCGTTTCCGTACCCTTGGCGATTACCATGGCCGTGCCGGCCAGCGTCGCGATTTTTCCCGCTTCCACCTTGGTGGTCATGCCGCCGCGCGATAGATGGCTCGCCGCGCCGCCCGCCATGGCTTCGATGGCAGGGGTAATACTTTCCACCACCGGAATATGCTGCGCATTCGGGTCTTTCGCCGGCGGCGCCGTATAAAGCCCGTCGATGTCCGAGAGCAGCACGAGGCAATCGGCCTCGATCATCGTGGCAACGCGCGCCGAAAGGCGATCATTGTCGCCATAGCGGATTTCCGCCGTCGCCACGCTGTCATTCTCGTTGAAAATCGGAATGGCGCCGAGGCCAAGCAGGGTCGTCACCGTGGTCCGCGCATTGAGATAGTAGCGGCGCTCTTCGGTGATGTTGGGGGTAATCAGAATCTGCCCCGTGACGATATTGTGCCGCGCCAGCGCTTCGGCCCAGGCCTGCGACAGGGCAATCTGCCCCGCGCTCGCCGCTGCCTGCGATTGTTCCAGCGTCAGCGAAACGGCGGACAATCCAAGCAGCCCACGCCCCAGCGCAATGGCGCCCGAAGAGACGACGACGATATCGCGCCCTTCCGCCTTCAGCGCCGCAATGTCTTCGGCGAGATCGTCGAGCCATGCCTTGCGCAGTTTACCGGTTTTGTCGACCAGCAGCGCCGAACCAATCTTGATGGTAATGCGCCGATAGGGCGCCAGCGCATTGGCTGACATCAGGGGGTCCACTTCTCTTCGGTCTTGGGCGCGAGGGCTGCAGCCTCTTCGGCGCGGCTCTCGTCGATCACGCCGAGCACGTCATAGAGCACCTGCTCGACGCCTTCGCCCGTCGCACCCGAAATGGCGCGCACTTCGGCCTTGCTGACCTTTTTCAGTGCCTTCATCTTGGCCTTGAGCTCTTCGGGCGCCAGGGCGTCGATCTTGTTGAGCACGACAATCTCGGGTTTTTCCGCCAGCACGTCGGCATAGGCCGCCAGTTCATAGCGCACAGCCTTATAGACATGCGCCACGTCTTCATTGGTGCCATCGATGAGGTGGATCAGCACGCCGCAGCGCTCGATATGGCCGAGGAAGCGGTCACCAATACCAATACCTTCGCTGGCGCCTTCAATGAGGCCCGGAATGTCGGCCAGCACGAATTCGCGCTCGCCCGCGCGGACGACACCGAGGTTGGGGTGTAGCGTCGTAAACGGATAGTCCGCAATTTTCGGCTTGGCCGCCGAAACAGCCGCCAAAAACGTTGACTTGCCGGCATTGGGCTGGCCCACAAGCCCCGCGTCCGCGATCAGTTTCAGGCGCAGCCAGATGCCTTTTTCGAGGCCCGGCTGGCCGGGATTGGCGTGGCGCGGCGCCTGGTTGGAGCTGGTCTTGAAATAGGCATTACCAAAACCGCCATTGCCACCCTGGAGCAGCACGACGCGCTGGCCGATTTCCGTAAAATCGGCGATCAGGGTTTCCTGATCTTCCTCAAAGATCTGCGTGCCCTTGGGTACGCGCAGAACGATGTCTTCGCCATTGGCGCCGGCGCGGTTCTTGCCCATGCCATGCACGCCCGTCGGCGCGCGAAAGTGTTGGGCGTAGCGGAAGTCGATCAGCGTGTTGAGGCCATCGGCACAGACCGCCACGACGTCGCCGCCGCGTCCACCATTGCCGCCATCGGGGCCACCGAACTCGATGAATTTTTCGCGGTGAAAGCTGACGGCGCCGCCGCCGCCATCGCCGGACTTGATGTAGATCTTGGCCTGATCGAGAAATTTCATGTGCGTCGTGCCTTCCAGACGCCAAGCGTCAGTTCTGTGTCGATATGCTCCACCTCGGCGTCGCGCGCAAGGCAGAGCAGGTAGCTTCGTCCCGATTGGGTAAAGCCCAGCTTCTGCTGGATCGCCAGGGAAGCCAGGTTGAAGTGAAAAACGCCGGAATAGACGACTGGCGCTTTGGTGGTTTCGAAGAACCAGTCGAGGCAGGCAATGCTCGCCTCGGTCATGATCCCGCGCCCCCAAAAGGGCTTTCCCAACCAATAGCCGATCACCGGTCCATCGGGGCCGGGGTGAAAGCCGATATGGCCCACATAGCCCTCGCCCTTGACCTCGATGGTAAAATTGGCGTCGTCGGGCTCGACATCGGGGTGGCGTGTCCGCAGCCACGCCTTGGCATCGGAGAGATGGTAGGGGAAGGGCACGCGCGCCAGATTGCCCGCCACCTCAAAATCGTTGAGGTAGCGCGCAATGGCCTCGGCATCCTGCGCACGCGGGGTGCGCAGGATCAGCCGTTCCGTCTCGATGATCGGCAGCATCATCGGCGTCGCTCCAGAATAAGCAGCGGCTTTCCCTTGTGCCGTTCGACAACGCTTTCAGTGCGCTCGATCACAACGAAACCGGTTTTTTCGAGGACGCGTTGCGAGGCCGAATTAGAGCCCAGCACGCGCGCCTTGATCACATCGATGCCGATTTCGGTGGCTGCGCTGAGCAGGCCCAAGGCGGCCTCACCAGCAAAACCCTGCCCCCAATGGGGTTCTGCGATCCAATAGGCGAGTTCAGGCGGATGTTCATCGGCGAATTTGAGTCCAACGATGCCGATCAGTCTGTTGTCTGTCTTTTGGGCAATCGCATAGGGCCGCTGCTCGGGCGCCCGCGCAAACTGTTCAATAAACTCGATCCCGTGTTCGGGCAGGTAAGGAAAGGCTAGGCTAGCCGTCGGCCCGGCGACGTTCCAGTTGTTGATGCCCTCCACCAGTGCATCGAGATCGGACAGCACCGGCGTGCGCAGCCGCAGTCGTTCAGTGGCGATCGTTTCCGGCAGGGCGTTTCTCAGGCGCATAGATCATTCCTTCTTGCCCGCCAGTCGGCGCGGCTCAACGCCGTCGTTACGTGCTCGACATTGTGCTGCAGCGCCTGGGAAAAGCGCATTTCCCGCCCCGTCGCCACAAAGCCGAGCTTGGCCTTGAGTCTGAGCGAGGCCACATTGTTGTGGTGGGCGCTCGAGCGAATGCTTTCCGCGCCCGTGCCGTCAAAATGCCAGTCGATCAGGGCAGAAGCCGCTTCCATCCCAAAACCCCTGTGCCAATGCGGGCGCGATATCCAGAAGCCGAGTTCGGTCATCAGCGTCACGCAACCGATCAGCCCCTTTTTCGGATGCTCGATGATGAAGAAGGCTTTTTCGGGCGTCGGCGCCGGAGCCAGGCGTAAAAACTCCTGCGCCATGGAGAGCGTATAGGGCCAGGGCACCGGGGTCAGCCATTTGGCCACGGCGAACTCGCTGATGCCCAAAGCGTAGCAGGGCGCGTCCTCGGGTCGGGGCGCCCGCAGGATCAGTCTATCGGTGACAAGCTCGGTCATCTCTCGCCAAACTCCAACCGCATGAGCACCATGGTCTGGCCGGCAAGATTGTTTGCCGCCTCGATCGCTTCGCCGGTTTCGGTGAAGCCGGCTTTGCGCAGGACGTTGCGCGAGCCGGCATTTTCCTTGAGCGCGCGTGAGCGCAGGGCGGTGGCGCCCGCCGCTCGTGCCTCTGCCACCAAGGCTCGTGCCGCTTCGCTGGCATAGCCCTGGCCCCAAAAAGCCTCGCCCAGCCAGTAGCCGAGCTCAGGAACCTGACCATCGGCAAAATGGAGCCCGACCACGCCAATAAATGTGCCGTCTGCCTCGATGGCGAAGCACGCTTCTTCGGCCGTAGGTACGATCTCTTCAACGAAAAATTCGGCGTCGCTTAGCGCATAGGGAAAGGGGAGTCGCGCCATCCAGCGATGGACGTTCTTATTATTGGCCAGTTGGGCGATTGCTGGAGCATGGGCCACGGTCGGCACGGTCAGCACCAGGCGTTCGGTGCGGATCGAGGCGGGCAGGCGGTCCTTGATGGTGGTCATGCTAATGCTCCAGAAGCGAAAAGGGGGACCGGCTGACCGGTCCCCCTTCAAAAGTCTGGTTTGTCGCCAAACGCCGCCGGGGAACTGGTCTCCGGCTGGTCGTTGGGGCCTGCCGGGTTATTCGGCGGCCTCTGCCGGGATGACAGACACGTGTACTTTATTGTTCGCGCGGGTGCGGAACGCGACGCTGCCATCAACCAGAGCATAGATCGTGTGATCCTTGCCGAGGCCAACACCGGTGCCCACAGCCCACTTGGTGCCGCGTTGACGGATGATGATGTTGCCGGCGACGACAGCTTCGCCACCGAACTTCTTCACGCCGAGACGACGGCCAGCGGTATCACGACCGTTGCGGGATGAACCGCCTGCTTTCTTATGTGCCATGGTCTAGCTTCCTCTTATTCCTGGTCGGTCTTGGGAGCGGCCTTCTTGGCCGGGGCCTTCTTTGCCGGCTTTTCAGCGGCTTCGCCTTCAGCAGCGGCCTTCTTGGGCGCAGCCTTCTTCGGTGCGGCCTTGGCTTCGGTTGCTTCGGCAGCGTCAGCCTTGGCAGCCTTCTTGGCCGGGGCCTTTTCGGTCACGGCATCGGTGGCTTCGGCCTTGGCGGCAGCCTTGATCGTCGGCTTGGCGCCGCCGGTCAGAATTTCAGTGATGCGCACGGTGGTCAGCAGCTGGCGGTGACCGTTGCGGCGACGCGAATTGTGGCGGCGACGCTTCTTGAAGATGATGACGGTCTTCTGCTTCTTGGTCTCGACCAGCTCGGCAGCAACGAGTGCGCCTTCAACCAGCGGAGCGCCAATCACGTCGCCAACCATCAGGACTTCGTCAAAGGTGACGATGTCGCCGGCTTCGGCGTCGAGCTTTTCGATCTTGATGACGTCATTGGCAGCAACCTTGTACTGCTTGCCGCCCGTCTTGATGACTGCAAAAGTCATATGCACAACCGAACGCTTCAAACGCCCGGTCCCTTTTCTGTCGCGCCCTGCGGCACCGCGGTTTTCATGCCTTTTCCGCGGTTTTCAAGTCTTGGGCCGGAGATTTCCGACCGGCAGCCTCAGGCAGCGTTTTCAAACAAAACCAGCGCACCGGTGGGACCAGTGCGCGTGGGATCGGGGGCTTATCGTGAAAAAGGCCTCAAGAGTCAAGCGCCGTCGCGGTTTTCGGCGGCGTGTCGGCCCCTCAGCCCCTGCCGTTCGGATACCAGTCCCGCAGCCGCACTTCGGTATGATCGCCAACCCCGGCTTCGAGCACCGAAAGGTCACTGTCGCCATAGTGATAGGGATAGATGATCCCCGGCTTGAAGACATTGATCGCTTCAATGGCCTGCTCGGGCGTCATCGTATAGGGCAGGTTCATGGGCAGGAAAGCAACGGCGATGCCCGTCAGTGCCAGCATGTCCTCGGTCGGCTCGGTGTCGCCCGCCACATAGACAAGCGTGTCGCCGAACCTAAGAACATAGCCATTGCCGACCCCGACCGGGTGGTAGCGCATGCGGTCTTCGGTGGTGTTATGCGCCGCGATGGCTTTCAGTTTGACCCCATCAAGCTCGCCATCCGCCCCGTTGGCGATGGATCTGGCATTGGCCTTCAGCGCCTCGGGCAATTTCCCAAAAACGTCCTCATTGGTGAGGAGCGGCGCCGCGCCGGCAATGGCTTCGAGGGTCGGCACGTCAAAATGGTCGCCGTGGCCGTGGGTAATGAGAATGGCCGTCGGAGCCGGCAGGCCTTCATAGAGCGCGGCCCCGCCCACGGGGTCGACATAAATGACCTTTCCACCCCATTCGAGCACCAGGCTCGCATGTTCGACCGGATGAATGGCGAGGTCGCCCTCGCTCGTAGCAATAGTGTCGGCCATGGTTGCGTCCTGGGAAAATGCAAAGCTGGTGCCCAAAAGATTGGCCGCAAGCCCGGCTATTGGCAAGCCGGCCATGCCGGCAACGAGTATGCGTCGCGTAACCATAAGTCGTTTCCCTGAAAAGATTTGTGCCTGACGCCACAACAACGCGGATTTGCGAAAGGAGATCGCTCGACACGGATTTGTGACTGCGAGAGGCGGAGATCGCTTTCTGTGACATCCGCGCATAAGGGGTGTTGCAGCCCGCCTCACGCTATGCCATAAGCCGCCCCGTATCGACCGGCCGGGATTTTCAACGATCCCTTTTCGATCTCGCGGAGAGATGGCAGAGCGGTTGAATGCACCGCACTCGAAATGCGGCATAGGGGCAACTCTATCGGGGGTTCGAATCCCTCTCTCTCCGCCAGTTTTCCTTCCTTTCCGTCACGTCATCCGCGCATAAAAGCTCTCGGGGCGGCTCGTCCCGTCGAGGCCGAATCTATGGTCTGCCGGCGGATGCGCCCGCTGGCCGCATTCCATGCGTGGACAGGTGCGGCAGCCAGTTCCAACCGGCACGGCCTGGCCCTCACCGAACACATCAATGCCATCGGCATAGACCATGTCCCGCGCATGATGCGCCGAGCAGCCAAGCCCGATGGAAAGGTAGCTTTTGGGCGCATTGTAGCGATAGCCGCCCTTGATGATGGCGCGGGCAATGCAGAAATAGCGCTGCCCATCGGGCATCTGGCTCACCTGCACATGAATGCGCTCGGGCGCCATGAAGGCTTCATACACATTCCAGCGCGGGCAGGCGCCCGAATGGCGCGGAATATGAATGCCCGAAAGCGAAAAGCGCTTTGAAATGTTCCCGGCAATATCCGTCCGCACCAGATGCAGCGGAATGCCCTGCGCCCCCTTGCGCTGCAGCGTGGTCATGCGGTGGCAGACCTGCTCGAAGCTGGCCGCAAAGCGCCGCCCGATCCGCTCGATATCATAGCGATGGTCGCGACAGGCCTTCAGAAAAGGCTCATAGGGCATAATCAATGCCCCGGCGAAATAGGCCGCCAGGACGTTTCGCGCCAAGGCCGGCGCATCGCCCTCGGACAGGTTTGCCGCGTCGATGGTGGCCTCGATCTCGGTCCCGGCCGCCAGTTCCCCCAGATGATGGGCGAGAAGGAATTGCGCGGTTTCGCTCGGCAAGAGGTCGGAAATCAGGATGGCTCGCCCCGAGGGCTCGCGCTGCCTTGCAATGCCGTGCGGCAGCGAGGCCAGCCGCACCTCCTGCCCAAAGACATTGAAGAGATAGGCCTTCAATCCGCTCTCAAAACTGTCGCCAAAATTGTCGATGTCACCGCGAATGCGCTCCGCCGCCGCCTCCAGTGCCGGAAAGTGGTTGGCGCTCTCCTGCAGGAAATCGGAAATGGCATCGGTCGCCATATGGAAGGGCGGCTCCGCTGCGTCCACCTTCTGCGCCCCGGCGCTGCCCAGCAGCCGATAGCGATCGTAAAGCCGCAGAACCGCCCGCGCCGCCGCGGGGTTGGATTGCGCGAGGTCGCGGATTTCGAGATTGGTGATGTCGCTATCGGCAAAAAGGTCATCGCCAAAAGCTTCCATCAGGTCGCCAACCAACCGCCCCTCGTCGCTGTCCACCAATTCGCCGGGCTCAACGCCCAATTGCCCGGCCAGTGAAAACAAGAGAGGCACCGTCACCTTGCGGCGATTGTGCTCGATCAGGTTCAGATAGCTCGCGGAAATACCCAGTGCCTGGGCCAGGTCCGCCTGCGACACTTTTTTCTGCCGTCGCAGCCGCTTGATGCGGCCGCCGATCTGCATTTCGGCTTCGGCAACCATCGTCTCCTCCGTGCCAGTCTTTACAGACTTTACAATTCACAGCGTCAAAATTGACGGCGATTGACAGCTTTACTAGCCGATTTCCGGTCTATTCTTGCTTTCTGGGCGGAATTGTCAAATCTTTACATCATCCAGCCAAGAGGAGTTCTGGAGATGAGCCCCAGCATCAGCGAACGCGAAGAATATCTGACCATCATCGCCCCCAGTGCCCACGAAGCCATGGCCCAGTTCAAGGCGCGCGGCCTCGACGAACAGGGCTATGCCATTGCCGGCAAGATCGGCCGTCACCAGTTTGCCCTGGTTAGCGGCGCCGACAGCACCGAACTGTTCTCCGGCGGTGGCATGTTCGCCGCCACCTTTAGCCGCAAGGTCCCCGCCTAAACCCCCGCCAATCCCACAAAATGCCAGATCCCGCCTCCGGGCGGGACCGGCGAAGCCATGTCCAATTGAGGAGACCCGACATGCTCGACAAGCCCAGCCAACCCGAACAGTTTCCGGCGCCCGACTATGCGCCCGATCGCTGGAAGACCATTTCCCGCACCTTTTCTCGCGCCGATGTCGCGCGCCTCTCCGGCTCCTTGCCGATCCGCCACACGCTGGCCGAGAACGGCGCCCGCC
Source organism: Devosia sp. LjRoot3 (assembly GCF_964252865.1). Lineage (NCBI taxonomy): Bacteria > Pseudomonadati > Pseudomonadota > Alphaproteobacteria > Hyphomicrobiales > Devosiaceae > Devosia > Devosia sp. LjRoot3. The sequence goes on from NZ_CAXUPK020000004.1 coordinate 370,655, forward strand.
GCCTTTGGGAGCTGCTGCACAGCCAGGATTTTGTGCCGACCCTTGGCACCTTTACGGGCAACCAGGCGGTGCAACAGGTGAAAGCCGGGTTGCAGGCCATTTATCTGAGCGGCTGGCAGGTGGCTGCCGATGCGAACTCTTCGGGCAATATGTATCCCGACCAGTCGCTTTATCCCGTCGACAGCGTCCCCGCCGTGGTCCGCCGCATCAACAAGGCGCTGCAGCGCGCCGACCAGATCCAGAGCATGGAACAGGCCGACGGGATCGCGACCACCGACCTCGACTTCTTCGTGCCCATCATCGCCGATGCCGAAGCCGGCTTTGGCGGCGCGCTCAATGCCTTCGAGCTGATGAAATCCATGATCGAAGCCGGCGCGGCCGCCGTGCATTTCGAGGATCAGCTTGCTTCGGAAAAGAAGTGCGGCCACCTCGGCGGCAAGGTGCTGGTGCCCACCAGCCAATTCATCCGCACTCTCAACGCCGCGCGTCTCGCTGCCGATGTCATGGACGTGCCGACCCTGATCATGGCCCGCACCGATGCGGAAGCGGCGCGGCTTATCACCTCGGATATCGACGAATATGACCGGCCCTTCGTGACGGACGAACGCACGCCCGAAGGTTTTTACCGCCTCAAGGGCGGCATCGACGCCGCCATCGCGAGGGGTATTGCCTATGCGCCCTATGCCGATCTCATCTGGTGCGAAACCAGCAAGCCGGATCTGGCCGAGGCCAAAAAGTTCGCCGAGGCCGTGCGAAAGGTCCATCCGGACCAGATGCTGGCCTATAATTGCTCGCCGAGTTTTAACTGGGCGCGCCACATGGACGAGACCGCCATGGCCAGCTTCCAGCGCGAAATCGCCGCCATGGGCTACAAATACCAGTTCATCACCCTAGCCGGGTTCCACAATCTCAGCCTCACCACGTTCGAACTGGCCCGCGCCTACAAGGCCGATGGCATGGCCGGCTATTCGCGCCTGCAACAAGCCGAATTCGCCGCCGAAGCCCATGGTTTTTCGGCGGTTCGCCACCAGCGCGAAGTGGGCACCAGCTATTTCGACGCGGTCTCCCTTGCCGTAAGCGAAGGCAAGAGCGCCACCACGGCCATGGGTGAATCGACGGAAACCGCGCAGTTTCATTGAAATCGCAAACGTCCCCTCACTCGTCACCACCGGGCTTGTCCCGGTGGTCCATGCCTTGGCAAGATGGATTGCCGGGACAAGCCCGGCAATGACGATGGGGAGGGGCGTTCTTACGCCCCCTTACTGCACCGCAATCGGCCTTCTCCGCGCATGCTCCTCATCCGAAAACACTCGCGACCGCGTCAGAAACCGCCGCTCCGTCCCATTGTCCAAACTGAACATGCCGCCCCGGCCGGGAATGGCGTCGATGATGAGCTGGGTATGTTGCCAATATTCGAACTGGCTGGGCGACATATAAAACGGCGCGCCGCCGATCTCGCCCATCTGCACATCGCGATCGCCGAGGATGAAGTCGCCTATGGGATAGCACATGGGCGAAGAGCCATCGCAGCAGCCGCCGGACTGGTGAAACATCACCTTGCCGTGCCGCGCCTCGATGTCGTGCAGCAAGTCCAAAGCCGCTGGTGTTGCCACCACGCGGTCCACAAAATCGGTCATTTCACTCTCCCGCAAAAAAGAGATTTCGTTCCGACAGGCCGGCCCGCCGTGGGGGAGAGTTGGGGGGTGGTCAGGCCCACCTGCCGGAACGAACTTTGATCCTCCCGTGGATGCCCCCAGGGGGTGATCCCTGGGGGCTGCGCCTTGGGAGGAGCGCAACGGTATGGCTTCAGAAGAAGCCGAGCTTCTTGGGGGAGTAAGAAACCAGCATGTTCTTGGTCTGTTGGTAGTGGTCGAGCATCATGCGGTGGTTTTCGCGGCCGATACCCGATTGCTTATAGCCGCCGAAGGCCGCGTGAGCGGGATAGGCGTGGTAGCAATTGGTCCAGACGCGACCGGCCTGAATGGCGCGGCCGAAGCGATAGGCCCGGTTGCCATCGCGGGTCCAGATGCCGGCGCCGAGGCCATAGAGCGTGTCATTGGCGATTTCGAGCGCTTCGGCATCGTCCTTGAAGGTCGTCACCGAAACCACCGGCCCAAAGATTTCTTCCTGGAAAATCCGCATCTTGTTGGTGCCGGCAAAGACCGTCGGCTTCACATAATAGCCGCCCGAAAGCTCACCCTCGAGATTGTTGCGCTCGCCGCCGGTAAGAACCTTGGCGCCTTCCTGCTTGCCGATGTCGAGGTAGCTCAGGATCTTTTCGAGTTGCTCGCTCGATGCCTGGGCGCCGATCATGGTCGACATCTCGAAGGGCGAACCCTGCTTGATGGCTTCCACGCGCTTGATCGCCCGCTCCATGAAGCGATCATAGACATTTTCCTGGATCAGCGCGCGGCTCGGGCAGGTGCAGACCTCGCCCTGGTTGAGCGCGAACATGGCGAAGCCTTCGAGCGCCTTGTCGAAGAAATCATCATCTTCGTTGACCACGTCCGAGAAGAAGATGTTCGGCGATTTGCCACCAAGTTCGAGTGTCACCGGAATGAGGTTCTGGCTGGCATATTGCATGATCAGCCGTCCCGTCGTCGTCTCGCCGGTAAAGGCGATCTTGGCGATGCGGTTGGACGAAGCCAGCGGCTTGCCCGCTTCGAGCCCAAAGCCATTGACGATATTAACGGCGCCGGGGGGCAGAATGTCCTCGATCAGCTCCATCAGGAAAAGGATCGAAGCCGGCGTCTGCTCGGCCGGCTTCAGCACCACGGCATTGCCCGCGGCAAGGGCCGGGGCCAGCTTCCACACGGCCATCAGGATCGGAAAATTCCACGGAATGATCTGCCCGACGACCCCCAGCGGCTCATGAAAATGATAGGCCACCGTATCGCGGTCGATTTCCGAAATCCCACCTTCCTGCGCACGAATGGCGCCGGCAAAATACCGAAAGTGGTCGATGGCGAGCGGAATATCGGCGGCGGTCGTTTCGCGGATCGGCTTGCCATTGTCCCAGGTCTCGGCCAGGGCGATTTCGTCCAGATGCTCCTCCATCCGGTCGGCGATCTTGTTGAGCATCACGGCGCGCTGCGCCACTGAGGTGCGACCCCATGCCGGTGCCGCCTTGTGCGCGGCATCGAGCGCCTTTTCGACATCGGCGGCCTTGGAGCGCGCGACTTCGCAGATCACCTGGCCAGTCACCGGCGAGGTATTTTCAAAGGTCTCGCCGTCGACGGCATCGACCCATTGCCCACCGATGTAATTGCCATATTTGGCCTTGTACGGAGACTTGGTCCGCTGGCCGACGAATTCCGGTTTGTTCATGGCATCCTCCCTTTTTGGATGCCTCACTCATTGCAACCGCCATGCCAGTATCGGCCAAGTCATTGGTGCAACAGCCGAAGTTTTCGTGATGCGCAATTGGCTGGACGGATTGAATTTCCGGATGCAACACTTTGCCACAACCAGAGGCGATGGCGGATGCAACACCTGTTGCAAACTGCCACAACTGGGAGGAAACGAGGATGAACACTGCGTCCGAGGTGGCTCTGGCCGCCGCTCGCGAAAAATTCTTCTCAGGATTGGACCTGCCCGAAGGCCTGGTCCCGGCGCCCATCCTGCGCTCCTGGCAACGCTGCGCCGAACAGGGGCTCGATGCCGGCAGCACCGTGCTCGCCGAACCCATGAGCGCCGCCGAATTGCGCGGCCTTCACGAGCAGAACGAAACTCTGCGCTTGCTCTCGCGCTCCGAACTCGTGTCGCTGCGCATGGAAGCAAAGCTCACCGATAGCGTCGTCATCCTCACCGATGCCAAGGGCCTCGTGCTCGACACCGCCGGCAGTCCCGAATTTGCCGGCCGCGCCGCCCGGGTGGCGCTGCGCCCCGGCGTCGCCTGGTCCGAAATGTCCACCGGCACCAATGCCATCGGCACGGCCCTGGCCGAACGCCGCGCCATCGAAGTGCACGGCGCCGAACATTTTTTCGAGCCGCATGGAATCCTGCATTGCGCGGCCTCACCCATCTTCGACCCCTATGGCAAGCTGGCCGGCGTGCTCGACATGTCGGGCCATGCCTCGGCCGAACACACCCATGCCATGGGCCTCGTTCGCCTCGCGGTTGAACAGATCGAGCACCGCTTCTTCAATCGCGCCTTTGAGGAAATGACCGTCGTCCGCTTCCATCGCTCCGCCGATCTCCTGGGCACGGCCCGCGAGGGCGTGCTGGTCTTCGATGGCGAAAAGCTGGTCGCTGGCAATCGCCGCGCGCTGCATCTGGTCGGGCTCGATCGCAAGGCGCTGCGCAAAGCCACAAGCGAAGAAATCTTCGCCGAAGCCGCGCTCGCGGTCGACAATGGCGTCCTCCGCAGCCGCAATGGCGAGCGCTTTTTCGCCGCCGTCACCCAGCCGCGGGCAACGCCGTTGCGGGTCACCGGCACCATCTCACGCGATACTCGCATCCGGCACGACGGCCCTATTCTCTCGCCCGAAGCCCAGGCCGATCTCGCCAAAGGCATCCGGCTCGTCAATGCCGAAATCCCCCTGCTCATCGCCGGGGAAACCGGCGCCGGCAAGGAAGTCTTTGCCCGGCACCTCCACGCCAAAACCAGTCGTGCGGGCAAACCCTTCATCGCCATCAATTGCGCAGCGCTGCCCGAAAGCCTGATCGAAGCCGAGCTCTTCGGCTACGAAGCCGGCGCCTTTACCGGCGCCAAAAAGTCGGGTGCGAGGGGTCTGGTGCAACAGGCCGAAGGCGGCATCCTCTTTCTCGACGAAATCGGCGACATGCCGCTCGCTTTGCAGTCGCGCCTTCTCCGCGTCCTGCAGGACAAGGAAGTCGCCCCGCTCGGCGGCGGCACACCGCAAAAGGCCGATTTCGTGCCCATAGCCGCGACCAATCGCGATCTACAGGCGATGGTCGAAGCCGGCACTTTTCGCGCCGATCTCTATTTTCGCATCGCCCAATATACGATCACGCTGCAATCGCTCGCCGAGCGCAGCGACCGCCCCGCGCTCATCGAAGCGCTGTGGTCGCAGGTCGCCCAGCGCCACGGCAAATTGCCAAAACCGGTGCTCGAACAGCTCGCCGCCTATCACTGGCCAGGCAATTTTCGCGAGCTCGTCGGGTGCCTGCGCGCCATGGCCGCCCTCAACGATCCGGGCGAGCCGATCACTGCTGCATCGCTCCCCGCCATGACAGAAAAGCCACCGGAACCATCCCTGCCCGATGGCGACATCGAAAACATAACCGAAGTGGCCATGCGCCGTGCCATCGCGCGGCACAATGGCAACCTGTCGGCGGCGGCGCGGGCCCTCGGGGTCGATCGCTCGACCCTTTACCGGCGCTATGTCTGGAAGCAGGCGCGGGCCTGACTTCGCTCGCTATTGGCGGAGGGCAAGAACCGTATTGCCTTCCACATCCACCAGCCGCAACCCGCCATCCGGCAGACTCTCGAAGCGGTTAACATTCTCAAGCGCGGCCAGGAATTTCTGTTCCTGCTCCATCAGGCCCTGATCGCAGGCCATCATGGTGGCGCCGCCGGGCGACAGGGTCAGGCCTTCGCCGGTCAGAGTAAAACCGCCAAAGAAGCGGTTGCACGAGGCATTGCCGTGGATGCTGCCGTCGAGATCGAAGGCGAGGGAGGTTTCCGAGTTGGCGATGACCGCCTCGCCCGAAATTTCCTCGACCTTCCAGTCCCCGACCAGCAGGCTCAGCGGATCGCCGCCGCAGCCGACCAGCGCTCGTTCGCCGATCGTCACCACCACGGCCTTGGGGAAAGGCATGCCCGACATATTGTCGGTACAGATCTTGTCGATGGCAACGAGCGTAAAGGCCTCATCGCCGGCCGCGCCCGTATAGACTTCAATATCTTCCGCGCGCACCGGCTCCGGCACCGGCTCGATGGAAAAAGTCTCGCCCTCCATGCTGGAAAAACTGATCGCGGTATCGCTGACTTCGACATGCCATCCCGGCTCATTGCCGCGCGCCGTCCAGCCTGCGGCCTCCGCCGCGCCGACCAGCATCAGCGGCACAACCGCCAGCAGCGATCCCCTGAAAAAGCGATGAAATCCGATCGTCATGAGACTAACTCCCGAAAGTCAGGTTGATGGAAAGGGGCCGGGCAGGGCCCGACCCAAAAAAGGCTCATTCGACGATCTGGTCGCCGCCTTCCGGCACGGTGCTGTCGAAGAGGAAGGAGAGGATGATCATCCCCTCTTCGCAGGTGGCGTCGGTCCGGCGCGCCAGCACTTCGCCACTGCGCGGCGCGGTATATTCGGCGACCACTTCGCCAAATGTATTGCGCTGAATGGCAACCTTCTGCCCGGCTTCGACGGCCTCGTTGAGTTCGACCAGCAGTTCGACAAAGCCACCATGAGTGGTGATGACAGGCGCCATGGCGTCGCCGATGAAAACGCCGCTGTCCTTCCCGGTCCGCCCGATCTCCCCGGCAATCACGCCATGATATTTCAGGACATTCATCGTGCCTTCGACGAAGAGCGGAATCATTTCGTGGTCAAAGATGCGCGGGCGGCCGATTTCGGGCGTGAAGGAGGGGATGCCGGCATCGATCAGCGCATTGGGCAGAATGCCGGGATAGGCGATGTTGTCGAAGATATGGTCGATTGGATAGAGCTCGGCCATGGCGCGCACCTCGGGCAGGTCCATGCGCGCCAGGTGGAAGGATGTGGCGTCCATGCCGGTCGCAGCCGTGTGAAAGTCGATGGCATAGTCGAGATTATTGCGCAGCAGCCGGTTGAAGACGAGGCCCGCATGGCGCACCGGCGCGTCGGGCGCGTTTTCATTGCCGGGGAACAGGCGGTTCATGTCGATCAGGTCCATGCCGCGCCCCGAATTATGCCAGCGGCGGGTCATGTCTTCGACGGCGGGCCGCGACAGGTCGAACACGGCCAGTACGCTGCCCGACATTTGCGCGGGATCGAGCTCGGCCAGCACCTTTTGAATGGTGTGGATGGGGCTCATTTCATCCCCGTGCACGCCGCTGATCAGGCCCACGCGCTTGCCCGGCTTTTCGCCCTTGGTCACGGCAACGGACACATACCAGTGCTGGCCGGTGGGCATCTGCACGCCCTGGAAATAGAAAAAGTGCTTTCCCGGTTCGAGCGTCTCGATATCGAGCGCCGAGATCACCTGCTTGCCACTGATGATATCGCCGGTAAAAACGGTGCCGCCTTCGGTTTTCGGCGTCGCGGCGTCCTGTGCCATGGCCGGGCTTGTCATCAGCGCCGCGGCGGCGCTGACGGCCCCCAGGGAGGCGATCATGAAATCGCGCCGATCAAAACCCTCTTCGTGATCCTGGGTCATGAATTCTCTCTTCTTGAAATGCACGGCAGGGATTTAGCTAATCCAAGAATGAGCGCTGGGGAAAGGATCGCTCCCGGCAGCTCTGCAAATAGGGACACGGGGTAAAGTTGCGGGACGCCATGCACATCAAAACCACCCCATGCATTGGCTAGACTTGCCTTGAGCAGGACTGACCGCTCGACGCTTGGAGGAGTGCATTCTCGTGAAAGGCATCGGTTTCAAATTACTTTTCGCGGCTGCAACGATGTTGGCCGGCCTCGCTTCTCCGACGTTTGGGCAAGACATAGCGCCCATGGTCATGGTGCCTGACCATCCCGGGGGCGTCGCGGTCAATGGCTGCTTCCGGGCCAATGAAACCCTCTTTGGCCCCTATCGGCTGACCTTCTGCTTCGAGCGCCGCGGCACCTATACTGTTCGCGGCGGCGGCGCCCGCTGCGATGGCCGCATGGATTGGCACGTTTCGGGTCGAGACATTTTCATGGATCTGCATCGCACGTCCTGCGGCAATCGCCGGGCCTGGGAAGCTGCGGCGGTCGATTGCCGGCCCACGGCGAACTTCATGGGCGCGATCAGCGGCGCCTTTGCCGGCGACATGCTCAGCATCAGGGCCCTGCGCTGCACCTATCATCCGACCGTTGCCGGCGTCTCCCGGCGTACGTTCACGGCGAACCGCTTCTAAAACCTGTCTCCCGAAAGCGAACACCGGTTTCGGGACAAAGACCTGCGCAACAACAAGGACCTAAAGCGCCGGGAGCGAATCCTTGAGATCGCGACGCGCTTTAGGCTCGCCCGTTGGCATTTTCCGGCCGTTTCGGGCAGTGCGCCATCAGAGTTTGTGCGGCGGCAGGGCGTTGACCCTGCGAGGGTCCATGCCCGTCCAGCGCTTGGATGGTGCCAGATGACCTGCGGCGCGGCAGTTTCCCGGGAGTTGGGCTATGGATGAGGCAGCCACGGCCGAACGTGTTCCGAGCTATGTCTTTACCACGGCAAGTGTCGAGCGGGAGCACCAGTTCGATGCCTGGCTTTCGATCATGCGGCCGCTCGTGGCGATGACCCCGCGCAGCCCCGTTGAAAGGGGCTTTTCCGCGCGGTCGCTGGCCTGGGATCTGGGGCCTCTGGCCCTGACCCATACGACAATGCCGGCCCTCGATTTTCGCCGCGATGCAATCCGCTTGCGGGCGGATGCGGTGGATCACTGGCTTCTGGTTGCCCCAAGGCGGGGCAGCATGCGTTCGGAAGCAGGGCACAGGGCGGGCGCGGGGCTCTGCTATGTGCGATCCATGCACCGCGTCAGCGCCGGTTCAACGACCGATTTCGATGCCGTGGCCCTGGTCGTGCCGCGCGATTTCTGTCCCGCAGGGGCGCGGGGCCTCGATGCACTGCATGAGCGCCATGTCGCCTCCCAGCTCGGCGGGCTTCTGGCCGATTATATGCATTCGCTGGAGCGGCAATTGCCGCGGCTCGGCGCGGAACATCTGCCTGCCGTCGTGGCGGCAACGCGGGCCATGCTGATTGCCTGCACCGCGCCGGGCCCCGATACACTGGCCGAAGCCATGCCTGTGCTGCAGGCGACGCAGCTGGAGCGCGCCAAACGCTTCATCCGACAGAACCTGCTCTCGCCCCAGCTTGGTGTCCGGGAGCTTTGCCGCCATTTGGGCATGTCTAGAACCGCGCTCTATCGCCTCTTCGAGCCGCTGGGCGGCGTCGTGCACTATATTCGCGCGGCCCGGCTGCAGGATGCCCATCGCGCCCTGTCCTCCGGCACCGATATGCGTTCCATTTACGAGATCGCGGCCGAGCGCGGCTTTCTCGAACCCTCGGAATTCAGCCGCGCCTTCAAGCGCCATTTTGGTTATAGCCCCAGCGAAGCGCGGCATGAGGGACGATTGATCCCGGTGCGCCCGGTCGGCAAGCGGCCGGCCACGGTCACCCATCTGGCCGAACTCCTCTCCGCGCTGGCCTAGTTGTTCGCCTCCAGGCCCGGCCGAAGTTCTGTTGAGACTGAAACCTGGAAATCGCGCAGCGCTTAGCCGGCAATGGCGTCCGGACGCGCTTCTTCCTTGCCGAGCTTTACCACCCGCCAGCCTGTCACCCCAATAAGAAGGGTCATGAGGGGGCTGGCAATATTGAAGAGGCAAAACGGCAGATAGACCAGCACCGGCACGCCCAGCACGGCCGCCATATAGGCGCCGCAGGAATTCCAGGGGATCAGCGGCGAGGTGACGCTGCCGCCATCGGCCACGGCGCGGGAGAGATTGCTTGAGGCAAGGCCGCGCTTTTTGAACTCGGCGCTGAAAATTCGTGCCGGCAGGACCACGGCCACATATTGGTCCCCCGCCACGACATTGAGCCCCAGGGCCGAGCCGACGACGGTGGCAACAAGCGAGCCGGTGGTTTTGGCCCGCGAGATCAGTGGGGTCACGAGCTTGAGCAGCAGCCCGAACTCGTCGAGGAGCGACCCGAAGACCAGCGCCCCCAGAATGAGCCAGATGGTGAGAAGCATGCTCGCCATGCCGCCGCGCGAGAGCAGGCTATCCACCTGTTCGATGCCGGATCGGGCCTCGAACCCCGTCGCCATCACCTGCCAGCCGGCCTTGATATGGGCCACGATCGGGGGCAGGTCGGGCGCATTGACGAAGCGCAGCACCGCGTCGGACTGCAGGAAAGGCGCCAGGATGGCGGCGGCCAGCGCGGAGGAGGCGATAGCGAGGGAAGCTGGAACTTTTAGCGCCGAAAGCGCGACGAGCAGGACCACCGGGAGCAGGGTCCATGGCGTGATCGAAAACAGCTGCGACAGGGCGGCCAATTCGGAATCGATCAGCGCGTCGCTGGCGCCGGACGTGCCGTCAAAGGCGCCGAAGAGGATGAAGCCGGTAAGCGCGATGAGCAAAGCGGGAATGGAGCTCCAGGCCTGGGCCCGCAAATGGGTATGGATCGGCGTATCTGTCAGTTGTGCGGCGAGGATGGCGGTTTCCGAGAGCGGGGACATTTTTTCCCCCACATAGGCACCGGAAATCACCGCGCCCGCCGTGATCGGCACGGAGACACCCACCATGATGGAGAGGCCGACTAGGCCGACGCCAATGGTCCCGGCAGTGGTCCAGGAGCTGCCAATGCCGAAGGAAATGAGCGCGCAGATGAGGAAGGCGGCGGGGTAGAACCAGTCGGGGTTCATCACCATGATGCCATAATAGACCAGGGTCGGGATGGTGCCGGCCATGTTCCAGGCGCCGATCAGCGCGCCGATGGCAAAGAGGATGAAGATGGCACTGACGACGGAGGAGACGCCCTTGCGACCGGCCTCTGCCACCTCCTCCCAGGAGTGACCATTCTTGAGCACGATGAGGGCGGCGGTGAGCGCTGAAAAGATCAGCGCCACCTGCAGCGGCCCTTCCATGGCGTCGTTGCCGAAGAGATAGACCGCCGCCGAAATCAGCACCGCCAGCACGGCGAGCGGGATCAGTGCATCGACAAGCGAGGGCTCCCTGATGGTTCTGGGTGGCGCTGATGGCTGCATTTGGCGGCGCTCCTCGGAAACGGCAAACGTTCAGCCCCGCGCCAGCCGTTCCTTGGCCGCACCCCAGCTGCGCACGATCTGTATCAGGCCAAAAAGGGCAACGAGGCCGCCCCCGATCTGCATCAGAAGGAGCGCGCCAGTCATCGGCAGGGCGATGAGCAGGGCGCCGAGCACGACGTAGATCGCGGCGCCGGCAACCGAGGTCCAGACCGGCGGAAAATTCTTGCGGTAGCGGATCAGGATGAAGGCTTCCGTCAGGCCCACGGCAATGGCGCCGAGCCCGATCACCCAGGAGAGGACTTCGGGGGTCAGCATGCCCGCAAGGAAAGGGCTCAGGAGCAGCATTATGCCGGCCAGTGCGGCGAGGCCGCCGCGCACCAGGCTCAGCCAGAATGGCCAGCTCGATTCAATGCCGTAATTCTGGCTCGCCAGGGCCCCCAGCACGCCATCGACCAGCAGCACCGTGCCGCCGACCACCACCACGACCTTCAGCGCGTAGTCGGGGAGAAACATGGCGACAAGCCCACCGATCAGCAGTAGCGCGCCGCGCAACAGGCTGAACGTAACCGCCCAACGCTTGGAAGACGCCGCCATTTGGTAACTCCTTGCACTTGTGTGTCGTTCTGGCCCTGCGGGCCGGTTTTCATGCTCTGCCGCGTGCCCGGAGGCGCCGGCCTATCCCGTCAGGGGTCATCCCCCTCCACCACATGCTCGACGATATCGCCCAGGGCGAAGGCGAGCACGAAGATCAGCCAGATGGCGACCAGCGCCACCAGAGTGCCCAGGGCGCCGATGGCGACGCCCGCGAGGACAGCGATGCCGTCCTGGTTGAGGACGCCCATGCAGATGACGGCCAGCCCCGCCGAAGGAATGAGATTCATGAACGGCACCGGGGCCATGTTGACCAGAGCCAGGATGATGGCGATCACGGCCACGAAGGGCATGGCGCCCGGTCCGGTCAGCCCGCGCCAGCGGGGCGCCGAAATCTTTGCGACCCAGCGCACGATCATGGCCAGCGCCTCGAGCAGCTTCTTGATGACTTTGAGCGGCAGCGGCATGCGGCCAAACCAGCTGCCAAAGCTCAGTGGCTGGCGCAGCAGCATGGATATGCCGACCGCGAACATGGCCACGGCCATGAGAAAGTTGTAGCCGGGCGGGCCGGGCAGGAGGTTGAGCAGCGCAAAAAGCATGATCGCCAGCACATGCGAACGCTCGCCGACCATCCCTAGCAGGTCCGCGCAGGTCAGGGCGGCGTCAGGCCGCCCCGCCCGTTCGCGCAATTGCGCGACGATGACATCGACAATCGGGATGATCGGGTCGTGATCTCGATCATGATTTTGATCATGATTGTGATCCTGGTCATGGCCCGGGCCCTTGTCGGTCATGCCGGCAACTCCCGTTGAGCCATCTCGACCCGCCTCGCTCATGCCAGCGCCTTGGCCTTGAGCGCGTTGAACTCGGCCTCGGAGATCACCCCGTCCTTCAGGAGGCCATTGGCCCGGGCGATCTGTTCGGCTGGCGAGGTGCCGGCGACATTGCGGATATAGGTTTCGGCCTCCGCCCTTGCCTCCTGACTGGCCTGGATCTGCCGCCGCCCCATGCCGCTGCCGCGGATGAGGAGATAAAAGAGCGCTGTCAGCATGGGCACGAAGATCAGTGCGATCACCCAGATGGCCCGCGCAAAGCCGCCGATCTCACGGTCGCGGAACAGGTCGATGATGATCTGGAACAGCACGATGAGATAGGTGATGAGGAAGAAGGTCGAGAGGATCAGCCAGAGAACTTCCCAGAAATTGCTAGACATGTTGCACCTCGGATTGAGTGTCTTGGAACCGGTCAGTAGTCGACGGCGTCGCGGATGATCGGGCAGGTCATGCAATGGCCGCCGCCACGGCCGCGACCCAGCTCGGAGCCCGAGATGGTAATGACCTCGATGCCCGCCTTGCGCAGCAGCGTGTTGACATAGGTGTTGCGGTCATAGGCGAAGACGACGCCGGGCGAGGCGCAGACGAGATTGGCGCCGCTGTCCCATTGGGTGCGCTCGCGGGTATAATCATTGCCCGCCGTCTCGACGACGCGAATGGCTGAGAGCCCCAGCGCCTCGCGTACGGTTTCGACCAGCCCGCCCTTGTCCTTGCTCAGCTCCAGCCCGCCATTGCCATCGGGCCGATAGGAGAAGCACTCGATGGGATTGACGATATCTGGATAGATCAGCACGCAGTCGCGGTCGGCGAAGGTGAAGACCGTGTCGAGATGCATGGCGGCGCGCAGTTTTGGCATGGCGGCCACGATGACGCGTTCCACCGCGCCCTTTTCAAAGAGGGTTTTCGCCAGTTGGGCGATTGCCTGGCGCGAGGTGCGCTCGCTCATGCCGATGAGCACATTGCCCTTGCCGATGGGCATGACGTCGCCGCCTTCGAGCGTCGCCAGGTCCCATTCCTTGGTCGGATCGCCCCACCAGACATTCACCTTGCCGGCAAAGTCGGGATGGAACTTGTAGATGGAGCTGGTGAGGAGCGTTTCCTCGTGTCGCGCCGGCCAATAGAGCGGGTTGAGCGTCACCCCACCATAGATCCAGCAGGTGGTGTCGCGCGTGTAGAGCGTGTTGGGCAGCGGGGGCAGGAGATATTCGTTCACCCCGGCGGCGTCCCGCACCAGGTTCATGCGCTCCCCGCCGATATCATCGGGAAACTCATAGGTGGAGAGGCCCCCGATCAGGGTTTCGGCCAGCTGCCGGTTGGAAAGGCCATCGAGATAGGAGCGGACATCGTCGACGAGGTCGGGCCCCACCTTGTTGGGCGCGATCTGGTTGTCGAGAATCCAGGCTCTCGCCTCGGGCAGCGCCACGGTTTCCTCGAGCAGATTGTGCATTTCCACGACATCGACGCCGCGCTCGCGCAGCTTGTTCATGAAGTCGAAATGGTCGCGCTTGGCCACATCGACCCAAAGCACGTCGTCAAACAACAGGTCGTCGCAGTTGGAAGGCGTCAGCCGCTGATGCGCCCGGCCGGGGGCGCAAACCATGACCTTGCGCAATTGGCCGACTTCGGAATGGACGCCAAAACTGGTTTCCATGCTTCAAGCTCCTCGATCAGGGGGTAATGGTGCCGGTCAAAAGGCCGATCGTGCCCGCAATGCCTGCCAGCACGGTGACGCCGAAGACGATCAGTTCGACCGGAGTAAAGAATTTGGCGCGCTGCTCGCGGCGGGCCCAGAAATAGAGGATCAGGGTTCCGGGAACGAAGAGCACGGCGACGAGCAGGACATATTTTAGCCCCGCGGCCACGAACATGAAGAGCGTGTAGACGACAGCGATCCAGGCAATGATCTGGTCCATGCCCCTTTCGCTGTCATTGGGCTCATAGCCAATGCCGCGGCGGGCAACGATCACGCCATAGCCGGCCACCAGCAGATAGGGCAGGAGCGCGGTGACGCTGGTCATGTCGAGCATGAAGTTGAAGGCGTCAGCCGACCAATAGGTCGAGATGACAAAGAGCGAGACCACGATATTGGTCAGCCAGAGCGCATTGGCCGGCACGCCATTGTCGTTCTGCGCCGCGAACATCTTTGGCATGTCCTGCGACTTGGCGGCGGCGAACATCACCTCGGCGCAGATCAGCGACCAGGCAAGATAGGCCCCGAGCACCGAAACCAGCACGCCGATGGAAATGAACACGGCGCCCCAATGGCCCACGACCAGTTCAAGCGCTCCGGCAAGGGAGGGGTTCGCCACCCCGGCAATTTCGGCGCGCGGGGCGGTCGCAAAGGGGAGGAGCGTGACCGCGACCATCAGGCCGGTCACGGCGACAAAGCCCAGCACCGTGGCGCTGCCGACATCCTCGCGCTTCTTGGCAAAGCGCGAATAGACGCTCGCCCCTTCGATGCCGAGGAAGACGAAGACGGTGATGAGCATGGTGTCGCGCACCTGCGCCACCAGGCTCTTTTCCGGCATGTTGAGGCCGCCGAAGAAGTTTTCGGAGAACTGGTTGTAGTTGAAGAAGAAAATGAAGATCAGGACCGCCACCACGATCGGCACGATCTTGGCGATGGTCACGACAGTATTGATGAAGGCGGCCTGTTCGACGCCGCGCAGGATCATGAAATGGAAGGCCCAGATGCCGGCCAGCGACACGATGATGGCAATGGGACTGCTGCCATCGCCAAAGAGCTCAGGGAAAAAACGTCCGAGCGTCGAGCCGATAAGAACCCAGTAAAAGACGTTGCCGAGACAGCTCCCGAGCCAATAGCCGAAGGCGGACAGGAACCCCATATAGTCGCCGAAACCGGCCTTGGCATAAGCGAAAACGCCGGAATCGATGTCGGGTCTTCGGGTCGCGAGCGACTGGAAAACGCGAGCCAGCATATACATGCCGGTGCCGGCAATGGCCCAGGCGATGATGGCGCCAAAAGGTCCCGTTGCGGTCGCAAAGCGTCCCGGCAGGTTAAAGATGCCGGCCCCGATCATGGACCCTATGACCATCGCCGTCAGCGCATTGAGCGATAGTTTCCCCTTGTCAGTTCCCGCCATACCGCCGCCCCCTAACTGGCTCCAACAAAACACAAATCCTCTTTGGAGCCGGATGAGGCTAGCGCTCACAGGGGCGTGAGGAGAATGGCGAGGCGTCCCCACACTAGGCTTGGCGTCCCGCTTTCCAACTTTCGTTGCCCGCGAAAATGCCACTCGTGCTTTTGGGTTTTGGCTATTGTGGCCCCGCCGGCTGAGGGTTTTCGCGCGATGCACCCGTCTACCCTTGATGGGCCGGGTCGTAGCATTGTGCGACCGGCGCCCCCTCCCAACCGCCCCGTAAGGGAAGGCTTTGTTCAGAGCGCTTTCGCTCCACGCGCCGTGTCTTAGAAGGCGTCACGGCAACAAGACGCATCCAGAGCGGACACTCCCTTGGCCCCGTCGCGGGAACTGTTCACTTGTGACGCATCGGAACCCCCCACCCTTAATCCCTCCCCACAAGGGGGAGGGAGACGAAAGAGCCGTGTCATTGAGGCAAGCGCTCCCTCCCCCCTGTGGGGAGGGAATGAGGGTGGGGGTGGGGAGCCACAAGGCGCTAAAGTGACCGCTCCCCCCTTGCCGTGAGGGCCGAGGCGACGGCCGACACCTCATCTCCCCGCTCCCCTAGGAGAAGGCGCTCACCTTGTGCGCTTTCACCCCATCCACCGATGCCTGAAGCCACCGATCAGCGGTTCGGTAGCGCCAGACACTCCCCGCATAACGAGCCCCGCATTCCGTCAAAGTGGGCCGTGTAACCTCGGCACGCATGCAAGCAATTCGATCAATAAGGAAGTAATTGAAACTCTTGTCCGGCAGTCCACATTCTTGGCATTCCGTCCATCTTTTCAGAATCCATCTTCATGTGGCGTTGTCCGGCTTTTTGTCTGTGATAGCGTCAGTCAAATCGAAAATTACTATTTTGGATTTGTGCAGGCGCGGTCAGGTTTGCTCGTCAGGAAGCCGGTTTGACGGCACAAGCAGCAAGTGATCCGCGTCCGATAGGAGGTCTCACGATGATTAGAACGCTTGTCCGGTTTGCCATGGCGGTCTTTGCCGTCCTGGTGCTGTCCCTGCCGGCCCTGGCCCAGATGTTCGGGCCGGCGGTCACGGTTGCCAATGTCAATTTGCGCAACGGGCCGGGCACGAACCATGCCGTGATCCGCGTGGTGCGCTCGGGCGAAGAGGTGACGATCGTCCGTTGCGAACGCAATTGGTGCCTCGTCAATGCCGGGCGCGATACCGGCTGGCTCTCCCAATCCTATGTGATGCGCCTCATCGCTGCCCCGCCGCCGCCCATGCCCTGGCCCGATTTCGATTTTGACGCTGGTCCGGCGCGCGCCTGTTTTTACGATCGCCCCAATTTCCGCGGTGACAGTTTTTGCCTGCGGCCTGGTAACGGCAATGCCAATCTGGGCAATTGGCGCAACCGGATCGCCTCGGTCGCCATCCACGGCAATTCGCTCAGCGTCGATCTCTGCACGGGCCGGGATTTCCGCAATTGCACTTCGATACGGCGCGACATGTCGAACCTGAGCCGGCAACTGCAGGGGGCGATTGCCTCGGTCAAGGTCTGGTAATGGGCACTGGCAGCGATCCTGCCACTGTCCCAGCCCCCGTGAGTCCGAAAACACTGGGCTGCCCTCGGGCCTGACCCGAGGGCCGCACCGCGATTGAGATGACGTGAACTGCCCAGCGCGCGTGATCTGTCCTGCCACAGTTGGGACGGCAGGCTGCAGTTTGGGATTTTGTGCGATTGTTGGGCCTCCTCATCCGGCTAAGCTTTGCCTCCCGGAAGTGTAAGGAGCTCTGCGTGCCATGAGTGTCTCTAAGGCCAAGTCACTGGTGTCGTTGTTTTTTGTTGGTCCGGCTGTTGCGGCAGCGGCTCTGCTGGCGGCGGCGCCGGCTGTCCTTGCCCAGACGGCAAAAGCCCCGGTCGTGTTCGAAAATGTCATGATTTTTGATGGGCAGTCGGATGCGCTGAGTGGCCCATCCAATGTTCTGGTCAAGGACGGCAAGATCGCCGGGATTTCGACCGCTGCAATCAGCGAAGACGGCGCCACGGTGATCGATGGTGAGGGCAAGGTGCTGATGCCGGGCCTGATCGACGCGCATTGGCATACCATGCTGATCGGGGTCACCCCCGATACCGGCCTTGCCGACATGGGCTATACGCATCTTGTTGCCGGCGTCGAGGCGACGGCGACACTGATGCGCGGCTTTACCACGGTGCGCGACCTCGGCGGTCCGGCCTTCGGGCTCAAGAAGATCATCGACCAGGGCCTCATCCCCGGGCCACGTATCTATCCATCTGGTGCGATGCTGACCATTACCAGCGGGCACGGCGATTTCCGGACCTTTGCCGATCTGCCGCGCCAGATCGGGGAGCTGACCCCGATGGAAGAGGCCGGCATGGCCATGGTGGTCGACAGTCCCGACGAAGTCCGCATGCGCACCCGCGAGCAATTGATGCAGGGCGCCTCCCAGATCAAGCTGACGGCCGGCGGTGGGGTGGCCTCGCCCTTCAGCCCGCTCGACGCGTCGACCTTTATCGATGTGGAAATCGAGGCCGCCGTGCAAGCCGCCTCGAACTGGGGCACCTATGTCGGCGTCCATGCCTATACCCCGCAGGCGGTGCAAACGGCGATCAATGCTGGGGTAAAAGTCATCGAGCACGCGCATCTGATCGATGACGAGACGGCGCAGCTGATGGCGGAGAAGGGCATCTGGCTCAGCACCCAGCCTTTTGACGAAAATGCCGGCGCGGGCCTGCCGCCCACCTCCATGGACAAATTCCATGAGGTGCTGCACGGCACCAGCAATGTCTACGAATTTGCCAAGAAGTACGACCTCAAGACGGCCTGGGGAACCGACATTCTGTTCTCGCCCATTCTGGCCCGCGGCCAGAACAACATGCTGCTCAACCTGCTCGAATGGTACACCCCGGTCGAAGCGCTGCAGATGGCCACGGGCACCAATGGCGAGCTGCTCCTGCTCTCGGGCGAGCGCAATCCCTATCCCGGGCGCATCGGCCTCATCGAGGAAGGCGCCTATGCCGATCTGCTGCTCGTTGACGGCAATCCGCTCGAGGACCTGACCCTGGTTGCCGATCCGGCAAACAACTTCCTCATCATCATGAAGGATGGGGTGATCTACAAGGACATAACCGGCGACCAGCCATAGAGCCTGTCAGATCTCGCCCATTTTCACCTGTTCGCGCGTTTGCGTCTCTCGAGGGTAACAGTCTGTTAGCCAATAGACGCCAACGCGCGGCGATGGATCGGCCAGATAGGAACGCAGAGACAAGGTCTGGGACGGAATGCACATCCGTTCGCGGAAGTATATGATACTCTCACTCAGCAAATTGCGTGTCTCTGGCCATTCGGGGCAAGCAGCTTGTCGGCGGCGGCAATATTCGGATAAAGTTTTCGCATAGTCATTCTGCCTATTTGGCTTTTTCAACTTCTCGTTCGACGCTAGACTGGTTGTTCGCAGCAGCCGTCGCCAGCGGCGGAGGAGCGTTCGGGAACCCGAGGGCACTTTGGCGGCCCCCCGGCAGACGACTATCCAAACCTCTGAAGCGCCGGGCTTTTGGCGCTTTGGCTTCTTGCCTTCTGTTTGTGTGTGGCTTGGCCGCGCACCGTTGCGGCCAGTCCCTTTTGGGGCCAGACGGGCCGCGTGGCGCGGTCCCGCGGCCAGCAGTTTTCCGCCTTCGCTGAAGGTCGGGAAACTCTGAGGGGGAGCGTCAGAATGTACCATGCGTCCAGTATTCGTCCGCGATATCAGCCGGTTGTGCCGCTGATGAATTCGCCGAATGACGAAGCTATCGGTCTGAGGCCTATCGATTTTTCAACCAGTGAAGTGCCTGTAGCGGATCGGTTCGACGCCTGGCGCGATGTCCATTCCGCCGCCTTTGACATCTTTCCGAGCCAGGACAACAGGAATTTTCGCGCCCGGCATCGCACCTGGGATCTGGGCAGCATGGCCTTCCAGACCATCGAAACCGACAGCCTGCGCTTTGCCAGTCTCGCCGAGCAATCCAAGCGCGATCCATTGGATCATTGGGTCGTTTCGCTCTTCGTCACCGGTCGATGCACGATCGAGGGCTCCAGGGTCCTTCTCGAAAATGTTTCAGGAATTCCGCAACTTACCTCCCTCGTCGATCCCTTCCATGGCCAGGTCACGGCGGGCAAGGCGCATCTGCTCTATGTCCCGCGCGATACCTGCCGCGACGCCGCCCACCTCCTCGACGCCGCCTCGCTCACGCTGCTGCAAGACGGCATGGGCGGCATTTTTGCCGACTATATGCTGAGCTTGGAAAGCCGCATGTCGCAGCTGCAGCCGGGGGACCTCGCCGAGCTTGTGGCGGCCACGCGCGCGCTGCTCCTTGCGGCGATTGCGCCGTCGCCCGATCGCCTCGAAGAGGCCGGGGCGCTAATCAACCACGC
This sequence comes from Devosia sp. LjRoot3, assembly GCF_964252865.1. NCBI lineage: Bacteria > Pseudomonadati > Pseudomonadota > Alphaproteobacteria > Hyphomicrobiales > Devosiaceae > Devosia > Devosia sp. LjRoot3. The sequence continues at coordinate 390,444 of NZ_CAXUPK020000004.1, forward strand.
CCTCCTCGAACGCGCCCGACAGTGCGTGCAGGATAATCTGCAGAATCCGGCGCTCGATGTGAATTTCATCCTGCGCGGGCTCGGCGTTTCCCGCTCCCGCCTCTACCGCCTTTTCGAGGCCTCGGGCGGCATCATGCACTATATCCAGAAGCGCCGGCTGCTTGCGGCGCACAAGGTGCTGGCCGACCCCTTGAGCGGGCGGCGCATCTTCGAAGTGGCCGAGGATTTCTGCTTCAACGATGCTGCTGAATTCAGCCGCGCTTTCCGGCGTGAATTTGCCTACAGTCCCTCCGATGTCAGGGCTCATAGACCGCATCTGGCTGCAGATCGCGTGCAGTCCAGCCCCCACGCAAAGGACCTGACGGACCTTCTCAAGCGCATGCAGAGCTAAGGCGTCATCGGTTTTTCGAACGGCGCTGCTAAAGCCGGATCGTCGCATGGTTGGCCCGCGCCGTGTCACGCGCGTGTCATTGACCCCGACTAAAACCAGCTCATTCGAATGAGTTGGTGCAATGCGGAATCAAGGCCATTCCTGGGAGGAAACCCGGGATCGGATCAGCGAAGAAATTACCACGGGACGCCTTGCGCCGGATGCGCGCCTGCCGTCCGAGCCCGAGCTTTGCCTGCTCTATGGCACGCGGCGCCACTCGCTGCGCAAGGCGCTGGCAGCCCTGGTCAGCGAAGGCAAGCTGCGTGTCGAACACGGCCGCGGTACCTTTGTCGAGCGCGCTCCACTCCTCAACTACGTCATCGGTTCGCGCACGCGTTTTCATGAAAACCTGATGTCGCAGGGTCTCACCGCGTCCGGCGAAACGCTGGCGGAAATGACCATTCCGGCGAGCAAGCGCGTCGCCTCGGCATTGGGCATCGAGCCCGAAGCCAAGGTTTTTGCCCGCTCCTGGCGCGGTTTTGCCAATGATCTGCCGATCAGCATTGGCTGGGCCTATCACGACACTACCCGCTTCCCCGACCTGCCCGAGCGGCGGCGGGAACTGTCGTCGATCACAAAGGTCTATCATTCCTACGGCATCACCGATTACCGGCGCCTACGCACTACTGTCTTCACGCGCCTCGCCTCCGAAAGCGAGGCGAGCATGCTGATGCTGCGCGCCGGCCAGTCGGTGCTCGTGGTGCAAAAGGTCGACGCCGATCTCGATGGGCGACCGATTGGATTTTCCGAGGCTGTGTGGGCGGGCGACCGGGTGCAGTTCACCTTCGAAACCGACCAGCCGACCGTGCTTACTACCGAAAGAGACAATGATGTTTAACGAGACACCATCGGGTGGCTCCGCTCACGGAGCGACGCTCGACATTCTGGCGCGGGCGCGGCCGGCACTTCTGAAAGCGCTAGCCGAAACCCTGCTTGAGGGCATGGGCGAGATTTCGGTCATCACCAATCGCACCGGGCTCGTCATGGTCCCAATGCGCGACACGGTCGAAAACGTCGATTTTCACCTCGGCGAAGTGCTGGTCAGCGAGGCCCATATCGCCGATGCCGCCGGCTATGTCGGCTACGGCATGGTCACCGACCGCGATCTCGAACGCGCCATGGCCATGGCAGTCGTCGACCTGCGCCTTGCCGCGACCGGCGACGAGCCAGCTATCACAAGCTTTATTGCCGAAGAACGCGCCCATCAGGTCGCTGAAGACACGGCCCGCATGCGGCAGGTGGAAGCCACGCGCGTTGAAATGGAGACGTTCTGATGCTGACCGTTGCTCCTCCCGACGCCATTGAAATGCGCGCCAATGCGACTTTCGAGGCGCTGATGTGGGCCCTCGCGCGCCCCGGCGATATCAGAGAACTGCCCGAAGCGGGCCTTGCCACCATTGCCGAAACGCTGGTGGATCTCGAATGCATGGTCTTTGCCGATGATCCGGCCCTCCGGGCGCAGATCGCGGCGACCGGCGCGCTTCAGGCCGACGATATTTCTGAGGCCGACCATGTGTTCCTCTCCTCGCTCGAGGGCGCCGAAGCTCGGCTTGTCGCCCTCCGCTGCGGCAGCGCGCTTTATCCCGACGACGGGGCGACGCTCGTTGCCCAGGTTCGCCACGGCGTGGGTCAGCGCGTGCGGCTTTCCGGCCCCGGCGTCGATGGGGTGCTGGAACTGACCCTCGGCATTTCGCCTGGTTTCTGGGCCATGCGCGCCGTGCTCTGCGCCTATCCCGAAGGCTTTGACATGCTTCTCGTTGATGGCCGCTCGGTCATCGGCATTCCCCGCTCGACCCTGGTAGAGGTGCTGTAATGGCATATGTAGCAACCCGCGGTGGCGAAAAGGCCATCGAACAGGCTGAGCGCCTCTTCCGACAGGATCTGGGCACGATCGACGCGAGCCGTGTCGAGACCATCCAGCAGACCATGCCCTATCTCATCGATCGCGTGATGGGCGAAGCCTCGCTCTATAGCGAGGAACTGGCGGCTCTGGCTCTCGCCCAGACCGGCGGCGAGCTCTCTGAAGCCGTGCTGGTGCTGCGCGCCTGGCGCACGACCCAGCCGCGTATCGCCATCGCCCGCCCGGTGCAGCAGGATGAAATTCTCACGCAGCGCCGCATTTCGGCAGCGTTCAAGGACATTCCCGGTGGCCAGATTCTGGGGCCAACGCTCGACTACTCGCACCGCGTGCTCGCGACCGACGTGCTCGAAGGAAAACCCTATGCGCCGCCTGCCGTTGATGCAGCGGCAAAACCGGCACCGGCCCAACAGCCGTCGCTCGCCGATTGGCAGCGCCAGCAAGGGCTGCTTGCTCCGACGAGCGAACCCGATGTGGCCTTAGAAGACATCCCGGACCTGACGCGTGAACCGCTCCTCTTTCCGGCCTCGCGTGCGCATCGCCTGCAAAGCCTGGCGCGTGCCGAAACCGGTGGCGTGCTTGCCCTCGGCTATTCGGCCATGCGCGGCTACGGCAATGCCCATCCGACGGTCAATGAACTGCGCTTGGGCGAAGCCGAAGTGGTGGTGCGCCATCCGCGCGGCACCGAGTTTTCCGCCGGGCGCGTGCGCGTCAGCCAGGCCGAGGTGACGTCCAAGGAAAAGGGCGGCTTTCTCGATCTCGGCTTTGCCGCGACCTTCGGCTGGAACGAGGTGAAAGTGATCGCGGCGGCAACGCTCGATCTCAACTCGGCCGAAGCCCCGGTTGGCTCGCCCGTCCACGAAGAATTTTATCTGTATCACACCGAAAGCGTGGAGGCCTCGGGCTTCTGCATCCACTTCAAGCTGCCGCACTACGTGACCTTCCAGTCGACGCTCGACGCCATGCGCGACGCCAAGGCAAAGAAAGCCGCAGCCGAACAGAAGGGCGCTATCGAGCGCCAGACGGAGCCCGCAGAATGAGTCTTTCATCCCTGACAAAACCCTGGGCTGCGACGAGCTACGGTTTCCTCGACGCCTCGGCAAAGCGTGAACTGCGCCGGAAGATGCTGAAGGCCATCGCCGTGCCGGGCTGCCAGATGCCCTATGCCAGCCGCGAAGTGCCGATGGCGCGAGGCTGGGGCACCGGCGGGTTGCAGGTGACCCTCACGCTTGTCAATCCGACCTCGACGGTAAAGGTGATCGACCAGGGCGCGGATGACGGCGTCAATGCCGCCTCGATCCGCCGCTTCATTTCGCGCGTTTCGGGGGCCGGCGAAACCTGGGACACGCTCGCTGCCTCCATCGTGCAATCGCGTCACCGCGTGCCCGAAGAGGTGATGCGCGAGGACCAGATCCTCGTGCTGCAAGTGCCCAATCCCGAGCCACTGCGCGGGGTCGAGCCCAACATCTCCATCGCCCGGCAGATGCATGCCGATGCCGATTACGGCAAACTCTGGCTGACGCTTTACGAGCAGATCGTCCGCAAGGGCAGGATCATGCAGGGCGCCGGCTATCCCTCCATGGTCAATGGCCGCCACGTTATGACGCCATCGCCCATTCCGCGCTGGGACGTGCCAAAGCTCAATATGGCCAAGCACCTGACCTTCCTTTCGGCCGGCCGCGAAAAGCGCCTCTTCGCCGTGCCGCCTTTCACCCGCGTCGAGCCGCTGGTCTTTTCCGACCGCCCCTATCAGGTCGAGCATCATGCCGATCTCACCTGCCGCCGCTCCGGCGTCTCGGGCTATTTCATGAACGAGCTTCCGGTCGATGGCGGTGGTTCGGCCTTCGAAGTGTCCGACAGCAATCTTGGCATCAAGGCCATTCAGCAGGCGGAAGGTGCGCCGATCGAGATCGGCAAAACCTGGTATCGCAATGGGGAGTTTTCGGCATGAGCCTCGATATGAGCCCCGCGGCGCTGACTCGCGCAGAACCCCGCCTGATGCGGGCCGAACCGCTTCTTACGATGCGCGACATTTCCAAGACCTATGGTGACGTCCGCGCCCTGCGCCATGTCGATGCGACGGTCTATCCCGGCGAAGTCATGGGCATTGTCGGGGAAAGCGGCTCGGGAAAATCGACGCTGCTGCGGATGATGAACCTCGAGGATTCGCCTGATCACGGCGACTACACCCTGCGCCTCCCCAACCGTGACGACGGCAATCTCTTCGACCTGACGCGCTATGAACGCCGCATGCTCTGCGCGAGGCATATCGGCATCGTCTACCAAAACCCACATATGGGTCTTCTTATGCGGCACTCTTCGAGCGGCAATGTCGCTGAGCGTCTGCTCATCGCCGGCGAACGCAGCTTTGATGTGCTGCGCGCCAAGGCGCGGGAAGCGCTGGACGCTTCCGAATTCCCGCTCTCGCGTATGGATGCCCGCCCGATCGAGCTGTCCGGCGGCATGCAGCAACGCGTGCAGCTGGCCAAGGCCATCGCGCTCGAACCGGCCCTGCTGCTGCTCGATGAGCCGACCACCGGCCTCGACGTTTCCGTGCAAGCGCTGGTGCTCGATACGCTAAAACGCCTACAGCGCGACCGGAAAATCACCATGGTGCTGGTCAGCCACGATCTCGGCGTCATCCGCACCATGGCGGACCGTGTCATGGTCATGCGCCATGGCGAGGTGGTGGAACAGGGCCTCGCCGATCAGGTGTTCCAGGACCCGCAGCACCCCTATACCCAGCAACTCGTGCACGCAAAGCTCTGAGGACAGGTCATGACTTCCACTCCCCTCCTGCGTGTCGAGAAGCTGACCAAGACTTTTCGCATGTATCACCTCGACAGCATGCTGCATGCTTTTGAGGGGGTCAGCTTTGACCTCCATGAAGGCGAATTCCTGCTGCTGCGCGGGCACAACGGCGCCGGCAAGTCGACGCTGCTGCGCACCATCTGGCGCAGCTATCTGCCGGTCGGTGGCCATGTCTGGTACCGGTCCAGCCATGACGAAATCGACCTCGCCAATGCGGCCGATGTCGATATCGCATTGCTCCGCCGCGAGGAAATCGGGTTCGTCACCCAGTTCCTCAATGCCCGTCCCCGCGTTGCGGCGCAGGACATTGTTGCCGAGCCGCTGCTTCTCGCTGGCACATCGCAGGCCGAGGCGCTGGATCAAGCCCGGCACTGGCTCGACCAGTTCGGCGTGCGTCCAGAACTCTGGCGCGCCTATCCCTCGACCTTTTCGGGTGGCGAGCAGCAGAAGGTGAACCTCGCCCGTGCGCTGATCCTGCCGCAAAAGCTGCTGTTGCTGGACGAACCGACGGCATCGCTCGACGTTGGCGCCCGCGCCGCGCTCGTGCGCCGCCTCTCGGATTTGAAGGCGCAGGGCGTCGCCATCATCGGCGTGTTCCATCATCCGGGCGACGTCGCTCAGTTGATCACCCGCGAAATCAATCTCAATACTCGTGTCGTTGCCGACCAGAGCGAGGAAGAAGAAAATGTGGCTCTCTAATTTCCGTATCGTCCTCGCCGACCGCGTCATCGAAAACGGTGCCGTCAAAATCGAAGACGGCGTGATTGCCGAGATCAGCGAAACGCCGGTTGCCGATGCCGACGTGGAAGGCCGCGGCCTTCTTCTGATGCCGGGCATGATCGACATGCATGGCGACATGATCGAGCGCGAAATCGAGCCGCGGCCGGGCGTGCGCATGCCGATGGAAATGGGCCTCCGCGATCTCGACATGAAGCTCGCAACTGCAGGCATCACCACGGCCTATGCCTCGCTCTCCTTTGCGCCGGGCTCGACCTATGGCCATATGCGCTCCTATGATTTCACGAGCGAAATGATCCGTGCCGTCGTCGCGGCGCGGCCGAACCTCCTCATCGACCATCGCGTGCATGCGCGCTTCGAAGTGACTTTTCCGGCCGCCCTGTCAGTGGTGAAGGAACTGGTCGGCGAAGGCTCGGTCGATCTCGTCTCGCTCTGCGATCACACGCCGGGGCAGGGGCAGTATCGCAATCTCGACCTTCAGGCCGCCAACATTTCCAAGAACAAGGGCATTTCGCTCGAAGCGGCGGCTGAGCAATTGCAAGTGCGCATTCGCGAGCGTCAGGAAACGGCTGGCGACATGACCGTGACCCTCCGCGCCATCACCCAATATTGCGCCCTGCACGGTGTGCCGGTCGCCAGCCACGATGACGATACGGTCGAAAAAGTGGAGCTGATGGATTCGTTGGGGGCCAATATCTCCGAGTTTCCGGTCACGCTGGAAGCCGCCAAGGAAGCCAATCGCCGCGGCATGCTCAATGCCATGGGCGCGCCGAACGCGCTGCGCGGCCAGTCCTATTCCGGCAATCTTTCGGCGCGCGAAGCGCACGAAGCCGGCGTGCTCGATCTCCTGGCCGCCGACTACCATCCCTCGGCCATGCTCCCGGCCGTGCTGGTGCTGGGCAAGACCGATCCCAATGGCTTGCCGGGCGCGGCAAAACTCACCTCGCTCAATCCGGCGCGGGCGCTGGGCCTCGAAGATCGCGGCGAAATCCGCGTCGGCCTCCGCGCCGATCTGCTTGTTGCCAGCGATATCGGCGTCGGTCGTGTCCACGCCACGCTCTCGCGCGGCCGCTTCGTCCATTCCGACGGCACGCTGGCAGTTTCAGGTGTTTCCACGCGTCACGAGACAGTCATTCGAATGAGTTAATCGTGTCATTGAGACGGGCTAGGGTCCCAAGCATAGAGCAAGAGTTGAGGCCAATTTCACCGCACCGGTGAAATGGCTGGAAACACGGCAGGGTGCGTCATGCTGGAACTGAAGAAGGTCACCAAGGTTTTTGGCGACACGATTGCCGTAAACAATGTGTCGCTCTCCTTCGCCCCGGGCCAGATGGTCGGCGTTATCGGGCGCTCGGGCGCCGGCAAGTCGACCCTTCTCCGTCTCATCAACCGCCTCGCCGGCGTCAGCGAGGGTCGCATCAGTTTTGGCGATACCGATGTCGGCGCTCTCGAAGGCAAGGCATTGCGGGCCTGGCGTGCCCGCTGCGCCATGATCTTCCAGCAGTTTAACCTCGTGAACCGTCTCGACGTGCTCACCAATGTCATGATCGGCCGCATCGGCACCGCGGCGACGCTGCCGATCATGCTCAAGCGCTTTCCAGCCGAAGACCGGGCCAATGCCGCCATGGCGCTCGATCGGCTGGACCTTTTGTCCCAGGCGCTGCAGCGCGCCGATACGCTCTCGGGCGGCCAGCAGCAGCGCGTCGCCATTGCCCGCGCCCTGATGCAGAAGCCGAACCTCATTCTTGCCGACGAGCCGATCGCCTCGCTCGATCCGCGCAATGCAAGGCTGGTGATGGATGCGCTGCGCACCATCAACCGCCAGGACAAGATTACCGTCATCACCAATCTCCACACGCTCGATGCCGCCCGCGCCTATTGCGACCGCATCGTGGGCATGGCGCACGGCCGGGTCGTCTTCGACGGCACGCCGAGCCAGCTCACCTCTTCCGTGATTCAGGAGATCTACGGTGACGATACCGAAACAGCCGTGGACGAAAACCTGACTTCCACAATGGCTGGAACCAGTCCCGCAGGACGACAGATGGAGGTGGCTCACTAGAGCCCCTTTCTTTCCCAACCCGGAGTTTCACCAATGCTCACCTTGACGCGTCGCGGCCTTGCGGCTGCGCTGGTTTCGCTCGCCCTCGTTTCCCCGGTCCTCGCGCAGGACTGGCGCTCGGAATATCCCGAGCTGACCATCGGTATCTCCTCGGGCGAAAACGAAACCGATGCCATCGCTCGCAACCAGCCCTATGCCGACTATCTCAGCCGCGAGCTGGGCGTGCCGGTGAAAATGATCCGCGGCACGGACTATGCCGCCGTCATCGAAGCCATGCGTTCCGGTCACGTGCAGATCGCGTCGGTCGGCCCGGCCGCCTATGCCCTGGCCCGCAAGGTCATGGGCGACGAAATTGCGCCCGTTGCCGTGACGCTCGATCAGGATGGCAACCTCGGCTACTACTCCGTCATCGCCGTACGCGCCGATAGCCCCTACCAGACTCTTGAAGACATCAAGGGCAAGTCCTTCGCCTTTGCCGACCCGAACTCGACCTCGGGCTATGCCGTCCCCTCCTACTATCTCTCGACCGAGCTCAAGACCTCGGCCGACGACTATTTCAGCGAAGTCGCCTTCTCCGGCGGCCACGAGCAGAGCGTCATGGCGCTGGTCAACGGCACTTTTGAAGCTGTCGCCACCCACTGGCGCAACGAGACGGCGGGCAATATCCAGACCATGGAAAAGAAGGGCCTGATCCAGCCCGGTTCGACCCGCATCATCTGGACTTCGCCCGTCATCCCCAACACCCCGGTGATGATCAATACGACGCTCCCCCAGGAACTGCAGGACGAGTTCAAGGCCGCTCTGATGGCCTTCCCGGAAAAGGACCCGGAAGGCTTTGCAACCTACAGCAATGGCACCTCGAGCGGCTATGTCGAAGCCAAGCACGAAGACTATCTCGACGTTGTCGCCATCACCGAGTTCAACGCTGAACAGCGCCGCAAGAACGGCAATTGATCGCTTTCCAACTGACCGGCGCGCATCCCGTGCGCCGGTCTTTTTCATTTGGGAGGGCCCCCGTGTCCACTTTGACCCCCACCAATGGCCTTCTGTCATCGACGACGCGGGAGGAGCGTCTCCTCTCGTTCGAAGGGCGCTATCGCCAGCAGCAGTTCACCCGCCGCAACTGGACCCTGTTTTACGGCGCGCTGTTCCTCGCCGCGCTCATTGGCTCTATTGCCGTCAGTGATTTCAGCATTCCGGGCCTCATAAAAGGCCTGCCCATGGCCTGGAACTACATAGCTGGTACGCTGCCGAAGCTGACGTTGGAAAATCTCTGGGGCGATCTTGCCGAATGGTATTGGGGTCTGCGTTTCTGGCTGCGGCTGCTCGTCGAGACCATTCTCATGGGCTTTGTTGGCACCGTTCTTGGCGGCGTCCTCGCGCTGGCGCTCTGTTTCCCGGCCTCGCGGAACCTCGTTGAAAATACCGGCATCTATTTTGCCGCGCGCCGCACCCTCGAATTCTGCCGGACCGTGCCCGAACTGGTCTTTGCGCTGATCTTTGTCTTCGCCTTCGGTCTTGGTCCCTTTGCCGGCGTTTTGGCCATTGCGGTGCACACGGCCGGCTCGCTTGGAAAGCTCTTTGCCGAGGTCAATGAAAACGTCGATCCGCGTCCCATCGAAGGCGTACGCGCTTCGGGCGGCAATTGGCCGATGATCATGCGTCTGGGCGTCGTGCCGCAGGCCCTGCCCAATTATGCCAGCTACCTGCTGCTGCGTCTCGAAATCAACGTGCGCGGCGCCTCGGCTCTCGGCCTCGTCGGCGCCGGCGGCATTGGCGAAGACCTCTATGTCGCCATCCGCCAGTTCGAATATACCGACATCTCGGCCATCATGCTGCTTTTGATCCTGACCACATCGGTGATCGACATCATCTGCGAAACCATTCGCCATCGCCTTATCGGCCACGATCTTGCAGCGAGTGCCTAAGCCATGAACACCGCTCAGCACGCCGACATTTCCCGTCTCCGCCGCTCCAATCCCGAGATCTTTAACCGGCCGCTCGTGGAGCGCGTTCGCGATTGGGGCCTGTGGATCACCTTCCTCGCCGTCTTCGCCTTCGGCCTCTGGTGGATCGACGCCTCGCCCATGCGGATCATCAACGGGCTGAACAAGCTCGGCATGCTGGTCGTCCTGATGATCCCGCCCTGGCCCGGCGACGGATTGCTGGACTATCTGCGCGCCATGCTCGAAACGCTCGCCATGGCTTTTCTTGGCACCGTCATTGCCGCCGTGCTGGCCGTGCCGCTCGGGTTCCTCGGCGCCAAGAACATCGTGCCGAACTGGTTGTTCCACTTCAGTCTCCGCCGCTTCTTCGACGCGTTCCGCGGCATTGATGGCCTCGTCTGGGCGCTGATCTTCGTCTCGGCCGTCGGTCTTGGCCCCTTTGCCGGTGTCCTCGCCATCGCCGTCGGCGACGTCATGGTTTTGGGAAAACTCTTTGCCGAGGCCATCGAAAATGTCGACAAGAAGCCGGTAGACGGCGTGCGCGCCTCAGGTGGCTCCGGCCTTCATGTCATGCGGCTCGGTGTCTTTCCGCAGGTCTTTCCGGTGATGATGAGCCACGTGCTCTATTTCTTCGAATCCAATGTGCGTTCGGCCACCATTCTCGGCATTGTCGGGGCAGGGGGCATTGGCCTGCAACTGTCCGATCGCATGCGCATCAACAACTGGCAGGAAGCCGCTTTCATCATCCTGCTGATCCTCGTCACCGTTTCGATTATCGATGCGATATCCCGTCGCATCCGCGCCAAATTGACCTGAAGCGGGCAGAATTTCTGCCCGCCGCGGGACTATGAATTTCATGTGACGACATCAGCGTGCAAGTTAAGCCCAAAGTGGTCTTCTCAGGAGGCGTGAGCATCCCTATACCTTGGCAATAGATTCGAGCCTGAGGACTGGCCCCCTGCCTTCAATACCGACCGACTTCGCCCTTCCCCTTCTCTGCATTCTGCCATTTCTGGCAAGCGTGTTTGTATTGGCTGCTCCGGGTGAAAAATACCGGGGCGCGGCCTGGGTGACGGCGGTCGTTGCGGCCATTCTCAGTCTGTTGTCCCTCGCGCTCTTTCCTTCCATTGCCAATGACGAAGTGCTGATCAGCCGCATCGAATGGGTGCCCCAGCTCGGGCTCAACCTGACCCTGCGCCTCGATGGCCTCGCCTGGCTCTTTGCCGTGCTCATCACCTGCATCGGCTTTCTGGTCGTGCTCTATGCGCGCTACTACATGTCCCCAAAAGACCCGATCGCGCGCTTCCATGCGCTGCTGCTGGCCTTCATGGGCGCCATGCTCGGCCTCGTCATGTCGGGCAATATCATCCAGCTTGCCATTTTCTGGGAACTGACCAGCCTCGTCTCGTTCCTCCTCATCGGCTACTGGTATCACCGCGGCGATGCGCGCGACGGCGCGCGCATGGCGCTCATCATCACCGGCACCGGTGGTCTCGCACTCTTCGTGTCCATGCTGATCATCGGCCGCATCGTGGGCAGCTATGAGCTCGACGACGTCCTCGCCTCGGGCTCGCTGATCGTTGAAAGCCCGCTCTATCCGGTGGCGCTGATCCTGTTCCTGCTCGGTGCTTTCACCAAGTCGGCGCAGTTCCCTTTCCAGTTCTGGCTGCCCAATGCCATGACCGCGCCGACCCCGGTTTCGGCATACCTGCATTCAGCGACCATGGTGAAGGCCGGCGTCTTCATCCTCACCCGCTTCTGGCCGGTCATGCATGATCACCAGCTCTGGTTCTGGATCGTCACCTATACGGGGCTCGCGACGCTCATCTTCGGGGCCTATACCGCGCTGTTCCAGCGCGATCTCAAGGGCCTGCTCGCTTATTCGACCATTTCCCATCTCGGGCTCATCACCACGCTTTTAGGGATGGGCACGCCCCTCGCGGCCGTCGCCGCCATCTTCCACATCGCCAATCACGCCACCTTCAAGGCGTCGCTCTTCATGGCGGTGGGCATCATCGACCATGAAACCGGCACGCGCGACGTGCGCAAGCTCAGTGGTCTCAGGAAATACATGCCGTTCACGGCGACCCTCGCCATCATCGCCAGCGCCGCCATGGCCGGCGTGCCGCTGCTCAATGGTTTCCTCTCCAAGGAAATGTTCTTCACCGAGACGGCCGAGTTCGATCCCAACGTCTTCGTCAATCTCTCCCTGCCGATTGGCGCCACGCTCGCCGGCATGCTCAGCGTCGCCTATTCGATAAAATTCGTGCACGGCGTCTTCTTCGGCCCGCCGCCGACCGAGCTTGAAAAAGTGCCGCACGAGCCCCCGGCGCTGATGCGCCGGCCCATCGAAATCCTGGTGCTGATCTGCCTCGCGGTCGGCATCATTCCCGGCATCACCATCGGGCCCTATCTCGCCGCGGCCGTGCATTCCGTTCTGGGCGCCGAAACGCCCTATTACAGCCTTTCGGTCTGGCACGGCTTTAATCTGCCCCTGATCATGAGCATCATCGCCATGGTCGGCGGGGCCGTCATCTATGTGCCCTATTACCGGCGCCTGTTGAATGTCGACGGCGTGCCTTTAACGCGCGGTCTTGTCGGCCAGCGCGTCTTCGAGCGCCTCCTCGTCACCGCCACCAATCGCTGGGCCCGCCATCTTGTCGGTGCCTTCGGCACGCAACGCCTGCAACCGCAGATTTTCGTCGTCATCTTCCTGGCCCTGGCGGCCGGCATTGCCGCGGGCTGGACGCGCATGGGCAATCTGCCGCTGCCCGACAGTTTTGATCCGGTTCTCGGGCTCGTCTGGCTCCTCGGCGGCATCAGCGCCGTTGCGGCGGCGCAGCAGGCAAAGTTCCATCGCCTCGCCTCCATGATCCTCATGGGCGGCGCCGGCCTTGCGACCTGTCTCACCTTTGCCTGGTTCTCCGCCCCCGACCTGGCGCTGACCCAGCTCCTCGCCGAAATCGCCACGACCGTTCTGATCCTCCTTGGCCTGCGCTGGCTGCCCAAGCGCAGCCCCGTGCCCGAGGGCACGCCGCTGGTCGCACGGCTGCGCCGCTATCGCGACGTGAGCCTCGCCGGGCTGGTCGGCCTCGCCACGGCGCTTGCGAGCTACGCCATCATGACGCGCTCGGCGCCTGAAGGCATTTCCGACTTCTTCCTTGCCAATGCCTACAAGGAAGGCGGCGGCACCAATGTCGTCAATGTCATGCTGGTCGACTTCCGTGGTTTCGACACCATGGGCGAAATCACGGTTCTCGGCGTCGTCGCGCTGACCGTTTTCGGCCTCCTGCGCCGCTTCCGCCCGGCCTCCGACAGCGTCGAGCGGCCCGAGCAACAGCGCGTGCTCGACGATTATGCGCCCGGTTCCGGCGATAACGTCGCCGACGACTTCCTGCGCATTCCGGCGCTGATCATGAACTGGATGTTCCCGGTCGTCGTCGTCGTCGCCATCTATATGCTGATGCGCGGCCACGACCTGCCGGGTGGCGGCTTCATTGCCGGCATCATCATGTCGCTGGCCTTTATTCTGCAATATCTCGCCGGTGGTACCCGCTGGGTGGAAGAACGCCTGCGCATCCTGCCGCTGCTCTGGATCGGCTGGGGGCTTCTCCTCGCCCTCCTCACCGGGCTCGGGGCGATGGTGCTCGGTGCGCCCTTCCTCACCTCGGCCTTCGCCTATGCCGACATTCCGCTGATCGGCAAGGTGCCGATGGCGACCGCCCTGATCTTCGATCTCGGCGTCTTCGCCCTCGTCGTCGGCGCGACCGTGCTGATGCTGATCGCCCTGGCGCACCAATCCATTCGTCGACCAAAAGTCGCGGGCTCCAATAAGCCCAAGCAGCGCGTGGGAGCAGACAAATGGAACTGACCCTCGCCCTCGCCATCGGCGTTCTCTCCGCCTCCGGCGTCTACCTGCTGCTGCGTCCGCGTACCTTCCAGGTGATCATCGGCCTGTCGCTGGTCTCGTATGCCGTCAATCTCTTCATTCTCTCGATGGGGCGGTTGCGCATGGATGCGGCGCCGATCCTCTCCGGCGCCGATGCCAATATCGCCGACTATGCCGATCCGGTGCCGCAGGCGCTGGTTCTCACCGCCATCGTCATCGGCTTTGCCATGACGGCCCTGTTCCTTGTCGTGCTGCTCGCCGCCCGCGGCCTCAGCGGCTCCGACCATGTCGATGGAAAGGGGGATTGAGATGACTGGCATGAACCACATCGCCATCCTGCCGATCCTCATTCCCATGGCGGCGATGGTTTTCAATCTGCTCGTGGGCGACGGACGCAGCAATCGCCGCATCATCGGCATCAATATCGGGTTCAGCGTGCTCCTGCTGCTGGTCTCGATCCTGTTGCTGACGGTCCTCGCCCAATCGAGCACAGCCGCCGCGGCGGTCTATCCGCTGGGCAATTGGCCAGTGCCTTTCGGTATTGTCCTCGTCGCCGATCGATTGGCCGCGGTGATGGTTCTCACCACCTCCATCCTGTCGCTGGCCGCGCTCATCTTCGCCTCGGCCCGCTGGCACAGCCGCGGTACCAATTTCTTCCCCCTCTTCCATGCGCTGGTCATGGGGCTCAACGGCGCCTTCCTCACCGGCGACCTTTTCAATCTGTTCGTCTTCTTCGAGCTGCTTTTGGCCGCGTCCTATGGCCTGGCGTTGCATGGCGGTGGACGCAATCGCGTGCGCGCGGCGATGCACTACATCGTCATCAACCTCGTTGCGTCCTTCCTGTTCCTGATCGGCGTGGCGCTGATCTATGGCACCACCGGCACGCTCAACATGGCCGACATTGCCCGCGCCGTGCCGCATATCGCTGCGGATGATCTCGGTCTCTTCGAAGCCGGCGTTGCCGTCCTCGGCATTGCCTTCCTGATCAAGGCTGGCTCCTGGCCGCTGCACTTTTGGCTGCCCAATACCTATTCCTCGGCCGCACCGCCGGTGGCCGCACTCTTTGCGGTCATGACCAAGGTCGGCTTTTACGCCATCCTGCGCCTCTGGACCCTCGTCTTTGCCAATCAGACCGGCCCGGAACTGGCCTTCGGGCAGAACGTGCTCTTCGTTCTCGGCATTGCGACGGTCGCCTATGGCAGCGTCGGTGCCCTCTCGAGCAAGGCCCTTGACCGGCTGGCGAGCTATCTGATCCTCGTTTCGGCCGGCACGCTGCTCCTCGCGGTGGCCTACAACGTGCCAGGGGTCACCACCGGCGCGCTCTACTATGTTGTCGTCGCAACCCTCGCGGCAGGAGCGCTCTTCCTCCTCAAGGATGTCATCGACCAGGTCCTTCCGGCCGAAGCGCAGATCCTTGCCGTGTCGCTCGAATTCTATGGCGACGAGGAAGAGGTGCTCGACGAGGACCAGGAAGTCAGCCGCAGTTTTCCGGCTGCTGCGACCCTTTTGAGCTGGTGCTTCGCCATTGCCGCCCTGGTCATGGCCGGCCTCCCACCGCTCTCGGGTTTCCTCTCGAAATTCGCCATGCTGTCCGCGGCCTTTGGTGCGGACAATGCACCGACGGCCGCCACATGGTGGATCACCGGGGCGCTGATCGTCTCCGGCCTTTTCGTGCTTATCGCCATGGTACGCAACGGCATCAACATCTTCTGGACCTCGCTGCCCGATGATGGGGGCCTGGCGCTGCGCCCGCTCGAGATCGGTCCGATCATGGTGCTGCTGGCGTTATGCGTGCTGATGGCGGTGTTCGCTGGTCCGGCGCTGAGCTACTTTGCCGATACGGCCGCGTTCATCCACGCGCCCCAAAACTATATCGATCTGGTCCTGCCCCAGGAAGACACGCCATGAGACGTCTCCTGCCGCATCCGGTCCTGGCCGGTTTCCTGCTCGTTCTCTGGCTGGTCCTGCAGCAATCGGCGGGCCTGGGACACATCCTCTTCGGTGGCGTGATCGCCATTGCCGTCTCCATGGCCGCGAGTGCCATCATCCCGGAACGCATCACCATTCGGCGACCGCTGAAATTCATCCAACTCATCGTCGTCGCCGGGCTCGACATCATACGCTCGAACCTGGCGGTCATGTCGGTGCTGTTCCATCCGCGCCCCAACCCGACGGCCGGGTTCATCGAGATGGACCTGACCCTCAAAAATCCCTTCGCTTTGGCCATTCTTGCCGTGATCCTGACCGCGACGCCGGGCAGCGCCTGGCTCGAATATGACCGCGAGCGCAGCACCGTTCTCATCCATGTCTTCGATCTCGTTGACGAAGACGCCTGGGTGGCCACGGTCAAGAAGCGCTACGAGGCCCTGTTGCTGGAGATTTTCCCATGAGCGTAGCCATCCTCGAATGGAGCCTGCTGGCAGCCCAGATCATGCTCGGCTTGGGCATGCTGGCAACGCTCTACCGCATGGTCGTCGGCCCCCGCGCGCAGGATCGTATCCTCGCCCTCGACGCGCTCTATGTCGTCGCGCTCTTGCTGCTGATCACGCTTGGTATTCGCACCAATTCGCAGGTCTATTTCGAATTGGCCATGCTCATGGGCCTCTTGGGTTTTGTCGGCACCGTGGCGCTGGCAAAGTTCCTCATGCGCGGCGAGGTGATCGAATGATATCAGATCTGCCGCTCTGGCTCTCGATCCTCGTCTCGGCATTCGTGGTGCTCGGCGCCTTGCTGACCATGGCCGGCTGCTTCGGCCTCATTCGCCTCAAGAGCTTTTACCTGCGCATCCACGGCCCAACCATGGGCACCAGCATGGGGGGCGGGCTGATCCTTCTCGCCTCCGCCATCTATTTCACCGTGACGCGCGAGCGGCTGGTGGTGCACGAGCTGGTCATCTTCCTCTTCGTGACGCTGACGACGCCGGTGACACTGATGCTCTTGGCGCGCGCCACCTTGTTCCGCGATCGCGTCGAGGGTAATGCCGGCGTGCCCCAGCGGCCGGAAAAGACCGAGACTTCAGCCTCCCCCTAGAGCCCAAACCGGTCCTTGAACTCGTACCACCACGAGCCGATCGTCGAATATTGCGCGCGGAACAGGCGCCCGCCGGGGAACGGAATCCAGGGCAAGTCGGCAAAGACGGCGAAGCGGGTGAAATCGCCCTTGATGGCTTCGGAGAGAATGCGCCCGAAAAGGTGCGAGCCGGTGACGCCATGGCCCGAATAGCCATGGGCGAAATAGATGCGATTGCCCAGGCGCCCCATCTGCGGCACGCGTGAGAACGAGAGCGCGAAATTGCCGCTCCAGGCGAAGTCCACGCGCTCTCCCTTGAGCTGGGGAAATACCTTTTCCATGTTCGGCCGCAGCTTTGCCACCACGTCCGCCGGGTCGGTGCCGCCATAGACGACGCCGCCGCCAAAGATCAGGCGATAGTCGGCGCTGATGCGGAAATAATCGAGAATGTAGCGCACGTCTTCGACGCACATGCCGGTGGGGAGCAGTGCCTCGGCGCGTTCCCTGCCGAGCGGGGCTGTCGCCATCATCTGGGTCGAAACCGGCATGACGCGGGCGGTGAGCTGGGGCACGACATTGCCCAGATACGCATTGCCGCAGACGACGGCGGTCTTGGCCGTCACCCGGCCAGCGGCGGTCTCCACCACGGCGCTGTCCGCGCTCTGGCTGACCTTGGTCACCGGGGAATGCTCATAAATGACCCCGCCCAGCCCCTCAAATGCCTTGGCTTCGCCGAGCACAAGGTTGAGCGGATGCATATGCGCGCCGGAATGATCGATCATGCCGCCGGCATAGACGTCCGAGCCGATATGCTTGCGGACCGCCTCGCGGTCGAGCAGTTCGTGATCGTCCATGCCATGGCTCTGCCATAGGGCCTTCTTGGCCTCGAGATCGCGCATGTGCTGTTCTGTATAGGCAGCATAGATATTGCCGCGCTTGAGGTCGCACTCGATGCCGTAGCGCGCCACCCAGTCATAGATGATCCCGGCGCCTTCCTGCACGAGACCGCCGACAAAATTGGCTGTCTTTTCGCCATAGCGCTTGCCGATGGTGGCAAGGCTGGCATTGAGCCCGTTGACCACCTGCCCGCCATTGCGCCCCGACGCGCCCCAGCCGACTTCGGCGGCTTCAACGACGACGACCTTCAATCCGCTCTCGGCCAGGTGAATGGCCGTCGACATGCCCGAATAACCGGCGCCGACGACGACGATATCGGCGGTCACCTCGCCTTCGAGTTTCTTTGTCTCACGGATGATGTTGCGCGAAGCTGCATAATAGCTCGGCGGATAGGGCGAATTGGCATTCGGAACTTCGGCCATCACACCACCTCGAGATAGGCCGAGAATTCGAGATCGGTCACCTGCGAGGCAAAGCCGGCGATCTCCTGCCGTTTGCAGGCGACGAACATGGAATGCAGCGTCGTATCGAAAATGCGCGGGATCATGTCGCCGTCTTCAAAGGCGTTGACCGCCGAGGCCCAGTCGGCCGGCAGTTTCGGCAGGCGCTCGGAATAGGCGCGACCCTTGAAAGGTTTTGGCGGTTTGAGGCTATCCTCGATACCGACGAGGGCCGCGCCCAAAATGCCGGCGAGCACGAGATAGGGATTGGCATCGGCCCCGGCAACGCGATGCTCGATGCGGCGCGCCTTGGGATTGCCGCCGGGGATGCGCAGGGCCGTGGTGCGGTTCTCATAGCCCCAGGAAATCGCGCTCGGCGCATGTGTGTCAGGCCGCAGGCGCCGATAGGAATTGAAATGCGGCGCAAAGAGGAGCGTTGATTCCGCCATGCCGGCCAGGAGCCCGCCAACGGCATGCAGCATCACGTCCGAACCGGTCTCGGTGCCGTCATCGAAAACGTTGTTGCCCGCCGCGTCATTGAGGCTGAAATGCACGTGAAAGCCATTGCCCGAACGCATGCCATAGGGTTTTGCCATAAAGGTCGCGACGAGTTTGTGCTTGCGCGCCACGCCCTTGACGATGCGTTTGAACAGCACCGCGTCATCGGCGGCCTTCAATCCGTCGGTGTGCAGCAGATTGATCTCGAACTGGCCGACGCCGTTTTCGGCCACGGCCGTATCGGCCGGCACGTTCTGCTGCTCGCATTGCAGATAAACGTCGCGGAAAAACTCGCCAAAATCCTCCAGCTCGTCGAGCGAGAGAATGGCGTCGGAATCGAGACGTTTTCCCGTATACGGCGAAATCGGCGGTGTGGCTGAATCGGCGTCGGGATCGACGAGATAGAATTCAAGCTCGGTAGCAACCACCGGCTTGAGGCCGATCTCGGAATAGCGCCGCAGCACATGGGCGAGCGCCTGACGCGGATCGCCGAGGAAAGGGGTACGCGTGTCCTGGAACAGCCAGAGCGGGATCATGGCGCTCGGGCGCGTCGTCCAGTTGATCGGCAGGGCGCCGCGGCCGGTCGGGCTACAGATGCCGTCGACGTCGCCGCTCGAATAGACCATGGGATTGCCCACGATATCCTCGCCCCACACGTCCACCCCGACGATGGACAACGGCATGCGGATGCCATTTTCGCCGATCCGTCGGGCCTGGTCGATGGGGATGCGCTTGCCCCGCATGATGCCGTTAAGGTCGCACACAGCCGTGTGCAGCACTTCGATCTGCGGGTTCTGTTCGAGCCAACTTACGATGTCGGTATTCACTGTCGCTTCGATGCTCATGCCTCGTCCGTCGACTTTTGGTGCGTTCCAGCGTTACCCTAGCAGGAGCCTTCACCCGAGGGGAAGGCAGCAAGGCATTTTCGCCGGGGTTGAAAGAAAATCATGCAGCAACGGCCTCTTATCGGCGTCATCGCCTGCGAGCGTCAGGTCGAGGGCGAGCCCGCCCAGGCGGTCAAGCATCGCTATCTCGAAGGTGTCGAGCGGCTCGCCAACTCGGTTCCCGTCATCATCCCGACCAACCAGGCCGAAGCCAATGCGGCCGAAATCGTCGGGCGGCTCGATGCCCTGCTGCTCACCGGCAGCGGTTCCAATATCGAGCCTGTCCGCTATGGTTCTTCGGCGCCGGCCCAGGCGCCGACCGACCACGGTCGCGATCTCTTTGGGCATGCGCTGATCCGCGCGGCTATCGACGCCGGCAAACCGGTCTTCGGCATCTGCCGCGGCTTGCAGGAAATCAATGTCGCCCTCGGCGGAACCCTTCGCGATTTGCGGGCGGCCGATCTCGCGCAAAAACACCATGCGCCTGCCGAGGCGGATCTGGGCGACACTTTTGGCTATGGTCACAAAGTCGATGTGGTGGCCGGCAGCATGCTGCAGCGCTTCTCGGGCAGCGAGGCCCTCGAGGTCAACAGCGTCCATTACCAGGCCATCGATCGCTTGGGCGAAGGGCTGGCGGTCAATGCCACCGGGCCCGAAGGGGTGATCGAGGCCATTTCCGCGACCGGCACGACGGCACCGGTCTTTGCCGTGCAATGGCACCCCGAATGGCGCCCCGAAGGACGGGCGCATGACCTGGCGTTCTGGAATTATCTCGGCGAAGCGGCGCGTGCCGATTATCTGCCGGCGGCTCAGTTGGAGAAAAATGCATGACCGCTTTCGAAACGCGTCTGTTTATCAATGGCGATTTCGTTGCCGGTCAGGGCGCGATTGAAACCGTCTTCGAACCAGCGCTGGGCAGCAAGCTTGCAGAAGTCGCCTCGGCCAGTCCTGACCAGGTTGATATCGCTGTCCGTGCGGCACATAAGGCCTTCGCCGTCTGGTCCAAAACCACGCCGCGCGAACGCAGCGCGGCCTTGCTGGCTATTGCGGAAAAGATCGAGGCCTCGGCCGAAACGCTCGGCACGATTGAATCGCGCAATGCCGGCAAGCCGCTGCGCTATGCGCGGGGCGGGGAGATCGGCAATGTCGTCGATGTCTTCCGCTTCTTTGCGACGGCGGTGCGCAATATGCCGGCTCCCGCAGCGGGCAATTACCGCTCGTCTAATCGCCTGAGCCTCGTGCGCCGCGACCCCATCGGGGTAATCGCACAGATCGCGCCCTGGAACTATCCGCTGCTCATGGCCGCCTGGAAAATCGCCCCGGCCATCGCGGCAGGGAATACTGTGGTGATAAAACCCTCGGAACTGACCCCGCTGAGCCTACTTGCCCTCGGCAAGATCTTCGCCGAGGTGCTGCCGCCCGGCGTCATCAACATCATCTGCGGCAATGGACCCGATGTCGGCCAAAAGCTGATCTCGCACGATCTGGTGCGGATGATCTCGCTGACCGGCGACGTGCGCACCGGCCGTGCCGTGCTGCAGGCCGCTGCCGGCCCGATGATCAAGCGCACCCATCTTGAACTCGGCGGCAAGGCGCCGGTGATCGTCGCCGCCGATGCCGATCTCGACAAGCTGGTCGAAACTCTTCGCGAGGCCAGCTTTTACAATGCCGGGCAGGACTGCACCGCCGCCTGCCGCATCTTTGCCGACAAGAGCATTGCCCAGGCGCTGACCGACCGGCTGGAATCCATGCTTGCCTCGCTCGTCTATGGAAAGCCCGAACGCGACGATGTCGAATTCGGTCCCGTGATCAGCGCGCGGCAGCGCGAAAGGGTGGCCGGGTTTGTCGATCGCGCCAAAAGCGGCGGCGCCGACGTCATGCAAGGCCGCGCCGCGAACCAGGATGGTTTCTTCTTCGCCCCGACGCTCGTCGCCGCCCCGATCGAGGCCGAGATCGTGCAGAAGGAAGTTTTTGGTCCCGTCGTCAGCATCACACCCTTCGACACCATTCAGACCGCCGTCGACTGGGCCAATGCTTCCGAATATGGCCTTGGCTCTTCGGTCTGGTCGCGCAATGCCGAACAGGCTTTGGCCATGGCCGATGCGCTCGAATATGGCGTCACCTGGCTCAATACCCACGGCGTCATGGCAACGGAAATGCCGCATGGCGGCATGAAGAATTCCGGCTATGGCTCCGACCTCTCCATGCAGTCGCTGCTCGACTACACGCAGATCAGGCACCTGATGTTCGGCTAGGCGGCAGCCCTGGTCGGACCGGGAATATCCGCCGCATCCACGGCAAGATCCGCCAAAGCGAGCAGCGGTTTGCACGCGATCAGGTTTTCGCTGTCGAGCGTCAGGATGACCACGTCATAGAGTTCGGCCAGCGCCTGAATGAGAACGCGGACGGATTTGGCACCGGGATCGAGCTGTGCCTGGCGGCCCCAGGGCACGAGAGCGGCTTCGTGCGACCCGCTGCCGTGGATAATGTCCGCAAAGGACGCAAGACCTTGCGAGAGATCGCTGATACCAGCCGCGCGTCCGCGGTGGCGGCTGGCGGCATCCACGAGAACCACGCGCTTGCCTTGCCGCTCATATTGACCGAGCAGCCGGCGCGCCGCAGCGCCTATATCGCCCCGGCAGCGAATGGCCACGATACGGACATCGTCCAACCCTTTGTCGGTCGCCGGGGGTGGGGCTACGGCGGTCTCCTCTTCAGCTACCGGACTGATGGTATCCGGTGCAGGAGGCTCGTCCGCTTCCATGTTGACGTCGGGTGCGTCCGGCGCATCGAGCCAATTTTCTGCGCTTGCGTCGGTGAACTCCGGCTCATCGACCGGCGCATAGGCCTGATTGTCTTCCGGCTCGATAGCGAGTTCGGCTTCTTCGACCTCGTCCGATGCCCGGTGACGTGAGCGCAAAAAGGCAAAAAGACCGATCTGGCCAAAAAAGGCGAGGCCGCCCGAAAGGGCGAGAACCAGATCGGTCCGGACCGGACGGGGAAGGGCGGTTACCTTGGGTTCCGGCCGATCGCCAATGGCGCCGGTCGTCACGCTGGCATCGGCCACAACTGGCGTCGTGGCGGCAATAAGCTCGTCGCGCAGCCCGTCTTCGAGGCGCCGCGCCGCATCGCGGTCGGCGATGACGAGGCTGGCCAGCTGCTGCATGCCCTCATCGCGGGCGGCGGAAAGCTGATCGATCTCTTCGAGCAGCACGCGCATGCGCGGGTGATTGGGCAGGAGATCGACCGCCAGTTTGTCGCGTTCGACTTCGAGCATTGCCAGTTCGTCGATCTGCCGGCCAAGGCTGGGCAGGTTCTCGGCATCGAGCGCCAGCATGGCGTAATTGCCATCGGCAACAAGGGACTGGATGCGCTGCGCGCGGCTTTCAAGCCTGATCCGGTCTTCCCAGGCCAGGCTCAGCTTTTTCTGCAGCAACTGGGTCTGGTCGTCATTGCCGGGAACACCGGGCGGAATGGCTTCCGGCACGGCAGATGCCATTTCTTCCGGCTGGGCGTCCAGTGTGGGCGGTAATCCCGCCAGCGTCACATAGCCTTCCGCGATCGCGGCGACGATGGCCTTTGCCCGTGCCGGCGTTCCAGCTTTGGCCGAAAGTTCAAGATTGGTGCCGCTGGCATCCGGCCTGAGCGTCAGGCGCTTGCTCAGCAAGGCCGTCGTGTCGAGTACCCCGCTGCCATCGCCGCGCAGTTCGGCGACGATGTCGGGCGTCAGCCGGGAAACGACGTCGCCCAGATGCTGTTGGTCGGTCAGTTTTGCCGCTTCAAGGGCCGGCTCGCTGCCGGCCGGCACACGCAATGCGAGGCTCGCCTCAAACGTCTGCGGAGTGAACTGAATGGCGGCGAAGGCGATGAACATGACCACGGCCGTCGCACCAGCCATGCGCGGCAGGCGCGGCGCCAGCGCCACGAGGAACTTGCCCCCTTCAATCAGGGGCGTAGCCTGCTGCATGATTTTGTTGGTCATCGCCATTTCCGTTCGAAAAGACGATGACGCAACGTGGTTAATATTCCCCAAATCCACCTGCAAAATGCAAGTGTGACCTCTCGATCAGTGGGCGTTCTGCCGCGTGCGCGGGGAGAAAATGGTCAGGAGCACGATCCAGAAATCGAGCAGGACCGACCAGTTTTCCGCATAGTAGAGATCATGCAAGGTGCGCGCTTCGATCTTGTCCTGGGTGGACGTATCGCCGCGATGGCCATTGACCTGGGCCCAGCCGGTAATGCCGGGCTTGATGCGCTGGCGCTGCGCGTAAAGCTCGAATTTTCCCGACAATTCGTCGTCATGCGAAACGGCGTGGGGCCGCGGCCCGACAAGGCTCATCTCGCCGCGCAGCACATTAATGAGCTGGGGCAATTCGTCGATGCTGGTACGGCGGATGAAACGGCCGATCGGCGTGATACGGGGATCATTGACCTGGGCCTGGCGCATGTTGCGGCCGTTCTCCATCACCCGCATGGAGCGGAATTTCAGGATGTAGAAATTCCGGCCATTAAAACCGCGACGCTCCTGACGGAACAGCGCGGGGCCGGGGCTGGTGAGGCGGATGGTAAGCGCCACCGCGACCAGGAGAGGCGAAAGGAGAAGCAGGGCCAACGCACCCGCCCCGACGTCAAAGCTTCGCTTGAGGAAGCGGCCGGTGTCGTTCAGGGGGGTGCTCAGCAGGCGCAAGGAATTCACGGAGCCCAAGGGCACGGTGTCGACCAGGCTGATCTTGCCGTTTTGCACGACGCTGCGGGGGTAGAGCAGTACATTGAGTGCATAGGGGCGGCAGGGCGCGACCAGATTGCTCAGGGCCTCGATACTCTCAAGATCGCCGATGAGAAGCACGTGCTGGCAGTTCTTCTCGACGCAGCTTCTGGCAAAGTCGGCGATTATGTCGGGGCCGGGCAAAGCGGACGATAGCCCTTCGGGCAGCGTCAGGCTGGTCACGATTTGACCGCCCTGTTGCCAGATGTGGGGGTCTGCCCTGAGGCGCGCGATCGAGTCCGCGTCGCCAATCAGGCCGAACCGTTCGACTTGCAACTGGCCGCGCGCCAGCATCTTGGCAAGTTGGCGATAGATTGTGACGCGAAGGGCAACGAGCACAATGGGCGAAACAACCAGCCAAGCACCAAAAGTGCGCCCCCATGACAGGCTCCAACGCGATGTCGCAAGCGCGACCAAAAGAGCAAGCGCCGCGGTCGGAACCCAGCTGAATGCCGCGTGCAGGGCGAAGGGCTGGCGCAGGTCGGCAAGCGGAAGGAATTTCTGAGCGGCCTGGCTCGACAGCGCGCCATAGACAAGACCCGTGGTCACGGCAACGCCGATGACCAGCCAGGGCGGATGCACGACGGCGAGGATAAGACTCAGAATCGTGGCGGCCAGTCCTTCGACCAAGGCAATGCCATTGGCCAAAGTGACTCGGCTGGGAAGCTGGATGCGCCGACGGCGCCGCGCTTCAGACTGTGCCACGGGCAGGGTCATGTCGGGAACTGCTGCCTTTCATTCGCGCAATATCTAACATCAAAGGTCTGGCAGCGCTCCAGTTTCGCTTCATTGGGTTAATAGGTTTAAGGGGGATGCAAATTTTAACGATAAGACCACGTTTCGGTTTCGCGCTCGTGCAAATGAAATACACGTTCTGCGAACTAAAGTCGGGGTTCCGGCATGATCAATAATTCTGACAATTTTCATAAATTCTTGTCGATCTCGCTATTGGCAGGTCCAGGTGTCCTCAGGCCGCGTGCGGAGACCGAACTTCTCGGTCGGGTTTGTATCGGATTGCTTGCTGATTTCGCGGCGCCGCGGGTTGTCGATATGTGTTGCGGGTCAGGAAATCTTGGCCTCGCCATCGCGCATGAGAGGCCGGATGCGCGTGTGTTTCTCAGCGACCTGACGGCAGAAACGGTCGGTCACGCCAGGGGCAATGCAAAGCGGCTCGGACTTGAGGAACGCGTGGCCATTGGGCAGGGAGACATGTTTTCCGGGGTCGAGCCTTTGCTGTCAGGCGAAAAGGTGGACCTGGTGGTCTGCAATCCGCCCTATATTTCCACCGGCAAGTTGGCCGGGGAGGCCGCGCATCTGCTCGTGAACGAACCGCGAGAGGCCTTTGACGGCGGTGCCTATGGCATTTCGATACACCAACGGCTCATTGCCGATACCCCAAGCGTTCTGCGACCAGGGGGCTGGCTTGCCTTCGAATTCGGCCTTGGCCAGGACCGGCAGGTTGCCGTGTTGCTCAGGCGCTATGGCCACTATGGCGAAATCCAGTTTTCCAATGATGCCTTGGGCAATCCGCGTGTGGCCTGTGCTCAGCTCACCGCCGTTCCGTGATGCAACAGCACGTTAACGCCATTTCGGCTTCGCGGCGCCTGTGGGAACGTGACTATGCGATAATCCTCGCGAACGGATCCTGAATTGGCTGGTGTCATGCCTGTTTCGTCGCGCCTGCGCGCTTTGTTGCCGATGGGGCTTTCCTACGCGGCCTCGGGGGGCAGCCTGATTGTTTCCAGCGCTGCGCAGCTGCTGACGTTCGCCATTCTGGCACGGTGCCTGGGCGTCGAGGAGTTCAGTATCTTTATCGCCTTGACGGCGATTACGGCTGTCGCGATCCAGATTTGTGGTCTTGGCGCTCAGGAGGCGCTGGTACGAAGGGTTGCCCGCGAGCCGGCGCTCTATCCACGCTTTCTGGGCCACAATATCCTGATATCGGGAATTAGCGGGCTGGTGCTCGTGGTGCTGGGTGTCGTCATCCTGCCGCAGGTCTTTACCCTCTCGGCCGACCCACTCATCAATCTGACGCTGCTCTTGGTCGTGCTCGTTACTAACATTGTCCTGGCGCGGGTCATTCTGCTGGTTGAGCAGATATTCATCGCCCATTCCAACTTTGCCGCTGCCAATCGCAATGTCATCTTTTTTGCACTCGGCAGGCTGGCGGCAGCAGTGCTGGGCTGCCTCGTCTTTGGCGCCGATACCTTGGCGGAGTGGATAGTCTGGGCCTTCGTCGCCCATGCCGCGATCGCCGTTCTCTCCATCCGGTCGGCAAGCCCGCTTGGTCGGCCCAGCTGGGTGTTTCACTGGGATGAGATGCGAAACGGGATACTGTTTTCGACGCCTTTCATCCTGCGTGCCTTGCGGCAAAATGTTGATCTGCTGCTGCTTTCGGCTCTCACCAGTGCAGAAGGAGTGGCAAGCTATGCCGTGGCGCGGCGAATCGTTGATAGCGGCTATCTTTCCGTAGAAGCGCTTAATCGACTGCTTTACCCCGGTTCCGCCGCTGCGACGCGCGACGGCTTGCATCAGGCGCTTGGTCGCTTTCGCAAGGTCTTGGCGGTATCAATCGGCATAGCTGTCATGGCTGCCCTCGTGCTTGTCTGCGGGGCGCCGCTCCTGCCGCTCCTCTTCGGCGCCGAATATGTTTCCCTGCCCGGCTTTACCCAGATTCTGGCCCCGACCATCGTTCTGATGGCTGCCTGGGCGACCGCGCAGGAGGCACTCGGCTCGAGCGGTCATCATCTGGAACGCGCCATGATCTTCAATGGCGCCGTGGTCCTGGGTGGGATGGGGATCGCCCTGGCTACCTGGCTTGAAGGAACAAGCGGGGCTTTCTTCGCCATTTATGCGACCGAACTCGCGACGGCGGTGGCCGCCTGGCTGGTGCTGCTCAGGCTTGCCGACCGGGATCGACACAGCCTGCCCAAAACGGAAACTCTTGCACCGGTGCATTCGAAATGAGCGTTTCGGTTCTGATCAAAACTCTGAACGAGGCGGAGAATATTGCGGCGACCATTGAAAGCGTGCTCGCGGCGATCGGACCCGACGACGAGATTATCGTGGCCGATAGCGGCTCGACCGACGGTACCGTAGAAATTGCGGCACGCTATCGCGTAGCCGTTGTCCAGATAGCCGAGGGGGAAAAGCCGAGCTGCGGTCTGGGGCCACAACTGGCCTTTCAGTATAGCAGGGGGGACTACCTCTGCCTGATGGATGGCGACATGCGGTTGGATCGGGAATTTCTCGAAAAGGCGCAGGCCTTTCTCCTCGACAATCCCAAGGTTGCCGGGGTCGGCGGGCATGTCGTGGAAATGAACCTGGAAAACCTCGAATTTGCCCGGCGCAAGTCACGTGGCGGCAAGGAGCTGGCATCAGGTACCGTCGATCGCCTGAATGGTGGCGGGCTTTACCGGCGGACGGCAATTGCCGAGGCGGGCTATCTGTCCGACCGCAACTTGCATGGCTATGAAGAATTCGACCTTGGCGTGCGCCTGCGGGCGCTGGGCTGGTCGCTGCATCGGCTGGACATACCGTTCGTGCAGCATTTCGGCTATCGCATGAACGCCTATGCCCTGCTACTGCGCCGTTGGCGGAGCAAATACCTGCGCGGCGTTGGCGAAGTGTTGCGGGCCGGTCTCGGCAAGAGCCATTGGAACGCTCTCTGGCGCGATATTCGCGAACTCCGTCTTTGGGGCGCGGTCTATGTCGGCCTTGTTGTGCTGTTGGCGATCCTTTGGATCGTGCCCGACAAGGTTCTTGCGCTTTGCATCTGTCTCGGAGCGATTGCCGGCGTCGTGCTGGCCATGAGCGCCAAACACCGCAGCTTCAAGCTCGGCTTTTACGCGGTTACAGCGTGGCTGTTCATGGCGGCAGCTCTGCCCCTGGGCTTCTTCGCGCCGCGCCGGGACCCTGCGGCCTGGATTGAAAGTCAGGTCGTGCACGATGCGCGCACTTAGCGCCGTCATCTTCTGGCTGGCCGTGCTTGCCCTGCCAGCGCTTGCCCAAACCTGGCCGGCGGTGCGTGAGCAGGGGTTGGAGGTTGCACCCGGAAGCCCATTGGATTTCTCCCAGATTCTGCCGAATGGCACGATTTCGGCGGCTCGGCATCTGGTTGTGGCCGGCGGTCGCTTTGCCTTCTCCGACGCGCCGGACGAGCCGACGCGCTTGCTCTGTGCTTCCCTTGCCTGGAGCCCGGCCTCCGGGGGGCTGCCGGATCACGCGATGGCCGACCGCTATGCCGAGCAATTGGCACGTCACGGCTATAACCTGGCGCGATTCCACTTTGTCGAATCCTTGCTGATGTTCGAGCGTGAGAGGGATTTCGATTTCTCGCCCGAAGCACTCGACCGCCTTCACTATCTCCTTGCAGCCCTCAAGCGTGAGGGCATTTCCTGGGTCATGGATGGACTGACCTCTGGCCGCGGTGGTGCCGGCGGCTATGATGACCGGTGGGATGGTGTCGGTAGCCTCAAGCAGGATATGCTGCTGAGCGAGGAGGGCATGGCGCATTGGCAAAGGCTGCAGGATGCCATCCTCGGCGCGGTCAATCCCTATACAGGGCTCGCGCCGATTGCCGATCCGGCACTGGCCCTGATCGTGCTTGTCAATGAGGGCAGCCTCGAGTTCGAATCGCTCCTTGGTGCCAATCGGGGCGAACCGGCCTATTCCGAACCGGTGCGGCGCCAATTCAATGTTTGGCTGCAGCAACGTTACGCTGATGAGGATGCCTTGAGCAAAGCCTGGGGTGGACTTGCGCCCGGCGAGAGTCTCGCAGATGGCTCAATTACCTTACCCACCGACCGGTGGGCCCCCAATGGCAGAATGCGCGATCTGCAACTCTTCTTCGTGGAGGTGGAGCGGGAGGGGACCAGGGTCATGAGCGAATACTTGCGGGCCATGGGCTATGAAGGGGCCATCAGCAACTACAATAACTGGCCCAGCCGGCAGGCATCGATCAGTCGCGCCTCGCTCGATGTCGTAACGATGAATACATATTTCGACTGGGTTTCGGGCTACGCGCCCGGGACGCGGATCGAGCAGAGCAGTTCACTGCGCGAGGGGCTCGACTATCTGCGCGCCGCGGCGGGAACGCGTTGGCTTGGCCGTCCCTTCGTGCTGACCGAATATGACCATTTGTTCTGGAACAGCTATCGCTATGAGGCGGGCATCGCCGTTCCGGCGCTCGCCGCGCTGCAGGGATGGGATGGTCTTTGTCGCCATGGGCACGGGCCTATTGCGCTTCGCTACGGGGAAGACGTGCCGCACAAGCGGCAGATGTTGCCCTATGCCATAGCCCTCGACCCGGTCGCTCGCGCCGGCGAAACATTGGCAGCCCTGCTGTTTCGACGTGGCGACGTTAGCCCTGCGCGAGCAACAATCGCTTTCCCCATCGACGGCACTTCAGCGCTCGGTCCCCTGATGTTTGCAGGCGAGCCGGAAAACGCCACGGCGCTTGCGGCCTTCAGCGCCATTGGATTGACCCCGGTTCAGGACATTGCCACCGCTTCGCTGCCCGTCCAACGGGCGGACCATGCCACCACTGATTTTTTCGCCCCGCTGGTAGCGGCTAGCGCGCTGTCGGATGAGCAAGTGACACTGGCAGGGCAGGGAAGCTATGCCAGCGATACCGGCGAAATTACCATCACACCTGATCGGGCGCGAATGGTCGTCGAAACGCCGCAGACGGTTGCGGCGGCGTTCTCGCAGCTGGAAGCGCCACTGGTGATCGGGCCGGCCACTTTTGCCGATCCTTCTGGTCCCGCCTTGCTTGGCCTTGCATCCCTTGATGGCAGGGCGCTGGAGGAAAGCCGGCGTATCCTCGTCGTTTTTGCAAGCGATGCCCAGAATACCGGCATGCGCTTTGCGGACGCCGCGCAACGCGAAATTGTCGATTTTGGTACCTTGCCGGTCCGTATCCGCCCCGCTTCGGTCTCGCTGGTTTTGCGGGGTAGCGGACACTGGACATTGGCGCCGGTTGGACTCGACGGTATCGTTCACGAGGTACTTGCCCGAGGCGCCGGTGACCTGCAGGTCCGGCTCGACAATGTCCCGCCTTCCGGGCCGACGACCTATTTCGTCATCGAACGCGACTGAGCGGCGCGGATGAGCACGGGGCCTCTACTGGGCCCCCGCCGCATCATCGCGGCATAGAGAGCGCTGAGATCGTCGGCAACGCCGTCCCAGGAAAAGCGGTGCCGAACCATCTCGATCTGCGCCATTCGCTCAACCGGCAATGGGGCCGCGGACATGATATGCGCCATGCGCTGAGCCAGGCCCTCAATATCCCCCAACGGAAAATAATGGTGGGCCTCCAGCCCTACACCGAGATTGGCCGCGATATCGCTGGCCAGAACCGGCGTCCCGTGGCTAAGGCCTTCAAGAAGGGCAATCGGCATGCCTTCGTGGCTGGATGGCAGGACGAAAAGTCCGGCATGCGCGAAAAGGTCGTTGAGTGCTGCACCCTTTTGATAACCGGTCATGACGATGCCGGGTACCGCCGTCGCGGCCTGACGCAAGCGTGTCTCATAGTCCGAACGGTGATCGGCTCCGCCAACCAGAACCAGCTTGAAATCGGGGGATACAAGTCTCGAATAGGCGGCGACGAGGTCAAGCTGCCGCTTTTCCGGCACGAGGCGCGAGACATTGAGCACATAGCGGCCGGGCTGAAGGTCAAACTGGCGGAGAATGTCGGATCCCATGGGACCGCCAGGCATGAAGACGCCATTGGGCAGGAAATGGACCCGGCGGCCATAGCGCGCCTCCATGTCGCGTGCGACATTTTCAGCGACTGCAACTGCCGCATCGGCCCAGTGCATGCCCATTTTTTCGCCGAGGCGAAGAATTTCCTTGGCTATGCGGCCCCATTTGTCGCGATCATAATCATAGCCATGATGCGTAACGAGCGTCTTGAGCCCCGCCAGGCGCGCTGCCGGCGTCAAGAGGGCCGGCCCGACGGCATGGATGTGCACGATATCCGGTCGCCGTAGTGCGGCCAATCCTACGCCCAGGCCGGTATGGACAAGGGCCTCGAACTTGCTCGAACGCGGCGACCAGATCGGTTCGATGCCGACCCCCCGGAAGCTCTGGCGCCCGCCCGGCATATAGGCCTGGCGCGCCAGTACATCGATGCTCCAACCGCGTTCTACGAGCAGCGGCGCCAGCGCGCCGACATGGGTTTCTACGCCCCCCTGCGGACCGTTGATGCCGCGCAGGCCGAGCATGACAACCGAGCTTTTACGGCGGCGGCGTTCCGTCATTGGACCCCCAATTCGGCATAGAGCGCAAGCATGCGCGCCTGGTAGGTGCCGGCCGAGAAATTTTCACTGACCCAGCCGTGGCCAGCACGACCGAGGGCGCTTCGTCCGTCCGCGCCCATGGCCTCCATGCGCGCCAATTGCGTTGCCAGGCTGTCGGCGTTGGCCGGGAGGGCGATCAACCCGGTGTGCTCGGCCTCGATCAATTCGGGAATGCCACCGATATCGGTACCGATGACCGGCCGGCCCAGACCATAGGCCTCGAGTACGCTGACCGGAGCGTTTTCGTACCATTCCGAGGGCAATACCAGGGCTTTTGCCGCCCCAATGAGCTGCTGCAACCGATCACCGCCGACATGGCCGACAAAGTCGATATCGGCCGAAACGGTCTCAGCCAGGGCCCGCAGTTCCTTCTCGTCGGGCCCGGTGCCGGCGATAACCAGCCGCACTCGGGCCTGCGCTGCAGCACGGATCAGCGTCTTGACGCCCTTTTCCGGCGCCAGACGTCCGGCGAAAAGATAATAGTCGCCCTCGCTCTGACGTTCGCCAGCGAGAAAGGCGGGGTCGACGAAATTGGGAATGTAAACCAGAAGCTCGGCGGGCCAGCCCCATTCAATGAGCTTGTCGCGATAGAAGCGGCTGGGCACGACAATGCGGTCGAGCGTGTTCCGGTAGAGGCCCAGGGCGCGGTGCACCGCCGTCTCGAGTAGCATCAATCCGCTGAGCGCCACGGAATCCTTGGCGCAGCGGTTCAGCACAACCTGCGCAATATTGCCGTTCCG
Source organism: Devosia sp. LjRoot3 (assembly GCF_964252865.1). NCBI lineage: Bacteria > Pseudomonadati > Pseudomonadota > Alphaproteobacteria > Hyphomicrobiales > Devosiaceae > Devosia > Devosia sp. LjRoot3. The sequence continues at coordinate 422,712 of NZ_CAXUPK020000004.1, forward strand.
GCACTTCTCGCAGACTTGCCCATGCGAGAGCATCTTGTAGGCGGGACATGCGATCTTGAGGTCGTGGGCGGTCATGACCGTGGGAATACCGGCAGCCTTGAGCGTGCGGAAAATGGCCGGCGACAGATGGTGATAGACATTGTGCGCATGGGCGATTGCTGGGCGAAATTCTTCCACCAAAGCTGCAATGCCGCGTTGGGCCTCATACGAATAAATGATTTTGCCGGCATGGTTGAGCTTGGTCAAAAAGCCGGGCTGTTGACCGAATTCGATCTCGGAAACGAAGTAACGCGACCAGGGTGAAGCCAGGTTTCGCTCGGACTGCATGGCGAAGGGTGCCACGTCCCAGCCAGCCTGGCTGAACATGGACATGTGGTCGAGGAACACCGCCTCCGCGCCGCCGCGGCGATAGTGGTAATTGTTGATCGCGAGAAGGCGACGCCCCGGTCGGGTCATGTCGTCGCCTCAAAATGGTCGAGTGCCTGATTGACCGTGAGAAGCGCGCAGCCGCGTTCGCGGGCATGGCGGACCAGGCCCTCAAAACTCTCAGGCGTGCAGCCATAGGGCGTTGGATTGGGTGAAAGGTCGTGGCCGAAGAAAATCAGCCAGCCCGGATTGGACACTACTTCGTCGATCAGGCCGCGCATTTCCAATACGCTTCCATCCGGTTGCTGTAGCGGGTAGCTGCGCAGGAAGCTGCGGTCGGTCATGCCGCGATTGATGCCTGGAAGGCCGCCGCGACTGGAGCGGTAGCGCCGCGCCAGTTCGGCCCGCTGCCGGAAGGATCCTGAATTATAGGGGAAGGCGAAATTGCGTGGCTGGAGATTGGGAGAGATGGCCGCCAGTGCGTCTGCATTGTGACTGAGATCGTTGTATAGCTGCCTTCGCGAGGCGTGCCGCAGGTTGATGTGCGAATGGGTATGGCACCCGATTTCGTGTCCTCGCGCCACAAGCTCGGCGCAACCAGCCGCATCGATAAGATTGCGCGCCCCCTCCTCGCGTCCCAGCATGCCCGTCGCGATATAGAAGGTGCCGCGGCCTCCATGAGTCTCGAGTATCCCTGCCCCCTTGGTGAGGGCAGTATCGGGAACGTCGTCGAACGTGAAACTGACTATGGGTGCGTCGGTCCTGACCTCGACCATAGGCCCAGGAAAACGCGCCAGCAGCCGGTTGGTCACGCGACCCGCAAGATTGTCGATCACTTGGATGGGGTCAGGCATTGGACAGGGCCATAGGGTTTGCGCGGGTAGCCCGGCTTTCGGATCTGACCAGCATCGCTCTCGCCTGGAAATGCAGCCCGCAGCAGGCCACCACGAAGGCGAACCACATAAGGCCCGTTCGCCCGAAAAAGACGCTTTCCATGCAGGCATTGATGAGACCAAAGAGCCATATTCGAAGGAAGAGGCGGGTCAGGTCTGGATTGTTGTTGTTGTTGAAGGCGGGCTTGATGTCGCGCAATGGCAGGATGATGAACGCCAATATGAAGACGATCGTCCCCCCCAGTCCGATATTGAGGAGAAGATCTATATAGCCATTGTGGGCCGAACCGGCGCCATAGGCCCAGCTTTCTATTTCCCAGCCCCCATAGAGATTTCCATAGGAGCCCCAGAATGTATTGATGCCCAGCCCGGCAAATGAGGATTCCGACATTTTGCCCAGCGCAATGCGCCAGATGTCGACTCTGTTGGTGAAGGTGGCGTCGATCCCGAGCGAGGCAATGATTTCGGCGAAATCGGCGGAAAGAGTTACCCCAATAACCACGGCATTGAAGGCGAGAAGGCCCAGGAGGACGAGGGGCCAGCGGATCAGAGGGAAGCGCTCAATCAACCAACAGACCATGATGATTACCGGCAAGGAGGCAAACGCGGTCTTTCCGCCCGTATTGAAGAGGAAAACGGCAGCACCAATTCCAAGCAGATAGGCACGCCAACGCCAGCCCTGGCTGTGCATGTAGAAGGCGCAGAATACCGCAACGACCATTGCCGAAGACGTGAAGTTCTTGTGCAGGAAGTGCCCGCGCCACAGGCCGGCCAGCATCGGTTCGGCGATATCGCCAACCTGATGAATAGCGATCTGGGGCAAGGCGACAACACCCAGATAGGACAGGGCAACGGCACCGAACGTGGTCCAACCGAACAGGGTTGCGAAGTCACGCTCGCTTCTGGGCAGGGTAAGCACAAGATAGGCGTTGGCCATGACCAGCAGCTGAAACACGGTATTGCGCAGAGCCTGGCTCTGGTCGGCGGCCAACAGGCTCGACAAAATCAGCCACCCTCCGACCGCGGCAATGGAGCCCAGCCCCAGCACCGGATGGCTTGAGCTTAACAGGTGCGTACAAACGGCCGATGCCGTGACCAGGAGAAGTATGACCTGCGCCAGCAAGGCGCCACTGTCCGCAAGGCTCGACAGGTCACGAAACGGCTGCGGGCCGATCCAGAAGTAGAGCAAGATTGCGCCGGCGAGGCCAAGGCGCAACTTGTCGAGCACGGGGGAGGAGGCGCTATTGGGCATTGGCTCCTGCTGGCTTGGCGCGCGACTTCTTTGTCATCACAAGCAGATTGAAGAGGACCACGCCGAATGCCGCCAGGATGGCTCCTCCGGCAAAGCCCATCCCGATCAGCAGAACTGTGCGCGGCGGATAGCTCCGGCTGATGGGGGCAATTGCCGGAGAAATCACCCGAACATTATTGGTGCTGAGTTCGCTGCGCTCGGCGATCTGTTGGGCACGCTCGAGATAGGCCTCGTAGATAGTAACCTTCGCCGTCGCGGCGCGCTCGAGTTGGCGCAGTTCGAGTTGCGATTGATCGTCACTGAAGACGGCGGCTTCCTGCTGGCCGGCCGCCAGGTTGAGCTGGTCGAACACGCTCCGGGCCCGTTCGAGGTCGCGACGCGCGGTTTCCACGATTCGGCCGGTTTCCCGGTCGATTTCGGCCTCGAGTGAAGCCAGTTGGGCGCGAGCGGTCGTCAGGCCCGGATGTCGTGGCCCCAGGGTTGCCGAAAGGGAGTCGACCTGCTGGCGCGTGGTTGCATATTGCGTGCGCATATTGGCCAGTACAGTTGACTCCAGGGACGCTGCATTGAGCGCTCCTTCCCCGCTTGTGGCGGTGAGACTGGCATAGCGAGCCTCGGCATCGATCAGGCTCTCGCGGGCCGTGGCGATCTGCGTGTTCAGCTGGACCGCGGCCTGGGTACTCAGTTGATCGGTGCCTGTCATCTGCAAGCCGTGGTCGCGTCGATAGTTCGCTACGGCCGCCTCGGCCAATTCGGCGTCGGCGCGCAGTTCGTCCAACCTTTGGTTCAGGCCAGCCGAGGCATTTCGGGCCCCTTGCGCCTCGGCGTCGGCGAGCTCTGCCAGAAAAGCTGACACTACCGCATTGGTCAAAATTGCCGAACGTTCGGGGCTGCGCGCCCAGACAGAAGCCGTGACGACATAGGAACGCTCCTCGCGGCGCACCCGAATCCGTTCCGACAAGGCTCGCATGGCAGTGGTGAAACGATCTTCTGAACTGTCGGCCGGCAAGAATGCGGCAAAGAGCGAGAAGTCAGGCTCCATCAGGTCCGGGTCATTTTCGAGGTCAAGTTCCCTGACGACGCGGGCGAGCACATTGGTCGAACCCAGTACCCGCATCTTGCTCTCGACATCGAGCAATTGGGCGTCGCCCTGGACATTGCTGGTATAGAGATCGTCAGCGACGACCCGTAAATTGCTGGGGTCGAGCAGAATATCGGAATAGCTGGTATAGCGTGGCTTGACGAGGGCGCCACTGGCCAGGCCCAAGAGCGCCCCGAGCAGCGCGATGACGAGAATGCTGATCCAGAACCGAACCAGCCAAACCACAATGAGCCTGGGCGTAACCGCTTCAAACAGCCCCGCCTGTGTTGCATCGGGTGCATGACGCCGCTCGGAACCCTTGTAGTCGTTTTGCAGTCCAAGCGTATGGATTGTCCCCGCCGGCGCCGTTGCTGCAGGCCTAGTGGGTTTGAGCGTCTGATACATGAACAGTGGCCGTCCCTGGGATCCTCTATTGCCCTTATAAGTCACTCAAGGCGTGAACTCAGCGCCTTTTGGCCAAGGTAGTTAAGCGATCTTTGTTAACCGCCCCGCGCGATCCATGCCCGTGCTCGGCAGCGCTATGCTATTGAGGCGCATAGGGATCGCCGAGGGTAGGATATGTTGGGGGAAGATCCACTGAGCACGTCGGAAACAGCAAGCATGGATTTGCCAGTGCCCAGCAATCAGATTTCCGTCGCAGGCTTTGCCGGAGAAGCCTGGAGCCGTCTGATTTCGGATTTCTACCGAGAAGAGCCATGAGCACGATACGTCCGCTGGAGCGGAGCGACCTGACAAAGGTGGCGAATTTGCTGGTGCGTACCTTTCAGGGCCGGGAGGATGAAGCCTCTCCGGAAATGGCCGACTACCTCGGCCAGCTTCTGCTCGATCTGCCCGACAAGGCTTCGGACATCCATTCGCTCGTTTACGAGCGGGAGAAGGGGCGTATTGTTGGGTTCATGGGGGTCTTTACCCAGTCCATGTCCATTGGTGGAAGAACGCTGCGTGCGGCTATCGGAAATTCCCTTGCGGTCGAACGCGATGCATCCGATCCCACGGCCGGAGCGCGGCTTTGCCGCAGTTTCTTCCAGGGGCCCCAGGATATCACGATCAGTGATCGATCCAATGCGACCTCGGTTTCCCTGTGGCGCGGCATGGGGGGCGATGTGCTTCCGCTCTACAGTCTCGACTGGATGCGCGTTCTGCGTCCTCTCGAAGCGGCCACGTTCAGACTTCGCAGGCGCTTACGCCTGATTGGTCCTACCCTACCCCTGGTCAGGGGGCTCGATCATGTTGCTGCCGGTCTGGCGCGCCGACGCGGGCGTGACGTTATCGAGGCGCCGCAGCCGCCCCTCCGTCCCAGGGGGCTGAGGCGCAAGGATGCCGATGCCGGTACCCTCATCCCGGCCATTCGGACGCTGGTTGCCGAGGACCTCTTGCATCCGCTCTGGTCCGATGCCGGGATTGAGGCGCTCCTTGCCCAGGCGGGGCAAAAGCGCGAACTCGGACAGACGGTCATGCAGGTGGTCGAAGACGCCTCAGGACGGTCGGTGGGCGCCTACATTTACTATCTTCCGGTGCATGGCATTGCTCAGGTTCTTCATGTGCTTTCGACGCGGGCAATGACGGGCCCCGTGCTCGATGTCCTGCTTCTTGATGCCTATGAGCGTGGGGCGGCGGCCATAGGCGGCCGTGCCCAACCCCGGCTGATCGAGGCTCTGTTGGATCGCCGCGCAACCCTTTCGAGTGCCTATCGCTGCGTTTTCGGGGCAACCGACCCTGATGTTCTGGCTGCAGTACGGAGCGGCAACGCCGTAATCGGCGGGCTGGTTGGAGAATTCTGGACGCGCCTCAATGGAGATAAGCTCCGATGATGGATTCCCAGACGGTCCGCAGCGAGGATGCTGCCGCCGGCCCAATAGGGGCCTCCCTGGCCTCCTCCTGGCGGATCGAGGTGTTTTCTGATCCTGCCGACGTTTCACCCGATTGGCCGCGGGGAGCCAGCGGGGTCGCCCAGTGTCACGCCTTTCAGACTCTGGCATTTCTCGAGACCTGGCAGGCCAGCTATGGGCAGTCGGACGACATTGACTTCTGCCTGGTCGAGGTCCGCGATGCTGTCGGCCGGCCCGTACTCATGGTGCCGTTCATCGTTCACCGATCAAGAAGCGGCCGCGTATTGGGATTCGCCGATTTGGGCGCCGCAGACTATAACGCCCCCGTGCTCTTTCCGGTCGAGCATGCCTGGACCATCGCCGGAGCGCGGCGCCTTTGGACGGAAATCACAGCTCTTCTGCCGGCCTTCGATCTGGTTCTACTCGACAAAATGCCCGAAAAGGTGGGCTCTCTGATCAATCCGCTTTACCTATTGGCGGACAAGATCAATCCCGAATCCTGCCATCTCACCCAGCTCGACCGTCCATGGCCAGAGGTCGAAAAGCAGCTTCAGGGCGCCAAGAACCTGCGCAACCGTGCCAGGGCATTGCAACGTTTGGGGGCCTGCGACCTGGTGATTGCCCAGACGGCGGAGCAGAGGGGCCAAATGCTTGAAACCCTTCTGGCCCAAAAGCAGCGGCGCTTTGAGGAGACCCGTGTTCCGGGCTTTGACGAACACCCGGAAAAGCGTGCCTTCTTCACCTTGGGCACGGAGATCATGGCGAGGGCCGGGGCCTTGCATCTGTCGGCTCTCGTGCTCGATGGCAAGATGCTGGCAACCTACTGGGGCCTGGTGCATGGCGGTCACTATTACGGCCTGTTCATTGGCAACGAGTCCGGCGAATGGTCAAAATATTCGCCTGGCCGCGTCCTGCATTATCTGTTGTTGCAGCACCTTAATGCGACCGGCTTCGTTTGCCTCGATCTTGGCATTGGCAACGAGGCTTGGAAACAGTCGGTCTGCGATGTGACGATTCCGCTGTCCATGATGGTGGAAGCTCAGACATTGCGGGGCAGGTTGTCCTTGCTCTGGCGGGGCCTTCGCGAGCGGCTGGTAGCCACCTCGCTGTGGCAGAAAATTCGTCCACTCAAATGGGTTATTCTGCGCGGTTGGCGTGACAAGGCGGTGGGCAAAGCCTTTGAACAGTAGTGCCGATGCCGGTCGACCTGCCTGACATCCGTTAATGATAAATCCAGATAGTGGCGTGCCGTTCGGAACGTTAATTAGCGGGCTGAGGGGTTTAGGCGCTATGTTGGCCTCATGTCAGCGTTGCGAGGCATTTTTGTGTGCGGCCTTGTCGGATATAGTTTAGCAGGATCGGAGCCAGGTCAGGGGCGCGAATTGTTGCGCGCCATGACCGGTGCCATTGCGCATCGGGGACCCGATGCCGATGGGACCTGGTTGGCGCCGGGTGTCGGGCTGGGTCACCGGCGACTCTCGATCGTCGGGCTTGCCGATGGGCAGCAGCCCATGCTTTCCGTGCAGGGTGATCTGGTGCTCGTCTACAATGGCGAGATTTTCAATTTTGTCGAACTACGGCGCGACCTCGAAGCCAGGGGGCGACGCTTCCGCACCGGTAGCGATACCGAGGTCATACTTCATCTTTACGAGGAAATGGGCGAGGCTGCTCTCGGCAAGCTGAATGGCGATTTCGCCTTCGCGCTCTGGGATGGCCGAAAGCGGCAAATGCTCCTGGCCCGCGACCGTGTCGGGGTGCGTCCGCTCTTTTACGCCATGCAAGGCGGCGGCTTCTACTTCGCCTCCGAAATCAAGGCACTCCTGACGGTTCCGGGGATCGAGGCGGAAATCGACCCCTTCGCGCTCGACGAAATTTTTACCCTTTGGGCGCCGATTGCCCCCCGTACCGGCTTTAAGGACATCCTTGAATTGCCGCCCGGTCACTTCATGATCGTTCGGGACGGCGTCGCAAAGATCTCGCGCTATTGGGATTTCGATTTTCCCGATGCTGTGGATGGCTATGATCCGCGCTCCGAGGACGAACTGGCCGAGGAGGTCCTCGCTCTCCTCGATGATGCCACTCGCATCCGCATGCGCGCCGATGTGCCGGTTGGCGCCTATCTCTCGGGCGGGCTCGATTCCTCGATTACGACAGCGCTGGCCGTGCGGCACACGCCGAAGCAGCTCTCGACCTTTTCGGTCGGCTTCGAAAGCGTGGAACACGATGAAACCGGCTTTCAGCGCATCATGGCGGAGGCGTTGGGCACGAACCACGCTGCCGTGACCTGCCGGAATGGCGATATCGCTGCGATTTTTCCGCAGGTCATCGCGCACACCGAGCGTCCCATTGTCAGAGCGGCGCCGGCACCGCTCTTCCTGCTATCCGATCTCGTGCGACGGAACGGCATCAAGGTGGTTCTTACCGGCGAGGGCGCCGACGAGGTTTTTGCCGGCTATGATCTTTTCAAGGAAGACAAGGTCCGGCGCTTTGCTGCGCGCCAGCCGGGCTCGACAAGCCGGCCGCTTCTCTTCAAGCGTCTTTATCCCTATCTGCCGAACCTGCAGGGGCAATCGGCGGAATACCTCACGGCCTTTTTTGGGGTGACGCCGGATCTGTTGCACGATCCGCTGGCCTCCCACCGACCGCGTTTCCGCTCGACCTCCGCGGCCAAGGTGTTTTTCTCGGGTGATCTGCGCGCTCAACTGCAGGGCTATGATGCAGCCGGGATCATGGCCGACATGCTACCCGAACGCTTTGGGCGCTGGCATCCGCAGCATCAGGCGCAATATCTTGAAAGCCGCTTTCTCCTGCCAGGCTATATCCTCTCATCCCAGGGCGACCGGATGGCGATGGCTCATGGCATCGAGGGGCGCTTTCCGTTCCTCGACCACCGGCTCATTGAGCTGGCCTCGCGCCTGCCGCCGCGCCTCTCTCTCAAGGGGCTGACGGAAAAACACATCCTGCGTCGTGCTACCCGCGATCTCTTGCCGCAAAGCATTGCGACACGGACCAAGCAGCCCTACCGCGCGCCTGACAGCCAGGCTTTTGCGGCTGCCGATGCGCCGGCCTATGTGGCCGACATGCTGGCGCCCGCAAGCATCGCTGCCACCGGCCTCTTCAATCCCCAGGCCGTGGCCAAGCTCGTTGCCAAGGCCGGAACCAGTGGCGTCGACGGTTTTCGGGACAACACTGCCTATGTTGGTGTCCTCTCGACGCAAATCTGGCACCAGACTTTTACCCGAACGAGTAGTGCGACCGCCGTCGCCGCGGAATGACACCAATTTTGGGAGACTACTGTATGACTGACGCTATCAAGACCAATATCCGCAATTTCATCGTCGAGAATTTCCTGTTCGGCGATACGAGCCAGGTGATCGAGGACGCGACCTCGCTGATCGATAATGGCTATGTGGATTCCACCGGTGTCCTCGAGCTCGTCATGTTCCTCGAGCAGACGTTTGGCATCAAGGTTGCCGATAGCGAGATCGTGCCGGCCAATCTCGACAGCATTGGTGCGATTGCTGCCTATGTCGTGGGCAAACAGCAAAGCGCGGCTGCCTGACGGATAGGTGTGCCGATGCGGGTCGAGAGTTTTCTGTCTGATAGCGCTGGGCGCTTCTCCGAAAAAACTGCCCTTGTGGCGGGAGAAAAGCGCCTGACCTTTGCAGAGCTCGATGGTTTGAGCGACCGGCTTGCCGCCGGGCTCGCCGCCCACGGCGTGCGCCGCGACGATCGCGTGCTGATCCTGCTCGACAATAGCTGGGAGGCCGCTGTCGCCATTTTCGGCGTGCTCAAGGCTGGCGCCACCTTCAGCCCCATCAATCCCTCGACCAAGTCAGACAAACTTGCCTTCATCGCCGCCAATTGTCAGGCGCGCACCATCATTACCCATTCGCGTTTCGCCCAGGTTGTCGTCGAAGCCCAGGCGGACGGAGCGCCCCTATCTTTGATCGTCAGCGCCGGTCAGCCGATCATGCTTCCGGGAGCGGTTTTGCTGACAGAACTGCTGGGGGGAGCGTTCCCACCTGTCGCGCATGGTGGGATCGATAGCGATCTGGCCATGCTGATCTATACCTCCGGTTCGACCGGTCGCCCCAAGGGCGTGATGATGTCGCACCGCAATATCGAGGCCGCGGCCGGTTCGATCACCACCTATCTCGAAAACACTGCCGACGACATCATTCTCAACGTTCTGCCGCTGGCCTTCGATTATGGGCTCTATCAACTCTTGATGGCGGTAAAAGTCGGCGCGACGCTGGTGCTGGAAAAGTCATTCGCCTTTCCCGCGGCCATATTTGAAACCATGCGGCGCGAGCGGGTGACCGGCCTGCCCCTGGTGCCCACCATGGCGGCGATGATCCTCAATATGAAGGACCTGGAGCCGGGCAGCTTTCCGGACCTGCGCTATGTCACCAATACGGCCGCAGCTCTGCCGCCAGCCCATATCGAGCGCCTGCGCATGCTCCTGCCGGGCACGACCATTTTTTCGATGTATGGCCTGACCGAGTGCAAGCGCTGCACCTATCTGCCGCCCAGTCGGCTCGACGATCGGCCGGGTTCGGTGGGCATCGCCATTCCCAATACCGAGGCCTTTGTCGTCGACGATATGGGCCAACACGTGCCGCCGGGCATTGTGGGTCAATTGGTCATTCGCGGGCCGCATGTCATGCAAGGCTATTGGGAAAATCCCGAGGCCACCGCCAAGGCGCTGCGGCCCGGCCCCAAGCCCTGGGAAAAGGTGCTTTACACCGGCGATCTCTTCTATGCCGATGCCGAGGGCTTTCTGTATTTCGTCGGCCGCAGCGATGACATCATCAAGACGCGCGGTGAAAAAGTCGCGCCCAAGGAAGTCGAGGTCGTGCTCAGCGCCTGTCCGGGCATTGTCGAGGCCGTGGTCGTGGGCAAACCTGATCCGGTTCTGGGCCACGCCATCCACGCCATTGTGGTGCGGGGCAACCCCGCGCTCTCCGAGCGCGAGGTCATTCGCCACTGTGCCCAGCACCTTGAAGATTTCATGGTGCCCAAATCCGTAGAATTCCGCGATAGCCTGCCCAAGACTGATACGGGCAAGGTAAGCCGGCGGCTCGCCGCGGAAAGCCTGGAGAAGAGTTGATGAGCCGATTTTCTGCTGCGACGCTGGTCCTCGATGCGGAGGCAGAGGTCGAGCGCATCGTCACGGAAATGCGCCGTCTGCTGCGCGCCGACCTCAAGCGCCGCGGCCTCGTGCTCGGCCTTTCCGGTGGCATCGATTCAAGCGTCTGCGCCGCCCTTGCCGTTCGGGCCGTGGGTGCCGAGCGCGTCTTCGGGCTCTATATGCCGGAAAATGATTCCGACCCGGAAAGCCTGGCGCTCGGCCAATCGGTCGCTGGAACTTTTGGCTTTGCGGCCGAGATCGAAGATATCGGTCCGGCCCTTTCGGCCATGGGCTGCTATGAGAGGCGCGATGCCTTCATTCGCCAGCTGGTGCCGGACTATGGCGCGGGCTGGGTGTGCAAGGTGGTTATCGCAAATCCCCTCGAAGGCCAGGGCCTCGCCGTCTCTTCGCTCGTGGTGCAGCCACCGGGCGGCGAACAGCAAAAAATCCGGCTGACGGCCGAGGTCTATCAGGGCATCATTGCTGCGACCAATATGAAGCAGCGCACGCGCAAGCAGCTCGAGTATTTTCATGCCGACCGGCTCAATTTCGCCGTCATCGGCACGCCGAACCGGCTCGAATACGATCAAGGTTTCTTTGTGAAGAATGGCGATGGGGCGGCCGACCTCAAGCCCATCGCCCATCTCTATAAATCGCAGGTTTACCAGCTGGCGCGACATCTCGGCGTGCCTGAAACGATATGCCGGCGGCCGCCGACTACCGATACCTGGTCAATGGCGCAGAGCCAGGAGGAGTTTTACTTCTCCTTGCCCTATGACCGCATGGACCTTTGCCTTTATGGCCTCAATCACGGTCTGCCGGCCGACGAAGTCGCCGCTGCGGCCGGGTTGACCCGTGCCCAGCTCGAAGCTGTCTGGGCCGATATCGAAAGAAAGCGGGTGGCGACGCGCTATCTGCACCAGCCGCCCTTGCTGGTTGCGTAAGGGGCCGGCCTATTCGGCCGGCTCGGCGATGACCGTGTCATTCTGCAAGGCACTCGGCAGATAGATGCGGAGCGGGCGGATTTCGTAGGAGCCGAGGCCCGGATTGGCGACCGCCAGTTTCTTGGCGAATTCCACCGCCTCGTCGATGGTGTCGACATCGGCGACGTAAAACCCCAAAAACTGTTCCTTGGTTTCGGCAAAGGGGCCGTCAAAGACCACGTGTTCGCCATTGGCCTTGCGCAGCGTCTTGGCCTCGGTGGTGTTCTGGAGGCGCACGACCGGGCCGAGCCGGCCCTCATCGCGCAATTCGTCCTGGACCTTGCCGAGCCTGACCATGCAGGCGGCGTCTTCTTCCTTGGTCCAGGTGGAAACGGCCTTCTCGTCATTATAGCACAATACGGCGTAGAGCATGTTGCACCTTCCTCTCCCCGAGGGACGCACTATGCCCATCGCGAGACGAAAATCCAGTCTTTAGGGCTGCGGTTCCTGCACCGGCCGGGCAATGGTCGCGGTCGCGCCAATCGAGGCGACGATGATCGCCGCCATGCCCGCAACCTGTCCCGGCGTCAGTTTTTCGCCCAGGATGACAAGGCCCGAAAGCGCCGCCAATGCCGGTTGGCCGCTCATCAGAATGCCGAAGAGCCGGGCCGGAATATGGGGCAGGGCGACCATGTCGAGCGCATAGGGAATGGCGCTTGAAAGCAGGGCCACGGCAAGGCCCAGCGGCAGAATGGAAGGATCGAACAGAGCCGGGCCGGCGCTGGCCATGCCGAAGGGCAGCGCCAGAAGAGCGGCGGTCGCGACGCCGAGGGCCGCGATATGGGCGCCGCCGCCGGTGCCGGCCTTCTGGCCAAAAATGATATAACCCGCCCAGCAGGCACCGGCGCAGAGGGCGAGGCCAATGCCCAGCGGGGAAATATCGCCGGCAAAACCGGTCCAGGGGAGCAGCATGGCAAAGCCGCAGACGGCGAGGGCAATCCAGACGAAATCGAGTGGTTTTCGCGCGCCGAACAGGGCCACGGCCAGAGGGCCGGTGAATTCGAGCGCCACGGCGATCCCGAGGGGAATGTGCTCGAGCGCGGCGTAGAAGAAGAGATTCATGGCGCCCATGACTGCGCCATAGAGCAGCACGGCCCGCCATTGCGCGCGGCCCAGCTTGTAGCGCCAAGGCCGGAAGACGATGACGAGCACGATCGCCGCAAGGGTCAGGCGCAGCGCCGTCGCGCCATTGGCGCCGACCAGCGGAAACAGCATTTTGGCAAAGCTCGCGCCGGTCTGGGTAAAGACCATGCCGAGAGCGACGAGAAGAACAGGAACAAGAATGGATTGGGGCCGCACGGCGAAGGCTTTCAGGAAATAGGCTTGGTCAATGGAAGAGCCCGGTATCAGCCGAATCCTTGTAGCGCACATTGGCCGCCGCGAGGAGTTTTGGATCGAGCAGCCGCGCATTGATGCCAAGGTTTTCCCGGCCGGCCTTGCGCGGATACCAATGGGTGACACAGCCGCAGCCAGAGCAGCGATGGAAATCGACGTTCTTGCCGCCCCAGGCATAGGTGTCGGTCGGGATCTTGGTTTCGATCACTACTTCGGCAATGGCATAATAGGCCCAGAGCACGCCATAGCGCCGGCAGAGACTGCAATTGCAGTGAGTGATTTCGCTGGGCGCCTTGGGCAGTCGGATCGAGACGGCACCACAATGGCAGGTGGCAAGGACGTCCTCTGCTGCATCCGGCATGGTGTCTAACCCCCGTTCGATGCTGCTGCTTAGCCGTTTCGGCGCGCGCGAGACAAGGCAAATCGCGCAGAGCAAGATTGACCCGACTCCCGCAATTCTTTAGCCCTGTTGACCGAGAACAAAGGAGGAATGCCGATGGAGTATCGCTATCTCGGACGCTCGGGCCTCAAAGTCTCGGTCCTCACCATGGGAACCATGACTTTTGGCGGCAGCGAGAAGATCGGCAATACCAGCCCCTCCGACGCCGCGCGCCAGGTCGACCTTTGCCTTGATGCCGGCATCAACCTCTATGACACGGCCAATGTCTACAATGCCGGCGTCTCGGAAGAAATTCTGGGCGATGTGCTCAAGGAAAACGGCCGCCGCCAGAAAGCGCTGATCGCGACGAAGGTCCGCTTCAAGATGGGCGATGGGCCCAACGACATCGGCCTCTCCCGCCATCACATCATCGAGCAGTGCAAGGCGAGTTTGAAACGCCTCAAGACCGACGTGATCGACCTCTATCAGGTGCATGAATGGGACGGCAAAACGCCCATCGAAGAGACGATGGAAGCGCTCGATACGCTCGTTCGTCATGGCCATGTGCGCTATATCGGCTGTTCCAACTATTCGGGCTGGCACATGATGAAGGCGCTGATGGCCGCCGATAAAAGGCATGGCGCCCGCTTCATCTCCCAGCAGATCCACTATTCGCTGCATAGCCGCGATGCCGAATACGAACTCGTGCCCGTTTCGCAGGATCAGGGGCTGGGCATTTTGGTCTGGTCGCCGCTGGCTGGCGGGTTGCTCTCCGGAAAATATCGCAGGGATAGCGAGCCCGAGAGCGGCCGCCATGTCGGCGGTTTCCGCGAGCCGCCGGTCTATGATTGGGAAAAGCTCTATTCGGTCATCGATACGCTCGTCGCCATTGCCGAAGCGCGCGGCGTGTCCGGCGCACAGGTGGCGCTTTCCTGGCTGCTCGGGCGGCCGGGCGTGACCTCCGTCATCATCGGCGGGCGCAATGAAAGCCAGTTCCGCGACAATATCGCCGCGGCCAGTTTCAAGCTCACAGCCGAGGAGCGGAAGCGTCTTGACGACGTCAGCCGCCCGCCGCTGCTCTATCCATATTGGCACCAGTCGTTTAGTGCACAGGATCGGTTGAGCCCTGTCGATCTCGACCTGATCGGACCCTATGCCGAGGAGTTTTCGCGTGGCTGATTTCCTGTTCGAGCCGCATGCGCCTGTGTCCATTCCCATCGCCCGCGGTGGGCTCTTTGCCGTGCGCCGGGTCTATTGCGTGGGCCGCAATTATGCCGAGCACATCAAGGAAATGGGCAATGACGTGCGCGACCCGCCGTTCTTCTTTGCCAAGCCCGCCGATGCGGTCGTGGTCGGTGGCGCTGCAATTCCCTATCCGCCCCAGACCGAGGATTTCCATCACGAGGTGGAGCTGGTGGTCGCCATCGGCAAGGACGGCGCTGACATCACGGTCGAGAATGCGCTCGACCACGTCTATGGCTATGCCTGCGGTCTCGATATGACACGGCGCGATCTGCAGGCGATTGCCAAGAAGGCGGGCCGCCCATGGGAAATGGCCAAGGGTTTTGACCAGTCGGCCCCAATCGGCACGATCGAACCGGCCAGCGCCATCGGCCATCCGCAAACCGGCAAAATCACGCTCTCGGTCAATGGTGCCGAGCGGCAAAGCGGCGATCTCTCCGACCAGATCTGGAGCGTTGCCGAAACCATTGCCTATCTCAGCCAGTTCGTAACCCTCAAGGCGGGCGACATCATCATGACCGGCACGCCGGCCGGGGTTGGCGCGGTTGTATCAGGAGACGTGATCGAGGGGCGGATCGAGGGTGTCGGTATTGTCAGGACGGTGATCGACTGATGACGACACCGGTCTGGTCGGGACAGCAGGACGCGGCGCTGATTGCCGTGTCCAAATGGCTCAAGGACAAGAATGGTCCGCAGGTCTTTCGCCTGTTCGGCTGGGCCGGCACCGGCAAGTCGACGCTTGCCGTGCATCTGGCGCAGGATATCCGCTCGGTCAAATATGCCGCCTTCACCGGCAAGGCCGCTCTCGTCATGCGAAAGCGCGGCTGCAAGGGCGCGCAGACCATCCACTCGCTGATCTATACGCTGGTTTCCGAGAAAGAGGGCGAGCCGCGCTTCGTACTCGATCCGGAAAGCCCCGCCGCCGATGCCGATCTCATCGTCATCGATGAAGTTTCCATGGTCGACGAGCAGTTGGGCGCCGATCTCCTCTCCTTCGGCGTAAAAGTCCTGGTGCTCGGTGACCCCTTCCAGTTGCCGCCAGTGCAGGGCGCGGGCTTCTTCACCACCGAAGAACCCGACATCATGCTCACCGAAATTCACCGCCAGGCGGCCGATAATCCGATCATCCAGCTCTCGATGGCCGTGCGCGAAGGTGGTTTTCTCGAACATGGCCGCTATGGCGAAAGCATTGTTGTCGGCCGCGACAAGGTCGATCGCGACGCCGTGCTCGAGGCCGATCAGGTACTGGTCGGCCGCAACAAGACGCGCCTCACCTACAATGATCGCCTGCGCGAGCTGAAGGGCCTGCCCTTCCACGAGCCAGTCATAGGCGACCGCATGGTGTGCCTCCGCAACAATCCCAGAAAGCGCCTCCTCAACGGGCAAATCTGGATCGTCACCGACGCAACGCGGCGCTCGAACGGCAAGTGGTCCCTCATGCTGGCCGACGACGAAGGCAAGGGCGAAGCCAAGGTTCTCACGCACAAGGCCTTCTTCTCGGGCGAAGAGGAAAGCATGGCCTGGACCGAGCGGCGCCAGTTCGACGAGTTCACCTTTGGCTATTGCCTCACGGTGCACAAGGCGCAGGGCAGCCAGTGGGACAATGTCTATCTTTTCGACGAAAGCTTTGTGTTTCGCGAGGAGCGCGCGCGCTGGCTCTATACCGGCATTACCCGTGCTGCCGAGCGCATCACCATCATCAGCTGAAGTCACAGTTCAGCCAAGTTTGCCCTCTCTCTAGAGTTTCTCATCAGGCGCAGCCAAGGGATTGATCTTTCGGGGTCTTTGCTTCTTGCGCCTGACACGGTGATACCCCATCATCGTTATCGAGATTGCCCTAGAAATGAGGACCGTCCATGCCCCACGAGACCCCCCTGATCACCACGATCGTCGCGGGTTTGGTGCTGGCCTATATCTTTGGCATGTTGGCCAACAAGCTGCGCTTGCCGCCCCTCGTCGGCTATCTCTTTGCCGGTGTTCTCGCCGGCCCCTATACGCCCGGTTTTGTCGCCGATCAGGCGCTGGGCGCGGAGCTGGCCGAACTCGGCGTCATCCTTCTGATGTTCGGCGTGGGTCTGCACTTCTCGCTCAAGGATCTGATGAGCGTGCGGGCCCTCGCCATTCCGGGCGCCATCGCCCAGATCGCAGTGGCGACGGCGCTGGGCGCGGGCCTTGGGCTGATGCTCGGCTGGGATCTTGGTGGGTCGCTGCTCTTTGGTCTGGCGCTGTCGGTCGCCTCGACCGTCGTGCTTTTGAAAGCCCTGCAGGACCGGCGCCTGATCGAAAGCGAGCGCGGGCGCATCGCCGTTGGTTGGCTCATCGTCGAAGACCTCGCCATGGTGCTGGCCCTGGTGCTTATCCCCGCTTTTGCCGGGCTCAATGGCACCGATACCGGGCTCCACGATCCCTTCGTGTCCTTTGTCGAACGCATTCTCAATGCCGATGTCGGTATCTGGGGCGTTTTGGCCATCACCCTGATCAAGATCGCCGCCTTTGTCGGTTTCATGCTGATCGTCGGTCGCCGCGTCATTCCCTGGGCGCTGCATTTTACCGCCCATACCGGCAGCCGCGAGCTGTTCCGCCTGGCCGTGCTTTCCATCGCGCTGGGCGTGGCTCTGGGCTCTTCGGTGCTCTTCGGCGTGTCCCTGGCGCTCGGCGCCTTCTTTGCCGGCATGATCCTCTCCGAAAGCGAACTCAGCCATCGCGCCGCCAATGAAACACTGCCGCTGCGCGACGCTTTCGCGGTGCTGTTCTTCGTCTCGGTCGGCATGCTGTTTGACCCCGCGATCATCCTCACTGATCCCCTGCCGGTGCTGGGCACGGTCTTCATCATCGTCGTCGGCAAATCGCTCGCCGCCTTCGGCATCGTGCTTTTGTTCCGTCGTCCGGCCGGTACGGCGCTGACCATTTCGGCGAGCCTTGCGCAGATCGGCGAGTTCTCCTTCATTCTCGCCAGCATGGGCGTCAGCCTCGCTATCCTGCCCGAAGAGGGCCAGGACCTGATCCTTGCCGGCGCGCTGATCTCCATCGTCCTCAACCCCATCGTCTTCTTCATCCTCGAGTTTTTGCGCCCCCGCGTCGAAGCCCGTTTCGGCGGCCGCGTCGCTGCCGCCACGCCCGAAACCCGCGTCGAGCCGGGCGAACTTTCTGCCGCCTCCATGGGCCCGGCCACCACCGATATTCCGCGCGACGCCGCTATCGAGCGCGGAGCACCGGGACCGGATGACGATGTCGTCGAGCCCCTGACCCTTACCGGCCACACCGTTCTTGTCGGCTACGGCCAGGTCGGACGCATCGTGGCCGATGGCCTCAAGGCTGCCGGCCGCGATATCGTCGTGATCGAGGATTCCGATCATGACGTCGCTGCCGCGCGCGTCGCCGGGCTCGAGGTCATCTATGGCAATGCGGCGAGCCAGAAGACGCTGAAACTCGCCAATCTCGGTGGGGCGAAAAACCTGCTGGTGGCCATTTCCAACGCCTTTGAGGCAGGCACAGTCTGCGAGAGCGGCCGAAAGCTCAACCCCGAGATCAGCATCATCGCCCGCGCCTATTCGGAAGAAGAAGAAGACTTTCTTCGTGGCCTTGGCGCTTCCATCGTCATTCGCGGTGAACGCGAAATCGGCAAGGGCATTTTGGACCTTTTGCGCGACGAGGCTTCGGCCAAGCCCACGGAACCTGCCGGCCCGCTGCCGCCGAGTGAAAATATCCTGGCCCAGGCCGCGGCCATTGTCGCCGTGGCGGAGCCGGTCATTCCTATGCCGGTCGCTGCGGTCGAGACACCCGTAGAACCCGAAGCCCCCGTGGAGCCCGAAGCGCCGGTCGAGCCCATCGAAGCGATCCCGGTCGTCGAGGCATCCGCAGTCATCGAATTACCCCCGCCCGCGCCGGAGCCCGAGGCGGCAGAGATTCCACCCGCAGAGCTGGTCGTGCTTGAACCCAGCGAAGGCGAGGCAGAGGTGGAAACCAGGGCAGAGGATACCCCGTCCATCGGCGAGGCTCCGCCGGCCATCGACGAGGTCATCGTCCTGCCGCCTGAGACAAAGTCCGAAGAAGGGCCCGCCGTGGCTGAAACCGAAGCGATCGTGGCGGACGATATCGCAGAGCCTGCTGACGATGCCGAGACGGTCGACGAGGCACTTGTTGCGGAGCCCGTCGAAGCCGACGAAGATGCGTCCGGGCAGGAGGCCGAAGAGGCCGAGGAAACCGAACCGGATGTACCGGTGGTCAAGCCGGAGCCGAGGGAGTAGGCCGGGCCATGATGTCGCAAAAGGCCAAGTATGCGTTGAGGGCCCTTGTGGCCTTGGCCCGAGCTGGCCGTGGCGAAAGCCGCATGATCGGCGAGATTTCCCGCGACCAGGCGATCCCGAAAAAGTTCCTCGAACAGATCCTGCTCGAACTCAAACGCGCCGGCCTCGTTTCCAGCCGGCGCGGTCGAATGGGTGGCTATGAGCTGGTCAAGGCGCCTGAAGAGATCATGTATGGCGAAGTGCTGCGTCTGATCGACGGGCCGATCGCGCCTTTGCCCTGCCTCTCAAAGATTGCCTACCGCAAATGCGAAGACTGCAAGGACGAGAGTTCCTGCGAAATCCGCCACGTCTTCGAGCGGGTGACCCTCGCCACCCGCGCCGTGCTCGACAGCACGAGCCTGGCGGATTCGCTCAATCTCGAAGACCTGCCGATCGACGAAGTCGCCTGAGTATTTTTGGTCCTTCGCCCATGTGTCGCCCCACAACGCGTCATCCTCGGGCTTGACCCGAGGACAATTCACTTAGCTTGAGTACGAAAGTGAAGGGCCCTCGGGTCGAGCCCGAGGGTGACGGTCTGCTGAGCAGGGGAGAACCCTTATCCGAAAACCACCGTCTTCTTGCCGTTGAGCATGACCCGGCTTTCCAGGTGCAGCTTTACCGCCCGCGCCAGCACGCGGCTTTCGATATCGCGGCCGGCGGCAACGAGGTCGTCCGGGCTCAGCGCATGGGTCACGCGCGCCGTTTCCTGCTCGATGATCGGACCCTCGTCGAGGTCGGGCGTCACATAATGCGCCGTCGCGCCGATGATCTTGACGCCGCGCTCGTGTGCCTGGTGATAGGGTTTTGCGCCCTTGAAACTGGGCAGGAACGAGTGGTGAATATTGATCACCTGGCCAAAGAGGCGCGTCGACAGATTGTCCGAAAGCACCTGCATGTAGCGGGCGAGCACCACGAGGTCCGCACCCACCGCCTTGACGATATCGAGCACCTGGGCTTCCTGCGCCGCCTTGGTGTCCTTGGTCACCGGCAGGTAGTGGAAGGGGATGCCGGCATCCTCGGCAATCTTGCGCGCGTCTTCGTGGTTGGAGATCACCGCAGCCACCTCGGCGTCGAGCCAACCCACGCGGATCTGGTAAAGCAGATGCAGCAGCGTATGGTCGAATTTTGAGACCAAAATAACGATCTGCTTGCGGCGGCTTTCATCGCTGAGCGCGGTCTTCATGTCAAAGCGCTCGATTGGCGATTTCAGCGCCTTTTCGATTTTCTCCCGGCCCACGCCCTCGGGCGCGGTGAAGGCGAGGCGCATGAAGAAGCGACCGGTTTCCTTGTCCCAGAACTGGTTGGATTCCGCGATATTGGCGTTGAGCGCCGCCAGCTCCGTGGTCACGGCGGCAACAATGCCGGGACGGTCGGTGCAGGAAAGGGTCAGGACGAAATTGGCCGAGGACAAGGCGGGCCTCCGGAGAAAGATGCAGCCAGCGGTATCAATGGCTGCAGCATTTCCGTCAAGCCTTGCTTGTGCCTGTCGCGTCCCCTGGCCGGAAAAGTTGCCGTCAAACGGCGCTGCCCAAAAGGAAAAGGGCCGCTCGCCTGGAGCAGCCCTTCCCTGAGTCACAGGCCTCGATAGGCCCGGGAGGTCGTGGTTTAGCTGGAGCAACCTCCGCGCATCACCACATTTCCCAGACTTTCTTCGAGCACCAAATTCTCAAAAGACACTGGAACACCTCCTTCTCGTTGGTTGAACATGAGGGAAGCTTGCGCCCGTTCGCCGGACCTGTCTAGTCACAAAACCTTCACGGGCTTCGTGCCCGTTCCGGTGTTGCATCACAAACCCAGTTTATCCCCGCTCCCGACTGCCGGCCCCACACTCCCCTCAAACAGGGGAGTCCAAGAGATGTCCAGCACCACCCGCCTCATTCACAAAAGTGCCATTCCCGGCCATCAGGTCTCTGAACACCAGCGCCTCATCGAAACGCTCGAAGACTTGCGGTTCGAGCTGTCCTTGCGTCCGGATACTGGTCCGGTCGCCGGGCTGATGGCAGTCGCAGTCCGGCGGCTCATGGCCGATATCTATCGCCTGATCTCGCGCGAGCCTGGAGGCCGGGCATTGCTCCGCCTGCCGGCGGGCGCGGAGATCGAACTGGTGCAGTTGCACCGAGCCCTCGATGATGCAGAGGCAGGCCTTGCCGCCTTCCGGCGCGCCCATAGCGATCCGGATAGCGCGCGCGAGGATGGCTGGCTGGTGCATCAGCCAGTGTCCTGATCTATCCATCTTATCCCCGCGAAGAAAAATCGTGCCATGATCTCCCCGTTCCCACCGCAACACGCGGTACCGACGAAGTGCCGGGTGGGAAGGCGGGCTGCTTGAGGTCGCTCAGGCGGATGCGTGGATGCCGACAACCGGCCAAGCGGCAGTGAGCCCCCGTTGCATCGCATGATGCTTCCGACGGCGATCTGGACCGCAAAACCCCAAAAGGGGGCCGCTCGAGGCGTGCGCAAAAAATCCCGATCGTGGGAAGCGGCTTTCGCCTCTTTTTTACTACCAATTTCGGGGCGAAAGCCGCTTTCCGCCGTGCGCCCAAAGGGCGTCGCGACCGTGCGCCGCCAGGCAGCGCGGATACTGGTGCTGGGCGGCGCCTTGGCCCCGCCCAAAAGGTCTTATGCCTTGGCCTTTTTGGGCTTCGAGCGCAGCTGGATGATGGTGGCAATGAGCACACCGGTTGCCACGAGACCGATAATGATGGTCGCCAGCGCATTGACGTCAGGCGACACGCCGAGACGCACCTTTGAGAAAATCACCATGGGCAGCGTCGACGAACCCGGCCCCGAGACGAAGCTGGCGATAACGAGATCGTCGAGCGAGAGCGTAAAGCCCAGCAGCCAGCCCGAAACCAGGGCCGGGGCAATGATCGGCAGGGTGATGTCGAAGAAGGTGCGGACTGGGCTCGCGCCAAGATCCATGGCCGCTTCTTCGAGGCTGCGATCAAAGTCGGAGAGGCGCGATTGCACCACGACGCAGACATAGGCGGTGCAGAAGGTGGCGTGGGCGATGACGATGGTCAGCATGCCGCGGCCGCGCGGCCAGCCCAAAAACCCTTCCATGGCAACAAAGAGCAGCAGCAGGGAAAGGCCGGTGATCACATCGGGCATGACGAGCGGGGCCGAAACCATGCCGGAAAACAGCGTGCGCCCCTTGAAGCGCCGGAAGCGCACGAGGGCTACGGCGGCGAGTGTGCCGAGCACCAGGGCAATGGTCGCGGCAATGGCGGCGATCTGCAGGCTCAGCCAGGCAGCGCCCAGCATCTGCGGATCGCGGAACAATTCGCCATACCACTTGGTCGAAAAGCCCGACCAGACGGTAACGAGGCGGCTCTCGTTAAAGGAAAAAATAACGAGCGAAACGATGGGCGCGTAAAGGAACGAGAACCCGAGGGCCGCTGCGATGGGGAGGAACCAGCCACGGCGCATCTTATCTCTCCACCACAGCGCTCTGGGCGCGCTGCAACAGCATGATCGGAACCACCACGGCCAGGAGCATGGCGACCGCCACGGCGGCCGCACGCGGCCAGTTGGCGGCAGTGAAGAATTCGTCCCAGAGCACGCGGCCGATCATCAGGGTTTCGGGGCCTCCGAGCAGCGAGGGGATGACGTATTCGCCAATGGCCGGAATGAAGACCAGCATGGAGCCGGCAATGATGCCCGGCAGCGAGAGCGGCAACGTGACCGATAGGAAGGTGCGCAGCGGACGGGCGCCAAGGTCGGCTGAGGCTTCAAACAGCGAGACGTCGAGTTTCACCAGCGTCGTATAGAGCGGCAGGATCATGAAGGGCAGGTAGGTATAGACGATACCGACATAGACGGCGAAATCGGTCTGCATCATCACCAAGGGCTCAATGCCAAAGAGGCCCAAAAACTGGTTGATGACGCCATTGCCGCGCATGAAGCCGGTCAGCGCATAGACGCGCAGCAGGAACGAGGTGAAGAAGGGCAGGATCACCAGCATTAAGAGGATATTGCGCCAGCGATCGGGAGCCCGGGCAATGGCATAGGCCATGGGGTAGCCGACAAAGAGCGTGATCACCGTCGAGATGAAGGCGATGCGGATCGAGGACAGATAGGCCGCGATATAGAGATTGTCGGTGAAGAGGCGGATGTAATTGTTGAGGTGCAGGGTCAGTTGCACCGTGCCTTCCTCGGTGGTGAGGAGCGGCGAATAGGGCGGGCGGCCGAACTGTTTTGTGGCGAGCGAAATGCCGAAAACCACGGCCAGCGGAATGAGGAAAAAGACCAGCAGCCACAGGACCGGGGCGGCAAGCACCAGCATGCGGCCGGAAATGCCGACCTTGGCGAGGCCACGCTCGACCGCGTTCCACGGCTTCAAGCGTCTTGGCGGCGGAATGGTGGGGGAATGGGCGGCGGTCATACTGTCAGCACCGAACCGGAGCTATCGCTCCAGGTAACAAACACCTTCTCGTCCCAGGTGATGGCATCGGGATTGCCGCGAACCGAATTGGTCTGGCTGACGCGGATGCGTTTGCCGCTCTCCAGAGCCACCTGATACAAAGAGATATCCCCCAGATACGCGATCTCTTCTACAATGCCCGAAGTGACATTGGCATCATGAGGAGTGACCGGTTTTTCACGGCTGAGCGACATTTTTTCGGGGCGGATGGCCCACCACAGAATCTGTTCGGGCGCGCAATCGACGCCGTGGCCGACATAGATATCGCAGCCCAGTTCACTCGAACGGATGCGCACATGGCCGGGCTCGTCCTCGGTGACGATGCCCTCCACCATATTGGCCGAACCGATGAAGCCGGCGACGAAGCGCGAATTGGGGAATTCGTAGATGTCGGTGGGCTCGCCCACCATGGCGATTTCACCAAGGTTCATGACGCCGATGCGGGTAGCAAGGGTCATGGCCTCTTCCTGGTCATGGGTCACGACGATGAAGGTGACACCGAGGCTCTCCTGGATTTTCACCAGTTCGAACTGGGTTTCCTCGCGCAGTTTTTTGTCGAGCGCGCCAAGGGGCTCGTCGAGGAGCAGGAGTTTTGGACGTTTTGCCAAAGCGCGTGCAAGGGCCACGCGCTGGCGCTGGCCACCGGAAAGCTGGTGCGGCTTGCGGCGGCCATAGTCCTGCAGTTTGACGAGGCTGAGGAGTTCGGCGACGCGGTCATTGATCTCGCCCTTGGGGAGATTGTCGCGCTTGAGGCCATAGGCAATGTTCTGTTCCACCGACATATGCGGGAAGAGCGCATAGGACTGGAACATCATGTTGACCGGACGATTGTAGGGCGGGACCTCGGTCATGTCCTGGCCATCGATCTCGATGGTGCCCGAGGTCGGCTGCTCGAAGCCGGCCAGCATGCGCAGCAGCGTCGACTTGCCCGAGCCCGAACCGCCGAGCAGGCAGAAGAGTTCGGACTTGTAGATGTCGAGCGAGACATCGTGCACGGCCAGCACATCGCCGAACTTTTTCGTCACGTTCTTGATGCGGACAAACGGCTTGTTATTGGCCGTATCGCGCCACGGCCGAGTATCGACGGCGAGCTGCTGGGACTTCTTCATGGCGGCATCCGAGGAGAGTGAAGGGGCGGCAGGAAAAACCGCCCCTATGAAGATATTACTGGCCGGTTTTGATGCGGGTCCAGGTGCGGGTCAAGACCTCTTCGAATTCAGGCGAGTGCGCCTTCATGACGAATGCCTTGGCGATGGTCTCGGCGGGCGGGTAGATGCCCGGGTTGGACTTAACTTCCTCATCGACAAATTCGAGCGCCGGAAGGTTGGGGTTGGCGTAGAACACGTAATTGGTGATCGCGGCCACGACTTCGGGTTTCAGGATATAGTCGATGAACTTGTGGGCGTTTTCCGGATGCGGGGCATCGATCGGGATCGCCAGGAAGTCAAACAGCGTCGCGGCGCCTTCCTTGGGGATCAGGTAGGTGACTTCATTGCCCTGGCCGGCTTGAGCTGCAGCATCCGAAGCGATGAAGATGTCGCCCGAATAGCCCAGTGCCAGGCAGATTTCGCCATTGCCCAGGTCGTCGATGTACTGGCTCGAATGGAAGTAGCGGATCGAGGATTTGACCGAGTTCAGCAGTTCCTCGGCCTTGGCGAGGTCCTCTTCGCTCTCCGAGTTCGGATCAAGGCCAAGATAGTGCAGCGCAATGCCGGTGACTTCAGAGGGGCTGTCGAGCACGGCAACGCCGCAACCGGCGAGCTTGGAGACGACTTCAGGCTTGAACAGCAGGTCCCAGCTTTCAAGATCGGCATCGGGGCCGAGGGCTTCGGTGACCTTGGCGACATTGTAGCCGAGCCCGATCGTGTTGATCATATAGGGCACGCCATGGGCGTTGTCCGGGTCCTGGCTGGCGGCGGTTGCCATCACGGCCGGGTCGAGATTGCCCAGATTAGTCAGCTTGGACTTGTCGAGCGGCAGGATCAGGCCGGCGAGAATCTGGCGCTCGAGAAAGTTGCCCGAGGGAACGACGATGTCATAGCCCGAATTGCCCGCGAGCAGCTTGGCGTCGACGATCTCGTTATTGTCATAGACGTCGTAATTGACCTTGATGCCGGTCTCCGCCTCGAAATTGGCAATGGTGTCTTCGGCAATATAGTCGGACCAATTATAGACGTTGAGGACCGGTTCCTCCTGGGCCAGAGCGGGGCTTGCGACCACCAGGGCGCCAAAGGCGAGGGCGAGCGTCTTGTTCATAACGTGGAAGCTCCTAGTAATAATTCGGGGGCATTGCCCCTCTTGCGAAGGGGCGGTTAGGTGCCGGCAAGCGGCAGGCTTTTGCGGCAAGCCGCGCTCAGGCCCGGGCGCTCATCTTTGAGTGCCCGGCGCAGAATTGGTGAACAATTGGGAACACGTCTCTAGGGGACGCCGAAGGGCGCCCGGGACTGTCGCTGCGATCGGCCCGGAGACGGGCGAATATCGATGCGCGGCACGCGCGCCATCAACAAAAGACCTGGTCAGCGAAGTGCCCTTTCCCTCTCTGATCACGGGCAAACTAAAGCCATTTTTTCAGAGCGACAAGACTGACAAACAGAAGTTTTTGCGGGGGTTGACCAGAGAACAACCCAGGCGCAAAAGCGCTGGCAACCTGGGGCAGAGCTTATGCGCCCCCGAACAGTTCCAAAGAGGCATGGATGAGCGGCAAGGCCTATCTTTCAGTATCGGCAGACGTGAAGGCGGCGCTGGCTGCCGGCAAGGCCGTGGTGGCGCTTGAATCCACCATCATCACCCATGGCATGCCCTATCCGCAGAACCTCGCCATGGCCAACGAGGTCGAGGATGTGGTGCGGGCAACCGGCGCGGTGCCGGCGACCATCGCCATCATGGACGGAAGGCTCTGCGTGGGTTTGGCAGGGGAAGACCTTGAACGCCTCGCCCTCGAAGGCCACAAGGCTGCCAAGGCGAGCCGCCGTGACGTCGCGGCGCTCCTCGCGAGCGGGACCACGGCTGGAACGACGGTTGCAACGACCATGCAGATCGCCGCACTTGCAGGCATCAAGGTCTTTGCGACCGGCGGCATTGGCGGGGTGCATCGCGGCGCCGAGGACAGCTTTGATATTTCGGCTGATCTTGAAGAACTGGGCAAGACGCCGGTTACCGTCGTCTGCGCAGGCGCCAAGTCGATCCTCGACATTGCCAAGACCCTTGAAGTGCTTGAGACCAATGGCGTGCCGGTCCTCGGTTTCGGCACCGACCACTTCCCGGCCTTCTGGGCCCGCGAAAGCGGCTTCAGCGTCGATCACCGCTTTGACGATGCCGAGGGCGTCGCCAAGATGCTGGCCATCCAGTCCGATCTCGAAATGGGCGGCGTGCTGATCGCCAACCCCATTCCTGAAGCCGATGCCTGGGAAGCCAGCGCCATCGAAGGCTTTATCACCCAGGCTCTGGCCGACGCCGACGCCAAAGGGGTGAAAGGCAAGGCCATGACCCCGTTCCTGCTGCAGCGCATATTTGAGCTGACGGGCGGCAAGTCGCTGGTGTCTAATATTGCGCTCGTGAAGAACAATGCGCTTGTGGCTGGCCAGATCGCGGTGGCCCTGGCGCATCTTCAGGCCGGCAAGGCACCCGTTCGCCGCGCATGAGCAAAAAAGTCCTCGTCGTCGGCGATGTGATGACCGACGTCATCGTCAAGCCCGAGGGGCCGATCGTGTTCGGCTCCGACCGGCGCGCAGCGATCGAAAGCCGTGCCGGTGGTTCGGGGGCCAATCAGGCCGTGTGGCTTGGCGCGGCCGGAGCCGATGTGGTGTTTGCTGCCCGTGTCGGGATGGTCGACAAGGCGAGCCATGAAGGGCATTTTCGCCTGCGCGGCGTGACGCCCATGCTGGCGGGCGATGCGCAGCTCGGCTCGGGCGTGCTTGTGACTCTGCTCGATCCGAGCGGCGAGCGCAGCTTCCTCACCGATCGCGGGGCCAATCTCAATCTTTGCGCCGAGGACCTGCCCGATAGCCTCCTCGATGGCACGGGGCTGGTGCTGGTCTCGGGCTACAGCTTCTTTGCGCCGGGGCCGCGCGCCGCCGTGCAGTCGCTGCTAGGTCGGGCCCGCAAGCGCAATATCCCGATCGCC
This sequence comes from Devosia sp. LjRoot3, assembly GCF_964252865.1. Lineage (NCBI taxonomy): Bacteria > Pseudomonadati > Pseudomonadota > Alphaproteobacteria > Hyphomicrobiales > Devosiaceae > Devosia > Devosia sp. LjRoot3. Next base: position 450,059 of record NZ_CAXUPK020000004.1, read on the forward strand.
ATCGATCCGGCCTCGATCGGCTTTCTCGAAGAGGTCGGGCCGCAAACCTTCCTTGCCTGGGTTGGCGCGGCGGACTGGCTCTTTGCCAATGAGAGCGAAGCGGAAATGCTGGCGGGTGTGGCGGGCTTTGAGGACCAGGTGCGGATTCTTGGGGCGCAGTTCAAACACGTCGTCATCAAACGCGGACGGTTCGGCGCTGCTGTTGGTGGGGCGCAGGGTGTCGACTTCAGCCGTCCGGCGCCGATCGTGAAAGTGGTCGATTCAACCGGGGCGGGCGATGCCTTCGCGGCGGGCTTTATTGCTGCGCTCACTGAGGGGCAGTCGGTCGAGGAGTGCCTTGAGCGCGGGATCGCCAATGGTGCGCGGGCCGTGCAATTCGTGGGCGGCCAGCCGCAATAGTCCTCTGCCGTTATTTCTCCATGAAGGTCAGTACCTTCGAGGCAAACGAATTGTGAGGGATGCAAATGTTCAAGAAAGCACTGGTGACCGGACTTCTCCTTGCCGTGGGAGTGCAGCAGGCTGCCGCTGACGGCAAGATTTTCGTGCAACTGCCCGATCTGACCTCCTATTCGGGAGCGGAGGCCGAGGCGTTTTTGGAGCGCGTCGTCCTCGCCAATGTCGTCTCGAGCAATTGCGGGGGCTATGAGGTGACGGACGAGGAATGGTCGCTGCTGACCGATTCCGCTGACCTCCTTGCCTATGGCCAGCTCAAGCTCAATACCGACGACTACGACACCAACTACTACACCCCCGCCTTCAATGCGCTCGACGAGGCCGGGACCTGCGAGGAAAAAGGTCCCGATGTTGAAGCTGTGTTGAGCGAACTGGTTGAACGCGGCGGCTCGCGCGAGGCGCTGCCGGACCAGGACGTGGCCTATGAAGAATGGCGCGCGCTGATGGACCGGCTGCAGGCCGAGGCCAATGCGCCGACTTCGGGCAAGACCAAAACCAAGTAACCGGTGAGTGCCGGCCCCTTGCGGGGCCGGCTTGGCGCTTAGTGCGGCTCGTGGGCGTCTGCAGTGCCGAGCAACCAGTAGCCGGCTGCCTTGACCCATTCGGAACTGAAACCGCGCTCTTCGGTGAGGTGCTGGCGAACCGCTTTGCTCATGCCGCTCTCGCCCGCGATATAGGCATAGGCATCGCCCTTGGGCAGGACCAACGTCCTGACCTTGTCGAGGAGCAGCGTGGTGGTGCCGGCTGGAGCGCCATTGCGGTGGACATAGACGAGGTCGAGATCGGCCTTGCTCTCGAAACCCTGCTCTTCGGCGGCGGAGTCGACTTCGACAACGGCGACGACGATGGCGCCTGCGGGCAATTCCTCGATGCGGCGGCCGATGGCGGGCAGGGCGGTTTCGTCGCCGACCAGCAGATACCAGTCATAGGTCGCGGGCACGACCACCGAACCACGCGGACCACCGATGACGAGGGTCTTGCCCGGCGCGGCAGCTGCCGCCCAGCTCGAGGCAGGGCCATCGCCATGCAACACAAAATCGAGTTCGATCCAGCCCTCCGCGACATCCCAATAGCGGGGCGTGTAGTCGCGCATTTCGGGGCGGGTGCCGGGTTCGAATTCGGCGCCATTGGGCCCGACAACCGGCAGGAGTGGCGTTACGCCTTCAGGAAAGAAGAAAGCCTTGATATGATCGGCATGGCCGGGAGAAACGAAGCCTTCCATGTCGCCGGTGAGCCGAACCCGGCGCATGAGCGGGGTAATGTCGGTGACGGCGGTCACGGTCAGCAAACGCAGACGGGTGTCGTGGCGAACGCGCTGCGGCGCGCGGGGATCGAGAGCTTCGGTCGACATGGCTTAAATCCTGAATAACACGATCAGCAATTATTTCATGCCTTGGGGGATGGCAAGCGGGGCTTGAACACCAAAGCGCGAGACATATCTTTGCCGCATAGTAATTTACAGGAGCCGGTGATGAAGACCGCCATTTATTCCGAATTCGGCACGCCGGAAAAAGTTCTGCAGACCAAGGAGGTGGAGCGCCCGCAGCCCGGACCCGGCCAGGTCCTGGTCAAGATGGTGCTGTCGCCGGTCCATAACCATGACCTGATGACCATTGCCGGTCACTACGGGTTCAAGCCCGCCCTGCCGGCTGTTCCGGGCACGGAAGCAGTGGGTACCGTCGAGGCGCTGGGTGAGGGCGTTACCCATCTCAAGCTGGGGCAGCGCGTCGCCGGCGGCGCGGAAAAGACTTGGGCCGAATATTATCTTGCGACCGCGGCGCGGCTCGTGCCGGTGCCCGACAGCGTCGGTGACGCGACCGCCTGCCAGCTGGTCTCCATGCCGCTCTCGGCCAAGATGCTGCTCGATACACTTGAGGTTGGTGCCGGCGACTGGATCGCGATCAATGCGGCCAATGGCGCGGTAGGCAAACTGCTTGCCCAGTATGGTGCCGAAAAGGGCGTCAACGTCCTCGGCCTCGTCCGGCGCGATGCTGCCGTCGACGAAATGGCAGCGTTCGGGTTCAAGACTGTCGTCGCAACCGAAGGCGAAGATTGGCAGGAAAAAGTCCGCACGATCACCGGCGGTGCACCGATCCTGCGCGGCATCGAGTCGCTTGGTGGCGACGGCGCGGCACAGCTTTCCGGCATTCTCGCCGATGGCGCGCAACTGATCAGCTTTGGCGCGATGACCGGCCGACCGCTGAAAATTTCGGCCGGCGAACTGCTATTCCGCGATATTTCGGTCAAGGGATTCTGGGGCGCCAAGCCGCCGGTCAAGCCCGAGCGCATTGGCGAACTTCTGGGTGAACTGATCCGGGATGCGGCCGCCGGCAAGCTGGTGCTCGATATCGAGGCCGCCTACCCGATCACTGACGTGGCGGAAGCCGTGCGGGCCAGCGGCGAACCGGGCCGCAAGGGCAAGATCGCGATCAGGGGGAGCTAAGGCTCCCCCAAGCCCCTGTCTACGAGGTGTAGCCGAGCATCCGATCCTGCTCGCGCCGCAGGGCGAACAGTCGCGTCGAAGAATCGGGCTGGCTGTTGGCCGCCGTAAGAAGCGCGCCCTTGGCGATCGGTGCCGTGACCTTGCCGCCTTCGAGAAGGCCGACCGGCACGGCGCCTGCGGCGCGGGCATCGTCGGCCCTCATGGCATAGGAGCGGTAGCAGGTCTCCCCGATCGCATCGAGCGGTTCGCCGGGCAGCAGGTCACGCTTGGCGACCGCGCAGACTTCGGCGACGGGGCGGGGCAGGGGCACCATGTCCGGCTTGCCGGTGAGCATGATGCGCGCACAGGTCAGCGGCACTTCAAGGCTGGTCAGGTGATAGGGCCGGAAGAAGGCATAGTAGGGCCCGTGGCCGATATGGAGATCGTCCATGCGTTCGATGATGCGCGGATGCTCTGCCTTGACGATGACGAAGACGCCCGGGGCGACGCCCTTGCCGATGGTGAAGTCGACGACGCCGGAGGAATTCAGAATCCCGCCATCGGCCTTGGGAATCAGCACCTTGGCCATGTCGTCACGGTCGGCCTTGGGTCCGTGCATGCCCGGAATATCGGGCATGAGGCCGGTGGCATTGGCAATGGCGGTCATCTCGACGGCGGTCTTCGACCCATCGACGAACTCCACCAGCATGCGTGGGTTCATGTTCCGCCGGTCGGCTTCCTCGCGATAATCGTCGGGGACCGCGTCGTGCTTGAGGGGATTGTTCTTGCCCTTGCCGGCCGCAACCACATCAAGACCAAGCGCGGTGACGAATTCGATCAGCTCCATGCAGGACGAGGGTTCGTCGCCGGCGCCGACGGAATAGACGACACCGAGGCGGTCGGCCTGGGCCTTCAGATAGGGTCCGATGGTGACATCAGCCTCGACATTCATCATGACGAGGTGCTTGCCGTGCTCCATGGCGGTGAGGGAAAAATCGGCGGCAACGCCCGGCTTGCCGGTGGCGTCGATGACGACATCGATATTGGGCGTGGTGACGAGAGTTTCGGCCGAGGTGACGGCGATCTTGCCCTGTTCGATGGCGGCGGTGGCGGCAGCCGGGGAATCGACCACCTTGCCATGGCTGTCGTCGCCATAGGCAATGGTCATGGCGGCCAGCGCCGTATGGGGCCGCCTTGTGGCGATCGCAGCCATTTCGACGCCCTTCATCAGGCTCATCTGGGTGACAAGATCGGTGCCCATCTCGCCTGAGCCGATAACGCCGACGCGAATGGGCTTGCCCGCATCGGCGCGGGCGGCAAGGTCACGGGCGAGCCCGGTCAGGGCGATCTTGGTGGTCATGGCAATTGTCCTGATACTGCCGCCTCGTTACAGCCACTTGCCCGCGGCGGCAAGCGCGCTGGAGGTCGCACGACGCTAAGCCCCGGCATCCGGGCGATTAGCACTTCTTAAACCGTTCCAGATGAATATGGCGAAGGAGAGAACTCCGGGGGCTGGCCACGAAATGGCACATCAGGAAGCAAGCGCGATTGCCTTGCCAGAGGTCATCGACCTCGACGCGCTGGACGCGATTCGTGACAAGCTGATCGACGCTGTCGAAGATGGTGCGGTGACCGTGGTCGCAAGCGCGGTGCAACGCGTGTCGACCAATGGTCTGCTGATGTTGATCAGCGCTGCCGAAAGCGCCCGTCGCAACCATAATGAATTTGCTGTCGACGCGCCGAGCGCCGCCATGTTGGCCGCGATCGATCGATTGGGCCTTGGCGCACAATTTTCAGGGATGATGAGACCATGACATTGCGCGTACTGACTGTGGATGATTCCAGAACCATCCTGGCCATGTTGCACCATACGCTGAGCAATGCCGGTTTCGAGGTGCTGCAGGCCGAAGACGGCAAGCAGGGCCTGGACGTGCTGATGAGCCACGACATCGACGTCGTCATCACCGACATCAACATGCCTGTCATGGACGGTATCGAGTTCATCAAGAATGTGCGGGCCAGCGGCCAGTACCAGAGCCTGCCGATCCTCATTCTCACGACTGAAACGAGCCAGGACAAGCGCGACCAGGGCAAGGCCGCGGGCGGCACAGGCTGGATCGTGAAACCCTTCGACCCCGACAAGCTGATCAGCGTCATCCATCGCGTGGTCCACTAACACTACCTTCTAAGGCTGGTACGGCGCCATGAGCGACCTAGACGACTTCAAGGCCACCTATTTCGACGAATGTTCCGAGCTGATGAACGAGCTCGAAGAACAGTTCGCAGCGATCGAAGGGGGCGAGCGCGACGCCGACCGGCTCAATGCTGTTTTCCGCGCCATTCACTCGATCAAGGGCGGTGCCGGTGCTTTCGGCTTCTCCGGGCTCGTGGGCTTTGCCCATGCCTATGAGACATTGCTCGACTATGTCCGCGATGGTCGTGTTGAGATGACCGACGACGTGGTCAGCCTCTGCATCCGCGCCAATGATATCGTTGGCGACTACATCAATGCCGCCCAGAGCGGCGAAGAGCTGGCTGCCGACTACGGCCAGGAAGAAAAGCAGCGCTTCGACGCCATTGCCCGCGGCCAGCGCGGCGGCGACGAAGACGAGTGGAGCGGCGAGATCATCGAGGAATTCGATATCGAATTCACGCCGGTGCGCGTCGAGCTTGCTGTCGATGATGGCGACGTCGTCGAAGCCGTTGACGCTCCGGTTGCTGCCGAGCCCGATACGTTCGACGCCCCGCCCATGCCGGTCGAGCCGGGCCACTGGGAAGTGCGCTTCACGCCCTATCGCCAGCTCTATTCGCGCGCCAATGATCCGCTGCTGCTGTTCCGCGAACTGGCAGCCCTGGGCGAGATCAATGTCCGTGCCATTCTCACCGACATTCCGGCCCTGAGCGACTTCGAGCCGTTTGGCGTCTATTGCTCATGGGAAATCTCGCTCTTTGCGCCTGACCTGACGGAATCCGCGATCCGCGAAGTCTTCGAATTCGTCGATGGCGATTGCAGCATCGAAGTCGTGCCGCTCGGCCATGTGGTGCCGCCAGCGGCTGCGCCGGCTCCCACACCTGTTGCGGTCGTACAACCTGCCAAAGCCGACGAGAACCTCATGGCGCTGACTGAAGACGAAGTGGCTGCCGCTCCCGTGCGTCTCGTTGCCGAAGCTCCGTCCGCCCCTGTTGCCGCAGAGCCTGTGGCCGAAGAACCGGCTCTCAGCTTTGCCGATCTCGCCAATGAAATCTCGGCTTCTGCGCCGCCGCGGCCCGTGCCGCAGGCCGCTGCGCCCAAGTCCGCTGCCGCACCCAAACCCGCTGCCGGCGGGGAAGGTGGCGAAGAGGGCGGCAATCGCGCTGTTGGCGTGCAGTCGATCCGCGTCGATCTCGACAAGGTTGACCGCGTCGTCAACATGGTCAGCGAGCTGGTGATCACCCAGTCCATGCTGACCCAGCAGATGGATGAAAATCTGCGCGCTCGTTATACCGAGCTCGTTCGCGGTCTTGAGGTTCTGGCCCAGACGACGCGCGGATTGCAGGACTCGGTCATGGCCATCCGCGCCCAGCCGGTCAAATCGGTGTTCTCGCGCATGCCGCGCCTAGTGCGCGAACTCGCCACAAAGACCGGCAAGAAGATCAAGCTCGAGACGATCGGTGAAAACACCGAAATCGACAAGACCGTCATTGAGCAGCTCAGCGACCCGCTGACCCATATGATCCGCAACTCGGCCGACCATGGCATCGAGGATCCGGAAAAGCGCAAGTCGCGCGGCAAGTCCGAAATCGGCACCATCCGCCTTTCGGCCGAGCAGGCCGGCGGCAATATTCTCATCATTGTCGAAGATGACGGCAACGGCATCAACCGCGAGCGCGTGCTGCAGCTGGCTCGCGACAAGGGTCTGGTTGCCCCCGATATCACCCCGACCGACGAGCAGATCGACCAGCTGATCTTCGCGCCGGGCTTCTCGACGGCCGATGCGGTGAGCGACATTTCCGGCCGCGGCGTCGGCATGGACGTGGTGCTCTCAAATATCAAGAAGATCGGTGGCTCCGTGCATGTCCGCTCCTGGACCGGCAAGGGTTCTCGCGTGACGCTGCGCCTGCCGCTGACCCTGGCCGTGCTCGACGTCATGCTCGTCAAGGTCGGCGAAAGCCCCTATGTGGTGCCGCTCTCCTCGATCGTTGAAACCATGCAGTGCTCGGGCGCCATTTTCGAGCGCGTCCCCTCCGGCGGCCAGGTGCTGCAGGTGCGCGGCGAATATGTGCAGGTCATCGATGTGGCCCAGCGCTTCGGCATGCATTCGAACAAGGCGCCGGACGATCGCTTCGTGGTGCTGTGCGAAAGCGAAGGTAGCCAGAAGGTGGCGCTCGTCGTCGACGACATCATCGGCCAGCAGCAGGTCGTCATCAAATCGCTCGAAGAAAACTTCGAGCAGGTCGAAGGCATTGCCGGCGGCACGATCCTGGGCGACGGCAATGTCGCGCTGATCGTCGACGTGCAGGGTCTTAGGGTCCACCAGATTCACCAGAACGCGGCCTAGTTGGCCAAGTGGCGCGGCGGCGACGTCGCGCCGGAATACGAGTAACGCGCGGCTTGTCAGCCGCTCACAGTGTGTAACCGGCCCAGAAGGGCGGCAGAAAGGCCAGGAAAATGGAAGCGCTCAGCCTCCGCGAAGACAATGGGGATAAAACGGCCGTCGTTGGCCAGAACACCCTGCAACTTATCGCCTTCTCCATCGGCGAGCAGACCTATGGCGTTGAGATCACCACGGTGCGTGAAATCCGCGCCTGGAATGGTGCGACCCCGCTGCCGAACACGCGCGACTTCGTGCGCGGCGTGATCAACCTGCGCGGCACCATCGTGCCGATCTTCGATCTGCGCGCCCGCTTCGGCGATGGCCAGACCTCGCCCACCAAGAACCACGTCGTGGTGGTGATGAGCGTTGGCGACAAGTGGGTCGGCATCCTGGTCGACGCTGTCAGCGACATTCTGACCGTGAGCCGCGAAGACATTCACAATGTGCCCGAAGGCAATGCCATCGACACCGAACTGCTCAACGGCATCATCACCCATGACAGCCGCATGGTGGGTCTCATCGACCTCCACGCCGTGGTCAACGGGGCCAAGCTCGACGGCTAAGGCCTGCAAGCGTGAGTTCAAGGAGGGGCGCCGCAAGGCGCCCTTCTTAGTTTTGGGGCGCGGAATGCTGTCAGACTCGGGGTGGGGAGCCGACAGTCTGCTTTTGAGGCAGGCTCTGCGAAAGCCGACCTGCATCTCCGAATGAGTTAGATATGACGGGTTAGGCATTTGCCAGAAACGCACCCCACCAGAATATGCCAGGTCGGTGCAAGTCGAGGCGCGTGTGCGATGCTTTAGCCTACGGTTGGCGCGTCAACTTCGTTGAGTGCAGCAAGGCCTGCATTGTTCTCAAGATACTCGCCCAAGCGGGGATCCTCGCAATAGCGCTGTTGCTCATCCACAATGTCATAGCTTGCGCCCAATTCATGCCGCAAAAGCCCAAGTAGCGTGTCCACCCTAGCATTGAAGCGATCACAAAGCGTTTGTGTCCACAGGCTCGGATCGGGCGGATACAGGGGGTTCAGATAGCCGGAATGCTCGAAGTCAAGCTGGCCCCGCAGATCACAAGCAGGCTTCGAAACGAACAATTTCTCGTCCACTGGGCCTAGTCCCAATTCTTCACGGGTCTCGTTGTCACCCGCCCAGAGGCAACCACCCGCGCCATAGTCGAAAAAGAACCTGAGAATGCTTTTTGTCATGGCGCAAGGCTAGACGCATGACGCGCGGCAGGAAAGTCCGCAATTTCGTTAGAAGCCCACTCTTGCGGATGATCGCCTGTGTCCGCCCATAGGAAACTGCGAGCGAGGCACCAACGGCGAGAATGGGGTCGAAAGCCGTCGAAGAGCTTTCCGCCTAGAACAGCTCGATCTCGCCGTGCGGCTGGTTGGCGGCGACGCCGGAGAGGGCAGGGACGCGCAGCTCGTCGAGCGTCAGGCTCTGCCAGATTTCATCGTAGACGCTTTCAGGCGCGGTCGGCGGAAGCAGCGAGAACTGGCGGGCGGCAAGTGCCATGTTGCGGCAGCGCTGCTCGATACGGTCCTGGCCCTGAAGGGCAGTGATGATCATCATCATCGCCTGGCGCACGGAAGCGTCCTTGCCGGCTGAAGAGTCGGTCAGAAGATCGAGGGCTTCGGTAATCCCTTCCAACATTGCGGCGGACTGACGGGCTGTCTCGTCGAGCTCTCTTGCCAGCTTCTGCAATGACATACGCATAACCTCAGATCTACCAGCCCACACTATCCGAATATTTCTAAACCGCTTCTTGCTGCGACAGCCAGATCGGGACTCCCCGCGTAGCGTGGTTAGCGTTTGGCTAACGAGTTAAAGCTAAGGTCGGAAGCAAATGGACTCGACGGGTATTCGTAGACAAATGGGCCAGAATAGCTCCCTGCCTCCTGAATTCGACAGAGGTATCGTCACCACGGTCCATCAGGGTGATTGCCACGTTTCTTCGGCGCAGGATGTCACGTTTTCGACCGTGCTGGGCTCGTGCATCTCGGCCTGCGTAAGGGATCGCGTCGCCAATGTCGGCGGGATGAACCATTTCCTCCTCGCAGAACAGTCCGGTTCGGCCAAGGATCGCTACGGCGCTTCGGCCCGTTACGGCGCCTTTGCCATGGAACAGTTGATCAACAAGGTGCTCTCGCAGGGCTCGGGCAAGAAGTCCAATCTCGAGATCAAGGTCTTTGGCGGCGGCAAGATCAATTCGGCGCTCGACGATGTCGGGGCCAAGAACATCGAATTCGTACGCCAGTTCCTCGCCGATGAAGGCTATATGGCCTCGAGCGAAGACCTCGGGGGCATGTTTGCCCGGCGCGTGCTGTTCAAGCCCCATTCCGGCCGTGCCTTCGTAAAGCGGCTCGATAGCGATGTCGGCGCCAATGTCGCCAAGGAAGAACTGGCGCTCGCCAAGCGCCGTGTCGTGGTGCCAGCGCCGGTCGACGATATCGAACTTTTCTAGGCCTCTTCGCGCAAATATTGCCCGGTGTTCCGGGCGGAATTTACGCAATCTAAGGAATGCACCGGCCACTATGACTTTCGCTCAACAGCATGGCGCTGATGTCGCGATCATGCGGGCGTAACGGTGACTTGCCGCTTTGCGGTGGGGCCTGGGGCAGTCGGGGAAGGTTTCATGGAACAGGGAGAAATTTCCCTCAGCGAGCGCGAGTTTTCGCGCATCAAAAGCCGCGTCTATAAGGTCGCCGGTATTTCCCTCAGCGACGCCAAGCGGACCCTGGTTGTGTCACGCCTGTCAAAGATCGTTCGGGCGCTCGAACTCGCCAGTTTTGACGACTATGTCGACTATCTCGAAAAGGGCGCCTCGGCGAGCGACGGGCAGGACTTCGTCAATGCCCTCACCACCAATCTGACGCGCTTTTATCGCGAAGACCATCATTTCGATCACCTCAAGACCTATGTCGGTGGCCTGATCAGCGAGAGGCCGCGCGGCCAAAAACTGCGCATCTGGTCGGCCGGTTGTTCGACAGGGCAGGAGCCCTATACGATCGGCATGGACCTCCTCAATGCCTTTCCCGAACTCAAGCGCTGGGATTTCAAGATCCTCGCAACGGATATCGATACGGCTGTGATCGCCAAGGCGGCGCGCGGCATCTATCCGGAGAACGAGCTTTCGGGCCTCAGCGGGGAACGCGCCCGGCCGTTCCAGAAACTCAATGACGGCACCGTGCAGGTACCGCAGGCAGCGCGCGAACTGGTCTCGTTCAAGCCGCTCAACCTGATCGCCGAATGGCCGATGAAGGGCCCGTTCGATGCCATCTTCTGCCGCAATGTGGCGATCTATTTCGACAAGCCGACGCAAGGGGCCGTCTTTGGCCGCTTCGGCAAGCTCCTGGCCCCCGAAGCCTTCCTCTATATCGGCCACTCGGAAAATCTGGGTTCGGGCGGGGAAGGTTTCCGCCTCGTGGGCAAGACCATCTACCAATCCAAGCGGATGAACAAACGAGAAGCAGCATGACTATCAAGGTTCTGGTCGTCGATGACTCGGCCCTCATTCGCGAGGTGCTCACCCGCATGTTGACGCGCGACGGCGACATCACCGTCGTCGGCACGGCAACGGACCCGATCGAAGCGCGCGAGAAGATCAAGCAGCTCAATCCCGATGTGGTGACGCTCGATATCGAAATGCCCAATATGAACGGGCTGGATTTTCTCGAAAAGCTGATGCGCCTGCGGCCCATGCCGGTGGTGATGGTGTCGACCCTTACCAAGAAGGGCGCGAGCGAGACACTGTTAGCGCTTGAATTGGGCGCTATTGATTTCGTGGCCAAGCCCAGTGCCGAATTTGCCGGTGGGCTCGATGCCTTTGGCGCGAGCCTGCGCGACAAGATCCGCGATGCGGCCCGCACCGACGTGCGCGGTGCAGCAACGCGCATCGAGGCGCCCAAGACATCGGTCAAGACGGCAGCCGCTCCCGATGGCGCGCTCATTGCCATCGGCGCTTCGACTGGCGGCGTCGAGGCGATCCGTGCTGTCCTCACAAACATGCCGGCCGATTGCCCGCCGGTGGTCATTGCCCAGCACATGCCGGCCGGCTTTACCGGCCGCTTTGCGGCACGCCTCGATGAGCTCTGTGCCATCAAGGTGGTGGAAGCCGAGGACCGCATGGTACTCGAACGCGGCCATGCCTATGTGGCGCGCGGCGACTATCACCTGCGCGTCGAGCGCTCTTCGGGGCAGCTGAAATGCCGGTTGAGCCAGGATGAGCTGACCAGCGGCCACCGTCCGAGCGTGGACGTGCTGTTTGAATCGGTGGCCAAGGCGGTTGGGCATATGGCGGTCGGCGCCATTCTCACCGGCATGGGCCGTGACGGGGCGCGGGGCCTCAAACTGATGCGCGATGCCGGCGCCTATACGGTGGGCCAGAGCCAGGCTTCGGCTCTCGTCTATGGGATGCCGCGTGTTGCCTTCGAGGAAGGCGCGGTCGTCGAGCAGGCGCCGCTCGAACAGGTGGCCGGCAAGCTTGCCAATGCGCTCGTTCGTTTGCGCTCGGCGGCTTAAAGCCGAGCATGCAATCCGTCCGGTGCAATTGAGAGAATTGTAACCTCTCCCACCTAGGATGAACTTGAATACCGGGGCTCAGGCTCCGGCGCGTAAGAGGTAGATAGAGTCCATGCCTAAAGCCAGTGCTGTCAGCGTCCTGATCGTTGATGACCAGCAGTCCATGCGTGGCATCTGTAAGTACATTCTCAATCAGCTCGGCTTCAAGGACATCATCGAGGCCAAGTCTGGCCGCGATGCATTGGGCAAGCTCGAAGGGGCGAATGTCGATCTCATCATTTCCGACTGGAACATGGATGATATCGATGGGCTGACCCTGCTCAAGGTGATCCGCAAGCATCCGCGCACCCAGGCGATGCCCTTCATCATGGCGACCGGGCGTTCCGACGCCGAGCAGGTGAAGGAAGCGATTTCGGCGGGCGTCAACAACTACATCATCAAGCCGTTCGACGTTTCGACCATGAAAAAGCGTATCGAGGCCGTGATCGGCGCGCTGACCTGATCGCCTGAGAAAAGAACCGATTGCTGAAGCGCTCGCAACCGGCCGGTTGCGGGCGCTTCGCCTTTTGGGGCGCGGCTTTGGGCGTAATAAGTAGTTAAACCTAAATGTGTATCGATTGCAGGACGCAATTCGTTCGATCCTGTGAGGCGTTTCGCCGGCCGGGAGGCGGTCTGGCTGGAGGGCCGGGGATCGGGCAGGCTCGGGGGGACGAGGGTGAGGATATTTCCGCAACTGCGCATCGCGCAGAAGCTGCCGCTGGCTTTGGTTGGTTCGGCGCTGGTGGTGAGTGCCGGGGTTGGCATTGCCAGCTATTTCATCGGCCTCGGCACGGTCGAGGAACAGCGCAACCAATCCATGCAGGCTTCGCTCAATACGGCGACGACGCTGGTCAGTGAGTATTTTTCGAGCGCCGAGGTTGATCTCCGGCTCTTCGTGCAGCGCTCCGACACTGTTACGGCGATGAAGAACCTCACTCGTGCGCTCGAGGAATTGCGCATGGGGCTCAAGGAACGCGCAGCGCTGCAATTGCAGGCTGCCTATGTCACCGAAAACCCCAATCCGGCGGACCGCGCTGCGGTCGATAGCGTCGGCGCCAAGGGCGCCACTTATGATGCACCGCACAAGCGTTTCCACCCCGGCTTCCGCACCTTGCAGGTCGAGCGCGGCTATTCCGACGTGTTGCTGATCAGCGCCACCGGGGATGTGGTCTATTCGGTTTCAAAGAACATGGACTTTGCCGGCAATGTCGTTGCCGACCCAGGCCTCTCTGCCTCAGGGCTCGGTCAGGCCTTTATCGCAGCCAAGGACCTTGCGGATGGCTCGGCTGCCTTTGTTGACTTTGCCGTCTATGGACCGGCCGGCACGCCGCAAAGTTTCATGGCCATGCCGGTCTATGACAAGGACGAGAAGACGGGCGTCATGGTGCTGGCAATCTCGCCGGCGGCGATGAGTGCCCGGGTGTCCGCGCTGTCTGGCATGGGCAAGAGTGGCGAAGTGATCGTTGTGGGGGCCGATGGTCTGCTTCGCAGCGAGTCACCCAAGACCGCGGCCGACGACGTTCTCGTCACGACGCTGACCTCCGATGTCGTGACTGCAGCCTTTTCCGGCGAGGTCGGTGAAGGGATGAGCACGGACTATCGCGGTGCGCCCATGGTGGTGCGGGCAGAACCTGTCAGCGTGGGCGGCGTCACCTGGGCGGTCACGGCCGTGCAGCCGGAAGAGGAAGCCTTTGCCCCTGTTGTCAGCATGCGCAACATGACGCTGTTGGTGGGTGGTGTCTTGCTGGCCATTGCGGCTGTCCTGGGCTTCTTCTTTGCTCGTTCCATCAGCCGGCCAATCTCCCGTTTGACCCACACGATGGAGACACTGGCCGAGGGTGATCTTTCAGTGGAAGTTATGGGCGGGGCGCGCGGCGATGAAATCGGCGCCATGGCCCGGGCCGTGGAAGTGTTCCGGCAGAATGGCCTGCGCATGGCTGAGATGACCGAGGCGGAAGCGGCCTCCATCATTCGGGGTCAGGCCGATCGCGCGGCCATGATGCAGCAATTGCAGCGCTCGTTTGGGCATGTGGTGGATGCGGCGATCGCGGGCGACTTCTCGCGCCGGGTGGAAGCCGATTTTCCGGATGACGAACTCAATGCGTTGGCCCGTTCGGTCAATGGGCTTGTCGAGACGGTGGATCGTGGGGTTGGCGAGACCGGCGTGGTGCTGTCGGCGCTGGCCAATACGGATCTGACCCACCGCATGGAAGGCGAGTATCAGGGCGCCTTTGCGCGGTTGAAGTCGGACGTCAATGCGGTGGCGGATCGTCTCACAGACGTTGTTGGCGAGCTGCGGACGACTTCAGGCACGCTGAAGACGGCGACGGGAGAAATTCTCTCCGGGGCCAATGATCTCTCGGAACGGACGACCAAGCAGGCGGCGACAATCGAAGAGACGTCAGCAGCGATGGAGCAGCTGGCGGCCACGGTTCTGCAGAATGCGCAGCGGGCGCAGGAGGCGAGCGCGGCGGCAGGCGATGTGACAAGTTCGGCGGAAGTCGGCGGTCAGGTGATGGCGCAGGCGACCGAGGCGATGGAGAAGATTACCCAATCCTCGGCGAAAATCTCGAACATCATCGGCATGATCGACGACATCGCCTTCCAGACCAACCTGCTTGCGCTCAATGCCTCCGTGGAAGCAGCGCGGGCCGGCGAGGCGGGCAAGGGTTTTGCCGTGGTCGCCGTGGAAGTGCGACGCCTGGCGCAAAGTGCGGCTAGCGCATCTTCGGATGTGAAACAGCTCATCGAGCAGAGCGCGACCGAAGTGAAGGGTGGCACTCGTCTTGTCAGCGATGCGGCATCCAAACTTGCAGCCATGCTCGAAGCGGCGCGGTCCTCCAATGACCTGATGACTGGCATTGCCCGCGAGAGCCGCGAGCAGGCCTCCTCTATCGAGGAAGTCAATGCAGCCGTCCGGCAGATGGACGAGATGACCCAGCACAATGCGGCGCTGGTGGAAGAGATGAATGCGGCCATCGAGCAGACGGAGGCACAGGCCACCAAGCTCGATCAGATCGTCGACATCTTTGCGACCGACGGGCGGAAGGTGGTTTCGGCCGCCCCTGCAGAACCGCAGGGTGCACGAGGTATCCAGCAAAAACTCAAGTCTGTCGCCAAAGCCTATCTCAGCCACGGCAATGCCGCGGTGAAGGCCGACGATTGGAGCGAGTTCTAGATCGTTGTCACCTCGACAAAAAAGGGCGCCACTGGCGCCCTTTTTCTTGTCCTGCCCTACCATACAAGAAACATTGCATTAACTCCCCGTTCTCTAGGATGCGCGCGGACAGATTTGAGGTGACGGCACCGGGCAGGGTGCTCAGGGGGACGCATGAAACTTTTTTCCGCGCTTGGCAGCATCAAGCTGACCACGGCTATTTCCGGACTGGTTCTGGGTAGCATCGTCGTGACGATCATCGCCTATTCGGTCAGCAATTACATGGGGCTGCATCAGCAGGCATTGCAGCAGGCCCAGCTCCAGCAGCGGACCGACCTCAAGACCGCCGCGACCATCCTCGAAAAGCGTCTCGCCAGTTCCGTGGTGACCTGGGCCGAGGACAATAATGTCGGCGCCTTCCAGACCTATTCCATCCCGCGCTTTTACGACAATGGCACGGTGGACTCGATCACCCGCGTGACTGGCGGCGAGGCCGTGGTTTTTGCGGTCGACCCGGCGACAGGGCAGTTTTTGGCCAAGACGTCGAGTTTTGTCGGCGAGGGCGATGAGCGGGCCATCGACTTTGCCGTTGATCCGCAGAGTCCAGCCCATGCAGCCCTGTCGCAATCGTTGCCCTATGAGGGCGAAGTCGAGCTGCTGGGCAAAACCTATTGGGGTGAGTTCTTCCCTGTGCTCAAGCTCGACAATACCTTGCTCGGCGCTTTCTGGGTCGGTGCGGATCTCGGCGCGGCGGAAGCGTCGGCGCGTGCGTCGATTCCGGGCATGCTGGTGATCGGTGGCGTGCTGTTGACTGTGATGGGCGCGCTGGCGCTAATCGTTTCGCGGCAATTGACCAAGCCTGTGCCGAAACTCGCCGCGACCATGCAGGCGATTGCCGAGAGGAATTTTGAGACCGAGGTGCTCTATGTCGATCGTCGCAACGAGATCGGCGCCATGGCCCGGGCGGTGGAAGTGTTCCGCGAGAACGGCCTGCGCGTCAGCCAGATGACCGAGGCGGAAGCGGCGCGCATCCTGTCGGAACAGGAAAGCCGGCAGCAGATGATGACCGATCTGCAGCGCTCGTTTGGGCATGTGGTGGATGCGGCGATCGCGGGCGACTTCTCGCGCCGGGTGGAAGCCGATTTTCCGGATGACGAACTCAATGCGTTGGCGCGTTCGGTCAATGGGCTCGTCGAGACGGTGGATCGTGGGGTTGGCGAGACGGGCGTGGTGCTGTCGGCGCTGGCCAATACGGATCTGACTCATCGCATGGAGGGCGAGTATCAAGGCGCCTTTGCGCGGTTGAAGTCGGACGTCAATGCGGTGGCGGATCGTCTCACAGACGTTGTTGGCGAGCTGCGGACAACTTCGGGGACACTGAAGACAGCGACGGGAGAAATTCTCTCCGGGGCCAATGATCTCTCCGAACGCACCACCAAGCAGGCGGCGACAATCGAAGAGACGTCAGCGGCGATGGAGCAGCTTGCGGCCACGGTTCTGCAGAATGCGCAGCGGGCGCAGGAGGCGAGCGCGGCGGCAGGCGATGTGACAAGTTCGGCGGAAGTCGGCGGTCAGGTGATGGCGCAGGCGACCGAGGCGATGGAGAAGATTACCCAATCCTCGGCGAAAATCTCGAACATCATCGGCATGATCGACGACATCGCCTTCCAGACCAACCTGCTTGCGCTCAATGCCTCCGTGGAAGCAGCGCGGGCCGGCGAGGCGGGCAAGGGTTTTGCCGTGGTCGCCGTGGAAGTGCGGCGCCTGGCGCAAAGTGCGGCCAGTGCGTCTTCGGATGTTAAGCAGCTGATCGAGCAGAGCGCGACCGAAGTAAAGGGAGGCACTCGTCTTGTCAGCGATGCGGCGTCGAAGCTTGCGGCCATGTTGGAAGCGGCACGCTCGTCCAATGACCTGATGACTGGCATTGCCCGCGAAAGCCGTGAGCAGGCGTCCTCTATCGAGGAGGTTAATGCAGCGGTCCGGCAGATGGACGAAATGACCCAGCACAATGCGGCGCTGGTTGAAGAGATGAACGCGGCCATTGAGCAGACGGAGGCGCAGGCCACCAAGCTCGATCAGATCGTAGACATCTTTGCGACCGACGGGCGGAAGGTGGTTTCGGCCGCACCAGCAGAGCCGCAGGGTGCACGTGGTATCCAGCAAAAACTCAAGTCTGTCGCCAAAGCCTATCTCAGCCACGGCAATGCTGCGGTGAAGGCCGACGACTGGAGCGAGTTCTAGGTAAAACTCCACTCAACTCCTTCATTAGAACTGGGGAAGGCTCGGAAACGGGCCTTCCCCATTTTCGTCTGGGGAGCCCGTACTGAAAAAGCCGGGTATCGATGTCGATTTCATTGAGAGAATTTTCAGTGCGGAGGTGCAAAAATGAAAATGATGTCGATCTAAATCATTGTAATACTTGATTAAATTCCACTCCCATAAGATTCGCGCCACGCTGCTCATCCGAGGGACAAGAATGGCACGGTCTATATCCGCCTTTTTCGGGCGTCTGAGCCTGAGATTTATTATTGCGACTGTGGTGACCGCTGCCATCGTCGTGTCGATTACCGTCGTTGCAATCGGCATCTACCTCAACTTCTCCAGCACGATGATGCAGCAGGGCCGCGACCGGCAGGAGGCGAACCTGCGTACGGCCGCCACCATCTTTGCCGCGGCGACCAACAAAGCCGGCGGGACCGTCGTCAATTGGGGAGACGATGGTGCGCTGGGGCAGGTGACGCTGTGGGCGCTGCTGCCCTTCTTCGATACAGAACTGGTCGATGGCATTTCCCGCGTCACAGGCGGCGAAACGGCGATCTATATCGCCGACAAGGACACCAAGGACCTGGTGATCAATACCACCACCTTGGTGGATGAGGCTGGTGCGAGCCTCAAGGGTCAGATCATGGATCCGCAGGGTGCCGTCATGACAGCGATGAAGGAAGGGCGCTCATGGCTGGGTGAAGAGACGATCGGCGGCGAAACCTATTATGCTGCCTATCACCCGGTGGTCCGAGAGGACGGGGCGGTGGCCGGCGCGATCCTCGTCGGGGAAACGCTTGAGGCCATTGAGCAATCTGTGCAGGGCATGATGGTGCTCATGCTGACCATTGCGATGGTAACGACGCTGGTGCTGGGCATTCTCGGCTACCTCCTGAGCCTTGTCATCACGCGTCCGCTGCCCCGCATTGCGGCGGCCATGGGAGCGATTGCCGAGGGGCGGTTTGAGACCGATGTTCCCTATGTCCAGCGCGGCAATGAGGTCGGCGCCATGGCCCGCGCCGTGGAAGTTTTTCGCGAGAGTGGGCTGAAAGTTGCCCAGATGACCGAGGCGGAGGCAGCGCGCATCATCCGCGATTCCGAGGATCGTCAGGCCATGATGATCGAGTTGCAACGCGCCTTTGGTGATGTGGTCGATGCGGCCATCGACGGGGATTTTTCTCGTCGCGTGCCCGAGCAATTTCCCGATGCCGAGCTCAATGGCCTCGCCAAGTCGGTCAATACGCTGGTGGGCAGCGTCGATCGTGGACTCGGCGAGACCGGGGCCGTGCTAAATGCCCTGGCCAATACTGACCTGACCCAGCGCATGCAGGGCGAGCATCGCGGTGCCTTTGCCAAACTCAAGGCCGACATCAATGCAGTGGCCGAAAAACTGACCGATATCGTGACGCAGTTCCGCTCCACCTCGGGGGCCCTGAAGGCGGCGACGGGCGAAATCCTTTCCGGCGCCAATGATCTTTCCGAGCGCACGACGAGGCAGGCCGCGACCATCGAGGAAACCTCGGCGGCCATGGAGCAGCTGACATCGACCGTGATGGGCAATGCGGCCCGCGCCAGGGATGCGAGCGCCAATGCTGCGCAGGTCACCCAGACGGCCGAGCATGGCGGCCTCGCCATGCAGGATGCGACTGAGGCTATGGAGCGGATCACGCAGTCTTCGGCCAAGATTTCCAACATCATCGGCATGATCGACGATGTTGCGTTCCAGACGAACCTGCTTGCGCTCAACGCCTCGGTGGAAGCGGCGCGGGCGGGTGACGCCGGCAAGGGTTTTGCGGTCGTGGCGGTGGAAGTGCGGCGCCTTGCGCAATCGGCGGCTCAGGCCTCGGCTGAGGTGAAGGTCCTTATCGAGCAAAGCGCGGGGGAAGTGGCTTCAGGATCGCGGCTCGTGGAGGAGGCCGCGAGCAAGCTTGCTTCGGTGCTGGGTGCCATCCGCGACAATACCGTCTCGCTCGAGGCCATTGCCCGCGACAGCCGTGAGCAGGCCGGCGCCATCGAGGAAATTTCGACCGCCGTGCGGCAGATGGACGAGATGACGCAGCACAATGCGGCGCTGGTGGAACAAACCAATGCCGCGATCGAACAGACTGAAGCCCAGGCGAGCGAACTGGACCGGATCGTTGATATTTTCCGGCTCGATGATCGCGGTGCCTCTGCGGCAGTCCCGGCGGAAAAGCGGAGCGTTTCAGCGTCGCCTCGGCGGACCCCGCCCACGGTGCGCAGCGCGGGAAATACTGCTTTGACTGCTGACTGGGATGAATTCTAAGTAATAACAGGCATTTGTGTTCAATACTGACCCCGACTTGCTGCGTGCGGGTCGGGGTTTTTGTCTGAAGATCAGCAATAATATCTGGTTAATAGCGGGGTGCTAACATTCCCTGATAATGCGCAAACTCGTCTTAATCGAGCGCTTGAGGGGGTATTTCATGTTCAGCCGAATTTCGGCCTTCGTTGCCGACGTCAAAGTTACCTCTGCCATTGTTTGTCTGGTTGTGGTGACGATTATTCTGTCGATCAGCGCCGTGACATTTGCAGTCTATTCAAGCCTCGGCGCGGCTCTTCGGGAGCAGGCGATCGAACAACAGCATGCCAACCTCAAGACGGCGGCGACGATCCTTTCCGGCAATCTGCCGGGTTCCGAGGCCAAGTGGAGTGAGACCGGGGACCTCGATGGTCTGGTTGCCTGGGCCATGCCGCGCCAGTTCCTCAATCATGACCTTGTCGACTCGATCGTGCGGCTGACGGGAGAATCCGCCACGATCTTCGGCTGGGACGAGGCGCAGCAGGATTTCGTGCGCATGACGACGACGATCGTCGATGAAAAGGGCGAGCGCATTCTCGGCACGGTTCTGGGCAAGACTAGTCCGGCCTATGACTCGGTGGCGGCAGGCACGGCCTATTTCGGTGAAGCGACCATCGTTGGGCGACCCTATTACACGGCCTATCAGCCGATCGTCGATCAGGGCGGCAAGACGCTTGGCGTGCTCTATGTCGGCGTCGACCGGGCGAGGGTTGACGGTACGATCCAGCAATTGCTGCAATTGCTGCTGGCGGTCGGTGGTGGCGTGCTGGTTGTTCTCGGTGTCTTCGGCTTCTTCGTCGCGCGGCTACTGCTGGCGCCCGTGCCGCGGCTGGCCAAGGTCATGGAGACCATTTCGGGCGGCGACTACGACGCCGTCGTTCCCTATGTCGCCCGCAACAACGAAGTGGGCGCCATGGCCAAGTCCGTTGAAGTGTTCCGCGCCAATGGCCTCAAGATGACGGAGATGACCGAGGAAGAACGGCTTGCCTCGCAGCGTCGGCGCATTGAGCGCACCGACATGATGGTTGCCTTGCAGGCAGCCTTCGGGGAAGTGGTCGATGCTGCGATTGCAGGCGATTTTTCCAAGCGCGTGCATGCCCAGTTTGCTGATCCCGAACTCAACAGTCTCGCGGGCAGCGTCAATCGGCTGGTGGAAACCGTCGACCGCGGATTGAGCGAGACCGGGGAGGTGCTCTCCCGGCTTGCCGAGGCCGACCTGACGCACCGCATGGCGGGGAACTATCAGGGGGCCTTTGCCAAGCTCAGCGGTGATACTAACGGCGTCGCGGACAAGCTATGCGATGTCATCGGCCAATTGCGCGTGACCTCGCGGGCGCTGAAAATGGCGACGGGAGAAATCCTCTCCGGGGCAAATGATCTCTCCGAGCGGACCACCAAGCAGGCGGCGACGATCGAAGAAACCTCGGCCGCCATGGAGCAGCTTGCCTCGACCGTTGCCAGCAACGCGGAACTGGCGGGCAAGGCGGGAGCCGATGCCGAAAACGTGTCGCGCGAAGCCGAGGCAACAGGGGTGGTGATGGGCGAGGCCAATGAGGCCATGGAGCGCATTACCCAGTCCTCTGCCAAGATTTCCAATATCATCGGCATGATCGACGACATCGCTTTCCAGACGAATCTGCTGGCTCTCAACGCTTCGGTGGAAGCGGCGCGGGCGGGCGAGGCTGGCAAGGGCTTTGCCGTGGTTGCGGTCGAGGTGCGGCGCCTCGCGCAATCGGCGGCGCAGGCCTCGGCGGAGGTCAAGGAACTGATCGAGAAGAGCGCCACGGAGGTGAGCGGCGGCTCGCGCCTCGTCTCCACTGCGGCGAAGAAGCTCGAAAGCATGCTCGACGCTGTGGTGCGCAATGCCGAGGTGATGCAGACCATCGCCAAGGCGAGCCGCGAGCAAGCCCAGGCCATCGAGGAAGTGGGCACGTCGGTGCGGGTGATGGACGAGATGACCCAGCATAATGCGGCGCTGGTGGAAGAGACCAATGCGGCCATCGAGCAGACCGAGTCTCAGGCGGCCGAGCTCGACCGGGTCGTCGATATCTTTACCGTCGATGAAAGCCGGGCCGGGCCTGCGGTGCAATCGCGGCGTCCGGCAGCGCCCGTCTTCAAGTCCAAGGGCAATGCGGCGTTGTCGCCTGACTGGGACGAGTTCTGACCTTTTGGTTTTCAGACCGATGCATCAAGACGGCGCCCCTTTGGGGCGCCGTCTTCATTTGCCGATATGCTTTACCGGCACTTAACCCAAATCATGCATTGCTACAGTCGGACGCAGACATTGCAAATCATGGTCCGCTTCGGCGGCCACCAGACAGCCCTCTCATAGGCGCTTTCTCTTGGCTTGGCCGAGGGACGGCAGTGGCCTGCGAGGGGATTCCGCCCAGAAGGGCGTGGAGGCAATTGCGTTGAAATGAAGTTTTCCGATCTTTCCATTCGCGCCAAGCTGGTAACGGGCGCTGGGGTTTTGTTTGCGGTCAGCATGGCCGGGCTCATCGCGGGCGGCATCGCCCTGATGTATCAAACGGCGGGCACCGAAGCGCAGGAGCGCGCCAGGGCGCTCGTTGCCTCCTATTCGCAGATGGCTTCCGGCCAGCTCGGTGGCATCGTCAACATGACCCAAGGCGTGGGTGCCGCGATCGAAGGCGCCATTCAGGGTCCGGTGATCGATCGCGATCAATTGGGTCGCATCGTCACCCAGGCGATCGAAGCGCGGCCGACGCTGATGGGCATGACGCTGGCTTTCGAGCCGAACCAGCCGGACGGCCGCGACGCCGAATTCATTGGCCATGCCTATTCCGACCAGGCGGGTCGCTTTGTCCCCTATTTTGCCCGGCCCAATGGCGAGCTGATCGTCGAACAGCTCGATATGTCGCCGGAGGCCGGAACTGGCGATTGGTATGACCTGCCGATCAAGGAAAACCGCAATACGCTGGTGCCGCCCTATAGCTACACCGTGGGCGGCAAGACGGTGCTGATGACCACGGTCAGCGTCGTGATCCGCAGGAATGAAAAGCCAATCGGCATCCTGACCTCGGACCTGACGCTCGACACGATCGCCGGCGTGATCGGCCAGCTCAAGCCCTTTGGCGTGGGCACAGTGCAGATCATCAGCAATAACGGCCTCTGGATCGTTAATCCCGATCCGGCGCTGGCCGGTACGGCGGTGGCGCCCGATGTCGCCGCGGCGCTGCAGGACACCGCGCGCATGGAACAGGGCATGGCCTATGCTGATGCCGATGGCGTGCAGCAGTTTGCCGTGACCACGCAGATGCAGTTCCCGGGCGTGCCCGAGCAGTGGACCATGATCATGCAGGTGCCGCTGGCAACGATCTATGCCGGCGTCGACAATACCCGCAATCTCGCCATCGGCGCCGCGGCGATCCTGGCGCTGGTCGCGCTGGGTCTGGTGTGGTTCGGCGCAGGTTTCATCTCCGGTCCGATCCAGAAGATGACCGCCATCATGCGCGAACTGGCGCAGGGCAAGTATGACCTCGAAGTGCCCTATCAGCAGGGCAAGGATGAAATCGGCAATATGGCGCGGGCCGTGGAAGTGTTCCGCGAAAACGGGCTCAAGATCAGCCAGATGACCGAGGCGGAAGCCGCGCGCATCGTGGCGGACGAACAGCAGCGCCGCGCCATGATGACGGACCTGCAGGCCGCTTTCGGAGAAGTGGTGGATGCCGCCATTGCCGGCGATTTCACCAAGCGCGTCCATGCCGAATTCCCCGATGCCGAACTCAACGGCCTCGCGCGCAGCGTCAATTCGCTGGTCGAGACGGTCGATAGTGGCGTGTCGGAAACCGGTATCGTGCTCGGGGCCCTGGCGCAGACTGACCTCACGGTTCGCATGCAGGGCAATTTCAGCGGTGCCTTTGCCAAGTTGAAGAATGACGCCAATGCCGTGGCCGAGACGCTGAGCGATGTCGTCGGCCAGCTCAAGCACACCTCGCGCTCGATCAAGACGGCAACCGGGGAAATCCTCTCGGGCGCCAATGATCTCAGCGAACGCACGACCAAGCAGGCGGCGACCATCGAGGAAACCTCGGCGGCCATGGAGCAGCTGGCTCACACCGTGCTGCAGAATGCCGACCGGGCGCGCGATGCTAATGCCGATGCGCAATTGGTGAGCCGCACGGCCGAAGAGGGCGGCGAAGTGATGAGCCGCGCCACCAAGGCCATGGAGCAAATCTCGACCTCCTCGGGCAAGATCTCCAACATTATTGGCCTCATCGACGATATTGCCTTCCAGACCAATCTGCTGGCCCTCAACGCTTCGGTGGAAGCGGCGCGTGCTGGCGATGCGGGCAAGGGTTTTGCCGTGGTGGCCGTGGAAGTGCGGCGGCTTGCCCAGTCGGCCGCCCAGGCCTCCTCGGACGTCAAAGCCTTGATCGAGGCGTCCTCGGGTGAAGTCGGGGCCGGTACCAAGCTCGTGGCGGAAGCGGCGGCAAAACTCGCCGCCATGCTTGAAGCGGCGCGCTCCAATTCGGCGCTGATGGAAGGCATGGCCCGCGACAGCCGCGAGCAGGCCGCGGCGATCGAGGAAGTGACTGTTGCCGTGCGGCAGATGGACGAGATGACCCAGCACAATGCGGCGCTGGTGGAACAAACCAATGCCGCCATCGAGCAGACCGAAGCCCAGGCGAGCGAGCTCGATCGGATCGTGGCGGTGTTCCACACCGACGATCGATCTGCCGCGCCCCAGCCGGCAGTGTCCAGGTCTCACCGTCCGGCACCACGACCGGTTGCAAGCCAGAAAGCGGCCAAGGCCTATCTCAGCCAGGGTAGCGCTGCCATCTCGGCGGACTGGGACGAGTTCTGATCGAGACCACGGCGCGGACGATTGGTTCGCCAAGCACTGAAAGCAAAGGGGCGCCGAGATGGCGCCCCTCGTTATTCGCCGGGACAGAGTGCCCTCAATAAAGGCGCGCCTATCATCGCCCGAGATCTAGTAACGATAGATACAATCGCGAATGCGTATTCCTGCGTAGAGTATAGTCGAATTATCTACTGACGGATTTTGTCATATTATTCCGGCGTATGTCTTTTTACATGCGGTTCGCAAAATACGAAAAACATTCTACTTGGCGAGAAAGCCTTTGTTAACCCTCGGGGCGCAGCCTCATAAAGAGGACGATAGGCGGCTGTCGTCCCAGACAAGAGGCCAAAAAATGCGAGCGCTGGGCTTTGGGCAGGGTGCTTCGATACGTGATCTCGAGGCCAAGTGTGCGGCCATATCGCGTAGCCAGGCAGTCATCGAATTCACCCTTGAAGGCAAGATCATAACGGCCAACGAGAACTTTCTCGGCGCGATGGGATATCGCCTCGACGAAATCGTCGGCAAGCACCACTCGATGTTCTGCGATCCTGCCTTTGCCACGAGCGAAGAGTACAGGAATTTCTGGGCCGAGCTCCGGCGCGGTTCGTTTCAGTCCGCGGCCTATCGGCGGCTTGCCAAGGGCGGGCGCGAAATCTGGATCCAGGCGAGCTACAACCCGGTCATGGACAAGTCCGGCAAGCCGGTAAAGGTCATCAAGTTTGCCACCGACATTACCGAACAGGTAAGCCGGGCGGCCGATCACAAGGCGCAGGTGGAAGCGATTTCACGCGTCCAGGCCGTCATCGCCTTCAAGCTCGATGGTACGATCATGGAGGCGAACCAGAACTTTCTCGCCACCCTTGGCTATCGCCTCGAAGAAATCGTCGGGCGGCATCATTCCATGTTCTGCGACAAGGACTTTGCCGCAAGCGCTGAATACCGCTCCTTCTGGCAAAGATTGGGGGCGGGCGAATATATCTCGGCTGAGTTCCAGCGTTTTGGCAAGGGCAGCAAGGAGATCTGGATCCAGGCCTCCTACAACCCCATTTTCGATGCTGCCGGCAAGGTGGTGAAGGTCGTCAAGTTCGCCACCGATATTTCCGAACGCAAGCGGGCCGAAGGCATTATTGCGCTGCTGACGCAGAGCCTTGCGCGCATGTCCAATGGGGACCTTGGCGGACGGATCGATACCAGCTTTACCGGGCAGTATGAGCAGCTCCGGCAGGCCTTCAACCAGTCGCTGAGCCAACTCGAAACCATTGTTGGCGGCCTGCGCAATGCGTCAGGTTCACTCAAGACCGCGACCGCCGAAATCCTGGCTGGGGCCAATGATCTGTCGCAGCGCACGACGCGCCAGGCGGCAACCATCGAGGAAACCTCGGCCGCCGTCGAGCAGCTTGCCGGGACCGTTGCTGATAATGCAACGCGGGCGGCGACAGCCAGCGACAAGGCCCGGAGCCTGGCTGAAGACGCGACCAAGGGCGGCACGGTGATGGGTGATGCGACCGCAGCCATGGCGGCCATCGAGGCCTCGTCGGGCAAGATTTCCAACATCATCGGGCTGATCGACGACATTGCCTTCCAGACCAACCTCCTTGCCCTCAATGCTTCAGTGGAAGCGGCGCGGGCGGGCGACGCCGGCAAGGGTTTTGCCGTGGTGGCGGTCGAAGTGCGGCGCCTCGCGCAATCGGCGGCGCAGGCTTCGGCCGACGTCAAGGCCCTGATTGAGACCAGCGCCGGCGAAGTGCGGACCGGCGCCCAGCTCGTCGAACAGGCGGCACGAAAACTCGATGACATCCTTCACGGGGCCGAGGACAGTTTTGGATTGATCGGGGAGATGGCCAAGGCCAGCCGCGAACAATCGAGCGCGCTCAATGAGGTGGCTACCGCAGTTCGGCAGATGGACGAAATGACGCAGCACAATGCGGCGCTGGTGGAACAGACCAACGCGGCCATCGAACAGACCGAAGCCCAGGCGGCCAAGCTTGACAGCATTGTCGATGTCTTCCGCCAGGAGCCAAGGGGCACACGGCAGGAGCGCTCGGCGGCCTAGCTAGAACTGCCTTTTCTTTGGGCAATTTTGAACCGGTAAACCGGAAATTTACCAAGAGTGCCATAGGGTTCTGGGGTTGATCGTGACCAAGATTGGGAACTTGCGCGCGGTTCAAGCCAAGTAATCCCGACGTTCGTCAAAGGCCGGTCATGTCTAAATCTTCTCACGAGCTGCTGCAGTCGCGGCTGGATTTCGTTCAACTCGATGAGGAGGCTCGGTCGCGCCTCGTGCGTATCCGGCCGCTGATCGAAGCCCATCTCGTGCCGGCGCTCGAGCGGTTCTATGGCCATATCGCGACCGTTCCGGCCGTGGCGCGCTTCTTCGACGGTAAGCCGCAGATGAACCGCGCCCAGGGTAAGCAGGTCGGCCACTGGAGCGCCATTGCCTCGGGCCAGCTCGATGCCAACTACTTTGAAGCGAGCACGCGCGTCGGCCTTCGACATGCGCTGATCGGGCTCGAACCGCGCTGGCATATTGGTGGATACAGCCTCATCATCGAAACGCTGGTGACCGGTATCATCACCGACTACATGGCTACGGCGCTGACCCCCACCAAGGGCGCGTTCGGGCGTTCGGTGCCGCGCGATCCCAAGGAGATCATGAAGGACGTTGAAGTGCTGACCGGCTCGCTGGTTTCGGTGCTCAAGGCGGTCCTGCTCGACATCGATATCGGCGTCTCGGCCTATTTCGAAAAGCTCAATGAAGACACCAAGAAAGCCGACGATGCGGCCAAGGCCAAGATCGAGGCGGCCGTGTCTGCTGCCGGCGCGGTGCTGCAGGATGTGGCGCGGGGCGACCTGACGACGCGCGTGACGGCCGAGCTCGAACCCGAATTCGACCAGATCAAGCACGATACCAATGCCGTGGCCGAGCGGCTCAGCACCATTGTCGCGCAATTGCAGCAGACTTCGCGCCAGATGAAGGTGGCGACGAGCGAGATTCTGTCGGGCACCAATGACCTGGCCGACCGCACGACCCGCCAGGCCGCGACCATTGAAGAGACGACCGCAGCAATCGAACAGCTCTCGACGGCTGTGGTGGAGAACGCCAAGCGCGCGGCGACCGCCAGCGACAAGGCACGCAGCGTGGCAGAAAGCGCGACGACCGGCGGAGAGGCGATCACCGCCGCCAATGGCGCCATGGGTGCAATCGAAACCTCTTCGGCCAAGATTTCCAACATCATCGGCCTCATCGATGACATCGCCTTCCAGACCAACCTGCTTGCCCTGAACGCTTCGGTGGAAGCGGCGCGCGCCGGCGAAGCAGGCAAGGGCTTTGCTGTCGTCGCTGTGGAAGTGCGGCGGCTGGCACAGTCGGCCGCCAATGCCTCCTCGGAAGTGAAGGCGCTGATCGAAACCAGCGCTGCCGAAGTGCGCAGCGGCACGCAATTGGTCGCCCGTGCCGCCGAAGTGCTGCTCGATATTCTGGCCGGTGCCCAGGAGAGCGCGACCTTGATCGATACGATCGCCCAGGCCAATCGCACCCAGTCCGCGGCGCTTGAGGAAGTGACCGTGGCCGTGCGGCAGATGGACGAAATGACCCAGCACAATGCGGCGCTGGTGGAAGAAACCAATGCCGCCATCGAACAGACCGAAGCCCAGGCCAGCGAACTCGACAAGATCGTCGATGTGTTCCGCATCGAGGGCCACCAGCGTCTTGCCGCAGCGCCCGTTTCTGTCACCCGCCAGCCCAAGGCGGTGGCAAAACCCGCCGCAAAACCCGTGCCCAAGAGCTATGGCAATACGGCCCTGGCGCAGGATTGGGACGAGTTCTGAGGCCTGCTGACAGCACCTGTCATCGCAAGCGATGAAAACAAGGCGTCGCCCATGAGGCGGCGCTTTTCTTTTGGATGGCGCGATGCAGGATCTTCCTGGCCTCAGTGATCTGCTCGATCCACTACCCGACGAGATCGGCGCCTTGGCGCGCGACCTGATCGGACTTGTGGGCGGCATGCCGGGATTGACGGGAAAAGTCATGAGCGGCTGGCGCTCGGTCAATTTCCGTCACGCCAGGGCGGGGCATGTCTGTGCGGTCTTTCCCTATGCCGACCGGGTCTCGCTCTATTTCGAGCACGGGCGGGTGCTGGCCGACCCCGAGGGTCTGCTGATGGGCGAAGAGCTGAAGAAAGGGCGCTTCCTTCGGCTCTATCCCGGTGCGTCGATTCCAGAGGCCGCCATCTATGTGCTGGTCAGCGAGGCCATTGCGCTTTTCGCCTGAGCCGTGCTTGAAGAGGACCGGTTAGGGAGACAAGCATGGCTCGCATTGGTCTTGTGGCGCATGACGACAAGAAGGATGACCTTTGTGCCTGGGCCGAACGGCATCGGCACAAGCTTGTCCAGCATGAGCTTTGGGGCACGGGAACGACCGGGAGCCGCGTCATGGCGGCGACAGGGCTTGAGGTGTCCCTGCTCAAGAGCGGACCTTTGGGAGGCGACCAGCAGCTTGGTGCGATGATCTGCGAAGGCCGGCTCGACGTGCTGATCTTCTTCATCGATCCGCTCTCGGCCCAGCCGCATGATGTCGATGTGAAGGCGCTGACGCGCCTCGCGACGCTCTATGATGTGCCGCTTGCCAACAATCGCTCCACGGCGGACGCGGTTCTCGCGGCCGTCTGAGCTTCTGATATCTTTTCAAAAATCGATTTCACCGGGCCTTTTTGTCCCCAGGGGCCGCGCAGTGGCGTTGACCATAACTCCTGCTTGTGAGCAGATGCCCCAAAATTGCCCGGATTTAACCGGGCGGCATGGCATTCAGGAAATTCGGGGCGCTTAGTGACCACCGATTTGGTTATAGACGTTCGCAACGTCTCCAAAAGATTTGGCGGCCTCACGGCCGTCAACAATTGCTCGCTCTCGGTCCGGCGCGGATCGATAACCGGGCTCATCGGGCCCAATGGCGCTGGTAAGTCGACCCTGTTCAACATGGTCGCTGGCAATATCACGCCCGATAGCGGCCAGGTCATCTTCGATGGTGCCGATGTCACTGGTATGAAACCCTACCAGCTTTTCCGCATCGGCATGCTGCGCACCTTCCAGATCGCGCACGAATTTTCGCAGATGACGGCGCTCGAAAACCTGATGATGGTGCCGGGCGACCAGCCGGGCGAGCATCTGCTCTCGACCTGGTTTCGGCCCGGGCTGGTGAAAAGCCGCGAGACCGACGTCCGCAAGAAGGCGCTCGACGTCATCGACTTTTTGAAACTCGGCCATGTGCGCAACGAACTGGCCGGGAACCTTTCGGGCGGTCAGAAAAAACTGCTCGAACTTGGCCGTACCATGATGGTCGACGCCAAGGTGGTGCTGCTCGATGAAGTCGCGGCCGGCGTTAACAAGAGCCTCCTCAATGATCTGGCCAGCAATATCGAGCGCATGAATCGCGAGCTTGGCTATACGTTCTTCGTCATCGAGCATGACATGGACCTGATCGGCCGGCTCTGCGATCCCGTCATCGTCATGGCGCAGGGCGAAAAGATCGCCGAAGGCCCGATGGCCGAAATCCGCGCCAATCCCCAAATCGTCGAAGCCTATTTCGGCTCGCCTGCCGAGGTAGCTGTCTGATGCCGCTTATTGAGCTGAAACACGTCGTTGGCGGCTATGGTGGCGCGCCGATCTTGAACGGCGTCAATATCGCCATCGAGAAATCAGATATCGGTGTCATCGTCGGCCCCAATGGCGCCGGCAAGTCGACGACGCTCAAGGCCATTTTTGGGCTTTTGAAGGTCACCGGCGGCACCATTGATTTCGGTGGCGAGAACATCGCCAATTCCCTGCCCGACAAGCTCGTCCCCAAGGGGCTGAGCTTCGTGCCGCAGGAGAAGAACGTTTTCACCTCGATGTCGGTCGAAGAAAATCTCGAAATGGGCGCCTTTACGCGCACCGACGATTTTTCGAGCACCATGGAATGGGTCTACGAAATGTTCCCGGTGCTGCGCGAAAAGCGCCGGCAGCCGGCGGGCGAGCTTTCGGGCGGCCAGCGGCAGATGGTGGCCATGGGCCGCGCGCTGATGAGCAAGCCGACGCTGCTGATGCTCGACGAGCCGTCGGCGGGTCTTTCGCCGCGCTATGTCATTGAGATCTTTGAGACCATCCAGCGCGTCAACAAGGAAGGCGTTGGCATTCTCATGGTCGAGCAGAATGCAAGACAGGCCCTGGCCTTTGCCTCCAAGGGTTTCGTGCTTGCCAGCGGGCAGAACCGCTTCACCGGCACCGGGGCGGAGCTGATCGCCGATCCGGAAGTCGCCAAGTCTTTCCTCGGGGGCTGAGCCGTGACCGAACTCATTTTCTTCACCAATCAGGTGGTCATTTCTGGTCTCGTTCTCGGCTGCATCTATGCCCTGGGCGCTATCGGTATCACCCTGGTCTTCGGCATTCTGCGCTTCGCACACTTTGCCCATTCCGAACTCATGACCGGCGGCGCGTTCATCGCCTTCCTGCTGGCGAGCCTTTTTGCCGCCTGGGGCATCGTGACGCCGATCCCCACCGGCTTTGTCGTCCTGCCCATCGCCATGGTTCTGGCCGCCATCCTCGCCCTGGGGATCGACAAGGGTTTTTATGCGCCGCTGCGCAAGCGCGGCGCCAAGCCGGTGACGCTGCTGATTGCCTCGATCGGCGTGACGCTGATGATCCAGGGGCTTATCCGCCTGTTCTTTGGCGCGGGCTCTTATTCCTTCTTCGAGACCGAGCCCAAGGAAGTGTTCCGCATGGACATGACCAGTATCGGCTCGACCAGGCCGCTGGTGATCACCGAGCCGCAAGTGTTGATGATCGTCGTTACCCTGGTGTCGGTGCTGGCGCTACATTTCTTCCTGACGCGATCGCGGCTCGGCAAAGCCATGCGAGCCATGGCCGACAATGCCGACCTCGCCCAGGTTTCGGGCATCAACACCGCGCTCGTCGTGCGCGTGACCTGGATCATAGCTGGCGCGCTGGGCTGCATGGCCGGCACCATGCTGGCACTGGACGTGACGCTGAAACCGGATCTCGCCTTCAACATCATCCTGCCGATCTTTGCTGCCGCCATCGTCGGTGGCCTCGGCCAGGCCTATGGTGCGATTGCCGGGGGCTTGCTGATCGGCTTTGCCGAAACGCTGGCCGTGTTCAACTGGACCATGCTGCTGCGGCCGCTCAATGCGATCCTGCCCGAGTGGATGCAATTGCCGCCGACGCTGGCTCTGGTGCCGACCGAATATAAGCTTACCGTCGCCTTCGTCATTCTCGTCGTCACCCTGCTCGTGCGACCCACGGGCATTTTTAAGGGAGCCTCGTCATGATCCAGCGTTCCCTGACGCTTTTCGGCGGCCTTTTCGTTCTCATCCTGCTCATGGGCTGGGTGATGGGCGCCCCCTTTACCTCCTCGCGCCTCGTGGAAGCAGCCGCCTATGCGCTGATCGCGCTTGGGCTCAATATCCAGTGGGGCTATGGCGGGCTGTTCAATTTCGGCATCATGGGTTTTCTCATGGTGGGCGGCGCTGCCGTCACCTTCATTTCCTATCCGGTCAATCCGGTCTTCTGGGGCAGTGAAGGCCCGGCCATGCTCGGGCGGGCACTGCTGGCCTTTGCCGGCGGGGCCCTGATCGTCCTCGCCGCGCGCAAGGCTGATCGCATCGGCATTACCGGCAAGTGGAAGGCCGTGCTGACCGTTCTCGCCTGGTTCGTCGCCTATGTGCTCTATCGCAGCCAACTCGATCCGGCGGCCGCCTATATCGAATCGGCGGCCGGTGGCGGCTGGGTCGGTGGTCTTGGCGGCCACCCGATCCTGGGCTGGGTTTTTGGCGGCGTTCTGGCCGCCGGCATCGCCTATGTGGTTGGCAAAATCTGCCTTGGCCTCAGGACCGACTATCTCGCCATCGCGACCATCGGCATTTCCGAAATCATCCGCGCGCTGATCAAGAACATGGACTGGCTGACGCGCGGCACGCTGACCGTGTCGCCGATCCCATGGCCGACGCCGCTGCCGCAGGATTTCCAGGCTGGTGGCATGAACATCGCCACTTCGCTGCTTGCCGCACGCGCTGGTTACCTCTTGCTCGCCTTGGTTGTGCTCGGCGTCGTGCTCTGGCTGATTTCGCGTGCCTATGCCGGTCCCTGGGGCCGCATGATGCGGGCCATTCGCGACAACCACATTGCCGCGACCTCCATGGGCAAGAACGTCACCGCCCGCCAGCTCGAAATTTTCGTTTTCGGCTCGGTGCTGATGGGCATTGGCGGGGCCATGCTGGTCAGCTTCGTGCAGATTTTCGATCCCTCCAGCTATCAGCCGATCAACCACACCTTCCTCATCTGGGTCATGGTGATTGTCGGCGGTGCGGGCAACAATTGGGGCGCCCTGTTTGGGGCCGTGCTGCTCTGGCTGATATGGGTGGTATCGGAGCCGCTGTCCAAGGCGGTATTCGAATTCGTCAGCACATGGTCGACGCAATTCGGCTGGGGCGCCATCCCGGAAATCGAGGCGCGTTCGGCTCAGATGCGCGTCTTCGTGCTGGGCCTGGTCATCACCATTGCGCTGCGATTTGCACCCAAGGGTCTCATTCCCGAAGTGGTCAAACGCGAGAGCTAATTCGTCCAATACTTGACAAATGTCCAAATATGGACAATCCTTATCTCGAAGGAGATCGAGATGTCCACGTTTGGATTTGGTGAAGCGCCGCAGGCTGCCTTTGCGGGTCACGCTCAAGTTCTCGGTACTGAACGCTTCGAGCCGGCCAATCGGCGGCGGCTGAGCGCCCCGGCGCTGCGCAGCTTTGCAGCTATTGCCGATCTCTGGGGGCTCAATGAGGAACAGCGCCGACTGGTGCTGGGCTATCCGAGCCGCTCGACCTATCAGAACTGGATGAAAATCGCCCGCGAGCAGGGCGAGGTGACGCTCGACGTCGATGCGCTGATGCGCTTGTCGGGCGTGTTCGGCATTCATCAGGCCCTGGGCGTGCTGTTTGCCGATGCGCAGGAGCAGCTTGGCTGGCTCAGAGGGCCGCATGATGCGCCGCTTTTTGGGGGGCAAAAGCCGCTGAACCTGATCATGTCTGGGTCGTTGGACGGCATCGTGCTGGTGCGGCGCTTCCTCGATGCGGCGCGGGGCGGCGTCTATATGGCCCCCAACGGGCTCGATACCGATTTTCCGGCGACGACGGCGGGAGATATCGTGTGGCGCTAGAGACGCGGCACACACCGGCCCCGCAACCGAGTTTCCGGCTGATCCCGTCGCAATTTCCACCCATCGGGCTTTTCGATACGGTGTCGCGCGCCGCCGATCTCGATGCGGTGATGGAACTGGCGGGCTGGACCAATGATCGGCTGGTTGCCGAACGCATTGCCCGGCTGCCTCGGGACGAATGGGTATTTGGCCGGACCAATTCCTCCATCGTCATGGCGGCATTTCTCCACGCAGCACCGGGGGGCGGACGCTTTTCAGGCGCAGACCTTGGTGCCTGGTATGCGGCGGACAGGATCGAGACGAGCCTGGCCGAAGTGGCCCATCACCTCCGGCGCGAGGCCTTTGCTCGTCGACAGGTGAGTGCCACACGCTGCTTTCGTGTTTATGTCGCCCGGCTGGAGGGCGCCTTTGTCGATCTCCGCGGGGCCGACGAACCAGCGCTCTATGATCGGCAGGACTATGCGGCAAGCCAGGCTTTTGGCGAACAGCAGCGGGCCGCGGGCGAAGACGGCATCGTCTACGATAGCCTGCGTTTTACGGGCGGGATCGCCATCTGCGTCTATCGGCCGAGCAAGGTGCTCGATGTGACCCAGGCTCAGCACCTTTCGGTGACGGTGCGCACCGACGGGCCTGCCATCGAGGTAGAGACACTGTCGCAATAGTGTCTAGAACATCCGCCGCGCCGTGACCCAGAGCCATTCTGTGGGCTTTGCGTCATAGCCGCTGCCCATCTGCGTTTCGATCGCGACGTCGCTCCAGCCGGCCAAGGCGTAGTCGGCGCGAAGACGCTCTGCACTGGGATAGTTGAAATAGCGGCCGAGGCTGTCGTGACCCTCGCCATTGCCCGCCTTGAAGCTGGCGGTGAAAACGCCACCGGGCCGCAGGGCGCGATGGATACGGCCGAGGATGTCGACGAGGCTGGATGCGGGGGCGTGCAGCAGGCTGGCACAGGCCCAGACGCCGTCATAGGTGGCGTTGGCGTCGAGGTGTTCGAAGCGCAGGATGCGGACCGCACGCCCGATGCGCCTTTCGGCTTCCGCAGCCAGTTCCGGCGTGCCGTCTGTCGCATCGACATCAAAGCCGCGGGACAGCATATGCGCAGCGTCCCGTCCATTGCCGCAACCGAGTTCGAGGATTTTGCCGCCGGCAGAAACCAGAGCCAGGAACGCGTTGAGGCGTGCGCCGGTGGGCGTCGTGACATGTTCGGCATAGACAGCGGCGTTCTCGGCGTAAAAGCGCAGCGTCGGATTGTCGGCCATCAGGCATTCTCCAACAAAAAGGCCCGGGATTGCTCCCGAGCCTGATGATTTATCGTTCGAAGCCGTGTGGCCAAATTACTGGATCGGGCCCTTTTCGACGAAAGCGCCGCCTTCGACGGCGAGTTCGACGATGATGCCGTCAACGTCGCCAGCGGCGTCGAAGTCGAGCGCGCCACCGGCGCCTTCATAGTCGATGTCGGTGCCGGCCTTGATCAGCTCGACGGCCTTGGTCCATTCGCCGGGCAGGATCTTTTCGCCCGGAGCCGAGGACACGTCGCGCAGGGCGGCGGCTAGACCTTCACGGCTGGCCGAACCGTTCTTCTCGATGGCGAGAGCCAGGAGGAAGGCGGCGTCATAGGCCTGCGGAGCGTAGGTGGCGTTGGCGGTAAAGCCCTCACCGGTGAAGGCGTTGTAGATGTCAACGGCTTCGCCCGTCGGGGCGCCGGCGCGGGTCGCGATCAGGCCTTCGACGGCAGCAGCGTCGATGCCGTTGAGGAGGTCATCGCCGACCATGCCGTCACCGCCAACGAAGGTGGTGAAGTTGCCCGATTCCACAGCCTGACGCAGCACGGTGTTACCCGAAGCGTTGGCATAGGCGAGGATCACGAGGTTCTGCGAGGCAACGAGGTTGCCGAGCTCGGCGCGGTAATCGGCCTTGCCTTCTTCGTGTGCGAGGTTGGCAGCAACCGTGCCGCCGCCGGCGGTGTAGGCGGCCGCCAGAGCATCGGCAAAGCCCTTGCCGTAGTCGTTGTTCACATAGGTGATGGCGATGTCGTTGACGCCCTTGGCGAGCAGCAGGTCAGCCAGCTTCACGCCCTGGAGCGCGTCAGACGGGGTGGTGCGATAGACAAGGTCATTGTCTTCGAGCGTCGTCAGGGCCGGAGCCGAAGAAGCCGGCGAGATGAAGACCACGCCGCCCGAGAGACCCGAGCCGTTGAAGGCGCCGATGGTTTCACCGGTGCAGAGCGCGCCGACGACGCCAGTGACATTGTCGGTGTTGATGAGCTTGTCGGCAGCGGCGGCAGCGGCCGTCGCGTCGCAGGCGCCGTCGGCGGAGATGAGCTTGAGCTCGCCGCCCAGAACGCCGCCCTGCTCGTTGATCTGCTTCACGACCAGTTCAGCGCCGCCAAAGATCGGCGGGGTGAGCGATTCAATCGGGCCGGTGAAGCCACCGATAAAGCCGATGGTGGCGCCGGTGTCCTGGGCCAGCGCCGGAGCGGCGATGGACAGAGCAGTGGCGGCGACCGCCAGGGTCAGGGTTTTCTTGAACATGGACGTCCCTCTGTTGCCGTTGTGTGCCGGGTGGCCTTGCCAGCCTCCTCCTTGCAGCGACACAACGAATACCGGGGGCGCCTCACGCGCCCCGCTGATGGGGACTGTTGCACATTTTCGTGTAGGGAGTCACCGGGGGTCTTGGGCAAAATGGTGAACGCTCGCGGTTGCTTAAGGCAAGCCGATTGCGCATAGACTGGCGCCGGTGGAATGAGGATGCGCATGCGATTTCGGCAGCCTGTCATTGCCGGCTTGATGCTGGCCTTTCTGGTGGGGCCAGCCCTGGCGCAGATCACTGTGCTCGACAGCGCCCAGGATCAGCCACAGGGGGCAGGGACCGCAGTGCCCGCGGCGCCAGAGGCCCAAGTGGCTGAGACGCCCGCTGCGCCACCACCTCCTTGCGGCACCCAGCCGATGACCATTGCGCGCATGAGCTGGCCGTCGGCGGCGCTCCTGGCCGATATTCATTCGCGCATTCTCAATGCCGAATTTGCCTGCGAGGCTCAGGTGGTGCCCGGAGACCTGGCAGCGACGGCCTCGTCCATGGGCTCGACCGGCCAGCCTGCCGTGGCCCCGGAAATGTGGGTAACGCGCATTGCCGATGTCTGGAACGGTGCAGTCGAAACGCAGATGGTGCGCAGCATTGCCCCGAGCTTTGCCGAAGCGACAATGGAGGGCTGGTTCATCCCGGCCTATATGGAAGGCGCCTTTGGCGGAACGCCAAGCGCGGCGGCCTTGCAGCCACTGCTCTCGACCCAGACCAGCGAAATGCCCGTCCGCTTCATCTCCTGTCCGGCGGATTGGGCCTGTTCGGTCATCAATCGCAATCTCATTGCGGCCTATGGCCTTGGCAGCCTCGTTCAAGTGGTCGAGCCAGCCAATCGCTTCGAAATGGATGCGCTGATTGCCGAGGCGGTCAGCCGGCAGGAGAATTTCATTCTCTACTATTGGCAGCCCAATGCGGTCCTGGCGCAGCTCGATTTCCGGGCGCTTGATATGGGCGCCTATGATGAAGAGGCGATGAAGTGCCTTGCGCGCCTGGCCTGTGCCACGCCCACGCCTTCTGCCTTTCCGGCGGAAACGGTTGTTATTGCGCTGGCCGAGTGGGTTTTTGCCGACGCGCCTACGGTCGCCTCCTATTTCCAGCGGGCCACTTTGCCGATTGCGGAAATGAATGCGCTGCTTGGCCAGCTCAATGAGCCCGGCGCCACAGTCGAGAGCGTGGCAGAGCGGTTCGTCGTGGCGCGCCGCGACCTCTGGGGTGCCTGGCTCGGCGCAACGCCCTGAAGGGTTTACGCGCCATATACCATAAGTTCTGGCGGCGATGATTTGTCATCGAACCGTCATTCGGCGTGCCGCCCGGTGACGTAAGGTGCTCTCAAATGCGCCTTTAAGCCCCTGAACTGTTTATGAATCTTTCGTTAAGAGAGCGGAGCCGAGCGATGCTTGCTCGTGGTATTTCCCGATCGGGCCGTGCCTTTCGCAAAACCAGCGCGGGTGACCAGGACATTCGTCAGGTCGACCAGTTCGTGCGCATACTCTCGGGCTATCGCGCCGTAGCGACTCTGGTGGGCCTCTGCTTTTTGGGTGCCGTTGGCTCGGTCCTGCTGCTGGCCGGCCGTTCCGCGGATCGGCTTGAGCCACTGATGGTTCTTGTCGCCATCGCGCTTTCTACCCTGGGGATTGCCGGGCTTGTTGCCGGTCATCGCATGATCCGCCGTGACCTCCTGCACTCCGCCCGGGCCACGCGGGCAGTCATGGCCTCGGTACATCGCGATGCACTGACCGGGGTTTTTACGCGCTCCTATTTCATGGAGGCGCTGCGCAATGACGTGCATCACGGCTCGGACAAGTCGCTGGGCTATCTCCTGCTCGATATGGACAATCTGAAAGTCCTCAATGATGGAGCTGGCCACGCTGCAGGCGATGCGGCCCTGACCCATCTTGCCAAGACCATCGGCGCGGTGATGCCGGGGGCGGTTGTCGGCCGTCTGGGGGGCGATGAGTTCGGCATCGCCATTCCCGATTGCGACAATCGCGGTGCGCTGCGGCGGCTTGGGGAAGAATTGCTGCGCCGGCTCGACCAGCCGGTCAATGTCGCAGGACGCCCAACCCGCCTCTCGGCGA
The DNA here is from genome assembly GCF_964252865.1 of Devosia sp. LjRoot3. Lineage (NCBI taxonomy): Bacteria > Pseudomonadati > Pseudomonadota > Alphaproteobacteria > Hyphomicrobiales > Devosiaceae > Devosia > Devosia sp. LjRoot3. Next base: position 488,488 of record NZ_CAXUPK020000004.1, read on the forward strand.
CCATCGGCATGGCACTGGCGCCGGCCGATGCCACCGATGTCGACGATCTCATCGCCAAGGCGGATCTCGCGCTCTACAAGGGCAAGAAGGCCGGGCGGCGGCAGGTCGTGGCTTTCGATCCCGACATGCTGGGCGATGAGCGCCATCGCCGTTTCATCGAGCGCGAGTTGCGCGCCGCTTTGCTGATGGATGAACTCGAACTGCATTATCAGCCTGTCTATGGCGCAGATATGCGCGTGCGCTCGCATGAGGCGCTGCTGCGCTGGCGGCATACGGTGCGCGGCATGATCCCGCCGGCGCAATTCATCGGTATTGCCGAGGAAAGCGACCTGATCGACAAGCTCGGCGACTGGGTGCTGCGCCGGGCCTGTGCCGACCTTGAAGTGCTGGGTACGCCCGTGGCGGTCAATGTGTCGCCGGCACAATTGCGCCGCAGCGATTTTGCCAAGCAATTGGGTCTTGTGGTCGAGGAAATGGGCGTCGACCCCGGCATGCTGATCGTCGAGGTTACCGAGACCGTGCCCATGGTGGCGGGTGCAATAGAGCAGGCCAATCTCGATGCGATCCGCGCCTTTGGGCTGAAAGTCGCCATCGATGATTTCGGGGCGGGGCATGCGAGCCTGCAATATCTGCGTGGCTTTGCCTTCGACATCATCAAGATCGACCGCACCTATGTGGCCAATCTCGGCGACAATCGCATCGACGCCATGATCGTCGGGGCCATCTGCGATATTGCCCGCTCGCTCAAGGTTGATGTCATTGCCGAGGGCGTCGAGACCGAAGCACAACTCGATATGCTACGCCGGGCCGGGTGCAGCGCTTTCCAGGGGTATCTCCTCGGACGGCCGGCACCGCTGAAGGGCCTTTCGGTTGCCAATGCGGCCTAACCGTAACTCTTAGTACACTTCGACTAACCGACAGTTGCATGGCTTGCCGCCCGGTGGATATAAGGGGGCGGGAAGCCAATGGGCGAATTCGGGGAGTAGCGACTTGGACTTGAAGCGGATCAACGATCACGTCAGTGTTTCTGGGCAGATCAGCCCCGAAGATGTCGCCACGCTCAAATCCCTGGGTTTCGTTGCCATCGTCAACAACCGTCCAGACGGTGAATCGCCTGACCAGCCGGCGGGTGATGAAATCGAGGCTGCCGCCAAGGCGGCCGGGCTTGCCTACCACGCCATTCCGCTGGGGCGAGAGGGCGTCAATGCCGATCTCGTCGAGAAGACCAAGGCCGTCATCGAGGGGAGCGACGGCCCTGTATTCTGCTTCTGCCGTTCCGGTACGCGCTCGACCACGCTATGGGCGCTGAGCCAGGCCGGTGAAATGGATGCCTCGGAAATCATCTCGCAGGCGGCGGAAGCCGGCTACGACATGAGCCATCTGGCCGGCATTCTTTCGAGAAGCTGACATAACCAACTTGGCGGCGTGGATGGCCCGCCATCCATTCTACCGACATTGCTGAGCCGGACCCGGGCAAACGGGTCCTCAACCTCTCCTGCTCGGAATTTAAATCGATGCCAATCAAGAAAATCCTCGTCGCCAACCGCAGCGAAATCGCCATCCGCGTGTTTCGCGCCGCCAACGAACTGGGGCTGAAAACCGTCGCGGTCTATGCCGAAGAAGACAAGCTGGCGCTGCACCGCTTCAAGGCCGACGAGGCCTATCTGATCGGCAAGGGCAAGGGCCCGGTCGAAGCCTATCTTCAAATTGAAGAATATATCCGTATCGCCCGTATCTCCGGCGCCGATGCGATCCATCCCGGCTATGGCCTGCTGTCGGAAAGCCCCGAATTCGTCGATGCCTGCGACGATGCCGGCATCATCTTCATCGGCCCGCGCGCCCAGACCATGCGCGATCTCGGCAACAAGGTTGCCGCGCGCAATATGGCGATTGCCTCAAAGGTGCCGGTTGTGCCGGCAACCGAGGCGCTGCCTGATGATCCCGAGCAGATCAAGAAGCTCGCTGCCGAGATCGGCTATCCGCTGATGCTCAAGGCCTCGTGGGGCGGCGGCGGCCGCGGCATGCGCCGCATCATGGATGAAAAGACGCTGCTTTCGGAAGTTTCGGAAGGCAAGCGCGAGGCCAAGGCCGCCTTCGGCAAGGACGAGATGTATCTCGAAAAGCTGATCGAGCGCGCCCGCCACGTCGAAGTGCAGCTGATCGGCGACGATCACGGCAATCTCGTGCACCTTTATGAGCGCGATTGCTCGGTGCAGCGCCGCAACCAGAAGGTGGTCGAGCGCGCGCCTGCGCCCTATCTGTCCGACGCTGTCCGCAAGGATCTGACCGACGCCGCCGTGCGTCTCGGCAATGCCGCGAACTATCGCGGTGCCGGTACGGTTGAATTCCTGATGGATGCCGATACCGACAAGTTCTACTTCATCGAAGTGAACCCGCGCATTCAGGTGGAGCACACCGTCACCGAAGAAGTGACGGGGATCGATATCGTCAAAGCCCAGATTCATCTGCTCGACGGCGCCGTGATCGGCACGCCGGAATCGGGCGTTCCTCTCCAGGAAAACATCCGTCTCAACGGCAATGCCATCCAGTGCCGCGTGACGACGGAAGATCCGGAACAGAACTTTATTCCGGACTATGGCCGTATCACCGCCTATCGTGGCGCGACTGGCTTTGGCGTGCGGCTCGATGGCGGCACGGCCTATTCTGGCGCTGTGATCACGCGCTACTACGATCCGCTGCTCGAAAAAGTCACCTGCTGGGCGCCGTCGGCCGAAGAGGCGATTGCGCGTATGCATCGCGCCTTGCGCGAGTTCCGCATTCGCGGCGTGGCGACCAATCTCGCATTCCTTGAAAACATCATCACGCATCCGGACTTTGTCGAGAACCGCTACACCACGCGCTTCATCGATACGACGCCGGAACTGTTCAACTTCAAGCCGCGTCGCGACCGCGCGACCAAGCTCCTGAGCTACATCGCCGACGTGACCGTGAACGGGCATCCCGAAGTGCGCGATCGTCCGCGTCCGCCGGCGGATGCTGCCGCGCCCTTCGTGCCCGAATTCGATCCGCTGATTGTCATCGAAGGCAGTCGGCAGGTGCTGGACCGCGACGGTCCGGTGGGTCTTGCCAAATGGATGAAGCGCCAGGGCCGCGTGCTCTTTACCGACACGACCATGCGCGACGCACACCAGTCGCTGCTGGCGACGCGCATGCGCTCGTTCGACATCACGCGCATTGCCCAGGCCTATTCGCGTGGCCTGCCGAACCTCTTCTCGCTCGAATGCTGGGGCGGCGCGACCTTTGACGTGTCCATGCGCTTCCTCAACGAGGATCCGTGGGAGCGCCTCGCCAAGGTGCGCGAAGGCGCGCCGAACATTCTGACCCAGATGCTGCTGCGCGGCTCCAACGGCGTCGGCTACACGAACTATCCAGACAATGTCGTCAAATTCTTCGTCAAGCAGGCTGCCCGCGGCGGCGTTGACGTCTTCCGCATTTTCGACTGCCTCAACTGGGTCGAAAACATGCGCGTCTCGATCGATGCCGTGGCGGCCGAGGGCAAGGTGGCGGAAGGCGCCATCTGCTATACTGGCGATCTCTTCGATCCCGATCGCTCCAAGTATGACCTGAAATACTATGTCGGCCTTGCCAAGGAACTGGAGGCCGCTGGCGTCCATGTTCTGGGCATCAAGGACATGGCGGGCCTCCTCAAGCCTGCTGCTGCCAAGAAGCTGATTTCGACACTGCGTAACGAAACGGATCTGCCGATCCATCTCCACACCCATGACACCTCGGGCGCTTCGGCGGCGACGGTCCTGGCGGCAGTGGAAGCGGGTGTGGATGCGGTCGACGCGGCCATGGATGCCCTGTCCTCGACCACCTCACAGCCAACGCTCGGTTCGCTGGTTGCCGCCCTCGATGGTTCCGAACGCGATCCGCAGCTCGACTCCAAGGCGATCCGCCAGATTTCCTTCTATTGGGAAGCGGTGCGCACCCAGTATCGGGCCTTTGAGAGCGATCTCAAGGGCGGCGCCTCGGAAGTTTATCTGCATGAAATGCCGGGCGGCCAGTTTACCAATCTCAAGGAACAGGCGCGCTCGCTTGGTCTTGAAACCCGCTGGCACGAAGTCGCGCAGACCTATGCCGACGTCAACAAGATGTTCGGCGATATCGTCAAGGTGACCCCGTCCTCCAAGGTCGTCGGCGACATGGCCTTGGCCATGGTCTCGGCCGGCATTACCCGCACGGATGTCGAAAATCCGGACAAGGACATCGCCTTCCCCGATTCCGTGGTTGGCTTCTTTGCCGGCGATCTTGGCCAGCCGCCGGGTGGTTTCCCGCAGGCACTGCAGAAGAAAGTGCTCAAGGGCCGCACGCCGCTCACCGAGCGCCCGGGTTCTTATTTGAAGGACGTCGACCTCGAAGCCGAGCGCAAGAAGATTTCGGGCGAAGTCGGTGTGCCGGTCGACGACTTCCGGCTGGCCTCGTACCTGATGTACCCAAAAGTCTATTCGGATTTCGAAAAGACCCAGGATCGCTATGGCCCGACCGAAGCTCTGCCAACGCCGGTCTATTTCTATGGCCTTGAGGAAGGCGACGAGCTGCTTGTCGATATCGAAAAGGGCAAGACGCTGGTCGTCAATTATCTCGGCCGCGCTCCGACCAATGAAAAGGGTGAGGTTCGTGTCTTCTTCGATCTCAACGGCCAGCCGCGCACCATCGTGGTTCCGGACCGGTTGAAGGCTGGCGAAGTGAAAGTTCGGGCAAAGGCCGTGGCCGGCGACCCCAAGCAGGTCGGCGCGCCGATGCCGGGCGTGATCTCGACCCTTGCCGTCAAGGAAGGCCAGAAGGTCGAGGCCGGCGACGTGCTCTGCTCTATCGAAGCCATGAAGATGGAAACGGCGATCCATGCCGAGGTCGATGGCGTCGTGGCCGAGCTGCTCATCCGTCCGGGCGATCAGATCGACGCAAAGGATCTGCTGGTGCGGCTGGAGTAGGGCGCTCGCGCCACTTTACCGAGACCCGACAAGCCCTTTTTGGCGTTCCGCTTAGCGGGACGCCAAAAACTTGCAAATTTTGCGCAATTTGCACCTTGAATGGTACGCGCAATGCGACTTTTATAGGCAGGCATTGATTTGCCCGATCCCGGTCGACGGATCCCCGCCTCCCCCTTCGGGCTCCACTTTTTAAAGTCTGGATAGTCCCTTGCCTACCCTCAAGGCTGGCCGCGAACGTTCACGCGGCGATGCTCGGGCTCACTTGGCCGCCGTATATGCCGGCAAAGGCCGAAGCCCGTTGTTGCGCATCACCTTCTTCTCCCTGCGGCACTATTGGCAGGCGAGCCTGGCCATTGGTGCAACAATCATCGCCTCGGTGTTGCAATTGATGATCCCGCGCCTGCTCGGCCATGCGGTCGATCAGGCACAAAACGTGCTGAGCACGGCGGCGGAGGGGGCCCAGCAGGCATTGCTGTGGAGCGCGGTGACGCTGCTCCTTGTCTCGGTGGCGCGCGGTCTCTTCACCCTGGTGCAGAACTATTATTCGGAATCAGTCGGCCACCACGTCGGCTACGAACTGCGCCTCGCCTTCTACGACAAGGTGCAAAAGCTCTCCTATTCCTATCATGACCGCGTGCATTCGGGCGATCTCATCACCTTGGGCCTCCTCGATCTCGACGGCGTGCGCATGTTCTTTTCGACCGGCTTCGTGCGCACGATCCTGCTCACGGTGCTGATCGGGGTCGGCGCCTATATGTTGCTGAGCACTGATGTGGTCCTGGGCCTTCTTGCCCTGAGCTTCGTGCCCTTCGTTGCCTGGCGCTCCTCGGTAGCGCAATTGATGCTGCGCGCCACCTGGGTCGTGCTGCAAGAGCGCCTCTCGATCATGACCCGCGTCATGGAAGAGAACCTTGGCGGTATCCGCGTGGTGCGTGCGTTTTCGGGCCAGCTCTTCGAGCTTGCCAAATTCGACACGGCGTCGAAGTCGGCATTGGAACTGGCGCATGATCGCGTGCTGATCCGCGTCAAGAATACCTCCATGATGACCTTTTCCTTCTTTGCTGCCATGGGCCTGGTGCTCTGGGTCGGTGGCAACAAGGTGATCGGTGGAGAGATGAGCGTTGGTACGCTGGCGAGCTTCCTCACCTTCATGACCATCCTGCAGATGCCGGTGCGCCAGCTTGGCCTGATGGTCAATTCCTTCGCCCGCGCCGATACCTGCGGCGAACGCTTCTATGCCTTTATCGACCAGGCCATCGAAATCGAGGACAAGCCTGGCGCTGTGCCGTTGCAACTGGGCGAGGGCACCCTGCGCTTCGAAGACGTGCACTTCACCTATCCTGGTGCCACGCATCCGACCCTCAAGGGCATCAGTTTCGAAGGCCGGACCGGCGAGACCATCGGCATTGTCGGCGCGCCGGGTAGCGGTAAGTCGACGATCGCCCATCTCATCCCGCGCTTTTACGATGTCACTTCTGGCCGTGTGACCATCGATGGCCAGGACGTGCGCGACGTCACCATCGAGTCGCTGCGTCGGCAGGTGGGCGTGGTGCAGCAGGATTCGTTCCTCTTCACCACCACGATCGAGAACAACATCGCCTATGGCGATCCCTGGGCCAAGGAAACCAAGATCGAGAAGGCGGCGGAAAGCGCGCAGCTCCACAATTACATCATGGGCCTGCCGACCGATTATGACACGGTGGTGGGCGAACGTGGCGTGTCGCTCTCGGGCGGCCAGCGCCAGCGCCTTGCCATTGCCCGCAGCCTCGTCATGCGCCCGGCCGTCATGGTGTTCGACGACTCGACCGCCGCCATTGATGCCGGCACAGAGCATCGTATCCGCTCGGCCATCCGCGCCTATGCCAGCGATCGCGTCACCATCATCATCGCGCATCGCCTCTCGTCGCTGATGCATGCCGATACAATTCTCTTCCTCGAAGACGGCGAGATCGTCGAGCGCGGCAGCCATGCCGAACTCCTGGCTCTGGGGGGGCGCTATTCGGCGCTCTATGACCTTCAGACGCGACCGACCGAGGATATCGACGTAGAAAGGGCCGCCCAATGAGCGTGGTCGAAGACGACGAACGGGACGTCGCAAGCTTTCCGGGCCAGCGGCCGCCGCGCGCGTCGGTGGGCAGCCATCGCATAGAGGAAGAGGTCTTCGGCAAGGCCTATGACCCCAAGACGGTGCGCCGTATCTGGGCTTTCGTAAAACCCTATCGGATGAAGATCTACCTTTCGGTAGCCGCCGTGCTGGTCTTCACGGCGACCCAGCTTGCCATTCCGCTGATCATTGGCTGGGCCATTGACGGTGCCATGGTAGCGGGCGGCAACGCCAATAATCTGACCTGGGCCGTGGTCGCCTTTGCGGTCGCCGTGCTGTTCAATTTCGTCGCCTCCTATGTGCAGGAAACCCAGGTTGGCCAGGTCGCAGAAAACGTCCTCTTCGACATGCGCCGCGCCATGTTCGCGCAATTGCAGCGCGTGTCCCTGAGCTTCATGGACAAGACCGAAGTCGGCCGGTTGATGAGCCGCCTCCAGGGCGACGTCAATTCCATGCAGGAATTCCTGGAAACCTCCGTCATTTCCGTGGGCGACATCGTGCTGCTGTTCGGCATCGTTGCGGTCCTGCTCACCCTTGATCCGTGGCTGGGCCTGCTGACACTTGTCACCATGCCGGTGCTGTTCATCGTCCGCATCTTCTGGCTGCCGCCGGCCAAGCGCGCCTTCTGGGCAGCGCATGAGACGAACTCGCTGACCAATGGCGCCATGGCCGAAGGCATCAATGGCGTGCGCACGGTGCAGAACCTCGAACGCCAGCAGGTCAATTTCGACCTCTACGACGACAAGGCCTATCACAACCTCGAAACTCAGCTCACCGGCAGCAAATACGCGCAGGTCATGGTCCCCATCGTAGACAGCCTCACCGGCATCGCCATGGCGACCGTGGTGCTGGTCGGTGGTTCCCTGGTGCTCAATGGCACGCTCCAGGTCGGCGTCATTGTCGCGTTCCTCTTTTACATCCAGCGCTTCTTCGACCCGATCCGCTCGCTAACCATGCAATATTCGATCATGCAGCGCGCCATGACCTCGGGTCGCCGTATCACTGAAGTCCTGGATCTGCCGGTCACCATTACCGACAAGCCCGATGCCCTGACGCTGACTGGCGATATGGACGGCTCCGTCGCCTTCCACGACGTGGTCTTTGGCTACGATCCCGCGCGGCCGGTGCTCAAGAACGTGTCGTTCCGCGTCAATCCCGGTGAAACGGTGGCGCTAGTCGGGCCGACCGGTTCGGGCAAGACCAGTGCCATGGCGCTCGTCCATCGCTTCTATGAAGTGCAGGGCGGCGCGGTTTTGGTTGGCGGCCACGATGTGCGCAATGTCACCCAGGAGAGCTTGGGCGAGCAGGTTGCCATGGTGTTGCAGGAGCCGTTCCTCTTCACCGGCACGGTGTTCGACAACATCAAGTACAACAAGGCTTCGGCGACCCGCGAAGATGTCATTGCGGCGGCCAAGGCGGTTGGCGCGCATGAATTCATCGAGCGCCTGCCGGGCGGCTACGACAGCCGGCTGGAACAGCGTGGCTCCAACCTGTCGCTGGGCCAGCGCCAGCTTCTCAGTTTTGCTCGTGCACTCGTTGCCGACGCAAAGATCCTGGTGCTCGATGAAGCTACAGCGAACATCGACTCCTACACCGAGCGGCAGATCCAGAAGGCCCTCGAAATCCTGCTCAAGGGCCGGACGGGCCTCGTTATCGCACACCGCCTCGCCACCATTCGTGGGGCGGATCGGATCATCGTGCTGCAGAGCGGCGAAAAGATCGAAGAGGGCAACCACGACCAGCTCATGGAGTTGGGCGGGCTCTATTCGCGCCTCTACAACATGAACTATGCCAGTTTCGACGATATTCCCGACGAACTGGTGGCTGAGGCCAATGCCAAGGCAGCGAGCACCTGAAGCTCTCATCCACCGTCATGGTTCCCGCCATGACGGTGGATACTTCTCCTGGGATTAGTACCCCACGATTTCCATGAAGCGGATATGGTTGTTGAAGGGATCGGTAACGGTCACTTCCAGCCGGTCATCGCTCTTCTCCAGTCCCGGCTTCATGTAGCGATAGTTCTTGCCGATCAGCTCGGCATGGAAGGCGCGGATGCCTTTCATGTAGACGCACATATTGCCGCCGGGCGTCGCGTCGCCGGCATGTTCGGAAAGGTGCAGCCGCAGTCCGGCCCGGGAGACCTGCATATAGACCGGAAAATTCTCGCCATAGCGGTGCTCCCAGTCGAGCGAGAAGCCCAAGAAGTCGAAATAGAATTCCTGGGTTTTGGCGAGGTCGAAGATGCGCACGATCGGCACGGCCTGTTCGAAGGCAATGGCGGGCGTCCCTTCGGCTTTCTCGATCTTGCTTGAGAGCACGTTCCAGCTCGGAAAATCGAACTGGCTGGCCACGATCTCGAGCGCCCGTGTATGGGCAATCTCGGTGCCGTCCTGTTCGAGGGCCAGCTTTAGTGCCTTGGCCATGGCTTTTGCATCGCGAAAATCGCGCATGGTTCCGTCTCCACAAGGGCGAAACGTCGGGTCAGCGCTCGCATTGCCGACGGCGTCGCCCGAAAGGAAAGGGAAAGCGCGTGTCGCAAGAGGAAGGCGTTTACCATGCCTGAAATCAGGCGCGAGCTGCGGGCCGCCTTCCGGCCACTGCGGGTTTTCTAGCCGGTTTGACGGCATCTGTCATCGGGTCAATGCCAGCTTCCGGCATCCACACTATTGCGTGAAAGTGGGGAGCTTTTCGGCTCTGTGGGCGGCGTGATAAGGCTTCCTTCACCCAGCCTAGTCATGCTGCGCTAACCATTGCCCCCCGGGGCGGATTTTTCGGGCCCTGTACGTGACTGCCAATCTCTTTCATCGCATCGCAGCTGTCGTCATCATCCTGTGGCTGGGGTTCGGGCTCGCCGCCTGTTCTAATTTCGTCAAGGGCGGCGATAACAGGCACAACATCCCCCTGGCTGCGGCCACGGTGAAGGCGCTCCATGACATGGGGTCTTCGCCGGCCGAGGGCATGGTCGTGCGCATCTTCAAGCGCGAAGAGCAGCTCGAGGTGTGGAAGCGTACGAGCTCGGGCCAGTACAAGATGTTCAAGACCTACGAGATCTGCTCCTATTCCGGCGATCTCGGCCCGAAATTCAGGGAAGGCGATTATCAGAGCCCGGAAGGGTTTTATACGATCACGCCAGGCCTGATGAACCCGAAGTCGAATTATTACCTCGCCTTCAATACGGGCTTTCCGAACAAGTTCGACCGTGCCCATGGGCGCTCGGGTTCGAACCTGATGGTGCATGGCGACTGCAAGTCGGTCGGCTGCTATGCCATGACCGATGCCGGCATTGCCGAGATCTATGCCCTTGCCCGCGAAAGTTTCAAGGGCGGCAATCCCAGCTTCCAGGTCCAGATCTTCCCCTTCCGTATGACCACGTCGAGCCTGGTGCAGAACGCGCAGAACCAGCACATCGACTTCTGGAAGAACATCAAGGAAGGTTATGACTATTTTGATCTGACCAAGACGCCGCCGGCCTGGGATGTGTGCGAGCAGCGCTATATCTTCAATCCGACTTCGTCGGGCCTTGATGCCATGGGGCCGTGCCCTGCGACCTACCAGAATGCCGAAGTCGAAGCCCGCAAGGTTGCCGACGCCAAGGCGCTCTCCGACGTAGCCGCCGGGATCGAGCGTCAGGCGGCCAATGAAGCGGTGCTCAAGGAACGAAGCGAGGCTGTGTCGGGCTTCTTTTCGGGCATCGGCAATATGATTACGGGCAATCAGCAGCAGGCCGCGGCCGTCGCTGCAACGCCTGCGCAATAGTACTGGTCCTTAGTTCGGCCCCAGTTTGATGTGACCTCGGAGCGGAATCCGAGTGAACGAGGAGCTAAGCGGCGTGGACGAAAAGCCGAGCGAAAAGCCGTCGCCGGAGAGCAAGAGCGTTGGGGAAGCCCCCGACGTCCTGGTGGGAGATATCGAGTCTTCCGTTCTCACCGCGCGCCGGCGGCCCCGGCGGCGCCGCCTCAAGAAAAGCCTGATCTTCAGCGTCTGCGCCTCGATCATTGGTCTCGGTTCGCTCGCGGCCAGTGCCTGGATCTATACGGACATGCGCCGGGAAATGGTGCGGGTATCGACCGAGATTGCCCAGTTGCGCCTGAGCCTTGATCTCTATGTTCAGCGGAGCGCGGCTGCCACGCCGGCCGCGGCCACTTCCACCGAAGCGCCGAATACGGAAGCCCTTTCGGCACTCGAAAGCCGCCTCGCGATTCTCGAACAGAACTGGCGTGGTGTTGCGGCGGCGGCCGAAACAGCACCGCAAACGACGCCTTCGCTCGCCGGTCCAGCCGTTTCGAGCGAGAGCGATGGCGATTGCCTGCCCTCGGGCATGCGGCTGCTCGTTGCCGCGGGGGATTCCTACCCCGTGTGCGGCACCGAGACGACAATCGAAGTGATGAATGTCAACAATGGCTATATTTCGCTGACCGACGGCACCACCGTCCCCTCGGGCGGAACCGTGCCATTGCCGGGAACGGCCTGCATGATCGCGGTCACCTCCGGCGGTGACGAAGCCACCACCGGTTTTGCCGAGATCCGCGTCACCTGCTAGGCAAGCGTCGTGCTTCTCAGTGGCGGCAGCGGCTTGAACTTGCCCATCAGCGCGCGGTACGGCGCCAGCAGCACCAAAGCGGCCAGGAATTTTACGAGGAAATCACCGGCGGCAAGCGAGGTCCAAAGCGGGACTTCCGGGCCAACGCCGAGGAACGGTGCCGGGAAGGCCAGGGAGCCGTCCTGAAGGCCGAAGAGCGCATCAATGCCGGCCAGGGCGGGCGCGAAGGCCACGGAGAAGAAAATCGCCGTGTCGATCATGGAGCCAAAGAGCGAGGCCAGCAGCGGCGGTAGGAACCAGGCTCGCGATGCACGCAGGCGCGAGAAGATGCTGATATCGAGCAATTGGCCGGTGACGAAGGCTGCCGCCGAGGCAAGCGCGATGCGCTGGGTCGTTGCAGGTGTGCCACCGGCATTCCAGGGCAGGGGATTGAAGCTGAGGTAGAACGACACCGCCAAACCGACCAGAAAGCCGACCAGCACGACGCGGCGCGCATTGCGCGGGCCATCGTAGCGATTGGTGAGGTCGGTGATGAGGAAGGCGAAGGGGAAGGTGAAGGCGCCCCAGGTCAGGAGGTCGGCGAGATTGACCGAGCCGAGCTGAACCTGAAAGGGATAGAGCACCAGGATATTGGACGCGGCAACGACCACGACCATGGCGGCCACGGCCGCCAGGAAACGAGACAGCATCAGAATGCACCTCTTTTGTCCGCTGGCCGGCAGGAGACCGGTGCGGGAATGAGACTTACATAAAAAGCAAAAGCCGCGCGGCCATGGGCACGCGCGGCTCAAATTCTAGCAGAAGCGCGATTAGCCGGCGAGGGCGGCGCGCACTTCCTTCTTGATGCCCAGGGCGACTGGGGACAGGTCGGCATCATCCTGCTTGATCAGGAAGGCATCGAGGCCGCCGCGGTGCTCGACCGAACGCAGAGCTGCAGCAGAAATGCGCAGCTTGATCGGACGCTGCAGAGCGTCGGAGATCAGGGTAACGTTGATCAGGTTCGGGAGAAAACGACGACGGTGACGGTTGAGAGCGTGCGAAACGGTGTTGCCCACCAAAACGCCCTTACCGGTCAGTTCGCAGCGACGTGCCATAGTAGATATCCTATTTGTGTAAAGGTCCTGCGTGGCGGGAAATCCCGCTACGGGCCTCGATTGTGATGAAATCTGCGGGCGTCTTAGAGAAAACGGCCCCATCCGTCAAGCTGCGCGGGCCTCAAACACCCGCGAGTGCCTTGCCAGTACCATAAGAGGGCGGCACCTTGAACCTTTATCGGTGATTCGCGAGCGCGCCCCTTTGGGGCCTATGCCGCACGAGACGAGACACTATCTTGATCCGAACCAGCCTTGCTGCCTCCGCCCTTCTTCTTGGCCTCTCCCAGGCGCAAGCCGCGCCGGTCGATGCGACAGCCAGCTATGTGCTCACACTCGGCGGCATCAATGTCGCCATGATGCATATCGACCTCGATGACGACGGCAGTTCCTATACGCTGGGCGTCAAGGCCAATGTGGCCGGGCTGGGAGCGGTGGTGGCCAGCGGCACGGCCAATGTCACCGCCAAGGGCAGATCATCAGGCGGGACGCTCCGTTCGGAAAGCTTTGCGCTCGAAACCAGGGCCAATGGCGAGCGTTTTACCGTCGACGTCGGCTATGCCGGCCAGAATGTCTCATCCTTCAAGGTCGAGCCGCCGGTCAGCGATTACGACCGCATACCGATCGAGCGCAGCCATCTCGCAGGGGTGGGCGACTTCGTCTCGGCATTCGTCCTCAAGGGCAATGCGCTCGACAAGGGCCTGTGCGATCGCCGCATGCGCATCTTCACCGGCGTCGAGCGCTTCAACCTCGATATGAGCTTTGTCAGCGACGACAACGCCACCTCGCCGCGCACCGGCTATCAGGGGCCGGTTGTTCTCTGCTCGATTGCTTACGAGCCGATTTCCGGTCACTACGAAAACAACGAGATCACCAATTACCTCGCCGACGAGAGCCGCATCCTCGTCTGGTATATGCCGCTGGGCGACAGTGGCTACTTCATTCCCTATCGCGTGCTTCTTGGCACTTCCATGGGCGATCTCTCCATGGTGCTGACCAAAGCCGAGTTCTGACCCGCTGTCCCAAGCCGATACGGTCAAAGGCTTTTTTCTCAACTTTGCATTTTTATGTCCCGGATTTCCGGGATTTCGAAATTAAGGGCGCTGCGGCGTCCTTTTTTGTTTCGGTAACAGGTCGGCAGGAAAGCCGCGTTGGACGTGGTTTTTAAGCCCTTGTTTATGCTTGTGAATGCGTTTTCAGCCGATTTGGGACGATCCGCGACCGCCTAGTGCGGGCGTGGGGTCGGGATGCCTATCTATCGTGGAGAACAAAGCAGGATTTAGGGGGCGGTCGTGATTCCCACCCTGTTCGTTCCGGTTTTGGGCCAGAGGTTAATCCGGCGGTCCCCAGGTCACCAAAACTGTTTCAAAGCGGTATTCTCTGGTGCTGGGCTGTCTGTCTCAGCAAAATCGCAGTTTTTTCGCCGAGCCTTCGTACCAGTCCGGCACGTCAACGAGAGAATTGATAATTTTGCATCGCCAAACCCCGCCAAACCGGGCAGCAAGAAATTAATGCGGCGGAAATCTTGCGCCACTCCGCGTTAGGCACTCCTTCAAAAAGAGCTGATTCTTCAAGAAATTAGCGGCTTGGTAAGCAATGTGAACGGGAGAACAGACCAAAACTGGCCGGTCTCGCAAAGCCTTCAGTCGTCTTGTGTGTTGAGCGAGCTCGCACCCACGACATGTGGATGAGAACAAACCGGGATTCATGAGTCGCAACCGATTCTGTCCCTGTTCGTTCTTTTTCCGTTCCAAATCTTAAGAGGAGCGGGCAGTGTCACAAAAAGGCGTGCTTTCATGGGACAAATGTTCTCGCCCCTCGCCATGGCAGGCTCGGCACCCTAAATAGAGGGGCGATGACTTCTTTCTCCTCCCAGTCGGTCAAGGCCATTTTGGGGCCGACCAATACCGGCAAGACCCATTACGCCATCGAGCGCATGCTGGCCCATCCTACGGGGATGATTGGCCTGCCGCTTCGGCTTTTGGCGCGCGAAGTCTATGCGCGCGTCGTCGAGCGCGTCGGCGAGCAGGCCGTGGCGCTGGTGACGGGCGAAGAGCGCATCGTGCCGCCAAAGCCGCGTTATTGGGTGGCGACGGTGGAAGCCATGCCCATGGATATCCATGTCGATTGCGTGGCGGTCGACGAGATCCAGACCGCGACCGATTTCGACCGCGGGCATGTGTTTACTGATCGCATTCTGAAAGCCCGCGGTTTTCACGAAACCCTGCTGCTCGGCTCGGGCACGATGGCCAATGTCATCCGCAAACTTTTGCCCCATGCCGAGATCATCGAGCGGCCGCGCTTTTCCCAGCTCACCTATGCCGGCTCGAAGAAGATTTCGCGGCAGCCGAGTCGCAGTGCCATCGTCGCCTTCTCGGCCCGGCAGGTTTACGCCATTGCCGAACTGATCCGGCGCGAGCGCGGCGGGGCGGCCGTGGTCATGGGCGCGCTTTCGCCCCGCACCCGCAATGCGCAGGTCGAACTCTACCAGAATGGCGATGTCGATTTTCTCGTTGCCACCGATGCCATCGGCATGGGGCTCAATCTCGATATTCATCACGTCGCCTTTGCCGACGACACCAAATTTGATGGTCACCAGAGCCGGCCACTGACCCCCGCCGAGATCGGCCAGATCGCCGGACGCGCCGGGCGGCACAAGCGTAATGGCAGCTTTGGGGTCACCGGCGGCACAGAGGGCTTTGACGAAGAACTCGTTGTGCAGCTCGAAACGCACGATTTCGAGCCGGTCAAAGTGTTGCAGTGGCGCAATTCCGTGCTGGATTTTTCGTCCATCGACCGGCTGCGCTCGAGCCTTGAAAAGTCGCCCGAAGACAGGACTTTGACCCGGGTGCCCATTGCGACCGACCAATTGGCGCTCGAATTTTTATCGCGAAATGAGGCGGCGGGCATGGCGCGCGGCCACGAAGCGGTCAAACTGCTCTGGGAATGCTGCCAGATTCCCGACTACCAGGGGATATCGCCGGCGGCGCATGGCGAGATCGTCACCCGGATCTTTTCGGATTTGAGGCAAAATGTATCGGTCAACGCTGATTGGATTGCCGAGCAGGTTCGCTTTTGCGACAATGCCGAAGGTGACATTGAAACGCTCAGTCACCGGATCCGTCAGATCCGGACCTGGACCTTCGTCGCCAACCGCAAAAACTGGCTTGCAGACCCACACTATTGGCGCGAAAAGACCCGTGAGATTGAAGATCGCCTGAGTGATGCCCTCCATGAGCGTCTCACCCAGAGATTCGTCGACCGGCGCACCAGCGTGCTGCTCCGCCACCTGAAAGACAAACGTATGGTATCTCCCGAGATCAATGAGCGCGGCGAAGTAAGGCTGGAAGGCCACCTTCTCGGCACGCTCGAAGGCTTCCGCTTCACCCTGGCGCGCTCCGATGGAGAGCTAGACGCCAAGGGCACCCGCACTGCAGCGGACCAGGTCGTGGCGCCGGAGATCCGCAATCGCGCCGATCGCCTTGCCGGCGCGCCCAATGAGGAATTTGTTCTCGCAACCGATGGTCGTCTGCGTTGGCGCGGCGATGTGGTTGCCGAACTTGCCGAAGGCGACAGCCTCTATCGGCCGCGCATCATCATCCTCGCCGACGAATCGCTGACCGGCGTCGATCTCGAACGCGTGCAGGATCGTCTGGCGCTCTGGCTGCGCCACCACATCAATACGACGCTCGAACAGGTCATGGCGCTCGAAGCCCCGGCTGATGTCGAGGGGCCCGCTCGCGGCATCGCCTTCCAGCTGTTTGAACATCTGGGCCTTCTGCCACGCGGCCAGGTTTCGGACGAGGTCAAGAACCTCGACCAGGACGTGCGCGGCAAGATGCGCAAGCTGGGCATCAAGTTCGGCGCCTATCACATCTATCTGCCGCTTTCCCTGAAGCCCGCGCCGCGCGAACTGGCGCTTATTCTGTTTGCGCTCCGCAATGGCGGCATTCGCCAGCCGGGCGTGACCGATATTCCGCATATCGTGCTCTCGGGCCGCACCTCGTTCCTCGTCGATCCGGAAGTCGATCCGCGTCTTTATGAGATCGCCGGCTTCAAGGTCGCCGGCAAGCGTGCCGTCCGCGTCGATATTTTGGAACGCCTCGCCGACATTATCCGCCCGCTGATCGCCATCGACCCCACCCGTTTCCAGGGTGAGCCGCCGGCCGGTGCCGCCGAGGGCAATGGCTTCCGCGTTACCGTGGAAATGACGAGTCTGCTTGGTTGCTCGGGCGAAGATTTCGCCTCGATTCTTTCCTCCCTTGGCTATCGCGTGCGTCGCACGCCCAAGGTGGCGGCCCCCGCCGCGGAAGCCAGCGCGGAAGCGCCGGCACTCGATACGGTCCTGGCTGACAGTCCTGCAGAGGTCGATGCTCCGGCCGAAGACGCACCGGCCATCGACGCCGTTGCCGAAGCGGCCGTCGTAACGGAAGCCCCGGTTGCCGCCGAGGGTGTTGTCGATGAGGCCAAGGCTGCCGAGCCTGCAGCGCCAGCCGAGCCGGAATTCGACGAAATCTGGTTCCCGGGTGGTCGTCGCCACAACGAGAACAATCACCACGGAAACCGCCGTTCGGAAAATCGCCGTCGCGACAATGCCGAGGGTGGCGAAGCCAAGACCGAAGGCCGTGCCCGTCCGGATCGCTCGCGTCCCAAGGGACCACGCCGTCCCGAAGGTGAAGCCGCCGCCGCGCGTCCCGCTGGCAATGGCCGGCCGGCCAATACGCGGCCGCGCAATGAGGACCGTCCGCGTCCGGACCACAAGAACGAGCGTCCGGACCGTGGCGATCGCCGTCCGCCGCGTGAAGAACGCAAGGTGGCCTTCGATCCCGATAGCCCCTTCGCTGCCCTTGCCGCCCTGCGCGGCAAGACGGAGTAGGATTTGACAGGGCCGGGCGAAACGCTTCGCAAAGAGCGGCTCGACCGGTTCCTGTTCTTCTCGCGCGCCGTCAAATCGCGCACCCTGGCGCAAAAACTCATCGAAACCGGTGCCATCAGGGTCAATTCCGAACGGACGGACCGTACAGACCACAAGGTGGGCGCGGGCGACGTGCTGACCATGTCGCTGCATGGCCGGATCCTGGTCTGGCGCATCCTTGATGCTGGGACGCGGCGCGGGCCCGCCAGCGAAGCTCAGGGGCTTTACGAAGACATTTCGCCGCCTGCTCTGCCCAAGGCCGCGCGTTCGCCCTATGAGGCGGCCATTGCCGAGCGCTCTGCCGGCGCCGGCAGGCCGACGAAGAAGGAGCGGCGGGAAACAGATGCGCTGAGGGGCGAGGACGACTAGGGCGTCGGCCCTTGTTCCGAAACCGTTGTGCCGTTCGGCAGGCACACAATTTCAGCACAGCCTGATTCTGCGCCAATCCGTCCCGCGCTACCGCCTTGCCCGAAAACTGAAAAGAGTTTAGCACCAAACGCGTTGAGACTGCCGCCGCGCCAGCCCCCAAGCCGCGGCGCACGCCAAGGACTGCCCTCTCTATGACCTATATCGTCACTGATAATTGCATCGCCTGCAAATATACGGACTGCGTGGAAGTCTGTCCGGTGGACTGTTTCTACGAAGGCGAGAACATGTTGGTCATTCATCCCGATGAATGCATCGATTGCGGCGTCTGCGAGCCGGAATGTCCGGCCGAGGCCATCCGGCCCGACACCGAGAGCGGTCTCGACAACTGGCTCGAACTCAACCGCAAATATGCTGCCGCATGGCCCAATCTGACCGAGCGCCGCGATGCCCTGCCTGAGGCAAAAGAGCGTGATGGCGAGACCGGCAAGCTCGAAAAGTACTTCTCCGAAGAGCCCGGCGAAGGTGACTGATGGCTCCGGCGCTTCTACTGGTGCCGAGAAGTTAAGCATTAGCAAGGATTTGTCATCGCTCTGTCACGGGCAGACGAGGACGTGGAAGGGACGAGTCGCGGAGGCGATTCGTTCCTTTTGATTTTGCTGAATTTTTGTGCTATGGTCTTTGTAAATGCAGTTCAGCCCTTCACCCAGACCGTGCCGCAAGGCACGATTTTTTTGACACAACATTCCCTGTTGCATGGCGCTTCGGAACAAAGCGGAACCGAAGACCGTGGGTGTTCGTACTGTAAAAGGGCCCGTTGAAGCGGGCGAAGTAGTTTGGATGGACAGTCCTTCCCGCAAGGAACTGGCCATTCTGGGGCGTCAACAAGGAGTTCCAGCATATGGTAGCCAAGAAGTCTCAGCAGCGGCTCGGTTTCAAGACGGGTGAGTACGTCGTCTATCCGGCCCATGGCGTCGGTCTGATCGTCAACATCGAAGAGCAGGAGGTCGCAGGCCTCACTCTCGAACTGTTCGTGATCAGCTTCGAGCAAGACAAGCTGACCCTTCGCGTTCCCGTTGCCAAGATCAAGTCCGTCGGCATGCGCAAGCTGGCCGAAGAAGACGAAGTCAAGAAGGCCCTCGAAACCGTTACGGGCCGTGCTCGCGTCAAGCGCACCATGTGGTCGCGCCGCGCCCAGGAATATGAAGCAAAGATCAACTCGGGCGACCTGATCGCCATTTCCGAAGTCGTGCGCGATCTCTACCGCTCCGACGATCAGCCCGAGCAGTCCTATTCCGAACGCCAGCTCTTCGAGCAGGCCATGGACCGCATGAGCCGCGAAATCAGCGCCGTCAACAAGCTGACGCTGACCGAGGCAGTGCAGCTGATCGAAAAGCAGCTCGCCAAGAGCCCGAAGCGCACCAAGGCGGATGCCGCTGAATCGGAAAGCGACGAGGAAGCTGCGTAAGCGGTTTTTTCCAGCGTGAATGCAAAAGGCCGGCAGCAATGCCGGCCTTTTTTGTTTTTGGGGTGCGGTTTGTGGAAGGCCCCCTCACCCGGCCCTGCGGGCCGACCTCTCCCCCAAAGGGAGAGGTGTCGCTCCGCGACATTGGCACGCTCCCACCTCTCCCTGGGGGGAGAGGTCGACGGCATAGCCGGCGGGTGAGGGGGCCTTTGGGGGTCCTAAAACTCGCTCCAATCTTCCGAAATCGCCGCATTGCCCTGCGATAGGTAGCGGGTTGCGATCGGCTTGGCGGCGACCGGCTTGGCACGCGCAGCCGGCTTTGCCACAGACCCTCCATCGAGCCTGAAAATCTCAACCACGCTGTCGAGTTCGCTGGCCTGGCCTTCGGTCTGCTCGATGGCCGCATTGGTCTCTTCCACCAATGCAGCATTATGTTGGGTCATCTCGTCCATCTGCCGCACGGCGACAGCGACTTCGTCGATGGCGGAAGCCTGTTCGCGGCTGTCGCGGGCAATGCCGTCCATCAGCGAATTGCTGGAGCGGGCCATGTCGAGCATCATGTTGAGCTTCTTGGCCGCTTCGATGACGAGCTGCGAACCGCTGGCGACTTCCCGGCCGCTCTGCTCGACCAGTTGTTTGACGTCACGCGAGGCTTCGGCGGTCGACTGGGCGAGGCGGCGGACCTCGACGGCGACCACGGCAAAACCCTTGCCGGCTTCCCCGGCACGTGCGGCCTCCACCGAGGCGTTGAGCGCGAGAAGGTTGGTCTGGAAGGCGATATCGTCAATCAGCCCAATGATGTTGGAAATGCTGGCCGAAGAGGCCGAGATGCGTTCCATCGCAGCCGTGGTGTCGCTCATCACCGCGCCACCCTCTTCGGCGGCAGTGGTCAGGGCGCCGGAAGCCTTGCTGGCCTCATGGGCGCGTTCGGCATTCTGCTGCACCGTCGAGGCAAGCTGCTCCATGGCAGCCGATGTCTCTTCGATCGTCGCGGCCTGGCGGGTGGTGCGCTCGGCAAGATCATTGGTGCCGGAGAGGATTTCGCCCGTCGCGGTTTTCAGAGCCCGCGAGGTGTTGCGCAGGCGGCCGACGATTTCGGTCAGGCGATCACCCACGGCATTGGTATTGGTCTTGAGGCGGGCGAAGGCGCCTTGATAGTGGCCCTCAACGCGCTTGTTGAGGTTTGCATCGGCGAGAGCCGACAGCACTTCGCCACTCTCATTGAGGCCGCGATCGACGGTTTCCACGAGGCCATTGAGGCTCGATGCGATGGCATTGAGGCCTTCGTCGCCGAAATTGCCGGAGACGCGGTAGGTGAAGTCGCCGCGGCTGGCGGCTTCCACCACCGTGTGCACTTCGGTCGCCATGCGATCCATGACTTCGGCGCGGGTGACGAGGGCGCGGGCGCGCTCGGTTTCCTCGGCGCTGAGCGCAGCGATCTGGCGGGCATTTTCGCGGAAGATTTCGACGGCGCGACCCATATTGCCGATTTCGTCGCGGCGGCCGGCTTCCTCGATGCTGATGTCGAGCTGGCCGTCAGCGAGGAGGGCCATCTTGTCAGTGAGGGCGCGGACTGGCGCAACGATGGCGCGACGGCCGATCAGGATGGAGAGGACGAGGCCAAGCAGAATGCCCGCCGCAGCGGTCGCCACGACGACGACGAGCGCGGTGTTGGCGCGGGCTTCCGCCTCGGCGCGCATGGACCCCATCAGTTCACCCGAATAGGTGCTGTAGAGTTTTACGGTGTCGGTCACGACCTTCTGGGCTGCCAGCGCTTCATCGAGCGCTGCACGAATGCGGATGATATCGCCGCTCGGGGTCACTGCCAGCATGGCATCGATCTTGCCAAAATATTCAGTCATGACCGGTTTGATTTCTTCGAGCAGGCGGCGCTCTTCGGCGTCGGCCGCGGCTTCAATCTTGGGGAAGCGGCCGAGCATTTCTTCGCTGCGGCGGGCAGCTTCAGCGACAAAGTCTGCCGAGCGTTCCGGCGCCATGGCCAACTGATAGGTCATGCGCGAAATGGCGATGATGTCCATGCGCAGGTCCATGGCCTCGCGCGCCGCCTCTTCCTTGGCGCCGACGGTCAGCATGGTGTCCTTGAGACTGGTGATCTCGCGCCAGCTCACCGTGCCGAGAATCACGGCAGCAGCGGCCATGACCACGATGGTGAGCAGGAATTTCTGGAGAATGGGCATATGCTTGAGGGACATAGGGCTCCTGTGTCCGCTCCTGCGGACCCGAGTGAAACACATCTCCCCCCAAAAGCCCTTCGGGCCTTGGTTTTCCCAATACCCAATCTTGGATAATTTTCCGTAAGCGGCCCATGCTGCGCCGGTTCTGCCGGTACGCGGGCGCAGACATCACCTCAAAGCCGGCTGACGCTTTCGGGCAGCAGCACAACGCTTTCCTGCTCATTGGGATCGGTGCGTGCGATCAGGGCGCGGGCGATACTGTCCGTCGGGTTGAACGGCTGATGCGGTACGCCGGCCGGGATATAGACATAGTCGCCCTGGTGGACCTCATCCAGAAATTCGAGATTGGGCCCGTGATAGAACGAGGTCGAGCCTTCGAGCTGGTAGATCGCCGTTTCGTGGTTCTCGTGAAAATGCGGCTTGGCCTTGCCGCCGGGCGGCAGCACCAGCATGTGCAGGCAAATGCCGGTCGAGCCGGCGCTCTCGGCCGAAATGCCGGAAAAATAGTCCATGCCCTGCTTGCCGTGAAAGCTCAGGCTGCCCCGGATAACTTTGCATTCTTTCATTTTCGTCCCTCCCTTTCAGTTGAGACGATAGGCTCCGCTTTCGAGCGCGGCAATGACAGCGTGGAGGGTCTCGGCGCGGTCGAGCCCGGAGGTGTCGAGCACATGGTCGGCATAGGCGCCGAGATCGGCGAACTGGCCGTGGAGATCGGTAACTACGGCGGGGTCGGTGAGGCTATCACCACCCCGCGCCGTACAGCGGGCAATGGCTTCTTCGACCGGCGGACGCAGGACCAGGTAGTGGAGCGGCAGGCCGAGCGCCTCGAAGGCCGGCAGCCACCAGGGGCGCACAACGCCATCAAGCGCAACAAGATAGCCGTGGCGCGCATAGCTGCCGGAGACATCGGCGGCGATCTGCATGACCATGCGGTTCTGATCGTCCGATTCGGGCAACCACGGCGGGATATGGCCGTGCTTGATATTGCCCCAAAAATCGTCTGAGTGGACATGCACTTTTGGCACGCCCGGCAGATGCGCCAGGGCGTCGGCGACAGTGGTTTTGCCCGAGCCGGGCGATCCCGAAATAATGGCGATATGGCCGGCAAGATCGAGCATACTTAGCCCTTCTTCAGAACATCGCCGAGGCTGACCTTGGCGCTGCCCGGTCGCAATGGTTTCTGTTGACTCTCATGCGGCACCCAGCCGGCGAGCCAGATCACTTCCAGCGTCGCCCGCACGCGACCATCGTCATCGGCAGAGGCTTCCTGGTAGGCCGCCGCCGCCTGCGTGAGCAGGTTCTTGGTCGCAAAGCGCCGGGGCCGGTCGGTCAGGGGATTGGCCGCTCCGAGGGCTTTCAACTCCGCCATCAGCGCAAAGGCATTGGCATAGCGGACGCGATGGGTTTCGACATCGGCCACCGGCAGGGCAAAGCCGGCGCGCTGCAGCAGGGCTCCCGCATCGCGTACCTGCGCCATGGGTGCGACGCGAGCGGAGGCGCCGCCGGCAACGGCAAGATCGGCGGCCAAAAAGGCCTCCCGCAGTTCCGAAAGGCTTTCGCCGCCGATCATCGCGACCAGCAACAGGCCATCGGGTCGCAGCCGGGCGCGCAGGCGGGCCATATGGCCGGGCACGTCATTCACGGCCTGGAGATGGAGCAGGGAGACGATGAGATCGAAATCGCCGTCAGGCAGGTCCGGAAAGTCGTCGTCGCCGGCAAAGGCTTCCACCTTGTGGAAGCTGACCGTGCCCGATGCGGTGGCAACCTCTTGGGGCAACAGGTCGACATCGGGGGCAATCAGCACTGCGTCGGCGAAATTGCGCATGTGTGCGCCAAGCCTGTCTGCGAGATCGTCAAACACCAGATCGCGCACGAAATTCTCGCGCGATGGGCGTCGCCTCAGATTGCTGGCGAGCTGGGTGGGATCAAACAGGCGGGGCGGCTGGGACAAAACCGAAACTTCTCAAAAGAACTGGCCGATGCAGCGGCCTTGAAGCACTATGGTCCTTATGGAGAGCGGGGCGCGCGAAGTCAAAGGCGGGGGTTTTGGGGGCCTTCTGCTGCAGGGCCCGCTGCGCCTTGCCCTGGCGCTGCTTGACCAACTCTACCCGCCCGCCTGCGCCGCCTGTGGCACACCCATCGCCGAGGGTGTTGGCCTTTGCTCCAAGTGCTTTGCCGGGCTTGTGCCGATCACGGCGCCGCTTTGCCCGGTGCTCGGCCTGCCCTTCGAGGTGCCGCTGGGCCCTGACGCGCTCAGTGCGGAGGCTTTGGCCGATCCGCCGCCCTTTGCCCGTGCGCGTGCCGCCGTGCGCTATGGCGAGGTGGCGCAGGCGCTGGTGACACGGCTCAAATATGGCGACCGGATCGAACTGGCCCAGTTTTGCGCTCGGTTGATGGCGGGCGCCGGCCACGACTTCTGGAGCGCGCGGCCGCTGCTCGTGCCCGTACCGCTGCACCCGAGCCGGTTGCGTTTTCGCCGCTACAACCAGTCTTACCTCCTCGCAAAGGCGCTCGGCCGCCAACTCGGTCTCGATGTCGATCCGTCCCTCGTAAGACGGCACAAAAAGACCCGTTCGCAAATCGGGCTCTCGGGCGATGGCCGCGCCCGCAACGTGCAGGGCGCATTCTCGGCTCATCCCGACGCCCTAGTACGCATTCGGGGGCGGCGCGTGGTGCTGGTGGACGACGTCTTTACGACCGGAGCGACCGCAAAGGCCGTCACGCGTGTCTTATTGCGCAGTGGGGCGAGCGAAGTTGAAGTTCTGACCTTCGCCCGCGTTGTCAGCGGCGAAGAAGTGCCCATATAAGACCGAACCTGATTTTTGGAGCCCCAGATCCATGGCCATAGTTGAAATCTACACGACCCCGACCTGCCCCTATTGCCACGCCGCCAAGGCACTGCTCGAGGACAAGGGCGTCGATTTCACCGAAATCACCGTGCTCGATCCGGCACTGCGCGAGGCCATGACGCACCGCGCCAATGGCCGCCGCACCGTGCCGCAGATTTTTATCGGCGAAACCCATGTCGGCGGCTATGACGACATGTCGGCTCTCGACCGCGCCGGCGGACTCGATCCCCTGCTGGCTCAGTAAAATCCTTCCAGGTTCCAAAGAATGAAAATCGCCGCCATCCAGATGCGTTCGGGCCTTGATCCGGAAGCCAATCTTGCTGCGCTCGAACCGCTCCTTACCGAGGCGGCGGCGCAGGGCGTCGATTATGCCCTCACCCCGGAAGTGACGATGATCTTTCCGGAAAACCGGGATCAGCTGCGCTCGGTGGCCGCCCCTTTCGAAGGGCACCCTCAGCTTGCCAAGGTGGCTGAGCTGGCAAAGCGGCTGGGCATTCACGTCCATATCGGCTCGCTGCCCATCCCGCTCGAAGACGGGCGTTTTGCCAATCGCTCGGTGCTGTTCGCGCCGACGGGCGAGAGGATCGCGACCTATGACAAGATCCATCTCTTCGATGCCGACATTGCCGGGCTCAATGCCTATCGCGAAAGCGCGACCTATAAGGGAGGCGAAGACGCTGTCACCGCGCCGCTAGGCCCATTCACCCTGGGTTTTTCCATCTGCTACGACATGCGTTTTCCAAAACTCTACAACACACTTGCCAATGCCGGCGCCAACCTGATCGCCGTGCCGGCGGCATTCACCGTGCCGACGGGCCAGGCGCATTGGCACGTTCTGCTGCGCGCCCGGGCTATCGAAACCGGCTCCTATGTCATCGCCGCAGCACAGGGTGGCACCCATGCCAATGGGCGGTCGACCTATGGCCACTCGCTCATCATTGATCCATGGGGCAAGGTCATTGCCGAGCTCGACCACGACGAGCCGGGCGTGCTGGTGGCCGAAATTGATCCGCAGGCGGTCGTGGAAGCGCGGCAGCGCATTCCGGCGCTGGCCAATGCGCGCGATTTCGCCAAGCCCGGTTTGCACGGATGAGCCCGGCTCCTATATGCTAGGAGAAAGGCGCGCTTCTTAGCGCCGGACAAGAAACGACAAAAACGTGATCCAGTACGCACTCCAGTGTTCGAACGGGCATCGCTACGACGCCTGGTTCAAAAGCGCTGCCGCCTATGACGAGCAGCAGGCCCGCGGCATTGTCACCTGCGCCGTCTGCGGCGAAGCCCATGTCGAAAAGGCACCGATGGCCCCCGCCGTGGCGCGCACCGACAACGACCGCGTGCCCCTCTCCGCCGCCCATCCCGACGCCAAGAAGTTTCGCGAGATGCTGCGCGAATACCGGAACAAGGTGACGACCGAGGCCGACTATGTCGGCGACCGCTTTGCCGAAGAGGCGCGGAAAATCCATTTCGAGGAAGTCGAAGCGCGCGGCATTTATGGCGAAGCGACGCGCGACGAAGTTGCGGCGCTCCTCGACGACGGCGTCGATTTCCTGCCGCTGCCCGATGTTCCCGAGGAACATAATTGAACCTCTACGACCGCTCCCAATACGACAAGGCTTTGGCCGCCCTTCCGGGCATAACCCTTGTCGATCAGTGGGATGCGCGTGTCGCCAAGGTCGGCGGCAAGGTTTTTTGTCTCCTTTCCGACGCAGCGCCGCTGCGTTTGGTGTTTAAATGCGGCGAAGACAGCTTTGATATCCTGACAGCCCTTGAAGGCGTCGAGCAGGCTGCCTATTTCGCCAAGCGCCAATGGGTTTCGGTGACTGTGGGCTCGCCCCTCAGTGCCGGTGATCTTCTCGCCTATATCGGGCGCTCGCATGCTCTGGTGGCCAAGGGGCTGACCAAGAAATTGCGGGCAGAGCTCGGTATCCTCGAGGGCTGAAATTCAAAATCCTATGTGTGGGGTCGTCGCCTGTATGCAGGCCGCTGCCTTTTGCACCCATCTATGGAGTGATTGAGATGACCAAACTCGACGCAAGCCTGTCGGGCAGCTTTGCTATCGGCGGAGACCTCAAGGTCAACCGCCTCGGCTTTGGTGCTATGCGCATCACCGGCAAGGGCATCTGGGGGCCGCCGGAAGATCACGAAGAAGCCATCCGCGTGCTGAAGCGGCTGCCGGAACTCAATGTCGATTTCATTGACACCGCCGAAAGCTACGGTCCCTATATCAGCGAAGATCTCATCGCCGAGGCCCTGGCGCCCTATTCGCAGGGCACGATCGTCGCCACCAAGAGCGGCCTCACTCGCACCGGTCCCGATGAATGGCATCAGGTTGGCCGTCCCGAATTCCTGCGCCAGGGCGTGATGACCAGCCTTCGCCGCCTGAAGCTCGAACGCCTCGATCTCTGGCAGTTGCACCGCATCGACGCCAAGACGCCGCGCGCCGATCAGTTCGAAGTCATCGCCGCCATGCAGAAGGAGGGCCTTGTTCGTCACGTCGGCCTTTCCGAAGTCAGCGTCGCCGACATCGAGGAAGCCCAAAAATACTTCAAGGTCGCTACCGTCCAGAACCTCTACAATTTTGCCAATCGCAAGAGCGAAGCCGTGCTCGACTATTGCGAGCAGAACGGCATCGGCTTCATTCCGTGGTTCCCGCTGGCCGGCGGCGATCTCGTCGAAGGCCATGACGACGCCAAGGCGATCCTCCAGAAGCACAATGCCTCGGGCAGCCAGATCGCGCTTGCCTGGCTCCTCAAGCGCTCGCCGGTCATGCTGCCCATTCCGGGCACCGGCAAGGTGAAACATCTCGAAGACAATGTCGCCGCTGCGGCGGTAAACCTCAGCGACGAGGATTTTGCGACGCTGGACGGGATCGCCGGCCGCTAAGCGGCCAGCACGATGCCAAGGCCAGTACCCCAGGGGTCGGAAACTGAGAGGTTTTCGGCCCCTTTGTTCATCTCGATACCAGCGGCCGACAGGCGTGCCTTGGCCGCCTCCAGCACCGATTGGTCGGAGGCGAGGAGATTGAAGCCGGCAAGGCCCGTGGCTTCCGGATTGCGCTGGCCCGCCCCGGCGCTCTGCCAGGTGTTGAGCGCGACATGGTGGTGGTAGCGCCCGGAAGACAGAAACACCGCATCTGCCCGACCGCTGGTGATCTCGAGCCCGAGCGCGGCCGCATAGAAGGCGCGGGCGTCCTCGATATTGCCGGCACGCAGGTGGATATGGCCGATGCGCATGCCGCTCGGGGCACCGGCAAAGGTGTCATTCTCGGTATCGGTCAGGGCGAGGAGGCCGTCGAAATCGATAGCCTCGGTACCCATGATGACCGTATCGCCGTTCCAGCTCCAGAGTTCTGGCGCGCGATCCGCATAGACCTCAATGCCATTGCCCTCGGGATCATCGAGATAGACAGCTTCGCTGACGCGATGATCCGCAAAGCCGGAAAACTGGTATTGCGCCATGGCCGTATGCACCAGCCAACGCGCCAATTCGGCCCGCGATGGCATCAGGAAGGCGGTGTGATAGAGGCCTGCTTCGCTGGGTGGCTCCACCGGCGCATCGGGGCGGTGCTCGAAGGTGACGAGGGTAATGCCGTCGACGCCAAGCCGCGTCGTCTCCGCCGTGCTTTCCAGCACCGAGAGGCCCAAAATCTCCGAATAGAAGCGCGTCATCAGTTCGGGATCGCGCACCCGCAGGGTCACGTCGCGCACGTGGAGCGGCGTCGAAGTAGCAAAAAGCCCGTCATATTCGGGAAGGATGGAAAAGCTGCCGCCTTCGGCCCGCAGGGCGCCTGTGAGGGCCGCCGTGGCGGTGGCAGCGCCGGCAAGACGCAGAAGGTGGCGGCGGGTGATCGTCATGGCTCTCTCCGGGCTTTTGCGCTTGGCTAGCATGGCCTTGAGCCTGGGAAACGACACGGATGCGTGTTCCGCAATCGCCGCCAGCGAACGCAGCGTTCGGCCAGTGCAAACGCCGGGCTTGACCAGATCCACCAGCGGGGCAACCTTGGCGCCACAGAGCCTGTGGGAGGGTCGTGTGAAGAAGCTTCTGACTGGTGCCGTTTTGACTTTATTGTCCGCCGCGCCCTTGCAGGCGGCGAGTGTCCTCGATCCCTATCTCGGCGATCCCGGCGATTGCTATGCGCGAAAGTACGATGAGGCGCATCTGCGCGATCATCCGCGGCAGATGGTCGAGACTTTCTATCTCAGCCATCACGACGATTGGCAGGACCCGGCGGGCGAGCTGACATTGAAATTCGGTTTCTCGACGCGCAATGGGCGCGACTACGAGGGCGTTGCCATCTGCAATGATAGCCGGTGTGGCGTCGAGGGGGATGGCGGCGCTTTCAGCGTCACAGCTCGCGGAGATGGCGTCCGGCTCGATGTCGATGCGCAGCTGGGCCTATGGGCGGAAAGCGCAGTCGACGTCATCGATCTCAGCGAAACCGATGATACGGTATTCCTGCTCTATCCGGAGAGACGCAAGGCCTGTCAGTGATTTTGGGGGAGGTTAGGGTCGGCCCAATAGGGAGGGTGGAATCCCCGCTATCGGGCCTGACCAGTTCAGCTGTCTTGGCAGACCGCTGAGTGGCTGAGCGGGGCTTTAGCACCGCTCTTCGTGCTTGTCACGCTCTTGTCGCAAATTCACAGGCCGTCGTATCGGCCTCGCGCCTTAGTTCCAGAGCTTGTCGATGGCCTTGGTGTCGCGCACGGCGCCCTTGGCGGCCGAGGTCACCAGCGCGGCATAGGCCTTGAGGGCGGTGGTTACCTTGCGCTTGCGCGGGTGGGCCGGCTTCCAGCCGAGCTTGTCCTGTTCGGCGCGGCGGCTGGCCATTTCGGCGTCCGAAACCAGCACGTTGACAGTGCGGTTGGGGATGTCGATCTCGATGATGTCGCCTTCACGCACCAGACCAATGGCGCCGCCCTCGGCCGCTTCAGGCGAAGCGTGGCCGATGGAAAGGCCAGAGGTGCCGCCCGAGAAGCGGCCGTCGGTGAGGAGGGCGCAGGCTTTTCCAAGACCCTTCGATTTCAGGTAGCTCGTGGGGTAGAGCATTTCCTGCATGCCGGGGCCGCCCTTGGGGCCTTCATAGCGGATGACCAGCACGTCGCCGGGCTTGATCTCGTTGGAGAGGATCGCCTTGACGGTCGAATCCTGGCTTTCGAACACG
Source organism: Devosia sp. LjRoot3 (assembly GCF_964252865.1). NCBI lineage: Bacteria > Pseudomonadati > Pseudomonadota > Alphaproteobacteria > Hyphomicrobiales > Devosiaceae > Devosia > Devosia sp. LjRoot3. The sequence goes on from NZ_CAXUPK020000004.1 coordinate 518,129, forward strand.
CGGGCCGGGCCGGTGAATTTCAGGATCGATTCATCGACGCCCGCCGTCTTCACGATGCAGCCGTCGAGCGCGATATTGCCCTTCAAGACGGCGAGGCCGCCGTCCTTGGAGAAGGGGTTTTCCGGCGAGCGGATAACGCCATTGGTGCGGTCGGTGTCGAGATCGGTCCAGCGGTTGGACTGGGAGAAGGCTTCCGTGGTGCGCACGCCGCCGGGAGCGGCCATGTAGAAGTTGCGCACGCTCTCGGAATTGGTGCGAGAGATGTCCCACTTGTCGATGGCATCGCCCATGGTCGCCGCGTGAACCGTCGGCTCCTTGCGGTTGATCAGGCCGCCGCGATCGAGCTGACCCAAAATTGCAAAAATGCCGCCGGCGCGGTGGACGTCTTCCATGTGCACGTCGTTCTTGGCCGGCGCGACCTTTGAGAGCACGGGAACGCGACGGGATAGGGCGTCGATATCGTCCATAGTGAAGTCGACGCCGCCTTCATGAGCGGCAGCCAGAATGTGCAGCACGGTATTGGTCGAGCCGCCCATGGCGATATCGAGCGCCATGGCGTTTTCAAACGCTTGCTTCGTCGCAATGGAGCGCGGCAGGACGGTTTCGTCGTCCTGCTCATAATAGCGGCGGGCGAGGTCGACGATCAGGTGACCGGCTTCCTGGAACAGGCGCTTGCGGTCCGAGTGGGTCGCGAGCGTTGAGCCATTGCCCGGCAGCGACAGGCCCAGGGCTTCGGTGAGGCAGTTCATCGAATTGGCGGTGAACATGCCCGAGCAGGAGCCGCAGGTGGGGCAGGCGGCCTCTTCGACGGCCTGCACTTCCTCGTCGGTATAGTGGTCGTCGGCAGCCATCACCATGGCATCGACGAGGTCGAGTGCCTGCAGCTTGCCCTTGACGATGGCCTTGCCGGCTTCCATCGGGCCGCCGGAAACGAAGACCACCGGGATGTTGAGGCGCATGGCAGCGTTCAGCATGCCGGGCGTGATCTTGTCGCAATTGGAAATGCAGACCATGGCGTCGGCGGTATGCGCGTTGACCATGTATTCGACGCTGTCGGCGATGATGTCGCGGCTCGGCAGCGAATAGAGCATGCCGTCGTGACCCATGGCGATGCCATCGTCCACAGCGATGGTGTTGAATTCCTTGGCAACGCCACCGGCTGCCTCGATTTCACGGGCAACGAGCTGGCCGAGATCCTTCAAATGGACGTGACCGGGCACGAACTGGGTGAAGGAGTTGACCACTGCGATAATGGGCTTGCCGAAATCGCCGTCCTTCATGCCGGTAGCGCGCCACAGGCCACGCGCGCCGGCCATGTTGCGGCCATGAGTGGTTGTGCGGGAGCGATAGACAGGCATGGCGGTTTCCTCAATACGTTGTCGCCGGTGGGGCCGGAGTTCCCTTTTCTTTAGACCCATTCCAGGGCAGCTTCAAGGATTTTCCGTACCGTACCGTACGGTACGGTTGATGGGCAGGGAGGCCGGACGACGATGTGCCATCGCGTTGGGAAGATGGACGGACCCCGGAGCGGCATTCGCTTCGAAGTGTTTTGATAGATGAAGCGGATACCGCTCCGGAGTGCCCTCTTTTCGGGCGGGAACTATCGGCGACTTTTGATCGCTCGTCGCAAGCGGCCAGCCCCGAACGTGCATGGGAGACGATCCCCTGCCGGGCCCCCTCGCTACTGTCGTCTGCAGACCGTCCGTGCGAGGTTGGATGGGGGCAGTATGAGGGCATAATTGGGGACGGGGATAAGATGGATAACCTTTGTCCACCTCCAACCACGGTGTCATCCCCGCGAAAGCGGGGATCTCTGTTTTGGGGCAGGGAAATTCCCGCTTTCGCGGGAATGACGCGGTGATGGAGGGAGGGGAGATGGATTGCCGGGACGGGCCCGGCAATGACGTCGAGAGGGGTATGGGACTTCGTCACAGGCTCCTCTGCGGAGAGAACCCCTCACCCTGACTTTTCGCTGGACGCGAAAAGTCAGTCCCTCTCCCGCAAGGGGCGAGGGAAGGCGCGGTGGGTGCCTATTGTTTCGGAGCACCATCGCCTAAAACAGTCTCAGGGGGAGCATCCATGACGCAAACCACGCTGACCGCCGAGGCATTCCTTGCCGCGCTTTGGGCGAACCAGTCTGACGATGAACTGGCCAAGATCGCGCGCTATTTCAAATCCGGCAAAGGCGACTACGGCGAAGGCGACCGCTTTATCGGCGTGCGCATGGGCACCGTCTTCACACTTGCCAAAGAGCATGTGCTGATGCCGCTCGATGAGATCGAAAAGCTGCTCGAAAGCGATATCCACGAAGCACGCGCTGGCGCCGTTTCGATCATGGCCAAGCAATTTGGCCTCAAGAAAACCGCGCCGGAGCGGCGCGGCGAATTGGCCGCGCTTTATCTGCGCCGTCATGACCGGATCAACAATTGGGACCTGGTCGATCTCGGCGCGCCGCAGATCGTCGGCGTCTGGCTGCGCGACCGGGATCGTTCGGTGCTCTACACCCTGGCCGGCTCCAAAAATCTCTGGGAGCGGCGCACGGCCATGTTCGCGACCATGGCCTTTGCCCGAAAGGGCGATCTCGACGATGTCTTTGCCATCGCCGAAATCCTCGTTCACGATCCTCAGGATCTGATCAACAAGGTGGTTGGCGGCGTGCTGCGCGAAACCGAGCGCACGGCGCCGGAGCGATTGCGCGCCTTTCTCGATCGGCATGCCGACACCATGCCGCGCGTCGCGCTGCGCTACGCCATCGAGCATTTTTCCGCGGAAGAACGCGCCGAATGGCTCAAGCGCGGAAAATGAGGATCAGGCGGCGGGGCGCTCCGCGAGCAGCATGTAGTTGACTGCCATATCGGAGGAGAGGCGCCATTCGTCGGCTATGGGATTGAAAGTAACGCCCTTGCCGTCGGTCACTTTCAACCCATTGCGCCTGAGCAGGCTGCGGATTTCGTCGGGCGTAAGAAACTTCTTCCAGTCATGCGTGCCCCTGGGCAGCCAGCGCAGCACATATTCGGCCCCGAGAATGGCGAGGGCATAGGCGCGGGCGGTGCGGTTGAGCGTGGCGGTGAACATCAACCCGCCCGGCGCGACGAGGTCGGCGCAGCTCTTCATATAGAGCGGCACATTGTCGACATGCTCCACCACTTCCATATTGAGCACGACATCGTATTTTTCGCCTGCCTCGACCAGCGCCTCGGAGGTAGTCACGCGATAATCGATATCGAGCCCCGACTTATCCGCGTGGATCCTGGCGATGCTGATATTGCGCTCGGCAGCATCGACACCGGTCACGGTGGCGCCAAGCCGGGTAAGGGGTTCGCAAAGAAGGCCCCCGCCACAGCCGATATCGACGATCTTCAGCCCTTCGAGGGGGCGCATGACCGATGGGTCGCGGCCGAAATGCAGAACCAGATTGTCGCGGATGTAACTCAGGCGCACCGGGTTGAATTTGTGGAGCGGCTTGAACTTGCCCTTGGGGTCCCACCATTCCTCGGCCATGGCCGTGAATTTGGCGATCTCGGCATCGTTGATCGTGGTCTGGGACATTGCGTGCTCCTTGTGATGCTCATATGGCCCAGCTTGCGGGGGCGGTTCAAGGCGCGGGGTGACGCAGGGGCGCGATCACAGGTGACGCTGAGTGCGATCCCAGTTGATCCCGGCGCGGCTTTGTGGCATTTCCCCGCGCTAATGAAGCGTACCGCCGGGTTCGGCAAAGCTGCTTTGGATTGTCGCGCTGCCGACCGCAAAGTGAGACCACTTTGCTGGCAGCGCCCTAGTCGGGGAAGAACGTGGCCCGTATCGTCGTCAAGTTCGGTGGCACTTCGATGGCCAATATCGAACGCATCCGCCATTCCGCTCTGCATGTGAAGCGCGAAGTCGAAGCCGGCAATGAAGTCGCCGTCGTCGTTTCCGCCATGTCGGGCAAAACCAATGAACTGGTTGGCTGGGTCAACGAGGCCAGCAAATTCCACGACGCGCGCGAATATGACGCCGTGGTCGCTTCGGGCGAACAGGTCACTGCCGGCCTCATGGCGATTGTCCTGAGCGAAATGGGTATCCAGTCGCGCTCGTTCGCCGGCTGGCAGGTGCCGATCCATACCGACGATTCTCATGGCGCGGCGCGCATCACCGAGATCGATCCGACCGAACTCAACAAGCGCCTCACGGATGGCTGGGTGCCTGTCATCACCGGCTTCCAGGGCATTTCGCCCCATGGCCGGGTGACGACGCTGGGTCGCGGTGGTTCGGATACGTCGGCCGTGGCTGTTGCCGCTGCCGTGGGCGCTGATCGGTGCGACATCTATACCGATGTGGACGGCGTTTACACGACGGACCCGCGTATCGTGCCCAAGGCGCAGCGCATGACCAAGATTTCCTTCGAGGAAATGCTTGAGATGGCCTCGCTCGGCGCCAAGGTGCTGATGATCCGCTCGGTTGAGATGGCCATGGCCCACAAGGTGCGCCTCCTGGTGCGCTCCAGTTTTGATGACCCCAATGCGCCCCAGATTGCGCCCGATGGAAAGCCCGGTGTCCCCGGCACGCTCGTTTGCGATGAGGATGAGATCATGGAAAAGCAGATCGTTTCGGGCGTGACGCTCGCCAAGGCCGAGGCCAAGATCACCCTGCGCGACGTCAAGGACAAGCCCGGCGTTGCCGCCGCCATTTTCGGCCAGCTGGCCGACGAAGGCATCATCGTCGACATGATCGTGCAGAACATTGCCGATGATGGCGCGACCACCGACATCACCTTTACCGTGCCCGACAGCGAATATGACAAGGCGGTCAAGGCGCTCGAAAACAATGGCGGCAAGTTCGAATATGCCCGCCTGTCCGGCTCCAAGGGCGGGGCGAAGGTCTCGGTCGTGGGTGTGGGCATGCGAAGCCATGCGGGCGTTGCGAGCTCGATGTTCAAGGCGCTGGCCGACAAGGGCATCAATATCCAGCTGATCACCACTTCGGAAATCAAGACCTCGGTCCTGATCGATGAAGAATATGCTGAGCTTGCGGTTCGCGCGCTGCACACCTATTACGGTTTGGACAAGAAGGACGCCTGATCTCGTTTCGAGGGGAAAGGAGCCGCGTCCGATCAAGGGGGGCGGCTCGGCGGGGCCGCCGATAACGGGATGGTCACGACCATAGGCGGCCCACGGGTGCTGCTGCGGCAATTGCGCGAAACCATGGCGGAGCCTCTGGCTTCGCAGGCGCGGCTCGACAAGATCGTGGGCCTGATTGCCGACAATATGCGGGCCGATGTGTGCTCGTTCTACGTGCTGCGCGATGACGGCGCGCTCGAACTTTTCGCCACCAGAGGCCTCAAGGCCGAATCGGTCCACATGACCACGCTGCGTCTTGGCGAGGGCCTTGTCGGCCTCATCGCCTCGGAGGCCGAACCCCTCAGCCTCGACGACGCACCAAGCCATCCCGGCTTTGCCTATCGCCCCGAAACGGGCGAGGACAAATATAATTCATTCCTCGGCGTGCCGGTCCTCAGAGCCGGGCAAACCCTGGGGGTTCTGGTGGTCCAGAATGCCGAGCGTCGCCACTATGGCGAGGATGAAACCGAGGCCATGCTGACTACGGCCACAATCCTCGCCGAGATGATCGCGACCTCGGATTTCGACAATCTGATCAAGCCGGGGTCCGATATCGATCTCAGGCGTCCCCGCATGTTCAACGGCGTTAGCTTTACCGACGGCATCGCGCTCGGCACCGTGGTGCTGCACGATCCGCGCGTCGTGGTCGTCAACTTCATCGCCGACGATACCGAGGCGGAAAAGGCGCGGCTCGACAAGGCCCTGGCCAGCATGCGCGTCTCGATCGACGCCATGCTTGACCATGGCGATATGCAGCCCAGTTCCGACCATCGCGAGATTCTGGAAACCTATCGCATGTTCGCCAATGACCGGGGCTGGGTGAACCGGCTGACCGAGGCGATCGACAATGGGCTTTCGGCCGAGGCGGCGGTGGAGCGCGTGCAGAACGATACCCGGGCCCGCATGCTGCGCCAGACCGATCCCTATATCCGCGATCGGCTGCATGATCTCGACGATCTCGCCAACCGTCTCTTGCGCGTGCTGACCAATACGAGCCAGCCTGCGCATCGCGAATTGCCGGAGAATGCCATTCTCGTCGCCCGCAATATGGGGCCGGCGGAACTGCTCGAATATGACCGCAAGAAGCTGCGCGGCCTTGTGCTCGAAGAGGGCGGGGCGACGGCGCACGTTGCCATTGTTGCCCGTTCGCTCGGGCTTGTGGCGGTGGGGCAGGCCGATTCGATCGTCTCGATGTGCGAAAGCGGTGATGACATCATCATCGATGGTCCCGCGGGGCAGGTGCATCTGCGGCCGACGCCTGATGTCGAACAGACCTATGTCGACAAGGTTCGCGTTTCCGCCAAGCGCCGGGCACATTATGCCGCGCTCAAGAACAAGCCGAGCGTGACCAAGGACGGCATCGACATCACGCTGCTGCACAATTCGGGGCTCGTGGCTGACCTGCCCATGCTCGACGATACGGGCGCCAAGGGGGTTGGGCTTTTCCGAACCGAGCTGCAGTTCATGATAGCGAGCAAGCTGCCGCGATTGCAGGAACAGGTCGATCTTTACGCCGAAGCCATGGCGATTGCCGGTGAACGCCCCATCGTGTTTCGCCTGCTCGACATCGGCGGCGACAAGGTCGTGCCTTACCTGCGCTCCATGGCGGAAGAAAATCCGGCCATGGGCTATCGCTCGATCCGTCTTGGCCTAGACCGGCCGGGCCTGTTGCGGACCCAGGTCCGCGCCCTGCTGATGGCGGCCAAGGGACGGCCGCTCAAGATTCTCGTGCCCATGGTGACGGAGACTTTTGAGTTCCGTCAGACCAAGCTCGTGGTCGCCAAGGAAATGGAACGCCTGCGTCGCGCGGGTGAGCCTGTGCCGTCGCGGCTTGAGCTGGGCGCCATGGTGGAAGTGCCATCGCTTCTCTTCGAGCTCGACCAGATCATGCCGGAGGCCGATTTCGTTTCCATCGGTTCGAACGATCTCGTGCAGTTTCTGACGGCTGCCGACCGGGCCAATCCGCGTGTCTCCAAGAATTATGACGCCATCGCCTTGCCGCGGTTGCGCGCCATGCGGCTGGTCGTTGATGCGGCACGCCGGCACAACAAGCCGGTGACCATGTGTGGCGAACTGGCGGGCAAGCCGATGGAGGCGCTGGCGCTGATGGCGATCGGCATGACGCGGCTTTCCATGGGGCCGGCTTCGATCGGGCCGATCAAGGAATTGGTGCTCAATGTCGACCTCAAGCCGATCCAGGATTCGGTTGCGGCGGCGCTGAGCGTCGGCGCCGATGGCGTTGCCATCCGCGATCTCCTCAAGGAATGGGTGGAGAAGCAGAACCTGCCAATGGGCTAGGGCCGTCGCCATTCGGCCGATGCCGGCCTGCAAACGCCCACTTTCTGCGCTTCCGGTGCTCACGTACTGATGTACGCTGCGCTCCGGTTCTCGATAGTGGACGTTTTCGTCTCGGCCTGGGCCGAATGGTAAGAGCCCTAGTTCTGCTTGCGATTGGCGGGGATGGCGATTATCCAGAGCCCCGATAGCTCCGGAAAGACCCAGAATGCCCGCTTTGCCTGAGGACAAGCTCGACGCGCTTGCCACCCGTTTCCAATATATCGAAGCTGCCCTTTCCGGCGGCGCGAGCCCGGACGAGCTGGCAAAACTCTCCAAGGAGCATTCCGATCTCAGCCCCATCGTGGGCGAGATCAATGCCTATCAGAAGGCGCAGCGCGACCGTGCCGAAGCCGAGTCTCTCGCCAAGGGGCCGGACAAGGACATGGCCGAAATGGCCGCAGCGGAAATCGAAGAACTCGATGAAAAGATTGAGCTTCTTACCCAATCGATCCGCGTCATGCTGCTGCCCAAGGATGAGGCCGACGAAAAGTCGATCATCCTTGAAATCCGCGGCGGCACAGGCGGGGACGAGGCGGCTTTGTTCGCGGGCGATCTCTTCCGCATGTATGAGCGCTATGCCTCTCTGCGCGGCTGGAAGGTCACGCTGATGGAAGAGAGCCCTGGCGAAATGGGTGGCTATAAGGAAGTCATCGCCAATGTGTCGGGCAAGGGCGTTTATGCGCGGATGAAATATGAGTCCGGCGTGCACCGCGTGCAGCGCGTGCCGGCGACCGAGGGCTCAGGGCGCATCCACACTTCGGCGGCGACGGTGGCGGTGCTGCCCGAGGTCGAAGACATTGATATTGATATCAAAAACGAAGATATCCGCATCGATACGATGCGTGCTTCGGGTGCTGGTGGACAGCACGTCAACACCACCGACTCGGCGGTTCGCATCACCCATTTGCCGACCGGGATTGTCGTCACCTCGGCGCTGAAGTCGCAGCACCAGAACCGGGCGCAGGCCATGGTGGTGTTGCGGGCCCGGCTCTATGAAATGCAGCGCGAGGAGCGGGATAGTGCCCGTTCGGCGGAGCGCAAGGGGCAGGTGGGGTCGGGGGATCGCTCGGAGCGCATCCGGACCTATAATTTCCCGCAGGGGCGCGTTACCGACCACCGGATCAACCTGACTTTATATAAGCTTGACAAGGTGATAGCGGGCGAAGCGCTTGACGAGTTGATCGAGGCGCTGATCACCGAGAACCAGGCGGCGCAGCTGGCGGCGATGGAGAGTTCCAACTGAGCGAGGATGTTTCCGTTGGCGCACTTTGGCGGCGCTGGCGGGACGAATTGAGCCAGCGTGGCTTTGCGACGGCGACGCTGGACGCGAAGCTCTTGGTGGGTCATGCGCTCGGTTTTGATGCGCTGCAATTGGCGACGCGCGAGAGCGAGTTGGTTAGCAGACTGTTAGCATCTGATGTCACCGCGCTGATGACCAGGCGATTGACGGGTGAATCGGTGGCGCGGATCATCGGGCACAGGGAATTTTATGGGCTCGAATTCGAGCTCAACGAGGCAACGCTGGAGCCGCGGCCCGATACGGAACTGCTGGTCGACTTTGCGCTGAAGGCGCTGCCTCAGGGTGGGCGGTTCGTTGATCTGGGGACCGGGTCCGGGTGCATTCCGATTGCGGTTTTGGCCAATCGTCCGGATGCGCGCGGGGTGGCGAGCGATATCAATCCGCGGGCGCTGGAGATGGCCGGACGCAATGCTGAGCGGAATGGGGTGAGCGATCGACTTACCCTTTTGCAAGGCGATTGGTTCGGGGCTCTCATACCCCCACCCTCGATCCCTCCCCACAAGGGGGAGGGAGGCGATGGCACCGATGGGTCGGGTTTCGACCTCATCCTTTCCAATCCGCCCTATATTTCGTCCGAGATCGTAGAAACGCTTGCGCCTGAGGTGAGGGATTTCGATCCGCGGCTGGCACTCGATGGTGGGCCGGATGGGTTGGGGCCTTATCGGATCATTGCGGCGGAGGCGGCGCACTGGTTGAAGCCGGGCGGGCAGGTGCTGGTCGAGATTGGTTATGACCAGGGGGCGGTGGTCTCGAATCTCTTTGAGGCGGCGGGGTTTTCGCGAATCGGCGTTACGAAGGACCTTGCGGGGCTTGATCGTGTGGTTTCGGCGCACCACATCTAGCGTGTCAAACAGCACAAACCCGGCATAGAATACTTTGTGCTGGTCAAGATCGGCGAAAGCCGCTAGTTTGATCTTGCTGTCAATGGCGCATCATGGGCGCCGCGGCGACCACACCCTATATCCAAATCTTGCGGCAGGGGCCGTGCTTGTTCCTTTTGGAATGAAGCGGGATGAGAAGGGCGGATTTTTCCGAGGGCGCTGCACGAAAGCATACGGTCTTCATGAAACCAGTATAACCCCATCCTTGTGCGAAGTTCGCGGGATGTGGGGCCAGACCGGCCAAAAGTCCGGTCCGCCCAGATGTGACGCTTAACGATCTAGAGTTAGACAAAGCGACCCGATGAGACCAAACCAGAACAAGAACCGGCAGCGTGGCCGGAACGGTGGACGCAAGCACGTCAATCCGTTGTCGCGCAACTATGAGAGCAACGGTCCGGACGTAAAGGTCCGTGGCAATGCGGCTCATGTCGCCGAAAAATACCTGCAGCTGGCGCGCGATGCCCAGTCGTCCGGTGACTCGGTGATGGCGGAGAATTATCTCCAGCACGCAGAACACTATTTCCGCATCGTCTCTTCCGCCCAGCAGGCCATGAACGGCCAGCGCGACGGCCAGAACCAGGACGACAACGAGTTCGATGACGATGTCTCGGAAATGAACTCGCGCTTCTCCTCGCCCCAGCCGGTGCAGGTCAACAATGGCCATGAGGCCAATGATGAACAGCCCGGTGTCGTGGCCGCGGTCGCCGAAAGCGGCGAGCCGGTTGCGGCAGAGGGTGGCGAAGCCTCGCCCCAGCCGGTTGCTGCCGAAGGCGGCGAACAGCCGGCCCGTAAGCCGCGCGAACGTCGTCCGCGCCGCCGTCGTCCGGCTGGCGGGGAAGGCAATGTCGATCCGGCCAATGCGCCGCAGCCCGATGTCGGCGAATTGCCGGCATTCCTGACGGCAGGGACGGCTCCGGCAGCGGAGTAAGAATTTTGAAGAAAAGGCCGGGCGAAATGCCCGGCCTTTTTGTTTTGGGGTGTTTTGCCTCCGGTTTCAGAGGACGTGTGCACTCTGGACGCATCGTGTCGCCGTGAGGCTTTCGAGGGCGGCACCGAGAATAAGTTCCAAGTGAACACTGCCGGTTTTGGACCGGGGCCGTCATGGGCCCCGTCCTTCGAGAGAGTATTTTGAGCGGTTGGTCCATCTGTGAGGTCCCCACCTCCACAATGCTGCCCCCGGACTTGATCCGAGGGCCGGTGCGGGAGCCGCCTAGCTTGTGTCGGGGGTGAGTGGCCCTCGGGTCAGGCCCGAGGGCAGCCCGGTGGATGAGATGAAAAGTGCATAAGCAAACATTCCCGTCCTTCGACGGGGTGACAGCCGGTGGGTGCTTCGGTCAAAGCGCGTCGCGCCGCTCCGGCCCGGCTTGGCCCCCTCGTTCTGCCGTTCAACGTTTTGGGCATGCCGCCGAAATCGGACGCCGTGCCACTCTAAATCTATGCGGCCATGGCTGCGGCACGAGAGGGCCGTCCCGGCCGAAACAGTTTGTTTGGCTTCGCTGTCGAGAACGCCACTCGTCATTCGTCGCCCTGGTATCTGCAACAGAGGGGAATGACCATGATGAAATCCTTGGCCCGTTTTCTTGCGGCGACAGCCTTCGTCTTCGCCATTCCATCCATTCAGGCCCAGGAGGCCGGCATGTCCCTGCCCACCCCGACCAAGTCAGGCTATGCGCCCGTCAATGGGATCGAACTGGCCTATGCCGTTTTCGGCGCGGGCGAACCGCTTGTCCTGCTGCATGGTGGGCTGCAGACCATGGACGATTTCGGTCCCGTGCTCACCGAACTGGCGCGGGACCACCAGGTGATCGCCGTCGATTTCCAGGCGCATGGCCGCACCTTGCCCTTCGACCGCCCAATGAGTTTTGAAGCTTTCGCGACCGATGTCGCTGAGCTGATCAAATGGCTGGGGCATGACCGCGCCGATGTCGTGGGCTATTCCATGGGTGGGATCACCGGCATTCGGCTCGCCATCGACCATCCCGAAGTGCTGGACCGGCTGGTGGTCGCCTCGGCGCCTTATGCCTATTCCGGCTGGCACGACTACAATGCCCAAGGCATGCGAGGCATCGGCGCGCATCTGGCCGAGGGCATGATGCAGACCCCGCTTTACGAGGCCCATAAGGCGATAGCGCCTGACCCCGCCAATTTCCCAAAACTTCTCGAGCAGATGGGCGCCTTTATCGGCAATGACTATGACTGGTCATCCGAAATCGGGGAGATCAAGACCCCGACCCTGGTTGTCGTTGCCGATTATGACGCCGTGCGCATCAGCCACGCTGCCCACTTCTTCGAGCTTTTGGGCGGTGGCCAGGCTGATGGTGGATGGGCCGGCGAAGGCATGACGCCAAACCGTTTTGCCGTCATTCCCAGCGCCACGCACTACAACATCAATACCGATCCCCGGTTCGCCCAGGCTGTCATCGACTTCCTGGCGATAGAGGAGTGACGGGACTAGGCTAAAACCGGGGTCTGGCGAGGGGTTTTCGGCGCTCAGGGAGGAATCGATGCTCAAACCAATCATCGGGGTGCTTTTGGTGCTCGTCTTGCTGGCAGCACCCACAAAAGTCATGGCGCAATCAGGAGGGGAAAATACCATGTCGCAGGCGATCGAGAGCGGATATGCGGCGGTTGAGGGAACCGAGCTCTATTACGAAATCCATGGACAGGGCGAACCCCTGGTCATGTTGCATGGTGGGGTGGATCCTTCCCAGGTATTTGGTGCGCCGCTGGCGGAAATGGCAAAAACCTTCAAGGTGATTGCCATCCACGCCCGTGGGCATGGGCTGAGCCGGGATAGTGACGCGCCCTGGTCGATCGAGCAGGCAGCCGACGATGTTGCCGCGGTGCTCAGGGATCGCAGCATCGAAAAGGCCAGCGTCATGGGCTATTCGTTCGGCGGCAAGATCGCGCTGCAATTCGCGATCCGGCATCCCGATATGCTCGACAAGCTGGTGATCGTGTCGACCGGATATTCCAGGGGCGGGGAATATCCGGAAGTCAGGGCCGCTTTCGAGCAAATGCCTGCCATGGCCGATGCGATCGGCAACAGCATCGCCCAATCGCCCCTGGCAGAGCTTTATCCGGATGTCGATTGGCCGGTACTCATGCGCAAATCCGGCGCGCTCGGTTTGCAGGACCATGATTGGTCCGAAGGGATCAAGGGTATCAAGGCGCAGACACTGCTTGTTTTCGCCGATGCTGACTATGTCCGGCCAGAGCATATCGCCGAGTTTTATAAACTGCTCGGCGGGGGACTGAGGGATGCCGGTATCGATGGGTCGTTGCGCTCTCCCAATCAGTTGGCGGTGGTTCCGGGAACCAATCACTACAACATCATCGGGGCGCCGGCGGTGTTTCAGTTCGCGACTGAATTTTTGCGGGATTAGGTTTCGACGTGAAGACAGAGGGTTGGAAAACTCGTTGCGCCAGCGGCCTTTCGCAATGAGGGGCGCAACGAAGCTCACCCTGGTGTTGCTTCTGGGTTTGGCCTTGGGATATTGCCAGCTTTGGCCTCGGTTGGCCTGGAATCCCATCGATCGCTTTACCTTTGCAGAGGGACCAAACCAATCGATGATCCCTGCCGTCTTTTCTCTCGGTGAAGACCGGAAAGAGGCCGTTGGGCGGCTTATCCAAGCAGGCTACGACCACGACGCAGTTGAGTCCTTTGACAACGACGACATAATCGTTTCGTGCGACGATAGCCTGTGTGAGCGGAGGCGCGAGGGTTACACGGACTTCTTCCGGAAGTCGGTGCCGCCGGTGTCGCCAATGAATCTTGCCTGTAACCTAGACTATGTGGTCTGGCTGGCCTTCGGAGACGAAGGTCGCCTAGAAAAGGCACGGAACGAACTTTACGAGCATTGCCTGTGATGAACGGTACACCTTGTACTGAATGTCAGATTTACTAAGCTCAGTCTCGTGCCGAGGGACACCGCATGGACTGGTTACTGCGCAAGAGAACCATTTATCGGCGCGGCAGATTTGTGGTCGCCGCGGCTTTGGCTGGGCCGACTTCCGTGGCGCTTGTGCTCTATTGGGCGTCTCTCTTCTCCATCTCCCCGGGGGCTCAGCTGAGCGGGGGCCTACCGGAAGCCCTATCGCTCCTCTTTCTCTACCTTTTCGTTGGTTTTTGGATCGGTCTTGGCCCGGCATTGGTCGCGGCGCTCTTGATCGCGTGGCGCCGACGCGCCTCCGTGCTTGAGGCTGTGATCATAACCGTCGCCACCACGGCCTCTCTGTCGTTCCTCTTGCAACCAAATCGGACAGAATTCTCACCACTCACGGTCGTAGCGGAAACCGGAATGGTCGGGTTGCTCATACTCCCAGGCATGGTGGGCGCAGGTGTTGTCGCCGCCTGGTGGGGAGCCTTTCGGGATCACGACCAGAAGTGATCCGCTTGGTGGAGGACGCATCCGATTTAGCCCCGCCGCGGCATTGCCCGTTCCAAAAACCTCCCCATATATCGTCGTGTGACGGAGCGCGCCGATCTTTAAGCTGGTCGTTTGACGAACCGCAAAAGTGCACAGCACTTTTGCTGCCAAACTCCCGGTGCGGGCGTTTTGCACACGACGCTTCCGTCGTCATGCCGGTGCCTATCGAGGGCTGGGTGGCGAGCGAGACAAGGAGAGTTGAATGAATATCGAAAAATATACCGAGCGCTCGCGCGGCTTTATCCAGAGCGCGCAGACGGCAGCTTTGGGCAAGGGCCATCAGCAGTTTGCGCCGGTCCATCTACTTAAAGTGCTGCTCGATGATGACCAGGGGCTGGCCTCGGGGCTGATCGAACGCGCGGGTGGCGACGCCAAGGCGGCGCGGGCCGGCGTGGAAGCGGCGCTCAACAAGATTCCAAAAGTTTCTGGCGATGCCGGGCAGCTTTATCTCAGCCGCGAACTGGCGCGTGTTTTCGACACCGCCGAGAGCGCAGCGCAGAAGGCTGGCGATAGCTATGTGACGGCCGAGCGCCTGCTCCTGGCGCTGACGGTTGAAAAAGACACCGATGCGGGCAAGATCCTGGCTTCGGCTGGGGTGACGCCGCAGGGGCTGAATACGGCCATTGAGGAAATCCGCAAGGGGCGCACGGCTGACTCGGCTTCGGCTGAAAATGCCTATGATGCGCTGAAAAAGTATGCGCGGGACCTGACGCAGGATGTGCGTGAGGGCAAGCTTGACCCTGTCATCGGGCGCGACGAGGAAATCCGTCGTACCATTCAGGTGTTGAGCCGTCGGACCAAGAACAATCCGGTGCTTATTGGTGAGCCAGGTGTGGGCAAGACGGCGATTGCCGAGGGCCTCGCCATTCGCATCGTCAATGGCGACGTGCCGGAATCGCTCAAGAACAAGAGCCTGCTTGCGCTTGATATGGGCGCGCTGATTGCCGGCGCGAAATATCGGGGCGAATTTGAAGAGCGGCTGAAGAGCGTGCTCAACGAAGTGACCTCGGCCGAGGGGCAGATCATTCTGTTCATCGACGAAATGCACACGCTGGTCGGCGCGGGCAAGAGCGATGGCGCCATGGATGCGTCGAACCTCCTGAAGCCGGCTTTGGCGCGCGGTGAGCTGCACTGCGTGGGCGCGACGACGCTTGATGAATATCGCAAGCATGTCGAAAAGGACCCGGCGCTGGCGCGGCGTTTCCAGCCGGTGTTTGTGTCCGAGCCGACCGTGGAAGACACGATCTCGATCCTGCGTGGCTTGAAGGAAAAGTACGAGCTGCATCACGGCATTCGCATTGCCGACTCCGCGCTGGTGAGTGCGGCGACGCTTTCCAATCGCTACATCACCGACCGGTTTTTGCCCGACAAGGCCATCGACCTGATGGACGAGGCGGCGGCGCGGTTGCGCATGGCGGTTGATTCAAAACCTGAGGCGCTGGACGAGCTTGATCGGCGCATCATGCAGCTGAAGATCGAGCGCGAGGCGCTGAAGAAGGAAACCGATGACGGGTCGAAGACTCGGCTAGACCGGCTGGAGCATGAGCTTTCCGGGCTTGAGGAGCAGGCGCAGGTTCTGTCTTCAAAATGGCTGGCGGAAAAGGAAAGGCTGCAGGGGTCCACAAAACTCAAGGAAGAGCTTGATGCGGCACGCAGCCAGCTCGAAATCGCACAGCGCCAGGGCGATCTCGCCAAGGCGGGTGAGCTGGCCTATGGCGTCATTCCCGATCTCGAAAAGCGGCTGAAGGCGGCTGACGATCCGGATGGCGACGGCAAGCCCGACGCGGTCATGGCCAAGGAAACCGTGGAACCGACCGACATTGCCCAGGTGGTGTCGCGCTGGACCGGCATTCCGGTCGACCGGATGATGGAAGGTGAGCGCGAAAAGCTCCTTCATATGGAGACGTCGCTTGGCGCTCGGGTCATCGGGCAGGCGGAAGCGGTGGCGGCGGTGGCCAAGGCCGTGCGGCGGTCGCGCGCCGGCTTGCAGGATCCGAACCGGCCGATCGGCTCGTTCATGTTCCTGGGGCCAACGGGCGTGGGCAAGACCGAGCTGACCAAGGCTTTGGCGCAGTTCCTCTTCGATGATGAAACCGCCATGGTGCGGCTTGATATGTCGGAATTCATGGAAAAACACTCCGTGGCCCGGCTGATCGGCGCGCCTCCGGGCTATGTCGGCTATGACGAAGGCGGCGTGCTCACCGAAGCCGTGCGGCGTCGGCCCTATCAGGTCGTGCTTTTCGACGAGATCGAAAAGGCGCATCCGGATGTGTTCAATGTTCTCTTGCAGGTGCTCGATGATGGGCGGCTGACGGACGGGCAGGGGCGCACGGTCGATTTCCGCAATACGGTTGTCATCCTCACCTCGAACCTGGGTGCTGAATACCTGGTCGATCTCAAGGATGGCGAGCCGGTGGAACTGGTGCGCGGGAAAGTGCTCGATGCGGTGAAGGCGGCATTCCGGCCGGAATTCTTGAACCGTATCGACGAGATCCTGCTGTTCCATCGCCTGGGTCGCGAACATATGGGGTCCATTGTCGACATCCAGTTCGGGCGGCTCGAAAAGCTGCTCAGGGATCGCGACATCAGCCTTGAACTCACGCCGAAGGCGCGGGAGTGGCTCGCCAATGAGGGCTATGATCCGGCCTATGGTGCGCGGCCGCTGAAGCGCGTCATCCAGCGCGAAGTGCAGGATGGCCTTGCCGAGGAAATTCTGTCGGGCAAGGTTTCGGACGGCGACCGCGTGGTGGTCGATGCCGGCGATGAAGGCATTGTGCTTTTGCCCGGTGGTCATGCCGAAAGCAGAGCCGCCGAATAAGCGAAGAGCGATTTGGGAAAGGGCGCCGGTGACGGCGCCCTTTTGTTTGCCTCAGGCGCGGAAATCGGGCGGGGCGGCGAGGTAGCGATAGGCACTGCCGTGGCGCTCGACAAAGCCGAGGGCGGGGAAATCGAGATGCATGCCGGCCACCATCATATCGTCAGTCGCTGCCACATCGAGGAGGCGCTGGCGGGTGGCGATGGCGGCGGGGATATCGGCGTCGAAGGCGATCGACCAATCGGGGCGGGTGAACTGATAGGCCGGCGCATGGACGACGTCGCCCCAGATCAGCAGGACCTCGCCCTGGCTGTCGAGGCGGAGGCCCATATGGCCCGGCGTGTGTCCGGGCATGGGCAGGGCCGTGACGCCGGGGGCGATTTCGGTTTCCCTTGCCATGGCCAGTTCCTTTCGGCCCTCGGCATAGGGGGCAAGCTGGGCGCGCGAGAAGCGGCAATTGCCCTGAATGTCGGTCGGGAGCGAAGCAAAGAGCGCGTCGTCATGGGTAAAGGCCCATTCGGCATCGGCGAGCACCAATTGGGCATTGGGCAATAGGCGCGCGCCCGACGCATCGGTCATGCCGCCGACATGGTCGGCATGGGCATGGGTGAGAAAGAGCGTGTCCACCTCTTGAGGGGCGATGCCCGCCTCGGCGAGACTGTCGCGCCAGGCGCCGAGGGTTGGGGCCATGGCGGATGTCGCGCCGGTATCAACGGCGATGAGGCGATCGCCGGAGCGGATCAGATAGGTGTTGATGGAGATGGTGAGCGCCGCCGGGTCGTGTGGCTTGTGGGCGATGCGGGCGGCCTCCTGGGCGGCCTCGTCCTCAAGGCCGAGCAGGATCTGGCTCGGCAGGGTGGCAAAACCATCGGCCAGGGCAAAAATCTCGATATCGCCGACACGGCGGCGGATCACGGCGCTTTGCTTGTTGGCCGGCGCGCCTTCGGCGGCTTCGGCGCCGGTCGAGCGGATGAGGCTTGGCAAGGCAAGCAGGACCGGGGCGGCGGCCAGTGAAGCGAGCAGGCTGCGGCGGGAGAGAGCGGGTTGCGTCATGATGAACCTCCAGTGTCGATGACAACGGGGCATCAGGTGGGTATAAGCGAATGGCGTATTCAGTCGGCCTCCTGTTAGAGCTGCCATAAGGGTTCATTATGGATGATCTCACCTTTCGCTGCCTGGCGCTTGCCATTGAAACCGGATCGCTGACAGGGGCGGCGCGGCGGCTGGGCGTGAGCCAGCCGGCGGTCAGCCAGAAAATCGCCGGCCTCGAGGCCGATCTCGGCCAGCAATTGTTGGTGCGCTCGCGCCATGGCGTGCAGCCGACCGAGGCGGGGCTGCTGGTAAATACGCATGGATTGCGTGTGCTGGCCTCGCTTGCCGAGATGCAATCGGGCTTGGAGGATCTGCGCGGGCAGGTTGCCGGCAAGCTGCGCGTCACCGTCAACATGCTGTTCGGGCAGGCTGTGATGGGGCCCGTGCTTGCCCTGCTGCGGGCGCGTCATCCCGGCTTGCGCGTCGATGTCATCACCAGCGACGTGGTGATCGATCTTGAAGCCGAGGGCGTCGATATTGCCGTGCGCGGCGGCCGGCCTGGAGATGGGCCGGGGCTCGTGCGGCGCATCGGAGCCATGGAGGGCGTGCTGGTCGCCTCGCCTGCCTATCTCGATTCTGTGGGGCGGCCGGCTGGGCCGGAGGATTTGCAGCGCCTGAGCTATATTCAATATCGCGACGATCCGGAGGAGCATAATTTGGCGCTCGTCCATGGCGGGGCAGCTTTATCCGCACCCGTTTCGGTGGCCTTTTCCGCCCAGCATCCCGATCTCACCCTGCATGCGGTGCTGAGCGGCATCGGCTTTGCCAAGGCGCCGCTGTTTCATATGCGCGAGCGGCTGGAGGCCGGTACGGTGGAGGAGGTGCTTCCAGGATACGCGCCGGCGCTAAAGCCGCTTTACTTCGCGCATCGCGCGCATCTGAAGGACACACCCAATGTGCGCGCCTTTCGCGCGGTGCTGGTCGAGCATCTGGCCGGGTTGCCGGGTTTTGTGATCAGCGCCGATCTGGCGACGTGAGGTCCTTGCATTTTTGGCCAGACCGAACTAGAACATAACAAGAACGAAAGGCGCGAGAAAATGGCTGACAAGATCGACTACATCGAGTTTCCCTCGACGGACCGGGCGAAGAGCAGCGCCTTTTTCGAAGCGGCGTTTGGCTGGAGCCGCACCAGCTATGGGCCGGACTACGACGGACTCGAAAATGCAGGGATTGACGGCGGCGTCGATCAGGCGGAAGGCCGCGTTGCGGCGACCATGGCGATCGTGCGGACACAAGACCTCGATGGTGCGGAAAAGCGCGTGATCGCCGCTGGTGGGGTGATCACCCGCGAACAGTTCGATTTTCCCGGCGGGCGGCGTTTCCATTTCCGCGAGCCCGGCGGCAATGAGCTTGCCGTCTGGGTTTCTCGCGCGGAATAGCTCTTACGGAGTCGTGGCGGCGGCGACCTGGGTCGGGGCGCCTTCGCGTGCGAGCAGGTCGTCGATCTGGGTCATGGCCTGGGCAAAGGCGTCGCGATATTGCGGGGCCAGCACATTGTCCTTGGGCAGTTTCACGCTCAGGGGATCGACGAGATTGCCGTTGATGAGGATTTCGAAGTGAAGGTGCGGGCCGGTCGACTGGCCGGTGGAGCCGACATAGCCGATGAGCTGGCCCTGGCGGACTTTTGAGCCGACGCCGAGCCCGTCGACGAAACGAGAGAGGTGGCCATAGGCAGTCTCGTAGCCGTTGACGTGCTGGATCTCGATCTTGTTGCCGTAGCCGGACTGCCAGCGATAATACTGGATCGTGCCGTCACCGGCAGCATAGATCGGGGTGCCGGAGCGGGCGGCGAGATCGACGCCGGTATGCAGTTTTCGCGTCTTGAAGATGGGGTGGATGCGGTAGCCGAAGCGCGAGCGCAGGGTGCCGCCGCCTTCGAGCGGACGGCGATTGAGGAAGCGCTTACCGGTTTCGCCATCGGGGTCATAGAAATCGACGGTGCCGTCTTCAGTAGCGAAACGGTAGAGTTGGCGCTTGGTGCCCGAAAGATTGAGCGAGACATAGAGCAGTTCGGGCTTGGCGTCCGGCGTGTCCTGGGTCTCGAGAATTTCGATGGTGTCGCCGGCCGAGATGCGCTTGGTCATGTCGACATCATAGGCGAACATGCCGACGATGCGCTGGATGGTCTCGTCGTCGAGATCGTGCTTGCGACCGGTTTCCCAGATCGAGCGATAGACGGTGGGCAGGTTGCCCACATTGATCTGCTCGATGTCTTCCTCTGGGAAGTCGACCCAGTCGGGCTGCAGGCCGACGACATATTGGCCGTTGTCGCTGAGGGCGACGGTGGCGATATGCGGATCGCCCTGCATGCCTTCGGGGCGATAGATCGACATGCGATAGGGCACGAGGCTGTTGGTATCGCTGGTCAGCGGACCATAAAGAATGCGCAGGCGAATGCCGGCCGGCAGGCCGCCCGAAGGCATGAGATTGGCCAGGGTGCTTTCCACCATGGAGACCTGGGCCACAGTAAAGCCATTGCGCACGAGGGTCGCCGATAGCGGGCCGATCTCGCGAACGGTCAGAAAGCGCTCGGTGCGGCCAGGGCCGTTATTGGCGGCAAGCGTCGTCTTGGGAACGACCGTCACATTTTCGGCAATACCATTGGGAGAAGTGGGTGTGCTTTCCCTGGCGAGCGCATCAAGGCTGGGGCCGAGTGCAGCGTAAGCAAGGGTCGGGGGCGCGTCTTCCGTATAAAAGGTGGCTTCGGCCGAACCGCGGACGAAATCGGCGGCAACTTCATCGCTGATGGCGCGCGCGGGAATAAAGCTTGCCGGCATCTCGGCCTGGCGCACCGCGACTTCGCCATCGACATCGGTGCCATAGACGTCGGCATTGAGATCGAGCGACACGGCCTGCAGGGGCTGGGTCGCATTGAGAATGGCTACGGGATCATAGGCGGGCGCATCGGCCGAGAGCGAGGTGGCCGTGGTCGCAAGCGTCGCGCGAAGGCGGGTGAAGGGCTGGTTGCGCAGAATCTCGCGGCCATCGACCACCTGGCGGATGGAGGCCTCGATGGTTTCGAGATCCGAGCGGGTCGCGGCAACCGGACGGATGCGCGAGGATTTTGCCGTGATGTCGGTGGCGAACGGTTGCTCGAGCCGCGGGGCGGCGAGCTGCAGTGCCCTATAGGCTGTCGAAAAGGTGTCCTGTCCCTGGAAGGAGACATAAAGAGCGGCGCCCATCAGCAGCACGGAGGTCAGGCCGGTCATCACCGTGCCGCTCAACCAGGCAAAGCTCAGCTCGCGACCCTGCGGGATTTCACCGTCGGTCGACTGAACTGTCAGAGCCGGGCCATCTTCAAACCCGCTGGCGCGCAGCAGGGAAGCGTGGCGATTTCGTTGCGCAGCGTTCAACGCGCCGTCCTTCGATATTGAATGGGTCTTCCCCCT
The DNA here is from genome assembly GCF_964252865.1 of Devosia sp. LjRoot3. Classification (NCBI taxonomy): domain Bacteria; kingdom Pseudomonadati; phylum Pseudomonadota; class Alphaproteobacteria; order Hyphomicrobiales; family Devosiaceae; genus Devosia; species Devosia sp. LjRoot3. The sequence goes on from NZ_CAXUPK020000004.1 coordinate 539,469, forward strand.
AAGGGCCGAAGCGACCGGCCTCTTCTCTATATATAGGCTTAGCGTGGGCGCAGCCTAAGGAGAGAGGCCAATGATTTCAATGGCCGTCATATCTTCCGCAAATGCGGCGAAAGCGCGGAGTTTTGGGAGGTCGGCTCATTCGGGGTCATGCTTGTCCCCATAAAGGGGAGAAGGCGCTGAAAAATCTGCCGAAAACGCAAATGGCCGGAGGCGCCTGAAATCTCTGGTGATCCAGTCGTGTTTTCCACAAAGCGGCAGGCGCCAAAATCGGAAAATGTCGTTTTTGTCATGGAGGGGGGTTTACAGGAAAACGGGTCGCCCCTATAACCCGCTCATCGCTGAAGAGCGCGGCGCCAAACGGCGGCGGGCACGGAAGCAAGTCACTGAAAACGAACGAAAAATTCGACAATTAAGTGACCTAGAAATTCGGTTCTACCGAAATTCTGAAAAGCGGTGTTGACAAGGAACTCTGGTTCACTTAGATACCGCGGCGCTGACGACGCGAACGACATTAGTTGTTCCCACTGCTTGGCGCCAAAATCTGACAAGGCGGGTAGGACGCCGGTTTAGGCCGGGTAAGGACTGCTTCTGGTTGGGTTTGGAAATATGAGGCGGTTGCCTCGACGACGTTCTCCCGCTGTGGGATGT